>WGMO01000021.1 GCA_016125075.1 Terrimonas sp.
AGAAAAACGCGGTGGTTCGGCAAATAAGCTTCCTATAACATCCATATAACTACAGTACCAAAACTCATTTTTTTAAATGGTCAAAAACCAAATACTGCCCTTTTAATGAAAAAAGGCCATCCTTTTTGGACAGCCTCTTTTTTATACTGAAAAATTTATCAATACCTGTAATGATCAGCTTTAAAGGGTCCCTGCTGGGGAATACCCAGGTAGGCAGCCTGCTCATTGGTCAGTTCATCAAGGGTAACCCCAATCTTACCAAGATGCAATCGCGCTACTTTTTCATCAAGGTGCTTCGGTAATACATACACTTTGTTCTCGTAATTCTTATGGTTGGTCCATAATTCGATCTGGGCAAGTGTTTGGTTGGTAAACGAGTTGCTCATCACAAAAGAAGGGTGACCGGTAGCACAACCCAGGTTCACCAGGCGGCCTTCTGCCAGTAATATGATATCATTACCCTCAACATTATAAAGGTCTACCTGCGGTTTGATCGTGTCTTTAGTATGTCCGTAGTTCTTATTCAGCCAGGCCACATCAATCTCAATGTCAAAATGCCCGATATTACAAACGATGGTCTTATCACGCATCAGTTTAAAATGCTCGCCGGTGATCAGGTCACGGCAACCGGAAGCGGTAACAACGATATCCGCTTCTTTAACCGCGTCCTTCATCTTCTTCACTTCAAAGCCATCCATGGCTGCCTGTAAAGCACAGATCGGGTCGATCTCCGTTACAATGACACGGCATCCTGCACCTGCTAATGAAGCTGCAGAACCTTTACCCACATCACCATATCCACCCACAACGGCCACTTTACCGGCCAGCATTACATCAGTAGCCCGGCGAATAGCATCGACCAGGGATTCTTTACAACCGTATTTATTATCAAATTTTGATTTCGTTACGGAGTCATTCACATTGATAGCGGGTACCGGTAAAGTACCGTGCGCCATTCTTTCATACAGGCGATGAACACCGGTAGTTGTTTCTTCACTCAGTCCTCTTACATGCTGGATCAGTTCCGGGTAAGTGTCAAAAACCATATTGGTTAAATCGCCTCCGTCATCCAGGATCATATTCAGGGGGCGGTCGGCGCCACCAAAGAAAAGGGTTTGTTCAATGCACCAGTCGGCTTCTTCCTGTGATTGACCTTTCCAGGCAAAAACACCAATACCGGCTGCGGCAATGGCTGCTGCTGCATGGTCCTGGGTAGAAAATATATTACAGGAACTCCATTTTACTTCTGCACCCAGTGCCACCAGGGTTTCGATCAAAACAGCGGTCTGAATGGTCATATGCAGGCAACCTGCAATACGCGCCCCTTTCAGCGGCTGGGCTTTACCGTATTCTTCACGAAGTGCCATCAGGCCGGGCATTTCTGCTTCTGCCAGTCTTATTTCTTTACGACCCCAATCTGCAAGACTGATATCTGCGACTTTATAGGGTAAAGTAAAATCAATTGCTTTTGTTGTTGTAGACATGCTTTAGGTTTTAGATCACAAAGGTAAATATTCAGGATAAAATTGCAATTAGTTTCATGAATATGGAATAAAATGCTATTTTTTATTAGTTTTATAGAATAAAAATATAGTTGTCTATGCCAAAAGCATCAAATAAAGTAGATTCCGCTGCTACTCCGGTGGCCCTGGACCGGAAGGACTTCGAAATCCTGGGTCTTTTGCAGCAAAATGCCAGGATGACGGTAAAGGAGATAGCCGAAAAAGTGCATCTTACCACGACGCCCGTTCATGAAAGGATCCGAAGGCTCGAGGCTTCGGGGGTTATCAAACAATACGCCACCTTGCTGGACCATACAAAGGTCAGGAAAAGCCTCATGGTGATCTGTTATGTTTCCCTTAGGCAGCATAGCAAGCAATCCGGGATCAAATTCATCAGGGCCATTCATGAATTGCCCGAGATCATTGAGTGCTATAATATATCCGGTGAATTTGACTTTATGCTAAAGGTAGTGGCCGAAAACATGGACGCCTATTACGATTTTCATGTAAACAAACTCAGCCAGATTGAAAACATGGGGCAGGTACAGAGTGTTTTTGTCATGGGGGTAGTAAAACAAACCCATCAGCTGGTGTATTGAAGTGGTTTGTGCTGAACATCGTAACTTTAGCGTATGTTCAATAAAAGATGAGGTTATGAAAACGTATGAAACATTGTCGCAGGCCATCAATGGATTAAAAGCGGAGGGCTATACCACCGACTTTAATTTATCAGAGAACTGCCTGGTTTGCAACGAGGGTAAGTTTGATATCAATGATTTTGAAATTGTGAATGTATTTCGCTTTGAAGGGGAGACCAATCCCGATGATTCGAGCATCCTTTATGTGATCGAGTCCAATAAAGGACATAAAGGGTTGCTTGTAAGTGCTTATGGTGTTTACGCAGAGGGGATGAGTGCGGAAATGGCATTAAAACTCAGGATGCATACCACCCAATAATAGTTAAGGCACCAACCGCTTTTCCATAATATAGTCGTTCATAAAGAAGCCGTTGCCGATATCAAAATCTGCCTGACCGATCACGGAAAAACCCAGTTTCTCATAAAATTTTTTGGCGGTGTTATACCGGTTCACCTGTAAGCGGATCTTGGTGCCATTTTTTTTCCGGATCCTGTCCAGGATATCCTCCAGCAGGAATCTTCCGGTTCCCTTTCCCTGTTCGCTGGTCAGTACATAAATCTTATGCAACTTGTAGATGGTTTTTTCAATTTCCTGGAAGGAAGCGAAACCAACCGGTTCCTGATCATGGTATACGATGAGAAAAGTACAGCCTTCCTGCATCTGCTGAAGCAACGAATTTTCACTGTACATCATTTCCAGCATATAACCGATCTGTTCCGGTGACAGGATCGGTGCATAGGTCTGCGGCCATACTTTGTCGTTCAGTTCCCTGATCAGGGGGATATCACACGGGCTGGCCAGTCGGGTACTAAACATGGATATCGGGTTTGAACATCTGTTTTGATAATAGCTGGTGGGTGTGGATATGTTTGCGGCTCATCCGGATCGCCACAATATAGGAGATGATGGCACCGGCAAACAACAACCCGTCGGAAATAAAGGGTTTTACATCGGGGCTTTTCTGCAGGAAAAGGAAGAAGTCAAATGTACCGTGAAAAAATACTGCCCAGAAAAGCCCGGTCAGCAGCAGCCGAAAGCTATTTCCGGGATCGAATTTCGCCTTGCCCACATAATAACCCATGAGAACGGCAAAACTGGCATGTGCCGGCACACTGAGGAACATCCTGGTAAAGGCGGTCGTATACCCGTAACTGTATACATACGCGATATTTTCAATGGTAGCAAAACCCATACTGACCATGACGCTGTACACGATGCCGTCCAGCGGCTCATCAAAGCTTTTTCGCGTGTAACAGTAATAGCGGAGTACAAAATACTTGCTGAACTCTTCGCTCACACCCACTACCAGGAAGGCGCTGATTGCCGTGGAGAGAATGCTGTTACTGTTCGGGAGCAATAATTTTTCCAGTACCAGGGCAGGTATCACGGTCAGCACCCCGAGCATAAAACTGGCAACCAGTGTTAACTTCGGTTCTTTGTTATAAATGTCTTTTAGAAAGATATAAATACAAACGGCCAATCCGGGGGCGATCGCCAGTGCCAGCAGGGTCATTTTTTTTATTGAAAATAAATAAACCGTTCAATAATAAAAATAAAAAAAGCCGCTTTTTCTGGGCGGCTTTTCCGGTTATGTTTAGCCCAGTTTCTTTTTCAGGTTTTCATCGATGGCATCGAGGAATTCTTCCGTATACAGGTAATGCTCGCCATGGTTCACCTTATTGCCATGGATACAGATGGCCAGGTCCTTGGTCATTTTACCGCTTTCCACGGTTTCGATACAAACAGATTCCAGGGCATTTGCAAAATCAATCAATGCCGCGTTATTGTCCAGTTTTCCCCGGAATGCCAGTCCTCTTGTCCAGGCAAAGATGGAAGCAATGGGGTTGGTAGAAGTGGGTTTTCCCTTTTGGTGCTCCCGGTAATGCCGGGTAACCGTACCATGGGCTGCTTCGGCTTCGAGGGTTTTACCATCGGGGGTCACCAGCACCGAAGTCATTAATCCCAAAGAACCAAAACCCTGGGCAACGGTATCGCTCTGTACATCGCCATCATAGTTTTTACAGGCCCATACAAAATTGCCATTCCATTTTAAGGCACTCGCCACCATGTCATCAATCAAACGGTGCTCATAAACGATCCCGGCAGCGTCAAACGCAGCTTTGAATTCCTCTTGGTAGATCTCGTCAAAAATATCTTTAAAACGGCCGTCATATTTTTTCAGGATGGTGTTTTTGGTGGAAAGGTATAAGGGCCATTTCTTACTGAGCGCCATATTGAAACAACTACGGGCGAATCCCATAATACTTTCATCCGTATTGTACATGCTCATGGCAACACCATCGCCTTTGAAGTTATAGACTTCAAATACCTGGGCCTCACTGCCATCTTCGGGGGTGAAGGTCATGGTGAGTTTGCCCTTCCCTTTAATCACCGTATCGGTGGCACGGTACTGGTCACCAAAGGCATGGCGGCCGACAATGATCGGCGCAGTCCAGTTCGTAACCAGCCGGGGCACGTTCTTCATAACGATGGGTTCACGGAAAACCGTTCCGTCCAGGATATTCCTGATTGTCCCGTTGGGGCTTTTCCACATCTGTTTCAGGTTGAATTCCTTTACCCTTGCTTCATCGGGGGTAATGGTCGCGCATTTAATACCGACTCCATATTCTTTGATGGCATTGGCAGCATCAACTGTAACCTGGTCATTGGTTTGGTCGCGGTATTCAATACCCAGGTCATAATATTTGATATCAACATCCACATAGGGAAGTATCAGCTTATCTTTAATGAATTTCCAGATAATCCTTGTCATTTCATCTCCATCCAGTTCTACAACCGGGTTTTCGACTTTGATTTTTGCTGCCATATTGAATAAAATATTTTAGGAGTTGCAAATTTAAGGGTTTCCAATTTTTCCCTTAAAAAGGGCAATTTGGCGCGTTGGACGATAAAAACCAGGGAATGACCGATTTTTCCGATTGACTTAAATCAAGGTTTATTAATTTTGCAGGGACTGATTAGAGCATGGAAGATTATAAGGTATTTCTAAAGTTTGTAAACAAGTTTACTGACTTGTCTGAGGATGAGTTTCGAAGGTATATTGAGCCCACTATCATCAAACGAAAATTCGCAAAGAAGCAAAAGATCACCCAGATCGGCGAAGTGGAACATTATTTTAACCTGATTTCAAAGGGTTTGGTTCGGAAATATTACAAAAAGGGAAAACAGGAGGTTCATACCCAGATTTCTCACGAGGGCCAGATCATCCTGGTGCAGGATTCTTTTTTTAGCAGGGAACCTTCTTCTTTTTGCCTGGAAGCGGTGGAACCCACGGTGCTGGTGTCGATTCAATATGACGATCTTGAACAAATTTTCAGTTCGTCGGCAAAAATGGAACATATGGGAAGAAGGGTGATCACCGCGATTGCCATCCTGCAGGACAAATGGCAATCAAAACTGGTACAGGAAACCCCCCGCGAAAGGTTCCTGGCCTTTGTCAGAAAAAATCCTGATCTGATTCAGCGGGTTCCTCAAAAATACCTGGCATCCCTGCTAAATATCAAACCGGAAACCTTTAGCCGGTTCAAGCATTTATTAAGATCCAGACCTGCAATAAAGGATTAGATATTCACCACCAATACCGGGATATCCAATTCGTGCCTCACTTTTTCAATGGTTTCCCCATAGATGATATCCTTCAATCCGCTATGCCGGTGCGCACCGATAACGAGCATTTCAGCATTATTTTCCTTTACCAGCCTGACAATTTCTGCCGACCTGTTCCTGTAACCCAGCAAACCTATTGCCTGGTAACCCCTGGAACGGAGTTGATCGATATAGAAGTCCAGTTGTTCACGGTCTTTTCTTGATTCCATATCATCGGTCTCTTTTCCCAATACCCGGGCGGAGGCGCTTTCCACAATGTGGATCAGGATAAATAGAGTATCCTTATGTCCCTGTCCCGCGGCATGCGACAACAGTTTAAGATCGTGGCTGCCAAAATCAAGGGCGATGGCGATTTTTTTATAGTCAGGTATTTCCAATTTTGTAAAGATGGCTTCGGGGTGTAAAGTTATCAAAGCTGATTTTTTCTTCCTGCCCTTTAGGGGATAGAGAAATGTGAAGATCAGTACCGCCGCGAAAAATACAATACAGATCAATATGATGATTTTTGTCATTATATTGCCACCGGAAGCAAAAAAAGAAGAAAGTTCTTCGGCCACCAGGCGTATATTCAAATAAACCAGAACGGAAGTAATCAGCCAGGCGGCGGTTTTCATACCCGTGCCGATGGCAAATTTACCCATGGTAGCTTTATCACTTACAAAATGGATCAGGGGGATGATGGCGAAACCCAGCTGCAGACTTAAGATCACCTGGCTGAGCACGAGCAGGTTGTCGACTTCCTTTTCCCCGCTGACGGCAATCACGATTACAGCAGGGATGATCGCGATCAACCGGGTGATCAATCTTCTAATCCAGGGATTGATCCGCAGATGCAGGTAGCCTTCCATGACGATCTGCCCGGCAAGCGTTCCGGTTATGGTAGAACTTTGTCCGGCTGCGATCAGGGCAATCGCAAAAAGAGTGGGGGCGAGTTTGCTGCCCAGCAGGGGTTCGAGCAGTTCATGGGCGGTTTTGATTTCTGCCACATCCGTCCGGCCCGTTTTGAAGAATACGGTGGCAGCCAATACCAGGATCGCTGCATTCACGAAAAAAGCAAGGTTGAGGGCAATTGCACTATCAATGGTATTGTACTTGATCGCCTTCCTGATGCCTTCATCATCCCTTTTTATTTTTCTTGTTTGAACGATGGCAGAATGGAGGTAAAGATTATGCGGCATCACGGTGGCTCCAATGATCCCGATGGCAATATACAGCGCTGCATTATTGGGGATATGCGGAACAAATCCTGTCACGACCTCCCCTAAATCGGGTTTGGCCAGTAGGATCTGCACCAGGAAGGATAGACCGATCACAGCTACCAGGCCCATAATGAATGCTTCCATCTTTCTCATCCCCAGTCTTTGGAGGAGCAATAACAGGAGGGTATCAAATACCGTGATGCCCACGGCATAGAGTAAGGGGATGCCGGTCAGTAACTGGATCCCAATGGCCATGCCCAGCACTTCGGCCAGGTCGGTGGCGGCAATAGCGATTTCCGCCAAAACATAGAGCACCAGGTTGATGCCACGGGGGTATACTTCCCTGTTGGCCTGGGCCAGGTCCCTTCCACGAACAATACCGAGGCGGGCGGAGAGGCTTTGCAGGATAAGCGCCATCAGGTTGCTCATGAGCAATACCCAGATCAGTTTATATCCAAACTGGCTGCCCCCCTGAAGGTCGGTAGCCCAGTTGCCCGGGTCCATATACCCAACACTGATGAGATAGGCCGGGCCGAAAAAGGATAGAAGCCTTCGCCAGGCCGGTTTGTGACTGGCGGTGGTATCGACGGATCCATGCACTTCGCTTAAAGAATGATCAAATGATTTACTGCTCATGGGTGACAAAAATATTTTTGGCCAGGGTTTCACTGATGGAGAAAGCCTGCTGGTTTTTGGGTTTTATCTCTAATGACTGGTCGAAGCTGAATTTTTTTATGATTTCCAGTTTTGTTCCGATCCGGATCTTCCGGTGTTTGAGTAAGGCCAGCATTTCCTTCGACTGGTTCGAAACGTAGGCAACCGTAACCATCTGGTGGGCCTCCGTTTCTGAGAGCATATTCCTGGCATCAGATTCCATATGGCCGGCACTGTCCGGAATAGGATCGCCATGGGGATCGAACTTTGGAAATCCCAGGTACTCATCCAGTTTATCAATCAGTTTTTTACTGCTTACATGCTCCAGGTGTTCTGCTACCTCATGTACATCCTCCCAATCAAAATTGAGTTTCTCCGCCAGGAAGTATTCCCAGAGACGGTGCCTGCGAACGATGCCCAGTGCCGTTTTCCTGCCTTCTGCACTGAGTTTAAAACCATAATAGGGCTGGTAACTGATCAGCTTTTTGGCTTTTAATTTTTTCATCATATCGGTAACGGAAGCCGGCCGGGTATGCAGTGCCGCTGCAAGGTCATTGGTCGTTACATTGCCACTGTCACCCTGTAAATGAAAAATCGCTTTGATGTAATTCTCTTCAGAAACTGAATAATTCATTTCGTCTAAATAAAATTTTAGGCAAATCTAAAAAATATTCTGAAAATATTAATTATTTATTTCCAGGCCGGAAAAAGGTAAATTGGGTTTCAATTGGAACGATGAAAAAGTTAATCCTTATTGTATGCATGGCCACGGGCTTCCTGGCAGCCTGTAAGGAAAAAAAGAAACCGTCCCTTTCGGGCGAAGAACCGGTGGAAAAGGTTGATTTCCTGGAGGCATATTCCCTCAAAAAAACACCGTTGGAATTCAATCAAAGCATCCTGAACAGCAGGGAGAATGATTCTTTCCGGATCAGTAAGAAAGTATTTACCCAGTTTATACCGGACTCGGTTTTGGATAAAATTTCCGGGAAAGCAGCAAAGCCAAAGATCTTTCCGCTGGCCAGGGTTGTATCGCCCGACGACGAAACCTACCTCTTCAGCAAAATTGTATTACCCGGAAAGAACCATATCCTGGTATCCTGTTTTGATAAAAAACAGCAATACGGGGGATCCCTGGATTTGATACAACCGGTAAAAAGCAGTGCTTATGAAGAAACAGGAGGGGTTGATGCGCGCTTCGCGTTTTACCGGACGGTCAAAATGAAAAAGCCGGATGGCAGTACGGCCGAAGGAAGGGATGTTTTTTCCTTTGATGCCGAAACAAAAAGTTTTCAGCTGATCATGACGGATCCTGTTGAAGACAGGATAACTGAACTGATCAACCCTATTGACAGTTTACCCGTGAAAAGTAAATTTGCCGCTGACTATACGAAGGGTAAAATGAATTTGGTGTCCATCCGGGATGCCGCGCGGTCGGGAAGGATCCTCTTTTTTATTCATCTTGAACAGAACAATGGCACCTGTACAGGAGAACTCAGGGGGGAGGCGAAATTCATTTCTCCAACAAAAGCCGTCTATACAAAACCAGGCGATGTTTGTCAACTGGAATTTATTTTCACGACTTCTTCCGTCAGCTTAAAAGAATTGGCGGCCTGTGGCAACTGGAGAGGTGTTCAATGTTCCTTTGACGGAAGTTTTGCAAAAAAGAAAAAGATGGTAACCGGAAAAAAGAAAAAATGAGTTACGAACAACTGTTAATTTGTTGATGATCGCAAACTGCATTTTGTTTATTTTCCGGAAAGAAATGATTCCCGTCAAAAATTAAGATAACATATTTTCAGATTTTGCTATTATATTGCGACCTCATCGTGTAAAAAAAACACATCATGAGTTTCAGACATTTTAAAGTTCCGTACCCCGTTGATGATCGATATGCCAAAAAGATTGCTTACTTCTCCATGGAATTTGGTGTTCATCAGCCCCTCAAGATCTACAGTGGTGGTTTGGGTTTTCTGGCCGGTTCCCATATGCGCAGTGCCTATGAGTTAAGGCAAAATATGATTGGCATTGGCATTCTCTGGAAATATGGGTATTATGACCAGGCCCGCAACCAGGACCAGACCTTGCAGGTGACCTGGATGGAAAAGAACTTCAGTTTCCTGGAAGATACCGGTATCAAATTTCAGATCAATGTTCATGAACACCCGGTTTGGGTGAAAGCGTATTATCTCAACCCCGAGACCTTTAAAACGGCCCCGCTTTTCCTGCTCTCCACGGATATCCCGGAAAACGATTATGTTTCACAAACGATCACCCACCGGTTATATGATGCCAATGTGGCCACCAAGGTCGCCCAGTTTATACTGCTGGGCGTCGGCGGCGCCAAACTGGTGGATGAACTCAATTATAATCCCGATCTCTATCACCTGAATGAAGCGCACGGTTTGTCTTCTGCTTTTTATTTATATAAGAAGTACAATAACAATATCGGGGAGGTCAGGAAAAAACTTGTGTTCACCACCCATACACCGGAAGAGGCCGGTAACGAGAAACATGATATTTTCCTTTGCCATAAAATGAGTTATTTCTGCGGTCTTGATGTTGATGCCGTAAAAAAACTGACCGGTAATGACGATAACATGTTCAATCACTCGCTGGCAGCCCTTCGGTTTGCCAAACTTGCCAATGGGGTATCGCAACTGCATGGCGTGGTATCGCGCGAAATGTGGGGGAAATATGATCATATCTGTCCGATCATTTCGATCACCAATGCCCAGAATTGGCGGTATTGGGCCGATAAACAATTATACAAGTTCAGTGAAGAAGGCAATGATTGGGGCTTTGACGACCGGAAAAAATATTTGAAGAAAAGGGCATTTGAGATCGTAGCCGACCAGACCGGAAAATTGTTTGACCCCAATGTATTTACCATTGTGTGGGCACGCCGTTTTGCCGGTTATAAGCGGGCGGGGCTGATCACATCCGATACGGAAAGGTTTGAACGCCTGCTGTCTGACACAAAATTCCCGGTTCAGATTATTTGGGCAGGTAAACCTTATCCACTGGATTACCCGGCAATTTCAGAATTCAACAGCCTGGTACACCTGAGTAAGAAATACAAAAATGTTGCCGTATTAATCGGGTATGAACTGGCCCTTTCAAAACGCATGAAGCAGGCCGCTGATATCTGGTTAAATAATCCCCGGGTCCCCCGCGAAGCATCCGGTACCAGTGGCATGACGGCATCGATGAACGGGGCGGTTAATTTTTCTACCGATGACGGCTGGATTCCGGAATTCATCAACCATGGCAATAATGGTTTTGTGGTGCCAAAAGCGGACTATGGAAAAATGTCAGTCCAGGAGCAGGACCAGTACGACCTGGACAAGATGTATGAGATCCTCGAAAATGAGATATTGCCCATTTACTATAATGACCATGATACCTGGCGTCAGATTACCAAAAATGGAATGAGGGACGTAAGGTTCCAGTTTGAAAGCAACCGCATGGCCCATGAGTATTATGAATTACTCTATAAATAGGGCTTCGTAAATTATACAAAAAAGAAGAGGAGGGAATGCCCTCCTCTTCTTTTTTGAACCTTTTGTAATTCCACTGTACGTACCGGGCATTCATGGAATGCTTTACTGGAATTGTGCTATCATTTTTTCCAGTGGCAGGCTGATATCAAAATAGGATGTTATTTTTTCAATCACCTTTTCTACGATCGCATCAGGACAGGAAGCTCCGCTGGTGAGCAGGATTTGGACGGTTTCTTTTTCCGGCAGGAAACCAGGGGTAACCCGTTCCTTTTTTAGATGAAAATCATAATGGCTGATGGCTTTCGCTGATAAGATTTTATCTTCATTACTGATGAAATAGGTGGGTAGTCTTTCTTCGCATAATTCAACGAGATGCGATGTGTTGGAAGAATTATATCCCCCGACTACGATGGCAAGATCGGCTTTCGCTTCCAAAAGCCCTTTTACTGCTGTCTGGTTATCATGGGTGGCATAACATAATGTGTCGCGGGTGTCGGCAAACCTTTCGGCAACAGCAGCCCCCGATAAGTTAAAATGCCGGATAATTACATCTTTCAGGTAATCTGCAATGGCCTGGGTATCGCTGGCCAGCATCGTTGTCTGGTTGACCACTCCGATCTTCTGCAGGTCCCTGCCCACATCAAAACCCTTTGAATACTGTCCCTTGAAACTTTCATAAAACGAAGCAGGATCTTTTTCTCCCGTGATGTACTTTGATAATTCCTGCGTTTGGGCCATATCGCGAACAATAACGGAGGCATTATGAAATGCCGCGTGTGAAAAAGTTGCCCTTGTTTCTTCATGACCGGGTTTACCATGTATGATTATCGTATAATCGTTGCTGGCAATTTGTGCTGACCGGTTCCAAACTTTTTCCACAAAGGGACAGGTTGTGTTAAATTTTTCAACGGGGATGCCAATATCTTTTAATTGCTGTTCAATTTCAAGCGTGGTGCCAAAGGCCGGGATCAGGACAATATCCTCTCCGGTCAACGAATCAAAGGGTATCAGCTGATGTCCATGGGTGTCCTGGAGAAAGTGGATGCCATGCGATTGCAGGTCGGCATTGACCTGTGGATTATGGATCATTTCACTGAGCAGGTAAATTCTTTTACCGGGATGCTCTTCAAGGGTCCTGAACGCGATTTCAATGGCATTCTCCACACCATAACAGAATCCGAAATGCCGGGCAAGGAATATCTGAACCGGGCCAAAGTCAAGCAGGGTAGGCGAGAAGTCTTTTTTCATCTTATCCATCTCTTTCCGCTTTTTTTTAATAGCGGAGATCAGCGGACTTCTGTATATAATGGGAACTTGAAAACTTTTCATGATCTCAATAATGGCTGTAGTCGAAATTAGTTCGCAAGTTACCGATTTTATTTTCCCATATTTGAGGCTTATCAGTATTTTCACGCTAAACCACCCTGTAGCACCGCATATGAACAAGGTTTGTCAAACACCCGACTGGGTTCGTCATACAAATGTTTATGAAGTCAATCTCCGGCAATATTCCGGGCCGGGAACGATCAAGGCTTTTGAAAAAGAATTACCCCGTTTGCAGAAAATGGGGGTAACCACATTATGGTTCATGCCCCTGACGCCCATCGCACAGAAAAACAAGAAAGGTTCCATGGGTAGTTATTACGCCTGTTCCGATTATACAGATGTGAGCCAAGAATTCGGTACCCTGCAGGATTTCCACGGGCTGGTGCAGCAGGCGCATGCCTTTGGGTTTAAGGTAATCCTTGACTGGGTGGCGAATCATACCGGCTGGGACCATGTTTGGACAGTCGAACATCCGGAATGGTATGAAAAAGATGCGGTTTCGGGTGATTTCAAGAAAGCTTCGGGGATGGACGATATTATTGAATTGGATTTTTCCAATCCCGAAATGCGAAAAGCCATGATCGGGGCCATGCAATTTTGGGTGCGGGAATGTGATATTGATGGATTCAGGTGTGACCTTGCCGCCTGGGTGGAACTTTTCTTCTGGCAGGAAGCGAGGCCGATAGTGGATGCCATCAAACCCCTTTTCTGGCTCGGGGAATTTGATGAATTCGAAAATCCGGATTATATGACGGTTTTTGACGCCTCCTATTCCTGGGCATGGATGCATAAAACCCGTGATTTTTATCAACACAGGCTACCCTTATATGAGTTGGATCCTATCCTGGATGGTTATCATCGGGCTGCTCAAAACGGTTCCATGCAGATATGGTTCACGACCAATCATGATGAGAACAGCTGGAATGGTACCGAATATGATAAATATGGTGACCTTGCCCCGGCCCTGGCGGTATTCAGTTTTACCTGGAGCGGCATCCCGCTTATCTATAGCGGCCAGGAATTGCCGAACAGGAAAAAACTGGCCTTTTTTGAAAAAGATCCAATCGAATGGACAGGCGTATATGCGCTCGAAGATTTTTACAGGACCCTGCTCCACCTGCATACTTCACATCCGGCCCTGGCAGCCGGGGATATAGATACCCTTCCCATGCGGTTTTCCACTACGGTCAATGATAAAGTTTATGCCTATGCAAGGAAAAGCGGTGACCGCGAACTGCTTGTGATCATCAATTTTTCAGATCACGCAGGCCTGGCCCTGCAATTGAATGATGACCGGGTTTCAGGACGATACCTGGACATTTTTTCAGGACAGGAAAAGGATTTTGATACGGACGGTTCCCTGGTTTTAAATGCATGGGGTTATGCGGTATATGTAAAATAAAAAAGCCGGTATACTGTTATACCGGCTTCATGCTATAAACTGAGCGATTAATCTTCATTCAATTTTACAGGATAAGTATACTGGCCATCGTAACCCGGGTATACGCCCTCCAACTGGAAAGCATTGCTGAAGTTATTCAGGATCCTGGTCAGTTCATCAATATTCTTGATGGGTCTGCCATTCACACTGGTGATGATAAATCCTTCTTCCATTCTTGAACGACTGATGGGGCCACCTTTATAGATCTGCTTGACTTCCACACCGCCATCAATACCCAGCTTTGCAGCTTTTTTGCTGTCTACCGTCACTAATTCTGCGCCTATCTTATCGGCAATGTTGGAGGTGTTCACCACATCAAAATTCCCGGCCTTGGCTTTTAAGGCCACACTGGTGGTGTATTCTTTTCCGCCGCGTTTATAAGAAATGGAAATCTTATCACCAGGTCTGAAACTGGCTACCTGGGCGCTCATTTCTGAACCGCTGGATACGGGTTCATTATTCACCTTGGTAATGATATCACCTTTCTTAATTCCAGCCGATACCGCTGCACCATCGGGGGATACACCGGACACATATACTCCTTCTCCATCTTTGATGCCCAGTTCTTTCATCTGGTCTTCGGTAAGATCGCCGGAAGGATATTGAATACCGATATAGCCTCTTTGCACATCACCATATTCGATAATATCATTGACAATCTTTTTAACCAGTTTGACAGGAATGGCAAATGAATAACCTGCATAGGTACCGCTGGGTGCCAGGATCGCTGAATTGATACCGATCAGCTGACCGGAAGTATTGACTAAGGCTCCTCCGCTATTACCCTGGTTGACTGCTGCGTCGGTCTGGATAAATGATTCGATGGGGGTATTGCTCTGGCGGCTGTTGATACCGATGGTACGGCCTTTAGCACTGATGATACCGGCAGTAACAGTTGTCTCCAGCGTAAGCGGATACCCTACAGCCAGAACCCACTGACCCAGTTTCACATCATCAGAATCACCGTAAATCATATAAGGCAGGCTGGTAGCGTCTATCTTTAATACCGCCAGGTCACTGCTCGGATCACGGCCGATTAACCGGGCTTTATAGGTTTTCTTATTATGGAGGGTAACCGTAATCTCTTCTGCAACCCCGCCTTTCTGGTCGTCGATCACGTGGTTGTTGGTTACGATATATCCGTCATCACTGATCAGTACGCCACTGCCCGAAGCTCTTTGTTCCGGGATGATCTGGGGACCAAAATCAAAGAACTGATCAAAAAGATCGTCAAACATTCCTCCCCTCCGTTGACGGGGTATATCATTGCTCACTTTTTGAGCGGGTATCTTTGTCTTGATATGAACAACAGCCTGCACCGCAGTACTGGCTGCCTGGGTAAAATCGATAGGGGCCCCGATATCGCCAACCTTACCGTCAAAAAAACCTGCATAATTGGCAGGAAGTTTTCCATTGGCTGACTGAAGCGTATAGGTCCTGTTGGGTGCAAATCTGTTATAACCCCATACACTTGCAATTGCTGAAATGCTGCTGACTGCTACAATCAGAAGTATTTGTTTCCATTTCATGGTAGATTAAAATTTAGGTTTATTTATGTTGATCAAAATCTATGCCTCTACAAAGTAACAAAGACATTTTTTCAAAAGGTATGACAAAACTTTAGTTTAACAAATCATTTACTAAGGTCTTCGTATTTCATGACAAATCTATAACAAATGTTCAGGGCAAGGGTTCACTGGCCCAGGGATAGCAGGAAAGAGAGTGTATCCACCCCGTCTGCATATTCATGCACTGTTGGTCGTTGGGCCTGTCCAAAGGGAACAGATCCATGTCCAACAATACATTGGAGATCGTCCAGGTTCGTAAGTGCATCGTCAACGCTGGCCCTGTTTTCATAATATTCGAAATGTAATTCGCTGATCGGGGAGAATACGGATTTTTCTTCTACGAGGATAATGGAACCGTTGGTCATGTAAAACCGGTTATTCAGGATCAGGATCGCCAGGTTATAATCGTAATTGTTTTTGTATTTGCCATGGTCTTCAAACCAGGCATATTTTTTAAAGGCTTCCAGGAGAGGAATAAAGTCATAGCCCGACGGTACATAGATCTTGGTAACGTTCCTGCATCCCAGCCCAAAATAGAGATGAATATCATCAGCGAGGCCTTCCAGTTCCCGGGCGGTTTCATTTCCTTCCAGGATGGCGACCGATGTCCGGTTTCTCCGGATGATATTCGGATATTTTCCAAAATAATATTCAAAATACCGGGAAGAATTATTGCTGCCGGTTGCGATATAGGCATCACAAGCTTTCAGCATGTCTTCGAAACGGATCATTTCCCCGGCTTTTTCCTCCCAGCTGACCAGTTTCTCAGCAAGATGTTCTATCAAAACGGCATCTTTTGAAGATTTCTTTATCACGGACCGGTTCCCGGAGATGAACACAGAGAGGAAATCATGAAATCCCACCAGGGGAATATTGCCCGCCATCACAATGCCTACAGCTGCGGGTGACCGGTTTTCTTTTTCGAGGTGGTAATGGCTTACCCAGTCTTCCAGCACTGCCCTTTGTAAGAAATTCTCATGGATATTGGAAACCGCTGTATCGATAAAACCGGGAACAAACCACCCATTGGCATAGTAGGCTTTTTCCCTGGCGGCTGCCCATTCCGGATCTCCGGATATGATATATTCACCGAGCCTGACTAATAATTCTATGCGATTGTTTAAATTCATTTTTATATTTATAATGGAGTTTTATATTTGTATAAGTTTCAAAATTCGTCATTCCAAAATTTAAAATCAAAAGATATGGCAATCAAGATCACCGAAGAATGTATTAATTGCGGTGCCTGCGAACCTGAATGTCCCAATAATGCAATTTACGAGGGAGGGGTTGAATGGGCCATTGCAGACGGCACCACTGTAAAAGGATCCTTTACTTTGATGGATGGTACCGTTGTGGAAGCTGACCAGAAGAACGAACCCATTGCTACCGATATTTACTTTATCGTGCCCAACAAGTGCACCGAATGCCAGGGTTTTCATGAAGAGCCCCAGTGTGCGGCCGTATGCCCGGTTGATTGCTGTGTTCCGGATGAAATGTACCAGGAAACGGTTGACCAGCTGATGGCCAAGAAGGAGAAAATGCACATTTAATTGTGGAAAATTATTAGTCCCAGGACCGGGTTTGCCCGGAATTTTTTACTAACTTGAGCATATACAAAAACAGTCTTTGACTGTTCCATTCTGGCGGGTGATATTTCCCGTCGTAAAAAGGTGAAGGAAGTAGATGGCCTTCACCTTTCTTATTAAAGCTGTTAAAATTGCCCTTGTTTCCCCTTTCAGAAAATAACTTTGATAAATAGCCGTTTGATTTTTTCAGAATAGCAGGATTTTAAGAATATTTGCTCTTTAATGCTCAATCCTACATGAAGAAGAACATTGCACTGCTCACGGGGGGATTCTCCGGGGAAGCGGTAATATCTTATAAAAGCGCAGCGACAATCCAGGCCAACCTTGACCCCGGCCTTTACAATGTTTACCTGATAGATATACGGAAAGAGGGATGGTGGCACACGGCCGCCAGCGGGATAAAGTTAGCGATCGATAAGAACGATTTTACCCTGACCCTGGATGGGGTAAAGATTTTTTTTGATGTAGTGTTTATTTGTATTCACGGTACACCGGGTGAGGATGGAAAATTACAGGGCTATTTTGATACCCTGGGGATTCCCTATACTTCCTGTGATGCAGCGACCTCTGCCATCACCTTCAATAAACGCTATACGGTCGCTGTGGCGGCGATGGCCGGGATTGCCGTGGCAAGGTCCTATCATATTTTCAGGCATAGTTTTGTCAGCGCAGATGCTTACGCCGCTGCCCTGACCTTTCCTGTTTTTGTGAAACCCAATAATGGGGGCTCCAGTATCGGAATGAGCAAGGTCGCCGATCCCGCTGATCTCCCAGCAGCTGTTCAAAAGGCATTTGGCGAAGACGACCAGGTATTGATTGAACAGATGGTAAAAGGCCGCGAATTTACGGTAGGGGTTTATCGATCCGGCGGGAACATTCATGTCTTGCCTTTTACAGAAGTCATCTGTGATAAGGATTTTTTTGATTTCAATGCAAAATATGACGGGAAAACCACAGAAATCACCCCCGCTGAAGTCACTCCTGTAATATTGCAGCAGATCAATGAGACGGCGGCAAAAATATATAGTGTTTTTAACTGCAGGGGAGTGATCAGGATCGATTTTATATATGAAGCGAATGAACAAAGGCCCTATATGCTGGAAGTGAATACGATCCCGGGCCAGAGCGAAGCCAGTATCATCCCGCAGCAGGTGAGGGCATTGGGGATGGATCTGAAAGTTTTTTATACGACCATAGTTGAAGAAGCCTTGTCCATAAAGGCATAAACCAAATGAATGAAATTATTTGAATTTATTACAAAGCGCCCCCTCTGGGTGAATATTTTAGCAGCCATTTTGCTGGTGGTGATCATGCTGTTTGTTTTTGTGTATTCCCTAAACTTCATCACCAAGCATAATAAATCAATGACGGTACCTGATGTTGTCGGAAAAACATTGGATGATGCCAGGAAGATCCTGTCCAAAGAAGGGTTTGGGACCGAAATCGTCGACTCAACCTATATTGATACCTTACCTCCTTTTTCTGTCATTCGCCAGATCCCCGAAGGGGATGCCGTGGTGAAAATAGACCGAACGGTTTATGTGACGATCAATCGCGGGGTACCCCCGTTTATCGAAATGCCAAACCTTGTAGGATTCAGTTACAGAAGTGCTGAAATGCAATTGAAAAATATGGGTTTGCGGATGGGTGATACCAGTTCCAAACCGGATTTTGCCAAGAACTCGGTCCTGGAACAATCAATTCCTTCGGGTACAAAGATCAGGATGGGTACCTCGGTGTCGCTGGTGCTGGGGGATGGTGTAGGCAACCTCGAATACCCGGTTCCTTCCCTGATTGGTAATACCTTTCAACAGGCAAAGGCAGCCTTGCAAAACAGGGGAATTAATATATTTGTTGCTCAGGCAGTAGGTGTGCTTGATACTTCAGGTGCATTTATCTACCGGCAAAACCCTCAGAAATTTGATGATGAGGGTGCAGTTTTGAAAATAAGACCGGGCCAGATGATTGAAGTATGGTTGCAAACTGAAAAACCTGTTGCCGATACAATAAAATTGAATGAACCCCAACCCATAAATTAAGCGAGATGGATAATATTACTGCCGAAGCGTTAAAGCAAAGAATCGATGCCGGTGAAAAATTGAATATCATAGATGTCCGCCAACCTGAAGAACACGCAGAATTCAATATCGGGGGAATCCTTGTGCCCCTCGGACAGATTCAATCCTTCCAGATTGATGAACTTGAAGCATTGAAAAACGAAGAATTAATTATTTACTGCAGGAGTGGCCGCAGAAGTATGACGGCTTGTATGTTTCTTGAAACCATGGGATTTACAAATACCCGTAATCTTGTGGGCGGCATCCTTGACTGGCAACAAAAATTCGGAACGACCCGGTAAGTCCCCGGGCCATCCCGCATTCCCAATTTTTATAAATGAATATTGAGGGCCATCATAAAATTGGTCCCGGCCATTGGAAAATAATAGTTTTCAGTGGTGAGGGCGCTTCCATAGATATAGCTGTAAGTATATCCATTGGGTTCATATTGACGATTAAAGATATTGTTGACCTGTATGATGAATCTTGTATTTTTTAAGATCCCTTTCTCCAGAGTATAAATGACCCTGGCATCCTGTACATAAAAAGCATCCAGTTTCCTTTCTTCATTTTCTGTATTGTCGAGATATTGTTTCCCCACATATTTCCCCAGCAAACCTACCTCAAGGTTTTTGATGGGATAAATGCTGATGCTGCTGCTGCTGACGATGGCCGGAGCGTAAGCAATATCCGGGTTATTATGAAAATATGATTTTTGCCCTCCCTGGTCATAATCATCAACATATTCTGTGAACCGGGAAATTTTATTCCTGCTGATGCTGATATTCCCGCCAGCCGATAACCATTTGAGCAGGGAAATGGAGCCCGACAGTTCAATCCCGGTCCGGTAACTTTTTGGAATATTGGTTCTTGTATAGGCCCCTACATCATTGATCTTGCCGGTCAGGACCAACTGGTCGATATATCCCATATAGAAAAGGGTGGCCTCCCATTGCATCCGGGCGTTTTTCCTGCCAAGGCCCAATTCCAGGTCATTCAATTTTTCAGGTTTTGGCTGTTGATGGATCCCCGCCTCGAAATCATCCCGGTTCGGCTCTTTTTGTCCGCGGCTATATGATATATAACCCGACCACCCGCCTGTGCTTTGATAGCTGAAACCGATTTTCGGATTGAAGAAATCATAAACAGGGCTGACACGGAATCCGGGATTATCCCGGAACCCATTGATCGCATAATTTACATGCCGGTATTGGAGGTCCATAAAACCGAAAAAGTTTTTACCCAGCCGAACCTGTTCTTTTGCATAGAAGTTGATGTCCGTCTTCTTTGCGCGGAGCTGGTACCAGCGGTTTTTTTGGTCCAGTCCGTTTTGTGCCCATACCAATTCTCCATAATGATGACCATCATATCGGTTCCAACCGCCTCCAAACGTAAATTGAGAAAGTTTTGATGCATGTAACAGGGAAAAAATATGACCATAATAATCATTGTCCAGCCACAATTGCCTGACAAGATCGGTGTTCATCACAGTATCATTTCCATAAATGGGGTCGGGGATACCATAATCCGAATAAGCCTGTTGAGCTTTATATTGTTCATAATAGCCTTTACCCCGGATATAAAATATTGCCGTGCTGAATTTCCAGTTTTGTTTGAAACTGTGATTGAAAAATAACTGGAAGTGGTCCTGTTGATAATTGTCGGTTTCATTGTCATAGGGAGCTCCGGGCTTTTCCGTGCCGGCATAATTGATGGTCCGGTTATTTTTCAGGTCGGTAGAAGAAACACCATACCAGGCCTGGTAGGTTTTTTCTTTACCTGAAAAAATATTGAATCGCAACGATGAACCTTTCCATTGGTAGCCGGTGGAGAAATACAAAGACTGGAGTTTGGACCTGGCCCGGTCGATATATCCGTCGCTGGAAATATTGGAAAGGCGGATATCCGTGGTGAAGTGGCCATCAATGAGTCCGCTCCCTGCTTTTATGGTATTCTTCCAGGTATTGAATGAGCCATAGCTGTTATTAAAGTCAGCATAAGGTTTTTCAATACACTCATTCGTGCTGATATTGATTGTGGCGCCAAAAGCACCCGAACCGTTTGAGGAGGTACCCACCCCCCTTTGCACCTGGATGCTGCTAACAGAAGAACTGAAATCCGGAAGGTCGACAAAAAAAGTCCCCTGGCTTTCTGCATCGTTAAATGGAATTCCATTCAGGGTGACATTGATGCGGCTGGCGTCCGTACCCCTGATCCGGATTCCTGTATAACCAATGCCATTACCTGCATCCGAGTTGATGACGACCGAGGGGATCTGGTTTAACAAAAACGGAAGGTCCTGACCCAGATTTTGTTTTGAGATTTCCTCTTTAGTGAGCAGGGTCTTTGTGAAAGGGGCATTTTGGCCGGCCCGGGTAGCTTTGACCTCTACCGGCTCTAAAAGCAGGAAACTGTCTTTTTTGGCAGGCTGTTCCTGTCCAAAAACACTGGCCATGAGGCCATAACTGATGATAGTAGTTGCAATCCTCTTCATTTTTTTTATTTTTTAAATGAGAGGGTATGCTGTTAACAGGGGAGAACGAAGGATATATAGTCACCTTCCCTGCGCAGGCATTACCCTGATCAGGTTCTACGGGTTTGATCTCAGCTGATGGTTGAACCAGCAGCACCCCGGGAAACGCTGAAAATCATTGCAAAGCTATGAAAGATTTTTTTATAATTTTTGTAACATTTGTTTCCCGGTTTTCGTATTACCCAAAACGCCTGTATATGAAAAAGTCTTTGCTACTCTTTTTTGCCTTGATTTTCTGTCTTTTATCAGTTTCAGCCCAAAAAACCATTCTTAATGACCCGGATGCGGCTGCAAGGTCAGTGAGCGGTTTTCACGCGGTAAAAGTGTCAAATGCCTTTGATGTCTACCTGACGCAGGGTAATGAAGACGGCCTGGCAGTGAGTGCTTCGAAACCAGAATACCGGGAAAAAATTAAAACGGTTGTTGAAAATGGTATCCTGAAAGTGTCATTTGAAGACGGGAAAAAAATCTGGAAAGGATGGAAAGGCGACAGGTTAAAACTGAGGGTCTATATTTCCTTTAAAAAACTGGATCAATTGAATGCCTCCGGAGCCTGTAATATCCACTTTCTGACCCCCGTAAAAGGTGATGAATTAACGATTGATCTTTCCGGTGCCACCGATATGAAAAATGCTGAGATCAGGGCTAATAAGCTGAACATAGAGATCAGCGGAGCCTCTGATATGAATATTGTGGGGTCGGCGAACCAATTGAAAGTTCAAGCCAGCGGTGCCAGTGATTTTAAGTCATTGGATTTTGAAGCAGATTATTGTGATGCAGATGCCAGCGGCGCCAGCAGCATTCTGATCACGGTCAATAAGGAAATATCCGCCAAAGCCAGTGGTGCCAGTGATGTCAGGTACAAAGGAAACGGTGTCATCCGGGATATAAAAACCAGTGGTGCCAGCAAAGTGTCTCGCAAGTCATAGCAAAGGATAGAAGAATGCGATCTGTACGATTAATTGTACAGATCGCTTTTCTTTTGGTGGGTACCTGTATTATCCTTAATTTTGCGCCTCATATCGCGAAGTAGAGCAGCGGTAGCTCGTCGGGCTCATAACCCGAAGGTCGGGAGTTCGATCCTCCCCTTCGCAACAAACCAGGGGACCAAAAGTCCCCGTTTTTTATTCTTGCTGGTGCAATGAATCTGACTACCTCCTTTGTTTGGCAGAAACAGGCACCTGCTATTTTTGCAAACATGAAAGTTGGATTTGTCAATATCTTCGGTAAGCCTAATGCAGGCAAAAGCACACTCCTGAATGCCCTGATGGGCGAGAAGCTAGCAATTGTTTCATCAAAAGTTCAAACGACCCGGCATCGAATCAAGGGGATACGGACGGAAAAGGATTACCAGGTGGTATTCTCAGATACCCCGGGTATCATTGAAACCAAATACAAACTGCATGAAAAAATGATGCTGTCTGTAAAAGGTGCCCTGGAGGATGCGGATCTTGCTTTTTTGCTGGTGGATGCCCGGGATGATTTTAACGAGGCAGACCAGGTCTTTTCCGCCTTGAGACTTGCGGTACCGGCCATCGTCATCATTAACAAGGCCGACCTGGTGAAAAAGGAGCGGATCAGGGAGGCTAAGGATTTTTTTGTACATAAACCCTATGCTAAGCAAACAGTTGCCATTTCGGCCCTGCATAAGACGGGTGTAGAGGGGTTGATGCAAGCTATGCTGGAATTTTTACCGGAGGGGGAGCCCTTTTATAATGACGAGGATATTTCCGACCTGTCTACCCGGTTTTTTGTCGGGGAAATGGTGCGGGAAAAAATTTATGAGCTCTATGACCAGGAAATCCCCTACCACAGCACGGTGCTGGTAACTGCGTTCACAGAGAAGTCGACCCTGGTCAAGATCACCGCAGAGATCATTGTGCAAAGGGAAACCCAAAAAATGATTTTGCTCGGGAAAGGGGGCACCATGATCAAAAGCCTTGGAACCGCCGCCCGTAAGGATATTGAGGAATTCCTTGGACAGAAGGTCTTCCTTGAATTGTTTGTCAAAGTGCGACCCAAATGGCGCGACAATGATTTATATTTAAAAGAATACGGATATTAGATAATATTTTATGGGATTTACAGTAGCGATAACAGGCAGACCCAATGTGGGGAAAAGCACGTTTTTCAACCGTTTGCTGGAACAGCGAAAAGCGATCGTGGATGATATAAGCGGGGTTACCCGCGACAGGCAATATGGTATTTCCGACTGGAACGGAAAAAGTTTCAACGTAGTGGATACCGGCGGATTTGTACCGGACAGTGAAGATGTTTTCGAAAAGGAGATCCGTAAACAGGTAGTCATTGCTGTGGAAGAAGCGGATGCTGTTATTTTTATCGTCGATGCCGCCACCGGAATCACCGACCTGGATGATGCCATGGCAAAAGTGCTGAGAAAAAGTTCTAAGCCTGTTTACCTGGTCGTGAACAAGGTGGATAACAATGACCGGATGTTGCAGGCGACAGAATTTTACAGTATGGGTTTTGAGAATATATTTTTCATATCCTCCATCAGTGGCAGCGGCACCGGTGAATTACTGGATGCCATTGCGGAAGCCATTCCCGAGGCAGCCTCCGATGCGGTAAAAAGAGAGGCGGAACTTCCGAAATTCGCCATTATCGGTCAGCCCAATGTTGGAAAATCATCTTTGTTAAATGCGCTTATTGGAGAGGAAAGGACGATCGTAAGTGATATTCCCGGTACGACAAGGGATACGATCCATACCCATTACAATCTTTTTCAGAAGGAATTTATCCTGATCGATACGGCCGGGATCCGCCGGAAATCAAAAGTGCATGAAGATCTTGAATTTTATTCCGTGATCAGGGCTATCAAGGCCGTGGATGAGGCAGATGTATGCCTGTTGGTGCTGGATGCTGAAAAAGGTATTACTGCTCAAGACCTGAGCATCTTCAGTTTAGCCGTAAAAAAAGGGAAGGGTGTTGTTTTGCTGGTCAATAAATGGGACCTGGTGAAAAAAGAAACCAATACCGCCAGGGATTATGAAAAAGAACTGAAAAGCAGGCTGGCCCCTTTTTCAGATATTCCCATCCTGTTTATTTCGGTCAAGGAAAAAACCCGCATTTTCAAAGCAATCGAGTTGGCGCTGGAGGTTTATGAGAACAGGTCTAGAAAAATACCAACTTCCAAACTGAACGAGGTGATGCAGAAAGCAGTGGAAGCCTATCATCCGCCCATGGTGAGGGGTAACCTGATCAAAATAAAATATATCACCCAGTTACCCACCCTGGTCCCATCTTTCGCTTTTTTCAGTAATTATCCCGATGACATTAAAAGACCTTACCAACAATACCTGGAAAACCAACTGAGAAAGCATTTTAATTTTAAGGGGGTACCCGTGAGGATATTTTTCAGGAAGAAATAGCGTAATTCCAGTTCTCAAAGTTCATCAATATCTTTGCAGCCCATTCATCTAATAAGATATGAAAAAGATAATCCCGGTTGTTTTGATGTTTGTTTGCCTTTCGGCCTGTAACAATGCTGACCGGCAAAAGAATAAGACCGAAATGGAGTCAACTACGGCTCCATCAGAATCGAGTGAAGCTGAAGAGTTGCAGAAATTACTGGACTCTGCCGGACCCATGAGTGATACGATAGTGAAAAGCAACACGCCTGTTTCGGACACCCTCAGGCACTAGTTTTTTTCCCTGCCAAAAAATGGAATGCGGACATGTTTTAATGCTTATCGGGTGGGTACTTCCCAGGGAAGGATTATAGGTTATTGATCAGCGCTTGATTTTCCTGATCAGCCCAGTAACATTTTTTTTGAAGGCCAGAAAGGCTGTTTTTTCTGTTTTGATAAACCCGTTATCCTCCAGCCTACCCGTTACAGCTTCCATCTCTGCTTCATCCCTGTATACCATCTGACGGAAAGGGCTCCTGTAATCCTTGGCCCTTGATTCATAAATTTCCTTGGTCATCCATTCCCTGGTATCGATCGTTTGCTGTAAAACCTCTATCAATAGCTTTTGGGTGAATCCGGATTTTTTTATTTCCAATAATTCGAGCAGGGCGGCAAATGCATGCTGAAAACATTGTTCATTGTATAAGGCTGCGTTCTTTTGATAAAATTCATGGATAGCGTCCCAGCTATTGATCGTTCCTTTCTGAATACCGGCAATCAGCGTGTTTATGGATGCTTCCGGCAGGAGTTGGCCTCCCATATTTATCCAGCCGGATCTCCGGGATTTGGAGGGCAACGTAGCGACCAGTTTTTCCCAGGAACTAATTTTATGTTTTTCCATATGCCTGATCAATTGCGTACCTCCATAATAGATGACCAGTTCCCTATAGATCTTTGCGGCCTGCTCTGCTTTTAGCAATACCACCCTGCGTTTTGAGTTTTCAATGCCTTCGGCTGTAATATCGGTTTCTGAAGGGGTCTCTTGTTGAGCTCCTTTTTGAGCGGGGGAATATTTTTTTATCAACCTTAGCGCCTCAAAAATTTCATTGATACTGTCCGGGGCGAGGAATTCATATTCAATTTGCTGGTTTTTTTCTATTCTCCTGTCTCTGTCGATATATTTTTGTGAATTCCTGGCCAATGCATACATGTTATGCAGGAACCAATACGCAGGCATGATCGTAACCCTGTCCCTGCTCACATCATTACTCACGAGGGAAAAGGGGAAGGGAACATCCAGTTCTGCGGGGAAATCACCCTTCGCAATGATGGTAAAAGATGCAAACCTGGAATTATGTTTTAAGCTGACACAGAGACCCGGCCAGAAACCACGGCCTGCAATAATTTCCCCGTCGGCGGCCCGGCTATTATGATTGGATCCGATCGTGGCACCAGCAGCCATATTGCTTTGGCCCATGACCAATGCGGCACATAAGAAGGAATTGTTATGATGCTGTTCATGTGCTGGGAAGATCAGGGAATTGAGTACTTCACAGCAGGATATCGTGGAATTGTCGCCCAGATAGGAATTGATCAGCCTGGCACCATATTTCAATTGGGAATTGGAGGATAAGAAAAACCGGACCGCCTTCACGCCATAAAACACCCGGCAACCGAATCCGATGATGCCATTGACCAGTTCGCAGCCTTCGCCAACCTGGGATTTTGCAGCAGGGGAGGAATTGATCGTAACATTCTTGATCTTATTGGCGCCTTTGATATAGGCGTCTGTTCCGATCCATACATCCTTGATGATCCGCACATTTTTTATCACGGTCCTGTCACCTATTTTTCCGTAATACCCTCTTCTCCGGTCAAATTTTTTTTCGGTAAAGGAAACGAGTTTGTCCATCAATACCTGATGATCCCTGTATCGCGACCAAAGCCAGGCATCGCCGGGTAACATGCCATTAAACGGCAGTATTTTTCTACCGGCGTTTTCATTACAGACCTCCAGCCAGATCCGAACGGCTTCGGGTTCCTCCTCTTTGATAATACCGTTGCCAAATTTTGCATGATCGGTGGTTGACATTTCATTGATGTTCACCACCATCACTTCATTGCCAATAATATAATGGGAAAGGTAGTTGACGTTGCTGATTACGACATTATCCCCAAAATCACAACTGATGATAGTGCTGTCATAGAGTCCCACGGGCATTTTAACGTCATGGTATTCGAGATAATAGGGCTCGAGCTTACCGATCCTGATCAATCCAAAAAACTTACAATTTTTTACCAGCTCCGGGTTAAAAGCATCTGAAACCAGCACTTTATTCCAGTTATCGGAGGTATTCCGGTTCCTAACCAGTACCTCTATTTCGTAGGCAGAAAGTTTCCGGTACCGGATGCCATTCCTGTTCTGGATATTGCGCAGGTAGTACTCATCTTTTCCTTTTGGAATAAATGCCGGTTGAATAAAATTATAACCCAGTAAGGAAACAGGTTTTCGGTTGATCGATGTCATTCGGTGATGCTTGTATCCGCTATCGGAATTAGGATGTTGTGAATAACATAAAGATAGTAAGATTGGCTTTATTCAACGGTCACAGATTTTGCCAGGTTCCTCGGTTTGTCCACATCATAACCTTTCGCCAGGCCAATATAATAGGCCAGTAATTGTAACGGGATCGTACTGAGCATCGGGGCCACGATTTCGTTGGCCTCCGGTACGGTCATAACATCATCACATATTGCCGCGGTGTCCGTATCTCCTTCATTGATTACCGCAATCACCTTGCCTTTCCTGGCTTTGATTTCCTGCATATTGCTGACTACTTTCTCATGGAAAGAATCCCGTGTGGCCACAAAAACAACGGGCAGGTTTTCATCGACCAGGGCGATGGGTCCGTGTTTCATTTCCGCAGCCGGATAGCCTTCTGCGTGTATATAGGAAATCTCTTTCAGTTTTAATGCACCTTCCAGGGCGACCGGGAAATTATAACCCCTGCCGAGGTATAAGAAATCTTCTGCATCCTTATATTTTTCTGCAAGTGCCTTAATAAGGGGAGCAGATTCCAGGACTATCGCCACTTTTTCGGGTATGGCGTGCAGTTCATTGACAAGGTGTAGATACCGTTCCTCGCTGATGGTGTTTTTTTGTTTGGCCAGTTTCAGGGCCACCATGGTAAGGACCGCCAACTGTGCCGTAAAAGCCTTTGTGGAGGCCACGCCAATTTCGGGTCCTGCATGGGTATAAGCGCCTGCCTGGGAAGCCCGTGCTATGGATGAGCCCACAACATTGACCACCCCGAAAATGAGTGCACCCTGATCTTTTGCTTTTTCAATGGCTACCAGGGTATCGGCAGTTTCCCCGCTCTGTGAAACAGCAATGATCACATCTCCGGGAAAAATGACCGGGTTACGGTACCTGAATTCGGAGGCATACTCCACTTCTACGGGAATCCGGCATAGTTCTTCAAAGATATATTCGGCCACGAGCCCTGCATGCCAGCTGGTACCGCATGCAACGATCACAATCCGGTTGGCATGGATCAGCCTTTCCATTTCTTTTTCCACCCCGGCCATGGTGATTGTTCCCGTGGTGATATCCAGCCGGCCTCTCAGGCAGTCATAGATTGTTTCGGGTTGTTCATTAATCTCCTTGAGCATGAAATGTTCGTATCCGCCTTTTTCAATGGCGGCCAGCTCCATATCAAGCTTCTGCACATAGGGGGTTATCTTTTCGTTACCGAGGTTCTTTAAAATTAATTCATCTGGTTTGATGATGGCCAGTTCATAATCATTTACATACACCACTTCCTTGGTATATTCCAGCATGGGCGTGGCATCAGAACCCAGGAAATGTTCGCCTTTACCGATGCCAATCACAAGGGGGCTTCCCTTTCTGGCGGCAATGATTGTATCAGGATGCGTTTCATCGATCAGCAGGATAACATAAGCACCGGTGACCCTTTTCAAAGCGATCCTTACAGCTTCTTCCAGATTACACTGGTTGTTTTTTTGAATTTCCTCAATAAAATTCAGCAAAACTTCCGTATCGGTATCACTGGAAAAAGTATAGCCTTTATTGGAAAGTTCTTTTTTTATCTGGGCATAATTTTCGATGATGCCGTTATGGATCATCGCTAGTTTTCCTGAAGCGGAACTGTGGGGGTGGGCATTCCGGTCACTGGGTTCTCCGTGGGTAGCCCAGCGGGTATGACCAATACCAGTATGCGCATGAATATCTTTTCCGATCATCATGTCTTCTAATTCTGCCACCCTTCCTTTCTTCTTATACACTTTCAACCCGCTGTTTTGCAGGGCCACGCCCGTACTGTCATAGCCCCGGTATTCCAAACGTTTCAGGCCTTTGATGATGATGGGGTATGCTTCCCTGGGTCCGGTATATCCTACGATTCCACACATGGGGCTAAGAATTTAGTTGAAAGTCATTTGGTATTTGAAAAAAATTAAACATTACAAAGATGTCAAAAAAAGGCCAGAACTCATCAGCTCCGCGGGTTTAGAAATTTGTAAGAAGAGATTTACAACAATATATCTTTCAGCATGAGATAAGCAAGGCCAAAATAAATGATCAGACCGGTTACATCAACCAGGGTGGCTACAAAGGGGGCAGAACTGACTGCAGGATCGGCCCCCATCTTTTTCAGGAACAAGGGGAGCATAGATCCGGTTATGGCCCCCCACAATACGACCCCTATCAATGAAATGCCAACAACCACGCCGATCAATAGATAGTGCTGGCCATAGATATCCGGAAAGATATTTGCCCAGATCATGATCCTGAAAAATCCAACAATACCAAGGCTGGCGCCCAGCAATAAACCCTGGATGATCTCCCGGCGCATCACTTTCCACCAGTCGGCAAGTGTCACTTCACCCACCGCCAGTGCCTGTATGATAAGGGTGGAAGCCTGTGAACCGCTATTCCCCCCGCTGGAAATGATGAGGGGTACAAACAAGGCAAGGATAACGGCCTTGGCAATCTCGTCTTCAAAATGTCGCATAACGGTTGCTGTCAGTAATTCACCGATAAATAAAGCGATCAGCCATACGATCCTTTTTTTGAATAGCTGAAAGACCGGCATTTCCAGGTAAGGCTGGTCCAGGGCTTCCGTACCTCCGATCTTCTGCATATCCTCACTGAATTCTTCGCTGGCCACCCATAACACGTCATCGATGGTGACGATCCCCAGTAACTTGTTACTGTTACTGACAACAGGCAATGCAACACGGTTGTTCATCTTGAATGCCTCGTTTGCCAGTTCCTGGTCATCAAAAACATTCAGGGAAATCACCCTTTCATCCATCAGTTCACTCACTTTTTTCTCCGGGGGATTTAAAAGAAATTCCCGGATCCTGATATCGTCAAGCAGTTCACCTTTTTCATTGATCACATAGATCACATCGATGGTTTCACTGTCTTTGCCTACTTTCCGGATGGTTTCCAGCACTTCCCCGATCGTATTGTATTCGTAGATATATACATAGTCGGGGGTCATTAACCTGCCCACGCTGTTCTCGGGATATCCTAATAGCGACAGGGTAATTTTTCTTTCTTCAGGATCCAGTAACTTGATCAGTTCCCGTACCACATTGCTGGGTAATTCTTCCAGAAAATCTGTTCGGTCATCTGCGGGCAGCTCATTCAATAACTCGGCTGTTTTGGTTGCCGGTAATTCCTGTATGATCCGTTTCTGGGTAGGGAACTCCAGGATCTTAAAGACCTTGGCAGCCCTGTGGATACTCATGCCGGCAATGATCTGGTTATCGTATTCCGTATATTCATATACCAGGTCTGCCACATCGCTGATATTCTGGTCGTCAAGAAAATCCCGGATTTCGAGTTTGTTTTCCGTTTGAATGATCTTTTCAAATTGTTCCCTTAGGTCAATGTTTTCCTGTATGTTTTCTGCTGACATGCATCAAATTTACGAATAAGGAAAATCGAAAAACAGAATACCGGTTTTCCGGTTCTGATATTTAAAATTAATATTGCTAAAATAATTCTTATATGATACTGCCATGCATTTATATTGCCCCGGCAGGAACGATGGGCAGGGGGGTATTCACTTCCCGGGATATTGAAAAAGACACAGCCGTGGAATTGTCGCCGGTCATCGTAATGTCGGCAAAAGAAAGGGAATTGCTGGACCAGACCCTGCTCCATGACTATATCTTTGAATGGGGACCCGGAAAAGAAAAATGCGGTATGGCCCTGGGATATATTGCGGTTTACAATCATGCCTATTATGCCAATTGTGAGTATGAAATGGATTATGACCAGGCATTGATCAAAGTGAAAGCTGTCCGGTTCATCAACAGGGGGGAACAATTATTTATCAACTATAACGGAAACTGGGATGATCAAAAGCCTTTGTGGTTTGATGCCCAATAAAAAACCCCCGGCATAGCCGGGGATTGATATTGATGATTGTGGAATAAACAATTAAAATTCAATCTGTCCCCTGATCTCGCCTGTGGGGTTGGCAGGTGTTACGATGTTGATATACATCTTTCCCGCAAGAATATCTGCTTCCTTGATCACCACGCCATCAACAAAGAGCGATCCGGAATAAGATCCGGCCGTTCCTTTTGCCGCGGAAGGAGACCATAAGGTCTGTGCAATGCCATTTGTATACCGGCCTAAAGGCGGAGGGAGGGCGACGGTACCCCTGCTGGCGGGACCGTGTACATTGGCTGCTACAGCGGGGCCGTTTAGCCCGCTCCAGCTAAAAGAATAAGTAAGTGTTTTTGAACCTTTATCATAAGTGGCATCAATACTTCCTGTTCCCATGGAACTGTTGCCCGGGACTTCCTGGGAAGAAGACATTTGAAGGCCCTTTGCCCTGCTCACATTGCTGTTATCCAGGTTGGTGTCCCTGTCGCAGGAGGAAATAAGGAAAAAAAGGCATAAGGAAGAGAATAAAGCAGTTAGTTTGGTCAATCTCATAATTCGCTTATTTGCTATAAAAATAAGAAGTTTTTGGGTTCGGCAAATATTTTTAAATATAAGTTCTATCTGGCTGATAATGACTACTTAATCCTGTTCTTTATTTCCTGGAGTTTCAGCAGGGCTTCAACAGGGGTCAGCCGGTTAATATCAAGGTCTCCCAGCAATTTCCTGATTTCTTCAAAAGTTTCACTGTGGGCATCAAAAATGGACAATTGAAACTTCGGCGCATTCAGTTCTTTGAGCTTGTCTTTGAGGTCTCCGGTGCCTTTTTCTTTTCGCCTGTCATCAACAACATGTTTTGATTCCAGCTGACTGAGAATGGCATTTGCCCTTTCAATCAGTGCGGGTGGCATGCCCGCCATCCTGGCAACATGAATCCCAAAACTGTGTGTACTGCCGCCCTTAGCGAGTTTTCGGAGAAAGATGATTTTATTGCCCATCTCCTTATTGGTGATATGATAATTTTTTATACCCGCAAGTTTGTCTTCGAGCTCATTGAGTTCATGGTAATGGGTGGCAAACAATGTTTTGGGTTTTTGCGGGGAATTATGCAGGTATTCTGCAATGCTCCAGGCAATCGAGATCCCGTCATAGGTGGAAGTGCCCCTGCCGATCTCATCCAGGATGATCAGGCTCCGCGCCGTAACATTGTTGATAATGCTGGCAGTTTCATTCATTTCCACCATGAAAGTTGATTCACCACCGCTCAGGTTATCGGAAGCTCCAACCCGGGTGAAGATTTTATCGGTAACGGGTATCCAGGCGGCTTCTGCCGGGACAAAACTTCCCATATGGGCCATCAGGGTAATGAGGGCGGTTTGTCTTAATAATGCGCTCTTTCCGCTCATATTCGGGCCGGTAAGGATGATGACCTGCTGATCTTCCTTGTTCAGTTCAAGATCATTGCTGATATAGTTTTCCCCCACCGGAAGATTCCGTTCAATTACCGGGTGCCTCCCTTCCATGATTTTAAGTTCATCCCCTTCATGGATCTCCGGTTTCCGGTAGCGGTATTGGAGGGCATTCTGGGCAAAACACAACAGGCAATCCAGGATGGCGATGATATTACCATTGGCCTGTACCGGTTGCAGGTAATCATACAATTCATTGATCAGTTCATCGAATAAGCGGAGTTCAATCTGCAAAATTTTTTCTTCGGCACCGGTGATTTTTTCCTCGTAGGTCTTTAACTCCGGTGTGATATAACGCTCGGCATTGGTGAGGGTCTGCTTGCGGATCCATTGTTCGGGCACCTTCTCTTTATGGGTATTGGTCACTTCGAGATAATAACCAAATACATTATTAAAGCCAATCTTTAAGGAACTGATTCCTGTAATGTCGGCCTCCTTTTGCTGCAGTTGGGTTAGGTATTCCTTGCTGTTATACGCTATGAGACGGAGTTCATCCAGTTCTTCATTGATCTTGCTGTTGATCATACCGCCCTTAATGGCCAGTGCGGGCGGGTTGTCGACAATTTCCCTGAATATTTTTTCTGCTATAAAAGGGCAGGGATTGAGTGCATCGCCCAGCCTTTTCAGGTATTCGTTCCGAGAACTCAGACAAAGTTCTTTGATGATTTCAACCTGTTTTAATCCTTTCCCCAATTGTAAAACTTCCCGCGGGTTGATTTTTTTTAGGGGTACTTTGGAAACCAGCCGCTCAATATCGCCACAATGTTTAATGTGAAGGGCTAATTTTTTGCTGAGTTCGGACTCCTTAATAAAAAATTCTACGAGGTTCAGGCGTTCATTGATTTTCCCGATATCTTTCAGGGGAAACACCATCCAGCGTTTCATCAACCTGGCACCCATGGGTGATACAGTGTTGTCCAGCACTTCCAGCAGGGTATGGCCCTGTTCTGCTTGCCGGGCCACCAGTTCCAGGTTCCGGATCGTAAACCTGTCCATCCAGAGAAAATCTTCCCGGTCGATTCTTTGCAGGGAAGTAATATGTTGCAGGTTGGGATGTTCGGTCTCTTTCAGGTAATGCAGGATCGCGCCGGCCGCCACCAGGCCCTTTGAAAGGTCTTCAACACCAAAGCCTTTCAGGGAATGGGTCTGGAAATGTTTCATCAGGTTATCAACCGCATAGGTTTCTGTAAAGATCCATTCATCCAGTGTATAGATATATATTTTTCCGCCAAAATATTCCTTGTATTTTTTCTGTTGATGTCTTTGGAAAATAACTTCTGTGGGTTTGAAACTCTGCAACAGTTTATCGGCATATTCCCTGTCGCCTTCCGCCACCAGGAATTCCCCTGTTGAAATATCCAGGAAAGCCAGCCCGTACTCGTCATTTTCGGCGAAGTGAATACCTGCCAGGAAATTATTGCTATGGTGATCGAGCAGTTTATCGTTTGTGGCAGTTCCGGGTGTCACCATTTCAGTGACCCCTCTTTTTACGATTCCTTTGGCCTGTTTGGGGTCTTCAAGCTGATCGCAGATCGCAACCCGGTACCCGGCCCTTACCAGTTTATGGAGGTAGGTATCCAGGGCATGGTGGGGGAAGCCTGCCAGATCGGAAGAAGCAGCCGCTCCATTATTCCTTTTGGTCAGTGTAATACCCAGCACCTGGGCGGCGATTATGGCATCGGGGCCAAAAGTCTCATAAAAATCACCTACCCGGAATAACAAAATGGCATCAGGATACTTCTGTTTGATAGCCTTGTGCTGCTGCATCATCGGAGTATCTGCTATTTTCGATTTGCCCATGGGGGACAAATATAAATACATTGGGCCCTATACCGAAAGCTTTCTGGCTGATGTGAATTACTTTTGCGCCATGCGAAAACTTAGCATGGAAGAATTGGGCAGGAAGTCTGTGGAGGAATTCCGGCGATCCGAAAAGAACCCTATCATTGCCGTCTTGGAAAATGTACGCAGTGGTTATAATGTGGGCAGTCTTTTTCGTACCGGGGATGCCTTCCTGATCGAAGCGCTTTATCTCTGCGGCTATGCCCCTTTTCCGCCCCATAAGGAGATTAAAAAAACGGCGCTCGGAGCAGAAGATACTGTTGCCTGGAAACATTTCAAAACGGCAGGAGAAGCCATTGCCGATCTGCGGGAACAGGGATATAAGGTATATGCAGTGGAACAGGCTTCAGGAAGCATGGAATTGCAGGAATTAAATTTTACAAAAAATGAAAAACTGGCCGTTATTTTTGGTAATGAAGTGACGGGTGTGGAACAGTCTACCATTACCTTATGCGACGGTTGTATCGAGATTCCGCAACTCGGCATGAAACATTCCCTGAATATCGCCACGGCAGCCGGTGTGGTGCTCTGGGAACTGGTGAGGACCCGGGTTTTGAAGAACGCAAATAAGTAATGAGTAATGAAAAAGATCAAAAACTACCTTAGCCTGATAAAATTTTCTCACACCATCTTTGCCATGCCCTTTGCATTGATCGGTTTTTTTGTTGGATTCTTTAAGGTTTCTGATTATGCTGTCTCTGTTGTTCCGGGATGGCATACTGTAATTCTTGATAAAGAACAATTGGAATTCAATATTTTTCTTGATAAACAAACAATTTTTTTGCGATTTTTACTCGTCATCCTCTGCATGGTCTTTGCCCGGAGTGCCGCCATGGCTTTTAACCGTTACCTCGACAGGAGTTTTGATGCCCGTAACCCCAGGACAGCCATCCGGGAAATACCCGCCGGCATCTTAAAAGCAAACAATGTATTATTATTTACGATTGCCAGTTGCTGTTTATTCATTGCCTGTACCTATTTCATTAACCGCCTTTGTTTTTACCTCTCGCCGGTAGCATTACTCGTGGTCTTGGGGTATAGTTTTACAAAAAGGTTTACGCCGCTTTGTCACCTGGTCCTGGGCCTCGGTTTGTCATTGGCCCCAATTGGTGCTTATTTGGCGGTATCCGGTCAATTTGCAGTGCTGCCGGTATTGTTTTCCTGCTGTGTTCTTTTCTGGGTCAGCGGCTTTGATATTATTTATGCCTTGCAGGATGAGGATTTTGACAGAGAAAATGATTTATACTCCATACCGGCCTCCCTGGGCAAAAAAAAGGCATTACGTATTGCTGCAATACTGCATTTCCTTTCTTTCGCCTGTATTATTATCGCCGGTTTGGTCGGTTTATTTGGAGGATTATACTGGGTGGGTGTAGGCATTTTTACGTTGATGCTGTTATACCAGCATTCTCTGGTAAAACCCAATGACCTGAGCAGGGTCAACCTGGCTTTTATGACAGCCAATGGCATCGCCTCGGTTGTTTTTGCCATCTTTGTGATTGCTGATCTCTTTATCCATTTCTAATTTTTAACCATTTGTCCAGAATACTTGCAATCGATTATGGTCTGAAGCGAACCGGTATTGCCGTTACAGATCCTTTACAGATCATCGCCACCGGTCTTACCACGGTCGACTCGAGGGAATTAATTGGTTTTTTGAAGCAATATTTTATTACCGAACAGGTGGAACTTATAATTATTGGGGAACCAAAGAACTGGGACAATTCTGATACCCATGCTACCCCGCTGGTGGAAAAATGCATCAGAGAACTCCAAAAACATTTCCCATCCTTACCCATCAGGAAGGTGGATGAGCGGTATACTTCAAAAATGGCAAAAGATGCCATGCTGGAAATGGGTCTTAAGAAGAAAGACCGGCAGAATAAAAGACTGGTTGACGAAATTGCTGCTACGATCATGTTACAGGAATACCTTCGGTCTGTAAGCTAGTGCGAAAAAGTTAACCCCCTCATCATACGGGTACCGGATTAAAATTCACGCCTTACATCACTTTCTTATTCATTGTCTATGTAAAATTTTCCCAAAATGATGCAGGCGCTGCAAGTTCAGTGATGGAGGATTAATGATTTTGCTTTAAATTTGCAGGTTGATTTTACTGGATTCTAACGCACTAAAAATTATTAGCTTGATTCTGCCAATTGTTGCATATGGGCACCCCGTCTTAAGAGAGGTCTGTGAAGAAATTGAACCTGATTATCCCGGTCTGCAAAAACTTATTGATGACATGTGGGAAACAATGTATTCCAGTAATGGTGTAGGGTTGGCGGCTCCCCAGGTCAACAAGCCCATCCGTATCTTTGTGGTCGACAGCACACAGATCCTTGAAGGATTGGAAGAGGAAGAAAGGAAACAATATGCTGATGACCCGGGTTTGAAAGAGGTCTTTATCAATGCACATATCATTGAATTTGAAGGGGAGGATTGGAAATACAATGAAGGATGCCTGAGCATCCCGAAAATACGGGAAGATATCAGTCGCCCGGAAATGATAGGTATTGCGTACATGAATGAACATTTTGAACCCCGGAAAAGGATGTTCTCCGGCATTACCGCGCGGGTCATACAACATGAGTATGATCATATTGAAGGTAAATTATTCATCGACCATATCACGCCGCTGAAGCGCAAACTCATGCGGGGTAAGCTGGATGATATTTCAAAAGGGAAAATCAGCGTTGACTATAAGATGCTTTTCCCAAAGAAATGATCTATGAAAATCCTGGTCATATCTTTCCTCTTATGCTGCTTTGCTCAATTCAGTTTCTGCCAGGATGATTCTCTTGAAAATAAGCGGCTGGCAAAAATGATCACCTTATCCGAAGTGGTCATGCGCTCTGACCTCAACGTCCCGAAATTTATTGACAGGATTAAGCACGACACCAGTTTTTACAAGGCATTCCGGAACCTGCGGGTGCTGGGTTTTACTTCGCTCAACGATATCCGCATGATGGATAAGAAAGCCGGGGTAAAGGCTTCTTTGCAAAGCCGTACCCGGCAATCGGTAAAAAACGGTTGCCGTTCCATGGAAGTACTGGAAGAAAAGACCACGGGGGATTTCTATAAAAGCGATCAATCTTTCCGGTATTACACCGCTGAATTGTATGCGGGTCTTTTTTTTACAAATGGGACCGTTTGCGGGGAAAATAATATTGTGAAGGGGCATGACCGGGATGTCCGGTCCAAGAAGGGTATCGATAAGCGGAAGGAGCAACTGAAAATGTTATTTTTTGATCCCGGGAAAAAGATTCCGGGTATCCCATTCATGGGTGGCAAGACCGCCATTTTTGATGAAAACATGAGTGACCGGTATCGGTATGATGTGGATATGATCGATTATGAGGGTAAAACCTGTTATTTGTTTACCTTACAGGCAAAAGACGAGTACCGGGGGAAAGTGGTCATTGACAGGATGGTGACCTGGTTTGAGGCTAATTCGCTGGAGATTCTTGCCAGGAATTATAACCTGAGTTATGATACGGGTTTGTATGACTTCAATGTGAGTATGGAAGTGCAGTTACAGAAATTCGGGGAGCTGCTGGTGCCCCGGGTCCTGAAATATTATGGCTCCTGGGATGTTCCATTCCATAAAAGGGAGAGGGGCCTCTTCACTGCAACCCTGTTTGATTTTAACCGCTAGGTACCTTTTGTGGCTGCGTAAGCTTTCCATTTCTCTATCACTTTCTGCATATCACCGGGCAATTCCGTTTCAAAAAAAAGGTTCTTCCCTGAAGTGGGGTGTACAAACCCAAGTGTTTTGGCATGGAGTGCCTGCCGCGGGCAGATCGAAAAACAATTCTCGACAAATTGTTTGTACTTCGAATAAACGGTTCCTTTTACAATTTTATCCCCTCCATAAAAATCATCACTGAACAGGGGGTGCCCAAGGTATTTCATGTGTACCCTGATCTGGTGGGTACGGCCGGTTTCCAGTACACAGGATACCAGGGTCGTATAGCCATATCGTTCCAGTACGTGGTAATGGGTAATCGCTTCTTTTCCATGATCGCCTTCCGGATAGGCTTCAAATAGTTTTCGATGGCGGAGATGCCGGCCTACATGTGCTTTGATGGTTCCCTCATTTTCTTTCACATCACCCCATACCAGGGCTACATACTCGCGCTTCACCGTATGATCAAAGAACTGTTTGGCCAGGTTACTCATGGCTTTATCGGTTTTTGCCAAAACCAGCAAACCACTGGTGTTTTTGTCAATACGGTGCACCAACCCAAACCTGGGCAATTTATCTTCCGATATTTGCGGATCTTTTTGTTGCAGGTACCAGGCTACCCCGTTCAGCAGGGTACCGGTATAATTGCCGCTTCCGGGGTGCACCACCATCCCGGCCGGTTTATTGATCATCATAATATCATCATCTTCATACACGATGTCCAGGTCCATTTTCTCCGGCACCACATCCGTATCTGCGGGCGACATATCTGAATATACGATGATTTCATCCAGTCCCTTTACCTTGAAATTGGGTTTCACTTCCTTGCCATTCACGGTAACCAGCCCGGCATTCAGGGCTTGCTGTAGTTTGTTCCTGGTCGCCCCTTCAATGCGGTTCATCAGGTATTTATCAATACGGTAGGGTTCCTGGCCTTTATCCGTTTTAAAAACAAACCGTTCAAATAAGTCGTCATTACCGCTTTGACTGTTTTCCGTCACTTCATTTTCATCCATTTATAGCGAATTAAGGTGCAAAGTTAAAGATGTGGCCGGAGCTTGGTAAATTTGTAATTATTACTATGGCCAGGCAAAGCATCATATTCGAAGATATTGGAACCCTTCCGTATAAAGAAGCCTGGGATTACCAGGAATCCCTGTTGCGGCAAAATGTCAGCCTGAAATCGACGGAGGCTTTACGGCAAACGACGGTAAACCATCTTTTATTTGTGGAACACCCGCCCGTATACACACTGGGTAAAAGCGGTAAAATAGAGCATGTGTTGCTTTCAGAAGAAGAGATCCGGGCTAAGGGGATCGCATTTTTCAAAACAAACAGGGGTGGTGATATCACGTTTCATGGGCCCCAGCAACTGGTAGGTTACCCGATCCTGGATCTTGAAAAATTTGATACGGATATCGGCAAATACCTCAGAAACCTGGAAGAGGTCATCATACTTACAATGGCGGATTACGGGCTCAGGGGAGAACGATCGGTGGGCGAGACCGGAGTTTGGATCGATCCGGGTATCCCCGGCCGGGAAAGAAAGATATGTGCTATTGGGGTGCGTTGCAGCCGCTGGGTCACCATGCACGGGTTTGCATTCAACATCAATACCGACCTTTCTTATTTTGATCATATCATCCCATGCGGAATTCGGAATAAGTCGGTTACATCCATGGAAAAAGAGTTGGGGAAACCGGTCAGCTTTACGGACATCAAAGAAAAAGTGAAAAGAAATTTTAGTAAGGTGTTTGATGCCGAGATCGTGGCATCCATCCCGGTTTAGAGACCTTTTGAAATGAAAAACTTATGTTTTTCAATGAGCTTCCCGTCGTCGAATAATTCAAAACGAAACCAACCTGCGTGATAGAAGTTGGTTTTGTCCAGTACCAGGAAGGGCCGTGTGATCTCTTTCAGTTCGAACAGGAAACTGTTGTCATCTTCATAGAATTTTACACTATATTTTTTCTTGGCATAGTCTTCGAGGCTGATCCTCAGGTAACCTTCACTGTTGGTGTATATCCGGAGAGAAGGCATGAACACAACCGGTTTCTGGCTGCCTTTCAGCCCTTGTAACTGGAGGGAAGAAGCGGAATCTGAAAGAATAAACACACGGTCATTCTTGATCCGCCTGGGAATATACTGATCGGTGAGCGTATCGAGCACCATTACGGTGATGGAGTCTTCACTGCTGCTGTTGGGGACGGCGGCAATCGCCAAACTCGTTTCAGCGACCTTGTTGGTCACCGCAGTTTTACTGGTCGTATCAAAAAATGGCCTTTTGCTGGGTGAGAAGACGAAATTGGCTCCATCGATCACAATGAACAGCCGGTAAAACATTTTATCATATGGTGCCTTGGTATCGAGGTATCCGTTTTCTTTGTTCATGGGATCCGGAACAGTCAAAATGGTCTTGAAGTTTTTTGTACTGTCGTAAGACCGCTGGATACTGATCTGTTTTAATGCAGGATAATTATTGACCCAATTGATAAGGTTTTTTTTGGCCCCGAAATTAGTAACCGAGAAATGGGGTAGGGTATCCTGGGCATAAAGGAGATGCGTGCAGCAAAACAACAGGAGAAAGACAGGGATTTTTTTTTGCACAGGTATCAGCTTAAATATTCGTTTTTTCATATTGGGTTTCGTAACAAAGATAATAAAGCATATGGCAATATGCTAAAAGATTAGCGTTCCTTTCTTCAGGGACCTGTTGCCCTGCAGCCCGCCGCTGTGTATCACTAAAAATTTATTTTTCTCCGCTACCTGACCCTGCTGTAAAATAGCATTGACGGCATAAAATAGTTTGCCGGAATAGACGAAATCAGTTGGAATGCCGGTTGCAGCATAGAGTTCATTCATAAATGCCAGGAGCCGCTGATTGAATTTGGCATATCCTCCAAAATGGAAACTATGGTTGATCTGATGTTGGGAGGCTATCGACTCCTGTTGCAACAGGCTGTTGATATTTTTCTCCAGTTCAAAATTGTTTTTGAGCACACTGATGGCTGTGATAGCAGATTTTGTACCCGTTGCCTGCATGATGCCGGAAACCATTGTTCCGGTACCTGCTGCACAGAATAGCTGGTCATACGCTGAAGGATCAAATAAATCAGCCATCGTGGCGGCACCCCGGAGACCTGCTGCTCCATATCCCCCTTGGGGAATGACGATGGCATGATCTGTTGCGACCAGTTCATTCAGTGAGGAGGGGAGTAAATTTTTGCGATAGGCATCCCTGCTGGTATAAACCAGTTGCATACCATATTCCGCTGCATCCGCCAGGGCCTGGGATAAATAGCGGGGTTCTTCACCCCGGATAATGCCATAGGCCTGAAGATTTTTTTCTTTGCAGACGGCAGCGGTGGCAACGATATGATTACTCCAGGGACCACCAAACGTGATGACGGATTGTTTGTTTTCCTGCACCGCTTGCCGGATATAATACTGCAGTTTGAACCATTTGTTTCCCGAGATCACCGGGTGCAGGAGGTCTAACCGTAATACATCTACGCTGTATTGCGGTCCGCCCTGTAAAGGGAGCCTGATGGTTTCGGTCCTGATAGGCCCCAATCCCCTGTCAGGCATTCCTGTAAATTTGATTAGCATCCAGGAGCGAATTTATTTAATTTCGCGGCATCTTATCATCAAGAAAAGACGACATGAAACCAACATTAGTAATATTAGCCGCAGGTATGGCATCCCGGTACGGATCGATGAAACAGACAGAAGGTTTTGGCCCTTCCGGGGAAACCATTATGGATTATTCAATCTACGATGCCATCCAGTCGGGTTTTGGTAAGGTGGTTTTTATTATCCGCGAGGAATTCGAAACCGTTTTCCGTAGTATTGTTGAACCCCGTTGGAAAGATAAGATTGAGCTGGATTATGTATTCCAGCACCTCTCAAAATATACGGAACACAGTGAAGTACCGGCAGAAAGAACAAAACCCTGGGGTACAGCCCATGCCGTATTATGTGCCAGTGAAAAAGTGGCGGAACCTTTTGCCGTGATCAATGCTGATGATTTTTATGGGAAAGACGGGTTTGACAAGGCTTTCCGGTTTCTTACCACAGAATGTAACGATACCGTTTATGCGATAATCGGGTATGAATTACTCAAAACCCTTTCCGACAACGGAACAGTCAACCGGGGTGTTTGCCAGGTAGACAGGAACGGGAACCTGTCGGCCATTGCCGAAAGACTGAACGTAGCCATGGTGGACGGTAAAATCATCTGTGAGGATGACCAGACGCCACATGAACTTCCATTGGATACTTCGGTATCCATGAATTTCTGGTGTTTTTCTCCCTCGATCTTCCGGTATACCGAAAAGCTGTTCATGGATTTCCTGAATGAGAACATCTTAAAACCCAAAGCCGAATTTTTTATCCCGATCGTTGCAGACCGTTTTATTAATGATGGGGTAGGGGTGATCAAAGTGATTCCTACCAGTGCCCAATGGTTTGGAGTAACCTATAAGGAGGATGCACCGGAGGTCAAAAAAAGCCTGGACGCGCTGATTGAAAAAGGGGCATATCCCCCTAACCTTTGGCAATAAAAAAGCTTTCCGCAACAAAAAGCCGGTCGTGAGAACCGGCTTTTTTTATACGAAACGGATTATGATCAGTTGATCTTTACCATGAAGATATAATCTTCCAGTTTTTTTACCTGTTCGGTTCTTTCTATACCTTTTAAAGATCCTGAAGGCATCCTGATATTCTGGTAGCTGCTGTCAGCTTTCTTTAAATCCTCGATAGCCTTGTTGATGTATTTGGATTGTATCGCAAAAACGACTCCTTCTGCGGCTTTCTGCCGGGTACTTAACAGACCGATCACTTCACCGTTCTTATTTAGCACCGGGCTGCCGCTATTGCCGGGGTTGGCCGCGATTGCTATCTGGCAGGTGAGTGTATCACCCAGGAATCCAGTTTTAGAACTCAGGTAACCCTCTCCGTAAACGATCTCGTTCCTGGGGAAACCCATGGTAAAGATGGGTTCTGCCAGGTCGGTGGATGATTTTTTGAAATTATAGGGGATACTATTGATAACCCTGAAACTGTCGTCTGCGATTTTTAAAATGGCGATATCACGAGCCGCATCCTGGTGAATGACGATTGCGTTATAGATAATGCCTTTTGAATTTTGCACTGCAATGTTCTTGGCATTCTTGATCACATGCTCATTGGTGACGAGGTAGCCCTTTCCGTCAATAAGGAATCCCGTACCGCCTGAAGTGAAACTGGCGGGATCGATTTTTCGCTTGATATTATTCAGTTCGGCTTTTTGGATAACATTGTCACGGGTAACGATCGAAAGTTTTCGGTCGAGCTCCTGGAGTTTCTGGTTATCCTGTTTTGGAGAAAAAGCCACAACCAATCCGGAAAAAGTAAGGGCCGTGATGCCTGCGATGGAAGCGGCAATGGCTGCCACCCTTTTATAACGATTCCAGAGGTAAATGACTTTATCATTGCCTTTTAGTTTGGCAGAATGGATCAGGTCTTTTTCGGCAAGGTCGGTATGTACTTCCTGTAAAGTGGATCTGAATTCCTTTCTTTCGGCCAGTTCATTGACCTGGTGCAGAAAAACAGTGTGTTCAACCACCATTTGGTCGACTTCCTGGTTGTCCTTACGCAATTGTTCAAAATAAACACGTTCATCCGGCTTCATTTCACCACGGATATAGCGTTCTACAGCTTCTAAAATCTTTACATCATCCATTTCCGTTTCCGTTTTTATATTGAGAGAAGAATATTTTCTTTAAGCGCATCAGACATTTGTATTTCTGGTTTTTGGCATTCTCGGCATTGGTATACCCAAAAAGATTGGCAATTTCCTGCATATTCATTTTCTGGATATAAAACGCCTCGATCAGGCTTTTACAGGGTTCTCCCAGGGTACTGATCGCCTTTTCCATTAACCGGAATTCTTCATTCTTTCTTTCGTGATCTTCAATATCCTCTTCTGACGGTACAACCTCAGAAAGGCTGTCCATTTCATTTGAATATCGGTTAATCTGTTGTAAGCGCTTGAGCCATAATCGCCTGCATATGGAATAAACATAGGTCTTAATTTGACAGTTTAAGGTAAAATTCCCGCCCTTTGTTTTTTCATATAGCACAATCATCGCTTCCTGAAAAATATCCTTTGCATCGTCTGTCGTTCCGCTGTTACTGATGATCAGGGTTTGAATCATGTTATAGTTCTCCCTGTAAATCGTCTCGACAGCTCTTTTGTCGTTGATAGCCAGCCCCTTAAGTAATTCTTCTTCGTTATTTTCAGGATGCACGCTGTAATATTTAATACTGTTTGATAAAAATAGTAACCCAAATGACGCTAAAAAAATTTTTTAAAAGGCGGGTTACCTTTTGCCCACAGCGGTATTAACGGTATTATTAATTAATAATCAAAAAAAAATTCGCATGAAAAAGTTCCTGGCAATTATCGCTATCACTGGTTTTGTAGCTTGTAACAATGCTTCTGAATCAGAAACTCCTGCTACAGATACAACAACTAAAGTTGAAGCACCTGCTGCTGCAGACACTACAATGACTGCACCTGCTGATACTACAAAAGCAGCTGATACTACAAAACCCGCTATGTAATTTTATACAGGCAAGCAACCGAATGAGGCCATCCTTAATGGATGGCTTTATTTTTTACCCCTCTCCATATACCCTCAAGTGCTGAATTATTGCCTGTTCGGCTTTTAAAGCTACTTTTGCGGCTTATTAAAAATATTATTGAAGTGATCACATTTGAAGAGATAGGACTGGAAGCCGGGTTGTTACAATCCATACAGGCTTTAGGTTTTTCGGAACCCACACCCATACAGGAAAAGGCGATTCCTGTGTTATTACAGGGCACAAAAGACTTTATCGGGCTGGCACAGACCGGGACGGGTAAGACCGCCGCTTTTGGACTGCCCCTGTTACAATTGATCAATAAACAGGACAGGTTTCCGCAGGCACTCATTGTATGCCCAACCCGTGAACTATGCCTCCAGATCAGCAGTGATCTTGAAAAATATAAGAGTAAATCGGAAAGAGTCCAGGTCACAGCCGTTTATGGCGGTGCCTCCATCGTGATGCAGATCCGTGACCTGAAAAAGGGCACCCATATTGTCGTGGCCACTCCCGGACGTCTGATCGACCTGATTGAACGGAAAGCGATCAACCTCGAGCAGATCCATTATGTGGTGCTGGATGAGGCCGATGAAATGCTGAATATGGGTTTCCGGGATGATATCGAGTTTATCCTGCAGAATACACCCAACCGCCAAAGTACCTGGCTTTTCAGTGCCACCATGCCTTCTGAGGTCAAACAGGTGAGCAAACGGTATATGAAGCAGCCCTTTGAGGTGACGATCGGGAAAGTGAATGCCGCCAATGTCAATATCGATCACCAGTATTATGTGGCTTCACATGTTAACCGATACGAGACCCTGAAAAGGATCATTGATTTTAACCCTGGCATGTATGGTATCGTCTTTACCCGTACCAAGGCCGATGCACAGGCCATTACGGAAACCCTGGTTAGGGAAGGATATGATATTGAAGCCATACATGGTGACCTTACCCAACAGCAGCGCGATAAGGTGATGGGACGTTTCAGGGAAAAAAGTATCCAGTTACTGATTGCCACTGATGTGGCAGCCAGGGGTATCGATGTCAAAGGCATCACCCATGTTGTTAATTATGAGCTACCCGACGATCCGGAGGTCTATACCCACAGGAGTGGCCGTACTGGCCGTGCCGGGCAAAGCGGGGTCTCTGTGTCGATCGTTACACAAAGGGAGGTATATCGTTTAAGGCAAATTGAAAAAATGCTTAATAACCGTTTCCATAAAATGGATATCCCCAGTGGTAAGGATGTATGCCGGAAACAGTTTTTTCATTTTATAGATAAGATGCTCCAGGCAGATATCAGCCACGGTGAGTATGAAACCTATCTTCCCGTTTTGAAGGAGAAGTTTGCCGATATTGGTAAGGAAGAGATTTTACAAAGAGTGGCGGCACTGGAATTTGACCGCTTCCTGAAGTACTATGAGAATGCCGCAGATCTGAACATGCGGGAAGACAGGAGAACGGAAAGAGTTACTGCTGACCGTAGGGAACCGCGTACCAGAACGGGTACAAAGAGCGGGGGATATAAACGACTGTTTGTTAACCTTGGCACCAAAGATGGATTTTATAAAGCCAGTTTCCTTCAGTTTATTCTGGATATGAGTGATCTCAAAAAGGAAGTTCTGGGAAGAATTGACATGAAGGAAATGAATAGCTGGATTGAAATAGAGACCGGCGCTGCAAATACGATGATACGTTCGTTAGACGGAAAAAATTACCGGGGTCGCCGGATCCGGATGAATGAAGCGGATTCCGTGAGCCGGTCAAAAAAATTGCAGTAATAAAATTTTTTAAATCAGTTTCGGGGTTATATTTGTCTTCTCATGAAAATGTCAAGAGCATATTACTGGTTTTATTTTAGCTTTTATTTCTTTTACGGAATGAAGCCGGAGATGCTTTTGTTGAAAACAAACCGATAACATAAAACTAAAATCAACATAAAGAATCCTCCGGCGCTCCGGGGGATTTTTTTATTTTTTTTATGAAAAGAAGAATTTCCATACAGGGTTATGAAGGAAGTTTTCACCAGGTGGCGGCCCGCCAGTTTTTTGGAAAAGAGGTGGAAGTGATTCCCTGTTCCACTTTCCGCGATGTTGTGAAAATCGCCGCCAGTAAGAAAGATAGCGAAGGTGGCATCATGGCCATAGAGAACTCAATAGCCGGCAGCATTCTGCCCAATTACAACCTACTGCTAAAAAGCAATCTTAAAGTGATTGGAGAAGTGTACCTGCATATCCGGCAGCATTTACTGGTCAACCCCGGTGTTCAACTGGAAGACCTGCGGGAAGTTCATTCTCACCCCATGGCCATCCTGCAGTGTATTGATTTCCTGGAAAAGAACCCCCACCTGAAAGTGGTGGAGACAGAAGACACAGCACTCAGTGCAAAACATATACACCAGCACAGGAGTAAACATGCTGCCGCTATTGCAGGGAAACTGGCAGCTGAGTTATATGACCTGGATATCATTGCACCCAATATCCACACGGTTAAAAATAATTATACCCGTTTCCTGGTATTGCAACGGGAGGATCTTTTTGAAGAACCCGACCATGCAGACAAAGCTTCGGTAAATTTTCAAACCGATCATACCCGGGGAAGCCTGGCCAGGGTGCTTTCAAAAATTGCGGAGGGCGATATTAATCTCAGCAAACTTCAGAGCTTCCCCATACCGGGCAGTGACTGGAAATATAATTTTCACGCCGATATGGAATTTGATTCTTTAGAACGATTTAAAGATGTCATAGCGGCTATCCGGCCGCTCACGGTGGAACTGAATGTTTACGGAATTTATAAAAACGGGAAATAAACCCCATGATCAGACAATGAAAACAAGCAAAAGACTTGAAGGTATTGGTGAATATTATTTCTCAGCAAAACTGAGAGAGATTGATGCCATGAACAGGGAAGGAAGGGATGTGATCAACCTGGGTATCGGGAGCCCCGACCTGCCACCCCATCCCGATGTGATTAGAGTGTTGCAGGAAGAAGCTGCAAAACCCCATGTGCATGCCTACCAGTCTTATAAAGGTTCACCTGTATTGCGTAAAGCCATGAGTGATTGGTACCGGAAATGGTATGGCGTGAGCCTTGATCCTGATTCGGAAATTCTCCCATTAATCGGGAGCAAAGAAGGTATCATGCATATTTGTATGACCTACCTGGAAGAGGGTGATACAGCATTGCTGCCCAACCCGGGATATCCCACCTACAGCAGTGCGGTAAAATTAGCGGGCGGTACGGTGCAGTTCTATGCTTTGAAAAAAGAGCTCGACTGGCATCCCGACCTTGATGAACTGAACAGCATGGACCTTTCAAAGGTCAAGCTCATGTTTGTCAACTACCCGCATATGCCAACCGGGAAAATCCCCGATGCGATTTTTTTTCAGCAACTGATTCGGTTTGCCCAAAAACATGATATCCTGATTGTACATGACAACCCTTATAGTTTTATCCTGAATGATTCACCAATGAGCCTGTTGTCGGTGGAAGGCGCTAAAGATGTTGTACTGGAACTGAACTCGCTGAGTAAAAGCCAGAATATGGCCGGGTGGCGGGTTGGAATGCTTTGCGGAGCCAGGCAAAGGATCGAAGAAGTGATGCGTTTCAAAAGCAATATGGACAGTGGTATGTTTTTACCGGTGCAGCTGGCGGCTGCAAAGGCATTGAGCCTGGGCCAGGAATGGTATGATGCTGTAAACAGCCAATACCGGATAAGAAGGGAAAAAGTTTTTGCCTTACTCGACCTGCTGGGTTGTAGTTATGCCGATACCCAGGCCGGCATGTTTGTTTGGGCAGCTGTTCCTCCTGAATATCAGGACGGCTATGCACTGAGTGATGAAGTGCTGCACCAGGCCAATGTATTTATTACCCCGGGTGGAATTTTTGGATCGGCAGGGGATCATTATGTAAGGGTGAGTCTCTGTGCCACGGAACAAAAAATTGAGGAATCGATATCAAGGATAAAGAAATCTAAACAATAAGTGATGGAAAGAAAAAATGTTGCCATTGTCGGGGTTGGTTTGATCGGAGGTTCACTGGCTTTGCAGTTAAAGGAAAAGGGATTGACCAGGGGGATCGTCGGTGTGGATGCCAGTGAGATACATGGCAGGAAAGCCGTTGACATGGGATTGGTGGATGCCATGAAAACCCTGGAAGAGGCTATTCAATGTTCTGACCTTATTGTATTGTCAGTACCCGTAGATGCAATCAATACCCTTTTACCCGCTATCCTGGACAAGGTAGAAAAACAGATCGTGATCGATGTCGGTTCGACGAAAGAACAACTATTGGGTATCGTGAAAGAACACCCGAAAAGAGGCCGTTATGTTTCCACCCATCCCATGTGGGGTACCGAGTACAGTGGGCCGGCAGCTGCCGTCAAAGACGCTTTTGAAAATAAGGCGGTCGTGATCTGTAATGCCGGGGAAAGCGACCCCGATGCTTTGGAATGGGTAAAGGAAGCCTATAAAAAAATCGGCATGCATCTCCTGAGTATGAACGCATCGGATCATGATGTGCATACCGCTTATATCAGTCATATTTCCCATATCACCTCATTTGCGCTGGCCAATACAGTATTGGAGAAAGAAAAAGAGGAAGATGCCATTTTTGAACTGGCTTCAGCCGGTTTTGAAAGTACGGTGCGTCTGGCAAAAAGCAACCCGGCCATGTGGGTCCCCATCTTTATGCAGAATAAGGAGAATGTGCTGGATGTATTGAATGAACATATTGCCCAGTTAAGAAAATTCAAAGCCTGTTTGGAAAAAGAAAACTATACCTATTTATTGGAACTGATCGAAAATGCCAATAAGATCAGGAAGATCATTAAATAAGAAGTTTTGGCCTGCGGTGATCATTCAGCAAAGAGGGTTGCCAGCCAGACTAACAAATGTTGATAATATAAAAAATTAAATTTGCAGGATGCAAGTAACAGAAACACAAACTATGAAAGAGACAGTTCAGGCAGCCTGGGGTAAAAAACCATTGATCATTTCCGGTCCCTGCAGTGCAGAGACCGAAGAGCAGGTGCTGGCAACCGCACAGGGTCTGGCAGCTATCGGTCAGGTAGATATGCTCCGCGCCGGTATCTGGAAACCGCGTACCAAACCCGGTATGTTTGAAGGGATCGGTGCAAAAGGCCTGCCCTGGTTACAACAGGCGAAAAAACTGACAGGGTTGCCGACCACGGTGGAAGTGGCAACTGGTAAACAAGTGGAGGATGCCCTGACTTTTGATGTGGATGTTTTATGGATCGGGGCCCGCACTACCGTAAACCCCTTTAGCGTTCAGGAAGTGGCAGACGCCCTGCGTGGGGTCGAAATCCCCGTACTGATCAAAAACCCCATCAATCCTGATCTTGAATTATGGAGTGGTGCCGTGGAGCGGGTAGCAAGGGCCGGTATTAAACAGATTGGATTGATTCACCGGGGATTTTCATCCTATGGTAATACGGAATACCGGAATGCACCCATGTGGCACCTGGCCATTGAAATGAAACGCCGCAACCCGGGGATGATCATTATCAACGACCCTTCGCATATCTGCGGAAGAAGGGATATCCTGATGGAAACGGCTCAGAAAGCGATCAACCTTGATTTTGATGGACTGATGATCGAAAGTCATATCGATCCCGACAATGCCTGGAGTGATGCCAAACAGCAGGTAACACCGGAAAAACTGGGGGAGATGCTCCGCAGCATCATTTGGCGGCGCGAAGATGTGAATTCGGAAGAGTTTCATGCCGCACTGGAAAAACTGCGTCAGCAGATCAACCATCTCGATGATGAACTGATGCAGATACTCAGCCAGCGGATGAAGATCGCAGAAAAAATAGGTGAATACAAGAAAAACAACGACATCACCATCTTACAAACCAACCGTTGGAATGCCATCCTCGAAAGGGCCTTCAAACAGGGTGAAAAAATTGGTTTGAGCAAGGAATTTATCACGAAATACTTTGATGCGGTACACATGGAAAGCATCAATCACCAGAACAAGATCATGAACAGCTGATCGGTAGTTGCGGAAGCGTAAGCGTATGTCTGCAGGATGAATGATGGGTCTTGTTCCGGAGATATCAACGGATATACATTCCCGTAACAGGGAAGGAAAGGGTTTGACTAAATTGTTGCCATTGGCCCCTTGGTTTGAAAAAAGCGCTCATGAAAAAAAAATCATTCAGGATAGGGTCATCTGTTGTTGACTATTACTTCGATGGTGGAATGGCCCACCTGAAGGAAATAGCCGATCAGTCTTCGAGTGTCATTATTACGGATGAAAACGTTTTCAATGCGCACACCAAAAGATTCAGGAACTGGAACTGCATCGTGATAAAACCGGGTGAGGCCTTTAAGGTCCAGGCAACAGTTGATGCCATCATTGATCAGTTAATAGCGTTGGAGGCTGACCGTAAGACTACTTTGATCGGTGTCGGCGGCGGCGTGATCACTGATCTAACCGGTTACGTGGCCGCCGTATACATGCGCGGGATCCGTTTTGGTTTTGTGCCAACGAGTATACTGGCCATGGTGGATGCCTCCATCGGCGGGAAGAATGGTATCGATATCGGCCCCTATAAAAATTTGGCGGGTACGATCCGTCAACCCGCATTTATTCTGCATGACCTCGTTTTCCTGAATTCATTACCCCGGGGCGAATGGGAAAATGGCTTTGCCGAAATCATCAAACATGCCTGCATCAGGGATGCATCCATGTTCAGGGAGCTGGAGGCCCAAACCTTAAAAAAATTCCAGTCCCGGAAAAAATCAGTTTCTGAACTCATCCGTCGAAATGCAATGATCAAGACCAAAGTGGTACAGCAGGATGAATTTGAATCCGGCGACAGGAAGCTGCTCAATTTTGGTCATACACTGGGGCATGCTTTGGAAACACAGTATGAATTATCGCACGGCCAGGCCATAGCGATTGGCATGACCTATGCCTGTCATATTTCCAGCCCCTTTACCGGGTTTACCCAAACCGACCGGGTAACGGCCTTGTTGGAAAAGTATGGCTTGCCCACCTATGCAGCATTCGAAAGGAAAAAAGTTTTCGAAGTACTGCAGATGGATAAGAAAAGGAATCGTAAAGAATTGCACTATGTTTTGCTGGAGAAAATCGGAAAAGCTGTTATCAGGCCGATTCCATTCAAAGAATTGCAAACGATCATCGAACAATTATAAGGATTCATAATCCCGAATGAAATGAAGGTTACTATACATTCTTCCCGGTTAGGGGGAACAGTCAGGGCGAACGCTTCCAAAAGTTCGATGCAAAGGGCTTGTGCTGCTGCATTGCTGTCAAAGGGTACTACCATATTAAGAAACCCGGGCACCAGCAATGATGACCTGGCTGCCATCTCCATCATTCAGGCACTGGGTGCCCGGGTAGAGAATGAATCCGGTGAACTGATCATTCAAGGTAAGGGGCTGCACCCTGTAAAAAATGAAATAGACTGTGGTGAATCGGGTTTGAGTATCCGTATGTTTACTCCAATCGCTGCCTTAAGTGATCAGCTAATCACGATCCGGGGATCTGGCAGCCTGTTGACCCGCCCTCTTGGTTTTTTTGATGAAATCCTGCCGGTGCTGGGGGTTGATATATCCAGTAACCAGGGTCATTTACCGCTGCTGATCAGGGGCCCCCTGCAACCCAGGGATATTACAGTAGATGGATCACTGAGTTCCCAGTTCCTTACGGGTTTACTGATGGCTTATGCTGCCACCGGGGCAAAAAATGTCACGATAACCGTGAGGGATCTGAAAAGCCGCCCCTATATCGACCTTACTCTTGATGTTATGCAGCAGTTTGGTATGAAGTTGCCGGTGAACCACCATTATGAAAAGTTTTTTTTCTCACCTGAATCCTTCATTACCAAGTCTGCGACCACCACTTATTTTGTGGAAGGCGACTGGAGTGGTGGGGCATTCCTGCTGGTAGCAGGAGCCATCGCAGGTCCCGTTACCGTTCATGGACTGGACCTCATGAGTACCCAGGCTGATAAAGCTGTCTATGATGCCATGATGGCCGCCAATGCCAGTATAGTGGTGGAGGCCAAAGCATTAAAAATCTTCCCCTCCGCATTAAAGGCTTTTGAATTTGACGCCACCGATTGTCCCGATCTTTTTCCGCCCCTGGTGGCCCTGGCTGCTTATTGTGAAGGCATTACCAGAATCAGGGGGGTACAGCGACTCACACATAAAGAAAGTAACCGTGCGGTTGCCCTGCAGCAGGAATTTGGTAAAATGGGCGTTTCCATTGACTATGATGATGAAATGATGGTCATCCATGGAGGGCAGGGTCTGAAAGGCGCTACCGTGCATTCGCACCATGATCATCGTATTGCGATGGCATGTGCTGTAGCTGCTTTAAGGGCGGATGGACCCACTATTATTGAGGATGCCATGGCCGTAAGGAAATCCTATCCCGGTTTTTATCAGGACCTGAAATCCCTCGGAGCAGCCATTGAAGGCGTTTTCGTATATTCAGATCATGGTTAATCAATTCTGCTTTACCAGCCTGTTGCTGTTATTGGCATTGCTGCCCCCTGCTAAAGAAAAAAGTAGCGGTCCAAAACAACCGAATATCATTATTATTTTCATGGATGATATGGCATGGGGGGATATAAGTGTAAACAATCCTGCCATCAATTACACACCCCATTTTTCCTGGCTGGCCTCCAGGGGGGTACAACTGACCAATTTTTATGTGTCTCAGTCTGTTTGTACGGCATCACGAGCTTCCCTGTTAACGGGTTGCTATGCAAACCGTATTGGATTAAGCGGGGCCATAAGTCATGAAAGTAAAATAGGGCTGGATCCGGAGGAAACCACCATCGCCGACATGCTAAAGGAAGGAGGTTACCATACCGCAGTTTTTGGGAAATGGCATTTAGGATTCCAGAAAAAATTTCTACCGGTCAACCAGGGCTTTGATGAATTTTATGGTATCCCCTATAGCAGTGATATGTGGCCTTACCATCCCGAAAGACCCGGAACCTACCCACCCTTACCCCTGTATGAAAATGACAGGATCATCGATACCATCGAAGAGCAAAGCTGGATGACAAATGCCTTCACTGATAGAGCCATCCGGTTCATTGATCAAAACAGGAACCATCCCTTTTTCCTCTACCTGGCGCCTCCATTGCCGCATGTACCCCTGTCGGTCTCCGAAAAGGGGAAAGGTTTTACAGGGAAAGGGCTTTATGCCGACGTCATCCATGAACTGGATGCTTCGATCGGGAAGGTTTTAAAATCATTAAGTGAAAACAACCTGGAAGAAAATACCCTGGTCATTGTTACCTCCGATAACGGTCCCTGGCTGGCTTATGGAAATCACGCGGGAAACACAGCCGGGCTTCGGGAAGGGAAGGGGACCTCATTTGAGGGAGGCGTAAGAGAGCCCTGTGTCTTGTATTGGAAGGGGGTACTCCCTGCCGGAAAAGTATTTGACCAGCCCGCCATGACCATTGATCTGTTACCCACGATCGCAGCCATTACGGGATCTTCCCTGCCGGAAAGAAAAATAGACGGAATCAATATCTGGCCCTATTTAAGCGGATCTGAGAAGGGACTCGATGAACGGCCATTGTTTTTTTACTATCACAAGAATGATCTTGAATCCATGCGTTGGAAAAACTGGAAATTATATTTTCCGCATACCTACAGGTCTATGCAGGGGCAATTACCCGGCAAAGATGGGATACCCGGCGTCTATAAATATTTTACCATTAAAAACCCGGAACTTTACAACCTAGCGACGGATCCTTTTGAAAAAGAAAATGTGGCTGACGGTAACGGGCAACGGGTCAAAAATATGGAAAGGATGGCCGAACAGATCAGGCAGCAACTGGGGGATGACCTGACCGGCAGATCCGGAAAAGAGAACCGCCCTCCGGGAACACTGTAAATAATTACTGACATGAATTCATTTGGACGCATATTCAGGGTACATATTTTTGGTGAGTCACATGGTACATGTGTGGGTATAACCATTGATGGATGCCCGGCTGGCCTGTCTTTATTGGAAGACGACATCCTCCCTGACTTGGAAAGAAGAAAAGGGGGTAAGCAAAAAGGTACGACACCCCGGCAGGAGGCAGACTTTCCCATTTTTAAAAGCGGCATCTTTAATGGCAAAACCACCGGGTTCCCCATTACCATCCTGTTTGAAAATAACAATATTCGCAGTGAAGATTACCAGCAGCAACGCAGTATTCCGAGACCCGGTCATGCCGACTGGGTGGCCCATCAGAAATTTGGTGGTCATGAAGATTACAGGGGAGGAGGACATTTTAGTGCCAGGCTGACCACCGGGCTGGTGGCAGCCGGGGCCATTGCAAAAAAGCTGATGCAACAGGTTAGGATAACCGCTGCCGTTGCTGAAATAGGGGGTGAAACAGATCTTGAAAAGGGCTTGCAAAGGGCCATCGATGCAAAAGATTCCGTAGGGGGTATCATCGAATGTTCTGTGTCTGGTTTGCCGGTAGGTCTTGGAGAACCCTATTTTGATTCCATGGAATCGGTATTGTCAAAAATGCTGTTTTCCATACCCGCGGTCAAAGGGGTGGAATTTGGTGCTGGATTCCGGGCCGCCAGGATGTTTGGCAGTGAACATAACGATGCTATTGAAGATATGGAAGGAACAACAAGAACCAATCATGCCGGTGGAATTGTTGGCGGTATCAGTAATGGGAACCCTCTTGTTTTCCGGCTGGCCATCAAACCGACGGCCTCTACCCCAAAAGAACAAAAGAGCCTGAACTGGGATACCGGCCAGGTCACCTCATTTTCAATCAAAGGAAGACATGACCTTTGCGTAGCATTGCGGGCACCGGTTATTGTTGAAGCAGTAACGGCCCTCGTGCTTGCTGACTTCATGCTTTTAGAACAACATATCCCCCGGACATTAAAATAATCTATGGCAATCATTTATCACATCACCACCCAAACGGAATGGGAACAAGCGGTCAGGAATGGTTTTTATGCATCTCCTTCCTTAAAAGAAGAAGGCTTTATTCACTGTTCCCAGGATGAACAGGTTGCAAAAACACAGCAAAGATATTTCAGCGGGAAAACCGACCTGGTTAAACTCGTTATTGATACCGATAAACTGAAGAGTAAATATATTTTTGAATGGTCTCCCTCTACAGAAGATACATTTCCGCATATTTACGGCCCCGTAAACCTGGAAGCTGTGCTAAAAGCCGAACCTATTTAGCGGGTAGTGAAAGATCTTTGAAGTCGAGGTCTAACACATCATAATCCCTGTTGTTGGGCCAGTAATAATGCCACCATTCCGTTTCAAGCGCCTTAAAACCATTTTGCTCCAGCAGGGTTCTTAATAGCATCCTGTTTTTTAATATCTTAACAGGAAGGTTTGTAAAGGATTGATGGGCCGTGTCTGAAAAATTATCAAAGCCTGTACCCATCTCCAGTTCTTTTTTTGACGCTAAACTGATGATGGTCAGATCGACAGCCAGCCCCCGGTTATGCCCGCTGCCTTTTACAGGATCAGCAACATACCTGTCGTCCTTGATTAATTCCCACATTTTAACCGTTACAGAATAAGGCCGGTAAGCATCAAAAATTTTTAATCCCATCCCTTTCTTTCTGAGTTCCTCCTCAACACGCATTAATGCCTGAGCGGGTAAAATCCGTAAATAGGTCAGTTTCGATTGGGAATAAAGCCGCTGGCCGGTAAAATTCCGGGGGCTGCCATAGCGCAGATCATACTGAATGCCGGGAATGAATCCATTCAATTCAACCATTTGCTGCAAAGAATCGTCTAGGATACGTTCTCTATACTCCTCGGGGCTTTTGATGATCTTAAGCGGCTGAGAATTAACAGGTAAATTGAGAATTGTTGATAAAATAAGAATTAGCGCCGAACGAATATTCATCCTATTCAGTATTTTGAATAACATATTATACTTTTACTCATTTTCATGAAATTAAGAACATTTTTTTATTGCATTCCTGCTGTTCCGAACCTGTTTTATGCAGTGTTGCTGGTACCCTCCCTGTTTATGATTGGTGCCTGTAACAACACTACAATTCCAAAGGAGGAAATTGTGAACAACCGGGAGCAGATCAATGAAAAGGCAGGTACCTTGATCAATGAGTTGGTCACAAAAGCCATTACGGATAGCGGTAGGGTTGCTGATTCTTTCACTATTTTTCAGCCGGACCTGGTGAAAAGGGTGTATGATAAAAGGACCTACAAGCCCATTTGGAGTGATAAGGACAGTTTGTTCCCCATTGCTGATACATTGCTCTCCTATATCCATAATGCGATGGAAAATGGCCTGTTTCCACAGAATTACCATGTTACAGCGATTGATACGGTTTTCGCTAAGATAAAAAACGATTCAACAGATGCAATCGCAAGCAGGGATGCACTGTTATGGGCGAAAAAAGATGTTTTGCTGACAGACGCATTTGTGCAGATGATGATGGATATCAAAAGGGGCAGGCTCCCCGATGACAGTATAACCCTGCGAAAGGACACACTCTTTTCACCCGACCTGTTGTTGGACCAGTTTGATTTTTTTCTCCGGGGGAAATCCATGAAAAATATCATTACGCAGTTGGAACCCAAACTGGCAGGTTATAAGGAATTGAAGGCTGGTATCAGGCATTTTCTGGATCAGGCAGATTTCAACCGTGACATTACGTTGATTCCCTATCCTGAATCGGATTCTGCTGATTTAAATAATAAGGTATTCAGACGGATGCAGGAAGAAGGTATCATACCGGATTCCGCAGTTTTTGAAAATGAGGCCCAGTTAACAAAGGCGATAAAAATTTTTCAGAAAAAAAACAATCTAACGGACGATGGAAAGATCGGGGCGCAGACCGCCAAGCGATTAAACAGTTCTGACCGGGACCGGTTCCTGCAACTGGCTATAACGCTTGACCGGTATAAACAGCTGCCGGATTCGATGCCGGAAAAATATTTATGGGTAAATATACCGGCATATAAACTGAGCCTCTTTGTAGACGGCGCTGTAAAATTGGAGTCAAAAGTGGTTGTGGGGAAACCGATTACCCGCACACCGGTACTCAATAGTGCAGTTTCACAACTGATCACCTATCCGCAATGGACCATCCCAACCAGTATTATTGTCAAGGAGATCCTGCCGGGTTTGAAACGCAGTCCGGATTACCTGGAAAAGAAGGGGTATTCCCTGGTGTCGAATAATGGGGAGGATATTGACCCTTATGCTATTGATTGGAATAAATATTCCAAAGGGATCCCCTACAAGGTCGTACAGGGAAGCGGTGATGCCAATGCGCTCGGTGTGATGAAGTTTAACTTCAATAATAAATATTCCGTATATCTGCATGACACCAACCAGCGATTCTTCTTCAATCGTGCTGAACGGGCGCTTAGCCATGGCTGTGTCAGGGTACAGGCCTGGAAACAGGTTTCAGATTATATTCTGCAAAATGATAGTGTACAGGCTATGCAAAACAACAACAGGAGTTTCCTGCCCTCTGACTCTGTGTATCACTGGCTTCAGAACAAAGAGAAACATGTTATTAATGTGCGGAACAGGATACCCCTGTTTATCCGGTATTTTACCTGCGAGGGGAAAGACGGGAATATTGAATTTTATGATGATGTTTATAATGAAGACAGCCTGCTAAAAAAATACTATATTTCTGGAAATAAGTAAAGAATGAAGGTATTCTTCGGTTTATTTATTGGAATGATTTGCGCTCCCTGGATGGGGGTAAACGGACAGAATGCTGCAGCCGGGAGCGCTCCTGCTTCAAAAAATAAGATATATTATGGCACAGCCAGTTTTTATGCCGATAAGTTTGAAGGCAGGAAAACGGCCAATGGGGATATATTCAGTCAGAAAAAAATGACCGCTGCCTGTAATGTTTTACCGCTGGGTACCTGGATAAAAGTCACCAATCTCCGGAATGGACTCTCCGTGACCGTCAGGATCAATGACCGTCTGCATCCAAGAATGAAGCGGGTGGTGGACCTGAGCAGGATTGCCGCCACCAGGCTAAAATATGTGAAAACGGGTCTGACAAGGGTAAAAGTGGAGGTTCTGGGTAAAAAAAAGCCTTAAAATAGCTGAATATTAAATGATTAATTTATTTTCGGATATTATACATACCTGCTATTTTTGCCTCAATAAAACTAAACTGCCAGAATTATGAAGAAAAAACTAGTGCTGATCTTTGCTGTTTATTTTTTAGCATCATCAATTCAAGCACAAGAAGAATATACCAGGCCTTCACAGTTAGGTATCAGTTTCTTCCTGAACGACTATACTACAGCCAGCCGTATAAGGGCTTCTTCGCTAAGCTCTGTATTAAGAGATAAGAAGTGGGCCAAACCGGGAGATATGAATCCGGGGATAGCTGTTCATTATTTCAAAGGTATCCGGCCGCATATTGATTTTGCTGGCACCCTTGGATTTTCAGGTGATGAAAATGCCTTGCCTGACAATTCAAATAATTCTGGAAGCGGGCTATTACTGGAAGCCGATGCTTCCGTTAACCTCAAGATGTTTACAGACCGTTACTGGTTCCAGCCCTACCTGACAGCCGGTGTGGGTGGCCAGAAATACAAAAAGAGCTATGGGGCCTTTGTTCCCCTGGGTGTTGGGATGAAAGTGAATTTTTTCAATGAAGCGGATGTGGTGATTTCCACGCAATACCGACTGCCGATTACCACTGAAACGGCCCGCTACAGGTTCTTCTATAGTTTTGGGGTGGCCGGTAATATCGGAAAAAGAAAAGAGCCAAAAGTAATTGCTCCGCCGCCGCCGCCACCTCCTGTTGATACCGATGGAGATGGTATAACGGATGATAAGGATAAATGTCCCACAGTGCCGGGCGTAGCCAAATATGACGGATGTCCGGTTCCGGATACGGATAAGGATGGTATCAATGATGATAACGACAAATGTCCGGATGTGCCCGGTATTGCCCGGTATAATGGATGCCCGGTGCCGGATACGGATAAGGATGGTATTAATGACGAAGATGATAAATGTAAAGATACACCCGGGGTTGCCCGTTATGAAGGTTGTCCGGTGCCGGATACCGATGGCGATGGCATCAATGATGAAGAAGACAAATGTCCCACTATTCCCGGTGTTGCGTCTCAAAATGGATGTCCGGAGATTTCCCAGGAAGTGATGAAAAAAGTGGAATATGCTGCCAAGAATATCTATTTCTCAACGGGAAGCGCTAAACTGCAATCAAAATCTTTCAAACCGCTCAATGAGGTGGTGAAGATCATGCAGGAAAATAAAGACCTCCTCCTGGATATCAGTGGTCATACTGATAATACCGGGGTGGCAACTAAGAATATGGCATTAAGCCAGGTTCGGGCTGATGCGGTAAAAGCTTATATGGTGAGTAAGGGGATCGATGCCGGCAGGTTAACAGCCACTGGCTATGGCCAGGAGAAACCGGTAGCAGATAATAAGACGGCCGCCGGCCGCCAGTTGAACAGAAGGGTTGAACTTAAAATATCGTATTGATAAGTTGATTAGATCGCTACAAAAAGGCGCTCCGGAAGGAGCGCTTTTTTATTTATATATAGTATACAAAATTGCGGTTGGAACCTGGTTCGGTTCTGGTTGGTGATAAGGTTGATTTATTTACTCCTGATGGCGGCAACTGGGTCCATTTTGGCCGCTTTTGAAGCCGGGATAATGCCTGCCAGGATACCAATCACAAAACAAATGATAACGGCAAATATCATATTGCCTACTGAAATGAAAATGGGGAAATTCAAAACACCCGAAAGTATCTTGGTTAAGATAAAAACCAGGAATAACCCGGCCAGCCCTCCGATAAAGCAGAGGAAAGAGGCTTCTAGTAGAAATTCCGTCAGGATGATCCTGTTTTTCGCGCCAAGGGCTTTTTTCAGACCGATCTGGCTGGTTCTTTCTTTCACGGTCACAAACATGATGTTGGCAACGCCAAATAAGCCAACAATCAAACTAATGCCTCCGATAATACCACCTCCGAGGTTGATGCCGGAAAAGGCCGAGCTAAATGCATTGCTCCAGTCATTGACATCGTTGAGTGCAAAATCGTCTTCTTCGGTGGGCTTGAGTTTATGAATGGCCCTCATGGTACCGATCAGTTCATTTTTAAGTGCAGAACTGGGAATATTGTCCTGCCCCTGTACCAGGATCAAAGGCGAGGCATTTCTTTCGTTCATGATAGTCCGGGCAAATTTATAGGGCATGACCAGTGATTGGTCAAACTGCCATCCACCGAGAATCTGGTTTCCCTGTTTTTTGATGATCCCGATCACTGTCATCTTTTTACCTCTTGCAACAACCTGTTTGCCCAGGGCCCTCTCAGCATTGATAAATAATTGTTCTGCAATTTCATTGCCGATAAGACATACATTAGAACCCTGTTCAAATTCACTGGTGGAAAAGAATCGGCCTGAGCTGACTGTCAGGGGCTGGATCTCACCGAATTCTTCGCTGAATCCGTACAGGATTACACCAGACAGGACATTATCCGCATATTCTACATTGTCCTGTGTATGGATCTTAAAGGCCGCATGACTGGCTGTGGGGGTCCTGGTTTTGATTTCCTTGATCTCCGAAAATTGGGGAAGCGGTCTTTTTACATATTTCCACCAGGGAAAATTAGGCCCGCCTCTTCCCTGGCTGTAATCCCATTTATCCAGGTAAATGGTATTGGTGCCAAAAGATTTTATTTCGTTCTGGATATTTTTTTCAAGGCTGTTGAGGGTAGCCATTACACCTATGATACAGAAGATGCCGATTGTAACGCCGAATAGGGAAAGAAAAGTTCTCAGCTTATTCTTCCATAACTCCTGAAGTGCCATTTTCAGGCTGCTGGCAATGATTTCAAAGGTCCTAAACATAGCACAAATTTAATGGCAATCAGTCATTTTTGACGGTAAATATGACCAGTGGCGCAATCAGGCTTTTGTATCATTGAACGGTGCCTTACCTTTGCGCCTCGTTATGAAATACAAAAATGAGATCGATAAAAGGAGAACTTTCGCCATCATCAGTCACCCGGATGCCGGTAAAACGACCCTGACTGAAAAGTTCCTCCTGTTTGGAGGGGCCATCCAGGTGGCGGGTGCGGTAAAAAGCAACAAGATTAAAAAACATGCCACCAGCGATTTTATGGAAATCGAGCGGCAAAGGGGGATATCGGTGGCTACTTCCATAATGAGTTTTCAATATGAAGGGATATTGATCAACCTGCTCGATACACCTGGTCATAAGGACTTTGCAGAGGATACCTATCGTACGCTGACGGCGGTGGACAGTGTGATCCTGGTGGTGGATAGCGTAAATGGTGTGGAAGAGCAGACCCGCAGACTGATGGAAGTTTGCCGGATGCGTGATACGCCCGTAATTGTATTTATCAATAAGCTGGACAGGGATGGGAAAAACAGGTTTGACCTGTTGGAAGAAATTGAAAAGGAACTGAATATTCACCTTCACCCCATGACCTGGCCCATCAACAGTGGCAAGGATTTTAAGGGAGTTTACAACCTGCATGAAAAAAACCTCAGGCTTTTCACACCCCATACCAAGGCTTCGGGTGATGATATCATCTCTATTAATAACCTGCAGGACAAAATCGTGGAGGAAAAGTTAGGCGAAAAAGATGCTGCTATTTTACGGGAGGATGTCGAACTGGTGGATGGGGTTCATGGCGCGTTGAATGTGGATGATTATCTCGCCGGGAAAGTGGCACCGGTATTCTTTGGCAGTGCGATCAATAATTTCGGGGTTAAGGAAATGCTGGATACATTTATCCGGATCGCCCCCCCTCCCCGGAGCCGGGAGACCTCCACCCGGAAAGTGAATGTGCAGGAGGACAAACTGAGCGGTTTTATATTCAAGATCCACGCTAATCTCGATCCCAAGCACCGCGACCGTATCGCCTTTCTCCGGGTCTGTTCCGGCAAATTTGAAAGAAATAAATACTATCACCACGTAAGACTGGATAAGGATGTACGTTTCAGTAATCCTTATTCCTTTATGGCCAGGGAAAAGAGCATCGTTGAGGATGCTTACCCGGGAGATGTGGTAGGACTTTTTGATACCGGTAATTTCAAGATCGGAGATACTTTAACCGAAGGGGAGGATTTCTTTTTTACAGGGATCCCCACTTTCTCCCCAGAGATTTTTAAGGAGGTCGTCAACAAAGACCCGATGAAGACCAAACAACTGGAAAAAGGATTATTACAACTGACAGACGAGGGAGTGGCGCAGCTTTTCACACAGTTTGGCGGCAATAAAAAGATCATTGGATGTGTGGGTGAATTGCAGTTTGAAGTGATCCAGTACCGTCTCCTGCATGAATACAATGCTTCTGCCGAGTTCAGGGCACTTCCTTATTATAAGGCTTGCTGGATTACTTCAAAAGATCCCAAAAAATTAGAAGAGTTTACCAGGTTCAAGACCAACAATATTGCTGAGGATAAGGACGGGCACCTGGTGTACCTGGCGCAGAGCGAATGGTTCCTCCAAACCGAAAGGACCAATAACCCCGATATCGAATTCCATTTTTCAAGTGAAGTCCATAAGGAAATGGTATGATCATCTTTGAAACAGACCGGCTCCTGGTAAGACCCTATCGTTTGACGGAAAAGGACCAGGAAAATTTTTTCCGGCTCAATAGTGACCCTGAGATCATGCAATATATACGACCGGTTCAGTCAAGGGAGGATTGTAATAATTTTTTACAGCAGATCATCGACGACTACCTTGCCAATCCCCTGACCGGTCGTTGGGCGGTCGAAGAAAAAGATACGCTTCGATTTGTCGGCTCATTTGCCTTTATACCGATTAAAGGGACAACAAAGATGCAGTTGGGGTATGCTTTGATGAAAAGTGAATGGGGAAAAGGCTATGCAACGGAATTGACTTTGCGGGGGGTCGAATATGTTTTTATCAAGGCAGGGCTATCGGTAATCTATGCCATTACAGAAGTCCCGAACCTGGCTTCTCAAAAAGTATTACTTAAATCCGGATTCCGTGTTCATGAACAAAGGATAGAAGAAGGGAAAGGGATTCTTGAATTTATATTGAATAAAAACTTACCTGATTAAGGTAAGTGTACCCTTCCGGAATACTTCACTTTCACAACTGGTTTTAGCCTTGATCATATACACGAAAACACCGGAATCCTGTTTAACTCCTTTATATGTGCCATCCCAGCAATCTGCAGGGTTTGTGGTGAAAAACACCCTTTCACCCCATCGGTTATAAATACTGAATTCCAGCGTTTCGATAACACCCCAATACCGTATCCGGTAGCAGTCATTCAGACCATCATTGTTGGGGGTGAAACCGGAAGGCATCAGGTACCCCCCCTTATTTGTTTGATCGACCTGTACCGTAACCATATCCATATTCACACAGCCATTAAGGTCAGTGCCTGATACAATGTATTGTGTGGTAGTAGTCGGTTTGGCAATGGGGTCGGGGAGTGTGGGATTATTAAGACTGCCTGCAGGTGTCCAGAGAAACGAGATGGCACCGCTGGCCGACAACTGGCTTTCATCATTGGTACAATCAATATCATTTCCTTTTGTGGCTACCACGATGGGCAGGGGTAAAACCGAAATGGTGGTAGATAATTGCGTTGAATTTTGGCAGGTTGATTCCGTAATGTCAACCGTATAGGTTGTGGTTGTTGCGGGATTGGCAACAGGGTTCGCGACCCCGGTATTACTGAGTGAATTGGAGGGCTGCCAGGAATAGCTGTCTCCTCCGGCTGCACTGATCTGCACCGGCGTGTTGGAACAGGTAGATGCGTCAGGGGAAATGGTAAATACAGGGTCGGGAATGACTGATAGCAGCAGTGAATCGACCTGAACACAACCCAGGCTATTCTGTGCTGTAAGATAGAACCAGGTGTCGGTGCTTACCGATACGACCGGGTTTAGAATTGTTGGGTCACTTACAAAGGGAGCAGGCGACCAGGAGTATTGGATGCCATCGCTGTTACCGTTTAATGAAACCGGGACATTTTTACAGACAAGCGTATCATTACCTGCATTCACGTTCAGGGATGATGTAGTGACCGGCAGGGAAATACTATCCCGGCACCCGTTGATATCGGTAACGATCAATTTTACTGTAAAGTTTCCGGGAATGCTGTAATCATGTGATACATCCTGGGTATTGGCCATATTCCCGTCACCCAGATCCCATTGCCAGCTACTGACTGGGTTACGGGAAGTAAAGGCTAGCCCCTGGAAGTCAAAACTACTGCAGGAAGTCGCACTGTCTTTTATCCGGACAGAGTCGATGTTTTTTGTAAAAGGCTGGGAAGATATGGGAAGTGATAGATTAAATATTGAAATCCCACTTTCACCGTCAGTGGCTCCACCACTGTCCCCTGAATTGATGAAAATACCTTTTGAGCCACCATTGGCAGAAAAAGAAATATTTGAAGGAATGACAGGATTACTTAACCATAATAATCCGCCAGATCCTCCTCCCCCGGGTCCATTAAAACCACTAGATGGGTTGTTGTTTTGAAGGCTGCCGCCCTTACCTCCTTCGGCTTTAATATTTAGATTTCCTGTAAAACCAGTAGATGATAATACTATTGTTCCACCAGCACCTCCTCCGCTAAATCCTTCCCAGCAATCATTGGTCTGGCAATCGGGTACGTTTTCCCCATTACTTAATACTGCTTCGCCATTTAAAGCCGAAATGGTATTTGCTGTAATGATAATGATACCTCCTCCATTGCCTCCTTTACCACCGCCCAGTTGGCCATTCACATCACCGGCTCCTCCGCCACCACCCATGAAAACCTTATTCATTCCATTGTTATAGGGTAACAGAGAACCACCGATTCCGCCATTGTCGATTTGTTGACTACAACCCGATGCAATTGCTGAGGCTTCCTTACCACCATTACCTCCATTACCGCCATTGCCACCACCAGCACCACCAGCGTTATGGTCATTCCCACCACCGCCTCCATTTGCAGCTTTTCCCCTGCCCCTGACATTATTTATGCTCAGGTTTACTATCCCTTCCCCTTTTAATGCTGCACTCGTTGAACTTTGGCTGTAAAAGAAATCTGGTGCTGAACAGGCTGAAGGTTGTTGTTCAAATGCGCCCCCCCGGAATCCCCGTTCACTAACATCGATATTTTGATTTAGTATAAGAGAATTTTGCACATTAAAAACCAATACGCCACCTTTAGCTCCATCCCAGGGAAGACAGGTCAGTGTTTTGTCGACAGTGTAATCCGAATAATAAGGTACCCTGATCATCTGCACTTTCCCTTCCGGAATATAAAATTGCCGCGTAATTAAATTTAGGAGTTCGATATAGTTGCCATTTATAGCCTTGATATAGTTAAACTCGTAATTACCAGCGTTTCTGAAATCAGTAATATTTCCAAAAGATGCTGTATTGGTGGAATCGATGATCGCACCCTTCATTTGAATCAGTAAAACGGTATCCCCGATGGTAAAGGCACCTGCGTCTTCAACTTCAATGATGTTTGTACAGGGGTCAAAATTGTTGACAGGGGTGTAGTCGTTGATTATTAAGGAATCATTATTTGCAACTGTACTACAGGAATCAACTACAAAGCTGCAGTTGGGGTTGGTTGAATTTATAGAAGCATTACCTCCCAAACTGCCATTCCAGCTTGGATTTCCCTGTTTGTTCAAAAGGTTGTCAAAAGTATAATAGGCGAGTAACCCAACCTGTGTAGCGGGGTTTGGCAGGGAACTGTTCATATAGGTCCTGATCTCATTCTGGGTTCGGGCAACGTTCCAAATCCGAACCTCGTTGATATAACCAATAAAATTTTCGTTTAAAGACTGGGGTTGGAAATAGCCGATCCAGGTTTGCCAGTTATTTAAAGTCAGATTACCGGAGGCAGGAACCTGTTTTAGCAGAAATCCATTTCGGTAAAATTTCAGGCTCGTTCCATCGTATACCATGGCCACATGATATATTTTATTGGTTTCCACAGGACAATTGGCAAGGGCAATATAATAGCCATCAGTGGTTGAAATCTCACCGCTATATGCCCGGAGAAGGTAGTTGACATCAGTGAAGTTCAAATGTTTGGAAACTAAATCTCCAAAGCCATTATTATTAGTGGTAGCATTAAAAACTGCTTCCACCGTAATCTGATTTCCCGGAACATCTAAGTCTCCAATATTAACATAAGAGGGTTGAGAAGGGGTATAAAGCCAGTTGTTGCAGTCAAGCTGGCTGCACAAATTTGAACTGAATGGAGATAAGGCCAGGGCTTCATCTTTGTTTAATGCCCTGTTATACCATCGTACTTCATCTATAATGCCCTTAAAGGGGATCAAATCTCCGGACCACCAATTTCCAATCCTTAATTCAGCATTACAGGCAGCCATGGAAGTAAAACTGGTTGCCACAGATTTTACAAGAACACCATTGATATAAATTTTGTGAAAACTGCCATCAAAAGTAACTACCGCACTGTACCATGTATCCGGACAAAGCGGTTCGCCTGTATTTATATAGCTGGTATTACTTACTGTAAAACTGGAACAGGACTCAGAACTGGAAACAATATTGGAACCAATGCCAGGGAATGGTGGGTAGTTGATAAAAAACTGGTATTGTGTCTGTCCGGGGTTAGGATTGTAATTTCTTTTTCCAATTAAATTTTGTAAAGCAGAACTCTCAGATTTAAACCATAAGGCAATACTAAATACAGGAGTAGAAAATGATCCATTATCTGCAATGGCGATATAATCATCTATACCGTCAAAATAGGCTGCACTGTTAGGATTGCCATATTTGTCATTGATGAAAGATAGCCCGTTTTGCAAAACACCCGTATTCCCGTTTCCACTGGCATCATTGGCATTACCATTTAATGGATAATATGCAACCAGGCCTTGATTAAGATTAACCTGAGAGAAAATTGGGCTAAAAAACAAAAAAAGAGAAAAAGTTAAAAAAAATTTCATATAAGGTAAAATGGCAGAGTACAGCTAAAATAATCATTTTTACATACCGGTATAATTATGCGGTGTTATTTTTAATAGTTCTTTTTTTATTTCTTCCTTTATCTTAAGCCCTTCAATGAATTTATGCAGGGATTTCCTGTCTATTTTGTTATTGCCCCTTGTTAATTCCTTCAGGGCTTCATAAGGGTTGGGATAATTTTCCCTTCTGAGGATGGTTTGTATCGCTTCTGCCACTACCGCCCAGTTATTGTCAAGGTCCTCATAGATCCGGGCAGGATTTACGATCAGTTTCCCCAGCCCTTTTTCAATCGATCGGATGGCAAGTGCCGTATGGGCAAGGGGCAGGCCAATATTTCTCAGCACGGTGGAATCGGTAAGGTCCCTTTGCAGCCTTGATACCGGAAGTTTTGATGATAGGTGTTCAAACAGGGCATTGGCCAATCCCAGGTTCCCTTCAGCATTTTCAAAATCAATGGGGTTTACCTTATGCGGCATAGCGGAGGAACCCACTTCTCCTTTCATGACTTTTTGCCGGAAATATTCGATGGAAATATAGGACCAGATATCCCTGCAAAAATCAATAAGGATATTATTGATCCTTTTAATGGCATCGAAATGAGCTGCCAGGTTATCATAATGTTCGATCTGGGTGGTATGTTGCTGTCTGGAAAGTTCAAGTCTTTTTTCAACAAACTCGTTCCCCAGTTTCACCCAATCCATTTTTGGGAAGGCGACATGATGGGCATTGAAATTACCGGTGGCACCCCCAAATTTGGCGCTGAAGGGGATACTGATGATCAATTCGATCTGCTTCTCGATCCTTTCCACAAAGACCTGGATCTCTTTTCCCAGGCGGGTTGGGCTGGCCGGCTGGCCATGCGTACGGGCCAGCATTGGGATATCCTTCCAATCTGCCGCCAGCACTTTGAACTGGGCATTCAGGTTTAAGATAGCGGGGAGGTACTCATATTCAAGGGCATGTTTCCAGCTAAGGGGTATGGCCGTATTATTGATATCCTGTGAAGTCAGGCCAAAATGCACCCATTCCTTTTCCTTTTTGGCACCTGCCTTTTCCAACTCCTGTTTTAGGAAATATTCTACCGCTTTTACGTCATGGTTGGTCGTAAATTCGATCTGTTTGATTTCCTGTGCATCTTCCAGGCCAAAATGCTCGGTGATCCTCCTGAGGTGCTTGACCACTTTGGGGCTGAGTTTAAAAAACTTTTTATCAGCCAGGAACAGGAGGTATTCAATTTCCACCAAAACCCTGTACTTGATGAGAGCGAACTCAGAAAAGTATTCATCCAGGTGCTGCACCTGCTTTCTGTAACGTCCGTCGATGGGTGAAATGGCTGTCAGGGTGGTTAGTTCCATATTGTGTATTTAATACTTTTCGTTGTTTACCTTTACGGCGCAAAAATAACTGAATTGGAACAGAAGTTAAAGGTGGGAATTGTGGGTTACCTGAATACCAGGCCCCTGATTTACGGGTTAAAGAACCTGCCGATAAAGGATAAGATTGAACTGATCGAGGAAACACCTGCCCGGCTGGCCGATATGCTGGCAGCAGATGAGATCGATATCGGGTTGATTCCTGTGGCCGCCATACCAGCTTTAAAGGAATACCATATTGTGGGGGATTATTGTATCGGTACGGAAGGTGAAGTGGCATCTGTTTGTCTTTTTAGTGAAGTGCCCCTTGAAAAAATCGAAAAAGTTTACCTTGATTACCAGAGCAGGAGTTCAGTTGTCCTGCTCAAATGGATCATGCGGGAATACTGGGGTATCAATCCGGAACTGGTGGATACTGAAAACGAAGATTTTCGGAAAAAAATCAGGGGAAAGGCTGCCGGCCTGGTCATTGGCGACAGGGCATTTGAGCAAAGAAAGGTTTCAACGTTTATTTATGACCTGGGGGCGGAATGGAAAAAAATAACCGGTTTGCCTTTTGTATTTGCCGCATGGGTAAGCAAAAAGGAATTATCTTCTCTTTTCGTCAGGGAGTTTAATGAGGCAAATGCTGAAGGTTTAGCCCGCCTGGATACGATCATCCTTAATAATCCCTATAAGCTGTATGATTTAAAAAAGTATTTCACGATTCATATCAGTTATTATTTAGATGAGTATAAGAAAAAGGGGATGGCTAAATTTTTAGAATTAGCAGGAGAATAGTGCCCTAATAATTAAATAACGTACACTAATAACAACATCATGTATTCTGATTTTTACCCATCAGTGTTGCATCCTTTTTATTTTATTAGAAGATCACTTTTTGCAGAAATAAGAAAACATGCTTCAAGGCTAAAAGGAAACATGTTGGATTTTGGATGTGGTTCAAAACCTTATGAAGGATTGTTTACTGTGGAACAATATACGGGGATTGATTTTTACAATGAAGGTCATCCGCACGATAATGAAAGGATTGATGTTTTTTACGATGGCAAACACATCCCTTTCCCGGACAATCATTTTGATTCGGTACTTTGTACAGAGGTGTTCGAACATGTATTTAACCTGGAGCAGGTGATACAGGAGTTGTACAGGGTCATGAAAAACGACAGTATGCTTTTGATCACCTGCCCTTTTGTTTGGAATGAACATGAAGTGCCTTATGATTATGCCCGCTATACCCGATTTGCACTGAAGGATTTAATGGAAAAGCAGGGTTTTGAAATTCTTGAATACAGCAAGTCTGGTAATTTTGTAACGACCCTGTTCCAGCTCTGGAATCTTTACTGGTATACAGTCCTTTATAATAAAGTAAAAAACAATGTTTTTTTAAGGTGGATTTATAAATTAGGATTCATTTTACCCGTTAATTTGGGAGGGAAATTATTGAATGCCCTATTGCCTGCTAACAACAGTCTATATCTGAACAATGTATTACTGGTAAAAAAACCAGGAGTCTGATGATGAAGAACCGGGGAAAAATATTTTTTATCAGCCATGAAAGCTCTCTGACCGGGGCCCCTGTTTTATTATTGAACCTTATAAAATTGTGGGTGCAAAATGGTGATGCGAGTGCTAAGCTCATATTATTCAGGGGTGGACCTTTGGAAATGGAATTCCGGAAATTGACTGAAGTGGTGGTGCTAAAACCAACCGGGTACCTTGCCAATAAGAATATTATGGACAGGTTTCTTGATTACCTGCAATTCCGATACAGGCTTTGGAAGGTGATTGGCCAAATCAGGGAAAGCGATATTGTCCTCAGTAATACAGTAGCAAATGGGAACCTTATCCGGAAAATAAAATACAGGAAAAAGGTAAAAGTGTTGAGTTATATTCATGAGTTGGAATCTGTTATTGAATACTTCAATGTTAAAAAGGATGCCCAATTTACCTTTGAAAAATCCGATTTCTTCCTGAGCCCATGTAAGGCGGTTACGGATAATCTGGTAGCCCGCCATAAAATAGATCCTGATAAAATATTCCATCTGCCCTATTATTTTCCCCAGGATACAGCTGTCACGCCTGCTAATGACCCGTTAAAACGCAACGACTTTTTTCAAAAACTAAAAATCCCTGAAGGTAAATTTTATGTTGTTGGGATGGGTACCGTTACACACCGGAAAGGGGTTGACCTGTTTTTTGAGGTTTGCAGGAACGTCGTACCTATTGATAAAACAATCTGTTTTGTTTGGATGGGCGCTTTTGATGATGAGGTTTTGAAAGCCAGTTTGATGGAACAGGCCCGTCAGGCTGAAATACTGGAAAACTTTGTTTTGACAGGGAAGATAGAGCGGGACCCGGGTGTTTTGGGTTTTTTTGATCTATTCTTTCTTTCTTCTCGTGAGGACCCTTATCCGCTTGTTGTTATTGAAGCTGCCTTTAACAAATTGCCATCTCTTTATTTTAAAGGTTCCGGTGGAATCGAAGCGTTGATCAATGAGGATGCTGGCTGGGGGGTAAGTGATTTTAACGTCTCAGCAATGGCAGGGAAAATTCTGCAATTAAAATCAGACAGGACCCTCATATCACGTGCCGGTAATTTAGCCTATACAAAAGCTATGGCTCTTCATGGGGACGAAAAGTTTATAACAGAAAAGTTTATGAATATATTAGCAGGAATAAATTTTGTTTCATGATAGTAAATCTAATAAACAGGGTTATCGGTATAACGGGATATTCAGTTAGTAAAAAGAAAATCGATACGGATCTTGTTGATATAGAAAGTGACAGGGCTTTTATGCGCTTATATGATCAATGCAGGCCTTACACCATGACTTCCATGGAACGGTTGTACAGTTTGTATCAGTCTGTTATTTATATTCTTGATCACAATATCCCAGGTGATTTTGTGGAATGTGGCGTATGGAAGGGGGGGAGCTCCATGATGATGGCCTTAACTTTATTACAGCGGAATGCAACGGACAGGTCTATTTTCCTTTATGATACCTTTGAAGGCATGAGTGCGCCAACGGAAAATGATATTACTTTTTCCGGCCAGGATGCTGAAAAATTGTTACAAAGCCAGGAAAAAGATGATGACCATTCAATTTGGTGTTATTCTCCGTTGGAAAATGTGCAGGGTAATTTAAAAAGCACAGGATATCCATCTGAAAAGCTATTTTTTATTAAAGGCAAGGTTGAAATAACATTACACCAAAACCTTCCAGCAGAAATTTCATTATTGAGGTTGGATACGGATTGGTATGAGTCAACAAAAATCGAACTTGAAATGCTATACCCGTTATTGAAAAAGGGTGGAGTTTTAATTATCGATGATTTTGGTCATTGGGAAGGGGCCAAGAAAGCAGTGCTAGAATATTTTAAGGAGAAAATGCCAATTTTACACCGAATAGATAATACCGGCCGTATTACCATAAAATAGGACTGAAGTGCTGATCTCCATTTGTATCCCCGCATATAAGAACATTGTTTTTCTCGAACAACTCCTGCATTCCATATCTATTCAGGAATTTAGGGATTTTGAAGTTATTGTCAGTGACGATAGCCCGGACCAGGACGCTGAGAAACTGTGTGATGTTTATATTAATAGTTTTCGGATCATTTACCATCGGAATAATCCTGCGCTGGGAACCCCGGAAAACTGGAATGAAGCGATCCGCAGGGCCAACGGTGATTGGATCAAGATCATGCATGATGATGATTGGTTAAGCAGCAAGGATAGTCTTTCCCTGTTTGCCAGGTCAGTCCTGGAAAATCCCAACGCTTCTTTTTTCTTCTCTGCCTATATAAATATCCGACCAGAAGGTTTACAGCAAACGGTCAGGATCAATCCCTTCAGGAAAAGGAAACTCTTTGATAATGCTGTCACCCTTTTCTCCAGGAATGTCATCGGGCCACCCAGCGTTACGATGGTTAGAAACAGAAAAGACCTTTTCTATGATAAGAGAATGAAATGGATGGTCGATGTGGATTATTATATCCGGTACCTTGCGCACTCGAAACCTGTGTATATCGATCAGCCGCTCATCAACGTAGGTATCCATCAGGAACAGGTGACGAACTATACTTTCCGGATTCAGGAAGTGGAGATCCCCGAAAATTTTCTTCTATTGGAAAAAGTGGGGACTAAGCATTTAAAAGATTTACTGATTTATGATGCCTGGTGGCGTATCGTCAGGAACCTGAAGATTACCAGTATGCAAACGGTGAGGGATAATGGATATCATGGCACTGTTCCCCCCATTATTGAGAAAATGATCAACTGGCAATCAGGTATACCTCCCTTCCTGCTTCGCATGGGTATTTTTTCAAAGTTGATTATGTTTGTTCATTATATGACTTACAGAAACACGATCCATCCATAATGCTGTCTATCATACTTGTCAATTACCGGTCTTCGGGTTATTTGCTGAACTGTCTTCGGTCCATTCAGCAATTTGACAATATCAATGATTACGAGATCCTGGTGGTCGATAATGATTCTGGCGATAACAGTGAAATACTGATCCGGGATGCCTTTCCCTTTGTACAATGGGTACCAATGGGCTATAATGCCGGGTTTGCCCGGGCCAACAATGAAGGCATCAGGCGTTCTAGCGGTGATACGGTTTTACTCTTAAACCCGGATACCCTGGTCGAAAATGATGCCATCGCTGCTGTGTACCGGCTTTTTGGTGGTTCCGCTTATGCCGCCTGCGGGATACAATTACTCAATCCTGACAGGACAGCCCAGGTCTCTGGAAATTATACCATGAAGGGAGGGATTAACCATTTGTTACCCCTGCCATATATGGGGTCCTTCCTCAGGGCCATCGGTAACCTGTTGGGGGTAAAGAAAACAAACCTGCCAAAGGCAACGGGATTGCAGGAAGTGGATTGGATCAATGGTGCCTTTCTGATGGTAAGGCTTTCGGCCATACAGAAGGCCGGTATGCTGGATGAAGATTTCTTCCTGTTTTTTGAAGAGGCGGAATGGTGCTCTCGGCTAAAAAGAACAGGTCCGCTGTGCATTTATGGCCAGTTCAATGTTGTCCATCTGCAGGGAGATACCTCCAATGAAGTATTTGACTCTTCCGGGAAAGGCTATTATAACCTCTATGATAAAAAGGGGCTACAGATCATGGTTTCCTCCCTGTTAAGGATCAGGAAGCAGTTTGGCTCGGGGTGGTTCTTGTTTCACCTCCTGGCGTATACCATCACGGTACCTGTTTTTTTTATCCTGGGGATCCTCCACAACCTGGCCAGGTTAAAAAACCCCTTTGCTCATTTTGGTAAACTGGGGGGCTTTTGCAAAAACCTGCTGAAAACCTATACGTTGACTCCAAGAATGATCCTGGGCCAGCCCCATTTTTATAAGTTGCTGTAGAATGACTACCGAACAAAAACCTCTTTTTTCAGGAAGCCGGAAAGCGTATACCATTGTGATAATACCAGGTACCTCCCTTTTTGGGTCTGTCCTTTCAAAAGGAATTGACAATAGATGACACAGCTACCCAAACATTTGATCAAATATTCAAAAAGTTTTTTTAGGTAACCGATACTTCCTGCTTCGCCTAATACCCTGATCTTTTCCTCGTTCCCCGTTTTGAGGAACAGGGTCCGGAAATTTGAAATACCCAGTCTTTTTTCATCAATATTATGGATGACTTTTGCATCGGGTACATAATAGATCAAGCGGGAAATTTGCAGGACCTGGTAGAATATGAATTTATCATCACTGCGGAATGTAAGTTTGGTATTGAATCCTCCCGCTTTTTCCAAAATGGATTTCTTATAGATCATATTACAGCCGGCCGGAAATTTCATTTTACCGCTAAATGGTTTTATTTCCTTGCCAAAATCAACCTTACCGATAAACCCGTTCAGGTATCGACTCATCCATACGGGTTCTTCACCCCGGGGATATTTAGGGACTACCCTGCCGCCGGCACCCACCGCTTCAGGGTGGGCGGAGAAGAATTCAACCAGGGAGGAAAGGTAATGGGGTACTGCCTCCGCATCATCATCCATATAACAAATGATCGGTGAAGTTGATTCGCTGATACCCCGGTTCCTCGCATACGATAATCCCCTGTTGGGTTCCAGGTAATACCGGATATCGAAGCCAGGGTGCCTGTCAATAAAGGATTGGCAGATGCCGGCTGTGGCATCCGTGCTCATATTATCGATGATCAATATCTCGTATTGGTCACGGGCAAGTGTTTGGGAAGTCAGGCTTTCAAGGGCATCTTCTATGTACGCTGACCTGTTATAGGTGCAGATCACCACAGAAATCAGGATGCCTGTATTATTTATTCCATTGTCCATTTTACGGTTGTGCGACTGCCGTACCTGTTTTTTTCTTCTTCCTGTAATACACAACCACATAAGCAATACCCAGCAGATACACGAGGATAGAACAAATCAACGTCAGGGTATTGCCTAAGGCATAGGAAGCCGGTTCAAACTTGAAAGTCACCGTATATTTCCCGGCTGGCAGATACAGACCCCTTAAGGCATAATCTGTTTTGATAATCGGTGCCGGTTTGTTGTTTTCAATATAGGCTTTCCATCCTCCTTTATAATAGATCTCACTGAACACAGCAAACTGGTCTGTTGTGGAATTAAAACTGTAATGGATAACATCGTTCTGATTCCCGGTCAATGTCAGGGTGGCTGCAGAATCGCTTCCGGGTATTGATTTGATATCGACTTTGAATCGCTCCTGCACGATAGCGGTATCTTTCAGGTCGGCGCTGTCCAGGGCTTTCATTTCTGCTTGCGCATCTGGTACAAAACGGATGCCTTTCACTAACCAGGCCGGGCCGAAAGCATCCGGGTTGATCTGTGCTACCGGCTGGCCAGTTTGTGGGTTTTGGAAAATAAAATACTTGGTGTTCAACATATCCAGCACCCGCTTATTGCCTTTGTAAAGCTGGCCTTCGATCAGGTCCTGGTAGATCCTGAGTTTGGCAGGGTGGTAGCCGCCAATGGAATTATGGTGATAAGAAGTATAGGCATCCTGGTATACATCACCAGAAGCCTGGTTATACACTCTGTAATAGCCCGTATCCTGTTTGATCTGCATATCGGCCGGGCTCATGGTAAATGCTCGTTCATAAAGATCGGCATCTTCAAAATCACTGGTGTTCAGGTACCGCCTGGCAATGCTGATCAGGTCAATAGAACATAACAAAATCAGGATGGTCAGCACGGTATTCCGGTTGGCTTTCCCTTTGATAAAAAGAAAAAGCAGGAGGAAGGCTGCTGCTGCAAAAAACAGGTTCCGGAAAGTGTCTTTCAGAAAGAGGGACTGCCGGTCGCTTTGGATAGCAGTGACAAATGATTTTCCAAATTCCTGTCCCTGCATCTGCATTTCGGGTGTCGGGGCTGCTCCCTGGCTTAGTTGCTGTACATAATTGCTGGAGAAATTATCCCTTAAACGGGCATCCCTGTCAGAAGAGAAACTGGCCGTGCTGTAAAATAAAAGGAAGACCGCGAAGAGAGCCCCGGTGATGATACCGGTCAGTTTCAGTTTTTTGAGCAATACTGCTTTATCGGGGTTTTCAAAAAAAATAGCTTGTAGCAGCATCGCTGCTAACAGCGGAAAACATAATTGTGGGATGACCAGCGATTGGGTAGGGGCCCTGAACTTTTTATAAAGGGGCAGGTAGTCAAATAAGAAATAGTTGACGGCTTCAAAATTCTTACCCCATGCCAGAATGATCGCAAATACACAGGCGGCAAGGATCCACCATTTATGCCAGTTTTTCAGGTATATCATCCCCAGTATGAAAAGGAAACAAATGATGATGCCTAGATATACCGGCCCCGATGTTCCGGGCTGTTTACCCCAATAGGAAAAATTATTGGTCATGGAAAGGGCATCCTCTTCGGGATAACCGATCCCCGTAAGCTTTTCGGTCATTTTCGCATCAGCACCCAGCTGGTGACCGCCATTGCCCCCGCCATAAAAGGAAGGTTGAAACAGGGTAAAAGTTTCCGCAAGGCCATAACTCCAAAGAAAAGCATACCCTTTATCAAGACCTCCACTGGTAGCGGTCTTGGTCGTATCGCTTTTCAGCTCTGAATCACCACCCCGCATACTGTATTGCGCATAATCATACGTGGTGAGGGTTGATACGGCCGTGGTGCCGATACTGATGAGGCCGATCAGGATTGCGATCCCAAAACTTTTGAGGGCATGGGGGATTTCTTTGTTCTTTATGCATTGCCATAAAAAGAAAATGCTCATGATGCCGGCAGTCATCAGGGTGTAATACACCATCTGCAGGTGTGCGGTTGAGAGTTCAAGTCCCAAAGAAAAGGCCAGCAGCACAGCACCCCCTAAATAATTTTTCCTGAACAGCAGAACAAATGCGCCGATCACCATCGGGGCATACCCGATGGCCATCATCTTGGTATCATGACCTGTTACAATAATGACCGGGTCATAAGTGGAATAGGCATAAGCGATGGCACCCATGATACCCACCCATGGATTGATCCGCATAATCAGCAGCAGGATATAAAACCCAATACAGGCCAGGAAAAAAAAGTTGATCGGTTTTGGAAGCCCCAACGTAAATATATAGGAAGCATACCCAATGGATACCGGGTGTGTTTGACCCAGGGCGATCTGGTAGGCCGGCATGCCACTGAACATACTGTTGGTCCATAAGGGAAAGTGACCATTTTTCTCTTTGAATTCAAATGATTGCTGCGCCATGGAACGCCATTGCAAATGATCCTGCTGGTTGACAACATCTCCTTTCAACGCAGGAGCACAGTAGATGACCGATATTACCAGGAATATCAGGACAGCAGCGATATGCGGCAGCATTTTATTGAACCACTTGTTATTCATATAATAGGGGTTATTACAGCTGACAAAATAATGCTATTTTACACTAAATTAGTCTATGCGCTGGCTTTTATTTTTATCAAGACTGGCATTTATTTGTAATATCTTTTTCCTCCTGTCATTTTCGCTGAAACTGCACGACTGGATCGGTCAGGAAGCCCTTACTTCGACCATCATCATACTGGGTTTTGTACTCAGTATCCTTTTTAACCCTGCTACGGTATTCAGTTATCTTTTTGTTTTTATATTTAACAGGAAAAAGCTGGAACTTATTCCGGTTTGGTTGGTTATTACCAATGTTATTTTCCTTTTTTTGCAGCTAACTTTTCTCTTATTACTGAATATTGAACCAACGCCATGATCAATAGTATTCTGAAAGACAAACCAGCCAAACTATTCCTCGGGATGAGCGCTTTTTTTGTAGCCAATGCGCTGATTGCGGAAGCCATCGGCACCAAGATATTCTCGCTGGAAAAGCTTTTTGGGCTGGCACCTTCCAATTTTACAATATTCGGCCAGTCGGGCATATCAATCAGCCTCACCTGTGGCGTTTTGTTATGGCCGCTTGAATTTGTGATGACGGATATCGTGAATGAATATTACGGTCCCAAGGCGGTGAGGAGGATATCGCTGACTGCCGTTGCCCTGATTTCCTATGCTTTTCTGATGTATTATGCCGCCATCCATGTGCCACCCGCCGATTTCTGGATCACCAGTCAGGCGGAGAGCAACCATATCCCGGATATGCAAAACGCATTTAACGGCATTTTTGGGCAGGGTATGAGGATCATTATTGGCAGCCTGGTCGCCTTTATGGTGAGCCAGTTAGTGGATGTATATGTCTTTCATAAGATAAAAAAGGTGACCGGTGAAAAGAAAGTGTGGTTGAGGGCAACGGGCTCTACACTGGTCTCCCAGATCGTGGATAGTTATATCGTGTTATTCATTGCATTTCTCGGAGTATTCACCTGGCAGCAGATCCTCGCCATCGGGGTGGTCAACTATATTTATAAGGCAACCATGGCCATTCTTCTGACCCCGGTTATATATGTTGCAGAAAAAAAGATTGAAAATTACGTAGGACACGACGTGGCCGTAAGAATGAAGAATGAAGCGATGGGAAAAGATAATGAATAGGTTTACTGGAATTTTTCCTTAACAAGATCGGCTACAATCTTGTCAATGGGCAGGGTAACGGCAGCGGATGAAAATCGATGCCAGTCCACCAGCCGGAATGTTTCGGTTTCCTTTGTTTGCTCATAGATCGCCATCTGTTTCTCGTCAAAATCGAAAGGTTCTTTTTTGAAGGGAATCCTGATTGGTTCCAGGGGCGTAGCAAGGTAATAGATCGAAACGATCTGGTGATCGGGGTTGAAAGCAGACATCTGGAAATAATCTGTTGTATATAAATGTTCCCCGATATGGGCTTCAATCCTGAGTTCTTCCATCAACTCCCTTTTCAGGCAATCCCGGGTACCTTCCCCGAATTCAAGTCCACCGCCCGGAAATTTCGTGTACAAACCGCCCCGGATGTATTCGTCGCTTACGAGCACCTGTTTTTGTTCATTGATGATGATGCCATAAACCCTGATATTGAATAAATGCATGGTTAGAAGATTTTCTTTCGGAGGAAGAACCACCCGATGATCAAAGCGATCGCCAAAGATAGAAAAACCACGATGTAAAATGCATAGGGGGAATGTTCAAACCCGTTCGGTACATTCATGCCAAACAAACTGGATATGAGTACCGGGAAAGTAAGGACGATCGTAATCACCGAAAGTCTTTTCAGCACTTCGTTCTGGTTATTGGCAATGATGCTCGCAAATGCATCAAGCGTGCTGCTCAGGATATTGGTATAAATATTTGACATTTCAAGGGCCTGCGAAGTATCTACAATCAGGTCATTCAGGTATTCCTTTTCATCTTCATTCAGACCAAGAAAATTGGTCCTTTCCAGTTTCATAAACAACAGTTCATTGCTCCGGAGGGCCGTTACAAAATAGACCAGGCTTTTCTGGATCCGCATCAGTTGTAACAGGTGTTCATTCCTGTTGGCGTCGTAGAGTTTTTGCTCTAGAATATTCCTTCGCTGGTTGATCTCTTTCAGGTGCTCCATAAAGTTCTGGACGACCTTTTCAAAAACCTTTAGCACCATCATATTTTTTTTATCCGGATGCCGGTTCTGGAATGTATTCAGGAATTTCTTCATGGCGGCATTCTCAAAAGAATTCACCGTGACGATCTGGTTATGCGTGAGGATGATACAAATAGGGATCGTGATATAATAGGCATCACTTTCGTTAAAGGAGTTGTTTTCGGTAGGCGTCTTTAGTACGATCAGTTTCACATTATCTTCCTCTTCAAAACGTGCTTTTTCGTCAATATCCAGTGAATCGGTCAGGAAGTCGACCGGGATATCGAGTTTTTCGGAAAGGTCGATAAACTCCTCATGTTTCAGCGGGGGCAGGATATTGACCCAGGCGCCATTTTCAGGATAATCAATGGCAATCGTTTTGTGGGCAACATTCTTGAAATACTGGATCATAGTTTGTGTTTATCGTACTTTTTTTTCTGAAGCAAAAAGGGTGGGGATTATATTTCAAGGCTGCCGGCAAATACTTTTTCTGCCGGCCCGCACAACCAGATGTTTTCAAATTGGTTTTCGCCGATCCTGTCAAACTCCACGCTGAGTTTACCGCCGGGGGTTTCAACTTCCACATCATTAAACCCGGTGTCATTATGATAGCAAACCAATGCTGATGCCGTTACACCGGTTCCACAGGAATAGGTCTCATTTTCTACCCCTCTTTCGTAGGTCCTGACCCTGATCTTGTCGGGTTCGGTGAGTTGTTCAACGAAATTGACATTGATGCCTTCCTTTTCGTATTCTTTACTGTACCGGATATCCCTCCCTCTTTTTACAACATCGACGTCATCAGCCTTGGGAACGATCTTTACATAGTGGGGGGAGCCCGTGTTCAGGATATAATCGCCAAAATGTTTTTCAATGGAAGCAACATCCTGCATTTTCAGGGAAACAGTTCCGTCACTGTCAATTTCGGCTTCATGAATTCCATCTATGGCCTGGAAATGGTAAAGTGATTTGTGGATGCCGGCATGATACGCAAATTTGACGATGCACCGGCCGCCATTCCCGCACATACTCCCTTCTTTGCCATCCGCATTAAAATAGACCATCTCAAAATCCAGCCCCTCTTTGCTGTTGAATAGCATCAATCCATCCGCGCCGATTCCAAATCTCCGGTGGCAAAGGTGATTGATCTGTTCGGATCTCAGTTGATTGTAATGATGGTCCCTGTTGTCCAGGATGATAAAATCATTCCCGGTACCCTGGTATTTGAAAAAATCGATTTTCATATTAGTCCTGTTCTGAAATGATGGTCAGTGTTTTTGTGATCAGTGATTCAACCAGTTTGGCCCCATCCGACGAAAATTTCTTTTCGACCCTGTTGGCCACGATAGCGCTCAGGGAAACACAATGGTGCCCCAATAACCTGCCTAAACCGTATATGGCAGCCGTTTCCATTTCAAAATTAGTGATCCGGTGCCTGCCGAAGCGGAATTGGGTAAGCCGGTCTATCAGGTCGGGGTTTTTGATTCCCAGCCTGAGCACCCTTCCCTGGGGGCCATAAAACCCGGGACAGGTTACGGTAATGCCATGATGAAAATCCTTTACAAAATGCTTGATCAGCGAAGCGCCGGCGCCCGCAATATACGGGTAGGCAATATTGTTATGTAGCTGAGTATAGGTTACAAAGGATTGTAATAATTGTTCTTCCTCATCATTCTGCTCAAGGCGGTAGAAATTCAAAAGGTTATCGATCCCCAAGCCTAACGTGGAGGTGACAAAACTATCCACCGGCACGTCTGCCTGGAGGGAACCGGATGTGCCAACCCGGATGATATCCAGGGACTGCAGGTTTTTTTTAAGCTGCCGCGATTCAAAATCGATATTGACCAGGGCATCGAGTTCGTTGATCACAATGTCAATATTATCAGTGCCGATTCCCGTGGAAAGGACCGTGATCCTTTTTTTCCCCAGGTAACCGGTATGGGTAATAAATTCCCGGTGCTGGCTTTTTGATTCGATGGAGGAAAAATGTTTGCTCACCGCCTTCACCCTGTCGGGGTCACCCACGGTAATAATAGTGTTGGCCAATTCTTCGGGCCTGAGGTCGAGATGATAAACAGCCCCCCGGTTATTGAGAATAAGTTCAGATTCAGCAATTCTTTGCATATCGTGTTCGGGTGTTTAGGGAAATTCTCCCGAATATACTACTTTTGCCGGGCTGTAAAAGGTACCGTGGCCGAGTGGCTAGGCTGAGCTCTGCAAAAGCTCCTACAGCAGTTCGAATCTGCTCGGTACCTCTTAAAAAAAGGCTTACAATCTGTAAGCCTCTTTTTTATCAGATAATATTTAGTTACATCCAGTAATTCATCAGGTAAGCAGCGATCTTTTTTTGGGGCCTTTCCCGCCTGATATATGTGCTTTGATAGCTGAACTCAACTTCATTGGTATTATTCCTGTTCAGGAACCCGATACCCGGCAACTCTGCTTCCAGCCCCTGGATGAGTAATTCGTTCAGGTAATAGGAAAAAGACCGGATATCTGCATAGACCACACAGGCTTCCGACCTCAGTTTTTCGCAAAGGAACTGTACCAGGGATTCATCAAAAGCGGGTTTATTCTGTGGAGAGAAGAATAGTTTTTTTCGGGTGAGCACTTCACCTTTCGGCATCGACATCTGTTCGGTAGAAACTTCGAACCTTCCAATACTGGGTATTTCGAGATACCCTTTTTTTTCAAGGAATTCCTTAAAATGCCGTGCGATTTTCATAAATAGCTATTTTACAATCAGATCGATATTCATTCATAGGATATGCGGCGTTTTTTTCACAAACGGCATTTGTAGTTAGCGTCTGGTTGCGTTTCCGAAGGGAGAAGATAGCTGGGGAAACAATGTTAATAAATAAATACAGGAAAAGCAAGAAAATTTTGTAAAAACTTTAAGATTTCTCTAAATGGACTTTCCGCTGACCCTGTGAGATATAGAGGAGATTCAATGAGTCCTTCATTCTTGCGGTATCGGCTGGGCTCGCCGGAAGCTGGAAAAATACTTTAAAGAGCGCAGAGTCCCTGGTCGACATATACACATCCAGTTTGCACTCCTCTTTGAGGTAAAGATACCTTCTGAGGGCCGTCTTATACCCCGCTTCTTTGACGATGAACTTATAGGTTGGAACCTTTTGTCCGGTTGCCGGAACTTGTTCGGTGGTATCTTTTGAAATGCCGGTTGAATCATCCCTGTTATCGGGAGAACTGGGAGGGGGGACAGGTTCCTGTTGAGGGTTGACAGCGATTTCAGGTTGACCGAATTGTTTAACGATGCTGTACCCGCCCCATACAGCAAGCCCCAGACCCGTAATGATTAGTATGGCGATGATCACCCTTTTTTGGATATTGATGCCCGGCTTTCTTGAAGTCAGCAGGTCATGGTACCCAATAGAAGCATCTTCATGGTGTTTTTCCGGTTTAAAAGGTTCGTCTTCGGGGGCGGTAGCTTCGCTGTTTTTTTCCGATATGATATGTGCCGGGGTGAAATCCAGGATCCCGCCTTTCATTTTTGAGAGGGTGCCGATGCCTTCAAATAAGAAAGGCTTACCGATATTTAAAAATTCCTTTACCTGGTCAATAAATGAATTGATATCCGCTTCAGCAAGACTTTTCATCTTGCCCGTCTGACTGGCAACAAAACTGACCAGTTCCTCATCCTTTTTTTCAGCGGGATTATACCGGAAACGGATGGTCGGTTGGGGGACCTTGCCATCTCCTGCATTGTCAACCGTGACGGGCTGATTTTCTTCTAACAGAAAATGACCGATTCCAGCAAGGGAAAGCCGGTTGTTGGCAAGCAGATACTGAGCCAGTAATGGGGATAGTTTCAAGGAATCAGAATTTTAATGATCACAATATAAAGATTTTGCTTTGCTGTTGCAAGAACATGGGCGATGGATACTAAATTTGCGGTTATGCTGACCCCTGATGAAAAGAAATTTGTGATTTACTGGGAAAAAAACCGGGATCAAAAGAAAAAAGTAAGCAAACAGCTTTCCGTGGGTCTCCCGGCCGGCACCCTGATCGTAATCGCTATATTCATCAATTTTTTTTCGGGTTGGTACAAAAGGGCCCTGATGGAGTATAATGCCGATAAGTCCATTTTCCCGGTATTGCTGATTGCGGCAGCCGGTATAGCCGTTTTTTTCACCGTTTTTTCGGTGAGGCATAAATGGGATATGAATGAGCAGCATTACAGGGAATTGATCAGCAAAGAAAAGTCCGGCAGCAGCGAAACAGCAGGGGACAAGGTCTAAGTAAAAAATAAAATACATGAAGCAATCTGGGTTATTAATGGTTATTGTGATGATTTTATCATTAACACAGGGCTGCCTTAAAAAGACAGATGCCTGTAAGAATAAAACCCCGCAGGAAGAAGAGACTACGATCCTGGCCTATGCCAGTGCCAACGGTATCAATGCTGTTAAACATTCCAGTGGTTTGTATTATGAAATCACCGATCCCGGTACCGGCAATACCCCTTCTCCATCTTCTTTGATAAAAGTCACGTATACTGGTAAACTATTGGATGGCCAGGTATTCGACCAGCTTTCAACACCCCCGGCCCAGGGCTGGCCGTTATACAGCCTGATCCAGGGTTGGCAAATTGGTATTCCCCTTATCAAAGAGGGCGGTTCTATCAAACTCATCATTCCTTCATCGCTGGCCTATGGTTGTGAGGGGTCGAGCCCGATTCCCGGGAATACCATCCTTTACTTTGAAGTCAACCTGGTCCAGGTTCAATGATCCTTTCTAAATAAAACCCCTGTAAAATTGCCTGGGGGTTTGTTTACCTTTATAGGAACATGCAGGAACATACAGAATCAATATCGGTTTTTGATATTTTTAAAATAGGCATTGGCCCCTCGAGTTCCCATACTTTGGGGCCATGGCGGGCAGCCGAACAGTTCCTCCATTCTTTGAAGGAAAAGAACATCCTGTTTGACATTGTGTCTGTAAAAGTGCTTTTATATGGCTCCCTGGCAAAAACGGGTAAAGGCCATGGCACAGATATCGCTGTTCAGCTGGGACTTTCCGGTGATGACCCCGTGCATTTTGATACGGCCAATATCCATGCAAAAATGGAGGATATTATGGCCATGCGTAAATTATTAATTGCCGGTTTACATGAAATCGATTTTGATCCCCGGGAAGATATCGAATTCCTGATCACAGAATCCCTCCCTTTTCATCCCAATGCGGTCAGCTTTCTGGCAAAAACTGTTCACGGTGACCACCTGGCGGAAACCTATTATTCAATAGGAGGGGGATTTGTACAAAAAGAGGGGGACCCTTTCAACAACGCTTCCCAGGTGAACCTGCCCTTCCCGGTCAATACCGCTAATGATCTGCTGCACTGGTGTATGAAAACGGGGATGTCGATCCATGAGGTGGTAGCAGAAAATGAAACGGCCTGGCGCAGTGAAGCAGAACTGTACCTGGGTTTGAAACAGGTGTGGAAAGTGATGAGTGAATGCGCCTACAGGGGGTGTCATACCCAGGGATATTTACCGGGTGGTCTGAACGTAAAACGCCGCGCTGCCAGCCTGAACACAAAATTGCTGAAAGGAAGAACTTACCAGGGTAGTACGGACTGGATCTCTGCTATCCGGAAAGGAGGGAATGATTTCAAATATATCCTGGACTGGGTCAGTTGTTTTGCATTGGCCGTGAATGAAGAAAATGCTTCGTTCGGCAGGGTGGTTACCGCTCCCACCAATGGGGCAGCCGGAGTCATTCCAGCCGTATTATTGTATTATATAGTTTTTTGCCAGGGCGATAAAGAAGAAGATATTTTTCGTTTTTTAATGACAGCTTCTGAAATTGGCAGCATTTTTAAAAAGGGGGCCACAATTTCTGCCGCGATGGGGGGCTGCCAGGCAGAGATTGGCGTTTCTTCCGCGATGGCGGCAGCCGCCTTGACGGAATGCCTGGGGGGCACCCAACGACAGGCATTGATGGCCGCAGAAATCGCAATGGAACATCACCTGGGTCTTACCTGCGACCCGATCGGTGGCCTGGTGCAGGTGCCCTGTATAGAAAGAAATACAATGGGTGCTATCAAAGCGATCACTGCATCTCAATTGGCCATGCAAAGTAGTCCTGACTTTGCAAAGGTCTCCCTCGATGCCGTAGTACATACCATGTGGGAAACCGCGCTTGACATGAACAGTAAATATAAGGAGACCTCCGACGGTGGGCTGGCTGTTCATATACCCATCAGTCTGCCGGAATGTTAAGCCTGGTCAGTTCAATGAGGGGCTTGCGGCTTCCATGGCTGGTCCATGGGACTTATATTCCCTGATGATATTGTATAAGGTCCCACGTTCAACCGGAACCCGGTTTACCTGCTGGATAAGGGTGACCAATTCCTCTGTTGTCATAGAGGGGCTCTGTTCTTCTGAGCCCGCCATTGAATAGATTTTGGTGGTATCATCAATGGTGCCGTCGATATCGTTTACGCCAAAAGCAAGGGATAGTTGCGCATTTTGTCTGCCCAGCATCGGCCAGTAAGCTTTTAAGTGGGGGAAATTATCCAAGTAAATGCGGGCGATAGCATACATTCTCATATCCTCAATGATCGAAGATTCCGGAATGTCACGCATATCATTGTCTTTGTTCCGGAATTTCAGCGGGATGAAAGTGTTAAACCCGTTTGTCCTGTCCTGGAGTTCCCGCAGCTTCGTCATATGATCAATGCGGTGACTATAATGCTCAATATGACCGTAAAGCATGGTTGCATTGGTTTGCATACCGATCTGGTGTGCCGTTTCATGGATCTGCAGCCAACCTGCCGCATCTACCTTGTCTGCACAGATCTTTTCGCGGATCACCGGATCAAAGATCTCGGCACCACCCCCCGGCAGGGAATCAAGTCCTGCCTCCTGTAATAGTTTTAGGCCCTCCCAAACTGTTAGTTTAGCCTTTCTGAACATATAGTCCAGTTCTACAGCCGTAAAGCCTTTGATATGGAGTTCCGGCCGGTGTTTTTTTATTTTTTTGAGCAGATTGGCAAAAAAATGGATATCCATCTTTGGATGCACACCGCCTACAATATGCACTTCCGTAACCGGTTTCCCATCATAACTCCTTACGATATCCATCATTTGATCCTCTGAGAGAACCCATCCATCTTCCCGATGCGCATATAGCCTTGAATAAGAACAGAAATTGCAGGAAAATACACAGACATTAGTGGGCTCAATATGAAAATTCCGGTTAAAATAGGTTTTCTGCCCATGTTTTTGTTCACGGATATGGTTGGCGAAAGCACCCAGCCAGGGAAGGTCGGCTTTATCAAAGAGGATAATACCTTCTTCTGCTGAAATTCTTTGATTGGCGATGATCTTTTCACCGATCATTTTCAGTTCAGCATCAGTTGTTGACTGAATGATCCAGGATAATGATTCCGGTTTCATGTGCACATGTATTTTTGGCAAAGTTATTCAAAAAAAAGCCCCCGATTTAGCGGGGGCTTCTGATTATTATCAGTTAACAATTAGTATTTAATCACTTTCTGTTGAACATCACGTCCCGGATCGTCATACCCTACATAAACAACATAGGTTCCGGCGGGTCTTCCGGTCAGGTCGATGGTGATCAACCGCTGGGCATCACCACTGAATTGTTTTTTCCAAACCTGCTCACCGGCGGCATTGTACACCGTAACATATTTCAAGGTAGTAGGTGTTTGATAATGCCAAACAGAGAATTGGTTATGGAATGGATTCGGCAGGATCATGTAACCCTGTGCCTTCAGCTTGTTGGGAAGGATTTCAGAATAAAGATTGATATCATCCAGGAACAGGTTGTTCTCGAAATTGCCACTGAAGCGGAATGAGATCATGAACTGGTTTTCTGAACTGCCTAACCATTTACCCAGGTTAATGGAATCCTTTCTCCACTGATTACTCTTCGGGAAGAACTCAGACGTGAAGGGGAAGTTCGGGTTATTGATGGTTTGCAAATCCTCACCCCATTTCTTGTAAACTGGTGTGAAAGTATTACCACAATCCTTTGATAATAATACGGCAAAAGTATCGAGGCTTACGCCGGTATTACCGGGTTGTGTATAAGTAGCTGCAGCAACATTAAAGGTCAGGAAGATAGAGTCGATGCCGGAATAGGAGAAATTCGGCAGGGCAATATCATCATACCGGTTAAATGTGGTGTTATTCCAGTTATGAACCCATGCAGAACCCACGGCATTTTTACCATAAGAACTATTCTTCTGCCAGGTGACATCATTATTCGGGTTTACAATTTCCCAGCCAGATGGCGGGAAGGTACCGGAGAAGGGCTCTGTAATGGATGCCGGCATGGTCGTAACGGTATAAACAGAATATGATTTACTCAGTGCATCATTCAGTGCATTCCCATCCGGGTTGGCATTATTGGGTAATGAAGTAAAGGCTTTAAAAGTATGTGCACCGGCACCACCGATACCCACATTGTTTAAAGTAACATTTGTGCTGGCACCGGGAACCAGTGAGCCAGTCCAGCTCACTGTGGTAATGGCACCGCCATCAACCTGGTAATTTAATTTAAGGGTTGTAATGGTTTCAGAACCGAAATTTTTTACGGTGACAACCGGGCTAACGGTACTGGTACATTCCCTTGGATTGGGTTTGCTGATGGCTGTGACACCGGCATCTACCGGTGGTAATACGATCTTGTCAATATTGATATCATCAACAAAGAGATTATTGCCGAATCCTGTTGTGCCCCTGAAACCAATAAGGATGAAGGAAGGGTTACCGGGGAAATTCGGTTTGATCGTAACCGTTTCTTTTCTCCAGGCGGCGGGACCAGTGGGCGCATAACTGGCCGTCGTATTAGGAACTGTTGAAAGATTGCTGCCGGCAGGGCCGTTACTCCATTTTTTATAACCGCCAAAATTTAACCAGGTATTGCCGCAGTCAGGTGAATAAACCAGTTCCAGGGAATCAGGCCCGAACGTGCTGGAATAACCAGCATGTGAAACCTGGAAACTAACCTGCAGCGAATCAAGAGGTCCGCTTACATCCAGGGCAGGTGAGGCAAAAATGTCTTTTTGTCCAACAGCCGAATAACTGTAATAATTAATACCCATACTGGCAGGAGAACTAAAGGCTCCGCTGAATGCAGTCCTAACCCAGGTAATACCATTATCGGGGTTGATAATTCTCCAGCCTGCAGGAGGGAATGTTGATCCTGCAAAACTTTCTGAAACAGGAAGCGGTTGACCGGCTCCTACATTAATATCTACCGTGGAGGTGTCATTCACCGGTTTTTGGTCGGCCGATCCGTTTGGATTATTGGTATATGCTTTTAAGGTATAGATACCAGGAGTAGCCGGTGCAATGATGGCCGGTAAAGTCACAATAGCACTGGAGAATGCCGGAATGGAACCTGTCCAGTTTGTGGAAGTTGCCGGGCTGGCCCCTAATTGGGTAAACACCTGCAATGATGTCAGCGTTGTAGTACCATAATTCTTGATTTCAACGATAGGTGTTATGCTGGTACTTGGGCATACCGTTGTGGATCCTCCTGAAACAGCGCAACTACCTGCACCAGGGCTAAGGATCGCTTTCACTCCTGCGTCGAGAGCAAAAGCTGCAACAGGCACACAACCATTAGAGGTCTTGAGTCCAGCTCTGCAGTTATCCACTACCCATTGCATCCTGTCAACCTGCATATTGGTGAACATAGAGTAACAGGCATCATCAGTATAGTCCATATAGTTTTGGTACATCTTACCCGGTGCGCTGGGTGAACAGGCGTCTGTTACAGTTCCGGAAAGACATCCACTGGTGGAACCTGCCTGGTTGGGTGTATCGCCAAATGAATTATCTGTACTGGAACCCGCTAATGAACCTGGTAATAAACAGGTACCAGGCATTTGCCGGAAATCGGAGGTGGTACAGGCAGACTCGTCACCCCAAATATGATAAAGACCGAAATAGTGACCCGCTTCATGAACGGCGGTACGTCCTAAGGCAAAAGCCGGTGCTACATAGGCTGGGTTATTGGAAAATCCTTCAAAAGCCAGTACAATCCCGTCTTCAGTGGGATCTCCCGTACCCGGGAACTGCGCAACCCCCAACAAACAGTTACCAACTTCACCAACCCAGATATTAAAATACTGGTTGGTATTCCAGGCATCAGCACCACAACTGGAAGAATGTTTCAATACTTCATAATCGCTGCAGGCATCTGTAATGCTGGAAACAACCCGGTCAATACCATTGGTGGGATTCCCGTTGGGATCCTGCTGGGCAAGACAGAAACGTAATTCTGAGTGGCCCCGCACTCCATAAAAGTTGGTGCCATTGGTACTATCGGCATTGGTACCCCCGAAATCTTCATTCAATTTGTTGATCTGCCAAATAACATCTGCATCTGTTACGATGGCCTGGCGGGCAGAGGAACCAACAATATGCACTACAACAGGAATGGTTGTAATTACATTTGTTCTTTGTGTTTGGGGATTCTCCGTTGCAAAAAGGTTCTTATTCCTTTCTGCTATGGCCCTTGCTTCAGGGTTTTCCTGGAAGAATTTCTCCAGGCCTTCCATTGTTGCGCATCTCAGGCGTTCACCGTTCCCGATAATGGTACCGGGCTTGATTTGTGAAAATGACTTTGTGAATGTGAAGAGAAAAATTGCCGTAAATGCCAGAAAAGTAAATTTTTTCAAAGCAGTATGTTTTTGGTTATTGAATAAATGAATAAACGTAAAAATCCAAGCACAAGTTTACTGAATAATAGGGAGAAACGAAAAAAATATTAAGATAATGCCCCTGCTATACAGGAGGTCATTAAACAGGCAATTGTTCCCCCGATCAATGCCTTTAATCCCAACTCTGTAAGGTTCTTTTTTTGGTTGGGAGCCAGGGCGCCAATGCCGCCAATCTGAATACCGATAGAGGAGAAATTGGCGAATCCGCAAAGGGCAAAGCTGGCCATGATGAGTGTTTTGGGATCGGAGATCAGCTGGGCTGCCTTCATTTTTGAAAGACTGTCATATGCAATAAATTCATTAATTATTGTTTTCTCCCCCAACAACTGTCCAAATGCCGTAATATCCTGTGTATGAACACCTATCATCCAGGCAACGGGTGCAAAAAGGTATCCGAAAACAAATTGTAATGATAATCCTGTAAAGCGTCCACCCGTATTTGTGGCTATGATCTCATTCAAAGAAGTGAGATTGCCGATAAGACCCAGTATCCCGTTCAGGACTGCCATCAGGGCTACAAAGGCTATCAGCATGGCCCCTACATTGGCGGCTAATTTCAAACCATCGGTGGTGCCATTGGCCACTGCCTCCAGCACATTACTGCCAATTTTATCCCTGGGTACTTTCAGGTCCCGGTTTACTTCCTCGGGGTGGGGGTCCGGAAACAGCATTTTCGAAACAACAATGGCAGCAGGGGCCGCCATCACCGAAGCCATCAGCAACAACTTGGCATAATATTTTTGTAATTCCACATCGTTCCCCCCCAGCATGTTGACATAGGTACCTAAAACACTACCAGCCGTGGTGGCCATACCTCCCACCATTATACAGAGCATTTCATTTTTTTTCATCCGTTCGAGATAGGGTTTTACCATCAGGGGCGCTTCGGTCTGACCCAGGAATACATTGGCCGCTGCCGAAATGCTTTCAGGGCCGCTGACCCCCATCTTGGACAAGAGCCAGGCAAATGCGTAAACGATTCTTTGAAGGATTCCAAAATAATACAACACTGCCGAAAGGGCACCAAAGAAAATAATAATGGGTAATGCCTGAACGGCAAAAATAAAACCCCAGCTTTCTTTGTCCCTGATCAGGTTTCCAAACAGGAACATGGCGCCTTCCTTTCCTTTATTAATGACGGCCACAAAAATCCTGGCCATAAAACTGAATATGTCTGACATCCATAGCAGGTTATTGGTGATCAGGATCGCCAGTAAAACCTGCAACCCAAACCCAAAACCTACTAATTTCCAGTTGATCTTTTTACGGTTATTGCTCAGCAGGAAACAAACAGAAAGCAGGAAGGTGATGCCGAGTATCCCGCGTAGGATGTTTTCGAAATTGATGTGCATAGACAGTAGTGGGTTTAGCAGGCAATATACTACTATTTACAGTTCAAATTGGGCAATAAAAAAACCCGGGCAGAGCCCGGGTTGTAACCAACTGGATACCTTTATAAATGAGATTCGATCTTTTTTACAAAATTTCCTTTAGGCTGGGCACCAACCAGTTTATCCACCACTTCTCCGTTCTTGATAAATAATATCGCCGGTATGGAAGTGATGCCATAATTCATACTGACCTGTGGATTGACATCTACATTGACCTTGCCCACATTGACCTTGCCATCATATTCCTTGGACAGTTCTTCAATAACAGGCCCGATTGCGCGGCAGGGGCCACACCATTCTGCCCAGAAATCAATAACTGTCAGTTTATCGGAAGCCAAAACTTCTTGTTGAAAATTACCATCTGTGAATTCTTTTGCCATAGTTTTTTATTTATATTTTATGAGGGGATTGCAAAAATACATCCAATTATCTGATGTGCGAAGTTATGTCACCATACTGTGACTAACTTGTCATTAAACAGACATCACAACCGATTTGTTCTGTTAAAAAGTCCTCTTACTTAAAATTATTTAACAATTCAGGAACTGGTAACCTGTACCTCCAGGTGGGGATTATTTTCAATGAATTCAACCAGGTCATCATTCATTTCCACACCTTTATCCATCGTTATCAGGCTGATTTTACGATTATTGCCTGGTTGGTTTAATACTATTCTTAATGTGGCGGCTCCGGGATGGCCGGCTATGTTTTTTTGCAGGAATCCCAGCATTTCAGAAGACAGGTCCCGGGGGTTCAGTTCAAGATGTACCTGCTTGGTAAGGTTCCTTTTGATGGTTTCAACCATCGTGATCCCGGTTATCTTAAATTCATATTCGGCCAGGTTATACCGCTGTTTAAATACACCTGTTACAAACAAGCTATTTCCCGGTTGTAAATAATGATTGAATTTTACATAATCATCGCTCCAAAGCATGAATTCCGATTTTCCCGAATAATCTTCCAGCATCAGGCTGCCAAATTTATTGCCGTTTTTACGCGATACCCGGTGCTGGGCGTCGACTACCAGACCAATGATCCTGAACTGCTTATTGGTATGGGGGTATACATGGAGCGCCTCCCTGATTTCATTCAATTCAGAGAGCGGGGTGATCCCATAATGCTTCATCTCGAATTTATAATGATCCAGGGGGTGGCCACTCAGGAACATGCCGGTCACTTCTTTTTCATGATCCAATTGTACCGTTAGCGGCCAGGGCGGGCAATCCGGAAGCGTCGGTGATTGTATTTCAATTTCCATGGGCAGGTCGCCAAAAAGGGTATTGGTAACACTGGCATTGTTCTGCTGGTACATCTGTCCAAACCGGATCACTTTTTCAAGGCCCGTTAGATTTTCTTCCGGTAAGCTATAAAATAGCTGGGCCCGGTGATGTTCGGGAAAACAATCAAAGGCCCCTGCATAGGCGAGGCTTTCCAGCGTTTTCTTATTTACACTTCGCTGGTTGATCCGTTTGATCATATCGAACAGGTCTGTGAAAGGACCATTTTTCTCCCTTTCTTCGATAATGTTTTCGACAGCTGCTTCTCCCACACCTTTCAACCCCCCCAGACCAAACCGGATCTCTCCTTTTTTATTGACAGCGAAACCCTTCTTGGATTCATTGATATCAGTTCCCAAAACATTAATACCGATTTTTTTACATTCTTCCATGAAGAAGGTGATCTTTTCAATACTCCCGGCATTGTTCAGAACCGAAGCCATATATTCGGCAGGATAGTGCGATTTCAGGTATGCCGTCTGGTAGGCTACAAAAGCATAACAGGTGGAATGTGATTTATTAAATGCATACTGGGCAAAGGCCTCCCAGTCTTTCCATATCTTCTCCAGGGTTACTTCTCCAAATCCCTTTTTGGTAGCCCCTTCAATGAACTGGCCCTTCATTTTATCGAGCACGGTTCGCTGTTTTTTTCCCATGGCTTTTCTTAGTACATCCGCGTCGCCCTTACTGAACCCACCCAGTTTTTGGGCCAGGAGCATCACCTGTTCCTGGTAAACCGTGATACCATAGGTCTCCTGGAGATACTCTTCCATCTCAGGCAGGTCATAACTGATGGACTCTCTTCCGTGTTTGCGATCGATATACTTGGGTATATAAGCAATAGGGCCCGGCCGGTACAAGGCATTCATGGCAATCAGGTCGCCAAACTGATCGGGCTTAAGGTCCCGCAGGTATTTCTGCATTCCCGGGCTTTCAAACTGGAAGGTCCCGATTGTATCTCCTTTCTGGTATAGCTGAAATGTCTTTTCGTCGTCCAGCGGGATGGTGTCAATATCAATTACTACGCCGTGGTTTTCTTTGATTAGTTGTAAGGCATTTTTGATGATCGTAAGGGTCTTGAGGCCCAGGAAGTCCATTTTGATGACCCCGGCATCTTCAATGATGCTTCCTTCAATCTGGGTAACCCACAAATCAGAATCCTTGGATACCGCCACCGGTATCAGTTCCGTGAGGTCTTTGGGGGCAATGATAATGCCGGCAGCATGAATACCGGTATTACGGACAGAACCCTCCAGGATCTCTGCCTCATGCAATACCTTACTTTCCATCGACTGGCCTTCATAAATTTCACGCAGCCTTTTGACATTGACAATATCCTCCGGGCCCAGCCCGTCTTTTTCTTCCAGTGATTTTTCGCCATCCCTGGTCTGAATGGGTGCATGCAAAACTCTTTTTAATTCAATACCCGGCCGGTCGGGAACCAGTTTGGCCAGCGCGTTTGATTCGGGTAAAGGAAGATCCATGACCCTTGCAACATCCTTGATACTCATTTTCGCAGCCATGGTGCCGTAAGTGATAATCTGCGCGACCTGGTTCTGTCCATATTTCTTTACAACATAATCGATCACTTTTTGTCTTCCTTCATCGTCAAAGTCCGTATCGATATCCGGCATTGATTTCCTGTCGGGATTCAGGAACCTTTCAAACAGCAAATTATATTTGATGGGGTCGATATTCGTGATGCCGATACAATAAGCGACCACACTGCCTGCAGCAGATCCCCTGCCAGGGCCTACAAATACCCCCAGGTCCCTGCCGGCCTTGATGAAATCACTCACGATCAGGAAATATCCCGCAAACCCCATGGTCTTTATCGTGAAGAGTTCAAAGTCGATCCTTTCGGTGATGTCTGCCGATAATTCACTGTATCTTTTTTTAGCACCTTCATAGGTGATATGTTTGAGAAATTCCCATTGGTTCAGGTTGCTGTCGTCATGTACCTGGAATGCTTTTGGAATGGGAAAGGCGGGCAGCAGTATGTCTTTTTTCAGGTTCAGTACATCCACTTTACTGACTATTTCATTGGTGTTGTCAATCGCTTCCGGCAGATCGGCAAACACCTGGCTCATTTCATCTGTTTTTTTGAAATAGAACTGGTCATTAGGAAAGGCGAACCTTTTATCCTTTACCATAATGTCGTCATCAGAGAATTCCCGCAGTGCAGGCGTAGCCACTTTTTCGCCTGTGTTGATACAAAGCAGGATATCATGTGCCGTAAAATCGGTCTGGTCAACATAATGGGAATCATTACTGGCAATGATCCGCACATCGTATTTACGGGCAAATTTTATAAGAATCTCATTTACCTTGTCCTGCTCAACCATTCCATGCCGCTGTAGTTCCACATAATAATCGTCGCCAAAAATATCCAACCACCATTTAAACTCTTTTTCCGCCTCTTTCTCTCCTTTTTTCAGGATGGTTTGCGGTACCATCGCACCCAGGCAACAGGTGGTGGCAATCAAACCTTCATGATATTTAAGGATGAGATCCTTGTCTATACGGGGATATTTACTGTACATCCCTTCAATGAATCCGAGCGATGTGAGTTTGATAAGGTTTTTATAGCCCGTCTCATTTTTCGCGAGGAGGATCTGGTGGTGACGCGGATCCTTATCTTCCTTTGAAAAAGTTTTACGGTGCCGGTCCAGGGTAATATAGAATTCACAACCAACAATGGGTTTTACTTTAAGGTTACCCTGTTCATCCTTATGTTTATGCGCTTCTGCCACAAAGGAGAATACCCCAAACATATTTCCATGGTCACTGATGGCCATGGCAGGCATTTTATCAGCAATGGCTTTCTTGTATAATTTCTGTATAGAAGCGGCCCCGTCGAGCAGAGAGAACTGCGTATGAACATGTAGATGTGAAAAATTCATAATGATTTAAAAAGGATGAATGCCGACCTGCAATTTAACTCTGAAACACAATTTTTTGGCAATAAAGCAGTTATATGTTTTCCACAATCACAAAAAGATGTATATTTTTGTAGGATCCCGTCCCTGTAAAGAAAATAATGTAAAGTTCAAATTGATGAAGCAAACTTCATATGCCATTGTCATTCTATTGCTGCTAAGCAGTTGCACGGCTTTCAAGCAGGTTGGATCTTCGGGTAATCGTAACCCCGATCCATCACCTGTTGCCTCCACAGCATCCTCTCCGGAATTGAAATTTCTCGATATTGATATGAAGATGGAGAAGACTACGGTGAAAAACAGTAAACAGGCATTGGACATAAAAAAGAATGAGGCATCAAAAGATAATGGAGCTTTTCGTTATGCATCCAATACCCCCTCTGTTGAACTGGCAAAACCTCTTCAGTTCAAATACGCCTTATTGTTGAATACAGAAGTGGAGGAAGTAAAGAACCTGAAAATCTATGAATATGTGGATGATTGGTATGGTACCCGCTATTGTATGGGGGGCACCACAAAATCCTGTATTGATTGCTCAGCGTTTGTACAGGCTTTTTTTGCAGCGATCTATAGCGTTGCTGTTCCCCGTACCGCCCGGGAGCAGTACAAGGCTTCCCGGAAAATCTCACAAACAGAAATAAAAGAAGGGGATTTGCTTTTTTTTAATACCCGTGGAGGGATCTCTCATGTGGGTATTTACCTTCAGAATAACAAATTTGTTCATGCTTCCACTTCCGGGGGAGTGATGATCAGCGATATGTTCGAGTCCTACTGGGTTAAGAAACTGGTGGGAGTTGGCAGGATCAATACCAATGCAGTAGCCGTCAGTCATTAACTATTTTTTCCCGCGCATCCTTTTTTTGAGGGTACCCAATACCGGCAACAGGTCGGGCGTAAGCCCTAAATAGTAAACAAAAGGCAAATAGATCAGGATAAACAAGCTGCTGCGCAGGCAAATCCATACAAACCCTTCTTTTTCATTCAACAGGTAATAACAGATAAGGAAATCAACCGCTGCGATGAGCAGGGTAATAATTGTTTTTACTGTAAAAGGCTGCATGCCAAATTTTCTCCAGAGGAAGAAATAGCGGATCAAATTATAAATACTGAAGGCTATCAGGTTGGAAACAGCGGGCCCGATAACACCGTAATGTTGGGTCAGTTTGATATTCAAGGGGAGTGCGAGCACCAGCAAAATGATACCGGTCAGGAATTCAAAACGCCAGTAGGTGGAGGTGCTGATGATCTGAGCGTTGACACCGGTCCCCATATCCATGACCCGCATAAAACCGATAAAAATAAAGACGGGAAAGGCGGCGATAAAATCACCCTGTATCCTGAACGTGTGAATGCCATCGAAAAAATTCAACCATAACAGGCAAAACATTCCCGAGGCAAAGATCAGCTGATTGATCGAAGATCGCTGGTAGATCCTTTTGATCTTATCATAGTTTTTATCTTTCCAGGCCTGGGAAAGCGGTCCGACAGAGGCCGCAATGATGGCCCGTTGCGGGGCCTGGATCAGGCTGCACAAATACTGGCCTAATGTATAGATACCCGCAAAAGCAAGACCATTGGGTAAGATTGCAGCAATGACGATCGTGTCAAACACGTTGGCAATATTATAGACCAGCCCGCCACCCCAGGTAAAAGCGGCCAGTGCCAGTATCTTTTTCCTGAATTTTTTTGTCACCCGGCTGATCGAGAAACTGAAAACGGCATCCCCTTTTACAATGAGATAAATACAGAGGATGACTGCAATGGCCATAAAAGCAAAAGCATACAAATGCACAAAGCCGTCAAAATTTTTAATGATCCCCCAACTGGTCAGTACAAACAATATGGTGATGGTCAGGCGGAAAAATACTTCCCGCAGGAAATTGGTGATCACCGATCTGTGAACAGCCCAGCTATACACTTCCAAAACAGAAAATAAAGTGAGCCCAAAACCGAAAGGGAAAAGCCAGTAATAATAAGTAATGACCTGTGGCGAATTGGCATAGGCCTTATCTACCACGCCCTTCAGCAGAAATCCACCGGCAATCACCAGCATAAAACCAAAGCTGCTGACCAGGAGGGAGAGGGAAAGTTGTTCGTTTTCTTTTTTCGGCAGGTGTGCCTTATAATAAGGATGAAACTTATAGATATAGGCGGGCATCCCCAGGTTAGCTACAGAAAACATGACCTGGCCGATTGCCATAAAGGCACCGGTCAACCCGTACTGTTCTTTTGTAAAACCGCCTTCCTTCGTGAAAAGATAAGTGTTCAGAATACCCAGGGCAAAGCCAAAGTAAACTATGACCGAAGAAATGATACTCTGCCTTCTGATTTCACTCATGGGGTAAAGATAGGGAGCTTATCAGTCAATTTTCAATGGCTATGGGTCAATTATTCGAGCTTTTTTGTGTGTATATAATAGTTCTTGTCAACGCTTATCGATGGGTTGTCCAGGGCACTGTTGATGGAAATGCTTTGCCATTGCCGGGTGGGTTTGAGTACCATTTTCTTTCCATCCCCCAATGATATTTTCAGAGGTAAGTCGAACCCGTTTACTACATTGGCCCATCGGTAAGACAATTGCCGGCCTGATATTTTATATTCAAAATCGGGGATCATGGTTGTGCGCAGGTATTGGTCAAATACTTTGGAAAAATCGATACCGGATTTTTGGGAAATATAATTTTCAACCTGTTGGCTCGTGACAGTCTGATGATAAAAATTCCGGTTCAGTCCCCTCAATATCTGCCTGAATTTTTCATCATCGTTGATCACCTGGCGGATCGTATGCAATAGGTTTCCTCCTTTACTGTACATATCCCCGCTTCCTTCCTGGTTCACACCATAGGTCCCGATAATGGATTTGTCATTCTGAATGTTGCCCCGGGAACCCTGGCAATAGGCATCGCCGGCTTCTTTCCCAAATACATAATCGGTGAAAAGGGTTTCGGAATAATTGGTAAAACCCTCATGAACCCACATATCGGCAATATCTTTTGTGGTGATATTATTCCCAAACCACTCATGTCCTGATTCATGGACAATAATGAAATCCCATTTTAATCCCCAGCCCGTTCCGGAAAGATCCTTTCCCAGGTACCCGTTCATGAACTTATTACCATAAGCAACTGCCGATTGGTGTTCCATGCCCAGGTGAGGTGCTTCCACCAATTTATATCCGTCTTCATAAAATGGATATGGGCCAAACCAGTATTCAAATGCCCTGAGCATGGGTTTTACATCCCTGCCAAATTGTTTTTCAGCCTTATCCCGGTCATAGTCAAGCACCCAGTAGCTCAAATCAAGTCTTCCTTTTTCACCCATCAGTGTATCAGTCCAGTTCACATATTTGCCGATATAAGGGATAATATTATAGTTATTAATCGGGTCCCTCACTTCCCATTTATACTCGGTAAGCTGGTTTTCCGTTTCCTTTTTTATCAACCGCCCGTTGCCAACAGCCACCAGGGTATCCGGTACCGTTATAGACAATGAAGCCCCCCTGTCCGGCTCATCACCCTGGTAGTCTTTGCAGGGATACCATACACTGGCGCCCAGTCCCTGGCAGGCCACCGATATCCAGGGTCTTCCCAGCTGATCCTTTGTCCATATCCAGCCCCCATCCCAGGGTGGGCGGACGGCTTCCCTGGGATGACCGGCAAACTGCATCACCAGTTGTTTTACCGTATTTTTCTTCGGCATTTTTGGCAGACTGATCCACCAGGTATTCCCTTCTCTTTTGAATGGGGCGGGAACAGCATCGCAACTAACACTTTTCAATTTCATGGGTTCCTGTAAATCAATTTGCATCTGTTTGCCGGCTCCGGTCACTTTAAACCTAAGGGTTACTGCGCCCTCGATGGTTTTGGAGGCATAATCAGGTTTGACCGTTATATCATATCTTAATACGTCCCACCAGTTTCTTCCCGGGCCATTACTGCCCCGCAGGGTATCCTGCCGCGTAAATTGTTTTTTCTGACCAAGTGGCTGGGCCTGTATCCCTGAATCAAACCATAAAAAAAGGAGCGTGGATAATAAGATGCTGCTGCACTTCATAGTTTTCTTGTTAAATACTTTGCTAATTTAGATTTTCTGAATGGAATGCAGTTCCCGATTATAAAATATTATCTTTTTATTATATGCACGGCGCTGATGTGTATGGGCTGCTATTCCGACCTCAAAAGATCAGCCAATATCTTTCACTATAATGAACAAACGGGTATTGCCTCCCTGGATCCTGCTTTTGCAAAAAACCAGTCAATCATGTGGCCTGTTCATCAAATCTTCAATACCCTGGTGCAGACCGATGACAGCCTGAATATTATTCCTTCCCTGGCAAAGTCCTGGAGTGTAACGGATGATAAACTCATTTATACATTTATTATCAGGGGAGATGTTTTTTTTCATGATGATCCCTGCTTTGCCGGAGGGAAAGGTAGAAAATTAACAGCCTATGATGTTGCATACAGCCTGCAACGGATCATGGACCCAAAACTGGCCAGCCCGGGATCCTGGATATTCAACAGGAGAGTCGATTCGGCCAGGGCCTTTACCGCTGTTGATGATACTACATTCCGGATTAAACTCCTGCAACCTTTTTCTCCTTTGCCGGGGGTTTTGTCCATGCAATATTGTTCGGTGGTTCCCCGCGAAGCAGTTGAAAGGTATGGTGATGATTTCCGGCGTCACCCGGTCGGGACAGGCCCCTTTCAATTTGTGGTATGGGAAGAAGGGCTTGCATTGATTTTGAAAAAAAACCCGCATTATTTTGAAAAGGATAAAGAGGGGAGGCGCCTGCCCTACCTGGATGGTATCAAAATAACATTTCTAGACAGTAAAGCCACAGAGTTTTTGTTATTCCGGCAGGGGCAACTGGATTTTATCAATGATGTTGATGTGTCCTTTAAAGATGAGGTACTGACAAAAAGAGGTACGCTCAGAAAAGAATGGGAAAATAAGATCCAGCTACAAACACATGCCTATCTCAATACCGAATACCTGGGCATACTGGTTGACAGCGCAAATGAACGGGTGCGGCAATCCCCGTTGCGGTTTAAAAAGATCAGGCAGGCGATCAATTATGGATTTGACCGTCGCAAAATGATCCTTTACCTGCGTAATTCTTTGGGAACACCTGCAGAGTCGGGATTTATCCCCCTGGGGCTGCCTTCTTTCGATTCCAGTATCGTGAAAGGGTATCATTATGATCCGGCAAAAACAAAAACGCTGTTGCAGGAAGCCGGCTTCCCCGATGGACAAAACCTGCCGGAAATAAAATTACTGACAATTGCCATCTATGCCGATATGGCCGGATTTATTGCCAAACAACTGGAAGAATCGGGTATTCATGTACAGGTTGAAGTTGTACAGAAATCTCTTTTGCTGGAAATGACTTCTACGTCCAAAGCCATGTTTTTCCGGGGTAGCTGGATCGCCGATTACCCGGATGCAGAAAATTACCTGTCTGTTTTTTATTCAAAAAATCCGGCCCCTCCCAATTATACGCGTTATAACAACCCCAATTTTGATCGCCTGCTGGAAAAGGCATTACAGGAAAATAATGACACGATTCGCGTGCAATTATACCGCGAAGCCGACCAGCTTATGATCAATGATGCTCCCGTGGTTCCGCTTTGGTATGATAAGGTTGTTCGCATGGTGCAGCCAAACATTCGTGGGTTTCGACCCAATAGTTTGAACCTGCTGGAGTTGAGAACAACCCGTTTCGAAGGAAAAATTCAATAATTTTTTCATTTCTATCACTTTGTTTTCCATCTATTTACGATTGACAGCATAAATACTTCGTAAAATTCCCTTGCAAGAGCGGTTTCAACTTTTTAAGTTTACAACCGATTTTAATACTTCCATATCCTTCCCGAAAGATCAGCTGAATTCCAATTATCCTGATGTAAAGACCTCCAAGCATTATCCTGTTAAGAACCATTCGTCAATAAATCTGTAACCTAAAAAAACGTACTATGAAAACGAATGGTATTCGTTCATCTCAGAAAAGGGGCGCTTTGCAGCTGTTCTCTTTATTCCTCATCATCATATTGTTTCGGGGCGACACAAAAATTCAACAGCAGGACCAGGGCAAATATGTCATCAGTGACTTGCCTGCGGAATTCAGTGCTTCGGCTGACTCCTGGTGTTATGCAGTACCATTTCAGGGGCATCAAAGCCTGTCCGCTTTGAAGATTGTCGTGATCCGGTAAAGTATCTATAGTTTAAGTTAACATCCATTGCCTTGTAAAACCATCCAGTTCCTTAGAAAAATGATACCTTAAAAGAAAATCCAGATCCTTGTATCCAAATGCTATGTAAAACCAACTGTCCTTTTACCTGTGAAAACCAACACCAAGATCCCGGGAAAGCCATCAGATTTTGTAACCTAAAATGTGTAAACGCATGATTTGAATGCTACCCAAAACAAAGAGGCTGTCCAAAAAGGATGGCCTTTTTTCATTAAAAGGGCAGTATTTGGTTTTTGACCATTTAAAAAAATGAGTTTTGGTACTGTAGTTATATGGATGTTATAGGAAGCTTATTTGCCGAACCACCGCGTTTTTCTA
>WGMO01000018.1:0-2500 GCA_016125075.1 Terrimonas sp.
GACCGAACTGTCTTGCGACGTTCTGAACCCAGTTCACGTGCCACTTTAATCGGCGAACAGCCGAACCCTTGGGACCTTCTCCAGCCCCAGGATGTGACGAACCGACATCGAGGTGCCAAACCTCCCCGTCGATATGAGCTCTTGGGGGAGATCAGCCTGTTATCCCCGGAGTACCTTTTATCCTTTGAGCGACGGCCCTTCCATACAGAACCGCCGGATCACTTTAGCCGACTTTCGTCCCTGCTCGGCTTGTGTGCCTCACAGTCAAGCTCCCTTATACTAATGCGCTCTTCGTACGATTACCAACCGTACTGAGGGAACCTTTGCAAGCCTCCGTTACTCTTTAGGAGGCGACCACCCCAGTCAAACTACCCACCATGCACTGTTTCCCGCAAGGGATTAGATTCTAAGTCAAAAAAGGTTGGTATTTCAACGACCGCTCCACCCTACCTGGCGGCAAGGCTTCAAAGCGTCCCAACTATGCTACACATTCGTAACTCAAAATCAATGCAAAGTTGTAGTGAAGGTTCACGGGGTCTTTCCGTCCCGTGGCGGGTAACCGGCATCTTCACCGATACTACAATTTCACCGGGCTCGTGGAGGAGACAGTGTTCAACTCATTAGACCATTCGTGCAGGTCGGAACTTACCCGACAAGGAATTTCGCTACCTTAGGACCGTTATAGTTACGGCCGCCGTTTACTGGGGCTTCAGTCAGAAGCTTTGGCTTGCGCCGAACATCCTTCCTTAACCTTCCAGCACCGGGCAGGTATCAGGCTCTATACGTCATCTTTCGATTTTGCAGGGCCCTGTGTTTTTGCTAAACAGTTGGTTGAACCATTTCATTGAATCCGTCCGAAGACGGAACGCTTTATCCCGAAGTTACAGCGTCAATTTGCCTAGTTCCTTCTCCACGGCTCACCCGAGCGCCTTAGAATACTCATCCCGTCTACCTGTGTCGGTTTGCGGTACCGGCTGCTATGCTCGCTTTTCTTGGAAGACTATTCATGACTACGCTTCACCCGAAGGATCCACTCAGCTATTCCGTCAGCTTATGTCACTACCAATCTCCGTCACTTTTAATACATAGCAGGTGAAGGAATATTAACCTTCTTTCCATCAGCTACCCCTTTCGGGTTCACCTAAGGACCGGACTAACCCTGATCCGATTAGCGTTGATCAGGAACCCTTAGACTTTCGGCGATAAGGTTTTTCACCTTATTTATCGTTACTTATGCCTACATTTTCTTTTGAAACCGCTCCAGCATACGTCGCCGTACACCTTCGATGCTGATTTCAATGCTCCCCTACCGAATACACACCTGGTGTGCATCATAGAGCTTCGGTTCGTAGTTTGATGCCCGATTATTTTCCGTGCGGGGTCTCTCGACCAGTGAGCTGTTACGCACTCTTTAAATGAATGGCTGCTTCCAAGCCAACATCCTGGCTGTTATAGAAACCCCACCTCGTTTGATCAACTTAACTACGTATTAGGGACCTTAGCTGCTATTCTGGGTTATTTCCCTCTCGGCCATGGACCTTAGCGCCCACAGCCTCACTCCCGGAGATATATGTTAGCATTCGGAGTTTGTCAGGGTTTGGTAGGCGGTGAAGCCCCCTAGCCCAATCAGTAGCTCTACCTCTAACATACTCTATAATCCGAGGCTGTTCCTAAAAACATTTCGGGGAGAACGAGCTATCTCTCAGTTTGATTGGCCTTTCACCCCTATCCACAAGTCATCTCATAACTTTTCAACGTTAATGAGTTCGGTCCTCCATTTCGTTTTACCGGAACTTCAACCTGCTCATGGATAGATCACAAAGTTTCGCGTCTGCCCCCACTGACTAAGCGCCCTATTTGGACTCGCTTTCGCTACGGCTCCGTTACTAAAGAACTTAACCTCGCCAGTGAGGAGCAACTCGTAGGCTCATTATGCAAAAGGCACGCCGTCATCCCGAAGGACTCCGACCGCTTGTAGGCGCACGGTTTCAGGTACTATTTCACTCCCCTGTTTGGGGTACTTTTCACCTTTCCCTTACGGTACTGGTTCACTATCGGTCTCTGAGGAGTATTTAGCCTTACCAGATGGTGCTGGCAGATTCAGGCAGGATTTCTCCGGTCCCGCCTTACTCAGGATACTGCTCGTCCTCATCAATTTACGTTTACGGGGCTTTCACCCTCTTTGGCTCAACTTTCCAGAAGATTCAACTTGATGATGATTTCTAAATGCAGTCCTACAACCCTCTGGCAGCACGCCGCCAGAGTTTAGGCTATTCCCATTTCGCTCGCCACTACTCAGGGAATCACTATTGTTTTCTTTTCCTCTCCCTACTTAGATGTTTCAGTTCAGGAGGTTGGCTTTCCTTTCGGAATGCTATGCCTTCAGCATAGCGGGTTGTCCCATTCGGAGATCTGAGGATATAATGCTTGTGTGCAGCTCCCCTCAGCTTATCGCAGCTTACCACGTCCTTCGTCGCCTCTCAGAGCCAAGGCATCCACC
>WGMO01000018.1:5000-104161 GCA_016125075.1 Terrimonas sp.
TTCAAACCTAACCACTTATTTCCAAGAACTGTCCCGTTTTTTCAATTTCGGGTCGCAAAGATAGGATGGTAACGTTCACAGACAAATCTTTTTTTAAAGAAAAACAATCCAAATGATTGGGAATGAGTCTGGGCTTGTATTCCAGCCCGAATTTTTTTTCAGGAAGTAAAATAAGAATCCGGGTATTTCACCGAAACCAGGTAAAGTCCCCGCCCCGGAGCCGCAAAATTGACCCGGCTGTTGTCCCGGCTTTCAATGATCTCCCGGAAATCCTGTACCGAAATCGTGCCCCTCCCCACCTTTAACATCGTGCCTACCAGCCCCCTGACCATCCCCCGCAGGAAGCGGTTGGCCTCCACCCGGTACACCAGGCAGCCCTCTTCCTCTGTCCATTGACTTTGCATCAGCTGGCAGATAAAAGTTTTGATCTGGGTATTCTTTTTGGAAAAGGCCGTAAAATCGTTGTATTCCAACAAAATAGCTGCGGCTTCCCTGAGCAATCCCATATCCAGCGTATAGGGAAAATAATAGCCCCTGTCCTGTAAAAAAGGGTCTTTATGGCGATAGATGACATACCGGTAAGCCCTCGACCGGGCATCAAAACGGGCATGCGCCTCCGGGGGCATGGTATAAAGCTGCCTGACCACTATATCCGGCGGCAGGATGGCATTCATTTTATACACAAAGTCCTTGTGCAGCTCGCCTTCATAATCAAAGTGGAAATAATTCTGTAAGGCATGTACCCCACCGTCTGTTCGGGAAGACCCGGTTAATAGAAGGGGCTGCCTCTGCAGGACCGCTCCGGCCTTTTCAATCTCACCCTGTATAGTATGCGCATTTTTCTGAACCTGGAATCCTTTGTACTGGCTGCCCTTATAGGCGACTTCTAGGAAATATCGGGCCATCGCGTTACACTTAAGGTTTGGTTTTTTCTTTGAGCAGGGCCCTGAACAACCTGATGTAATAATCATCTGTAATTTCCTTTTCCAGGCTGGGGAAACTGGCGGGATCAGACACATGAGGATAAGAAGCTTTAAAAAACTGGTATTTCCCTTTATCCGAGAGAAAAAGACTTCCCAGGTTTTTTACCTGGTCGGTTGAAAAACACTTGACCCGAAAAACCTTTTCTGCCTGTGCCAGCATATCATACTCATCAATCACTGCAGCCATATCCCTCCGCACCTGGAAGAAATCATCATTGCTCGCCAGTTCTTTACAGTTGTTCCCGGGCTGTAATTTGGCAACTCCCCTGTCCTGCCGGCTGGTATCGGGTATGATTTCCAAAAACCTTAATGGGGGTTCAGTTTCTTTTTTTTCCGGAATGATTTCCAAAGCCGCCGCCGTTGCTGTTTTGGGCATGGAAATGATCACCCTTATTGTATCGCGGTGACCATCGGGATATTCATCTTCAAACACAAGACTTAACCCTTCGGTGGTCGTGATTTCCATCCGCTTGGTCACCACTGAAGCACGATAAGCCGTTTCGGAACTCCCTGATTCCGTTTCCGGAATTACCCTGCTGCTGATTGCTTCCTTTCCGGGTTTTTGTTCGTTGTTTGTTTCCTTCACAATATTTTTCAACGCGGTTGCAACTGTATCTTTTTTTGCCTGAATGGAATCCGTTTTTAGCAGAGCAGTCTTTTCCTGGTAAGCGGGTTCCACCACCTTATTAAGTTCTTCCTGTAAGATCGCAGTCTTTATGGCCTGCGAATCGGGCTTAGCAGTTTGAGCAGTATTAATATCCTGAGGTGTCCCCTTCCCGGACAAGGGAGAATCATTTCCTGGTTTCTTCTCTTCCTGTTCATCTTTTGCTTTAACAATCGCGTCTGTAGTGGCAAGGGTATCTTTCACAGCCGGCAGCGTCTTTTCAACTAACCCGGCATCCGGATTTTTGGTAAGGATCCTGTTGCTGTCAGTCAGATTGTTGACGAGGGTATCTTTCAGAACCAGGGCAGTTTTTCCTAACGAAGCGGTTGCATCATGGTCCATTTCTGTTACCGGCTCCAGGATGGTAGTCTTCTGATTCAGGGTGCTGTCATTGGCGGCCAGGGATAGTAATTCCGTAAAAGCGTTGGGTTCTTTTTTTTCGGTTTTTACCAGAATATCGTCTGTCATGAGCCTGGCCTTTGAGGCAAACTGGATCCCCAGGGTTTGCAAATCGAATAAACCCCAGCCCTTTTCCCCAAAGTCTTTGATAAGATAACCATGATCCTTATGGTTCATCGTCACATAAAAACTCACCAGGCTTTCGCGGCCGGGAAAACCAATGGAGAACTGATGGGTGGAATCGCCCAGGTTGGCCAGCACCAGGTAACCGGAGATGGCGGAACTGTATATTTTTTCATCCATCTTTACATAGAAAGGCTGCTGATTATCCGTTTGCAGGTAAATAAAATAATTACGCTGACCCCAGCCCTGTATAGCCATCACCCATAAAAAAACAAAAACGGTACATTTTTTCATCCCCGGCATCGGTTAAGCCTTCAAAGTTAATTTAAATTAATTTTCCTGCGGTATACCCTCTCCAAGCGATTTGTCTTTTGTTAATTTAAGATCCTGTTTCTTGGAATTTGATACATGCATTTCCGCAAATCCGTTTTGCTTTTACAAATTGCTTCCAATCATCAGGATTAACAAAAAGGTTTTGAACAATTATGATTTGAAACCCTAAGATTTTCGTTTCTTTCCCCGCCGCTGGGATATGAAAAGCTAATAGGTTACTTAAAACGAATTAACAACCATTTGTCATATTTTGATAAAACCGTATGCATTCTTCTTTTACTTTTGCGAACGCTAAAAAATAAATATGAAAAAAATACTCTTTCTTTTACTGGCAGCTGTTTTTTCCTCCTTCCTCTTTGCCCAGGAAACTGAACCGCAAAAGGATGATAGCTGGAAAAAAATCTACCGCGAAACAGCCACCAGGATCAACGACCTTGTCCATACCAAACTGGAAGTTAAGCCCGACTTTGGCAAGTCCTATCTCTATGGAAAGGCCTGGATCACCCTCCGGCCGCATTTCTACGCCACCGATTCACTGACCCTCGATGCAAAGGGGATGGACATTCATAAAGTGGCCCTCGTAAAGGGAACCAAACAGCTGCCTTTACAATATGAATACAACGACTGGCAGTTAAGGATCAAACTCGACAAATCTTACAGCGCCAAAGATTCCTATACCATTTATATCGATTACACGGCCAAACCCGACGAATTCCAGGAAAAATACGCCGGGCCGGATGCCCTGCTCGGTATCAAAGGGATGTATTTCATCAACCCGAAGGGCGAAGAGAAAGATAAACCCACGCAGATCTGGACGCAGGGAGAAACGGAATCCAACTCCGCCTGGTTTCCCACGATCGACAAAACCAATCAAAAGACAACCGAAGAATTAACGGTGACTGTCGACAATAAATATGTCACCTTATCCAATGGCAAACTGGTATCGCAAAAGAAAAATGCCGATGGCACCCGTACCGATTACTGGAAAATGGACCTGCCGCATGCTCCCTATCTTTTTTTCCTGGGAGTTGGCGACTATGCCGTGATAAAAGACACCTATAAAGGAAAAGAAGTAAACTATTATGTAGAACCCGCCTATGCTTCGGTGGCAAAAAGGATATTCGGCAATACCCCCGAGATGATGGGCTATTTTTCAAAGATCACCGGCGTCGAATACCCCTGGATCAAATATTCGCAGATCACGGGCCGTGACTACGTGGCCGGTGCCATGGAAAACACTACGGCAACCATCCACCAGGATGCCGCCCAACAGGATGCCCGTGAACTGGTAGACGGCAACAACTGGGAAAGCACGATCGCCCATGAATTGTTTCACCAGTGGTTTGGCGATTACGTGACCACGGAAAGCTGGAGCAATATCACCGTGAACGAATCCTTTGCCGATTACAGCCAAACCCTTTGGGAAGAATACAAATACGGTAAAGATGCCGGCGCTGCCGAAAACTATTCCGGGATGCTGGGTTACCTGAGCGGCAGCAGTGCAAATATTGCCCGTCAGGGCGGGGACCCCGAAAACGGCAGTGACACCAAGGACCTGGTCCGTTTTTATTACAACGACCGGGAAGATGTTTTTGACCTGGTCAGTTACCAGAAAGGCGGACGCATCCTGAACATGCTCAGGAACTATGTAGGCGACAGCGCTTTCTTCAAATCACTGAACAATTATCTCACCACCAATAAATTCAAATCAGCCGAAGCCCACCAGTTACGCCTTGCCTTTGAAGAGGTGACAGGCCGGGACCTGAACTGGTTCTTTAACCAATGGTATTTTGGCAGCGGCCATCCCAATGTGACCATTGATTATATCTATGATGATGCTGCGGGGAAAGTAAGTGTGGTACTCAAACAAATACAGAAAACCGGTAAGATCTTCAAGCTGCCCATCGCCATCGATATCTATAACAGCGCTGATAAAAAAAGATACAATGTCTGGGTACAGAATGAGACCGACACTTTTACCTTTCATTACGACAAACATCCCGATCTCGTAAATGTAGATGCAGATAAAGTGATGTTGTGGGAAAAGAAAGACAATAAGACCCTTGATAATTTCATCCACCAGTATAAATATGCCGGTAATTATGTTGACAGAAGGGAAGCGATCATGTTTGCCGCCAAACAAAAAAATGACCCCAAAGCACTCAACCTGTTGACCACTGCCCTGCATGATCCTTTTGCGGGCCTGAGGAACCTCAGCATCAGTCAGCTGGACCTGAAAAATGATAAAGTGAAGGCAAGCGTTGAACCCATCCTGCTGGACCTGGCCAAAAACGATCAGAAATCCACCGTAAGGGCCAATGCCATCAATGCTCTGGGCACTTATGAAAAAAAGGAATATGAACCCCTTTTCACCAAAGCAGTGAATGATTCTTCCTACTCTGTTTCCGGTAATGCTTTACAGGCCCTTAGCAAGATCGACGAACCGGCTGCACTCCAGCTGGCCAAAAAGATCTATCCGCAACCGGTTAAAGGAGCATTAAAAGAATCCGCACAGGATATCCTGATCAATTCCGGTGATGAGGGAGTGGGAGAAAAACTGTTGGATGAATTTGAAGGCTTACCCCTGGGCAATAATAAGTTTGCCCTATTACAATCCATTGCCACTTACCTGCAGGCCACCGATAATGAAAAGAATATCAAAAGAGGGGTGGATCAAATTGCCGGTCTCCGGGATGCCATACCCGAAGCTTTCAAAGCACAAACCGACCCTTACCTCAATGGTATCTTAAAACAGGTACTGGCCTCCAAGGTAAAAGCCTTAAAGGATAAAGCCGGTGATCCGACATTACAGGGTATCGTAGACTATATCAAAACGAAACTACCCGAAGAAGAGAAAAAAGGATTCTGATCAGAAAATAATTGATTTTAAAAAGCAGGTGGCGTCACCTGCTTTTTTTATTGGATGATAAATACTATTTTTCAAAAAATCGAAAGTCTTGAGATCGATCGCCCTTTATACCAGTTGCACCCTGTCCTGCATCTTATTCCTGATGGTGACGGCGGGTTGCCAGAAAGAGATCAAGGGGACTGCCCTTATCAACCCATTCCGGCAAAACCCCACGACCAAGGTTTTACCAAGGCTGATCCGCGAAGCTTCGGGTATTGCTGACAGCAAGCTCAACCCCGGCAATCTGTGGGTGGAGGAGGATAGCGGGAACCCGCCCTTCCTTTACCTGCTCAGCCACCAGGCAGAATATGTAAAAGGCATCTACCTGAAAGGGGCTACCAACAGGGACTGGGAAGATATCTGCCTGGCCAATGGGCCCGTAGCAGGAAAAAATTATCTCTATGTCGGGGAAATCGGCGATAACAATGCAGTACATGCCAGTTCCTCCTTTTACCGGCTGGAAGAACCCTCCTCCTCCCTGGATACCGTTTATGAATACGACCAACTCCGCTACCAGTATGTGGATGGCCCCCGGGATGCAGAAGCATTTTTGGTTGACCCTGCTAGCAAAGACATTTTTATCATTTCCAAGCGGGACAGCCTATCCCGTATCTATTCTTTGCCCTATCCGCAAAGCACCAGCACAATGGCAACAGCCAATTTTATACAGGAGCTGCCTTATAACAGTGTGGTCAGTGCTGCGATAAGCCGGGACGGAAAGGAGATACTCGTCAAGACCTACCTGGCCGTGTATTATTATCAAAGAAAAAACGGGGAAACGATTCCGGAAACTTTAAAACATCCGGCCATAAAAGTCGACTACCAGGTGGAACCCCAGGGGGAAGCGATCAGTTTTGCCTTGGACGGCAAGGGGTTTTATACCCTGAGTGAGGCCGGGTTTACCAATGCTCAAACCCTTTATTTTTATCCGAGGAAATAAATAAGCTTTTACCAGCTACTGCCCGCTCCGCCGCCGCCAAAGCTGCCGCCGCCAAAGCCACCAAACCCGCCACTGCTGCCGCCACCACCGGACCATCCGCCGCTGCCACCGCCCGTTCCAAAGAAAGTCGGGCCCATCCAGCCTCGGTAACCGCGTCTTGACAACATTCCACCGCCACCACCGCCTTTGCCGGAGAACAAACCCAGCAGGATCCAGATCACGATGATCAGTATAAATACCGGGAACCCTTTCCCCTTACCCTTGCTGCTACCATAACCTTCCGGTGCTGTATACTCACCGGCAGCCGCTTTCATGATGGCATCGACCGTATTATCCAGTCCGCGGTAATAACTGCCCTTCCCTTCCTTCAAATAGGGAACGAGTTCATTATCAACGATTCTTTTTGCAGTGATATCCGGTATGGCGCCTTCCAGGCCATATCCTGTTGCTATATAGGCATCCCTTCTCCCGCCATCTTCACCCGTGGAAATCAGAACCAGGATACCATTATTAAATTTACTACCCCCTATTCCCCATTTCCGGCCCAGGGCAGTGGCATATTCATTGGCGTCATACCCGCCCAGGGAGCCGACAATGACGATGGCAACCTGGTTGGAAGTACTGTCATCATACGCGACCAGTTTCTGCTCCAGGGCATCCGCCTGTATATTGGTCAGGAACTGTCCCTCCCTGGTAAAATCATTATACAGCCGGGGTGGATTGGCCGGTTTGGGCAGGACATTATCAATCTGTGCAAAGCCACAGACCGTAAAGAGAAAAAATATGGAACTGAAGAAAAATTTCATACGCATTACCTGCCAAACACTATATCATCCGGCAATTCATTTTTATCGGTATCATGATCATATGGAAAATGGGTATGTAGGGCTTCCCCGATATCGAGGATGCACTGTCGGATACCCGCTGCATAATTCTTTGTATTAAAGTTGCGGGTCATTTTTTTCACTTCTTCCTGCCAGTAGGCATTTCCCACTTTTTTATGGATCCCTTCATCCCCGAATACGGCGAGTTGGTGATCCTTCGTGGCGATATATACCAGTACCCCGTTCCGGTCGTCGGTTTCATCCATTTCAAGCCGGAAGAAAATTTCGGCTGCCCTGTCAACGGCATTCACATACCGGCAACGGCTTTCCACGAATACGCGCACTTCACCACTGGTCATGCGTTCCGCATCCTTGATGGCATCGACAATCGATTGCCTTTCCTGCTCCGTAAAAAAATTGACTTTTTTCCGCCAAAAAAATAACCTCAATGTCTATCTATTTAATATCAAATTTTATTTCAGGGGCTTTTTCGCTGCCTGCATCCGATTTATAAAATGCCTTCTCTTTTTTTCCGGCAAGCCCGGCGATCATATTGGAGGGAAACCTGACAATCCGCAGGTTGAAATTTTCCACTTTGGCATTATAATCCTGGCGGGCCACATTGATCCTGTTTTCTGTGCCCTCGATCTGTGTCTGGAAATCCCTGAACGCCTGGGTCGTTTTCAGGTCGGGGTAGTTTTCCACCACCGCCAGTAAACGGCCGAATGCGCTTTGCATGCTTCCCTGTGCAGCCTGGAACTTAGCCAGTGATTCGGGATCATTGATATCGACATTCACCGAAGTGGCCCTTGAACGGGCTTCCAGTACTTCTCGCAGGGTAGACTTTTCGAAATTGGCAGACCCTTCGATTGCCTTGATCACACTGTTATAGAGGTCCATCCGGCGCTGGTAATTGGTTTCCACATTACCCCATGACTTGCTGACCGCCACTTCTGAGCTCATCAGCCCGTTATAACTGTTGCAACCCCATACACCAAAGATCAGCACTACGCCCACTATGATGAGAATAATAAGATTACGTGTCCCTTTCATGTTTATAAAGTTTAATTTGGTTAAAATTAAAAAAAATCAAATGGTTTGCCGGTTAATTCTTTAAGACGATTGAACTATTCATGTATTGCAGCGATACCCGGCAATACTTTTCCTTCAAAATATTCCAGCATGGCGCCACCACCGGTGGAAACATAACTCACCTGGTCGGCAAACCCAAACTGGTTGACGGCGGCCACACTATCACCACCACCCACGAGCGAAAATGCCCCGTTTGCGGTGGCTTCTGCCACGGCCTTCGCGATCGAACGGGTACCGTGCTGAAATTTTTCCATCTCAAAAACACCCATGGGGCCATTCCAGAGAATCGTCCTGCTTCTTTTCAATACATTATAGAACTGGTCGCAGGCCATTGTACCGATATCAAGCCCCATCCATCCGTCCGGTATATGGTTGCTGGGAGAGACCGAGGTTTCGGCATCCGCCGCAAATTTATCGGCAATCACCGAATCCGAAGGCAGGTGGATACAGACCCCTTTTGCGGCAGCTTTTTCCATCAACTGGAGAGCGGTATCCAGCCGGTCATCTTCACACAGGGAATTACCAATACTGCCCCCCTCCGCTTTCATAAACGTATAGGCCATACCGCCGCCGATAATGATATCGGTGGCCCTTTCCAACAGGTTTTCGATGATGAGTATCTTATCCGAAACCTTGGCCCCGCCGATGATGGCGGTAAATGGTTTCTCGGATTGATGCAATACTTTTTCCGCGCTGCTCACCTCTCCTTCCATGAGGAGCCCGAACATTTTTTTACCGGCAGCGAAATATTTGGCGATTACCGCGGTGGAAGCATGGGCCCGGTGTGCTGTTCCAAAGGCATCATTCACATATACATCCCCGAGGGTTGCCAGTTTTTTGGCAAAATCTTCATTGCCTTTTTCCTCTTCCCTGTAAAAACGGAGGTTTTCCAGCAATAAGACCTCCCCCGGCTGCATCGATGATGCCATTTGAAATGCCTGCTCACCGATACAGTCATCGGCAAAAAGGACCTTTGTTCCACCCAGCAATTCCCGGAGATGGGGCACCAGGTGTTTGAGAGAATATTTTTCCGTGGGCCCGTCCTTGGGACGGCCGAGATGGCTCATGAGAATGACTTTTCCCCCATCGGCCAAAACCTTTTTGATGGTCGGGATGGCCGCCTTCATGCGATTATCATCAGAGATCTCGTACTGATCGTTTAACGGAACATTAAAATCCACACGGATCAATGCTTTTTCATTCTTAAAATCATGACGGGCAAATACTGACATGGTAAATTATTTATGGAACTCAAAAATAACGGAAAGAAAAATGCCCCTTTATGAGGGGCATCAGGTTTTTTTATACATTTTATTTGCTGATCAGGGTGGCAAAATGATGCACGGTTCTGACGAGCTGGCTCACATAACTCATCTCGTTATCATACCAGCTTACGGTCCTGACCAGTTGCGTATCCCCTACTGTTTGTACCCGGGTCTGCGTAGCATCAAAGAGGGAACCGAAGTGGATACCGATGATATCACTGCTCACGATCTCATCTTCGGTATAACCGAAACTTTCGTTGCTGGCCGCCTTCATCGCCGCATTCACTTCGTCCACGGTCACTTTCTTTCCCAGCATGCAGGTCAGTTCGGTCAGGGACCCGGTCAGGGTGGGTACTCTTTGTGCTGAACCATCCAGTTTTCCTTTCAGGCTGGGTAAAACCAGTCCAATCGCTTTTGCCGCACCGGTGCTGTTGGGCACGATATTCTGGGCGGCAGCACGTGCACGGCGAAGGTCACCTTTTGCATGCGGGGCATCCTGTGTATTCTGGTCATTGGTATAAGCATGTACCGTTGTCATCAGACCATTCACGATACCATATTTTTCTTCCAGCACCTGGGCCATTGGCGCCAGGCAGTTGGTGGTGCAGGAAGCGCAGCTGATCACGGTCTCGCTGCCATCAAGAATCTTATGGTTCACATTGAAAACAATGGTTTTCAGGTCACCCGTAGCCGGGGCGGAGATCACGACTCTTTTAGCGCCGGCAGTAAGGTGGGCGGATGCTTTATCCTTGTCGGCAAAGAAACCGGTACATTCCAGCACCACATCCACATCATGGTCTTTCCAGGGAATTTCGGCCGGGTTACGTTGGGCATAAATCTTTATATCATCACCATTCACCACGATAGAATTTTCCGTAGCCTTTACATCCTCATTAAAGCGGCCCTGGGCGCTGTCGTACTTAAGCAGGTGGGCTAAAACCTTGGGACTGGTAAGATCATTGATCGCCACAACATCAATGCCTTTCATATTATATATCTGGCGGTAAACGAGGCGGCCGATCCGTCCGAAACCATTAATGGCAACTTTAACTGTACTCATGGTTACTGATTGAATTTTATTTAGAAGATTAAAATTGAGGTGCAAATGTATGAAAACTAAAGCGAGTTTAAGGAATTAGCCGGTTACGATAAGGGCAAATTTTGGGGCTTAGGCGGACAAATGTTTGTTCTAAGTGCCTGAAAGGCAGGATAGGGGGATGGAATACGGGCAATTGCAGAGAGGCAGGGCGGAAAATACAAAACACAAATTCCAAGTTTCAATTCGCATACCCAATAAGCCAGACTGAGCAGAATAACTGTACATCTCTGTGTCTCTGTGCCTCTGTGGTTTTACTTTTTTTCCGAAAAATAATTTGTGGCTGTCTCAATTTAGTTTTTTTCACCACAAAGACACAGAGGCACAGAGAGGAAAATACAATTATCAAACCCCAAATCTCGAAAAGTTTGACCATACCGGATAACTGTTCATCTCCGTGTCTCTGTGTCTCTGTGGTGATACTTTCTTTCCGAGAAATAATTCATGTCTGACTTAATTTTGTTTTTTCACCACAGAGGCACGGAGGCACAGAGAGGAAAACACAATTATCAAACCCCAAATCTCGAAAAATTTTGACCATACCGGATAACTGTTCATCTCCGTGTCTCTGTGCCGCTGTGGTTTTACTTTTTTTCGAGAAATAATTTGCGGCTGTTTGAATTTAGATTTTTTCACCACAGAGACACGGAGGCACAGAGAGGAAAATACAATTATCAAACCCCAAATCTCGAAAAATTTTGACCATACCGGATAACTGTTCATCTTCGTGTCTCTGTGCCTCTGTGGTTTTACTTTTTTTTCGAAAAATAATTTGTGGCTGTCTCAATTTAGTTTTTTTCACCACAAAGACACAGAGGCACAGAGACGTAAAAATTTAATTTTTGTTATTTGCTATTTTCTCACCAAAGCGGCTTGCCCTGGTAAAAATCAAGGATCCGGATCCTTAACACATAATCATATTTGGCATTGATGAGGTTGATATTGGCCCGGTCGAGGTTGGTCTTTGCCGTCAGGTAATCGATCGTATTCCCCACCCCTTCATTGAAACGGATCTCGGCAGCCCGGAAAGATTCCTGGTATGCGGTGACTTGCTCCAGCAGGGTCTTGTAACTTTGAAAGGCCGTGGTCATGTTCAGGTAGGCCTGCTCGATAGATTGCTGCAACTGGATCTTCGTGGTTTTGGCTGCGATATCTGTGCTCTCCAGCCGGATCCTCGCCATTTTGACCCTGTTTCTCGCCGACCCGGCATTAAAGATCGGGATCCGGAGGTTCAGGCTCACCGAGGTGAAAAGGTTATTATCCAGTTGGCTGCCATATTTTATTTTCTGGTAATTATAATTGTTCTGTTTCCTGATCACAGGAACGGAATTCCCATTCACCACCACATAATCATCAGATGTAACATCCGTGCTGTTCAGGAACAGCGCCTTAGTTGCCGCGCTGGAATAATTAGAACTCAGGTTCCCGTTCAGGCTCAGTGTGGGGAACAACTGGCCCTGAAACACTTTCACCGCTTTTTCGGCACTTTCTTTTCGCAGGTCGACCGATCTTGCCAGCGCAAATTTTTCGAGTGCGGTCGCATAGATCTTATCCGGTGTGTCCGGGTAGCTGGCGGCAAAAGAACTGGTTTCAATATTTTCAAAACTGCGGTCACTGCCATAAGGCAGGTTCATCAGCTGAAAGAGATAGATCTTCGAAGATTCCCAGGCTTTTTCTGCATTCAGGTAGGCCAGCCGGTCACCGGCAAACTGCCCCCTGAGATCGGATAACTGCGAAGGAGGAATGGCCCCGTCGCGGTTCAATAATTCCAGGCGTTCGACCTGCTTTTTCGAAAGTTCGACCTGCTCAGCAGCCTGCGCCACCAGGTCCCGGTTGCTTAAGACCTGCAGGTAGGCCAGTATAACGTTAATGGTCAGGTTATCTTTTATTTGCTGTCCGTCCATTTTAGAGGCTTCATAGGCCAGGGAATTCTGCTTTATGCCATTCTGGATGGAAAACCCGTTGAACAGGATGACCCCGCTGTTGATGCTATAGGCCGCCGAACTGTAATTCTGGTTGATATACCCGTTAGTGAAAGGGTCAATGCTCCGGCCCGTATTAAGCTGGTGGTTCAATATCCCGTTGAGGTCGGGAAGCATATTCAGTTTTGATTGTTTCCAGTTCAGCCGGTCTTCCTGTACCTGCAGATCTCCTTGCCGCACATCCCTGTTATTGGCTATGGCTGTCTCTATACATTGTCGCAGGGAAAGGGTTCCTGCCGGCAAATCCTGGGCATAGCTGCCCCATCCAGCTAACAGAAACAATATCACCATGAGCGGCACCCTTCTTTTTTTCATATCAGTCATTTTAATGTTCTTCTTTCTTTTATTCGATCCTCCCGTCCAGCAGGTTGATGATCCGCTGTCCATGGGAAGCATTTTTTTCTGAATGTGTCACCTGGATGATCGTCACTCCTTCCTTATTCAATTGGCGGAAGAGGTTCATGATCTCTTCTCCCTGGCTGGAGTTGAGGTTACCCGTAGGTTCATCGGCCAGCAATAATTTGGGTTTACCAATCAGGGCCCTGGCAATACCCACCAGCTGTTGCTGGCCTCCTGACAACTGGGTGGGAAAAAGGTCTTTCTTGCCAACGATATTGAAACGGTCCAGCATATCGGCCACCAGCGCTTTTCTTTCTGCCTTCTTGATGCCCTGGTAGATCAGGGGTGTTTCAATGTTTTCATAAACGGTGAGTTCATCAATAAGATGATAAGCCTGGAACACAAAACCGATATACTGTTTATACAGGGCGGCCCTTTGTTTTTCTTTCAACTGGTGTACCGGTTCCTCCAGGAACAGGAATTCGCCTTCATCAAATTCATCCAGCATCCCGATCACATTCAGCAGGGTCGATTTGCCGGAGCCCGAAGGCCCCATGATGCTGATGAACCCGCCTTCTTCCACCGTAAGATTGATATCCCTGAGCAGGAAGGTCCTGGCTCCGCCGGTCTGCACCCATTTAAAAATTCCTTTCAGGTTGAGCAACATATTTTATTATTTATTCTGTTCTTAAACTTTTTACCGGGTTGGCCCGCGCAGCTTGAATGGTCCGAAGGCTTAATATCAGGATGGCCAGTACAAACATCCCCAGTCCGCATACAGCAAAGACCCACCAGCCGATTGATGTCCTGTACACAAAATTGTCCAGCCATTTATGCATGGCCATCCAGGCCAGCGGTGTGGCAATGACAAAGGCCACCAGTACCAGTATAACAAGGTCCTTCGTTAAGATGGAAACGATTTGTGCCACCGAAGCGCCCAATACTTTCCGGATGCCGATCTCTTTGACCCGGTTATTGGTGGTGAAGATCACGAGCCCCAGCAAGCCCAGGCAGCTGATAAAAATACTCAGGCCTGCAGCCCAGTTCAGCAACCTGGAAATATCCTGCTCCTTTTTATAAAAAGCGGCGATTGTATCATCAAAAAATTCATATTGGAAATCATCTTCCGGGTAAAGCGCTTTGAAATCCTTTTCAATGGCATGAATCGTTTCTTTCCATTGCCCTGTAGCAACCTGACGCGGCGAAAGTGACAGGTGCATCATATAGCTGCTGTTATCGGCACTTGAATACGCCAGGGGTTTTATCGGCTCATGGGTCGACTTGGTATGAAAGTCGGCCAGCAATCCCACGATCGGGATCCGGGCCTTTCCCCGCGTAACCATTTGCCCCAGGGCTTTTTCCGGGTCGGTCCATCCCACTGCGCTGGCGAAGGTCTGGTTGACGAGGTATTCTTTCAAGGTGTCGCTTTTGGAAGGGTATCTTCCTGCCAGCAATTTCATTTGATAGATATCGAAATAATCAGGGTCCGCATTCAGGACCTCCACCATCAGTTCCACTTCCTTCTTCCCATTATCCACTTTCATCGACGTGGAAGAAGTTGAATTATGTGCCGGTGCCGCACCCCCAAGACTAAGCTTTTCAATACCCGGCAGGTTTTTCAAACGATCAAACAGGGTGAACCGCCTGTTATCGACTTCCCTGGAATAATTATTATGCGGGGTACGGAAATACAGGATGGCTTCCTTTTTATAACCCAGGTCCCGGTTCAGCGAATAATGGATCTGCTCACTGACCACCAGGGTGGCCACGACCAGGAACTGGGCAATCACAAACTGCGTTACGGTCAGCGATTTCCTTAACCAGGTTTTCCGGTTCTGTCCCCCACCGGACTGCTGATTATCTTTTAAAACATTGACCGGCTTAAAGGCAGTGAGCACCCAGGCCGGATAAAAACCAGAGAGCAGGGTCATCAGCAGGACCAATAGCAGCAGGAAGATCCAGACATGCAGCTGGTTGATCGACGCAAAACTGATTTCGGGGGGGATAAAATCCTTGAATATGTTCAATAACCAGGGGGTGATCGCGATCGATAAGACAGTAGCCATTACAGTTAGTAGTAGGGTCACGGTTAAAAACTGCCCGATGATCTGCCGCTTACCGCTTCCTAATGTTTTGCGGATACCGATCTCCCTGGCTCTTTGTGCCGACTGGGCCGTGGTAAGGTTGATAAAATTGATACAGCCCAGTAATAATAGGAATGCAGCCACGGCCAGCAACCCATAGAGGGTGGGCCGATGCGCCTGTCGCTGGTTAAAAGTGTCATAATCCGGGTTGAAATGTATATCGGCCAGCGCCTGGAGATGGTTACCCGTATCATCTTTGTCGCCTTTATCCGGCGGATTGTATTTGAGACGAAGCCCGGCAAACTGGGTATTAATTGTGGCGGGGTCTATCCCTTTTTTGAGTTTGACAAACATCTGCGAACTGGAACTGATATTTCCCCATTCATCGCCGCCATACTGCCTGACCAGCCCGGTGGTCATGATGGTGGGCAGGGAGATGAATTCACGAAAACGGAAATCGGTGGCTTTCTCCCGGGGGAATTTTACAATGCCCGCCACAGTTGTTTTGATACTGTCATTATAGATGACCTGCCGGCCCATCATATCCTTATAGGGCATGTCGCCAAAATAGAGCCGTGCCCTTTCTTCAGTAAGCACGACCCGGAAAGGTTCATGCATGGCGATCTCAGCGGAACCCGTTACCCAGTCATATTGGAATATCGAAAAATAATCAGCATCGGTATAGATGATATCAGTTTGTTTCCGGTATTGGGCCGGCACCCCGTTTCCGGGAGCCGGTATCGTTATCTCCGGTTCATAAGCCGTCACAAATTGCGTGACCGTCTCAATACCCGTGAGGTCTGACCGAACGGCCTTTGGCATGGGCATGGGGACACCTGAATTCCTGAATTTCACTTCACCGGGAAATGTGATATCGGAAACAACACGATAAATACGGTCTTCATCTTTCCTGAATTTTTCAAAGCTGAATTCAAAGGAGACGATCAGGTAGATCACCAGGGCGCTGCTGATACCAATGGCAAGCCCGGCAATATTGATCATTGAAAAGACCCTATTGCGTTTAAAATTCCGGAAGGCGACAAATAAATTATTCTTTATCATGGATATCCTGTCATTCTGTTCGTAAAGCATTTACCGGGTTGGCGATGGCAGCCCTGATGGCCTGGTAGCTCACCGTCAACAGGGCGATCGCTACCGCCGTAAAGGCGGCGATCACAAAGACCCATACACTGATTCCGACCCGGTATTCAAAATCAAGCAGCCATTTATGCATGGCCCACCAGGCTACCGGGAATGCGATCACAGAAGCGATGATCACCAGCACCAGGAAATCTTTGGACAGCATCAGGACCACATTGCTCACAGATGCTCCCAGCACTTTGCGGATGCCGATCTCCTTATTACGTTGTTCCGCCATATAGGTGATGAGCCCTAATAACCCAAGACAGGCGATCAGGATGGCCAGTACGGAAAAGCTCATAGCCAGGGTGCCGGCCCGCTGTTCGCTGCGGTACATATCATTAAAGGAATCGCTCATGAAACGGTAACTGAAAGGCATACCCGGCGCCATGGCCTTCCATTTGCCTTCCACCTTTGCGATCAGGCTTTTGATATTGGATGGCGACACCTTGAAAGATACCAGGCCCGTACTCCTGCCCAACCGCATGCAAAGCGGTCCGAGTTTCTGCCGCAGGGATTCAAAATGGAAATCCTTAATCACACCGATGACCCTTAGGGGGACCAGGGTATTCCCGTCATTGACCGGCGCATAGATGAATTTTCCTACGGCATGCTCATACCCCAGTAATTTGGCCGTAGTTGCTGTGATTAGTATGGCGCTCGAATCCGATCCATATTCTTTTGAGAAATTTCTTCCCTCTGCCATTTCCATGCCCATCGTCTTTATATAATCATCATCCACGAACCAGGTCTGCATATCAATTCCGTTCTTCACATCCATCACGGCCTCTTTCGAATAGGTATTATCGCTGCGGGAAGAATTGCTTACGGGCAGGTAAGAAGAAATCGTACCACTGGTCACCCCCGGCAGGGACAGCACTTCTGTTTTGAAAGCATCAATATTCTTATTGAGCGCATAGGCCCTGTCAATGATCAGCACCTGGTCCTTGTTAAAACCGATCTTCTTGTTCCGGATATATTGAAGTTGGCTGTACACGATGATGGTACCGATGATCAGTACAATAGATGTCGCAAACTGGAATACCACCAATACGTTCCGCAGGTTACTTTTCTTAAACCCGGTATTTGCATTTCCTTTTAACACCACGATCGGCTTAAAGCCAGACAGGAACAAGGCCGGGTAGCTCCCCGCCAATATGCCTACCACAAAGGGCAGGAGCAGCAGGAAGGGCAGTAAATGCAGGGCCAGCAAACTTTTTAAGGAAAGTGATTTGGCTGCTATATCGTTAAAGATCGGCAATACCAGGTAAGCGATCAGGAGGGAAAAAAGCAGGGCGATAAAAGCTGTCAGGGTCGACTCGATCAGGAACTGCACGATCAGGGTCTTTCTTTCGGTGCCCAGTACTTTGCGGATCCCCACTTCCCGGGCACGCCTTGCACTCCGGGCCGTGCTGAGATTCATGAAATTGATACAGGCCAATACGAGAATAAAGAGGGCCACCGCCGAAAAAATATAAATATACTGGATATTCCCAGAGGGTGTGATCTCGTAAGAGTAATCGCTGTGCAGGTGGATATCGGTAAGCGGCATCAGCGAGTATCTGAGATAGTTACCTGCCTTTCTCAGCTCATCCATACTTTTCACTTCGATGAACTGTTGTGCATAGGGCAGTACATATTTATCGAGGTAGGTATCAAAGTTTTTTTCAAAGGCCTTGTAGTCGGTACCGGGTTTGAACAGGAGGTAGGTATGGAAGTTATGGCTGGTGAGCTGGCCCCACTGGTAATCCACATTCTTCATGGAGAACAGGAAATTGAAATTCATATGTGAATTATCCGGGATATCCCTGATCACTGCTGTGATCTTATATGGTTTTTCCTGGTTATCTTCCTTCACAGTGATTTGCTTACCCAATACCTGTTGGGTGCCAAAATATTTCAGGGCCGCCGATTCTGTCAGTACAACCGAATTGGGTTCATTGAGGGCGGTACGGATGTCGCCTTCGATGGCCGGCAGCGAGAAGACGGTGAAAAAGGTAGAATCCACATGGGCTACATGTGTTTCATCAATAAAATCATTGCCTTTTTTGATTAGCTTATCTCCATTGCTGGTATAGATACGGGTATATTCTTCTACCTGCGGATAATCTTTTTTCAGGAGCTCCCCCATCATATCGGATGTCTGGGTCATGTGCAGGTCGCCGCCACCAAAACGCAGATCGGAGTTGATCCGGTAGATGCGGTCAGCATTTTTGAAAAACCGGTCATAGCTCAGTTCATCCTTTACATAGAGGGTGATCAATATACAGGTCGCGAGGCCGATGGCCAGGCCGATGATATTGATGGCGCTATACCCAAAATTTTTTTTCAGGTTACGGAAAGCCACTTTGAGGTAGTTCTGGATCATAACTGTATTTTAAAATTTTTTAAATCGCACACCGCTATCATAATTACCCTTATTCCGACCGCAGCGAATGCACCGGGTTGGATAAGGCCGCCCTGACGGAATGAAAACCCACGGTAAACAATGCGATGAGCAGGGTGGAAACCGCTGCCATCACAAATACATAAACCTGCAGGGGTACCCGGAAAGCAAAATCTTCCAGCCACCTGTTACCGGCCCACCAGGCTACCGGCACCGCCACCATTATGGATATTGAAACCAGTAATAAAAAATTCCTGGCCACCAGGAAGGTGATGCTACTGATATTGGCACCCAACACCCTTCTGATACCGATCTCCTTTGTACGCTGCAGCGTGGTGAAGGCCGCCAGACCAAATAAACCCAGGCAGGCCAGGATAATGGCCAGGCTGGCGGCAACACTGAACAAGACTGCAGAACGTTGCTCCGACTGGTAGAGCTTATTATAGTCCTCATCTAAAAAATGGTAAGCAAAAGGACGATCAGGGATACGCTGTTTCCAAACCGTTTCCAGCCGGCCCAATGTTGCTTTCATGTCATTGCCTTCGATCCTGGCCATGAAAAAACGGGAAAAATCGCGGCCCAGGAATATCAGCAGGGGACCCACCGGTTCGCGCAGGCTGCTGAAGTTAAAATCCTTCACCACACCCACAATGGGGCCCAGGGCCCTGTTCTCGATGATCCTGCCAATGGCATTTTCAGGGGTCCAGCCGATTTTACGGGCCAGTGATTCATTGATGATATAGGGCTGCCGGTAATGGTCACCGTTATGACTGGTATCCATCAGTGCAAAATCAGAGGATTGAAAATCACGACCTGCCACCAGTTCCATCTTCATGGTCTTAATAAAATCCAGGTCGACCGGCATTGCGTTCAATGATATATCATGTTTACCCTTTTCATCTACGGCAGTAATGCCATCGCTCCACTCCACGAACTCGGGAGTTTCATAAGCCGCCGTGACGGATTGCACGCCCGGCACCTGCTGGAAAGCATCTTTCAGGGACTGGAAATTCCGTAACATATTGCCGCCGATGGGTAATACCGTGATATGGTCTTTATCGTATCCTAAATTCTTTGTCTGCATAAAGTGCATCTGCTGCATGATAATAGCCGTATAGCTGATCAGGAAAACGGAGATGCCAAACTGGATCACGATCAGTCCTTTTCGGATGGTATTCCTTCCGCCGGAAAATGTAAAACCTTTCTTTAAGATGGATGCGATCTGAGTACCCGATAAGACGATGGCCGGATAGAGACCCGCAAAAAAACTGACGCCGATGGCAAACAGGAGCAACACAAGGATGATCCCGGGTTGAAAGAACACATCAGCAGTGAAGGACTTGCCGGTGATATGATTGAAATAAGGAAGTAATAGGATCCCCAATACAAATGCCAGCAATGTTGCGATACCCGTCATCAGGGCTGATTCACCGATAAACTGTAAGAAGACCTGTTTCCGGGTGGCGCCCAGCACTTTTCTCATCCCGATCTCGCTGGTCCTGCCCACGGATAAAGCAGTAGCCAGGTTGGTATAGTTGGCACAGGCGATGATCAGTATCAGCAGGGCGATTGTGGCAAACACATATATATAAGTGATATTGCCATTGGGTTCAAAACCTGCCAGGGAAGAATAAAGGTGGACGGAAGTGAGCGGTTCCAGGTGATAGGCAAGTTGATCATTCCCCTTCAGTTCTGCATCCTGCCGAACAGCCGGGGTTTTCATATAAGCGTCTACCTGTCCCTGTAAGGCGGCGATGCTGTTTTTATCCTTGAGCAACAGGTAGGTGATCCAGTTGGCCGTCCACCAGGTCTCCTCCTGCACGCCATTGCCCAGGTTCAGGAACTGTGTCACGAAATCAAATTTCACCTGTGATTGCTGGGGTACATCCGCACAAATGGCCGATACCCTGAAATCCTTGCCCCCCGAAGCCAGGGTCTTGTTCAGCGGATCTTCTTCCCCGAAATATTTTTTAGCCGTAGAGGCCGTCAATACGATCTTATCGGGTGCATCCAGCGCAGAAGCGGCATCACCTTTTAACAGGGTGAAGGAGAAAATTTTAAAGAAGGCCGGGTCTGCATAAAGGATCTGCGGTTCTTCAAAGACCTTGTCGCCGCTTTTCACCACATTATGGCCAACATAAGTGCGAACATATTCTTCCACGGCCGGGAAGGTCCTTTTGAACTGGGGGCCGACTTTTGTACCGGTCGTTGCCGTTGTGCCGACCGTTCCGGCAAAACTACTTTCCATGGTGACCCTTACAATACGGTCGGCCTTTTTATTGAATTTATCGTAACTCAGTTCATGATGGATATAGATACCGATCAGTAAACAGGCCGTCAGCCCCATGGACAAGCCAAAGATGTTAATAACGGAATACAGCTTGTTTTTTCTTAGCTTACGCCATGCCGTTATGAAATAATTTTTTATCATAATATTTCTTATTCGGTTCTCAGGCTTTTAACCGGGTTGGCGGTCGCTGCCCTCACCGCTTTATACCCTACCGTCAGGAGGGCAACGATGGCAGAAATAAAAATGGCGACCAGGAAAACACCCAACCCCAGGTTGATGCGGTATACAAAATCCTGCAGCCAGCTTTGCATGATATAATACGCCAGGGGCGCCGCGATCAGGAAGGCGATGCTGATCAGGATGATGAATTCCCGCGAAAACAGGTACACAATATTTCCGGCAGATGCACCCAGCACTTTCCGGATCCCCACTTCCTTGGTTCTTTGTGCCGCCATGAAAGAGACCAGTCCATAGAGACCAAGACAGGAAATAAAAATCGCGATGCCGGCAAAGAGTTTATACAATAATGCCAGTTGCTCGTCCTGTTCATAAAACTCTGCGAGGGTATCATCCACAAAATTGTTCGTATAGGCATACTCGGGATAAACTTCATCCCATACCTTTTCGACTGCAGCTTTTGTCCTTGCCAGGTCGGCAGATTTAAGTTTGATACCGGTGACCCAGTAAAACTGCCTGTTCTCGGCAATGATGATGGGCCGCACTTCCTCCTTCAATGAATTGGTCTTGAAATCCCTGATCACCCCCACAATCGTTTTCCAGGGCTGGCTCCCCATCCTGATCTCCTTCCCAATGGCCTGGGTGGGGTCGGTAAGTCCCAGTTTCTTGGTCAGGGTTTCATTGATCACCACTTCGCGGGTGGTATCACTTTCAGAGAAGCCCCTGCCCCCCAGGAACCGGAGGCCATAGGTGCTGAAATAATTGTGATCGGCATATTTGATATCCAGCCCGAAATTTTCATCGGGGCGGTGGTCATAAGCAAAATTGGTGGTCCAGTTATTCCCGGAAGAAGGAAGGTCGCTGCTAAAACTCACGGCGGCCACATCGGGCATTCTTTTCAACTCCCCGCTAAAGGTCTTTTGCCGGGTATGGAAAGCGCTGTCGGTATTTGCATTAAAAACCAGGATCGCATCTTTGGCGAAACCAAGGTCAGCATCCTGTACATATTTCATCTGGGTGACGGCCACGACGGTACCGATTATGAGTACCTGCGAAATGGCAAACTGGGTAACCACCAGCCCCCTACGGAGGGAGATGCCTCCGATCTGGGCCGATGTGATCCTGTTTTTCAGTGCCAGCACCGGTTTAAAACCTGAAAGGATCATGGCCGGGTAAAGCCCTGCCAATACGGTTACGACCAGGATGAGGATGACAAGGAAGAAAAGGGTGCCCCAGTTCAGGAAACCCAGGGTCTCATCGATGGAAGCTATATGTTTGATGAAGGGCAGGCTGAAGGTCGCGAGGGCAAGGGCCAGGATCACCGCGGCAAGAACGATCAGCGCGGTTTCGCCCATCACCTGCCCGAACAGTTGCCAGCGGAAACTGCCCAGCACCTTCCGGATACCGATCTCCTTGCTCCGGCCAATAGCCTGGGCGGTGGAGAGGTTGATAAAATTGATACAGGCCATGATAATGATGAAGGCACCGATCAGGCCAAGGGTCCATAGGGTACCCATGGCTGTTACATGATCGCCGAAGGTCCCGAATCGTTTATCAAAATGCAGCTGGCTCAGTGGCTGGAGAAAATGGGTACGCACCGCCCTTTTCCGGTCTTTATAATTTTTGGCACTGAATGCTTCCAGTTGCAGGTTGATCCTTGCGACCGGGATATTCCCCGGCAAGGAAGCATAGATCTGGAAACTGCTCGTGGTATTGCCCCAGGAATCAGAATAGAAATAAGTGGAAGGATTAGCCTTGGCAGTTTCATAAGAGGTAACGATGGACAGCGGCAGGTCGGTATTATGGGGAATATCTTCGAGGATGCCCGCCACTTTTACGGTCACCGTATTATCCAGTTTCAGCAATTGCCCCATGGCCTGCTTCCAGTCGCCGAAATATTTGATGGCGGTTTTTTTGGTCAGGACCGTATTATTAGGTGCCGCCAGAACAGCAGGGGATCCTGACAGCCAGGTATACCTGAAAACCTGAAAGAACTGGGGATCAGCAAAAAAGAATCCACTGTTCTCGATAAACCTTTTCTCTGGGGTATTACCCGTTTCTCCCTTACCCAAAACCGTTACCTGGCTCCCTTCGCTGGCAAAAAGTGCTCCCCATTGCATATCGGGGATATCGATCCGCAGGGCTTCCAGGGCCGGGAAGGGAATACCGGGGGTATGAAAAACACCATCGGCGCTCTTGTCTTCCGTCACCACCCGGTACAAGTGTTGATAGCCGGGATGAAAACGGTCATAACTCAGTTCATACCGGATGATTGTGAACAGGAGCAGGCAGGAGGCGATGCCGATGGCCAGTCCCGTGATATTGATAATCGAAAAAACCTTATGCCTTTTGAGGTTCCGGTATGCTATCCTGAAGTAATTCCTAATCATGTCTATTTCGGTTATTTATACCAGTAAGTTTTCCGTCACCGTCTGCCCGTCCAGCATACGGATCACGCGGTGGCTATACCTTGCATCGTGTTCAGAGTGGGTGACCATGACGATGGTCGTTCCCTTCTCATTCAGATCGGTGAGCAACTGCATCACTTCATTCCCGTTGGATGAATCCAGGTTACCCGTAGGTTCATCTGCGAGGATCAGTTTGGGGTTGTTGACAACCGCCCGGGCCACGGCAACCCTTTGCTGCTGCCCTCCCGATAACTGCTGCGGATAGTGGTTGCGCCGGTGCATGATCTGCATCTTGTCCAGCACTTCTTCCACCCTCTTTTTCCGGTCGCCGGATTTAACACCGGTATAGATCAGGGGCAGTTCCACATTTTCAAAGACCGTCAGTTCATCGATCAGGTTAAAACTCTGGAACACGAAACCGATATTCCTTTTGCGCAGGTCCGCCCTTTTGCGTTCATTGAACTGCGCCACTTCGGTGCCGTTAAAAATAAAACTCCCGCCATCGGGGTCATCGAGCAGGCCCAGTATGTTCAGCAGGGTCGATTTCCCGCATCCCGAAGGGCCCATGATCGCTACAAATTCACCTTCTTTCACTTCGATGGACAGCTTGTTCAGGGCCACAGTTTCCACTTCCTCGGTGCGGTAAATCTTTTCCAGTTCCCTGATGGTAATCATGTTGTTCATATTCATTGATTGATTTTATAAGACTGATGAAAAATGGTTGACAAATTGACCATAAAAAATTTCGCCCGTATTGCCGGCCTGGCTGTTGATATCCATGGTCGTAGCCGGTTCTGTTTCGGGCTGCAAAGGGCAATGCGATTTTAACCGGTCCGTGGCAGAAAGACTGTGCAGGGTAACCAGCAGAACGGTCATGATGATAATGATTGATTTTAGTTGCATGATGAAGGTTTATATTATTTTAAGATCAGTTCTTCCATGTCACCAAAACTCTCATAGCCCGATGTGATCACTTTATCGCCGGTTTTCAATCCATCGAGGATCTCGTAATAGTCAGGGTTCTGGTTACCCAACTGGATATTGACTCTGTAGGCCGACTTGCCGTTTTCACTGAGTTTAAAAATCCAGCTGCCACCGGTTTGCTGGTAAAAACCACCCTTCGCGATCTGCAGGGCCTGTTTCTCTTCGCTGAGGGCCAGCCGAACCTGCAGGGTCTGTCCCCTCCGGATCCCCTTGGGTATTTCGCCTTCAAATTCCATATCCACCTGGAATTTTCCATTGGTGACCTGGGTATATACTTTTTTGATCACGAGTTTGAAGTCCTTGCCCGCCAGGGTGAACTGCCCCGTGAGGCCGGTATAGATCCGGGTGATATAATGTTCATCGATATCGGCCCTTACTTTAAAGCCCGTCAGTACATCAATCTGCCCCAGCCGGTCGCCTTTATTTTTCGATTGCCCGATCTCGGCATCAAGGGAGGTCAGTTGCCCGTCGATGGGTGAGCGGACGATCAGGTCACCGACTTTTTTCCGCATCAGCTCCAGTGCATTCTGGGTGCGCAGGTAGGAACTCCGGGCCTGGTCCAATTCCTGTTTCACCGAAATAGAATCCTGGCTCAGGATCTGCTGGCTCAGCCTTTTCTTTTCCACGAGGTACTGGTAATTATTTTCCGATTCCTTAAACTCCTGCAGGCCGATCACTTTCTGCTCGTATAATTTTTTATTGAGGAGATATTTTCTTTCCGCTTCCTTGAGGGCGCTTTCCACATCGGTGTTCTGGTTCAATTTGGAGATGGTGTTTTGCCGGGCCGCGTTCTGCGAGATCTGCATCTGTGTTAAAAGATTATACACCGAGGTCTCCTGGTTCACGAGGCTCAGCTCAAGATCGGTATTGGAGAGACGGAGGATGGGTTCCCCTTTTTTCATCACGGCACCGTCTTCCACAAATTTCTCTTCTACGCGCCCGCCTTCCAGGGCATCGAGATAGATGGTGGTGATGGGCAGCACGACACCGTTTACCGGTATCGTTTCCTGGAAGGGACCCATAAACACTTCATTGACCGTGATCCTTTCGGCATCCACATTCAGCCGGCTTTTTCCGGCAGTAAGATAATAGCTGGTGACGATCAATATCACCAGGGCACTGATTCCGGCAATGGTCAGTATACGTTTTCTACTCCATTTTTTCTTTTCGATGATCCTGTCCACCATGGTTGGTCCTGTTTTTTTTGATGATGTGTTCCCCCGCACAGACTGGAAAGAACATGCCATTTTTCGGATCCTTGTAAATGAAGGGTTTAGGGATTTCATGGATGGAACAGTGTACGGTTTTGATACAGTGACTGTCCGGTTTTGTTACAGTTCTTTACAGGCGCCTTCCATAAAAAATTAATTGCCACGACTTTGGAATTATGGTATCATTGCAGCTATAAGATGGGTACAGTACGATGAACCTGAAGAACGCATCCATATTAGTTGTAGACGACGACCCTGATATCTTAACAGCCGTCCGGCTTTTATTAAAAACAGAAGCCAGCCATGTCGTTACGGAAAAGAACCCCAATAATCTCCATGAGCATTTAAACGGGAACCGGTTCGACATGGTATTGCTGGACATGAATTTTAACAGTACCATCAATACCGGCAATGAAGGCCTGTTCTGGCTGAAAGAAGTAAAAAAAATACGCAGTACCACACCGGTCATCATGATCACCGCCTATGGGGATATCGACCTGGCGGTCCGTTCGCTCAAAGAAGGAGCGGCCGATTTTATCGTCAAGCCCTGGCAAAATGAGAAACTGGTGCAGACCATCAGGGAGACCCTGAAGAACAAGGAGAAAAAGGACTCCGCACAATCGGCGCAGCATGCCCTGATCGGGCGGGAGCTGATCGGAGCATCGGAGGCCATGCAGGAGATCTATTATAAGATCGAGAAGATCGCGCCCACGGATGCCAATGTATTGTTACTGGGCGAAAACGGCACGGGTAAGGACCTGGTGGCCCGTATCATACACCAGCAATCCCTGCGGGCTGATAAACCCTATGTAAAAGTGGACCTGGGGGCCCTGACCGAATCGCTTTTTGAGAGTGAACTGTTCGGGCATAAAAAGGGGGCTTTCACCGATGCCCGCGAAGAAAGGGCGGGGCGTTTTGAAGCCGCAAACGGCGGCACTATTTTTTTGGATGAGATCGGGAATATCCATCTGCACCAGCAGGCCAAGTTATTGAGTGTTTTACAAAACAGGCAGATCAGCCGCATTGGTTCCAATCAATCCATCCCCGTGGATATCCGCCTGATCTGTGCCACCAACCTGCCCATTACGGAACTGGCCAATGAATCGCGGTTCCGGAAAGACCTCGTGTACCGGATCAATACTGTGGAGATCATCATCCCTCCCTTACGGCAACGTTCAGGCGATATTCCCTTACTGGCCAACCATTTTATAAAACTGTACAGCGAAAAATACCTGAAGCCCAGTTTGGAATTTGATGCGTCGGCACTGGAAAAATTGAGCCAATATCATTACCCCGGCAATGTGCGCGAGCTGCAGTATTCGATCGAGCGGGCGGTGATCATGAGCGAGGGCGAGCAGTTGACAGCGGGTGATATCATCTTCTCCCGATTAGAAACCTGTGCACCGGCAAACACGGAACCCGAAGAACTCAAACTCACGGCAGTGGAAAAGAACACGATCCTGCGGGTGATCCAGAAACACCATGGCAATATTACCAAGGCCGCAAAAGAACTGGGGCTGACAAGGACGGCCCTGTACAGAAGAATCAGCAAATATGATATCTAAAAAAAATCATGAATGGCGGGTCCTGTTAAGGGTGCTCCTGATGTTCATCACTTTGACGGGAGCTTCCTTCCTGCTGGTGAAACAGTGGTACCTCTATCTTTTTCTTTCCCTGCCCCTTGTGATCTACCAGGTATATGAGTTTTACCGTTTTTACCGCAAGGCCCATGATGAGCTAGACCAGTTTGTGGAGTCGGTGCATTACCGTGATTTTTCAAGGTATTTTGATGTAAAGCATGCCCCTGCCGAAGTGCAGTCCCTGCGCGAAGGCTTTAACGAGATCAACAGCACTTTCAAGGTCATCAGCAAGGAAAAAGAGACCCAGTACCAGTATGTGCAGAAGATATTGGAGCTGGTCAATACCGGTATCATTTCATACGAGGAAGAAAGCGGGGAGGTGATCTGGATGAATGAGTCTTTGAAAAAAATGCTGGCCCTTCCCTATCTCAAGACCATCCAGTCGCTGGTGAAGCGGGACGAGGTTTTGTATGATGCCATCATCAGCCTGCGGCCGGGTGAATCCAAGGTGGCAACGGCGCACCTGGAAAAACATTCCAATAAGATATTATTATCCGGCACGGCTTTCCAGACTGAGGGAAATATCTATAAACTGATCGCCTTCCAGAATGTAAGTGAGGCACTGGATGAAACCGAATCAAAAGCCTGGCAAAAGTTATTGAGTGTGATGACCCATGAGATCATGAATTCGGTGGCACCGATCTCTTCTCTTGCCGATACGCTGAAACTGCGGCTACAGCAATCCATGGCAGTGATCAGTAATGATACGGGGGCCGTGGATGATCTGCAGATCGGGATTGAAACCATCAAACGGCGGAGCGAAGGTCTGTTGAAATTTGCACAGACCTACCGGAACCTGAACAAGATCACCAAGCTCAACCTGCAGCAGGTTTATGTGCGGGATATTTTTGAAAATCTCTACCAGCTGATGCAGCCCACCCTGCAGCAGAAGAATATCGAGATGGAAACCATCTTAAAAGATACCGACCTGGTGCTGGAGGCCGATATCAATCTACTGGAGCAGGTATTGATCAATTTGGTGGTGAATGCCATAGAAGCGGTGAAGGACCGGGAGGAACCCCGGATCATTTTATCAGCTTATTTATCTTCCAATAAAAAAACCGTGATCAAGGTCGCCGACAATGGTAATGGTATGTCGGAGGAAGTGATGGACAAGATCTTTATTCCCTTTTTCAGCACCAAGAAAAGCGGCAGTGGCATCGGACTCAGCCTCTGCAAACAGATCATGATCCTGCACCGGGGCAATATCCAGGCCCAGTCGATTGAGGGAGAGGGAACGGCGTTTTCTTTGTATTTCTAATGCCCTTCGCAAATACAATATTCATCTCAGTGCCGCTGTGGTTTTACTTTTTTCCCGAAAAATAATTCGCAGCTGTCTTAAATTTGTTTTTTCACCACAGAGACACGGAGGCACAAAGAAAAATACAAATCCCATATCCCAATTTCAAAACCCGAAAAGTTTGACCGAACAGCTTAACTGCTCATCTCCGTGTCTCTGTGCCGCTGTGGTTTTACTTCTTCCCGAAAAATAATTCGCAGCTGTCTTAAATTTGTTTTTTCACCACAGAGACACGGAGGCACAAAGAAAAATACAAATCTCAATTTCAAAACCCGAAAAGTTTGACCGGACAGCTTAACTGCTCATCTCCGTGCCTCTGTGCCGCTGTGGTTATACTTTCTTTCCGAGAAATAATTCATGTCTGACTTAATTTTGCTTTTTCACCACAGAGGCACGGAGGCACAGAGAGGAAATACAAATCCCAGGCACCCTGGCCTACCCCCAACCGGATTTTTCCTGAAATTCTAAAAAAATTTACCTTCGCTGCTGCCCGGGCTGACCGTTTAATGGAATAGTGTCAGGCTGTTGATCCCGGTCATTCCCGAGCCATTATCATACTTGTTTGCGGGCTGTATTGGATACATAAAAGATGCACAGATGGAAACAAAAACCAAAGAAACCACCAGGATCGAGGCCTTCAGCGATGGTGTCTTCGCCATTGCCATCACACTCCTGGTCCTGGAACTGATCGCCACCCTGCACCCGCAGGAAGGAAAGGGCCTGCTGCAATCCAGTTGGGAACATTGGGAATCATTTCTCGCTTTTATTATCGGGTTTATCACCATCCTGGTCTGCTGGATCAACCATCATTATGCCTTTGAACCGATCAAAAAAGTGGACAACAGCATTATGTGGATCAACGGGTCCCTGCTCTTCCTGGTGACACTCACCCCTTTCCCGACCGCTATCCTGGCCGAGTACCTGGAAAAGGAAAGCCATACCGCCCTCGCCATTTATGGCGCCAATTATGTGCTGATCTCGGTGGCCGCCTACAGCATCTGCCGCTATGCCTATACCCACCAGCTGATCGATCATGAAAACCGGGAATCCTATCATTCCTTTTCCCTGATCTACCGCTATGCAATCCTTTATACAATGGTGGCCTTCTGCCTTTGTTTTGTGTCCATCCTCCTGCCCATCCTCATGTATATTGCGCTGTTCATCGCCTTTGCCGTACCCAAAAAATTTGCCGTGGCCCTTGGCAGGATGAAACAGCGGAGAAAAAATACCAAAAAACAGGCAACAGGTTCCAAATAACAATGCTTCCCTCTGATTAACTGTACCCCTCTGTGCCTCTGTGTCTCTGTGGTGAAAAAAGCTGAATCAGGGTAGGTACATATCATTTATTGAATAAAAGTAAAACCACAGCGGCACGGAGACACAGAGGGGCAGAAAATACAAAATCCCCGCAGAATCAATGATTTGCGGGGATTTTTCTTGAAATTACCTAGGTAGCCCGTACGGGATTCGAACCCGTATCACCACCGTGAAAGGGTGGTGTCCTAGCCCTTAGACGAACGGGCCGTTTTTGGGACGGCAAAGATAGGGTTAGCCCGTCTCAACACAAAATGTTTTTTGCATAAAAAGCCCCCGGGTTCCCCGGGGGCTATCGTCCAAAACCGTCCTTCATGGATATCTTTAGTTTTTCGCCAAATCAGATTTTTTAAAGATGTTTTTCACAGCCCATTGGATCTCTTTACTGGTCAGGTTGGGACTGTTCACCACCCCGGTCGACCATCCCTGCCAAACGACTTTATCGGTCTTTGCATCGATCATCGTGATCGTGACCGTTCCCTCCCGCACGCTTTCGGCATTCCGCTCATAGCCCAGGAACTGGGGTGGGTAATAGACCGTGACGATCCGGCGGGAAAACGGGTTATATAAATACCGGAACCCGGGACTGGAATAGACGGGCTCGGAATTATTCCGGATGCTGCGGTCTACGGCAATATCATAATTAAGGTAGATATCAGGGTGGCGGTCATCCTGTTTCCAACCTGCCTTGACCAGCCGCTCCGATACAGCATCACTGATCTTCTTTTGCACCAGGTCGTTTTTCCTGTCTTTTTTGGTGGTCAGCCAGCTAAAGCTGCGGTAGCTGCTGAAATTGGCGGTATCATCTTTTTCGATATGGGCGGAACCGGCACAACCTGAAAGCAGCACCGCCATCATGCCGGTCATGGCCAACCCTGTGAATATGCTCCGTTTCATTGTTTTCATGTTTGGTACATAATTATAAACGGAAAAAAGGTGCCGGGGTTTATTAAGGAGTTGTGAAAGGATGGTTAGGGAAACTCTAAAATTGGGATTTGAGCAAGGAAAAATGAAACACCAAAAATCAAATTTAATTGCTCAATATCTCTGTGTCTCCGTGCCTCTGTGGTGAAAAATCAAAATTAAGTCTGAAACGAATTATTCCTCGGAAAAAAAGTAAAACCACAGAGACACAGCGGCACAAAGGTGAAAATGCAGAATATTGGGTTGTCTTCTCAGTGCGCTGCAGGTAAAAAAATAAGAAAAATCAAGTTCCAAATTCCAATTTGAATCCGCAAGAATTTTGACAATACAAGGATAGAACGACCATTTAAACTATTCCCTCTCTGTGTCTCCGTGCCTCTGTGGTGAAAAATCAAAATTAAGTCTGAAACGAATTATTCCTCGGAAAAAAAGTAAAACCACAAAGGCACAGAGACACAGAGAAAAAATACAAATCACAAAATTTAAAACACAAGATCGGATCATTTTGAATATTGCTAAAATGAAATTGGCTTTAGAATTTGATATTTGTTTTTTGTTTTTTGGAACCTGCTTTTTGCTTTTTTTTGAAACTTGTTTTTTTCATCCTGTAACTACCCCAACCCCACTTCATAATGCAGCTCGGGTATTTCAATATCCAGGAAACCTTTCTTCGATAAACGGGTCCTGAAATCCTGCTGCACATCATACTCTCCGTGCACGAGGAATAATCGCTGTACCGCCTTGGGGTCCTGGCAGGATAACCACTGGCTCAGGTCCTCATAATCGCCATGGGCGCTCATGCTCCGAATGGCGCCGATCTCGGCATTCACCTCGTGCATCACCCCGAAGATCCGCACTTCCTTCACCCCTGTCTGCAGGCGTGCCCCCAGCGAATGCGGCTCGCAATAACCTGTCATCAGGATGGCATTCCGGCTGTTCTCTACATTGTTACTGATATGGTGCTTTACCCTGCCCGCTTCGGCCATGCCGCTGGCAGAGATGATCACACAGGGGCCATTCCTGAAATTCAGCATCTTGCTCTGCTCCACCGTCTTTACATATTTCAATCCCTTGAACTGGAAGGGGTCCTTATCGCTTTGCAATATCTTCTGAATGCTTTTGTTGAAATATTCCGGGTAGCGCTTAACGATCTCCGTGGCTTCGATGCTCAGGGGACTGTCGACAAAATAATCCAGGTCGGGCAGACGGTTCTCCAGCTCCAGTTGGTTCAGCGCAAACAGGATCTCCTGTGTGCGGCCCACACTGAAGGCAGGGATGATCAGCTTGCCTTTTTTTTGTACACAGGTTCGCTCCACCCATTCCAGTATCTGGTCGGGCGTGGTGACATGCATATCATGCAATTTGTTGCCATAGGTCGATTCCATGATGATATAATCCGCCTGCGGAAAGGTATCGGGCGAACGCAGGATCACATCACGGTAACGGCCCACATCACCACTAAAGGTCAGGGTGCGGATGTTGCCGTTCTCTTTGATCCGCAGGTGCACACAGGCACTGCCGATGATATGTCCCGCATCGGTATACAATAATTCCACATCCTCGGTGATGGTAGTCCATTTGTTATAATCGATGGGCTGAAGCTGCAGGGCGGCTTTCTTTGCATCATCCACCGTATAAAGCGGTTGTATATAGGGCAAGCCCTCTGCAGCCCTCTTCTTGTTCACATAACGGATATCATTTTCCTGGATCTCGGCAGAATCTTCCATCAATACCGTGGCCAGGTCCTTGGTGCCGGGAGTGCAGAAGATATTTCCCTTATACCCTTCCTTGGTCAGTTTGGGGATCAGCCCGCTATGGTCGACATGCGCATGCGATAAAACCATCACATCCACTTCGGCGGGGTCAAAACCAAATTCCCGGTTGAGGTGGATCGTGTCCGGGCCCATGCCCTGGAACATACCACAGTCTAGCAGTATCTTTTTACCATTTTTCAGGGTGACCAGGTGTTTGGAACCTGTTACACACCGGGCGGCCCCGTGAAATGCAATTTTCATATGTTTCGTTTTAAGGATGCTGACCAGCTGTCTTCGACAAGACCGGTCCTAAAATTATTTTTTGCTCCTGGCCTTGAAAGACCAGGTGATATGAAAGGCTGCCACTGTTTCACCTTCTTTATTCTTCCCGATGGAACGGGCCCTGAAGGAACGGCCTTCACCAGTGGCGATACTTTCTTCGATGGTGGCTTTTATCTGGCCCCCTTCTTCACAATAAAAAGTGGTGGTACCCGTGGCTTTCTTGAAATATTCCGATTCCACTTTCACTACTAACATCGATACCGCCGGGTTCCTTTTATACAGGTGGCCCATGGCCAGGATGCCCGTGCTCAGTTCGGCGGCCATACTCAGGCAGGCGAAATAGGTGGACCGGAAGGGGTTTTGGGATAACCACTTATACGGCACCGTTACTGCTGCTTTTTTTGCATCCACTTCTTTTACCCTTACACCGGACAACCAGGCTGCCGGCAGTTTTGTGAACAGGAAGAACCCGAATTTAAAGCGGTTGCGTACCAGCCGGAAAAATGGTTCGGGATCATGATGGAAGATATCGGTCAATTCTTTTTTATTAAAGGTAAGCAATTGCCGGCCGGCCCTTTTCCCGGGCAACAGTTGACCGGTAATGATCTATTGTTTGTCGAAAGCCACGATGGTGGCCACCACGGCATTTTCTGCATCATCAGCCTTGAAATGGATGGTGCCTTCGCCGGTACTGTTAAACCTTGTCGAACGGATGGCCAGGTTTTTCAAAGCGGCATTGACCTTGCCGGCATAATCGGTTGCCGTGCCCTGGCTGATCTGCTGGTTGATGGCATCATAATCGAGTTGCTCCTTGCTCACCACGATGGCAATATAGTCGCGGGTCCCTTTATCATCGGCGGTCAGGGACTGTGACCGTGGAAAAAGCCGGTAACCGGTGATGCCACAGTAAGGTGAATGTTTGGAAACCGTTTCACCGGGTTTCAGGTAGGGAAAGAGCACATAACTCGTGCCATCCACTTCCTCCCCAAAAATATAGATATAGCATTCGGTGGCATTTTCCACTTCCATCTTGAAACGGGTACCTACCGAAATCGGGGAAACGGTTTCAAAGAAGTTATTCCCTGCATTCCGCAGGTTGATGTATTGCTTGTTGTCATTCCGCAGCAGCCCGATCGTGCACTCGAGGGGTATATGATCAACGGCCGACCGCTTGGGTAAGGGATCGATGCCATAGGCTTCTTTTACATAATCCTTGAAATCGGCATACCGCACCCAACCGATCCCGTCCTTGCCCCATTCCGGGCCCCAGCTGTTCATGATCTGGAAAGCACCGCCGTATTTGGTATCATCATAACCGATCACGCACATGGCATGACCGCCCATCCCCATCTGGGAAGCATCCATGCCAGCGGGTCTCCATAATTCCTGCCCCATCATCGGCTGCATAAAACTTTGGCCAACCATCATCCCGATCACAACGGGAGCATCCTTGGCCAGGTGTTCCTTCACCGCCCTGACACTGATCTTATTGATATTATCACCACTGGTGAGGCGGGTGAAACCATGGATTGCATTTTGTCTTCCCTTTTGCAGGTCTGTTGCACCCGGTGTGCGGTCACAATCCTGTTCATTATAAGGGTACTGGCTCAGGGGAAGACCCCCGTTCCTTTGCATGGCTTCCATGGCACGTTGTACATAGGAGCCCTGGCAACCTTCGAGCCGGATCTGGTTATAGAGGTAGGAAGGACTGAAACGAATGGTATTGGGATCAGCGCCGGTGGCGGCCGCTGTCAATATGGTCTGTGCTCCATAGGCACTGCTCCAGGCCACGCAACTGCCCTGCTGGCCCTGGTTGAGCCGGGTGGGTGCATAGCGTAAGAGGGAAACTGCTTCAGGCAAGGCGTTTTTTGGATTGGTTTCATCCAGTTCCTCGTAAACCTTGGCCCGGTTGAATTCGGAAGGATTGAAACTATAGCCGCTCTGGGAGAAAAGGCTGGCTACCTGTTCTACATTGCAGCCACCGCTTTTTGTAAGGAAGTAAGCGCCGGCAGCGATCACCAGTAAAAGGATGATGCCCTTTCCTTTGAACAGCCCCAATAATAAAGGCAGCAGATTGAATAAACCACCACCCCCGCCGCCACCGGGAAAATTGGGCCGGTTGCCACCACCACTGTCATCATTGAAATCATCCTGTGGCTGGTCGGGATCGTCTGTCATTCGGATAGGCATAACGCAAAATTTGGTTACGCTAAAAATAACGAGAATGATCAAAATAAAAAACCCCTTTCTTTCAGGGCAGGAGCACCTGGTTCCGCAGCAGGTCATCAAAACTGTCGGCCTTCCGGATCAGGCGGGCCCGGCCCTCCCGGACCATCACTTCGGCTGGACGGTACCGTGAGTTATAATTGGAGGCCATTTCAAAACCATAGGCGCCGGCATTGTACAGTACCAGCAGGTCGCCTTCGCGTATTTCCGGTAAGCTGCGGTCGGTGGCGAAATTATCGGTCTCGCAGATATACCCCGTTACGTTGTAACGTTTCAGCGGACCGCCGGGGTTGGATATGTTCTCGATATAATGGAAAGCATCATACATCATGGGGCGGATCAGGTGGTTCAGCCCGCTGTTCACTCCGGCAAATACCTGGTCGCTATTATCCTTGATCACGTTGACCTTTGTGATCAGGTAACCACATTCGCTCACCAGGAATTTTCCCGGTTCAAACCAGATCTGCAGGGACTTATTGCCAGCCAGTTGATGATCATCGAACGACTGTTTCACTTTCCGGGCCAGTACGCGGAGATCGATGGCTTTCTCCCCCGGGACATAGGGCACTTTGAAACCCCCACCCAGGTCGATCACCTCCAGTTCAGGGAATGAGGGAATCAGGTCAAACAACACTTCAAACCCTTTTACAAACACATCGGCATCACTGATATCACTGCCGGTATGGAGGTGGAGGGTCCGGATAAAGATCCGGTGCTCCGCCACGATCTTTTTGATCGCTTCCAGCTGCTGGACCGGTATGCCGAACTTGCTTTTATCATGACCGGTCGAAATCTTGAGGTTGCCCCCTGCCATGATATTGGGCCGCAGGCGGATCCCTACCGGGTAGCCATGACCGTATTTCTTTCCGAATTTTTCCAGGTTCGGCAGGCTGTCAATATTGATGTGCACGCCGTAGCCGGCGGCCGCTTCGATCTCGCTGAAGTCGATGCCATTGGAGGTATAAAGAATATTTTCCTTTGCCACACCGGCTTCGAGGGCGATCCTGACCTCGTTGATGCTGCTGCAGTCGATGGAGCAACCGATCGAATCGATATACCTGACAATATTGATATTGGTGAGCGCCTTGCTGGCATAGAAGAAACGGGTATTGCAACCTTCAAAAGCTGCCACCAGCTTTTCATATTGCTCTTTTATTTTTTCTGCATGATAGACATAGACCGGTGTTCCGAATTCACCGGCAATACTGATCAGTTCCTGGTGGGAAAGACTATAGGCCATATCGCACGAATATACTTCAAATAAAAACCACCCCCTTTGGGGATGGTATCAAAATTTTTATCCTGGAAAATGATCAAGCTTCACTGTCGGTATCCGCCTCATCCGGTTCATCGGTACTGGTCACCAGTTCGCCCTGCTCACTGACCACAAAGCTGGCCTTATTGTCGATGGCTTGTTGTTCTTGATCGGCAATGCCTTCAGCTTCTTCCGACTGGATGCGCGTGGGTTCCACCAATTGTTCGGCCAGTACCTCGCGGATCTTGGGCAGGTCTTCTGCACTGTTGATACCGAAATAATCCATGAAATTCTTGGAAGTCTCATAGACCAACGGGTGACCGGGCATTTTTTCGTTACGGCCGGAAATGATGATCAGTTCTTTTTCCAGCAGTTTCTGTACCGTATAATCGCTGTTCACACCACGGATGGCTTCAATCTCGCCCTTGGTGATGGGTTGCTTGTAGGCAATGATGGCCAGGGTTTCCATGGCGGCGCCCGATAATTTCTTCATGAACTTATCGCCATTGAGCTGGGCAACAGTTTTATGGTAATCGCGCTTGGTCAGGTACTGCCATCCTCCACCACTCATCCGCACTTCAAAGGGATAGAATTCTGCATTGTATTTTTCAACGATGCCTTCCAGCGCCGATTCCACCTGGTCGAGCGATGCTTTTTCATCCATGAAGGCAAGCGCATTATTCACGAGTTCGGTGAGTTCGAGTGTTGTCAGGGGTTTATCGCTGGCAAAGATCAATGCTTCAATATGCGGTATCAGATTATTAATTTCCATAATTTCTTAAACCCGGCCGGGTAATTTATGTTTCTCAAATACTATTCCAGTTCATGCTTACAGCAAGTTAAATTGAAACTGCAGGAATACCTTTCTTTCATTCGTCTACAACGAAAATACAATTGCAGGACAAAAGCAGGTAATTGACTTATCAACATTCTGCGCATCAAAACATGAACAAAATTCCTGAAACTTGCAGAATAGAATAATTAACCGTTCAGGGCCGCTGCACCACTGACGATCTCTGTCAGTTCGGTGGTAATGGCTGCCTGACGTGCACGGTTATAGGAAATTTTCAGTGTGCGCAACATTTCATTGGCATTTTCACTGGCCTTATCCATAGCCGTCATCCGGGCTCCGTGTTCAGAAGCGTTGGAGTCGAGAACAGCTTTATATAATTGTGTGTTGAGGATCTTGGGCATCAGTTCCGCGATCAGCATTTCTTTTTCGGGATCAAAGATAAAATCTGCTTTTGCAGCACCTGCCTTGCCCTCCACTTTAGGGATGGGGAGGAACTGTTCGGCGACAAAACGCTGGGTGGCCGCATTCTTGAATTCACTATAGATGATCTCTGCGCGGTCAAATTCTTTGTCTTCAAAAGCTTTCACTGCTGCTTTTGCACAGGCCTGTACGCTTTCAAAACTGAGGTGCAGGAAGATATCCTTATAACTGTCGTCGGTCTTGTACTTGTTCTTGACAAAATGCTCGTAACCTTTCTTTCCGATACTCCAGATCGTGACATTCCCTTTTTTATGCTGTTCGCTGTATTTTTCTGCGATCGTGGCCTTGGCGAGTTTGATCAGGTTGGCATTAAAAGCCCCGCATAAACCGCGGTCGCTGGTGATCACGATCATCAGGACTTTCTCCACCGGGCGTTCTGCTGCCAGGCTGCTGCCGGCGCCCCGATCAGTATTGCTCACGATATTGCTCAGCAGTTCCTGGAGTTTCTTGGCATAAGGGCGCATTTGGATAATAGCATCCTGTGCCCGGCGCAATTTTGCTGCACTGACCATTTTCATCGCTTTGGTAATCTGCTGTGTACTCTGAACAGATTTGATGCGGTTTCTTACTTCTTTTAATTGTCCGGCCATGATAGATTTTTTTTATCCAGGGATGAAAATATGGTGAAGGGCTTCCACAAATATCGGCCCTGTCCTTCCATCCTTTTTCAGGGCGCAAAAGTAAGGTGTAAAGGCTGAAATTCCATAATAATCAGGCGGAACCCCTGCTCCTGTTTAAAAGTATTTAATAAGTCCGGAAGAAAGGCCGGAACGGTATCGAATCAACGGTTAGATCTCTTATTTTTCCCCTGGAATTTGTGGGGTAAATTCCAGGCTAAAGGGTTTGAAACCATTGCAATATGGTAAAATGCCCGGGGCTATGTTCCGTTGGATGAACGCAGTTCAAATTCCCTTTTCAACCCGTATTTGATATTGAGGCTGCCCCCTTCAGGGCTGGGATTTTTGAGAGGCTGGTCGAATTCCTTAAAAAACTGCAGGTTGATGGGGCCGTCGGCGATATTTTCCAGCTTTTCCCGCGAAATGGTGAGCTGCCCGTTCCGCACAGTGTCCACTTCATTAATATCATCGCTGCTAAAAAGCGTATCGGATAACCAGATCCGTAAATAATCTTCTTTATCCAGCCCCCTGAAATGAAAAACAAGGTCACCCCTTTCCAGCTGTTCCGGTACATCCGGGTCGAGTGTGAAGGGTGTAAAATCAAAGGCCTCTTTATATTCCTTACCATCCAGCCCGGTATAGACGATGGTATGCCGGCCGGCAAATCCCGCCAGCGGTGTGGTCACCTCATAATAGGCTCCGTCAAAACGGGTGCTGTCGACCGGTATTTCCATGTCATCAAAACTAACCTTGCTGGGTTCATTCAGTACCAGGGTCGTGCCATTGGGCCCGCCCATCCGGTATTGCAGTTTGACCACGGCATTCTCCCTCCCTTCTTCCGACCACACTTTATAATCAAAATACACGGCATCGGGGTTTACATCCCTGTTATTACCGATTTCACTGTCATTACAGGCGATTAAAAAAACAAGACTGCCTGATAAAGCCATTAAAACGGGAAACAGATACTTCATACGCATTTTCTTTTTATACCATGGACAGTCTGAAAGGTAGTTAAGAAAATTTAAAAATAAATTCCAACAGCGCCTGAAGAATTTCGTCCTGGTTGGCCCTCGTTATTCAATCTGTTCACCAATGGAAAGGATTACGGAATAACTGCCACTTTCTTCATCCTTTACACAGGATATCAATATTTTTAAATTGGTAAACTTTTCCATATCGGCAGGAAAAGTAAATACGGATACCGTTTTTTTATCCGACAGGTTCACCGTATTGACCTTGCCGGTCAATTTCAGGGTCCGTTTTGTTTTGGCATCGGAATAACTGAATGCCTGCAACAGTTTTGCCAGCTCGCTGTATTTTGCCGCAGCCTTATTGCCATCGGAATGGATAGCAAAAATAGCCGAATAGCAATTCATGTCTCCATAATCGGTGATCACAGCATTATCTTCAATACTACCGGGGATCCTGATCAGGCTGTAGGAAAATTCAAGGTTGCCTGCATCCCCGAATTGGAATTTGTTATATACATCCTCATCATCCATATAATCACCGAGGAGGTCAGTAAAAGTATTATCATAAGTACCGATCACCGAAGCCAGGGCCTCGTTAAAAGTTTTTGGGTTTCCATAGATTTTTTGCCCGTCGGCTGTTATCAGCAGATCCAGTTTCGTAACCACACCGTCATCGAAAGTGCCCGACACATATCGTCCCGTACTGGCGAGCCGGTACCCAACTCCGGTAAATTTCCCCTCCTTATAATAACCCGAGAACATGTTGCCGTAATTATCAAAGTGCATGGCCTTACCGGTAAAAACGCCATTTACTGCCTGGCCATAATACACGGTTTTTTTTGTCAGGTCAATATCCAGTATCTGACCATCGAGATGATCATCGGTATAATTGCCTTCGGAATAATAATGACCGGCAAAAAAATCATAACAATACCCATTGGCGCCCTTGTCATTGAGTGTGCCCAGGAAACGGGTACTGTCATTGACCAGGAGGCCATTGGTCAGTTTTCCATTGACGAAATAGCCAAAATATCTTTTTTTCTTTTGAACATCATAATAGAAGGCAGAATCCATCAGGTAGTTGCTGGCATTAACACGGCCCATCAATACATGAGTGCTGGTACTTTCCCCGATAAAACCCGGTGCCGTCAGGAAACTTTTGAACCCGGCCGTACCGGCCTGCTCCCATTTATCGTCTTTCCAGATGCCCTCAAATAACTTCTTTGACTCCGCCTCATACTGGTAACCGGGCCCGTTCCGTTCATTGTTATCATAAATATTATCGCTGATGATCTTATAATCATTCCAGGAATTAATACAACGTCCCTTGAGGTTATCATTCACAAATCCGCCGGATACAAAACTGTTATCCGCATAAAACATGACCCCCTTACCGTTCCGGTGGCCGTCTGCAAAATCGCCAATATACAAGACCCCCTTGTCGGTGAGGTTGGTGCCCTTTCCGTTCAGTTTGCCATTAGCCCAGGTGCCGCTTAAAAAAGCACCATCTTCGAATAACATGGTGCCTTTTCCCGAATACATACCATTCACGAAACTTCCCACATAACGGATAACGTTTCCGCTGGAATAAGTGGCCACCCCCATGCCATTGGGTTTGCCGTTTTTTATTTCACCGGTATAGGTATAGGAGAGGTTCCAGGCATCTTTGATATTCTCAAGCCGGCCCGTATTGGTTATTTGGCCCAATACAGTATAGACTGTCAAAACAAGGCTTATTGCAATGATTATCTTTTTCATATTCTTTTAGTTATTAATATTTATTGGTTCTGCTACTGCCCTTTTGCCATTGGCCTTTGTAAAGGGCTTAACACGGGCACGGTATAAAATAGTTACCTTTGCATTCCGGAAAAACTGCCAAATTGACCCGTATTTCCGGTAGCATGGTTTTTGACCTCTTAAAGGTCTTTTAAAAAGTATCGATCAACAATACCCAATAACACGTATATGTTAGGATTTATCGCAAAAGTTTTCGGCGGAAGTAAGTCTGAGAAGGATGTGAAGAATGTAACGCCCATTGTCACGAAAACCAACGAGTTTTTCAATGCCCTGCAATCCTTATCCCATGATGAGCTCCGGGCCAAGACGCAGGAATTCAAGACCAGGATTGCCGACCACCTGAAAAATATTGACGCGGAAATAGCGGATATGAACAAAAAGGCCGAAGAACTTTCTTTTAATGACCTGATCGGCCGGGACAATATCTACCAGGAAGTGGACAAGCTGAAGAAGAAAAGGGACGAACAGATTGAAGAAGTGCTGAAAGAGATCCTGCCCGAAGCCTTTGCCGTGGTAAAAGAAACATCGCGGAGGTTTAAGGACAACGAGACCCTCATTTCCACGGCCACTCAACTTGACAGGGACCTCAGCGTAAAAAAACAGTATATCAGGATCGAAGGTGACCAGGCTATCTATAATAATAACTGGGATGCTGCCGGTAATAAGATCACCTGGAACATGGTGCACTATGATGTGCAGTTGATCGGGGGTATCGTATTGCATGAAGGCAAGATTGCCGAGATGGCGACGGGTGAAGGTAAGACCCTGGTATCGACCCTGCCTGCTTACCTGAATGCACTGGCCGGACAAGGCGTGCATATAGTAACTGTGAATGATTACCTGGCACGCCGTGACCAGGAATGGAACGGCCCCATCTTTGAATGGCTGGGTCTCACGGTTGACTGTATCGATAAACACCAGCCCAATACGGAAGAAAGAAGGAAGGCCTATCTCGCCGATATCACCTATGGCACCAATAATGAATTCGGTTTTGATTACCTGCGTGATAATATGGTACACAGTCCCGAAGAGATGGTGCAGCGCAAACACCATTATGCGATGGTGGATGAGACCGACAGTGTATTGATCGATGATGCCCGTACCCCGCTGATCATCTCCGGCCCCATTCCGAAAGGGGATGAACAACAGTACCATACCTTAAAACCGCGTGTACAGCAATTGGTGGAAGCACAGGAAAGGATTGCCCGGACCTGCCTGAACGAAGCGAAAAAACGTTTTGCCGAAGGAGATGATGATGCGAAGAGCGGTGGCTTATTATTATTCAGGGCCCACCGGGGTTTGCCCAAATACGGACCCCTGATCAAGTTCCTGAGCGAACCCGGCATTCGCGTCAAGATGCAGAAAACAGAAAACTATTACCTCGCCGACCAGCAAAAAGAAATGAAGGTCGTGGATGAGGAATTATTGTTTTATATCGATGAAAAAAATAATTCGGTCGACCTGACCGACAAAGGCATCCAGATGCTGACCAAGGGCGGTGAAGACCCCGACTTCTTTATCATGCCCGATATCGGGATGAAACTGGCCGAGATCGAAAAAATGGAAGGCAGCCCCGAAGAAAAATTACACCTCAAGGAAGAAGCGATCAATGATTTCCGCCTCAAGGCCGACCGCATCCATACCGTACACCAGTTACTTAAGTCCTATACGCTTTTTGCAAAAGATGTGGAATACGTTGTTATCGACGGTCAGGTCAAGATCGTGGATGAACAAACCGGTCGTATCATGGAAGGCCGCCGTTACAGCGATGGCCTGCACCAGGCCATTGAAGCCAAAGAAAATGTAAAGATCGAAGCGGCCACGCAGACCTATGCCACGATCACCCTCCAGAATTATTTCCGTATGTACCACAAGCTGGCCGGTATGACGGGTACGGCCGAAACCGAGGCCGGTGAGTTCTGGAGCATCTATAAACTGGATGTGGTGAGCATCCCGACCAATGTACCCCTGATCCGTGACGACCGCCAGGACCTGGTATATAAGACCAAACGCGAAAAATATAAAGCCGTTATCGATGAAGTGGAAGCCCTGCGTAATGCCGGCAGGCCGGTACTGGTGGGAACCACGTCGGTGGAAGTGAGTGAATTACTGAGCAAGATGCTGAGTGTGAAAAAGATCCCGCACAATGTACTGAACGCAAAACAACATGGAAGGGAAGCACAGGTAGTGGCTGAAGCCGGTCTGGCTGGCGCCATTACGATTGCCACCAACATGGCCGGCCGGGGTACGGATATTAAACTCGGGCCCGGTGTAAAAGAAGCAGGCGGTTTGGCCATCATCGGTACGGAAAGGCACGAAAGCCGGAGGGTGGACAGGCAGTTACGCGGTCGTGCCGGTCGGCAGGGTGACCCCGGTTCTTCGCAGTTCTATGTGGCCCTTGAAGACGACCTGATGCGGATGTTCGGAAGTGAAAGGATCGCTTCCATCATGGATAAACTGGGTTATAAGGAAGGCGAAGTGATTCAGCATAGCATGATCACCAAGAGTATCGAAAGGGCCCAGAAGAAAGTGGAAGAGAATAATTTTGGTATCCGGAAAAGGTTGCTGGAATATGATGATGTGATGAACAAACAAAGGAATGTGATCTATGGCAGAAGACAGCATGCCCTGTTTGGGGAAAGGCTGGCCCTTGACCTCGATACCGCCTTCTCCGTAGTAGCAGAAGGCCTGGTGGCATCCTATAAGGAAATGGAAGACTATGAAGGTTTCAAACTGGATTGCATTGTGAATTTCGGGATCGATACCACGATCGAAAAAGAAGAGTTCCTGAAATCAGACCTCAATACCCTTACCGATAAACTATACAAGGAATCAACCGAACATTACCAGCAAAGAAAAGATGAGCTGAAGAAACAGGCGCTCCCGGTCTTCAAAAATATCCGGCTCATTCAGGGCAACCATATCGAAAACGTGGTGGTGCCCTTTACCGATGGCAACAAAGGCATCAATGCACTGACCAATCTTAAAAAGACCCTCGAAACACAGGGTGAGGAAGTAAGCAATGCCCTGGAAAGGACGATCACCCTCGCTACTATTGACGATGCCTGGAAAGAACACCTGCGGGCCATGGATGACCTGAAACAAAGTGTGCAGACCGCCTACCTGGAACAAAAGGATCCGCTGGTGATCTATAAGATGGAAGCCTTTAACCAGTTCAAGATGATGGATAGCGAGGTGAACCGGAATATTGTTTCTTTTCTTTCGCATGCCAGCCTGCCCGTGCAGGAAAATACCGAACTGAAAGAAGGCCGCCAGCAAAAAACGGATATGAGCAGGATGAGCGCCAATAAAGCGGCTGTGGAAGCGGCGGGAGAAGATTATGCCGCCAATGAAAAAGATTATTATGACCCTTCAGGCGGTCCCGCAGTAAAACAGGAACCCGTAAAAGTAGGCCCCAAGATCGGTCGTAACGATCCCTGTCCCTGCGGAAGCGGCAAGAAATATAAACATTGCCACGGGAAAGAAGCATAGACAACTTATTTTTCTAATAGCAGCACCCCGATGGGGTGCTTTTTTTTGCACGCCAAATACACTGACCTTTAATCCAGACAGACCTGTCAGGAATGATATTTATGTTCGAACCCCGTTTTTCCGGGCCCGTGAAAGATTCAAACCCATCAATTGACCGATTTGAAAAGCAAATTCGTATTTTTAAATATGTCAAGACGGTTGCCTGTTTACCTCTTTGCCCTGCTTTTCGTCGTGGTTACCGGACTCCTGTCCTGTTTTACCCGTAGCGGTGATGGTGAAAAAGCATTGCCCGAAACGGTGAGTTATAATTTCCATATCAGGCCCATCCTTTCTGACAAATGTTTTAAATGCCATGGCCCCGATGCCCGGCAACGCAAAGCCGGTCTTCGGCTGGATATTGCCGATAGTGCCTATGCCCCACTGACCGAGACTCCGGGTGCTTTTGCCCTGGTACCCGGTAAACCCGGGTCCTCCGAGCTTTTTAAAAGGATCTCCTCGCAGGATACAGCTTATATGATGCCCGAGCCGGAATCGCACCTGGGTGCCCTGAGCCGTTATGAAATCAAATTGTTCAAAAAATGGATAGAACAGGGTGCTGTCTATGAACCCCACTGGGCCTTTACGGCTCCTAAAAAACCGGCGTTGCCAAAAGTAGCCGACGCAAAATGGGCCCGGAATGAGCTGGATTATTTTATCCTTGATAAGCTGCAGGAAAACGGGCTTGAACCCAATAAGGAAGCGGATAAGGAAAGACTGTTAAAAAGGATCTGCCTCGATATCACCGGCCTGCCGCCCACCCTTGAAATGATGGACCGGTTTCTTGCAGACCCCTCCGGTGATGCCTATGAAAAGATGGTGGACTGGTTGCTGAACACACCACAGTATGGAGAAAAAATGGCCGTTCACTGGATGGATGTGTCCCGCTATGCCGATAGCTACGGTTTCCAGGATGACAATATCCGTACCCAATGGCCCTGGCGCGACTGGGTGATCCATGCTTTTAATACCAACCTGCCTTATGATCAGTTTCTCACCTGGCAGATAGCCGGCGATATGCTGCCCGATACCGACAAAGAGAAGATACTGGCTACCGGTTTTTTCAGAAACCATAAATACACCGAAGAAGGGGGTGTGATTGATGAAGAGTACCGCATCCAGTACCTGATCGATAAAACAAAAACGTACAGCAAGGCCATCCTGGGTATCTCCATGGAATGTGCCCAATGCCATGATCATAAATTTGACCCCTTCTCCCAGCGGGATTACTATTCCCTACTCGCATTTTTCAATCATACAAAAGAAAAAGGTTTTGAAGGGGATGTCAACAGGTCCAGACCGGCCAAGACTCCTATTCTAACGATTACTGCTGAAGACAGGAAGCAGCTCCTCTCGTTTATCCAGGCAAAAGATACCAGCGAACTGGAAGTATCCGTAATGGGAGAGATCGATACCCTTCGTAAAACCTATGTATTGAACCGCGGCGCCTATGACCAACCTGGAGCAGAAGTCAGACCGGCGGCCATGCGGGCGGTATTGCCCTTTGATACCACAAAATTCAAAAGAGACCGGCTGGGACTCGCTGCCTGGACCGTTGATAAAAAAAACCCGCTAACCGCAAGGGTCTTTGTGAACCAGCTATGGCAGGAGATCTTTGGATCGGGGCTGGTGAAGACCTCGGGTGATTTTGGCATGCAGGGTTCCCTTCCCACCCATCCCGCCTTGCTGGACTGGATGGCGGTCGATTTTATGGAGCATGGATGGGATATCAAAAGGCTGGTGAAACAAATCCTGTTATCAGCCACCTACCGGCAGTCTGCCAACGTTTCTGAAAAACAATTAAAACTGGACCCGGAAAATATCTATCTCTCACGGGCACCCCGTCAAAGGCTAGCCGCAGAATTTGTACGGGATCTTTACCTGGCCAGCAGCGGCTTGCTGGTGAAAACGATCGGTGGGCCCAGCGTAAAACCCTACCAGCCCAAAGGGCTTTGGGAGCAGGCCACATCGGGCCGTGGTGTACTCGCCGTTTACAAACAGGATCATAAAGAAAGCCTCTACCGCCGCGGACTGTATAATTTTATCAAATTAACGGTACCCCCTCCGGCCATGGGGATGTTCGATGCCAGCAACAGGGATCAGTGTGAAGTAAAAAGGCTGCAGACCAATACGCCTTTACAGGCGCTGATCATGATGAATGATCCCGCGGTACTGGAAGCCTCGAGAGTATTGGCGCAAAGACTGGTAAGGGACCCCATGCCCCTCCCGGAAAAAATAAACAATGCCTTCCGGCGCATCATTTGCAGAAAGCCAACACCGGAAGAAGAAATTTTGCTGAATAATTATTACCGGGAACAGTTTGAGTTGTTCCGGCAAAAAAAACTGGATGCCCTTACCACCCTGCAAGTGGGAGAATATCCTTTGGATAAAGATGCAGATAGCCTGCAGTCGGCTGCGCTGATGAAAGTGGTCAATATTATTTATAACATGGAAGAGGCCATCATGAAAACATAACCGCCATGGAAAAAGAAATTTTTGAAAACAGCCTGAACATGAACCGGCGCAAATTCCTGACCCGTATGGGTATGGGGATCGGTGGCGTGGCCCTGGGCTCCCTGCTGATACCCGACCTGTTCAGTGGAAACCCGGAAGATATCCTGCAGACGGGCTTACCGCATTTTGCACCAAAGGCAAAAAGGATCATCTACCTTTTCCAAAACGGAGCACCTTCACAACTGGAACTCTTCGATTATAAACCAATGCTGCAGCAGATGCATGGCCAGGAACTGCCCGCCTCCATCAGGATGGGGCAAAGACTGACGGGGATGACCGCCAACCAGCAAAATTTTCCATTGGCAGGAAGCGTATTCCAGTTCAACCAATATGGAAAAGCCGGAGCATGGATCAGTGAATTATTACCCTATACTTCCAAAATAGCGGATGATATCTGTATCATCAAAACCATATTCACCGAAGCTATCAACCACGACCCTGCCCTGACCTTTTTCCAAACCGGTGCCCAGGTGGGCAACCGCCCCAGCATGGGCTCCTGGCTCAGCTATGGACTGGGCAGTGAGAACAAGAACCTTCCGGCTTTTTGCGTATTGCTTTCAAAAGGAAAAGGAAACGGACAGGGTGTGTATTCAAAATTATGGAGCAACGGTTTCCTCGATTCCATCCACCAGGGTGTGCAGTTCAGCAGCGGTGAAAACCCCGTGCTGTACCTGAACAATCCTGAAGGGATGGATAAAAAGGAAAGAAGGGATATGCTGGATAAACTGGCTGAACTGAACGAAGGAGTATACCGCGAATTTGGCGACCCTGAAATAAAAACCAGGATACAACAATACGAAATGGCCTATCGCATGCAGACGGCCGTTCCGGATGTTACCGATCTCAGCAAAGAGCCGGAAGATATCATCAAATTATATGGCCCGGACTGCCTGACACCGGGCACTTATGCCGCCAACTGCCTGCTGGCACGGAAACTCTCTGAAAACGGGGTTCGTTTTGTACAGCTTTATCACCAGGGCTGGGACAGCCATGGAAACCTGCCAAAGGAAATCCAGGGGCAATGCCTGGATGTGGACCAGGCTTCTGCTGCCCTTATTACTGATTTAAAACAGCGGGGGCTGCTGGATGAAACCTTGGTGATCTGGGGCGGTGAATTCGGGCGCACGAATTATTGCCAGGGAAAACTGACCACCGAAAACTATGGGCGCGACCATCATCCCCGTTGCTTCAGCATCTGGATGGCGGGCGGAGGGGTCAAACCCGGTGTGTATGGCGAAACTGATGAGTTTGGATATAATATTCAAAAAGACCCGGTGCATGTGCATGACCTGCATGCGACTGTATTGCACCTGATGGGACTGAATCATGAACAACTGACCTATAAACACCTGGGCAGGCGGTACCGGCTAACCGATGTTTCCGGCAACGTGATTGACGGGCTGATGGCTTAGCCGGCAGCAGCGTACCAGGGGGCCCGAATAAAAAACTAAAAAAACGCTTATGGACCGCAGGTCATTTATTAAAAACAGTTCCCTCGCGGCCGGTACATTTTATGTACCCGGTCTGCAAAGAAGATTAGGGCCCCGGGAACTCATCCTCGGGCATAACAACAAGCAGTACCGCATCGATACAAAATGGAGCAAGATCAACCAGGAACAATACCCGGTTAAAGACTGTCATGAAATGGTGCAGGACCAACAGGGACGGATCCTCCTGCTGACGAATGAAACCAAAAACAATGTGATCATCTATGATAAGTCCGGCAAACTGATCGACAGCTGGGGGCATGAATATCCAGGTGCCCATGGCCTGACCCTCTTTAACGAAAACGGGGAAGATATGCTGTTCCTCTGCGACAACAAACTTCACCAGGTCTTCAAGACTACCATCGACGGAAGGGTGCTGCTGACGATTGACTACCCGAAGGAAACCGGGCAATATGACAAGCCGGAGGAATATATCCCCACGGAAACCATCATTGCACCGAACGGCGATATCTATGTGGCCGACGGGTATGGAAAAGACTTCATCATCCAATATGACAGCAAGGGTAAATATATCAGGCATTTTGGCGGAAGGGGTAACGGAGACCAATACCTGCTAAATGCCCATGGCATCTGTATTGATAACCGCCGGCCGCAGTCCCCTACCCTGATTGTCACGTCGCGCCGGGAAAACGCCTTTAAACGGTATACGATGGAAGGAGACTACCTGGAAACGATTTCCCTGCCGGGGGCCTGGGTCTGCCGTCCGGTGATCAGGGGTGATTATCTCTATGCCGCCGTGTTACAGACCAACAGCCGGCAGGGTGAAAAATCCGGGTTTGTGATCATCCTCGACAAAGAGAATAAAGTAATATCCAGCCTGGGTGGTAACCTGCCCGCCTATACCGGGCCGCTGCCGGAAGAGATGCACCAGACCATCAATGTGTTTCAGTATCCCCATGATGTTTGTATCGATGATGAAGAGAACCTCTATATCGCCCAATGGAATTCCGGCCAGGTATACCCTTATAAACTGATGCCTGTATAAAACAATGCCGGAGCCATAGCACCCACAAAAACTAAAAGATTACAGAAAGAATGCAACGCTGGAAAAATATTATCTTTAACCTAACGGTGGCGCTCAACTGCATGCTGTTGTTCCTTTTCCTGTTTGAAAGCCATTTATCCATTCCTCCCTGGCTGCAGGTAGCCGGCAGGATGCATCCCCTGGTCCTGCATTTTCCCATCGTATTACTGGTGGGTTATGCCGTGATGGTGCTATTGGTCCCTGCCCGGCAAACCGGGGCCGGAGACTTTCAGCGTGTGGCGGGATGGCTGCTGCTCCTGACGGCTTTCCTCTCGGTGGTTACCGCTATAATGGGTCTGTTCCTGTCGAGGGAACCGGGTTATGATCCCGACACCCTGCAATGGCATCAATGGGGGGGTATCCTTATTTCCATTTATACCTTGCTATGGTATGTTTTCCATCACCGGATCAATACCCGCAAACCCTTCACGGCATTTACCGCCATAATAGCATTCTTTATCATTGTCATCACCGGGCACCTTGGTGCGGGCATCACGCATGGTGATAATTTTTTATGGGCGCCGGTCACACCGGAAAAAAAGCAGCGGGTTGTTTCCCCGGAGGATGCGATTGTTTTTGCAGATATGGTCTACCCGATCCTGGAAACAAAATGCATGACCTGTCATAACAGTAAAAAGGCCAAAGGGGAACTGGTGATGGAAACCCGCGAATTATTATTGAAAGGTGGAAAGAACGGGAAACTATGGGATAGCACGGAGGCCGACCTGGGTTTACTCTTAAGAAGGATCCATACTCCGCTGGAACAGAAAAAACATATGCCCCCGAAGGGGAAGACCCAGTTGACCGCCGAAGAAATGGAAGTGATCTCGGCATGGATCAGGAGGGGCGCTGATTTCGATCTCAAAATTGCCAGTCTGCCTGCAGATGACAGCCTCCGGCTGCTGGCGGTAAAAATGCTCCGGGAGGCCGAGATCGCCGAATATGATTTTGAAGAACCGGATGCGGCCCTGGTGGAAAGCCTGAATACGGAAAACCGTGTAGTCAGCCTTGAAGCCCTGGGGTCCCCCGCACTGACGGTAAGTTTCTTTAATAGCCGGCTTTTTCAATCCAGCCAGTTGACCGAACTGGAAAAGGTCAAAAAGCAAATCGTCACCCTCGACCTTGCTAAAATGCCTTTACGGGAAGAAGATATCGAAGTGATCAGCCATTTTGAAAACCTGAGAAGGCTTAACCTCAGTTTTACAGGCATCAGGGGTACCAACCTGCCAGCCCTGGGCCGTTTGAAATTCCTCAGAACAATTTCCCTGTCGGGCACAGGGGTCACGACCCCCGCATTGGAGGCCCTGAAAGAAATACAGGGATTAATAACCGTCTATGCCTGGCAGGTAGCTGCCAGCCCGGATGAGATTAAAGCTTTCAGCAGCCGGATACCCGGTATCCGTTTTGAAACCGGGTATAATGGTGATACTACGATTCTCAAACTGAATCCACCGGTGTTCCTGAACGAAGAAAAATTTTTTACAAAGGTCTTCCCCTTGCAACTGAAACATTATATACAGGGCACTTCCATCCGTTATACCACCGATGGCAGTGAACCCGACAGCCTGCTATCAAAAACATTTGGGAAAAAAGACAGCATTCACGAGGAAGTACTGGTCAGGGCAAGGGCATTCAAACCCGGCTGGATCAGCAGCGACCCGGTTGAAATGTATTTTTATAAGACCACGTATACACCGGATACGGTGATCTACCGTCAACCGGCAGACAGCAGCTTCCCGGATGAAAATAGCCAGTCACTGATTGACCGGATCGAAGGGGGTACGAATTACAAATCCGGGAGTTGGGTGGCCTTCCGAAAAAACCGGATGGAATGTGTACTGCATTTTGCTGAACCGGTACCGGCCAGTAGCGTCACCCTCAGCAGTATGGTCGATATCGGAAAATATATCATGCCTGCCGAGAAGATCGAGATCTGGGGCGGCGAAGACCCCCAACAGCTCCGGATGCTGAGCCGTGTAAAACCGGAACAACCGGGCCAGTACATGCCGTTTTATTTAAAGGCCTTTACCTGTCATTTCAAAACCACGAAACTCAGCTATTTAAAGATCATCGTACTACCGGTACAGCGCCTGCCCAACTGGCATAAGGGGAAAGGAGAAAAAGGCTGGTTCTTTATCGACGAGGTCCTTGTCAATTGATTTTAATATGCATAAAGCTTTTATCATGATAAAAAAAAGGAAACCTATATTTCGGTTTTTCCTGATGATCCTGTTATTGTTGTATACGCTGATCCAATGCCCCGCACAAGAGATCATTTTCAGAAAGCCGACGCCGTATACCTTATCGTTTATCGGGAATGATTCGATCCGGTTTTCATCCATCAATTACAAATTGTTCAGGGTCTATTTTAAAGACAGCTCTTTTACGGCTGCTCATCTCCCATCCATAAAACAATCGCTTGACCTTGCCATGGATAGGATCCTTTCTGTTTTACAGGTAGCTTCCTATACAAACGGGATCCAATTAATCGCTGTGGACAGCAAAGAGGAAATGCAAAGTTTAATGGGTTATAAAATAAAAGGAGGGGCAGCGAAAGGGGAAGACCTTGTCTTTTTTGTATACAATGCCAGCATTCGTCCACAATTCAAACATGAGATCTTTCATTTGATTGCCTATGAAACCTGGGGCAATACCCCTTCACACCTGCTTGATGAAGTCGGAGCCACTTTTACGGATGATTTCTGTTTCTATGACAACCCTATGTATTCGATCAATGCCTATTATCTCCGGGAAAAACTATTATTTCCCTTCGATAGCCTGATTAACCATTTCAATGATATGGCTAAGAAAAATGATGTTATAGCTTATATCCAAAGCGCGGGTATCTTTAAGTATCTCTACGAAAAATACGGTGCCGCAAAGATGAAATTACTTTGGAAAGAAGGGTTTGAAAGTTTCCCTTCCATTTATGGGTACCCTGTAGAATTGCTGGAAACAGAATGGTTACATTTCATTCAAACGGTCCCCATACCGGAAAATTTTGATATCCGCTTACTCAAAGAAGGCTGTGGATAAAGGACGATCGCCGGACTGAATGTAAAAACAGTAAAACCGGCGATTGGCCGGTTTTACTGTTTCAGGGTTTCAATCTATGCTATCACTGAATACCATACTTATATTTATACCGCTCGTACAATTGCTTCTGCTTGTCATCCAGGCTGATCTTCCTGCCCTGGATAAAGGCATCAGTGATGATCTGTGAACGCATATCCAGTATATCGCCATCACAGACCACGATATTCGCATCCTTACCTTTTTCGATGGAACCGGTCATCTTATCGATACCGAGGATCTTTGCTGCATTCAAGGTGATCGCTGAGAGGGCTTCTTCTTTCGAAAGCCCGTAAGCGGCGGCAGTCCCGGCATTAAAGGCCAGGTTCCGGCCGCGGAACTGGTCATCCTGGTCATTGATGGCAAACAGTACCCCGGCTTTTTGCAGAAGGGACGGCGTTTTATAAGGCTGGTCCACATCGTCATCCATCATTGTGGGCAGGCTATGCATCTGGTTCAGGATCACCGGTATATTATTTTGTTTTAAGAGGTCGGCGATCATCCAGCTGTCGCTGCCACCCACGATCACCACATCAAAACCAAACTCCTTTACAAAATCAACGGCAATCAGCATCTGCTTCACAATATCACAATGGATAAAGAGTTTTTGTTTCTTTTCAAAGAGGCCGCGCACCGCCTCAAATTTCAGGTTGGTGTTCTCATGCGGATGGTCGGTTTCTGCGAGATAAGCCTTTGCCTCCCGGAAGAAATCTTTTACTTCGTTGATCTGCGTCATGGCCCTTTCCACCGGATCGCCGGAAGCCTGTTGCCCAAACCTGCCAAAACCACCGCGTCCACCCCGCCGCGCCAGTAAGGAAGGCATGTCAAAATGGATACCGTTATCCATTTTATAGGCGGCATCTTCCCAGTTCCAGGCATCCAGTTGCACGACGGTGGAGGAACCCGTGATGAGGCTGCCTCCCGGTACCACATTGGCCAGCAGGATACCGTTGTTCCGAAGCGTGTTGATCACTTTTGAATCTGTATTGTAGGCGACAATGGATCGCACATTGGGGTTGATGGTGCCGATCTCATTCACATCGCTGCTGGCCCTGACACTGCTCACTTCCACCAGGCCCAGCTCAACAGAAGACTGGATAAGACCGGGATAGACCTGCTTCCCTTTTACATCCAGCACCTGCACATTACCGTTAGGAACCGGGAGGGCCGTTCCGACTTCCTCAATCTTTCCATTATTGATCCGGATGGTACCATCCTGGATGACCGTACCGTTTCCCACATGGATCGTGGCATGGGTGATGTAAAGTAATCCCTTTTGCTCCGGGGCGGGATAGACATTGGCCTGGGCGGATAATTTTATCACCGCGGCCACAGATAAGAATAGGATGAATAACTTTTTCATGTATAAATGATTTTACTATTATTGATTATCGCCTGTTTCCAATTCATCGTCGGCATTGATGATGAGCAGACCGTGGTCGTGTTCATGTTCGCTGCAGGTATGCATCACCTCGTAGCGCGGCCTGGCTCTTTGAAAACCGCCGGCTGCTGCACCGGGTGTCCTTTTTGCTGCTGCCATCTTTGCCACCAGCCTTGCCTTTTCTTCCTGGTCTTTTTTCCGGAGTTGTAAATCATGTTCCACGCTGTAATAGATGGTACCGTCAATGATCGTATACTGGGGCACCGCATAGATACTCAGGGGGTCATCGTTCCACAACACAACATCTGCATCCTTACCCACTTTAATACTGCCCACCCTGTCGTCCACATGGAGCATCTTCGCGGGGTTCAGGGTCACCATCTTAAAGGCATCCTCTTCCCGCATACCGCCGTATTTCACACTCTTCGCTGCTTCCTGGTTGAGACGGCGCGCCATCTCAGCATCATCGGAATTGACAGCCACATTCAGCCCCACTTTACTCATCAGGGCCGCATTATAGGGAATGGCATCCACCACCTCCATCTTATATTCCCACCAGTCGCTGAAGGTGGAGGCATTGGCGCCGTGCTTTTTCATCTTGTCGGCCACTTTATAGCCTTCGAGAATATGGGTGAAGGTATTGATCCGGAAACCAAATCTTTCGGCCACCCGCATGGTAGCCGTGATCTCGCTTTGCACATAGGAATGACAGGTGATAAACCTTTGCTTGTTCATGATCTCCACCAGCGCATCGAGTTCAAGGTCACGGCGAACCACAACCGGGGTGGCGCCTTTCTTCTTATTGTTCGCTTCTGCCGCTTTCCACTGGTTCTGGTAATCTGTGGCCCGTTGAAAAGCATCGGTCAGCACCTGCTCCACGCCCATCCTTGTATCCGGAAACCTGGGGTTCCCCTGTGTGGACGCCGAGCGTTTTACATTTTCTCCCAGGGCGAACTTGATAAAGGGATCAGCCCCTTTGAACTTTAGGCCTTCTGCATCCGCGCCCCAGCGCAACTTGATCAGCTGTGTCTGTCCGCCGATCGTATTCGCGGAACCATGCAGGATATGCGAGGTGGTCACCCCGCCGCTCAACTGCCGGTAAATATTGATATCCTCAGGATTCAGGTTATCACCGATCCGTACCTCCGAGGTCACCGATTGTCCCCCTTCATTGATGGAAGCGGCTGCGATATGCGAGTGTTCATCAATGATACCCGGCGTTAAATGTTTGCCCGTACCATCGATGACCCTGGCACCCGCCTCCGGGAGGTTTTTGCCGATCGCCGCGATCTTCCCGTTTTTCAGGAATACGTCGGTATGCTCCATGATCCCTTCTTTTTCATTGGTCCAGACCGTGGCATTCCGGATCAGGATATTTTCCTGCTCCGGCATCTTTTCTTCCCCGTAAGCGAGAAAAGGATAAGTGACTTTTCCCAGTTCCTGGGGTTTTGGCGACCTGCTGCTGTCCGATTTCTCCTGCAGTGCTTTTTCGAATAAAGCGGTCCAGGTAAACAGATTACCACCGGGATCGGCACCGGTACCACTCCATTTTTCACCATTGGCCACCCCGCTCATCGTAGTTTCCATTGCCCGGGGTCCACGGCCTTCGGTAAAACTTAGCTTGACCAGTTTGCCGTCGTAAGTGTATTTCCCAGTAAGCGTATCTTTTGCAATAAAGGAGGCAACACCTCCATCTTTTAATTCCATCTGGAATGATTTATTTCCATTCCCCTGCATGGCAAATTGATAGGTGCCTTTTGCATCATACCAGTTGGCTGGTTTTACCGGGTACTGGTTGCCCTGCACCCAATTATAAAATATCGTTGTTTTAGTGTTGAAGATTGGCCCGCTGGTGATGACGAAATTGGCCAGCTTACCCGCTTCAAGGCTTCCTACCAGGTCATAGATTCCTAAGAGATTGGCCGGGTTTTTTGTCAGGGCATCCAGGGCTGCATTTTCAGAAAGCCCATTGTCAATCGCCTTGCGGAGATTGGCGGTGAATTCACTCATATTGGAAAGGTCGGCCGTGGTAAGGCAGAAATTGATCCCTGCCTTTTCCAATGCCCCGGGATTTGTTGGTGCCAGTTCCCAATGTTTCAGGTCATCCAGTCCGACAAAACGGACTTCATTCGGGTCATCCACATCCATGGCTGCCGGAAAATTCAGGGGAATGATATAGGAGGCACCGGTGGCTTTTATTTCCGGGATCCGCTGGTACTCATTACCACCGCCCTTGATGATATACTGTACCCCAAACTCATCGCCTACCTTATCGGCCCGGAGATCATTCCATTTGTCATTCGCTTCAAATATCTGGGGCAGACCCTGCTGCTCGTTAAAATATTGGAGAGAAAGATTCACCCCTTCTGCCGCAGGATTGCTTTTATACCATTGTGCATCGAGGAAGGTCTGTCGCAACAGGGCAATGGATCCCATCAGGGAAGAAGGATAAGACTGTGTGGAAGTCCCTTTGCTGAATGAGTAATGTGCCGATGCTTTTTCTTTTACCATGGTAAGGTTCTCTTTCTCCGATGATAGTGTGACCACGGCGCCGGTACCCCTGGCAATGCCATCCTGCTGATGGGTAAGCACGGTGCCAAAACCCAGGTCACGCATTTGTTTGGCCTTCCCTTCATCGGCCACAAAGATCCTCGCCGCTTCCACATCTGTTTTTAAAGCCTGATTCCATCCATAAGCACCCTTTTGGTTGGAATTCAGTTGAGAGGGGCCGAAGAAATTGAATCCGCCACCCTGGCGCTGGGGAGTGGGAATGCCATAAGCGGTATAGATATCAATAAAGGATGGATAGATAAATTTCCCTTTACAATCGACCTGTACGGCATCTTTCGGAATGGCGATATCTTTTCCGATTGCAGTAATCTTTCCCTTCCTGATCACCATGGTGGCATCATCGAGGGTAGCCAGTGAAGACTGAACGATCCTGGCATGGATAAAAGCATAACATCCGTCTTTCGGTTCGGCAACCCCATTGACAGGGAAAGTAACCTGGGCCTGTATCGTATGCGTGATGAGTAACATACAACAAAGCACCCCTACCTTCAATTTTCTCATAAACGATGGTTTTGTTTTAATTTTATTGTGATGAAAAATCTGATAACTGCGCTTAATAAACTGATAAAAGGCTAATTTAACCCCGAAATCAAAAAGAAAAAAAATAAATGCCCATTGCCTCCTATATCGATCATACTTTATTGAAACCCACCGCAAACCTTGCTGCCATCGAAGCAGTATGCCGGGAAGCGGCTCAATTCATGTTTGCTGCGGTATGCATTCCCCCTCCCTATGTAAAAAGAGTCAGCACCATATTAGCCCCCACCGATATCAAAGTTGCGACCGTTATCGGCTTCCCCTTCGGGTATTCCGCCATCGAGGCCAAGGTAGCTGAATCCGTGCTGGCCATTGTAGATGGTGCCGATGAACTGGACATGGTCATCAACCTGATCGCCCTGAAGAACGGGGATTGGTTATATCTTGAAAAAGAAGTGAACCTGGTCTTACAGGTGATAAGAAACCATGGAAAAATTTTAAAAGTGATCATTGAATCCGGCGTATTAACCGACGATGAGATCATCAGGTGCTGCGATCTGTATGGAAATGCAGGGATCGATTACCTGAAAACATCCACTGGATATGCAGAAAAAGGGGCCACCATTGAGGCCGTGCAACTGATGCGTCGTCATTTACCGTCTTCTGTCAGGATTAAAGCCTCTGGTGGCATCCGCACCTATGCATTTGCCAAACAACTGGTGGATGCAGGTGCCGACAGGCTGGGTTGCAGCAGCAGTGTAGCGATTGTCGCAGAAGAACCCGCGGTATCATAAATTTTATTAACATTTTTATATCAGGAACTATTTTTGCATCGTCAATGGCAATTAACATCATGAAGTATTTATTTCTTTTCTTTTCCCTCGCTGCCGCTAAAGCTTTAACCGCACAGGAAAATCCTGTTCCGGCAATGCCTGATTCCGGCTCCGTGGTAGTCCATAAGGACCCGAGACTGGACATGCTGATTAAGAAACAGGTGCAGATTAATGAAGAGACCACGCGGAATGCCCGTCGGAACGTAAAAGGCTACCGCTTACTGGTGGTGATCACCAATAACAGGGATGAAGCCCTGGCTGCCAAATCGAAACTGTATAACTATTTTCCCGAACTGAAATCCTACCTGGTCTGGTCATCCCCTAATTTTCAGATCAGGGCCGGTAACTTTAAAGAAAGAGAGGATGCTGATGAATACCGAAAAAAAATGAATGCTTATTTTCCGAAAGGCGTTTTCATCATGAAAGACCTGATTGAAGTGAAACTGGATATCCCCTCCGAGGATTCCGAACAATAAATTCTTTTAAGATGAGTTTTGAAGGTCCATTCCATTCCCGGGATGGATTCTTTATTTTTGCCCAATAAGCCCGGATATTATGATCTTGAAAGAAGCCATCAAAACCCTTGCCGCCCGTCATGCCCCGGATTTCATCAAAATAAGGCAGCATATCCATGCACACCCTGAACTGAGTTACCAGGAATTTGAAACTTCCCGGTATATCCAGCAGCATTTATCGGGGATGGGTATCCCCTTCCAGATCATGGCGACAACGGGTATCGTGGCTCAGATCAAAGGGAGAAACCCCGAAAAAAGGGTTGTAGCCCTTAGGGGCGATATGGATGCCTTACCGATAAAAGAAGAAAATGATATTCCATATAAATCGAGACACGAAGGTCTTATGCATGCCTGTGGGCATGATGTGCATACCACTTGTTTACTGGGGGCCGCCAAAATCCTCGACGAAACAAAGGACCAATGGGAAGGTACCGTGAAACTGATCTTCCAGCCCGGTGAAGAAAAAAATCCCGGCGGTGCCAGCCTGATGATCAAAGAGGGTGTCCTGGAAAATCCCCGGCCACAGGCCATCTTTGCCCTCCATGTGCACCCCGGTCTTGAAGTGGGGAAATTAAGTTTCCGGGGTGGTAAGATCATGGCCAGTGCCGATGAGATCTATATGACGATCCGTGCAAAAGGCGGGCATGCCGCTTCGCCCCATCTCACGGCCGACCCGATCCTGGTTGCCTCGCAGATGATCATTGCCCTGCAACAGGTGATCAGCAGGAACCGTAACCCCTTTATCCCCTCGGTATTGTCCATCACTTCCATACAAGGGGGCCATACCACGAATGTGATACCCAGCGAGGTAAAACTGATGGGTACCTTCCGTTCAATGGATGAAACATGGCGCTATGAAGCCCATGAACTGATCAGGAAGACCGCCACCGGGATCGTGGAGGGCATGGGTGCAACACTGGATCTTGTATTTGATATTGGTTATCCCTGTGTATATAACAACGAGGCCCTGAATGAAAAGACAAAAATGCTGGGAGAAGCCTATATGGGCAAAGAAAATGTAGAAGAAACGGAATTACGCATGGGGGCGGAAGATTTCGGATATTATTCCCAGCAGATCCCCGGCTGTTTCTTCCGGTTAGGGGCCGGAAACGCAAAAAAAGGAATCACCTCCGGTGTGCATACACCCACTTTCAATATTGATGAATCAGCGATTGAGATTGGTATGGGGATGATGGCAATGATCGCCACCAATATCGAATTGTAATACCCTTCTATTCCTATCCTTCCCTTAACCTCTTTCCTTTCTGTATTTCATATCCAGGAATGCTGCGATGGTCACCACGACAAAAATGATGATCGAATGGAGCTCATGCGGCAAGAGTACCTGACCATTTTTCGGGCTTGCCTTCATAAAGGTCAGGATCGGGTAGGCATAGGGCACCCAGTCGATATGCTCCCATTGGAGCAAGATGAGGGAGGTGATAAGCAACCCCAATCCGATACCAATCGGAGCGATGAAATTCTTAAACCTAAGACTAAGCCAGTACTGGATCGCCATGATAGCAAGAATGGATATATAGGTTTTTACACTGAGCTTCATAATAGCTACAATATTGAAAGGCTTATGCAGGAAATGATACTTGCTGTTGATCAGGCTGACCGCCACTGCACAAATGACCATAAAGACATTAAAAAGGATAATGCAGAAAATGATCATACCGTGTATGGACAGGTATTTTGAAAAGAAAATATTGCCCAGCGGCTGTGGTGAGGCAAATACCTGCTTCCATCCATTGTTCTTGTATTCGATCTGTACCACCAGGCTGCAGGTGAGAATGGCAAACATGGGCAGCAGGAAGGAGGAAAGGGATTGCCAACCCCTCATAAAATGCTTCTGCCAGGGCATATCGGCCATGTCTTTGCTAAAGACATCGGCCTTGAACGTATACATCAGGAAAAAAATTACAGGAATGAAAAGGGCCCCAATCACACTGAGCCAGAAGGAAGAACTCCTTTTCGTCTTGATAAACTCCGATTGCAAAGAATGGATAAAACTGCTCATTTATTTTCAGATGTGATGTCAAGAAATAATTGTTCCAGGTTACTGTGCTGCGGGTGTAAAGCGTAAACATCGATCCCGTTCTGCACCAGGATCCGGTTGGCCTGGGCGCTTTCTTCCCGGTTGTTCAAAGGAAGGAGGATCCGCCCTTCCACTTCCTGCACAGCGAAGGCTTGTTGCAGCAGGGCCAGGGCTTTTGCATTATCGCTGGTCTCGATTTCAAGGTTGGCATTGCTTTTCTTCATGAGCTGCAGTTCTGCCATCGTGCCCTGGAACAACAATTTACCATGATGGATGATACCCACATGCGTGGCCATCTTTTCCACTTCGCTCAGGATATGGCTGGAAACCAGGATCGTGGTATGCTGTTCGCGGTTGAGTTTTTTGATCAGTTCACGCACTTCGATGATCCCGTTGGGGTCGAGCCCGTTGGTGGGCTCATCCAGCAAGAGGAGCTCGGGCTCATGCACCAATGCTACGGCAATGGATAGCCGTTGTTTCATCCCCAGGGAAAATTGCCGGGCTTTTTTCCTGCCCGTATTTTCCAGCCCGACGATTTGCAACACTTCGTCTATCCTGCTTTTGGCACATTGGTGAATGACGCGATAGATCTCCAGGTTTTCCCTGGCGGTGAGATGACCATACAAAGAGGGCTGTTCGATCAGGGATCCCAGTTTTTTCAGGATCATGATCCTGTTCCGGGAAAAATCCTGTCCAAACAATTCAATGGTACCGTGCTGGTTTCTCAGGAGACCCAATAAAAGCCGTAAGGTGGTCGTTTTACCGGCACCATTGGGTCCCAGGAAACCATAAATGGCACCTTCGGGAACCGAAAGGCTGACCTGGTCAAGGGTCTTGACACCGGGCTGGAATGCAAAATCCAGGTTTTCCGTTTTAATGATGGCTGACATCCTACGAAGATAACAGAACCCCGCCTATGGAAAAGCAAAAAATGACGGGTGGCTTAATTTCGTAACTTGCGAGCCTGCGAAAGCATACTTTTCTTATACCGATTGCTACAAATTACCATTATGCAGAACGAACTCAGAAAACAACAGGCACTGGAATATCATGCGAAAGGACGGCCCGGAAAGATTGAAGTGATTCCCACCAAAGAAGCAAAAACCCAACGCGACCTTTCACTGGCTTATTCCCCGGGTGTAGCCGTGCCCTGTATGGAAATTGCCAATAATGTTGAAGATGTATATAAATACACCGCCAAAGGGAACCTTGTTGCCGTTATCAGCAACGGAACGGCCGTATTGGGTCTCGGCGATATCGGACCCGAAGCGGGCAAACCGGTGATGGAAGGCAAAGGGGTACTGTTCAAGATATTTGCCGACATCGACGTATTTGATATTGAGATCAATGAAAAAGATCCCGAAAAATTTGTACAGATCGTAAAGGCACTGGAGCCCACCTTCGGCGGCATCAACCTGGAAGACATTAAGGCCCCGGAATGTTTTTATATCGAAAAACATTTAAAGGAATTGCTGAAGATACCCGTTATGCATGACGACCAGCATGGTACTGCCATCATCAGTGCCGCTGCCCTGCTCAATGCCCTGGAAATTCAGAAAAAAAAGATAGAAAAAGTGAGGTTTGTCGTCAATGGCGCCGGTGCGGCCGCTATCGCCTGCACCAAGCTCTACGAATCGCTGGGGGCCAAACATGAAAACTTCATGGTATTCGACAGCAAAGGGTTGATCCATGAAAGCAGGACCGACCTCGACGAATTGAAAAAGGCTTTCATTTCAAAAGGCAAAAACCTGAGCCTGCAGGAAGCCCTGAAAGATTGTGATGTTTTTATCGGTCTCAGCAAAGGAAATGTGATTTCAAAGGAGATGGTAAAGAGCATGGCCAAAAACCCCATTGTGTTTGCCATGGCCAATCCTGATCCTGAAATTAGCTGGGATGATGCCACCGAAGTAAGAAAGGATATCATCATGGCCACCGGCAGGAGCGATTACCCCAACCAGGTCAATAATGTACTGGGCTTCCCCTATATATTCCGCGGAGCCCTCGATGTAAGGGCCACCGCCATCAATGAAGCGATGAAACTCGCTGCCGTCAAAGCACTGGCCGAACTGACAAAAACACCGGTTCCCGACATCGTGAATATGGCCTATAACGAAAATAATATTGCCTTTGGCCCGAATTATATCATCCCCAAACCCCTGGATCCGCGCTTACTCTCTACCGTGGCCCCAGCGGTGGCGAAAGCTGCAATCGAAAGCGGTGTGGCCAAACATACCATCACCGACTGGGCAGCCTATACGGACGAACTCAATAAGCGGCTGGGTCTTGACAACCAGGTTTTAAGGGTATTGGGGAATAAAGCCAGGAAGGACCCGAAACGCATCGTGTTTGCAGAGGCCGACAATGTGAAGATACTGAAAGCAGCCCAGATCGTATTTGATGAAGGTATCGGTTACCCCATCCTGTTGGGTGATGAAGGAAAGATCAGGACAATCGCCACCGAAAACAGCGTCGATATCGAAGGTATCCCCATCTTTGACCCGCGTAGTGAGGAAACCGAGGAAAAAAGAAACCTCTATGCAGAAATATTTTTCAGGAAAAGGGGCCGGAAGGGATTTAATTTTTATGAAGCCAAAAAAGTCATGCGCGACCGGAATTATTATGGTTGTATGATGGTGGAATGCGGTGATGCTGATGCGATGATATCGGGACTGACCAAAAATTACCCCGATACGATCCGGCCGGCCCTGCAGGCCATCGGTACAGAAGAAGGCACCCAAAAAATTGCCGGGATGTACCTGATGCTCACCAGTAAGGGGCCCTTGTTCTTTGCTGATACCACGGTCAACTTTAACCCGACCGCCGAGGAACTGGCCGAGATCACGCTGATGGTAGGCCGCGAAATCAAGAATTTCAACATCACCCCCCGGATCGCCATGCTGAGTTATTCGAATTTCGGCAGCAGCAATTCGCCTGAAGCGAGGCTGGTGGCGAAAGCCCGGCAAATCGTGAAGCAAAAAATGCCTTCCCTGATCGTGGATGGCGAGATGCAGGCCAGTGTGGCGTTTAATAACGAGATCATCAAGGACAATTACCCTTTTTCCGAACTGGTCGATAAAGATGTGAACACTCTTATCTTTCCCAACCTGGCCGCCGGCAACGTAGCCTATAACCTTTTAAAGGAACTGGGGGCAGCCGATGCCATCGGGCCCATCTTACTGGGATTGAATAAACCTGTTCATGTATTGCAGTTAGGCAGTTCCGTAAGAAGCATTTCAAATATGGCCATCATTGCCGTTGTAGATGCCCAGCAAAAAAGCAAGGCTCCCACCCAGGAAATCGTAAAAAAATCAAAATGGTGGAAAAGGTTCAGCAATAAGAGTTATGACATATAACTAAATTTGAATACCATCGCAGCGACCCGAATAATTCCCTCAGTTTGTACCCCTGATTTCCTGCTTATCACGGGCTTGATTATCTTTGAAACCAGTTATGACAATATTTAGCGATATCGGCCGGTACCTCCTGATGATAAAAGGTATGTTTTCCCGCCCTGAAAACGGGAAGATGTACTGGAAAGAATTCATGCACCAGTGTTCGGATATTGGTATCGGTTCGCTCGGTATCGTCGTCATCATCTCGATCTTCATGGGTGCCGTATCAACCGTACAGACCGCTTACCAGCTAATCAGCCCACTGATTCCCAAATCCACCATTGCACAAATCGTAAGGGATACGGTGATCCTCGAATTTGCCCCTACCCTTGTCTGTATTGTGCTGGCCGGTGTGGTGGGGAGCAAAATCGCCAGTGAACTGGGGAATATGCGTGTAAGCGAGCAGATCGACGCCCTCGAGATCATGGGTATCAATACAAAAACTTATCTCATCCTTCCCAAAGTGATCGCCGCCCTGGTGGTGATCCCGGTTTTGGTGGTCATTGCCGCCGTTTTGGGAATCTGGGGCGGAAGGCTGGCCGGAAGCATGGCCAATATCCTGGCCAACAGTACCTACGACAAAGGATTGCTGGAAGGGTTCATGCCTTTCAATGTGATATTTGCCATGGCCAAAGCCTATACGTTTGCCTTTATCATATCAACGATACCGGCTTATTTCGGGTTTTATGTAAAAGGTGGTGCCCTCGAAATCGGCAGGGCCAGTACCCGGGCCGTCGTAATCAGTTGTATCCTGATATTATTTGCCGACTATGTACTGGCGGCCTTACTATTATAAAAAATGATCGAACTCAGAAACATACGAAAAAGCTTTGACGGCAAAACAGTGATCGAAGACGTGAGTGCCACGATGAAAACGGGGCAATGCAACCTGATCATCGGTACCAGCGGCAGCGGCAAAACCGTCCTGATGAAATGCATGGTGGGCCTGTTTGAGCCCGACAGCGGAGAGATCATCTATCACGGCCAGGATTTCATCAAGATGAGCCGGGCAGAAAAAACAGAAATAAGAAAAGAGATCGGTATGCTGTTCCAGGGCTCTGCCTTATTTGACAGCCTGACCGTGGAAGAAAACGTGATGTTTCCCCTGAGCATGTTCACCAAAGATTCCCATGCCAAAAAACTGGAACGGGTGAATGAGGTGCTTGACAGGGTGAACCTCAAAGACACCAATAAGAAATTCCCCGCCGAACTCAGTGGAGGTATGAAGAAAAGGGTCGGTATCGCCCGGGCGATCGTGCTCAACCCCAAATATCTTTTCTGTGATGAACCCAATTCAGGGCTTGATCCCCAAACTGCCATGGTGATCGACAAACTCATCCAGGAGATCACCAAAGAATTCAATATCACAACGGTCGTCAATACCCACGACATGAACAGTGTTATGGAAACGGGCGACTATATCTTGTATATGTACCAGGGCAAAAAAGAATGGGAAGGCAGCAAAAAGGAAATTATCTTCAGCAAGAACGAAAGACTGAACAGTTTTATCTTTGCTTCAGAATTCCTGCAGGATACCAAAGAAATGCGGATGATGGAAGAAAGAGGAAAGATCCCCAATGACCGAAACATTGATGACCTGCTGAAATAATTTGCAATATGCGCAGCATTGCTTTATTCCCCCTGCTTACGCTTTTATACCTGCTTCTTTCCTCGCATGAATTCTGGTTACAGCCTGATAAGTTCATCTACCAGCGGGGCGACGATATCACGATCCGTTTCTATGTGGGTGAAAATTTTAAAGGAGAAAACTGGAAAGGAAACAACAGTAAGGTGAGCAGCCTGAAACTGTATTATAGCGGGGTCAGCGATAACCTCGCGCCACAGGTCAGCGTTCAGGAAGGTGATTCCATCCAGTTCAGGATATATGATGAAGGGAATGCTTTGATCGCTTATAACAGCACCAATTCTTTTATCGAACTTCCGGCTGCTGAATTTAATAATTATCTCGAAGAGGATGGACTTTCGGAAGCCCTTGCCTACCGCCAGGCAGAGGGGGAAACAGACCGTGCGGGAAGAGAATGGTACCAGCGCTGTTCCAAAACCCTGTTACAGATCGGTGGCATCAATAATAGCAGTTACCGCACACCAACACAGTTGCCCCTTGATATTATCCCCCTGCAAAACCCGTATACGATAAAAGAAAACGATTCCCTGAAAATAAAAATCCTGTTCCGGAAAGCCCCGCTTGCCAATACGAAGGTCCATATCTGGAACCGGAAAGATGGATCGACCCAAAAAACCGCAATGATGACCGATGATAAGGGAGAACTGGCCTTCCCGGTTACGTTGAACGGCGCCTGGATGGTCAGTACTGTAAAAATGATACACCTGCAGGACGATCCGCAGGCAGATTGGCAGAGCTTCTGGGGCAGTTTTACCTGGGGATATGAATGACCCATCCCGCTTCTCAGGCTCCTTTCTGATCTGAATAGCAGATTTCAATTCATCAACCTGTCGGGTTTTCCTCACAATACATTACTTTTGCGGCAACTTATTTTTTCCGGGTATGAGTATTCTAGTTAATAAAGATTCAAAAATATTGGTGCAGGGATTTACAGGATCCGAAGGCAGTTTTCATGCCAGCCAGATGATTGAATACGGCACCAATGTAGTGGGCGGCGTTACACCTGGCAAAGGAGGCGCGAAACATCTTGACCGTCCTGTTTTCAATACGGTAGCGGAATGTGTTAAAAATACCGGTGCGGACGTCAGTATCATTTTTGTCCCCCCCGCTTTTGCAGGGGATGCGATCATGGAGTCAGCCGAATCGGGGATCCGGCTTGTGGTTTGTATCACGGAAGGCATTCCTACCCAGGATATGGTAAAAGTGAAAAACTATTTACTGGGAAAAAACACCCGCCTGGTGGGGCCCAATTGCCCGGGTGTAATCACGGCCGGTGAAGCAAAAGTGGGTATTATGCCTGGTTTTGTATTTAAAGCCGGCAGAATCGGTATCGTATCTAAATCAGGAACCCTAACCTATGAAGCGGCCGACCAGGTGGCGAAAGCTGGCCTGGGCATCTCTACGGCCGTGGGTATTGGTGGCGATCCGATCATAGGAACCACCACGCGCGAAGCCGTTGAATTATTCATGCAGGATGAAAACACCGATGCCATCGTGATGATTGGTGAGATCGGTGGGGGCATGGAAGCCGAAGCCGCCAACTGGATAAAGAATAATGGAAATAAAAAACCGGTGGTAGGATTTATTGCCGGGCAAACAGCACCTCCCGGTCGCCGTATGGGACACGCGGGTGCGATCATCGGTGGTGCCGATGATACTGCTGCTGCCAAAATGAAAATCATGACGGAGTGCGGCATCCATGTCGTACAAAGTCCCGCAGATATTGGAAAAACCATGGCCACTGTAATGAAATAGATTAAACCCCTTTTGAAAAAAACAGAAAGCCCCCCGTATGGAGGGCTTTTTTTTGTAAGCGATATTAATGAACCCTTCTGATATAGTTGTCCAGTTCTTTTTTACTGCTGTTAAAACTAAAAACATCATTCATGATATAATAGTTCTGTTTGTCAACCGTATTGGCGTAGGCAAATTTTGCCAGTGCCAGTTTATTGTTTTCAAAACTGAATAACTGCACCACCTGTTTTACCTGGCTGCTACTCATCCTGTTTGTGCTGATGATATCTTCTGCTTTTTTTAGTTTGTCGGCTTCAAACCATTCACGGCCGATGGTTTGTATTGCCTGGCTAAACGCATAGTCATTCATGGGCCGGTAAAAGGAAGCATCTTCATGGCCATAGGCTCCCCCCCTGCCGGAGCCATCATAAACATCATCATACCATTCATTATCATCCATATTGCCCATCCTGCCATCACGGTCAAAATCGTACTCGTGATTACGAACATCGCGGTCCTTGCTATCATCATAACGGCCCTTTGATGCACCCTTACCTTTGAACCTTTGATCCTGGTAGACCTTTCTTACTTCCACCCTGGAACGGTTAAACCTGTCAAGGGTGATCAGGGTATGCGTGCCGGGACGCACGATGATGCTGCTGTTGTACACCAGATCGTAATGTGGATGGCCAAACAATTTGAATAAGCGGTCTTTTTGCTTGAACACCTTTACCTGGTGCTGACCGGGCCGCAGGTTTTCCAGCATCATGGTATTGAAACGGGGATCAAAGCGTTTTCCATCGATCATCACCTTGATATCATCGTGATCGGATGATTGGATGGTGAGTGTAGTCATTACAGGACGGGTGTCTGCTGCAAAAACAGCGGCCCCGAAAAATAATGTGAGTAATAAAATGTAGATTTTTTTCATGATCTTTACTTTTAAGATGAAATAAAATTGTTCTCACAGGGATAAATCCAAAGGACATGCCAGTGTGCCAAAACAGGCTGCAAGAAAATGTTAAACGAAAAAAGCAGGAAAGTAAATGCTGCTGAAATTCGCTGAAACCCTGAGCAGTAAAGGGTTTTGCAAAATCATTCCCCCATGGTTAATTTTCGTTAAAGCATCCGGGGTTATGAAAAAACAAATGCTTTTGCATCATCAGGGAAAGTTTAATTGTTAACTTGTAAAAAAATATGTCATGCGGATGCAACCTTCTGTGAAATTCTTCATCTTAGCCCTTTTTTTTTCATTACTGACCCATACACCTAAAGCACAACAGCCCCTGAAAACATACAACAAAGAATGGGAAAAAGTGGATGAACTGCTGGTGAAAAAAAATCTTCCACAGTCGGCTCTCAACGCCGTTAAAAAGATCTACGCCCAGGCCAAAAAAGAAAAGCAGGAAGCACAGGTGATCAAAGCGCTGGTATATATGGCCGGTCTCCAGCAGGAAACACGCGAGCAGCCTAAAATCGCTTCCATCCTGGACATAGAAAAAGAGATCGCCACAGCCCGGCAGCCTTCGAAATCCATCCTGCAGAGTTTACTGGCGGAATATTATCGCAGCTATTACGAACAACAACGCTGGCAATTATACAACCGGACTGAAACAAAGCAATTTAAAAAAGAAGATATCGCAACCTGGTCGGCAGGCGATTTCCATAAAAAAATGGCCGGCCTGTTCCTGGCATCGATCAGCCAGGAAGCATTGCTGAAAAATACAAAGCTGGAAAAATATGATGCCATTATCCTGAAGGGAAATGTCCGTCATTTACGCCCCACCCTTTTTGATCTGCTGGCTAACCGGGCTTTGGAATATTTTAAAGATGATGAACAGGATATAACCCGGCCCTCCTATGCCTTTGAGATCAGTACCGCAGCTGCATTTGACCCTGCAGCAGATTTTATACACCGGAAATTTGAAACACCCGACCCGGCATCTTTACATCAAAAAGCCTTGTTATTGTACCAGGGCCTGCTTGAATTTCATATGGCCGATAAAAATCCAGATGCCCTGATCGATGTGGATATCAGCCGACTGCTTTTTGTAAAAGAGAATTCCACGCATCCCGACAAGGAATCCCTTTACCGTTTAGCCTTAACCCATCTTATCAATCAATATAAAAATATCCCGGCAGCGGCACAGGCCGAATACCTGCTGGCAAAAGCTTATAACGAAGATGCCGATGGTTACCAGCCCCTGGGAGATACCTCCCACCGGTTTGACCGGTTACGGGCTAAAGCCATTTGTGAAAAAGTATTGGCAGCTAAAGACAGTTCGGAGGGCTGGGTGAACTGTTACAACCTCTTACAGTCTATCACCAAAAAAGAACTTTCATTTCAACTGGAAAAAGTGAACCTGCCCGGGCAGGCATTCCGGGTTTTGACCCGGTACAGGAATTTATCTTCTCTCTACCTGCGATTGGTAAGGGCGGATCAACAACTGATCGATAGTGTTGGTAATTATCTGAATGAAAAAAGCTGGGAATATATTTTGCAGGCCCCTGTTTATAAAACCTGGCAACAAATTCTTCCCGATACAAAAGATTACCAGTTGCATAGTACGGAGATCCCCGTGGAAGGATTGGGGAACGGCGTATATTTCCTGATCGCCTCTTCATCGGATGATTTCACAGCCGGTAACGCTGTAGTGGGAGCCCGGCTTTTCTATGTTTCCAGGATCAGCTACGTGAACCAGGGCAAGGATTATTTTGTGCTGGACCGGGAAACAGGCCACCCGCTTACCCAGGCAGCTGTTCAGACATGGCAGCAGGTTTACGACTACAGGAAATCTGCCTATACCACGGAAAAAGGAAAGCGGTACAGCACCGACAATAACGGGTTCTTCCGGCTGGCTGACTTCGAAAAAGATAATAATGCCAGGCGGAGGGAGAACTACAGGCTGGAGATCACTTACGGGGATGACCAGCTTTTTATGGATGACTGGGCCTATGATTACTACTGGTATCGAAACAATACCGAACAGCCGCAACCGGATATACTGGCCAACAGGAGGACCTTCTTTTTTACCGACAGGAGTATTTACCGGCCGGGCCAGACCGTTTTTTTTAAGGCGATCAGTATCATCCCGGACCCCGAAAAAACAAACCGGGCCCTTACGGATTTCATAACGACTATTTACCTGCGGGATGCCAATTACCAACTGATCGATTCGCTGGTACTCACCACCAATGATTATGGTTCTGTATCCGGCAAGTTCCAGTTACCCGCTTCCGGTCTGAACGGCCAGTTTTCCATCAGCGAAAAAGAAAACAAAGGGAATGTATTCTTTTCTGTGGAAGAATATAAAAGACCCAGGTTTTTTGTGGACTATGAAAAAATCAGGGACACCTACGGGATCAACGATACCATCACCCTCACGGGTATGGCAAAAGCCTATGCAGGCAATATGATCGATGGGGCGACGGTTCAGTACCGCGTTGTGCGGGAACCCCGGTACCTGTACCCCTGGTTATACAGTCGCTGGTGGCAACCACCCAGCCCTTCAGTAGAAATCGCCCATGGAACCCTCAGCACGGATGGAGCAGGAAAATTCATTATTCGTTTTGCTGCAATCCCCGATAAAACAATCGATAAAAAACTGGAACCGGTTTTTGATTATACCATTTATGCCGATGTTACAGATATCAACGGCGAAACAAGGAGTGGGGAAACCCGGGTCACCGTAGGCTATCATTCCCTTTTATTCAATAATAGTATCCCTGACCGGTGTCCGGTAGACAGCATGGTCCGTTTCGATATCCGGACGGAAAATATGAACGGCGAATTTCAACCCTCCCTGGTCACAGTCACGGTTTCTCTCTTACAAGAAGAAAAAAGACTGATCCGTCAGCGGTATTGGGATCAACCCGACCAGCATGTTATGACAAAGGAGGAATACCTGCGTCTTTTCCCGCATGATGAATATGCCGATGAATCATCCGTTGCATCCTGGGAAAAAATGGAAGCAGTGTATAGCCTGACTGATTCAATAAAAGCAATAGGGTCCTGGAACCTGGATACAAAAAAATTAGCGCCCGGTTTTTACAAGGTTGAAATTTCAACACTGGACAAAAATGGCGAACGCATCAAAGACATTCACTCATTCGAGATCTATGATGAAAGCGGTAAGGGGCTCAACCATCCGGCTTATTTATGGACAAGCCCTTCAGCATCCATCGAACCGGGAGAGAAAACAACGATTGGGCTAGGTTCAAGTGCAGCGCAGCTCTTTGTGATTGAACAAACCGATCAACCCTCCCGCCGCCCGGATGCAACAGATATGCAGTACCAGACCAGCACCCTCAGTAATGAAATAAAAAGATTTCCGTTTACAGCTGAAGCCGCCGACCGCGGTGGATACGGGGTCACTTATTTTTTCATCAAAGACAACCGTTTCTTCCAGTTTACTGATATCATCCGGGTCCCCTGGTCCAACAAGGACCTGCATGTTGAATTTGCCAGTTTCCGGGACAAGACCCTGCCGGGCAGTACAGAAAAATGGAAACTGAAGATCACCGGGAATAAAAATGAAAAGGTGGCGGCAGAAGTACTGGCCAGTATGTATGATGCTTCCCTCGACCAGTTCAAACCCCATCAATGGTATAAACCTTCTTTATGGCCCAGTTATTATAACCGGGTATCCTGGAACAGTGAGGATAATTTTTCAGAAATCAGTTCAGTAGAAAAATGGAGGGAGGAAGAGGATAAATATTTTGAAAAGGAATACGATCAACTTCAAACATCCATTACAAATTTTAGTCTTCAATATGATGTGATACAGATTAGAAAATACACAAATGCTAAGCTTAAAATGAAAGCCGTAAATTCTGTCCCGGATGCTGATGGATTAAATGAAGTGGTCGTTACAAAAGCATTATCAGGAAGAGCCAAAGGCTTTGCTGTTGAATTTTCAACAGATTCAATAGCCTTCGGTTTTTCTACCCAGTATAAACCGGTTCAAACTGAAACAGATAACACACCCGTCCAGGTTAGAAAAAACTTCAACGAAACTGCCTTCTTTTTTCCGGACCTCTATACCGACAGCAGTGGTATGATTGAATTTTCTTTTACGGCCCCCGAAGCATTGACCAAATGGAAACTGCAAACGATTGCCCATACCAGGGGCCTTGCTTTTGGGCTTGCCACAAAAGAACTGATCACACAGAAAGAACTGATGGTGCAACCCAATGCCCCGCGCTTCCTGCGGGAAGGCGACAAAATGGAATTCAGCACCAAAGTAGTGAACCTGTCGGACCAGGAAATTACCGGCCAGGCACAGTTGCTTTTGTTTGATGCCGCCACCCACCAACCCGTGGATGGATGGTTCCAGAATATGTTCCCCAACCAGTACTTTACCGTTGCTGCCGGGCAAAGTGAAGCCGTGAAATTTCCCATAGAAGTCCCTTACCTTTTTAACAAGGCGCTTACCTGGAGAATTGTAGCTAGAGCCGGCGACAAAAGCGATGGTGAAGAAGCTTCACTACCGGTACTGACCAACCGGATGCTGGTGACGGAGTCCTTACCCCTGAATATGAAAGGGCCGGGCACAAAGGCCTTTAGGTTTGAAAAACTGCTCCGGTCCGGCGAAAGTGAAACCCTGAAACAGCATGCCCTAACGGTTGAATATAGCGGCAACCCGGCCTGGTATGCCGTGCAGGCCCTGCCCTACCTGATGGAATATCCCTACGAATGTGCTGAACAGACCTGGAACCGGTATTATGCCAATAGCCTGGCATCGATGATGGTGAACAGCTCACCGAAAATCAAACAGGTATTTGAAAAATGGAAAAACACTGATACCGCCGCGCTGATCAGCAATTTGCAGAAGAATGAAGAATTAAAGTCGGTTTTACTGGAAGAAACCCCCTGGGTACTGGAGGCTAAGAATGAAACAGAACAGAAAAAAAATATCGCCTTATTATTTGACCTGGTGCGGATGCAGGAGCAATTGAACAATGCAATAGAAAAACTCCAGGCCCTTCAAAGTCCCAATGGCGGATTTGTCTGGTTCAGGGGCGGCCCCGACGACCGTTATATCACCCATTATATCATAACCGGTATCGGGCACCTGTTCAAACTGAAAGCCGTCGATAATGGACAAAAAGAAAAACTGGAAGCGATCGTCAATAAGGCCCTCCCCTATCTTGATAAAAAGATCAGGGAGGATTTTGAAAACCTGAAAAAAAGCAAGGCCAATATCAACCTGCAACAGGTTGGGTACACACAGATACAATACCTGTACATGCGTAGCTTCTTCAAAAGCATTGTTATCCCGGCGGCATCACAATCAGCTTATCAATATTACTTTGGCCAGGCCTGCCGCTTCTGGATGAAACAAAACAAATATGCCCAGGGAATGATCGCCCTGTTTGCAGCCAGGGCAAAAGACAGCAAAACGGCCGGCACCATCCTGAAATCCCTGCAAGAAACCTCCATCCTGCAGGAAGAATTGGGCAGGTACTGGAACAACCAGGGGCAGGGATGGCGATGGTACCAGGCCCCGGTGGAAACACAGGCTTTATTGATTGAAGCATTCAGTGAAATTGCCGGAGATACAAAAACCGTCAATGAACTGAAGACCTGGTTACTAAGGAATAAACAGACCAATAACTGGAAAACGACAAAAGCGACTGCAGAAGCCTGTTATGCCCTGCTGCTGCAGGGGGGACAATGGCTGTCCTCAGCGCCAGCCATTGCCATCAGCCTGGGCGATGCCGTGATCGACAATACCGACCAGGAAGAAGGGACCGGGTATTTCAAAAAAAGGATTGATGGTAGTTTTGTTTCCCCTTCCATGGGAAATATTACCGTCACCATAACCCCTTCCGCAAAAGAAGAGAACAACCAGGTACCCTCCTGGGGATCTGTGTACTGGCAATATTTCGAGGACCTGGATAAGATAACACCGGCCACTACTCCGCTAAGCCTGGTCAAGAAATTATTTGTCGAAACCAATACCGACAAAGGCCCGGTACTGACCCCGGTAAATGAAGGCGACTACCTGAAAGTCGGGGATAAGATAAAAGTGAGGATAGCACTACGGGCCGACCGGGATATGGAATATGTACACATGAAAGATATGCGTGCCAGTTGCATGGAACCGGTGAACGTATTGAGCGGGTATCGTTGGCAGGGCGGGCTGGGATATTATGAAACCACCCGTGACGCCGGTACCCATTTCTTTTTTGATAACCTGCGCAAAGGCACTTATGTTTTTGAATACACTTTATTTGTTACGCATAAGGGGGATTTCAGTAATGGTATAACAAGCATCCAGTGTATGTATGCACCCGAATTCAGCGCGCACAGCGAGGGAATCAGGGTGAATGTTGAATAAAGCTTGAATTTCCAACCGGGAGGGCCCGTATATGAGAATCATATGCACCAGCGGCCGGCGACAAAAAGTTTCGCAGGCCGCAACCCTTTCTGCAGGGAAAAGAAGCGATTAAGTCTTTTGTTTTGCTCTATTTTTACAGCATGAGGGTTGATTTTTTACTGATCGGCCAGGGTATTGCAGGCACCTGGCTTTCTTATTATTTATCCAAAAAAGGTGCATCCATTATTGTGATCGATGATGCCGCCCAAAATGCTGCATCGCGGGTGGCCGCAGGCATCATCAACCCCGTTACCGGCAGAAGGGTGGTAAGGACCTGGATGATCGAAGAACTCCTGCCCTTTGCTGCATCGGCTTATGAACAGATGGGAAAGGAGCTGGGTATCACGGCCCTGCTGCAAAAAGATATCATTGATTTCTTTTCCGCCCCCGACATTAAACTTGCCTTTGAAAAAAGGCTGCAGGAGGGTGAGGGTTACCTGAAAAAATGGGACTCCCCCCTGCTCAATGATTTTTTTCATGTTGATTTTGGCTGGGGCATGATCAGCCCTGTTTATATGGCACAACTGGAAGATATCTTACCGGCCTGGCGCCTGCATCTTACAGCCAACCAACAACTGGCCGAAGAGAAATTTGATCCTGCCCAACTTTTTCTGCATGACGGCCATATCAGTTACCGGGATATCATCGCCCAAAAGATCATTTTTTGTGACGGGGTGGCTGCAGCCAATAATCCCTGGTTTTCAAAACTCCCCTTTGCCCTGCACAAAGGCGAGGCCCTGATCCTGGAGATCCCGGACCTGCCCCGGGAAAATATTTATAAGAAAGGGTTAACCCTGGTACCCCTGAAAGAAAAAAATTATTTCTGGCTGGGATCAAATTATCTGTGGGAATATAAAAATGACCTGCCGACGGAAAAATTCCAAAACGAGGCCCGCCAGAAATTAAACTACTGGCTGAAGCTGCCCTTCAGGATCATGGACCATAAAGCCGCCCTGCGCCCCGCCAATGTAGAACGCCGGCCTTTTGTGGGGATTCACCCCCTTCATCCATCCATCGGTATCTTCAATGGCATGGGCACCAAGGGTTGTTCACTCGCACCTTATTTTGCAAAACAGTTTGCAGAATTTCTTCTTTCCGGGGAAGCCATACTACCCGAAGCGGATATCAACCGATTCCAAAAAATACTGTCGCGTACCTGAAAGGTCAACCGGCAAATACTTATTTTTATCCTTATTAAAGTAACATCATGAAAGGACAGCAAGAAGCACTTTATGCCATACCGGCAAAATACCGCCGGCTCGAAAACCTGCACATTGTTTTCTGGCTGGTGAAAGATATCAGCTGGTGCATGATCTGGAAACCGCTGGGCCTGGTCATGATCGTACCCACCCTGTCGGTGGCCATCTTTATCGCCTGGCGCACAAAGGAGATGAAATCAGAACTGGCCCATAACCTGGCTATTGCCTTCTGGATCACCGCCAACAGTTATTGGATGATCAGTGAATTTTTCGGGTTTGATACGATGGCTGTCTGGAACCAGTTTGAAGGCAAACACCTTGCCCTGGTACCCTTCCTGATCGGTGCCGGCATCCTGGCATATTATTATATTATTGTCCGGCCAAAGGAAGTGGAAGAACACCATGTGATAACGATGTGATATACTCCATCCTTCCCAATCAGACCCCGGTAACATCTAAGAATAATTAAATGGAAAAACTGCCCAGCAGGGGGAACCTGAATTGTATTGGGGTAGTCTTTTTCAGGACATGTTTCCTGAACAGGTAAATCATGGTAAGCGTTAGCATAGATCCGGATTTTTAATGAATGATTTTATTCGGGGATATCGGGTCCTGGTTCAATACCTTGCACAAGGCCTCATACAATTGGGGCATGTTCATCTTTAACCCTTCGGGGCTTTCAAAAAATGCTTCCACACTCACCGCCCAGAACTCATGTATATTGCTGTACGCATAACTGCGCAGGTAACTCCTTCGCCGCGTGATCACATCCGCCAGGATGGGACCCGTGGTTGTAGAGAAGCGTTCATAATTCAGCCTGAATTCCTTATCGTTTCCGTATTGTGCAAAGAAATTATTGTGCAGTAATGCATGGCTCATTTCGTGCAGGGCCACGTTGATATTATCGTTGCTAACGGCATAACCGTATAAAAAATGTTTCCAGGAAAGATAGATGCCTTCGGGGGCCACATGCCCGATATACAACTCTTTGTCAGAATCCATATGGTAGGCATCTGCCAGGATATGGATATCCTTAAAATTCTCCATCATGTAATTCTCCAGTCCAAAGGTCACTTGTACCGCCGAAGCGCTCACCAGGATCGGGATCTCTTCCTTTTCTTCAAGACCTACATAATGAAAAGTCTTTGACATCCTGTAATGATGGACCCGGTCGACAAACCTGCGCTTATGCTCAGCATCAAGTTCATTGAAGTAATTGATATAGCCACTGATGACAAAGGAGTAATTGTTATAGACAAATTCCGAAACCAGTTCCTGGGGTACAGGAGTAGCTGCCGGGGGCATCTCATCAACAGCGGATGAGAATAACTTATTCAGTTTTCTAAGTACAGTTTTCATGTTAAAGGGTTCGGAACTTTAAAAGTAGATAATGGACCCTTTTTTTGCAAGTTTTACGCAGTATTATTTCTATTAAGGTTTTTCGTCGCTGGTTGACAGCACTTTAGGCGAGCGTAGTGGATCCTGGTTCAGTACCTCCGATAGTATTTTATGCAGTTTGGGTAAATTGTCTTTCATGCCCTGCGGGTCTTCAAAGAAGGCTTCCACGCTCACGGCCCAGAACTCAAAAAAATTGGTAAAAGCATATCCGCGGAGGTAGCTTTTATGTTCTTTGATGGAAGCCGACAGTACGGGTCCAAAAATATGCGGCAGGCGGGCAAAATCTTCCCTGAAATCCCAGTCAATACCAGTTTCTTCAATAAAATTTTCATGGTGTATGGCATGCGCCAGTTCATGATAGGCTACAGTGACTCCGTCATTCGGAATGGCAAATCCTTCCTGGAAATGCCGCCAGGAGATATAGATCCCTTTGGGTGAAACATGCCCGATATATAATTCACCCGCCCCTTTCAGGTGATAAGCATCGGGCATGATAAATATATCCCTGAAGTAAGGCAGCATAAACTTTTTAAGGCCAAAACTGATCTGTATGGTCACAGCACTGACCAGCACAGTCGGTCCCCGGCTGGCTTCCATCCCGATAAAATGAAATTGCCTGGTGTCCATTAATGAGTTGAGCCGCCGTACAAACAGGTCTTTTTCCACCGCGGTGAGCTCCCGGTAATAGGGCAGGGATGGCATCAAAATCGAATCATAGTCGTTGAAGATAACCGGTGAAATATGTGCCGCTACCGGATCTGCCGTGGTCCGGTTTCCCGGCGCGTGCCGCATTTTCCTGATAAAACGGTATAAGGAGCCTAAAAGCATGCGATTTCAAATATAATACGCCGGGGGGGCTTTCAAACCAAGCTCATTTTGTTCCTATCTTTGCGCCTCTTATCAACAGAAATTAATATGTACAGAACGCATACCTGTGGTGAATTAAGGTTGGCCGATATGGCAAAAGCGGTAACACTGGCCGGGTGGGTGCAAACCATCAGGAAATTTGGCGCGATCACATTTGTAGACCTGCGCGACCGGTATGGCATCACGCAGCTTTTGTTCGGGGAAGAACTGACCCGGCAACTTGATGAACAACCCCTGGGCCGTGAGTTTGTGATCCAGGTGACGGGGAAAGTGAATGAAAGAAGCAATAAGAACCCCAACCTGGCAACCGGTGATGTGGAAATCATCGTTTCCGATTTTTCCATATTGAACCGGTCTGCAGTCCCTCCCTTTACCATCCAGGATGATACAGATGGCGGGGATGACCTCCGGATGAAATACCGCTTTCTCGATCTTCGCCGGAATGCCGTTAAAAAAAATCTTGAATTACGCTATGCCGTAAACCGGGCAGCCAGGAATTACCTGCACCAGCAGGGGTTCATGGATATTGAAACCCCTTTTCTGATCAAATCCACCCCCGAAGGGGCCAGGGATTTTGTTGTGCCTTCCCGGATGAACCCCGGTCAGTTTTATGCATTACCCCAATCACCACAAACTTTCAAACAACTGCTGATGGTGAGTGGCTATGACCGTTATTACCAGATCGTAAAATGTTTCCGCGATGAGGATCTCCGGGCCGACCGGCAGCCGGAGTTCACGCAGATCGATTGTGAAATGGCTTTCGTGGAGCAGGAAGATATCCTGGAGATGTTTGAGGGCATGATCAAATCGATCTTTAAAGAAGTAAAAGGTATCGATTACCAGGAAAAACTGGAAAGGATGACCTGGGAAGATGCGATGTGGACCTATGGCAACGACAAACCGGATATCCGTTTTGGGATGCAGCTTTGCAACCTCAAATTTCCTGCACATAGTTTCCGCACCCGGAAATCAATTTCAGACCTCATAACAGGTGCAGGTTTCCAGGTGTTTGACGGGGCAGAGACTGTGATCGCCATCAGTGTGCCGGGTGGCAGCGAGTACAGCCGTAAACAAACCGATGAGATCACAGAATGGGTCAAGCGTCCCCAGATCGGTATGAAAGGGATGGTCTATATAAAATGTAATACGGACGGATCCTTTAAAAGCAGTGTCGATAAATTTTATCCAGAAGAAAGATTGAAAGCAATTGCCGCGGCAGCCGGTGCCAAACCGGGAGACCTGGTGCTGATCCTGGCCGGCGCGGAAGAAAGAACCCGGAAAGCCAGCAGTGAATTAAGGCTGGAGATGGCTACCCGGCTGGGACTGCGAAAAGAAGATGAATTCAAACTGCTATGGGTGATCGATTTCCCGCTTTTTGAATATGCGGAAGATGAGAACCGCTGGGTGGCCCGTCATCATCCTTTTACGTCCCCCAAGCCTTCGGATATCGAAACGATGATCAGTAATGATCCCGAAATAAAAGATGCCGCAAAATACCTCGAGCATCCCTATGCGCAAATCAAGGCCAATGCCTACGACATGGTGATGAACGGGAATGAGATCGGCGGAGGTTCTATCCGAATCCACCAGCGTGAATTACAGGAAAAAATGTTTGCCGCCTTAGGGATGGATGCCGAAGAGCAACAACACAAGTTCGGTTTTCTGTTAGGGGCATTTGAATACGGGGCGCCCCCCCACGGTGGTATCGCGTATGGATTCGACCGGTTATGTGCCATCCTGGGCGGGAGTGAAGTGATCCGCGACTTTATTGCATTCCCGAAAAATAACAGTGGCCGTGACGTGATGCTCGATGCACCCTCATCCATAGACGAAAAACAACTGGTCGAATTACAGATCAAACTGAACCTGAACAAGTGATTTTAAACCCTTGTTAACGCGATGTTTTATAATTTAGGGACATGAACAGGAAACTGCACCCACTCCTCATTTTCCCTTTTTGTTTTCTTTTGTTCCTGTCCTGCCGGAAGAACAACCCGGATACCGGTGCCGGTAATAATACCTCCCTTACCCTGCTGAACGTTCCCTACGGAACCGATCCACAACAGCAGATGGATATTTACCTGCCCGCAGGGAGAGACAGTACTACCAGGATCATGATCCTTATTCATGGCGGTGGATGGAACAGCGGTGACAAAACCGATTTCAATGCCTATGTCGATTCCCTGAAAAGAAGGGAGCCCAGCTATGCCATTTTCAATCTCAATTACCGGCTGGCCACCGGCACCGCCTATTTTTTCCCTACACAGGAAAATGATGTTAAAGCCGCGGTAGATTTCATCCTTGCTAAATCGGCCGATTATCAGGTTTCCAAAAAGCTTGTATTGGTGGGTGCCAGTGCCGGAGCACATCTCGCCCTGTTACAGGCTTATAAATACAATACAAACAGCCCTGTCAGGGCCGTGGTGGATTTTTTTGGTCCCACCGAACTGGCGGATATGTATGCGAACCCGCCAAACCCCCTGGTGCCCTTATTGCTCGCCTCCGTTACCGGTGGCAGCCCGGCCTCCAACCCGGACATCTATTTTTCATCCAGTCCTGTACATTTCATATCGGCAACATCCTGCCCGACCCTTATTTTCCACGGCGGGGCCGATATTGTTGTTTCACCCACGCAATCCGTTATGCTGAGCGACCAGTTGCAGGCTGCCGCTGTTCCCCACGAATATTTTTTTTACCCCTCAGAAGGCCATGGCTGGGAAGGCAGCAATCTTTCCGATTCCTTTGATAAAATAGCGGCTTTTTTGTCCTTACATGTACATTAAAAACGGTATTTTCTGATTTCAGAAATAGTTTCGAAACGATTTCAGTAATTTGAAAGGGTGATAAGCAATATACCCTTAGCGGAACGAATCAGGCCGGAAACACTGGATGAACTGGTAGGTCAGGAACACCTAACCGGGAAAGGCAGTATCTTAAAGATATCCATTGCCAATAACAAGGTTCCCTCGATGATTCTCTGGGGTCCCCCGGGAACCGGGAAAACCACCATCGCCAATATCATTGCCCATGCGCTTCAGGTACCTTTTTATACATTGAGTGCTATTTCCTCCGGTGTGAAAGAAGTGCGGGAAGTGATTGATAAAGCAAGGTCACAACCGGGAGCAGTATTATTCATCGATGAGATCCACCGTTTCAACAAAAGCCAGCAGGATGCACTGCTGGGGGCCGTGGAAAAAGGGATCATCACACTTGTTGGCGCCACGACGGAAAATCCATCTTTTGAAGTGAACGCTGCGGTATTGAGCCGTTGCCAGGTCTATATCCTGAAACCCCTGGAAGAAAAACATCTTTCACAACTGATCGCTTCCGCCCAACAAAAGGATGAATGGCTGAAAAGCAGGAAGATGAAACTACAGGAAACCGAAGCCCTTTTCACCTTGTCGGGGGGCGATGCCCGGAAACTCCTGAACCTGCTGGAACTCTGTGCGGCAACCCTGCCGCCGGGTAGCGAACTGACCAATGATCTGGTGGTGAAGATCGCACAACAGCGGATTGCCCTCTATGATAAAAAAGGCGAACAGCATTACGATATCATCTCCGCCTTTATTAAATCCATCCGGGGGAGTGATCCCAATGCCGCAGTATACTGGCTGGCAAGGATGATTGAAGGAGGTGAGGATGTAAAATTCATTGCCCGGAGAATGGTTATCCTTGCCAGTGAAGATATCGGCAATGCCAACCCTACGGCCCTGGTACTCGCCAATGCCTGTTTTGATGCCGTTAATAAGATCGGTTATCCCGAATCATCGCTTATCTTATCGCAATGTGCCATCTATCTCGCGGCCAGCGCAAAAAGCAATGCGGCTACGGTGGCGATCGGCGAAGCCCTTCGCGCCGTAAAAGAAAAAGGTGATCTCTCCGTTCCGCTGCATATCCGAAATGCCCCCACCAGCCTGATGAAAAGCATGGGCTATGGAAAAGAATACCAGTATTCCCATAACTATGATGAAAATTTTTCGGTACAGGAATACCTGCCGCAGGAATTGTCGGGGAAAAAATTTTATGACCCCGGAAAAAATCCCCGGGAAGAGGAATTAAGAAACCATTTGAAAAAACTTTGGAAAGACAAATATGGATATTGAAACCCGGAAGGATATCGAAACACTGATCAATTCATTTTATGATAAGGTAAAGAAGGATGCTACCATCGGTTTCATCTTTACCGATATTGTGGCCGTGAACTGGGAACAACACCTTCCCCTGATGTATGATTTTTGGGAAACCATCCTGCTGGATGCCGGCACCTACCAAAATAATGCCATGGCGGTCCATTATGCCATCAACCGGAAACAACCATTGAGCTCCGTTCATTTCGATCAATGGCTGTATCTCTTCAATCAATCGGTGGATGCATTATTTTCCGGGGAAAAAGCCGAACTGGCCAAGAAAAGGGCCCTTTCAATTGCACAGGTCATGCAATTCAAAATGCAACAGGAAAATACACTTTGAAAGAACAGGGTTTGTCTCTTACCCTTACTTTTGCTGAACATATCAAAGTATAGCACATGAAATATAAACTGATCACGGCTGTCGTTTTTTTGCTGCTTGTAACGAGTCAGCTCACAGCACAGACCATCATCAATAAAGATCCGGAGATTGAAAAAATGGTGTCCGGGGTATCTGCCGATTCCCTGCAATCCTATATCCACACCCTGGTAGGTTTTGGCACCCGGAATACCCTGAGCACCCAGACCGACCCCCATCGCGGCATCGGCGCTGCGAGGCTTTGGGTGTTGTCAAAATTTAAGGCTTTTGCCAAAAATGCCGGGGGCAGGATGACGGCTCTGATCGATACCACTACCATTCAACCGGATGGCAGAAGGATAGATGTGCCGATCGTGCTGGGTAATGTAGTGGCCACCCTGAAAGGAACCGACCCCAACGACAAAAGGATCTTTATCATCAGCGGACACATGGATAATATGCGCAGCAATGTCATGGACAGGACGGGTGATGCACCCGGGGCCAATGATGATGGCAGCGGAACGGCCAATGTGCTGGAATGTGCAAGGATCATGAGTAGCCATTCATTTCCCGCCACCATTATTTTCGTGGCGTTCAGCGGGGAAGAACAGGGGCTGCTGGGTGCCCAGTTCATGGCGGAGAAAGCAAAAAAAGAAAACTGGAATATCGAAGCGATCCTGAACAATGATATTATGGGGAGCAATAACAGCAATGAGACCAATATCATTGATAACACGAAGGTCCGGATCTTCAGTGAAGGTCTGCCCGCTTTTGAAACGGAAAAGAACGCCGCCTATATCAGGAGTATGGGTTTGGAGAATGATGGTGCTTCGCGGCAGCTGGCACGATATATAAAAGAAGTGGGTGAACGATATGTTGAGCACCTCGAAATCGTTTTGATTTACAGGAATGACCGTTTTTTACGGGGAGGCGACCACACAATGTTCGTACAGAGAGGTTTTACGGCTGTCCGTATATGTGAAATGAATGAGAACTACTATCACCAGCACCAGGATGTTCGGATGGAAAATGGTATCCAATATGGCGACCTGCCGGAATTCATGGATTTTGAATACCTGAGAAAGAATACCGGGATGAACCTGTCCGCTTTGGCCAACCTGGCCAAGGCACCAGCCCGCCCGGAGGAAGTGAAGGTTGAAGTCAGCAGGCTCACCAATTATACCGTACTCAACTGGAAAGCTCCCGCCACCGGGGCCACCAAAGGATATTACGTGCTGGTCCGGGAAACCAGCAGCCCGGTATGGCAGAAAAAGATTTTCACCGATGCGACCAGCATCCGGCTGCCCTATTCCAAGGATAACTATTTTTTTGCCGTACAGGCGGTGAATGGCATTGGGAATGAAAGCCTGCCGGTCATTCCCGGTATTACAAGAAGGTAAATATGGAATGGGTATTAAAAAAATTTGAGGAACTCCTGCCGGCAGAACTCTATGCCATCCTGCAACTCAGGAATGAAGTTTTCGTGGTGGAGCAAAACTGTGTTTTCCAGGATGCTGACAATAAGGATGCCGGCAGCCATCACCTGATGGGCTGGCTGGATGGGCGGCTCATCGCATATACCAGGCTGTTACCCCCCGGTCTTGCCTATGCCTGTTGCCCCTCTATCGGCAGGGTGGTAACGGCTGCCAGCGCCAGGGGCACCGGAACCGGCAAATTACTGATGGAGCAATCCATTGCAGCAACAGAAAAACTCTATGGGCCGGTGGCTATCAGGATCGGTGCCCAGTTATATCTCCGTCATTTTTATGCTTCCCTGGGATTCGAGCCCAGCGGCGACACCTATCTCGAAGACGGGATCCCTCATATAGAAATGACCCGGCCAGGGCTTACTAAGTAGATTTACCAAGGGGAAAAACCAATGTATTGCGGGCAATAATATTGACCTTTGTTCGTAATTAGAGGGCAGCATTCAATGTCTGCTTTAGTCAACAGAATCCAATATTTGAGAAACGAAATCTGATCTCTTATGAAAACAATTGTACCAATTGTTCGTACAGCTGCGTTAGCATTTGTATTTGCATTTTTATCTTACACCACTTCTGCACAGGCACTCACCCTGCGGAACGGTAAAGTTGAAATCGGGCTGGGCCTGGGGCCATCCTTCTTCCTCGGTGACCTTGGTGGACAAAGGGGAATCGGGCAGCCTTTCATTAAGGATATTAATATCCCGCTTACCAAACTATCAAAGGGACTTTATGTGAACCTCTACCCTGCCGAATGGATTGGTTTCCGCGTATCTGCCAACCATACGGTACTGGAAGGCGATGATGCTGAAATCGACAACAAGGGCGGACGTGAAGTTTCCCGGCTGAGAAGGAATCTTTATTTTAAATCTTCTGTCATTGAAGGATATGCGGCATTTGAAATTTACCCGACGGTACCCTTTGAAAGATACGATGGGCTCCGGGGCAAATTCAGGCCCTATGGCGTGATCGGTGCCGGTGTTTTTCATTTCAATCCCAAAGGCTATTATTACGGCCCCAATGGCGCCAAGAGCCTGGTTGAACTACAGCCTTTACACCTCGAAGGACAGGGTTTCCCGGAATATCCCGAACGCAAAAACTATTCACTGACCCAACTGGAGATACCCATGGGCTTTGGCTTCAAATACTATATCAAAGAAAACATGTACGTGGGTATGGAAGTTTTGCACCGTAAATTATTCACCGACTACGTAGATGATGTGAGTACTACTTATATAGATCCCATCTATTTCGACCAGCACCTGACACCCGAACAGGCCACCATGGCCCGGCAGCTGTACAACAGGACACCGCTGATTCAGCCGACCTATCGTACAGATGTAACCGGATTACAAAGGGGCGACCCCAAGGATAATGACGCTTTCTTTTCAACCGTATTACGTTTTGGATGGCGGCTGAATGGAAATAATACCCCGAGTGGCCGTGCCCGTATGCAGTTACGTTGCCCTAAGTATTTCTAGTAAGCCGTAAATCCCGAACCCTGATGAAACATAAAAAACGCTTACCCGGAATGGTAACAGGCATGCTCACCAGTGCCGTACTGGTCAACGCCTTTGCGATTTCTTCTTTTTCTTCCGGAAAAACAAACCCGGTGACCAGGAAAGAAGATCCGGCAGAAAAGAAAAAAACGGAAAAGAAACGGTCAGTAAAGAAAAGCAAGGCGGTCAAGATCTATCCCGATCTTGTAAAAAGGACCATGCATGTCATTTCAAAAGATATCAACGACGGCAGCATCGATTTTTTTGTCTTTGGGCTGGATGGGACCCTGCTGGTCAACCACCGGCTGAACCCCGGCGATCATATCAAGATCACAGACCTGGAAAGAGGGACCTATGTTTACCAGGTCTTTGACGGGGATGAAATGACGGAAAATGGAAAACTCGAAATAAAATAATTATTCATCATAAAAATATACAACGCATTTCCAATAAGGCCAGAGAGCTTAATATAATCCAATACCCTGGTTGACTAAAACCTGATCCGTTCTCTATTGGTACTCTTAAAAGTAGAAGATTTTATTAAACACTCTCTGACTCCCTTATTGGAATTTATTGGGCAGGCCGAAAGCCTGCCTTTTTTTGTTCCCACCTACTGAAAATCCCCTTTTTTCACCTTAAAAGAGGGAGAATCCTACAATGTGAATTTCTTAATCTTGAATTTCATGGCTGTTTTGTTACATTTAATACTAAAAAAAACCAACCACCATGGAACAATTAAATTTTCACAAACAGAAGTTGTATTCCCTGATTGCTGCTGTCATAGCTTTTATTGCCCTATTACTACCCTGGACAACCATCAATTTTATGGGTATGTCCTCTAATTCGGGTAACGGGCTCAGGAGCTGGGGTATCGTATCCCTGCTGGGTGTGGCCGCTGTGGCCATCGCTTCCCTGCTCAATGATAAAACGCAGGACTATGATGCCAATATGAAAAAACTGGTAACCGGTGGCTTTGCAGCGATTGCTGTCGGGGCTTTATTATATTTCATCCGCATCAAATCGGGCAGCGGCAACCCTTTCGGCGGCGACCTGGTAAAAAGCGGTGCCGGTTTATGGGTTTGCCTGGTTACAGGAATAGCCGGGGTCCTTTACCATATGGGCATCATCAAGATTCCACAGAAATAAAATTTTCCCCGGGTTCTTTATTGTAATTCCTGTTTAAGAAATTGAGCAGTAAAACTCTTTTTGCTTTTCACCAGGTCTTCCGGAACACCTTCAAACAATATTTCACCCCCTCCATCCCCTCCTTCCGGTCCCAGGTCAATGATATGGTCGGCGACCTTGATGACATCCATATTATGCTCGATCACCAATACGGTATTACCCCGGTTGACCAGTTTATTCAATACATCGAGCAAATGTTCAATATCCCTGAAATGCAGCCCTGTTGTGGGTTCATCCAGGATATAAAAAGTTTTTCCCGTATCCCTTTTTGATAATTCGGTGGCGAGTTTCACCCTTTGCGCTTCACCCCCGCTGAGGGTTACCGCAGACTGCCCTAAAGTGATATATCCCAAACCCACTTCATCCAGCACTTTTATTTTCCGGTAGATATAGGGCACCGGCTGAAAAAATTCGACCGCTTCCTCCACCGTCATTTCCAGAACATCGGCGATAGACTTGCCCTTATACCGTATTTCCAGGGTCTCCCGGTTATACCTTTTGCCGTTGCATTTTTCACAATGCACATATACATCCGGGAGGAAGTTCATTTCAATCACCCGCATGCCACCGCCTTCACAAACATCACAACGCCCGCTTTTGACATTGAAGGAAAAACGGCCTGCTGTATATCCCCTGATCTTGGCCTCGGGTATGGAGGCGAAAAGGGTCCTGATATCCGTAAAAAATCCGCAATAGGTAGCGGGGTTGCTCCGGGGTGTCCTGCCAATCGGCGACTGATCGATCTCTATTACCTTATCGATATGTTCCAGCCCTTTTACCGATTGGTATTCGAGCGGGGTGACCCTGGAATTATAAGCATGTTTGGAAAGGATCGGGTAAAGCGTTTCATTGATCAGGGTAGATTTACCGCTGCCGCTGACACCGGTCACCACGATGAATTTACCCAGCGGAAACCTGACCTGCACGTTTTTAAGGTTATTGCCCTTCACCCCTTTCATCTCGATAAAATTTCCGTTGCCGGTCCTTCTTTCTTTCGGTACCGCAATACCCAGCTTACCATTCAGGTAGCCGGCTGTTAGCGTGTCCAGTTTTACAATATCAGCAGGTTTTCCATGGGCCACGATCTTTCCGCCATGATAGCCCGCACGGGGCCCGATATCGATCAGGTAATCGGCTGCCAGCATGATATCCTTATCATGCTCCACTACCAGCACATTATTACCGATATCCCTTAAATTTTTTAAGGCCTGGATCAGCCTGTGGTTATCCCGCTGGTGCAATCCAATAGAGGGCTCGTCCAGGATATAGGTGATGCCCTGTAATTGTGATCCGATCTGTGTGGCCAGCCGGATACGCTGCGATTCCCCGCCACTCAGGGTTTTGGAAGGCCGGTTGATGGTCAGGTAATTCAGCCCTACATCCAGCATGAACTGTAATCTTTCCCGGATCTCCTTCAGGATATCCTTTCCTATCACCTTTTGTTTGGCATCCAGTCTTTTCTCAATATCGCTAAACCAAGTCCCCAGTTTATCCAGGTTCATATTGCTGAGCTCAGCGATATTCTTTTCATCCACCTTGAACCAGAGGCTTTCTTTCCTAAGCCTTGTTCCCTGGCAGGTGTCGCAGGGTAATAATTCCATAAATCCCTCGGCCCATTCGCGCAGGTTTTCACTGTACCCGTTATTAAACCATCTTTTTAACATGTTAACGATCCCTTCGTATGGGGCGGTGGGGTCGAATTTCATATTATCATAATCCAGTTCTTCTTCAATGGCCTCTTCATTACCATAGAGCAGCAGGTTCAGTGACCGGGGATTGAGGTCCTTTAATGGTTTGGTCAATGATATCTTTTGTTTCCTGGCAATCTCCTGGACCTGTCGGAAAACATGTGCCTCCCTTTCCCCACCTAATGGTGCAATACCGCCCTCATTGATACTCAGCTTTTCGTCGGGGATCACCCTATCCATATTGACCCGGAACATGGTACCCAGCCCTCTGCAGGAAGGACAGGCACCATAAGGAGAATTAAATGAAAAAGAATTGGGGGAGGGCTCTTCATAACTGATGCCCGTTTCTTCACACATCAGTTGTTTCGAATACTGCACAATTTTATTTTCATCATTGACCAGCAAAAACATCAGGTCCTTACCCGTCTTTAATGTTTGCTGTACACTCTGGCTCAAGCGGGATTTCAGTTCAGGGGTAACCTGCATCCTGTCTACCACCAGTTCAATATCATGGATCTTATACCGGTCCACCTGCATCTTGGGAACAATATCTTTCACTTCACCGTCCACCCTCACTTTGAGAAAGCCCTTTTTCCGGGCATCCTCAAAAAGTTCGCGGTAATGTCCCTTCCGGCCCCTGACCAGGGGGGCCAGCAAGCTGATCTTTGATCCTTTATATTTTTTGAAAATATTATTGACGATCTCCTCTTCGCTCCATTTCACCATTTTTTTACCCGTATTGTAGGAATAGGCCTCTCCGACCCTTGCAAAAAGTAATCGCATAAAATCATAGATCTCGGTAACCGTACCCACCGTGGAGCGGGGGTTCTTATTGGTGGTTTTCTGTTCAATGGAAATAACCGGCGACAACCCGGTGATCTTATCCACATCGGGTCGCTCCATATCACCCATAAACTGCCGGGCATAGGCGCCAAAGGTCTCCATATACCGCCGCTGGCCCTCTGCATAAATAGTATCAAAGGCCAGGGAGGATTTCCCGCTCCCGCTGATACCGGTAATGACTACCATCTGGTTTTTGGGAATAGCAATATCGATATTCTGCAGGTTGTGCACACGGGCACCCAACACTTCAATTACATCTTTATCCATCTTGTTGCTGCCGGCGGATCTATTATGAGAGGCTGATTTTTTCATGTTAGGGGGACGAAGATAGGAACAAGTAAAAGATAAATTGGTTTGGAGCCTGTTGATAACAGCTGTTTTAAACAGGATTTCTACTAGTTATCCCCAATTAAAAACATTGGCACAATATTTTAAAGTAAGATGAGGAAACACCCATATTAAAAAATATAAAAAGTTAACTTATGAAAAAAAATCATTTTTTCGCCGGGCTTGCACTGCTATTCTGCGGAATGGCAGCAACTGCACAGCAAACGGAGCCGGCTACACCCACCAGTACCAACCCCACCGTAGAAGCCATCAATTCAAAATATCACAGTGTGGAAATGCCTGAAGCCAGGCCGATTGAAAAAGTGTTCCCGGTTCTGGGCGTATACCAATCGGGGAGCAACAATACGGTGGTCAAGATATCGCTGGATGAAGAAAGCAAGAGCATCATCTGGATCGAAGGCCTGCCACAGGGGGTGGTAAAAGCCATCCTGCTAAAATCACCGGCTTCGTATAAGATTCCGGCACAAAAAACAGCGACCGGCAACGAAGTTCCCGAAGGCACGCTTATGTATAATAAGGAGGACAATACGCTTCATATCTGCATCGGAAAGAAATTTGACTTCCTGAATCCCGGTTCCGTCTTTGAAGGCAATGCCGAAACCGAACAAGTGGTGAAGTCTGCAAAAGGCAGTAAGGCGGCCCAATCAACCCTTTGGGTATTCACCGGGAAAAAACAGGAAGTGGCAGCCACGGCCATCAATACCCCCCAGTAATACTATCCCAGCATATATCAGTAAGGTATCCGGAAGGGCCAGGAAAAGGGAGATTGTCAAACGATCTCCCTTTGTAGTTGGCTGAACAAACAACCGTTCATGAAGACCAAATTTTGATTTTGTAAAATCATCTTCCTGTATTTATCTTTGCGGCAGTTCTTTACAGCCGGTCAATACCGGTATTGCTTATCAAGAAAGGCTGAGGGAAATGGCCCATTGAAGCCTTGACAACCTACCCCGACCCACAAGGACGGGATAAGGTGCCAACTCCATCCCGTTGGAAAAATCGGGACAGATAAGTCAGATTAAAAGTTTGATTCCATCACTTTCACCTATCATTCGCTCATCTGGCTTTCAGGTGGGTTTTTTTTTGCCCGATTGCTTCCTGGTAAGTATCATTAACAGTATTAAATGAATAGTGGCTTATTCAATGTCGACACGTATTTTTAAATATCATGATTCCTTTCAGTTGGAAAGCGGTACCCGCATTCCGGGATACCAGCTGGCCTATACCACTTACGGGAAAATGAACAGTGACCGGTCAAATGTGGTATGGATATTCCATGCGCTCACCGCCAATAGCGATCCTGCCGAATGGTGGCCGGGATTGGTGGGAGACCATAAATGCTTTGACCCCTCCCGGTATTTTATCATCTGCGTCAATATGCCGGGAAGTTGCTATGGCAGTACCGGCCCGCTTGAAATAAACAGCCAGACCGGAACGCCCTGGTGGCATGATTTCCCCTTTTTCACAACCCGCGATATGATCCGGGCCTATCAACCATTGAAAACATCATTGGGAATTGATAAAATATTCATAGGCATCGGGGGCAGTATGGGAGGACAGCAGTTACTGGAATGGGCCATCGAAGAACCCGGGGTTTTTGAACACATCATACCCATCGCCACCAATGCACAACATTCTCCCTGGGGCATCGCCTTCAATGCCTCCCAGCGGATGTGTATTGAAACCGACCCTACCTGGAAAGAAAACCGGAAAGATGCAGGCCTCGAAGGGATGAAAGTGGCCAGGAGTGTTGCCCTGCTCAGTTACAGGCATTATAACACGTACGAATCAACGCAATCAAGGGATAAAAAAGGACCCTGGCCCCTTCGTCATCCTTATGGAGGAGATGCCGCTGAAAGCTACCAGCGATACCAGGGAGAAAAACTCGGGAAAAGATTTAATGCTTTCAGCTATTATTTCCTGACCCAGGGGATGGATGCTCATGATGTAGGCAGGAACCGGGGAACGGTGGCCGCAGCCCTCGGCAGGATAACCGCCAGGACCTTATCCATCGGCATCAGCAGCGATTTACTTTTTCCCCCCCGGGAACAGGAACTGATCGCTTCACGCATCCCCGGTGCGGCCTATGCCTGTATCGATTCGCTATATGGCCATGACGGGTTCCTGCTGGAATTTGAAAAAACAGAGCAGCTCATCCGTTCATTCCTTGATGAAAAACCCCGGCAGCATTTAAAAACAGTAAATGAATAGTATGGAAACGCATAAAAAATTAACGATCGGTCTTTTTGGTTTTGGTGTGGTGGGAGAAGGTTTGTACCGGGTGCTGCAGCAAACCCCGTCCCTGTCGGCCCGGATCAAAAAGATCTGTATCAAGGACCCTTCAAAGAAAAGAAATGCACCCGACATTCTTTTTACCACGGATAAAGAAGAGATCCTGGGTGACCCTGAGATCAATGTTATTGTGGAAGTGATCAATGAAACGGCAGCGGCATACCAGATCGTAACCACGGCTTTAAAAAACGGTAAAGATGTGGTGAGTGCCAGCAAAAAGATGATCGCAGAAAACCTGCCGGCCCTGCTCCGCTTACAACAAGAAACGGGCCGTTCGCTGTTATACGAGGCAGCTGCCTGTGCTTCCATTCCCGTTATCCGGAACCTGGAAGAATATTATGACAATGACCTCCTTCATGGGATAAAAGCCATTGTAAATGGCTCAACGAATTTTATCCTGACGAAGATATTGGATGACCGGCTTGAATTTCAACAGGCACTGGTACTGGCCCAGCAGCTGGGCTTTGCCGAAGCGGATCCGCAACTGGATGTGGACGGATATGATGCCCTGAATAAATGGATCATCCTGCTGAACCATGCCTATGGCATCATCGAAAAACCCGAAAACATTGTTTTCACCGGTATACAGCATATCCAGTTAAGTGACGCGGCTGTTGCCAAAGAAAAGATGTTCGAGATCAAACTGGTGGCACAGGCACAAAAACTGCAAAACGGCAAGGTAGCGGCATTTGTATTGCCACAGTTTGTAAAAGCCGAAGACCAGTTGTCTTTTGTAAAAAATGAATATAACGGTGTGGTGATTGAAAGTGGTTTTGCAGATAAACAGTTCTTTTATGGTAAAGGGGCAGGGAGTTTTCCCACCGCTTCTGCTGTGTTAAGCGATATTTCCGCGCTCCGTTACGATTATCATTACGAATACAAGAAGCTGTATCACCAACCCAATACCCTCACCGATGATTTTTACCTGCGGGTATTCCTGAGCTTTGAAGATATCGCCCATATACTCAAAGAAAAATTCGAATGTATCGAAGAGTGGCATGCCCAGGAAAAAAGAAAATACCTTGTCGGCATCCTGCCTTTTACAGCCCTGAAAAATGAGACCTGGTGGAAGGACAACAATACTTCCCTGATCCTGATGCCGGAACCGGTCATAGAAGATATCGATACCCGCAGGCTGAAGAAGAAAAGCCTGGAACTCGCGGGCATTTTCTGATCGTAGCATGGCAATCCCTGCACCCGGGTTCCTTTTACTTTTAGAGAAACTGTACCTTTGCAAAAAATCAACGATGAGAGAATTATCGGTCGTCATCACGGTCATGAATGAAGAGGATAATATCAAGCCTTTGCAGGATGCCCTAAAGGCTGCACTGGCCGGCATTGACTATGAAGTGATTTATGTGGATGACGGGTCTACCGACAAAACCAGATCGGCCATTCTTTCGCATGCTGACGACAGGACCGTATTGGTGGAACTGCGAAAAAATTACGGACAGAGTACCGCCATGACGGCCGGTATCGATCATTCAAAAGGCGCCTATATTGCACTGATTGACGGAGACCTGCAGAATGACCCCACTGATATTCCTTTTATGCTGGAACTGCTGAAAAAGGAGGATTGGGATGTGGTGGCCGGTAACCGGAAAAACAGGAAGGACGGCATGTTTCTCCGCAAGATCCCGAGTAAGATCGCCAATGCCATGATCCGACGGATGACCGGTGTATATATCAAGGATTACGGATGTACCCTCAAAATATTTAAGCGGGAGATCGCAGAAGACCTCGGCCTCTATGGGGAACTGCATCGTTTTATCCCGGTATTGGCCAAACTGCAGGGAGCCCGTATCACACAGGTGGATGTAAAACACCATGCCCGGCAATTTGGAAAAAGCAAATACGGCATCAACCGCACTTTTAAGGTAATGAGCGACCTGATCCTGATGGTTTTCTTCCGGAAATATATCCAGAAACCCATGCACCTGTTCGGCACCATTGGTTTTATCAGTTTCGGTATCGGCATCCTGATCAATATCTACCTGCTGGTCCTGAAAATCATGGGTGAAAATATCGGTGGTAAGCCCCTGTTGATCCTGGGCCTGATCCTGCTGCTCGGCGGTATCCAGCTGATCACGATCGGTATACTGGCAGAAATAAATGTGCGCACTTATTTTGAATCACAGGATAAGAAAACCTATACGGTCAGAAAGGTGCACCTGGGTAAGGAACCCGTCAGGCCATCACTTGAAATCACGGTATGATCAGGGTGCCAAAATGGTATGATGTTGATTAAACCATTCATAAAAAGATTGCAACCCTTCTTCCAGGCTGGTTTCAGGTTGATAGCCCAGCAGCCGCTTTGCTTTTGAGATATTGGCAAAGGTTTTCGGCACATCCCCGGGCTGATCCGGGTATTGCTCAATGATTGCTTTCTTTCCGGTGACCGTTTCGATTGCCTGTATCAGGTCTTTTAATGAAATACTGTAGTTGTTACCAATATTGATGATCTCGAAATCGGCCCCTTCAAATTTAGCCGCAGCAATGATCCCTTTTACGATATCATCCACATAAGTATAGTCGCGGCTGGTACTGCCATCCCCATACATCGTGATGGGTTTCCCCTTTGCGATAGCCTTAGTGAACTTATGGATAGCAAGGTCAGGCCGCTGACCGGGACCAAATACGGTAAAGAAGCGAAGGGCGATAAAACGGATGCCAAACAGCCTGCTATAAACATGGCCCAGCATTTCACCCGCCAGTTTGGTCATGGCATAGGGGCTGATGGGCATCAGTTGCTCATCCTCTTTCCAGGGAAAATGATTGTTAATGCCATAGACGCTGCTGGAAGAAGCAAAAACAAATTGTTTGGTATGGCTTTCTTTGCAGAAGTCAAGCATATTCTGCAGCCCGATCACATTGGCCTGCTGGTAGGCCAGGGGGTTTTCGATACTGGGCCTCACCCCTGCCTTGGCCGCCAGGTGTATGATCACATCCACCGGTTCCGGGATCAGCCCGGCGAGTTCAGCCGCGGTTGTTTTGCCCAGGTCATTACTGATCAGCCTGAAACCCTGATGGTCTTTAAAATCCCTGATGTTCATCTGTTTGATAGCAGGCGAATAAAAAGGATCGAAATCATCAATACAGGTGACCCTGCAATCTTCGGTGGCCAGTAATTTCCTGATCAGGTTACTGCCGATAAAACCTGCCCCGCCGGTGACCAAGTAGTGTTTCATAATTATCGTTCATTAAAGACCCCGACATGTTAAATTTGCCATGTCCTTATTTTGAATCAGCATGCAAAATAAACCAAATAATTATTTCAGGGCGGCCCTCTTTCTATCAGCGGTATTGGCGCTCATCATGGCTGTATTGCTGTTATGGAAAGGCAAAACGGATTCTTTTCTGTTCATCAACAGTCATCATAACGCGTATGCTGATATTTTCTTCCGGTTTTATACATATGCCGGTGACGGCATGATATGGGTACCTTTTGGCCTCTATATCCTAATTGCCAGGCGGGAATATTGGGTACTCTTGATTGCTGGTATTATCATTTCCACCCTGCTGACCCATTTTCTGAAGCGGGTTGTTTTTGCTGATGATCTGCGGCCGCTTGCTTATTTCCCTGAAAATATCATTCACCTGGTAAAAGGGGTAAAGATGAACCGCATGCATAGTTTCCCTTCCGGTCATACAGCACAGGCCTTTACCATGGCCTTGCTGATCGCTTATATCAGCAACAAACGGTATATCGCGCTGCTTTTTTGTTTTCTGGCCCTGCTGCTGGGGTATTCAAGGGTTTACCTGGCCCAGCATTTTGTAACCGATGTACTGGCAGGCACCCTAACAGGCATCGTAGCGGCATGGCTGTCAGTGGTCTTGTATCAATGGCTCGATACAAAAAAGCGAAAAAAAATTATCCCCGGGTAATATTGGGCCCTTACCGGTCATTTTAAAATAATGCCTTCGTTTATCAACGCAAAAAATGATAGTATAGAAAAAGGCCAGACAGGCCTCTTCCTTTACACAATCATGATGAACGGGTTACCGAATCCATGTTGTATAATTGATTCCACCCCCAAATGCGGATTGTAAATATTTTACATTAAAAACCAGTACCTGATTTTGTCAAGAGATGTATAAAAAGTATAACTCCCTGTTTATCAAAAGGTCAATAGTTAATTTCCGAACTTGCATTCACCCCTCTAGGAGAATACACTTATTTAGAGCTGTGTTTTTATAAAAATATAGCCCGCCATTATGAAATCGAATCATTATTCTCATTAAATTTATTTGCCATCAATCTCATCCTATCCCCTTCCACAAAAAGGCCCCCGGGATAAGATCAATGGACAATAGCTGATCAGCACAGGTCTCCCATGTGACTGAGGGGCACGAAGTGCGCAAGCAACGGTCCTGAATTTAAATTGCAATATTCCTTAATTTTCCTTCCCCATTTTCAGAGGCAGGAAAGGCATTTGAAGACCCGGCATCAGAAAAAAATGAAGCTGAAACAATAAAAGAAAAGTTGACAATTTTTTTTGCGAAGCGTAAAATTGAAAAATCGGATTGGTACAATAACAATACAAAAAGCGAATACTAAATCTTTGATTATCAATATCCCAATTTTTAAAACAACAGCAGCTTATATCATAAATATAATCGTTATGGGCAAGCATGGACACCGACAATGTAAACAACAATTAAATAAATAAACAAATGGTTTGGGCAATCGTAATCGCAATCGTTGGAATAATATTATTCCGTTTCTTTTCAGCTTTAAGTAAGGACAATGACGACTTACAGGGCAGAACATTAGATGACAAGTTTAATGTTATAGTCAATATGATAAATGACGCAGCCTTTAACGGCAATGGTTCAGTAACGACTCTTGATAAAAGAGAGTTTAATCTCTATGAGGATGGACAAAATCAAATCATCAAATTTCAATACAGCACGGGACACTTGACAATCACTTGGAAATACAAGTATTTTCAAAAGGAAGTCGTTCACGAGAGACAATTTAATGATGTTAGAAATTTAAGTTTGTTTGAACAGCAAAAAATTGGAGAGCAGATGATTAAAGAAATGGCTATTGTCGTTGAAAGACACAAAAACAATGTAATAGGAGGAATTTAAATAACAAAGCATATGGCGACTTTTTTCTTAATTGTTTCAGCAATTTTGTTCATTGCAACTTTTGGTATTCACATGACAATAAACAGTGGCGACCAATTTGACAAACCAATGTATACAAGAAACCCAATAATGTCCGCAATACCTTGGGTTAGTGGTTTCATTCTTCCTGTAATTCCATTTACAATTGTATTTGAATACCACTGGCTTGCAATTTTCTTCATTAACCTTGCAGTTGTGTATATATTAGGACCTATGCTGACAAAAGGACTTTTAGTGAGATTTGCAAGCGGAAAAGGTTTGGGACACGACATGCTATATTCATTCATAGGCGGTATCGTTACATTAATTATTGGACTAATAGCAAGATGACAAAAATGCCAGCCCATAACATCGTATTGGCAATAGGCGGGCTGAACAGCTTCGTATCAGCGGAAGTGCAAAATTCAACTTCTGTTCTTCGTATCAAGTTCAGTACTAAAAATCCCGCCCATCGCCAATACGTAAACCGTTATGCGCAGTAGGTTTTGCTCACATTCTTAGCCCGGGGGATTACAGTCTACGACAATAGGCGGCCTGTGACGGCTTTCCGACAATTCTTAAACGGAATTTTCCTGAATAGGCCGGACAATTATCAGGTTTTTCATAGCTGTTACCTGGACACGTTGGTCTTGGCAAAATCCTAATTTCTCTAACCAGTGGCCACATAATCGAATTTCAGCGACCTTGACGTAGTTGTATTTGTTTTTTCTAAAATGTGGCTGAATTTTTAAGTTTCTTACTTCAGGGCGACGGTTGGTGGCATTCTTCACGGTTTTCTTGACTCGCATAACTTGAAAATAGCCTGGCGGTGCTGCGAGCCAAGATTTGGAACCTTGTAGCACGGGACTTTCACCCGCCCTCCGCCAGGTAGTTTGACAATAGATTATCAGGCTCCATATGACTCACATGTGCAAATTAGATAGTAGGTGTAAAGAGACAATGGTAAAAACAACGGTTTTCAGTAGTGTTTTTCTTCAGAAATTTGCGCATAACAAGCGGCTTTGCGTCATGGCGGCTGAGGAACAAATTCTGAGCGATAGTAATTCTATTCAACTATAAACCAAGGGCCAAGCGGACGGAATTCTAATGCCGCCACGAACGCAAAGCCCCGAACGTTGTGCGTCACTTTAGACAGACCTCAAAATCATGAAAACATTCTTTAGCGATATATTTCCTAAACTTCAAAGGTTCAGTCAAAAGCTTGACAATTTGACTTTGTTGACAAACCAGCATTGGGTTTCGATAGACAATATCATTGCTAACAAGACAGTTTACATTTTTCGCAGTAACAATGAATTGTTGGTTTCGACAAATGGCAAAGTAGAGAAAGCTAAATGGGAATATCTGGGAAACAAGTCTCTACTAATTGACAAAGCAGAAGAAAGTTACCTATTCAAGCACGGTTTTTTTGACGAAAATATTTTAGCGCTTAAAGTTGACAGTTCTGAGGAGTATGCCGTTTTCGTAAATGAAAATAATTATGGCGGCGACTTAAACAGCATTCAAAAGGTGTTCGATTTTTTAAAAGAAAAATACCTTGAACCAAGTTTAAAGTCCCACGTGGAAACTGCTACAGGACAAAGATTTGAAAACACTTACTCACCGAAAAAATCCAAATTTGTTCAACATCAAACTGACAAGGGAATTGTTGAAATCGAACCTTGCATTAATATGAAAGGACAAAAGGCTTTTATGAATGGACAGCCAGCACCAGACGGACGATATAAATTTGGTTTTTTGTGGTATGTTGAAATTAGAAATGGAGTTGTTATAAAAAGTAGTGTCTAAGAATTGAAAGACAACAAAGCGAACGCACAACAAATGCATTTGCAATAGCATGGCTGGACGTTGGAGCAATCGGCTGCAAATCATTTTTCAGCTTTAGTTTCGGCAGACAGCATGCTGTTGAGCATTAGTTCATATCTTCAACTTCAGTTTTTCAATTTGGCATTTGTTCCGGCTGACAGTTCGCTATTGCCATGCCATCGCAAATGCTTCAACGTTGAACCAACATCGCCTATTCAGGCGATGAGTTTTTTTAGATTCTTCTATCTTGTAGTTATTTTTTAATCTTTAAAACTTTAAGATCATGGAAAAAAAACATTAAGTCCTCAGGCTATTGCTGCATTGGAAAAAACC
>WGMO01000024.1 GCA_016125075.1 Terrimonas sp.
GAAAAATTCTTCGTTGATGCCAGCGATAGAAAATATCAGATTTGGGAGCGAAACGCTTTGTCAGTGGAACTGCGGACTGCTGCGGTGTTTCTGCAAAAACTGGAATATATCCATTGGAACCCGGTGCGGGCTGGTGTATGTGCGTTACCGGAAGAATATAAATATTCGTCTGCGGCTTTTTATGAAACAGGAAAGGACAGGTTTGGGTTTTTAACACATTATCGTGATTAACTATTATCTTGTTGGTGCTCCCTTATATTTTTTATGTTTGTAGACGTACTTTGATAACGGGAAACACCAAGGGCGAAATGATAAATTATGGCATACCTTTCTCAATTAAACTGGAGTCGCTAGCAGACAGATTATGATATTTACCGGACAGCAATGGTTGAAAACTCCGGGCAGCTATGTTGTAAACTCCGGGTAGCCATCTTATCAACTTCGGACAGCCTTTGGCCCTTTCAATGAACCCAATTCCCGGTTTTTTGTAAACTAATTCAATACCTGAACGATTATTACCACTGTTTTGAATCATTTCCCCCCCCTCGCTGATATATAATATGCTTAATGTTGAATCCTGGAATATTCCTGCTATTTAAAAATGCTTGTGATCCTATTGGATACATATTTTTACAGGAAATTGGTAACATTTGTTAGTGGTTGAAAGAAAATGTAAAAGATTGGGTTATACCGGATGAGGAAAACGATCTGCATATTATTGTCATTGAACTTTTTTGTTGCCCGGGCGCAGCCACCAGGGAAACAACAGCCCAATATCATTTTTATTTTAACTGATGACCTGGGATATGGGGATATCGGTGTCTTTTTTCAAAATGCCCGGAAAAGAAATAATGACAGAAGCGAGCCCTGGTTCCCGACACCCCATTTGGATACCCTGGCAGCCCGGGGTGCCATGCTTACCAGTCATTACTGCGCGGCACCTGTTTGTGCCCCCTCCCGCGCTTCCCTCTTATCAGGGTTAAGCCAGGGTCAGGCCAATGTCAGGGACAACCAGTTTGACAAAGCCCTTGCTGACCAGTATACTTTGGGGAGTTTATTGCAAAGGGCGGGTTACCAAACTGCAGCCATTGGCAAATGGGGATTACAGGGTGAGGGGAAGGGCCCTGACTGGCCTGCACACCCATTAAAGCGTGGCTTCGATTATTTTTTTGGGTATATCCGTCACAGGGATGGGCATGAACACTATCCCAAAGAAGGGGTGTACCGGGATAAAACCGAAGTATGGGAGAACGGTAAGAATATTGCAGCCGGACTGGATAAGTGTTATACGGGAGATCTCTGGACTGCTGTTGCCAAAAAATGGATCACCGGGCAGGCACAAAAAAAAGACAAACCGTTCTTTTTATACCTCGCCTATGATACCCCCCATGCGGCATTGGAATTACCCACTCAGGCATACCCCGCAGGTGGAGGACTCAGGGGTGGCCTGCAATGGCTGGATCAGCCTGGTCATATGATCAATACCGCTTCGGGTGTACCCGATTCATGGATGGACCCTGCATTTGCCAATGCCACCTGGGATGATGATAAGAACCCGGCCACAGCAGAAAAACCCTGGCCGGATACCTATAAAAGATATGCAACCATTGTAGCCAGGATCGATCGGCAGGTCGGTGACCTGGTTCAGTTATTAGAAGACCTGCATATTGCCAATAATACCTTGCTGGTATTCACTTCCGATAACGGTCCTTCTGATGAATCCTATCTTCCCCGGGAATATGTACCGGCAAAGCCCGATTTCTTCAACAGCTTTGGACCTTTTGACGGCATAAAGAGGGATGTATGGGAAGGAGGTATCAGGGTGCCCGCCATTGCAGTTTGGCCAGGCAGCATCCCTGCAAAGGAACTGGTGTCCGATCCATCTGTTTCGCAGGACTGGCTGCCTACTATCGCCAACATCGCAGGACTACCTGCCCCGGCTTTCAGTGATGGGGTTTCCTTTTGGCCCCTGTTAGCCGGTAAGAAAGCACCTGAAAAAAGATCGGTCTATATTGAATATTTTGTTGGAGGAAAGACCGCGGGCTACCAGGATTTTGCCCCCAGCCATAGAAACAGGGTGAGAAAACAAATGCAGATGATCAGGATCGGCGATACGGCTGGTGTCCGGTATGATATACAAACGGGGGATGATGATTTTGAAATCTACGACCTTAAAAATGACCCGCAACAGATCAACAACCTTGCAAAAGCGGAACAGTTGATATACCTGCAGGAATATTTCAAACAGGAGGTTTTACGAAGAAGGGCTCCCGATACCACCGCTCCACGCCCTTATGATGATATGCTGATTCCAGCATTACAAAGATCCAATGAAGTTCATGCCGGAGTTCGCTGGCATTTCTTTCAGGGAGATTTTTTGTGGCTGCCGGCTGTAGGGGATCTTAGCGCATCCGCATCCGGAAAAGCACCTGATCTTTCATCCATCAAAATTCCCGGATCAAAACAAGGGCTTCTGTACCTGGAAGGTTATTTCAGGGCACCCGATGATGGCAGGTATACTTTTGATCTATCTTATGAAGGGTCTTTCCTGATGAAGGTTTATGATATCAACCTGTTCAACAATGATGAAATGTTCAGGAACGGTTACAAAAAGGAGAACAGTATTTTTCTGAAAAAAGGCTTACACCCTTTCCGCCTCTATTTTTTTAAAAAACAGGATCAGCCATTGATCATGCCTGAATTACACTGGAAGGGCCCCGGACCCGGAGGACCTCAGGTTTTCAAAAGCTGGTTCGATTAAAAAAAAACCGACAAACCAAATGAATACAATAGCCAAACAACTGCAGGAATCTTTCATCCGGATGTTTAAGGAAGAACCACTCATCGTCCGATCACCGGGTCGGGTGAATATAATTGGGGAACATACGGACTACAACGAAGGATTTGTTTTGCCGGCAGCCATCGATAAAGCGGCCTACCTTGCCATCAGCCTGCGGCAGGATGAAGAAATCCACCTCGTAGCACAGGACCTGAAGGAGAATTTTTCAATCGGCATCAACAGCCTGAAACCTGTGGGTGATATAAGCTGGCCCAATTATATTGTAGGCTCAGCTGCCCAGTTTTTGAAACGGGGAATACCCCTGAAAGGATTCAATGCAGTATTGACCAGTGATGTGCCGATCGGTGCCGGTTTGTCTTCTTCGGCTGCGGTGGAATGTGCCACTGTTTTTGCATTAAATGAATTACTGCAGACGGGTTTGGACAGGATGACCATGGTGAAGATGGCCCAGAAAGCCGAACATGAATATGCCGGGGTGATGTGCGGCATCATGGATCAGTTCGCTTCCATGATGGGCAAAAAAGACCATGTGATCAAACTGGATTGCCGGTCGCTCGCCTATGAATATGTCCCTTTTAAATTGGAAGGCATAAAGATCCTTTTACTCAATACCAATGTGAAGCATTCGCTGGCTTCTTCCGAATACAATACCCGTAGAAAAGAATGTGAACAGGCCGTGGCTTGGGTAAAAGAGCAGGAGCCAGGGATCCATTCCTTAAGGGATGTGACCATTGATATGCTGAATAAATATGTGTGGCCCAGGGATGAAACCGTTGACCGGCGCAGCCGCTATGTGGTGCAGGAGATTGAAAGGCTGACCCTGGGTTGCCAGGACTTACAGAATGGGGAGATCAATGCATTAGGAAATAAGATGTTTGCCACGCATGACGGGTTGAGTAAAATGTACGAAGTCAGCTGTAAGGAACTTGATTTCCTGGTAGACGCGGTAAGGGATAATGATGCGGTGATCGGGGCCAGGATGATGGGAGGCGGGTTTGGCGGTTGTACGATCAACCTCGTGAAAGAAGCCGCAATTGATGGACTTATGGCGACTTTAAAGCCTGCCTATGAAATGAAAATGAATTTACCCTTAACGCATTATATCTCTTCTATTGAAGAGGGCACCCTTTTAATAAATGATCATGTTTGATATCAAAGAACATTCTCATACCCGGGTAAATATTCTGACCGGTGATCGTATATTGGTTTCGCCACACAGGATGAAAAGGCCCTGGCAGGGTAAGGTGGAAGACCTGCCAAAAGATGACCGGCCTGCCTATGACAGCAACTGTTATTTATGTCCCGGGAACCAGCGAGCAGATGGCAGCCGGAACCCGGCCTATACGGAACCGTTTTCATTTGTGAATGATTTTTCCTCCCTGTTGTTTGATACACCGGATGGAACCTACAATGAAAAAGATTTATTATCCGCTAAAAGTGAAAGCGGTATCTGCAAAGTGATTTGTTTTTCACCCCGTCATGATCTTACCCTGCCACAGATGACAACCGATGCCATTGAAAAAATTATCGACCTGTGGCAAAAAGAAGTGTATGAAATTGCCTTAGCACCGAAAATAAAATACATACAGGTATTTGAAAACAAAGGGGAGATCATGGGGTGCAGCAATCCCCATCCCCATGGCCAGATATGGGCTTCCTCCTCCCTGCCGTTGGAATTATCAAAAGAAACAGTGCAACAGGAAAATTATTTTAACCGGCATCAGAGGAGCTTACTATCAGATTACCTGGAACTGGAACTGCACAAACAGGAAAGGATTGTACTGGAGAACAATGATTTTGTAGCCCTGGTCCCTTTTTGGGCAGTATGGCCCTATGAAACCATGGTGATCAGTAAAAGACAGGTGCAATCCGTTACCGATTTTAACCAGGATGAAAAAAGATCCTTTGCTGTCATACTTAAGCAGCTCACCACGAAATACGATAACCTTTTCAGGGTGTCATTTCCTTATTCGGTCGGGATGCACCAGGCCCCGGTGAATGATGGTGAACATCCCGAATGGCATTGGCATATGCATTTTTATCCGCCCCTGCTCAGGAGTGCTACCGTGAAAAAGTTTATGGTAGGCTATGAAATGCTCGCAAACCCACAAAGGGATATCACGGCAGAAATGGCGGCAGAACAACTTCGTTCACTCCCATTGATTCATTATACAGAACAGAATTTATAAATATTAATAAATGCTTTTTTATGAAACTGGAACTGATTGACTACCTGGTTATCGCTGTCTATTTTCTGTTTGTGGTGACGATAGGGTATGTACTGAAAAAGAAGATAAAGACCGGGAATGATTTTTTAATGAGCAACCGGAGCATCCCCCTGTGGATTACTTCCCTGGCATTTATCTCTGCTAATCTCGGTGCACAGGAAGTACTGGGTATGGCGGCTAATGGTGTGAAGTATGGCCTGTACACTGTCCATTTTTACTGGTTAGGCGCTGCCCTGGCCATGATTTTCCTGGGGGTTTTCATGATGCCGTTTTATTATGGCAGCAAGGCCCGGTCCGTTCCGGAATACCTGGCCCTGCGGTATGATGAAAAGACAAGGGGTTTCAATGCGGTTACATTTGCGGTCATGACCGTATTTTCCTCCGGGATATCATTATATGCCCTGGCCATGTTATTGAATATCATCCTCGGCTGGGATTTTAATGTATCTGTTTTCCTGGCGGCCGGAATTGTATTGATCTATACTTTTTTAGGGGGTCTTACCAGTGCCGTATATAATGAAGTGCTACAGTTTTTCCTGATCGTTTTAGGGATTGCGCCCCTGGTGATCATCGGTATGGATAAGGCAGGGGGATGGCAGGGCATTTTACAGCATGTGGAAGATGCCAAGATGCATATCTGGAAAGGTATGGGAAGCGCTTCGACTAACCCCATGGGGGTAGACGCTTTCAGTTTGGTATTCGGTTTGGGTTTTGTACTCGCATTTGGTTATTGGTGTACCGACTTTTTAGTGGTGCAAAGGGCCATGATCTCCCGGAACCTGAATGAGGCGCAACGCACACCGATCATTGCCAGTATGCCCAAAATTCTGATGCCGGCCGTGGTCATCATGCCCGGTATCATCTTGCTGGCCTTACAGGGACAGTTTTCAGGTTTTGACCTGCCGGTGAATGCCAATGGTGATACGGACTATAATATGGCTTTGCCTACATTGCTGGCAAAACTCTATCCCAACGGGATCTTAGGGGTGGGGATCACGGCATTGATTGCTTCTTTTATGAGTGGCATGGCGGGTAATGTGACCGCCTTCAATACGGTCTTCACCTTCGATATCTACCAATCTTACATCAAAAAGAACGCCTCTGAAAAACATTATTTATATGTGGGCAAGGCTTCCACGATTGCCGGTATCCTGATATCGATTGCCACGGCTTATATCGCCCGGAGCTTCAACAGTATCATGGACCTGCTGCAACTGGTTTTCAGTTTTGTCAATGCCCCCTTGTTTGCTACATTCTTCCTGGGCATGTTCTGGAAAAAGACAACCGCCAACGGGGCTTTTTATGGTTTACTGAGTGGTACGGCTGCTGCGGCCCTGACACACGGGTTAACCACTGCGGAAGGCAAGGGAGGCTGGATCACCAATTTGCATACCTTTTACTCCGGTACCAGCCAGGCATTCAATATAGCCTGGATTGCATTTGTGGTTTGTTTTATCGTAACATTTCTGATCAGTCTTGTTACCCGGCCTAAAGCGGAGAAAGACCTGGTCGGTTTGGTGTATAGCCTGACCCCCAAACAAAAGGATATGGCCAAAGTATGGTACAAGAACCCGCTGGTGTTGGGTTTGATCATACTGGGTGTTACACTCGCATTAAACATCTTTTTCTATTGATCGGTAAATAATAACGTCATGAAAAAATTATTGGATCTGCGCTTTGTCATTGGTGGTTTTTTTACATTGGTAGGAATATTTCTTTCTGTCTATTATATACTGGGACCTAAAGACACAACCGTCAATACCCAAGTGAACATCTGGTGTGGCCTCCTGTTCCTTCTTTTTGGTATCGGGATGGTTATTCTGTCTTATGTGAGTAAGATCAATGAGGAGTAGCCTGGTTTTGGCTCCTGCGCATCAGGGATACTCTGCTTACAGAGGGATGATTATTGCTCCTGACCGTTTGGGTACATGATCTTCCCTGATTTTTCGTCAACGGGGAATTGTGCATTTTCATGGATCAGTAACTCAGTCAGTTCTGCTGCAAGGGCTTTTGCTTTTTGAGGGAATTGTGATACCAGGTTATGGTGTTCGCCGATATCGTCTTTCAGGTTGTATAATTCGGGTTGATGAAGTCCATAGAAATAGATCAACTTCCAGTCACCTTTGCGAATGGCACTGTAAGGGCCCATGCCTTCGCTTTCAGGAACGATGCCATATTGTTTTGACCTTTGGGCGCCTTCCTGCCAGTTATTCGGAAAATGCCAGACCAGGGGACGGGTCGTATCGCTGCGTCCCGGGTTTTTGAGGAAAGGAACCAAACTGATACCATCCACTTTTTGAATAGCCTGATAATTTTTTATACCAGCCATTTGTAAAATGGTCGGAAAGAAATCTTCAATGATTACGTATTGATCATTGGTGGTATTGGGTCGGGTCACTCCCGGCCAGTATACCATCATCGGTTCCCGGATCCCGCCTTCATAGGCTGAGCCTTTTCCGGCTTTAAGTGGTAAGTTATGCGTGAAAGGTTTATTGCCCCGGGGCGGCACCAGGGTAAGTCCGCCATTGTCTGACATGAAAATAATAATGGTGTTATTCATCATGTCATGCTGTTGAAGGTAATCCATCAGGTCGCCCAGGCTTTTATCCATTCCCTGTAACAATGCGGCATACATAGCTTCCTGCACGCTCAGCCCTTCATCAAGATAATGCTGATAAAACCGGTCATCTGCCTTGTATTGTGCATGGACCGCATAATGCGACATGTATAAATAAAAAGGCCTGTTTAAATAACGGGCATTGTCCAGCGCTTTTTTGGCTTCAAGGGTGAGGGCCTCCGACAGGAAAATATCTTTTCCATGGTACATTTCCAGACCGGGAATAGCAGCCGGGGTATACCCTCCCTTGTCGGTGTTGCCAAAATTCTCCTTTCCTAAATAACTTTTGGGACCGCCCACGGCAGAACCCGCAATATTGATATCATAACCCAGGTTGGAGGGATCCGCACCGGGCGTGGGGAAGGAGGCCATATGTGATTTTCCAACATGGATGGTATAGTACCCGTTTTCCCTGAGTATTTCAGCGATCGGTGTGGCATATACCGTATGAGGTGTATCCGGTACCGGGCTGAGGCCATTGTAGTTCCATTCCGGAAATTGTATGCCCGGGTAGGGCTCGTCAGTCGGATGGTTTTCATAAAAAAAAGTCCAGTTGGTCACCCGGTGCCTCGCGGCGTTCATACCCGTTTGCAGGCTGACCCTTGAAGGTGTACAGACACAATTGGCATAGGCCTGTGTAAATTTTACACCCATGGCTGCCAGGCGTTCCATATTGGGGGTGTGGTATTTTTTATTGAGTTTCGTGCTGTCTTTGTAAAATGGCACAGAACAGTCTTGCCAACCCATATCATCCACCAGGAAAAAAATAATATTGGGCTGGCGGTAATGGGGTTTGCCCTTTGTGTTTTTTTGTGCAGAAACGGTTGAAGTCAAAAGGACCAATGAAATGATCATTCCAAAAGAAACACAGATTTTTTTCATGGCATGAAATTATGGTGAGCGATGCATGCAGGGAATTATTATTTCCGCTGTTGAACCTGTTCTAATAATGCTGATAATTCCCTTACCATATCCGGATAAACCGTAGCGAGGTTGACTGTTTCGCCAATATCATTGTCAAGGTCATACAGCTGTGGTAAAGGGTTGTTCCCGGTTTCCATATTTTTTTCTTTCAGCAAAGGAATCCCCTTGCTGGGTCCTATATATTTCCAGTTTCCTTTGATGATGGCCAGGCCATTCCCCGATCCCTGTACAATTAAATTGTTCCTGCCTTTTTCAGATCTTCCCAGCAAAACATCCAGCATATCCTGGCTGTCGGGTGCTGCACCGGAAGGCAGGTCTTGTTGTAGAAGCCTGGCAAATGAGGCAATCAAATCCACCTGGCTGATCAGCGCATTGGAAACCTGCTTTTTCGGTATGACTGCAGGCCAGCATACCAGAAAAGGCAAATGCGTTCCCCCTTCAAATTTACTGTACTTTCCACCCCGCATGGGGCCGGCAGGCATATGGTGGTTCAGTTTTTCTACTGCCTGGTCCTGATATCCGTCATCCAGGATGGGGCCGTTATCACTGGAAAAAATGACAAGGGTGTTGTTTGTAAGCTGCAGGCTGTCTAACAGGTTTAATATTTTGCCCGTGTTATCATCCAGTTCCACTAAGGCATCGCCCCTGGGGCCCATACCGCTTTTACCGATATACCGTGGGTTCGGCACCCGGGGAACATGGATATCCTGGATGGCGTAATACAAAAAAAAGGGTTGGGATTGGTTTTTCCTGATAAATTCAATTGCTTTTTCGGTGATGTCATCGGCCATCCATTCATCTTTCCACCAGGCCGATTTTCCCCCTTTCATATAACCAATCCGGCTGATGCCATTAATAATGGTCTGGTCATGCCCATGCGAATACATCATGGTCAATAATTCAGGATGGTCTTTACCGGTGGGCAGATCAAGGATTGGTTTGGAATAGCTTACACTGATCGGGTCATGGGGGTCAAGATTCGCCACCCGGTCATTTTCAACATAAACACAGGGAACACGATCTGGTGTGGCCGGAATAATAAATGAGTAATTAAATCCTAATTCCTGCGGTCCCGGCTTAATCGATCCGTTCCAGTCGGGCCCTGATTTTCCCCCCAGCCCCAAATGCCATTTCCCAATAACAGCGGTCTGGTATCCGGCCTGCTGGAAGATATCGCCCATTGTCGTTTGGTCTTTATCAATAATGGATCCGGCATTACCGGCGGCGATACCGGTACCTTCTTTTCTCCAGGGGTATTCACCGGTCAATAAGGCATACCTGGAGGGAGTGCAGGTGGAGGAGGTTGCATATGCATTGGTAAACCGTATCCCCATATTGGCAATGCGATCAATATGGGGCGTCTGAATTTTTGTAGCGCCATTACAACTGATGTCACCATATCCAACATCATCCGAATAAATGATCACCACATTGGGTGTACTGTTTTTTTGTGCCAGTAGCGGAGCGTTTTGCAGGAACAGGCAGGCAGCAACGATATAGATGTGGAGCTTTAGCATGTTTATCGAAAAATGTTAATGAATTGAAAGGTACGCATAGGAACGGGATGATTTATTGTTTGGTGCTGATCGTTATTGCAGATGATTGTAATCCCTCCCCGCTTGCTTCGATGATTATATCACCAGCCTGCAGTGAGCTTTGAATGATCGCCATGCATTTACCATAGAATGCTTTTCGATAATTCGCTTCAAAAGGTTCCAGGCTGGCCGCATTGCCATTACCTACAGCCCTAAGGGTACCGGCACCGGTTACCCTAAAATGGATTAGATTATCGGCCAGGGGACAAATATTCCCTTCCTTGTCCCTGAGGCTTACGGTTACAAATACCAGGTCCTCGCCATTTGCCACCAGCTGCGTCCGGTCAGGTTCTAATGTAATCTGAACGGGTAACCCGGCGGTATGTATGATCTTTGTATCGGCCACCCGGCCATCATTTTCATACGCCACCACTTTTAATTCGCCCGGTTCATAAACCGTGTTTTCCCAACGGAGGCGATAACTATCCAGTAATCGGGTAGGGTCAAAGGTCTTTTTGCCATAGCTTTTCCCATTGATAAATACTTCTGCACAGGGATAGTTGGTATACACATACACCGGCACCTGTTCGCCTTCTTTTCCTTCCCAGTTCCAATGCGGCAGGATATGTAATACTTTTTGACTGCTCCAGTGACTTTGGTAAAGGTAATATCGGTCTTTGGGAATCCCGCAAAGATCGATGATACCAAAATAGGAACTCCTGCTGGGCCAAAGGGCATTATAGGGTGTGGGTTCTCCGAGATAGTCGAATCCGGTCCATACAAACTCGCCCGCTACAAAATCATTTTCCTGGTTTTTCCA
>WGMO01000013.1 GCA_016125075.1 Terrimonas sp.
GCTAGAAAAACGCGGTGGTTCGGCAAATAAGCTTCCTATAACATCCATATAACTACAGTACCAAAACTCATTTTTTTAAATGGTCAAAAACCAAATACTGCCCTTTTAATGAAAAAAGGCCATCCTTTTTGGACAGCCTCATTTTTCTTCGGTATAGACCCGGGTACCCGAAAGCGTCTGGAGAAAGGCCACCAGGGCCCTGATCTCATCCTCGGATAAATTCAGTTTCTGGCCCACTCCATTGGGCCTGAGTTTTGGATCCAGGGTGGGGTTTTGTGCAGGATTGAAGTTGATGGTATCGTAATGGGCAATTGCATTCCTTAATGTTTTATTGGCTCCCGTATGCATCATCGGGCTGTTCACGATCCCGTTTGTCCTGGTCATATCTCTTAGGGAAGGTGCTTTTGTGTTAGTCAGGTCACGACCCGTATTATTAATGATACCGGTTATCCCGTTATTACCACTATTCGGATCGATATCAAACTCAGGGGCCCGGTGACAACCATTACAACCGGCCCCGCCATTAATCCTGTTTCCCGCGATATCAAATACCGGCGGGGCCAGGAATAATCTTTTACCCAGGTTTTCATTGACCGTAAAATTGGGGAAATCAATATTATCATTAGGCACCAGGGCCCTTCCTGCATCATATTTTGCATCAAAGGACTGGATACTGCGTACAAATTGGGACAGGCATTCCTGCAACCTGGTTTCTGTGATATGGATATCTCCATACACGAATTGGAATAACTCATTATAATAGCTAATTCCCCCAAGCTTGTTTAACAGATCATTGAAACCGGGGCGGCCGTTCTGTCCGCTAAAACCCATTTCGGCATGGTCCTGCATGGGCTGTGTTGTTTGTGCTTCCAGGGTTGCGGCCCTTTCATTCCAGAAAAACTTTTTTTCATCCGAAAACCGGGCATTGACCAGCCGCATCGAATGCCGGGTTGTTACACCTCCTTCCACACCCTTACTGACCAGGGCCGTATCACTGAAAGCAAATTCCTGCCGGTGACAACTGCTGCAGGAAACAGAATTATCAATACTCAGGTTCTTATCATAGAAAAGTACCCTGCCCAATGTGGCTTTGGCATCCGACATCAATTGACCTGCTGCATTATCTTTCGTTATATAAGCGGGTTGTTGCTGTGCGGCATAGTTGGCCAGGTTATTCAGGTCAATATGGTCCCCAAACGCTGCCTGCACCGCAGGATAGGTTTTTAAGGATGGGGACTGTTCATTTTTCGTACAGCGGGTACCCAGTATGATCAGGAGAAAAACAGATAAAATCAGCCGGTATGATTTACACATATTTTGTATTGAAGATGCATTGGACCCGGGAATGCTTTGCAAGTTTAATGGGTTTGTTGGGTGACTTTGACCCAGTCAACCCACATTTTATCCTTCCCTTCCTCAATCCTTTTTACAGTAGCTGCCGGCAGGCCGAAATAAGGAGATGAAATACCATTGGTTTTGAACGGGTATACGCCGCCGACAGCAAAATTCAACACCAGGAACTTGGGAGTATCAAAGACCCATTGTCCAAAAAAAGTGGTCATGGGTTTTGTTACCCTGAACATCGCGACACCATCATACCGGAAAACGAGGCTGTCCTTTGACCAGTCGACTGCATAGGTATGCCAGCCGGTGGCATCAGCATCTTTTGAAAAATAATACCGGTTGACCAATCCTGCATCACCGCTATAACCGGGTCCATGGACCGCCGCACTCACACAATCTTTTTCACCTACGTATTCCATGATGTCTATTTCTCCGGAGGCCGGCCAATCCCCCGTACCCATTAACCACCATGCCGGCCACACACCGGTACCTGCCGTTAATTTAATCCGCGCTGCTACGGTACCGTAAGTGAACTCCAGCTTTTTCCGGGTATTGATTCTTCCCGATATAAAATCAAAAGCCTGACCATCTTTGGTAATTAACCCGGGCGTATAACGGGGTTGTAACAGCAGGGCGCCCCCGGTAGCCCCTTCTGCCTTCCCTTCATCAACAATACTGATCACTGCTGATGAATCTACATAGGCCTGTAATTCCTTATTGACGTGCATACCGGTCACTTCCGTATTCCATATTGAACTATCAAGATGGGGCGTATTAAAATCTTCAAAAAAGATCAGATTTTCCTTAACGGGTTCCGGGTTCTCCTTAGGCGGGTTACCCGGATCGCATCCGGCAAAGCAATACCCCACCAACAACATGGTGAAAATGAAAACATCTTTTCTGTTAAAACTTTCCATGCTGGTTGTGTTGGTTACAGTGATTGAAAATCCTTTCATTATTATTTTTCCATCGGAGACCGGAAAAACAATTGTTCCGCTATTATTTTTTTTACTGATTACCCTCTACCCACCGGCAGGACACGAAGGACCCAAAACTTATTTTTAATAGGCCGCTACCTGTCCTCTATGCCAACCGGGGTTTTAAAAAAACATCCACCTGGTTGATTATTCCTGTTCTGTTAAAGATTTCCCTGCTGGAATCGTGATCCATTGTGAGCCCTTCTATGATCTTTTTATGCCCGCCGGCTCCTGTAATGACGATCCTGGTTTCATCGGCATCATGATACACCACCGGAACCTGGCAGAAACTGAATGCCAGTGATCCTGCATCCAACGCAATACTGCATTCCTTTTTTTCAACGGAAATATAGTGGTACAACGAAGTCGATTCCAGCAATTCCGATTTCCGGAGCAAACCCGGATTGAACTGAATGGTTCCATCGCTAACGGTAATGCCCAGTTCACCAAAACGTGCAATGATGTCCTCCTTTACCTGCCCGGTCATACCGGGTTGCTTGGCCCCGCCATTACCGGGGGTATGGGAATACGCATCGGTGGGAAATGCACCAAATACCGCTGGTGATTTATTCAGGCCGATACCTGCCCTGATATCATAATAATGCTGTACCATCCTGCCTAACTGAACCGCATCATCTGTACCCGCCAGGCCCAGGAAATAATTTTCATTCACAGCCAGCAATAATTTTGAAACCATGTGCCAGTAAATACAACCTAACCCCTCAAACCCATAAAATGTTCCGGAACGCCCGGTGAAGGACTGGTGGTCAAACACCTTCTCAAAGACCTGCAATACCCGGGCTTTTTCTTTTTTCACTAATTCCCGGTAAGCAGAAAGTTTATCCAATGCCATTTCCAGGTCGGCTGCATTTCTAAACCGGCTGTTAAAATGATAAGCGCCTTCCACATCCTGGTAAAGGATATCCCTGTTATGGTCTTCCAGGAGCCGGTTCAGGAGGTCATTCTCTTTAACCAGGGCCGGGGGAATAATATTTTTTTCCGTAAACCGCGGTAATTGCCTGTCGGGATAAAGCATATAGCTGTACTGGTCGCGGCGAAACATGGCACTCCATTTCAAAGCATCCAGCACATCGTTGACTTCCTGGGGGCCGAGCAACCCGGAACTTAATACCGCCACCTGGCCTTCGAGCATTTCGTATAAGTGGCGGACCGTAATGGAATCCTCCCCGATCGTAACCAGGTTATAGGAATGATACAGGTTATCCTCCCTTTTGTTATTACGGATGGAATGATCAATATACTGCAGGGATATACCCAGGAATGCGGCAATATCGCTGGTTTGCAGGTTGATCATTTCACCCGAAAATCCAGATTGATAAATCCTTTCCCGGTAAGCGCTTCCAGCCATTCCCAGGGCATCCGTAATTTTTTTGCGATCCTTATCCGAAATAGCCTGACCCAGTAAATGAAGATGCTGTGAAAATGTTATTGCTACCGATTGATAAAATTCACCTATTTCGGCAGAGACCTTCACTTCCTTTGCAGTTGCCTGCTCAAACAATACCTTACAGAAAGACAGCATGCGCCGCAGGTAATATAATGTAACCATCGATACCCCGTTCCCGACCAGTGCATTATTGGCATCGTTCCATTCCGGTCTTTGTGTATTGAGCCAGATACCGGCTTCCGGGATAAAATTCGAAAGTTTGGCCAATACAGTCGCCAATAGTTTTTCCGTAAAGTTCACCTGCAACACCTTGTTATCTTTATCAAAGACCAGTTTGCCGTCACTCCCAGTCTGTTGCACCCTGGCTGCCGTATCTTTCGCTGCAGCGTAATCGTATTCGATCGTATCAAAGGGATTCTTCACCAATGCCGGATAAGGTTTGATCCTGTAAGGAACATTGGCATAGGAAAAAATATTTTGGGTGAGCATTTTTTGCAATGCTCCCGGGTGATAGCGATTGGATATTTCTAGGAATTTTTGAAGGTAGATCACCTGGTGGTCACCCCAATAACCGATATTGGCCCAGGGATCATGGGGATCGGGCGCCTCCCAGTCAATTCCATCCCTGGTGATCCTGTAAGGATTATATCCATCTGCGGTGGATGCATTCAGAAATTTGCTGATCATGCTTTCCACAAATGAGGGATAGGAAAGGCTAAGGGCTTCCCAGTTCTGGAAAATATCCCGCCAGTTACCCTGGTAAAAAAGATTTTTGGATCCATCTTCTTTTTTCATTTCAACAGAAAACAGGTTCCAGGGCCGGGAAGGATCACCATGCCTTCTGCTAAAGGAAAGGGGAAGGTATTCGTAACATAGCCGCAGCAGTTGCGCGTCTCCGTTATCTTCTGCTTTTTGTATCAATTCCGTATAGGGAATAGCATCCGGCAATGCGGCAAGCAATGACCGGTTGGCTTCCGCCACAGCTTTGTTCGCATTTCCGACAAACTGTAAGAAGTCCTGTTTAAAGATGGTGTAATTATCATCAAATATCCCGCCCCGCATCACGTTAAACAAAACGTTTGACAGGTGCCGGTTCTCACTGAGCTTATCGGCTGTCAACTGTAAACCGTCGGCAGATGCTAATATCCTGACAAGGTCATTTGTATTATCCTTTACATCCTCCATTAAGGTTCCGGCGAGATCTGGATTGTCTTGCAGGATCTGTTTCAGGGAGGCGATATAACCGGCATCGATATTCACTTCTGCCACCAGGTGCCATTTTTTGGATTGTCCGGGTTGAAGATCGATTTCCGCCTGCACAAAATAAGCACCACGGGTGGCCCGGACATCCGTTTCGGTTACAGCAGGATGCCCCTTCCTGAATGCATTCAACTGGCGGGAGGATAAAAGGATTTCGGGGTTTTCCAGCCCTTCGGACCAAACAAGATTTGCAGTAAGGGCTTCGCTGGGTTCGGCCTTATCGACAATCACTGAACTGAGCATGAATAATCCGATCCGGTATTCCGGGATCAGTTCACTTTTTTTATAGGCATCCACCAGGTTGCTGTAAGACTGCTGTAATAACCTGTCAATGCCGGATGGCAGAATGTTCTGGATGCCATCTACCACAATGATTTTACTGGGAATAGCAGCATGGCTGGTGAGCTCGGCTTGCCGGATAAACCCAAACCTGTCGCTGTTCATCCATTGATAGGAGAAACTCAGTTCCAGGTCATGATTGATTTCTTCAAAAATGACCTTATTACTATAGATGCTCTTATAGATATTTCGCTGTATGTTGTAAACTCCCTGGTAGTGGTCAGAAAATGGTTCCCATAATATCCATTGGTTGTTCCGTAAAACCTGGAAGATGGATTTGCTGCCGGAAACCTCCGGTGCATCCTGGATCTTATCGACCGTGTAATAGGGAAACAAAGCGTGATCGGGGCTTTTGCGACCGGCAGTCAGCGCCCCATTGCTCGAAATAAACATCCAGTGATCCGTATTGCTTACAATGGTCATGAAAAACGGGTCCATCCTGTCATAGGCGGAAATCTTATAAAAAGATTCCCCGTTGATCTCCATGAATTCGCCCGCAATACTGTTTCCTTCTGTTTTCAATTTGCAATTCCCGAGAAATAATTCCTTTTCCATTTGGTGAGCGTTAAATCAGCAAATTAATTTTTGAAGCAATTCATTATAGCTTAGTTATTTCAATCCGTAGACTCTGACATAATCAACAATCAGTTGCTGGGAGGTCAGGGTTGGGTCGACGCCTTTCTGCCCGCCCCATCCGCCGCCCATGGCCAGGTTCAGGATGATATTCTGTGGTTTATTGTAGGGCCAGGAAGCCGGGGTCCGCGTATCCTTATAGGTAAAATATTTTTTCCCATCTATGAAAATCGTTATACCGGTCGGCAACCATTCGATCGCGTAAATATGAAAATCACTGTTCATCTTCACCACCTTTTCGATCTTGGTGGGCTGGTTGTTCAATTTAAAATAATAGGCATCGCAATGAATGGAAGCATGTGCCTTACCATTGCCTGTGATACTGTCATTTTCAAAACCAACTGTTTCCAGCACATCCACTTCGCCACAGGCCGGCCAGGATTTTTCATCTACATATTCATCGCCGAGTAACCAGCCGGCAGACCAGGTACCCCTTCCGATGGGTACCTTTGCCCTGAACTCAATCTTTCCATACAGGAAGCTTTCTTTTCCCCGGGTGGTCAATCTCGCAGAGGTCCAGGCATGGCCATTATCATTTTTCCGGGCTTCGATGATCAGGTTGCCATTTTCCTGGCGGGCATTTTCTGTCCTGCCCACTGTATAATATTGTAATTCGTTATTCCCCCAGCCCCAATCACCCATATCAAACACCCATTTACTGGTATCCGGCAAACCCTGTCCATCAAACTCATCACTCCAGGTCAGCTCCCAGCGCTTGCCATTGGTTGATTGCGTGATGACCTGCGGGGAATTTTTATGGGGTTTCAGCAATGTGAACAATATCTTATCAATGAGAACGGCACCGCTATCATAATGCAACCGGATGGAATGATTACCTGCATCCAGGGGACTTCCCTCTTTTTGAACAAAACCGATTGTATCCTTACCATTTGCCTTTGGCAACAGCATGTTCCCGGTAATATTATAAGTGCGGCCCTTTGCATTGTCGGCATAATCTTCAATCCAGCATTTCACAGTCGAGGAATCGGTTGATTGTCCATAAAGTGACACCCGATAGCGGCCTGCCACCGGGATCTGTATAGCATATTGCAGCCAACCGCCTTTTGTGGCTTTTACATATCCGGTTTTTTCATTCAATACAATCACATCACATTTTGTATTCACAAAATCGCCTGCCTTTACCCAGATGGAAGCTTTGTCGGTCATTGAACCGGCTCCGGCTGTTTGATCCTTTTCTTTAGTTGCACACTGCAGGAAAGTAACTGCCATGATTATATATACCAGTATTCGGGTATTGCGAAATTTGTTCATCATATAGCTTGCTTTATGAAATAAATCGGTCATGAATGCTTTGATAATTCAGGATACAGCTTTTCCATTACTTTTTTGGGTTTACGGTCCACGGTAAACAATCCCCAGTGTTTTTCGGGTTCGGAAGGTTCATCAGAGCCTTTCCATTCTTCATCAAAGGCTTCGAAAACAAATGTCAGGATGCCTTTTTGCTTACTCCATTCCATCAGTGCATTATAATAGATCTCCTGCAATTCATGGTTGGCGTTTTCGGGATGGATACCTCTTCCGTTTGAACGGGTTGTCCAGCCTGCCTCGGTGATCACCACCTGTTTATCGGGATAAACAGCAGCGACACTATTATAATTTTCAATCGTATAAGCCAGTGCATCCCCGATCTGTTTATATTCCCAAACCGGGTAGGTATGCAGGGAGATAAAGTCCACAACAGCTGCCAGGGGTTTCAGTTTCTCCTGCCAGGGCACATAATTTTCACAAAAAGTGACCGGCTGATCAATATTGCCTTTTATTTTTTGCACATATCCCAAAACCTTTTCCACCGGCACCAGGTGGTCGGTCCAGTCAACAGTGGCTTCATTACCCGCGGATACGCAAAAGATCTCCTTTTCATATTCACGCGACAGGGCGATCAGCCTGTTGACCTGGTCCTCATTGGCCCTCCTGTTCAACTCAAGTTCATATTCAGGGTAAATACCACCCCAGGGACAGCGGTCATTGTTTTGTTCAGCTGCCAGGTGCGCGCCCAACATCACTTTGATATCGAGTTGTTCATTTCTGATCACTTTCAGAACGGTTTCCGCATGTTCCGTACAATCGTAAAGGCGGATCAGTTTCCAATTCTTTTTCAGGATCAGCAGGTCTTCTTTTACCTGCTTGTATGAAGGGAATACCTGGATGACGGGGCTTTGACCACTCCTGTACCCGGAATAACAAATGGCATTTTCCCATCTAATATTTAAATTTTTTTCTGTAGTCATTTTCCAATTCCCCCTTTCTATCGGGCATATTTCGGGGTGCCGTCTTTATCCCAGATGCCCCAATAGGCACCTACATCACCCTCATCACTGATTTTCCAGGCTTCATCGAATGAAGAGAAATAAAACATCTCGATATTCTCTTCCGCTGCCCATTTAGCCGCATTGATAAAATATTTAATCGCATTCTCATAGCTTGGGACCGAGCCCCCGAATGGTGATCCGGTATTGGGCCATCCCGTTTCGGTGATGATAACATTTTTTCCATTACCGGCAATGACAGCCCGGTAATACATTTCTTTCATATATAACAAGGAATAATCCATTTCGCAACCCTCCCAAAAAGGATAGCAGTTAGCCAGTATCACATCACAGGCTTCCGTGATTCGTGGGCGTTTGGAAAATTCATAATAGGCATCCACATAACCCATAGGGATATCCGGTATTGCATTTTTTACCCGGTGTAGGTATTCCAGCAACTCTTCCTCCGACATCTCTTTCCGGTACATCACTTCATTACCGACAGCCAGGATATCGGCATGGCCCGATTGGGCAACCGCAATAAGATTTGCTATTTCTTTTTCATTCTTTTCCCTGTCTTTCCCCAGCCAGGCGCCCACCAGCGTTTTTATTCCGTACTCCTGGGCAATCGTGGGGATCAGTTCATTACCATCGGTACAGGAAAAAGAACGCACCCATTTGGTATAGGGTCTGATGATCTCCATCCTTTGCCGGACCTGTTCTTCAGTGATCACTGAACCTGGTCCCTGACCTTCGAGATAAGGGCTGAAGCAAATACCATGGATACCCTTATCCAGGGTTTTACGGAAAGCCGACTGCAATTCCTCTTTTGACAAGGAAGAAAAATTCATGCCGGTCAGTTCTAATAATATTTCACTTTTCGCAGCCATTTTAGTTAATTCAATAAAGTGTTGGTATAACAATTAGTTCCCATGGCCTTTACCGAGGTCATTTTACCAGTATCTTTTCCAGTTCTTCCAGTGATTTGCCTTTTGTTTCCGGTAATTTCCAAATCACAAACAACAAACCCAGTACCGCAAAGGCGCCATATAACATAAAGGTCCCGGCGCTACCGAGGGTATTTAATTCCCATGGGAATAATAACTGGACCAGGAAACTGACCGCAGAATTGATAAAGCCCACAAAGGAAATAGCAAGGCCCCGGATTTTATTGGGAAATAATTCAGAGAATAACACCCACATGACCGGGCCCAGCGATACGGCAAATGAAGCTACAAAACCAAGGATCCCAATCAGGATCAGGGTTGGGTTCATTTTGATGGCAGCCGTGATCATATCGGATTCAAATTTCTTGGCGTCATCGGCACCAAGGCTGGTTTTGATCGCAGCTTTATAGTCAATATCGCTCGTGAATGTCTTTCCTTTTAAGTCGGCCAGCTTTTCCACAGGAACCGTTGCCGGTAATTTAGCCATGGAAGCATCGCTCAGGGTATAGGTGGCGGAGTTGAAACCATAGGATAGTAAAAACATACTGACAGCTACACCGGTAACACCGGTTACCAGTAAAAATTTCCTGCCCAGCTTATCGATGAGCAACATGGCCACTACGGTAAATACCAGGTTGATAACGCCGACCAGGATGGCCTGCACAAAGGAGGCATCTGTTCCGATACCGGATTGTTCAAAGATCATAGGGGCATAAAAGAATACCGAATTGATCCCGGTTATTTGTTGCAGGACAGCCACCACGATCCCGATCGTCAGTACCAGCCGCATGGACGGGATAAACAATTTTTTTAATGACGCCTTCTCCTTCGGCTGATCATTGTTGATACTATCCCGGACCTCTGTTATTTCTTTTTCTGCCGACTCGGCATCACCAAACCGCTTCATGATCTTCAGTGCATCATCAAAACGACCTTTCATGATCAGCCAGCGGGGGCTTTGGGGCACAAAGAGTAACCCGAAGAAATAGAGGACGGCCGGCAGGAATTCGATCCCCAGCATCCATCTCCAGTTATATTCTTTGATTCCCAGTGACTGTACCCAGGAAGCCTCTGAAGAGCCAAAACTTAAAATAAGATAATTGGTAAAAAAGGCCACTGTAATACCCAATACGATATTCAACTGGTTAAAAGATACCATTTTGCCCCTCACTTTAGCCGGGGAAATTTCTGCGATATACATGGGGGCCAGGATCAGGGATGCGCCAACCCCTAAACCACCGATCATGCGGGCGATCACCAGAATCAGAAAAGTCGGTGCTATGGCCGATAGCAACGCTGATACCGCGTATAAGACAGCGGCATATTTCAGGACCACCCTTCGTCCAAACCTGTCACTGACAGGGCCTGCAAACATCATGGCCGCAGTTGCTGTTAAGGAGAGGGAAGCCACAGACCATCCCAGTTCCAGTTTTGTTAAATGGAATTCTGGTTCGATGAATTTTATGACGCCTGAAATAACAGATGCATCAAAACCCATTAAGAAACCACCGAGGGCAACCACGAGGGCAATACGAACCACCGAATTATTATGCTTGGCCATAGATAATATTTAAAGAATAGAATAAGTTACCGTTCAGAAACGGTAGCATCAGATTTTACGCAATGATTTTATGGGCATTTATTGGTATACCCTGATATAATCTATTTCCATTTGGGCACTGGTAAAAGCCGGATCGACAGTTCCTCCAAAATTACCTCCCATGGCCACATTTAGAATAATAAAGAAATTCTGGTTAAAAGGCAACGGAGCCGAATTGGCAAAAGTGTAAAACACCGCACCGTCTACTGAAAATTTAATGGATGATGTTGTCCATTCTGCCGCATAGGTATGAAATTCCGTTGTTGCGTTTGCAATGGTCACTGTACCACCATCGGCATTTCCACCGGAATGCCCGGGGTGATGAACCGTACCAAAGATTTTATTTAATTGGTTCCCTACATGTTCCATGACGTCGATCTCACCACAGGCGGGCCATCCAACCGTATTGATATTATTGCCCAGCATCCAGATGGCCGGCCATGTACCCCCGCCGGCTGGCAATTTAGCCCTGGCTTCAATTTTACCGTATTTGAAGGAATATTTATCCCTGGAAAGCAATCGTGCAGACGTATAGGGGCTGCCCATATAATTTTCCTTGGTCGCGATAATTTTTAAGGTGCCATTGGAAACGGAGGCATTCTCCAACCGGTTGGTATAATATTGCAATTCCGCATTCCCCCAGCCACCGGCACCAATATCAAAACCCCATTTGGAAGGGTTGGGTGTACCGGGTGCATCAAACTCATCCGACCATACCAGGGTCAATGTAACCGATACAATTATCTGGATGGATTTGGAAACCGTTTGCCCCCCTGCACTTTTAGCAGTGACTTTCACGGTATAACTTCCTGAAGCCGGATATTTATAGGTTACAACACCCGAAGGGACCGTTGCAAAAATTCCATTACCATAGTCATACTCATACGAAACCGCATTGGTGGCCGATGCCGTAAAATCAACGTTTCCACTATTATCCGCCCTCACCACCGCATTGACAACTAAGTTGGAAGGAGGGGTATTATTGACCCCGCTATTATTTTTTTTGCAGGAGCTGAATAGCGCTCCTGCAAAAAAAATGAATATGAAAATTTTACGCATGGTCCTATGGTTTTACGATTAACTTCTGGTACCAGGAATTTCCGTCACTACCGATATTCCGCAGGGATACGGTAGTAGGGGTAATATCCAGTATCTCATAAGTCGTTCCGCCGGTTCCAAAATTAATGATCCCATTGCCCGGAACCATAAACTGGATTTGGGTGGATACAGCAGCGGTAGAACCGGATGTGGCATCCATGAAAGCCAGTTGTTTGTTTCCGCCTGTACTGATCGGGTAACAGCCATCACCACCCGCAACACCATAAAAAGCGGTTGAAGCACCAATGGAAAATGAAGCGCCTTTATTATCGATCGACATGAAGATCCTTCCATTCGCATCTTTGGAGAATGTGATTTCATCATCATAGGCGCAGGCCTCCCTTGAATTAGGTGTGGCTGCATACCAAATGGGCGCAAACTGATCAGAGGGTCCCACACCAAAATGGCCGGGGGCATCATGATCTGTGATCCAGACTTTGGAAGTCCCGTTGGTAAGGTCAGCAACGATGAAAGCAGGAATTTCAAATGCCACGAAAACTGTAACAGATTTACTGATGGTTGAAATAACACCACCTGTTCCGATTGCATTGGCCGTAATGGTATAATCGTAAGTACCCGGGTTTGTGAACTTGTATGCAATGGTACCGGAAGGAACCACCTTGGTGACCCCATTGCCAAAATCGATATTATAGGTGAGTGCATTTTCGGCGGTAACCGTAATATTGACGGTACCGGATCCATCCCCATTGGGATTGGAAGCATCCGTACCCACCACTTCGGTGGTGATGGTCAGACCCGATGGCGTCTTGATATCACCGAAAGAATATTTTTCTTTTTTGCAACTTACCACCCCGACCAGGAAAGCGATAAAAATGATTGCAATGGGTTTTATTTTGGTCATCATGATTACTTATTTTTTATATTAATTAAGTCTGATATCATCAAAAAGGAATGTGAAATTGGCGGTGCCATCTCCCATGGTTCCATTGTCAAAAATCAAAACCACTTTTTGGTAGGAGTTCGCTGTATTGATCGCACTATAATCAAATGTCAGGTCCTCCCATGCATTGGCCACGGTGGTCAACACCTCTTTTTCAAAACTAATGGCACCATTATTCAGGTTCTCCACTTTCAGCAGCACTTTGGCTCCCACCCTGGGTGAAAAAACTTTCATCCGCATGGTGGTTGACCCTGAAAAATTGATCGGTGAAGCAAGGGCAATCCAGCTTCCACCCCATGGCTGACCGGCATTCTTGACCATTTTGCCCACCATGGCACTGGTATTGATACCCCCCGACTGAGGATTAGCAATTACCGTAACATCACCCCCGTCAAAATTGGTGAATGTATAGTTCAAGGTGCTGGATTCGAAATCGAGTGGTAAAGCCAGGCCCGCAACATTGGAAGAAAGAAATTCCACATCATCCCAGTAAAAAACCTTTCCATTTCCAGCTGTATTAAAATCAAAGAAAATAGAGGCTTTATCATAAGTACTCGCCAGGTTCAAAGTGGCGGTACCGGTAGCTTCATTGGCAAAATCAAAAATCAAGGTCTCCCAGGCATTCACTGCTGTTGTCACGGCTTCGGTTTCTACCGATACATTCACATTATTCCTGTTTTCCACTTTCAGGCGGACCGGTAATCCCGCAGCAGGAGAATATACTTTAACACTCATTTGTGTAGCGCTGGCAGAAAAAGGAATCGGAGAGGTGAAACCTGCCCCAATGGTCGTTCCGGCCCAGGTTTCTGCACCACTTGGTTTGGTAGTCTTTTTTACTTTATTGGCCGCATTATCAGGGTCGACCGCATCCTGGGTCTGGTTTCCACCAAAATCAGTAATGGCATAATTCACACCGGGCAGATCAAATGTTACCGGTAAATCCAATAAGCTTACCGGAAGCTGGTTGGTCTGCCTGATATCATCAAACAGGAAGGTGAAATTAGCTGAGCCATCGCCCACAGTACCTAATTCAAAAATCAATACGATCTTCTGGTAGGAATTCGCCGTGTTAATGGCATTATAGTCAAAAACAAGATCTTCCCATTGATTCGCAACGGTTGTAGCGGTCTCTTTCTCAAAGCTGATACTACCATCCGTAGCATTCTCCACTTTCAGGAGCACCTTTGCCCCCACCCTGGGAGAAAAAACTTTCATCCTGAAAACCTTATTGACCGAAAAATCAATAGGCTGTCCCAAAGTGATAAAACTTCCGCCCCATACCTCCGGTGCATTCTTGACCATCTTACCAACTTTGGCGCTGGTATTGATACCTCCGGATTGCGGGTTGCTGATCACTGTTGCATCACCTCCTCCAAAATTCGTAAACGCATAATTAATAGTAGGTGACTCAAAATCGAGCGGCAATAAAATAGGATCAACGATTGTGATGGTTTTTGTTACTTCTGTGGTAGCCGCGCCGCCACTCAAAGCAACCACCTTTACGTCGTAGGTTCCGACAGCAGCATATACATGGCTTACGGTCTGTCCTTCGAGGAAGGAAACCGGCACCTCATTGGGAACATCCCCAAAATAAACTTTGAAATTGGTTTCATAGATGGCTGTTGCTGAAACATTCACTTTAAAATTATTTGCCACATCGACGACCACACTGGCATCCAGGTTTTCCGGTGCCCGGAAAGAAACGGTCAGCTGTTGTGTGACTTCGGCTGTTTTACCCGTAATTCCATGCCCCACCACTTTTACGGGATATACCCCTTCCGCATAAGTATGCTGGGTATTTTTACCGGGTAATACTTTTACCGGATCAGGAGTGGCATCGCCATAATAGATATCATAAGACCCGGCCCCTTCTCCGTTAGGAGTAATAGTGACCAACCCGGAATTATCCTGGGTGATCTCAAACAGCACGGACAGTTGATCGGGTGATGCAGCACTGTTTAAAAAGGAAACATCATTGTAGGTTTCTTTTTTACAGCTTAGTGCCACAAGTAACACAAAAGCCAGGCTGAAAAAATATTTAAACACTTTCATAATTTTTTAATTTAAATAGTTATTGATCAGTATCCCGGGTTTTGCGTTAACCCTGAAATATCAATTTCTGTCTGGGGAATCGGAAACAGTTCATTTTTCCCGGTAACAAATCCTGTTATCTTAGCAGCCGCCCTGCCTGTTCTTACCAGGTCAAAGAAACGGTCACCTTCCATGGCCAGTTCCAGTCTTCTTTCATCGAGAATGGCCTGGTACAATGCAGTGCCGGTGGCATTGATATCATGCAGGTTATCATTGAATGCCCTTCTTCTCACCAGGTTCAGGTAGGTTTGTGCCTTGGTGTCATTAGGGGAAGCAGCCTTATTATTAGCTTCTGCTGCCATCAACAACACATCTGAATAACGGATGATCCTGAAATTATTGAGATAGTTCAGTTCTACCTGGCCGGAAGTTTCGCCTTTACGGGGCAGGTATTTCTGATTATACAAACCGGTGTTTTTATACGGTGCCACCTGGTAGGTAATATTAAAGGAAGGATTGGCATTCTTATACGCTTCGATATCCAGTACCGTAACATCTTTCCGCTGATCGCCCGCAGTATAAGCGTTGGCCAGGTCCTGCGTGGGAAGATTGGTGCTCCAACCAGCTGCATATGGCATGGCAGCAGAACCATTCAAACCTCTGATCCCGCATTGCTGAACGGCATAATTACCCTGTCCTTTGGTAACGCCGCCCCAGTTATAATAAGGAGAAATATTAGAATACTGAATTTCAAATACCGACTCAGGACCATTCTCCCCGGAAGCCAGGAATATGGAACCATAATTCTGCACCAGGCTGAAAGCATTGGAGGTAATAACATTCTCCAGCATCGCAGCTGCTTCCGTGAATTTATTTTGATATAAGTATACCTTACCCAGCAAGGCCTGGGCGGCGTATTTGGTGATCCTGCCTTTCTGAGCCTGAATAGCCGGTAAGGCGGCAATTGCACTGGTAAGATCAGCTTCTACCTGTGCGTAGACTTCAGCTTTGGGTGAACGGGTGAGATTTTTTGAATCACTAAGACTTAAACGCCTGTCAGTAAACAAAGGCACATCCCCGAAAAACTTCACCAGGTGGAAATAATAATAGGCCCTGAGGAAATAGACTTCCCCGTACAAGGCATCCTTCCCGGCAAAACTGATGCTTTCCCCGGCAGGATTCAGGTCCTTATACTGTAACAGGTAATTGGCCCTGTTTACCCCTTCATAAGCTGATTGCCATAATTCAGTGAGTGTGGAATTGACAGGTGTCAATGTATAATCGTCGATCTGTTGCAGGGAAAGCACATCTGACGCATTTTCTCCACCGCTTACCGCATTATCAGAAGCGATTTCACCGACCGGCACAGCCTGGTTAAGCCATTGCAGGGGCGTGTACACGCTGATCGCCATGGTTCGATAATCGCTTTCAGATTTTAAATAATCCAGTTCTGTGATCCTGAAATCTTCATGGGGATTATAATCCAGCCATTTTTTACAGGAGGTAAACAGCGTAGCCAGAAAAACCAGGCTGAGTATTTTAATTTGAATGTTCTTCATTGTACTAATATTTTAATGGAAGGTTTATAATTTGATATCAAGACCAAAAGAATAGATCCTCGACTGCGGATAAGCACCCCGGTCTACACCCGTATCCAAAATACCACCGGCGATCTCAGGATCATACCCGGAATATTTTGTAAAGATGAAAGCATTTTTTACCTGGGCATATATCCGCAATTTGCTGAATACTTTTCTGGTAACGGATGCCGGGAAAGTATAGCCTAACTGGATATTCTTGACCTTAATGAATGAACCATCTTCCACATACCGGTCTGAAACACGGATATTACTGTTGGCATCTGTAAAAGAATACCGGGGGTTGCGGGCATCATTGGTAGTGCCTTCGCCGGTCCACCGGGCCAGTACTGCCCTGTATTTATTGGTATAGTTCGCATTTCTTTCATAGGCCCTGTACACATCATTACCGACAGAAGCATAGGTGAATGCGTTGAAATCAAAATTCTTATACTCAAGGTTCAGGTTCCATCCCATGGTAAAATCAGGGAAGGGGTCTCCGATCTTGGTTTGATCCTCTGCATTGATAACACCATCCTTATTCATATCCACGAAACGGATATCACCAGGTTGTGCACCGGGCTGTAAGGCACCGTTTGAAACCTCGGTAGCATTCTGGAATAAGCCGTCTGTCTTATACCCGTAAAAATATCCGGGCGCCGAACCTTTTTCAAAAACGGTGACACTTTGTGACTGGCCGTTGAAATAGTAACCGCCAAAGATCTTGGCCGTACCATCATCATTGGTGGCCGTAACCACGTTTTTAGAAGTAGTAAACGTAAGGGAGGTGTTCAGTTTGAAGTTCTTGCCGATAGATTCCATATAGGTCAAAGTCGCATCAAGTCCGGAGCTTTTTGTAGAACCGATATTGGCGGTAGGGATCGGAACCGTTCCCAGGTAAAGGGAGGCAGAAGGAGTAAACAATAAACCATCTACTTCCTTACGGAAATAATCTGCCGACAAGGAAAACCTTCTGTTTAAGAATGTCATGTCAAAACCCACATTGGTCTGTAATTGTTTTTCCCACCGTAAAGCATCATTGGCAGCTGAACCAACAGTTGAACCCGGGTAAAAGATATTATCAAATGTGTACCCGTTACTGTTGGGAGGATTGGCATAGCTGGGGCCGCCGGTAACGATACCCACAAACTGGGGGCTCACGTTTTCATTTCCGATCGAACCATAGCTTCCCCTGATTTTAAGGTTATCGATAAAATCAGAATGGAAGAAATCTTCTTTGCTCACTACCCAGCCCAAAGAACCGGAGAAGAAATTAGCATATTTGTTATCGATACCGAATGCATAAGATCCGTCACGACGGGCTGTAAAGGAAGCCAGGTATTTATCCCTGTAATCATAATTGATCCGGGTAAAGAAAGAGAGGTTCCTTCTGAAATACTGGTAATAATATCCTGCCAGCGCATTGGTATTGGTGGCTGAATTATTCCCGGTAGCCGCTGTAAAATCGGCAAATTCCCAGGAATTGAAAGGTACATCCTGCCTGCTGGCGCCGGCAGCATTGCCTGACACTTTCGCCAGTGAGAAGCCCAGTACCGTTTCAAAATTATGTTCCCTGTTGATGGAGAAATTATAATTGGCAAAAGATTCCCAGGTATAATTAAAGTTGCTGGTCTTTTCATGCGACACGCTGTTATGCTTTCCTGTTACCGGAGATCCATCAGCATTCATGGAGTTATCAACATTGTTCAACCCGTAAAATACAAGCGGGGTAAAGCTTTTGGCATTCCCATCATATTTAGTGTATCCGAAACGGGAAGTAACACGCAGGTTCTTAATGATCTCATACTGGAGCTCGAATTTTCCGTAAAGTTTGTTACCTACATTCTTATTATAGGTATTATCCAGTTTGGTAAGCGGGTTGAAAATTTCAGACAACAGCAGGTTGCTGAAGCCATACTTACCAACCGTATTCGGAACATTGTTATAAACAGGAACAGTAGGGTCATAATTCAACGCACTGCCGATCACACTGTTAAATGAATTTTCCTGAATCCCTTTTGAATCCAGGATAACAGCGGTGGTATTCAGGATGAATTTGAGTTTGCTGGTAATATCAAAGTTCAGGTTGGCGGTAAAATTACCCCTGTCAAATCTTGATTTATCATTACCCCCCACAATTCCTCCCTGGTTGAGGTAACCAGCAGAAAGGAAATAAGACATCCGCTCTCCACCTCCACGGGCCGATACCGTATGCGTCTGCATGGATGCGGTCTTGAAGATCTCTTTTTGCCAGTCCGTACCGGTGCCGATGACAGATAGGTCGGGGAAAATAACATTTCCGCCGGCTACCGTACTTCCTTCGTTGATCATAGCGGCATATTCTGTAGCATTCAATACACCAATCGTATTGACGACTTCCTGTATACCATAATTACTATTAAAGGTGATATCTTTTTTTTGATTTTTCCTGCCGGATTTGGTCGTAACAACGATTACCCCGTTTCCGCCTTTCACACCATAAATGGCGGTAGTGGCTGCATCTTTCAATACATTGATCGACTCGATATCTGCTGCATTGATGGAATTCAGATCGGTGAGTGATTGAGGTACCCCGTCAATAATGACCACCGGGTCAGTACCGGAGAATGAAGGAATACCCCTGATCAGCACGGTGGGTTTGGAACCGGGAGATCCGCTTTGAATCACGTTGACCCCGGCAGCCCTTCCCTGCAGGGCCTCTTCCGTTCTCACAGGTTTTAACTTTTCAATGTCTCCGGCCTTGATCGTGGAAATAGCCCCCGACACTTTTGTGATTTTCTGTGTACCATATCCTACCACTACTACATCGGAGAGCGTGGTGACCGCACTTTCTTCCAGAGAAAAATTGACCGGCCCGGCCTGTTGAATTTTTTGTTCGATACTGGCCAGTCCCACAAAGGAGACTACAATCGATGAGCCGGCAGCCGGAACAGCAATGCGGTAATTTCCTTCCTGGTCCGTTACGGTTGCAATGGAGGTTCCCTTTACAATGACGGAAGCGCCGGAAAGGGGAAGACCGGTTGACTTGCTGGTAACCTTACCGGTCACTTCAAGCGTTTGGGCATTAACAACCCCCAAAAAGCAGAGGAGGAAGGTCATACTCAGCCATAATCTGATTTTAAATTTCATAAACAGCATTTTAAAGTACTTAATTACAAGATTGATTAAATAAGACAGAATGACAGCAATTTGATTCCTGCATTCGAACTGGGAAAACTGAATTTTTGATATGCACCCGCAAGGGGTTTTTTGACTGGAAAAGGCCAGGATCATGAGATAATCCTGGTACAGAGCACAGAATTCTGTAGTGGTTAATTTTCATACACAAGCAATTTGTTATTGAGCAAAAACCCTGGCAAAAGGGTGAAAAGTGAAGTTATTGTAGTGTTTTACCGAAAAGAAATATTTGACTACATCTCTACTACACAGTATTGCTAAAACATTATATTTGAGTATATTTCACTACATCTGTACTACATCTGAAGAAAAATAGTCCGGATAATCGCAGTTGTATGCCGCTAAGGTTTACCTATATAGTGTTCTCACTTCTTTTGAGGCTGACCCTCTTTTCCCAGTCATATATTGCCCAACGGGAAGTTGTCAATTATAATAAACACCAGTACAATGCCGGTACCCAAAACTGGAATATTAAACAGGACGACCAGGGAAGATTATATTTTGCCAATAATGAAGGAGTGCTGGTATTTGATGGAACTTATTGGAAACTATACCCTTTACCTAATAAAACCATCGTAAGGTCCATAGTATTTGGCAGGGACCACCGGCTGTATGTAGGGGGGCAGGATGAGATAGGCTATTTTTCGCCCGATAAATCTGGCAAACTGACATATACTTCGCTGAATGAGCTGATTCCGGAAAAAGAACGGAACTTTTCTGATATATGGAATATTGTCAGTTTTGGGGATGACATATTTTTCAGGTCCACGAATAAGGTATTCCGGTACAGCAATCATACCATTTCGATCAACCACCCCTACTCTTCCTGGCTATTCCTGGGTGTTCTGAATGACACCTTAATCGTTCATGACGAACAAAAAGGCATCCTTTATTACGAGAATGGTATATGGAAGCCATTCATCGAAAAACAATACCTGCCTCCCGGTTTTTTTATTACTTCCATCACAGCCTTTGCCCCTGATTCCGGGCTCATTACCACCGGTAAGAACGGAATTTTCCTGGTTGCCGGTAAGCAGCTCAGGCCATTCCTGTTAAAGGGAAATACCATTGACAATACCCAGAATTTTTCCGGTTCGGTGACCATTGATGCTGAACATTTTGGTATCAGCACCTATACCAATGGCATCTTCATCGTTGATAAAAAAGGGCAGGTACTGGAAAATATCTCTTTAAAAGAAGGCCTCCAGAACAGCAATATCAGGAGCCTTTTTATGGATAGGGATAAAAATATCTGGATGGGGCTTGATAACGGAATTGATTTTGTTGCGTATAACAATGCCATCAAACAACTGAATCCCGCCATCTTTAACGGAGGGGGTGGTTATTCCCTTATACAATACAGGAACAGCTTATATTTTGCCTTGTCTAACGGAATTTATGAAACAGCTCTCCCGGCTTCCCGCGACCTCAGTTATACCCCCAATAATATCAGGCTGCTCAACGGCGGGCAAACCTGGGGATTAAATAACATCAATAATAATTTACTGGTAGCCCGTGATGATGGGTTTTACAGGATCGCGAATAATGAAATGCAAACCATTTCCGCTGAAACAGGATATTGGGTATTCCAGTCCCTGCCCTCGCCACCGGAACAAAAGCTAATTGCAGCAGGCAATTACAACGGGGTAAGAATTTTTGAGCAGGTTGGCAATAACCAGATCATCGATAAGGGGATACTCAGCACACTAACAGGTTCAACCCGCTTTCTTGAAATTGATGGTGCCAATATTTGGGTCTCGCATCCTTACAGGGGTGTCTATAAAATCAACCGTGCCAATGCCGCCGTAAAATTATACACACATGCCGAAGGCCTGCCATCAGACCTCAATAACCATGTATATAAGTTAAAAGGCCGGATCGTTATTGCCACTGAAAAAGGGGTATATGAATATGACAGCCTAAAAGACCGGTTTTTGCCCTCCGATTTCTACAAACCCATTTTTGGTGAAACGAGCTTACGGTATTTGAAAGAAGGACCCCAGGGCAATATCTGGTTTGTACATGAAAAAACGCCCGGTATCGTTGATTTCTCCACTGCGAAACCCTCCGTTTTCTACCTCCCGGAACTGAAAGGAAGGATCCTGAGCGGTTTCGAATATATCTACCCGGTAGATGAGAACAATGTCTTTATCGGTGGTGAAACAGGCTTTTATCATATCAACTATCAGAAATACAAGGAAAACATCCATCCCCTCAGTACTTATATCCGGACAGTAAAATCCATTTCGAGTACAGATTCATTATTATTCGGAGGGTATGCAAACAATACAGGCAGCGATAACCGCGCTAAGGAGGATATCCCCGCGGTGAGTTACCGTTGGAACTCCTTCCACTTTGAATATTCATCACCGCTTTTTGAACAGCAACTCAATATCGAATACAGTTATCTGCTTAAAGGATTTGATGAAGAATGGTCGGAGTGGACAAAAAAAACGGAAAAAGATTATACAAACCTTCCTGCGGGGAACTATACTTTTTCTGTGAAAGCCCGGAATAACCTCAACAATGAATCCACGGTCAGCAGCTATAGTTTTACCGTGCTTCCCCCCTGGTACCAAAGCTGGTGGGCCAGGCTGTTTTATCTGGCCCTGGCCATCCTGCTCATTTTTATCGCCTATAAATGGCAGGAAAGAAAACACCTGAAAAGGGAAGCCATCCGGTTTGCAGAAGAAAGAAAAAAATACGAGGATGAACAGAAGCGGATTACCTATCAGCACCAGCTGGAACTTGAAAAATCGGAAAAGGAACTGATCCGGGTGCAAAATGAAAAGCTGGAAACAGAAATTGAATTCAAAAATTCAGAACTGGCATCCACTGCTATGAACCTGGTACAAAAAAAGGAGTTCATTCTAAAAGTCAAACAGGAACTGCAGCATTTTATCAGGTCCGGTAAAGAAAAAATAGAAACCAACGAACTGAAAAAAGTTGTTCATATCCTTTCTGATGAAGAAAAATTAAATGAGGAATGGGAACAGTTTTCTTTGCATTTCAATAAGGTGCATGGCGATTTCCTCATTATCCTGAAAGAGAAATTTCCCGATCTCAAACCCCATGAATTAAAACTATGTGCCTATCTCCGCATGAACCTATCCAGCAAAGAGATTGCGCAGCTGATGAGCATATCTGTCAGGGGGGTTGAAATCAGCCGGTACCGGCTCCGGAAAAAATTACAGATCCCTACCGAAGTGAACCTTTTCCAGTTCCTCTTCGACCTTCAAACCGGCAGCGCTCCGGCAAATCCCGAAAATAATGAACCGGGAGCCGGAGAAGTGTAAGCTGACGGTAACTATCATACTTCGGGTATTCGCTATAACTTGTCACGGAACACCATGAATTTTTCTATCGTTTCCCTGATCATTTGATCAAGGGTATCCCTGCTGAAATCCCTGTTGGCAACCTCATTCGCCAAAGCCAGGAGATTATCATGTAACTTTTTGCCTCCCACCTGATCCCTTAACCGAAGGGTATCGGTCTTGTCCAGGTAAGCATCCCAGATCTCCCGAACCCTTGTCCAAAATACCTTGTGCTGGTCCCAATATAATTTTGCAGCTGTACATTCCTTTTCTTCGACCCGCTTATAGGTATTATAACCCTTTTCTTCCACGAGTACCCGGTCTTTTCCGCCGGAACGGATGACCTTTTTATTATCCTGTTCATGAACATATCCATCCGCTGCCAGGTGCAGCCGATTGGTTCTTTGCAGGATATTATAATCGTTGCGCACCGAATATTCGCGCCTCGGCAGTGGAGCATCCGTCGTATTTTGCCAGCTTAGATCATTTCCTGTCTGCACAAATGCACTGATTCCCTGGTATCGGGGTTCATCACTGACCTCCCACACCGTTTGTGTCCATTTACCCTGTACCTTTTCCGGATCCAGTTTTTCTTTCACCCAGGTTCTGTCTCCCAGATACCGCCAGAGTACCGGGTTTTCATAGGTCCATTCTTCTCTCCAGTGTTTTACAATAAAGTTCGGTGATACAATCAGCAGGTGCTGGATAACAAGCTTGTGGTCACTGACCCAAACCGGTAAGGCCAGTTCTGCGGTGGCACCAGTCTCATCCCGTTCATGATATTGATAACCAGGATCGGCGGCAAAGGTTTCTGCATATTTAAAATCAACTTCGAAACAACCACAGAGATGGCTGAAAGGCGCTTTTTCATTTAACGGTTGTGCCTTGCTGCTATTAAAGAGGGACAATAGGATAATCGTTCCGGTAATGAATTTCATATTTATTATTTCCGGCAAAACAATAACAATACCCGGAAAAGGAGTTACGGAATCAGAAACCAGGTTTACGCAAAAAGAAAAAAGTCACCAGTATTACAACCAGTGACTTTTTACAGGTACTTATTTCGGTTTTATCAGAAATTCATTGACCCGTTCGACTGAAAGGTATACCGGAAGGTATAATAACGTTGTTTGCTTAACTTATCATTATCGGAAGCCGAAGCATCAGGGGTAACGCCTCCTTTATAATAATTCATGATTTCTACTTTTGCATATTTACCGCTGGCGGTCCTGATCACCAGTATACGACCCGGAATGGGTGTAATCAGCTGGGTAGCCCCGTTATAACTATACCATCCATTACCACTCCCTGTTTTGATCGCATAAGTGGGCGCATTATCTGTTCTGAAAACAGAATCGGCCGGGACACTGGACAGTCCATCAAATGTGCCGACATACACAAAGGCACCACCCGAAGCCGGTCCGCTGGTACCGCCGTTAGTCAAAATAGTGGTACCCCTGAAAGCGAGATCCCATTTTGTGGTGGCCGAGTCGGCATGGGCGACAACCTCGTTCCGCTCCAGGCTGAAAAAAGTAAACTTACCGGAACCATAGGGTTGACCGGTTGCGGGACCGCTGGTATAGATGCCGATAATGGTATCAGCCGGAATGTCATTGACCTGGGTGGCCGTCAGGTTATTGTTATTGGTTTTATCCTTCTTACAAGAAACAAAAACAGTTCCTAAAGCAAATACAGCGATTGTCATCACGGATACATAACGTCTTTTCATTTTTCTATTGATTTTTATTTTTTGGAATTGAATACGAAACTGATAAATAGGGTTGGATACCGGGCATCCCGGGCAGGTTGGACGGATCCCGGTAATTCAACAGGTTATCGACGCCCACCTGGAACCTGAAAGACCGGATTTCTTTTGTCGCTGCAATATTGAATTGTAAAAAGCCTTTGGCAAATTCATCACTCCGGTTGATAACTCCATTCCCTTCCTTGTCATAGGTGCCCCACCGGCTCCTGTAAAGGGTCCTCACGGAACCCGACCAGCCTTTCTTGTCATTATAGTAAAAGAGTTTCAGGTTAGCCATATGTTTGGAACGGTTGGGCAAACCGGCGTAATCCTTCCGTAAGAGCGTAGTAGAATATCCGGTTTGTTCATTCCGGGTATAAACGGTGCCGGCCTTTATCCTTTTCAGGTCATCCTTATCAGCCGTGATCAGGTATTGGTACCCCCCCTGGAGTTGAATCTTACCGGTTAGCTGGTACTGACCCTGGAGTTCCGCCCCTTCCGTATAGGCCCTGCTGACATTAAAATAACTATAGACCGGTGCATTATTGGCCCGATAGGCAATGATATCATTCTGTATCAGGTTTTCAATATCATTCCTGAAAAGGTTGAGGGCTAAATTCAGCCTGTCGTTGAATTCATATTTGATCCCTGTGTTAAACCCTTTTGAGATCTCTGGTTTTAACAGGGCGAGCTGGTAAGCACGGGGTAAAATCTCTTTAATTACGCCTTGCTGTTGCTGCTCTTCCAGGGTGGAAATCGTTATTTCATTGGCGCCATATACCACATACCCGCCTGCTGCTGTATTTAAGAAGTTAAGGAATAACTGTCTGAAATCAGGAGCTTTGAACCCGGCACCATAGGAGCTATTTACGGTCAGCTTATCATTGACTTTCCAGTGTAAGGCCAGTTTGGGGCTCATCCTTGACTGGTAGGCAGAATTGGCATCATACCGTAACCCGCCGATCAGGGTAAGGTTGTCGAGGACCCTCCATTCATCCTGTAAAAAAACATATTGAATATCATTGGCCCTTTTGACTGAATACCGGGTGGTATTCAGTTTTTCCTGTACCAGTCCGCCACCGATACTGAGGTAATTATTTGCCTGTAACCGGATATCGGTCTGGTTTTCTGCCCGGTAAAAATCCTGCTGAAAAAAATCATAATAATATCCCGTTTTATCGGTTTGCCGTACCAGGTTTTGTTCATATTCATAGCGGCTGAAATAAAAACGCAGGGAAGAATTGACTTTATCGGAAAATCGTTGGGTCAACACGGGGTTGATATTCATATCCCGGATCCTTCCATCTCCGTCAATATGGACCTCCTGGCCGGTATTCAGGTCGGAAGTGGCAAAACGGTTAGTCTGGATCTCATTAAAATAACGCCCCGACAGGCTGATCTTGGTGCTGGCGGTAGGTTTGTAATTAAAACGCAACTGCGTGGTATAATTCTGGAAAGGGTCTACGGTCTTGCCATAGATATCCTTATCGAAATCAAAACCCTGCGAACTGTTCCGGTTTCCAAATACCTGTAATGCCCATTTTTCATGGTGTAAGGAAGCCGTGAGATTGGCATCCAGTGCATTGAACCTGCCATACCGAAGGGAAGTCAGCAACTGGTTATGCTTTGGCTGATCGGTAATGATATTGATCACACCCCCCATGGCTTCACTGCCATAAAGGCTGGAGGAAGGCCCTTTAACAATTTCAACCTTTCGGATATTCCCGACAGTTATACGGGTCAGGTCAATAACACCCCCCTGTCTCCCGATGATCGGCTCCCCGTCTACCAGGATCAGTGTATAATCCGGCGAAAGACCCTGAATCTGCACCCCGTTTCCAAACACCCCGCCTCCGGCAGAACTGGTGGCGCCGCCACTGGTAAGGTATAACCCGGTTTGCTCCTGGAGGATGTCATTCAGGCGAACGGAGCCGCTTTGCTGAATAGTTTTATTTGAAATCAACTGTACCGGCACGGCTACATTACTCAGTTTTCTTTCCGTACGCGTTGCGGTTATAACAATCTCATTCATTTCCTTTTCCCGGAAAAAGGAACTGTCTTCCTGGGCAAAGAGGAAGGAGTTATACAATAAGATAAGCGCAGTTGATAAAATGGTTCTTTTCATGATCCTGATAGCTAAGTCAATGCAAAGTTGATACCGCACCGACAAATGATTATCACAGTACTGTCAGGAGTGAAAGACGAATTTTTCTTTTACAAAAAAATGACAGAAAAAAGATGAAGATCAGGAAGACTTACGACCTTAATCAGCCGAAAATACAATATTACCGTACGAGAAGTTCGCAGGGTTTTAAACCGGTGTGTTTTTTAAAGGCGGTTGAAAAATGGGAGATGGAGGAATAACCCAGCATCAGCGATACTTCCGTCACACTTAATCCCTTTTCATATAAAAGGTATTTAGCATGTTCCATGCGCTGGCTCTGGTAAAAATCAAAGATCGTGGTCCCGAACATTTCTTTAAACCCTTTTTTGAGGTAACACTCATTGATCGCGACCTTCCTGCTGAGTTCCTTGATCGTGATGGGCTCACCGATATGCTCCAGTAAGATCTCCCTTGATTTTATGATCTTTTCCCTGTCGGCCTCATTGGCGAGGAACTTACAGTTGATCACATCAATTTCCTTTTCCCCCAGCATACAATCAAGGCTGTACAGCAGGAGCATCTGGGTCTGGGCGTTGATATAGATATTTTCGAGCGAATCACTATAAGTATGGTTGAGCAAACCTTCCAGCACCATCCGGGTCTTTCCGCAGAGGGGAAGTATCTTACTGAATGAAGAGCGATGCTTAAAATTCAGTACATCGTCACTTAAAATGGCATTCCCTTTCCGGGGTTTTACAAACTGGGAAAGCTGGATCGGGGAAAAACGGAATGAAAGCACATCCACACTGTCCACTTTTTCCATACAGTTCTTCGAAGCATTGAACTGACACATATCACATTCCGTATCTTTCTTGCGGCAATACACATTTCCTGAAACACAAAATTTTAATTCGAGGTAATGATTTTCCTCTTCCTTTTTGGAATAATGATATACGAGCATACCGGTATCCTCCACAGTCCATTGCAGGTAACGGTGATACCTTTTTATTGAGTATTGAACAGAACCCGGGATCTGCTGTTCTTTCTCCTGGAGTAACACCAATTGATCCTGGATCAGGTTTTGCCGGTAAGCCAGTGATAATATGTCCTGCGGTTGATGCATCGGGGGAACAAAGTTACAACAGATTCCTTAGATTATCTTTAGCGCAAATCGATATCTAATAAGCTAAAAGCTAATGTTTTGTAAAAAAACTTCCGGTTTATTCATTAAAAATTAACTTTGCTCGTCCTTTGAAAATCATATTCAATTTAAATGATTCATCCTCATACATATATTCATCCGAACGCCAGGCTGGCCACCAATGTAAAAGTTGACCCTTTTACTGTCATTCACCAGGACGTTGAAATAGGTGATGGTACCTGGATTGGGTCTAATGTAACCATCATGGAAGGCGCCCGGATCGGTAAGAATTGCCGGATCTTCCCCGGGGCGGTTATTGCTGCTATCCCCCAGGACCTGAAATTCCAGGGAGAATATTCCCAGGTAGTGATTGGTGACAATACCACTATCAGGGAGTTTGTTACGATCAACCGGGGAACAGCAGACAGGGACAAGACCGTTATTGGCAGCAATTGCCTGATCATGGCCTATTGCCATTTTGCCCATGACTGTATTGTAGGGGATAATTGCATCTTCAGTAATAATACCCAGGTAGCGGGACATGTCACCATTGGTGAATGGTCCATACTGGGGGGCATGTGCGCTGTTCACCAGTTTGTGCAGATCGGTAAACATTCATTTTGCAGTGGCGGATCCCTGGTCAGTAAAGATGTTCCTCCTTATATAAAAGCCGCCCGCAATCCTTTGTCGTATGCGGGTGTAAACTCGATCGGGCTGAAAAGAAGGGGCTTCACTGTAGAAAAGATCAATCATATTCTCGATATCTACCGGGTACTCTATAACAAAGGGCTGAATACCACACAGGCTCTCGAATATCTTGAAGAAGACTTTCCGGCTTCTGATGAAAGGGATGAAATCGTCACCTTTATCCGTGAGTCCCAAAGAGGCATCATTAAACGTTTTTCCAAAACCAATGGCGATGAGGGTATCGTTGACTGATGCCGGAAAACGGTATAACCGTGACTGGATTTTTCGTCATCTCAACTTCAACTTTGACAAGGGCATAAGTTATGCCATCACCGGTCCCAACGGATCGGGCAAGAGCACACTCTTGCAGGCCATCAGTGGTGCCATTGGTTTGAATGAGGGAAAAATGAGTTATGAAACGGGTGGAGATCAAACGGGAAACGGGATCCTTACTGAAAATGCTTTTCAATATATTTCAATCTGTGCACCCTATCTTGAAGTCGTGGAAGAAATGACCTTCAGGGAATTCATGTCATTTCACCAAAGTTTCAAACCCTTTATAAAAGGTACGGGCATCGATCAGATGATGGCTGCGGTACAACTGGAAAATGCTGCAGACAAGCAGATCCGTTTTTATTCCAGCGGCATGAAACAAAGGGTCAAACTGGCGCAGGCCCTCTTTTCTGATACTCCTATTCTTTTACTCGATGAACCCTGTACCAATCTCGACACGGCCGGCATATCCCTTTATCATCAATTGATCAATGATTACTGTAAAGAGAGACTGGTGATCGTGAGCAGCAATGACCCGGAAGAATACGGGTTCTGCCACCAGCAATTAAAAATACAGGACTGGAAATAAAGTTGTCCTAGTGGAGGGCTTCATTGATCTTAACTCCTTTATTCCTGTTTCCCCTTACCATCAGCACAAAAGGTACGCAGACAAGGAACATCAACCCGATGTACAGGAACACATCCATATAGGATAGAACCATGGCCTGTTTGGTAACAGCATAGTCGAGTGCCTTATAGGCATCCTGTTTGGCAATATCAAAAGAAACTGCCCCTTTGGCCGCAAAGGATTGGGCCATGCCAGTAACCCGGTTCTGGATAACAGGGTTGGTGGCATCCAGCTTACTGACCAGGTCGCTCCGGTGTACCATGACCTGCTGGGCCATGAATGTGGTGATGATAGCGATCCCGAAAGAACCACCCAACTGCCGCATCATCCCGGTAAATGCCGCGCCTTCACCGATCTCCCGTCCTTTCAGGGTACTGAGCGATAAAGTGGTGACAGGGATAAATAATAAACCCAGTGCCGCCCCGCGGAAGATCAGCATCCAGAAAAAAGATTGCTCACTGGTATCCGGTGTCAGGATCTTATAGCCCCAGAAACAAAAGATAAAAAACATGAACATCCCGATGGCGGCCAGCAATTGCTGCCGGGCACCTGCCTGCAGTAAACGGCCAATGATCGGCATCATGAAACCGGTGGTAACGGCTGCCGGCACCATCAGCAAACCTGCCTGGGTTGCCGTCCAGCCAAGTGTGGCCTGAGTATAAAGCGGGATGATAAAAGTGGAACCATATAAACCAAAACCCATGATGAAAGAAAGTATGGTTCCCACCCGGAGATTCCCGTTTTTCAAAACCCGCAGGTTGACCACGGGATTTCGGAAAGTCAGTTCCCGCCAGATAAAGAAGAAACCGCCTAATATGGCCACCACGGTGAGAATGATAATCGTTGAACTCGAAAACCAATCATCATCATGCCCTTTTTCAAGGATATATTGTAAGGATCCCACAAAAGTGGCCAACAGGGCTATCCCGATCCAGTCGATATCGGCAGCTGCACTTTTCTCTGAATATTTGGGGCTTCTGACAAACTGCAGGGTCAATAATGTAGCGATGATACCCAACGGTATATTGATATAAAATATATACGGCCATCCTCCCTGTACATTATCAATGATCCAGCCACCCAGGGGAGGCCCCAGGGTAGGCCCGATGATCACACCCATTCCATAAATGGCCTGTGCCATCCCCCTTTTTGCAACCGGGTAACTTTCGGTGATGATTGTTTGCGAGGTAACCAGTAAGGCACCACCGCCCAGTCCCTGCAAAAACCGGAATATGACAAGCTCTGTGATGCCGGTGGCATTCCCGCATAAAAACGAAGACAGGGTAAAGAGCATGATGGATACGGCAAAATAGTTGCGACGGCCAAACTGTTGGGCTAACCAGCTGGTCATGGGCACGATGATCACATTCCCGATGGCATAGGCCGTGATCACCCATCCCACTTCTGTGGTGGTGGCACCAAGGTTCCCCTTCATATCATTGATCGCAACATTCACGATGGTTGTGTCTACAATCTCGAGTAAAGCGCAAATGATCGCCGTCACCGTGATGATCACCCTTCTTGAACCGTATTCGACTAAAGAATCTGCCTGTACCATGCCTGGGTTTTTTGAAATCTATATTAATCCAAATGAACATCTACATCCACATTCATACCCGGTCTGAGTCTTTTCACCAGGCTGTCTGCAGGATCTGTAAATTCGATCCTGACAGGAAGACGCTGCACCACTTTCACGAAATTCCCACTGGCATTATCCGGTGGCAATAAGGCAAAGGTTGACCCGGTTGCCGGTGAGAAGGAAGCAACCGTTGCTTCAAAACGATGTTTCGGAAATGCATCGGCATGAATGGTCACTTTCTGCCCTTCGGTCATCTTGTTCAGCTGGGTTTCCTTGAAGTTGGCCACGACCCAAACCTGGTCGCTGTGCACCACACTGAACAGGGACTGACCAGCCTGAACATATTGTCCCGGCCGTACATTCACCTTGGAAACAAGACCGTCCTGCGGGGCAGTAATAACGGCATAGGACAAACTAAGTTTGGCAGCGTCCACATCCGCTTCCCGTTGCCGGATGCTGGTGGCTGCGGTTTCCACCTGTTGTGCCGTTGCCTCGCTTTGCACCGATACGGCATGGGTTTGCTGCTGGGCCTGTTTTTTCTGTTCTTCCAAAATCGCCACCTGCTGCGCTGCCGATTGTTTGGCAGCCTGGGCCTGTTCAAATTGCTGTTGGGTGATAGAATGGTCTTTGATGAGGTTGGCATACCGGTCATAATCCTGGGTAGCACGCCATAAACCAATTTTAGCCGCTTCAATCTGCGCATCGATAGTGCTGACGGAAGCCCTGATGACAGCCGTATTGGCCTTGGCGGCATCCGTCGTATACCGGGCATTGTTCAAATTACTTTTAGCCGTGGCCAGGGCGGCTTCTGCCTGTTCCAGTTTGATGATGAGGTCCCGGCTATCGAGTACCATCAGGGTATCCCCTTTTTTCACCCATTGGTTATCATCGACATTCACCGTTTCCACATAACCGGCGATTCGGGGAATAACAGGGCTGATATCTGCACTCACCTGGGCATCATCGGTTTCTTCGTGGTGCTGGCTGTGTATGTATTTTGTAATACCAAACCAGGAACCTGCCACCACCAGGATGACCAGGATAATGATAAAGATGGGGTTCCTTTTTTTAGGGGCCGCTTTTTTTTCGTTGATTGTTGCTTCCATTTTATAAAATGCTAGTAGGTAATGAATTTATTTTTTCAGATCGGCAGCCAGTAAACCGGCTGATCTTAATAACTGGTGATAGGCCACAAAGGCATCAGCCCTTGCCAGGGTATATGCCAGGTTAGCCTGTAACTGGGCCACATCAGCATCAAGTAATTCCGACAAGGTGGCCAGGTTATTATCAAATTTATTTTTCACGATCCTGTAGTTCTCTGTGGCCTGTTCCACCGCCTTGGCATTGACCTCAATTTTTTTTCGGTCACTCAATAACGTTAAATAATTCCTGCTGACTTCCAGTTGTACATCATCATGCATCATATCTACGGCGAGCGACAATTGCTTTTCCGCAGCCGCGGCCTGTTCCACTTTTGCTTTTGTTTTCCAGAGCGAACTGATATTATAAGAAACCCCCACGCCGATATTGACCGCGTTGGTCACTGTGATGACCTTGGGAATATCGGCCGCGATATACCCCCCTGTCAGCTGGAGGGAGGGATATTTTTCCCCCCTTACCACTTTTACCCCCGTGGCAGAAGCCTGCTGCCGGTAACCCAGGGCCTGCATGTCTTTCCTGTTGGCAAATGCGGACTGCAGGTAATCTTCCAATACCCTTTCATCCTCTTTCTTTTCAATACCTGTCGTATCCGGTATCATCACGGTTGCAGGGGGTAAACCCAGTAAAAGGTCCATGTTCAGGTTCACCAGTTGAAGGTTATTTTCAGCATCGAGTAATCCCAGCTCAATTTGAGATGATTGCAGGGAAGCTTTCATCAGGTCATTCCTGGCCAGTAAACCGTTTTTTTCGAGGTCTGTAAGCTCTTTGACCCTTTGCTGGGATTGTGAAAGGTTTTCTTTTACCAGCCTCACTGCGCTATAAGCCTTAAAAAGGTTGGCAAAGGATTCAATGGTGGTCTGAATCAGCATATCCTTATCATTTTCGGCATCGAGCATGACCGCTTTCTCCAGGAGCCTCGAAGATTCGATACCGTACCTGATCTTGCCACCGGCATACAGGGGCAGTGATATATTCAATATTCCGTAGAGGGCCTGCGACACTTTCGGGGGCGCGCTGCCGTTACCACCGGAATTATTCGAATTTGACTTGATATCAATATTGGCACTGCTCAGGCGCAGGTAAGCACCTGTTACGCTGGCATTGGGCAGTTTTTTTTGCAGCGCTTCCTGTAAGGCAGCCGTTGCCGCATCTATCTTTGCCTGGCTGAGTTTTAATTTTTTACTATTCTGCAGGCTGAGTTCGATCGCTTCCTCCAGCTTCACTTTTTTTATTTCCTGTGCTGTTGACGGCACCGCCCACAGCAACAACACGAAAAGACCGGTAATTTTAAACTTCATGCGTTAGGATGGTTTTGAATAAAAATTTTAAATGTTTGCTAAGAGTGTCCCTGATATACTGTTGAAACTGTTCTTCCGGCAAAGCCTCGAGATTGCTCAGCACTTTATAATATTGTTTGGAGGTAATCAGGTTGCTGGCCGTTCCCACCATAACCGACATCATCATGGGAATATCGATTCCTTTCCTGAATTCACCCTTCTCCTGTCCCTCATGGATCAAACGGCTGATGATCTCAAGATTCCTCCTTTTCATGTCCAATATCAGGTCGGTAATAGGGCCTGAATTGTTGAGCACCTGTTCCCGGGCGAGTATCCTGTGAAAATGCTGGCGGTTCATGATTTTATCGATATAGTGATCCACGAGCAGGTACACTTTTTCGAGTGAGCTCATGCCCTGCTGCTGCAGGATGCTTTCCAGTTTCAGTTTGATCGATTCACCCCGGTAGCTGAAAATAGCTTCGAGTAATTTTTCTTTAGAACCAAAATAGTAGGAAACCATCGCCAGGTTGATGTTTGCCTTATCCGCTATATCCCTTACCGACGTGCCGTGAAAACCATTTTCTGCGAAAAGGAATTCAGCAGCTTCCATGATCTGCAATTGCTTATCACTGTATTCCATGAACATGATTTAAAAAAACAGCAAATTTAAACAATTGTTTAATTCAAACAAACGTTTAATTAAATTTTTAAACAAAAAATTTACAATTAATTGTTAATCAAATATTTAAAAATGAAATTATCGCTGACTGGCGATTATCAAATTAAGATCAGTGAATTTCAGGCCAAACCTTTCACTGAGATGGAAATTGGTCAGGTGGCCTTTAAACATATAGATACCCCCGCGAAGATGGATCTTGTGCCAGATCAGTTTTTCAAATCCCCCCTCATCCCCTGCTTCAAGCAAAAGGGGCATGAGCACATTGCTGACAGCCTGGGAAGCTGTCCGGGAAAAACCGGATGGTATATTGGGAACACAATAATGGATGACCCCGTATTTGAGGAAAACCGGGTGCCCATGACTGGTGATCTCTGATGTTTCAAAACAGCCCCCTCGGTCGATACTCACATCGATGATCACGCTACCGGGACGCATATTACTAACCATTTCTTCCGTAACTACCATGGGAGTGCGGCCATTTTCATTGCCCAGGGCCCCCACGGCCACTTCACAGGTCTTTAATTGCTTGGAAAGCATCCGGGGTTCGATTACGGATGTCCATAACCGGTGCCCGATATTATTCTGTAGTCTTTTTAAACGATAAACGCTGTTATCAAACACTTTTACAGAAGCCCCTAATGCCAGGGCCGCCCGGGCTGCATATTCACCAACAATACCGGCACCGATAATAATGACTTTTGTGGGTGCAATACCGGAGATACCACCCAGCAAGACCCCCTTGCCATGGTTGGCTGAACTTAAATATTGTGCTGCGATCAGCATCACGGCACTTCCGGCAATCTCACTCATACTGCGAACAATCGGGTAAGTGCCGCTGTCATCTTTCAGGTTTTCAAAGGAAATCCCCGTAATCCTTTTTTCCATCATCTTTTGCAATAATTCCGATTTTAAAACAGAAAGATGGATGGGGGAAATGATGACCTGGTTAAGTTGTAATAAAGGAAGATCCTCTTCAATCACGGGGGCGCTTTTCACCAGGATGGGTGCTTTGAACACATCCTCCCGGTTATAAACAATCCGGGCCCCTGCTTCACTGTAATCCTTATCCCTGAAATGGGAAGCCTCGCCGGCATTATGCTCGATCATCACCTGGTGGCCATTGCTCACCAGAACACTGACTGCATCCGGTGTCAGGGCAATTCGGTTTTCCTGGAATGCCGTCTCTTTGGGAATACCGATATGCATGGCAGCACCCTTCGACTTGATGTCCAGTGTCTCTTCCAAAGTCTCATAGCTGAACGAAGTACTGATCCTGGGTTTCTGTTGGCTCATATCGTTGGTTTACTTCCCTGATTGCGAATCATAAAAATAACTAATTCCTGCCGATCCTGAGTTTTCTTGTTTCCGATCCTGCCAGTGTGATATAGATGTGTTCGGTATCGGGAGGAAATATTCCAGGTGCTTTCTCCGGCCACTCCACGAAGCAGATCGCACCACTGTACAGGCAATCCTCCACTCCCGCCAGCATGGCCTCTTCCTGGTCTTTCATCCGGTAAAGATCGATATGAAATATTTTTTCTCCGTTCTTTGCATCCTCCGGCCTGTATTCATTGATAATCGAAAAAGTGGGACTGCTGACGATATCCCGGATCCCCTTTTCATCACAAATAGCATGGATAAAGGTTGTTTTTCCGGCTCCCATTTCGCCATGAAACGCAAAAACGGTTTTCCCCTTTGTCTCGGCTAAAAACCGGCGGGCAGCATCCCGGATAGCATCCAGGTGAAAGATCAATTCCATCCTGCAAATATATTTTTTTAATATGCAACAACGTGTACAAGATAGCGGTTACTATAATTGGCAGGCCCTTGTAAATACCATAAATTTGCAACAATAATTGCAACATACTCCCTGCTGACCAAGGGCCGGAAGTGTAAAGCGCATCGATTCAGAAAACGTTCAGACAAAAAAAATATATGGAACAGGTTCAATGGAAAGTAGAGGGCATGGATTGTAATACCTGCGCACTGAACATTCACAAATACCTTGAAAAAAAAGGGATGAAGAATGTGAAGGTCAATTTTGCCACCGGCGACGTGATATTTGATACGGATAAGGATATCGTCAAAGAAAAGATCTCAACGGGTATACAGGACCTCGGTTATGCAGTGGTGGGAGAGCAAAAACAGGTACAACAAAAAAAGTACAGTTTCTTTACGACCCATTTGCAGCGATTTCTGTTTTGTCTTCCCTTTACTGTTTTACTGGTCCTGCACATGGTTCCGGGTCTGAAACTGCATTGGCTCATGGATCCATGGGTCCAGTTGGGATTAAGTACCCCTGTATACCTGGTCGGCATGGGCTTCTTTGGTAAAAGTGCAGTAAAAAGCCTGCGGAACAGGATGCCGAACATGAACGTACTGATAGCCATGGGGGCAACTGCCGCATTCGTGTATAGTCTCTATGGTACACTTTCGGGTAATCCGGAAAACTATATGTTTTATGAAACAGCCGCCACCATCATCACGCTGGTGTTCATGGGTAATTATCTTGAGGACGCATCGATACATTCCACGCAAAGGGAATTGAACAAGCTGGTGCACTCACAAAAAGTGATGGCCAATATGATCGCATTTGATGATCAGCACCAGGAACAGATCTTTCCCGTGGAAAATACGCTCCTGCATGTTGGTGACCTCATCCTGATCAAAAGCGGCGAACAGGTACCGATCGATTGCAAGATTCTATGGGGAGAGGCACATATAAATGAAGCCATCATAACGGGTGAGAGCGAACCCATACATAAATACCGGAAAGACGCGCTGATTGGCGGAAGCTACCTGACCGAAGGAACCGTTAAGGCCCAGGTGACAGCCGTCGGAAAAGATACGGTCCTGTCCGGTATCATCAACATGGTCAAACAGGCCCAGGGTGAAAAGCCACCTGTACAAAAACTGGCCGACCGGATCAGCGGAATTTTCATACCCAGCGTGATCCTGATTGCCATTGGCACCCTGATTGTCAACTGGCTGATCCTTGGAGCATTTACACCTGCCCTGATGCGCAGTATCGCGGTGATGGTGATTGCCTGTCCCTGTGCCATGGGTCTGGCTACCCCGGCTGCCATCGCAGTGGGGTTGGGACGCGCAGCCAAAAATGGCATTTTGTTCCGGAATGCATCCAGCCTTGAAACATTCAAGAATATCAAACAGGTTGTTTTTGATAAGACAGGTACCCTGACAACCGGCAAATTCAGGATCACCGGTTTCCATGCTTCAGTCAACGATGATACCTTCAGGAAAATAGCCTATTCACTCGAAAAATATTCCAACCACCCGATTGCCACCAGCATCAATCAAGAATGGAAAACAAAAGAGCTGATCATCTGGACGAAAGTGGAGGAAATAAAAGGAGTCGGCATGAAGGCTATTGATAAGGAAGGGAATATCTACCAGGCTGGTTCCTTTAAGATGGTCAAAACTCCGTTGAAAGAAGACCATCACAATGTCTATATCACAAAAAATGACGAAGTACTGGGCTGGGTGGATGTTCAGGACGAAATAAGACCAGAAGCGAAATCCGTTATCCAATACCTCGGCCAGAAAGGCATCAGGACGATCTTACTGAGCGGTGATAAATATGAAAAATGCAGGTTACTGGCCGATCAGCTGGGTATTAAAGAAATCTATGCCGAACAGACCCCGGCACAAAAACTGGAGAAGATCGATACACTGAATCAAATCATGCCCACGGCCATGGTTGGCGATGGCATCAATGATGCCCCGGCACTGGCAAAAGCCACGCTTGGTATCTCCCTGAGCAATGCCTCCCAGATTGCCGTGGAAAGCGCCCAGGTCGTCTTAATGAACAAAGGCATCCAGCACCTCCCGATGGCACTGGGGCTGGGTAAACATACTTATATCACCATCAAGGAAAACCTTTTCTGGGCCTTTGCCTATAATATTGTAGCCATACCGGTAGCTGCTCTTGGCTTTTTAACCCCTGCTTTTGGCGCTTTGGTGATGGGTCTGAGTGATGTGGTGCTTGCCATCAATTCCGGAAGACTGTTTGTAAAAAAGGTTGTTTAATTTAGTTTTTGATGGTCAGCCGGTAAAACCCTTCTGCCATCCTTTCGGGCCTTGCATCTTCCTGTATGAATAAAGAGATTCACGACATACTGAAACAATATTGGGGGTATGACCAGTTCCGCCCCCTGCAGGAAGCCGTGATCCTTTCTGTACTATCGGGTAAGGACAACCTGGCCCTGATGCCCACCGGCGGGGGCAAGTCTTTATGTTTCCAGGTACCCGCCATGGCCAGGGAAGGTGTATGCCTGGTGATTTCACCGCTTATCGCACTCATGAAGGACCAGGTGGAAAACCTGAGAAAGAAAAACATAACGGCTTATGCCATTGACTCCGGTATGAACAGGAATGCGGTGATCAATACCTTAAAGATCGCCACGAACAGTAACTGTAAATTCCTGTATGTTTCACCTGAAAGACTTGAAACAAGGCTTTTCAAAGAATACTTACCCGCTATTCACATCAACCTGATTGCTGTGGATGAAGCACATTGTATTTCCCAATGGGGATATGATTTCCGCCCCTCCTACCTGAAGATCGCGGCTTTAAGGGAAGAGTTACCCCGGGTACCGGTACTGGCACTTACAGCTTCCGCCACGGAAGAGGTCCAGGAAGACATTTGTTTAAAGCTTGCTTTTGAGGAAAAAAATATTTTCAGGCAATCCTTCGAAAGACCCTCTTTATCCTACAGTGTTTTCCGGCCGGATTCAAAGATCAATAAGATCATCCAGGTACTGAACCATGTACCCGGCAGTTGTATCATCTATTGTAAAACAAGAAAGCGGGCCAAAGAGATCAGTGATTTACTGCAACTGCAGGATATTAAAGCCGATTTCTATCATGCAGGTCTCGCCCGGGAACTGCGCAATAAAAAACAGCAGGACTGGATCCGGAATAGCACCCGGGTGATCGTATGTACCAATGCATTTGGCATGGGGATCGACAAACCCGATGTCAGGACCGTGATCCATGCCGATATGCCGGATTGCCTTGAGAATTATTACCAGGAAGCCGGTCGTGCGGGACGGGATGGGAAAAAAGCATACGCGGTTCTTTTGTATGATGAAAAAGATATTTCATCGCTGGATGAAATGGCCACCATTCGTTTCCCGGAAATGACTGCCATCAGATCGGTATATGAAGGCCTTGCCAATTACCTGCAGATCCCATCCGGCAGCGGCGACGGCCAGACCTATGATTTTGATATCAGTGATTTTATCCGGAAATTCAGCCTGAACAGTTATACCGCCTTATATGCCTTAAAGGCACTTGAACAGGATGAATGGCTCAGTTTCAATGAACAGGTTTTTCAACCCTCCTCGGTTTGTTTCAACACTTCTAAAGAAGCACTCTATCAATTTGAATCCGACCACCCCGAACTGGAACCACTGGTAAAGACACTCCTGCGTACTTACGATGGCATTTTTGACAACCCCACCCCCCTCTCCGAACTGCAATTGGTGAAATTAATGGGCCAGGGGCCGGAAGCAATAAAATCAGGTCTCAGGGATTTGCACCGGTACGGCATCATCTCTTATATACCCCAAAAAGACAAACCACAGTTGCAATTACTAAAGAACAGGGTGAAGACAGAAGATCTTTTCCTGAATATGGAACAATACCAGCTGAGAAAAGAAAGGTTTATCAAAAGGGCAACAAAGATGGTCCATTATGCCAGGGAAGCCAACACCTGCCGGAGTAAGATTATCGGGAATTATTTTGGAGATAAGGCCATGAAAAATTGCGGAATTTGTGATAATTGCCTCGAACAAAAAAACGCCCCCATCAATAAGGAAGATTTTGATAACATATATGGTTTGTTGAAAAAGGAATTACTGGGAAAAGAAGTCAGGAGTAAAGAACTGGTTCAAAAAATAAAAGGCATCAAAAAAGAAAAACTCTTAAAGGTTATCAACTTTCTGCAAGCGGAAAACAAGTTAGCCGTCGACAAAGACGGATGGATGACCCTTCATGAATAAACGATCAGGTTCCTGTTCTTCCGTACTCCATTATCTTAAGTGCTTAAAAGAAAGTTTTCTTTCTCCGGGTGGTTCCCCCCAGTCCTAATGCACCGAGCAATGACCGCACAATGGTATTACCGGCCGTCCTGGCCATACTTTTCACGATGGGGTTGTCGACCACCTGTTCAAGGGTCGATTTTTCTTCTTTTTTATGGGCCGGATTTTTTTTATTATCTGCTTCCCGGCTCTTTTCTTCCGCAATATTCAGTTTCTCTGACAGTATCTCATAAGCGCTTTTACTATCAATAACAGGATTGTATTTGGGCGCCAGTTTGGAATGCGCCACCAACGCATCGATTTCTGTATCCGTCAATATATCCATCCTGCTCCGGGGCGGGCATAAAAGGGTATGCACGAGGGGGGTGGGGATCCCCTTTTCATTCAGCGTGGTGATAAAGGCTTCCCCGATGCCCAGTTGGGTCAGCGCATCTTCTGTTTTGTAAAAATCGGAAAGTGGATAATTCGCTGCCGTTTGTTTGATGGTTTTCCGGTCGTTGGCAGTAAAGGCGCGAAGGGCGTGCTGCACTTTCATACCCAGTTGCGAGAGTACGGAGGCCGGAACATCCATTGGGTTTTGGGTACAGAAGAAGATCCCGATACCCTTGGAACGGATCAGTTTGATCACCGTTTCTATTTGTTGTAACAATACTTCACTGGCTTCCTGGAAAATCAGGTGTGCCTCATCGATGAATAAAACCAGTTTGGGCTTGTCCAGATCCCCCTCTTCAGGACTGGTAGCATATAATTCTGCCAGCAATTGCAACATAAAGGTCGAGAACAGTTTTGGCCGGTCCTGCAAATCGGTCACCCGGATGATGGAGATCATGCCCCTCCCATCATCTCCAATACGCATCAGGTCTTCGACCTCAAAACTTTTTTCGCCAAAAAAAACATCTGCGCCCTGTTGTTGCAGTTCGATCACCTTTCTTAAAATTGTTCCGGTGGAAGTTGTGGATACTTTCCCGTATGTCTTTTCCAGTTCGGGTTTCCCCTCATCACTTACATATTGCAGCACTTTGATAAAATCCTTCAGGTCCAGCAGGGGTAGCTTATTATCATCACAGTATTTAAAGATCATGGAAACAAAACCGCCTTGTGTGTCGTTCAGACCCAAAATCTTGGATAACAATACCGGACCGAACTCGCTGACGGTGGCGCGTAACCGGACACCTTTTTCATTGCTCAGGGTAAACAGGTCGGCAGGAAACCCGGTGGGTTGATAGGTAATCCCGATCTTCCGGCAACGGTCTGTGATCTTGTCATTTTCCATACCCGGCGCAGCAATACCACTCAGGTCACCTTTGATATCCATCAATACCACAGGCACACTGGCATCGCTCAATGCTTCACTGATCACCTGTAAAGTCTTCGTTTTTCCTGTTCCGGTGGCTCCTGCAATCAAACCATGCCGGTTCAATGTTTTCAGGGCCAGTTTCACCGTTGCCCCTTCTACCGCTTCCCCGTCAACCATCCCAACACCCAGTACCACCGATTCGCCTTTGAACGTATACCCGGACTGAACGCTTTCCAGGAATTTTACCTTGTCTGCCACCATAATTTTTATTTAGGGGAAAGTTACATAATTGCATGAAATAGAAGGATTATGGATAACAAATTCCTGGGGTCTTCCCGGCAAAAAAATGGGCATTGGAAGATACCTGGGAAATTAAATTATCAAAATTTGATAATTTTTTATTGTTTATCAATAAATATTTATAATTTTACAATCAAATAGGAAGAACGATGCCATATCAACTTAACAGAATTTTAATCCCCGTTTTTTTCCTGCTCGCACTTATTCTTCTGCTCACGAATATTCCGGATAAACGGGAAGCGGCCAGCCAGGCCGTTAACAATGCCATCGACAATATCCAACCCGGCGATATCGGGCTGGACTCCGGAAACTGTAATAGGATCAATGACAGTTTACGCTGGTACAAACAGAACCTCCGGAAAAGACTATCGGGCAGTGGCCAGTCTTTTTTCAATTCCCTGGTGGGCTATTCGGTGATTCATGAATGTGATACCTGCAATTTGATGCAGCCTTTTTATGAGAACCGCAACCAGCAGGTCCGAAAATATTTTTTACGCATCGACGGATATATTCCCAGGCAAGTGGGTACATTTTTTTCCCGTCCTGATAATGACCATTTGAATTGGGTTACCGGCAATTCAGATAGGGTGACCGGTGCCCGGTATACTTCGAACCTCAATACAGGAAATCCTGACCCGGCTGTTTTGATACCGGTTTCGGAAACCTCCTTTAAGACCTGGCGGATCCTTATCATTGTTTTTTCAATCGCCCTGTTCATCTTTCTGTTCATCGTAGTGATACGGATGCCTTTGTTAACACTTTATGATATTTCCACCGGGGAGGTATTTACCCGTAAGAATATAAACAGGCTGAGGCTAACCGGCTGGTCGTTGATCGGCATGGCTATTATCCCGGTCATCTTTTCATGGTCAATCGGATTTTTATTCCCCGGATGGATCCCAAAAACGCTTTACTTTCCGTTTTGGGAAAGCCTGTTTGATAACAAAAACCGGCTGTTAGCCGGTGTCATCATATTCATCATCCAGTCTGCCATCAAAAAGGGTTATCATTTACAAAAGGAACAAGACTTAACTATTTAAGCATGCCCATTGTCGTAAATTTAGATGTAATGCTTGCCCGTCGAAAGGTCTCGCTGACCGAATTGAGTGAAAGGCTGGGTATCACCATTGCCAATCTCAGTATCCTGAAGACCGGCAAGGCAAAAGCTATCCGGTTTTCAACCCTTGAAGAAATCTGTAAGGTGCTCGATTGCCAGCCTGGCGATATTCTAGAATACCTGAATGATAAGGATTATAAAAAACTGATGGGTTAAACGCCGAAAACAGCTCATAGGTCCTCTTCCCTTTCCAGCATGAGGATCGCACTTTGCGGCACGATATAATATTTCTCTCCTTCATACATCACTTCTGTGGCGCTGCTCAGCAGGAATATTGCCAGGTCGCCTTCTCTGGCCTGCAGGGGCACATACTTGATTTTCTCCTCTTCACCTTTCCAGGATTCATCCTCGACCGGCATAGGGATGGCATACCCGGGGCCGGTTTTAATGATATAGCCCTGCTGCACTTTTTCCTTTTCATGAACACCGGGCGGGAGATAGAGGCCGCTGGGGGTCCGGTCGTCGGGTTTGGAAAGCCTGATCAGGACCCTGTCGCCAATGACAATCAATTTTTTCAGCCTGTTATCCGGGGTAATATGCATAATCAAATCGCTTGTTATCAACACAAAAATATAAAATGAACCGTTCATCACAAGTTCATTAAGTTCTTAACAAAATATTACACAGGCCAGTTCATATTTGGCAAAAGATTTATATTTATTTGTAGATAAGAACTAAAATCAAAAAAATGGAAGGAAAAAAACCCCGCATTCTTTTATGCGAAGATGACCCGAACCTAGGAAGCGTATTGAAGAATTACCTTGAGTTGAATGATTATGATGTTACCCTCGAGCGGGATGGCCGTCTGGGCCTCGCAGCTTTTCAACGTGAAAAATTTGACCTTTGCCTGCTGGATGTGATGATGCCGAATATGGATGGTTTTACACTGGCAGAAGAAATAAGGGATGTGGACCCCGATATACCTTTGTTCTTTCTGAGCGCCAAAACCATGAAGGATGATATCATCCAGGGTTATAAGCTGGGTGCAGATGATTATATCACAAAACCATTCGACAGCGAAGTATTGTTGCTCAAGATCAAGGCCATTTTGAAACGCAACGAAGAACTGAACAAGGAAAGCGAGAATATGCAATTTGACCTGGCCGGTTATCATTTCAATCCTAAATTACGGGAGCTCACGCATGATGGCGTTACACAAACATTGTCGCCGAAAGAAAATGAACTGCTCAAGATGCTGGCAGAACATATGAATGACCTTTTACCCCGCGAACAGGCCCTGAAAAAGATCTGGGGAAGCGATACCTATTTCAATGGCCGCAGCATGGATGTGTATATTGCCAAGTTGCGCAAATATTTAAGGAATGATGAAAAGATCGAGATCGTGAATATCCATGGAAACGGGTTCAGGCTGGTGGTTCAGGAATGATAAATAAAATTTTCCTGTAATAATAAAAGGCTGCCTTTACAAAGGCGGCCTTTCTTATGTAAATAAGGTTCCCGGGTTACCGGGTCTTGTTTTTCCCAAATGTTCATAGGCTTTCGCGGTTACTTCACGGCCCCGGGGGGTGCGTTGCAGGAATCCTTCCTGGATCAGGAAGGGTTCATACACTTCTTCCAGTGTGCCGGCCTCTTCCCCCACTGCGGTGGCAATGGTAGTAATACCCACCGGCCCACCCTTGAATTTATCAATGATGGTTGAAAGGATACGGTTATCCATATCATCGAGACCATGTTCATCTACATTTAATGCCCGCAGTGCGTGCTGGGTGATCCCAAGATCGATCCTGCCATCATTCAGTACCTGGGCAAAATCACGAACCCTTCGCAACAAACCATTGGCAATACGGGGTGTTCCACGGCTCCGGCGGGAAATTTCTTCGGTCGCATCCGATGTGATCTTTGTCTGCAGGATTCCCGAAGCCCGGATGATGATCTTTTTAAGGGTTTCAGCATTGTAGTATTCCAGTCTTGATTTGATCGCAAACCTGGATAAGAGGGGTGCCGTCAATAAACCGCTTCTGGTTGTTGCCCCGATGAGTGTAAAAGGGTTCAGGTTGAGTTGTATGCTCCTGGCATTGGGACCGCTCTCGATCATGATATCGATACGATAGTCCTCCATGGCTGAATACAGATATTCTTCCACTACCGTACTCAGGCGGTGTATCTCGTCGATAAACAAAACATCACTGGGTTCAAGGCTGGTCAATAAGCCTGCCAGGTCACCGGGCTTTTCAATGACGGGTCCCGAGGTTTCCTTAATATTTACCCCCAGTTCATTGGCAACGATCCTTGACAGCGTTGTCTTTCCCAGGCCGGGAGGACCATGGAACAGCACATGATCAAGGGCTTCACCCCGCATTTTGGCCGCTTTGATAAATACTTTCAGGTTTTCGATCGCCTGCTCCTGACCGGAAAAGTCAGCAATATGCGAAGGCCTGATATTATTCTCAAATTCCTTATCGGCGGCTGTTAAAGTTTCTTTATCCGTACTCAGGTTAGGATTGGACATCAATAATTTTATTAAACTTTGTAAAGCTAATTATTATCGCGCAAAATATTTTTTTATATGAAAATAGGAATAATCGGATCGGGTGTTGTTGGCCGGACCCTGGGAAATGGTTTTTTAAGCGAGGGCTATGAAGTGATGCTGGGAACCCGCAACACATCCAAAGAAGCGGTAGTTCAATGGAAAAAAGATAACCCGAAAGGGCTGCTGGGTTCTTTCCAGGAAACAGCACAATTTGGAGAGATCATTGTTTTGGCCATCAGCGGACTGGCGGCAGAAGATGCTATCCTGCTCGCAAGACGTGAACATTTTTCTCATAAGATCGTGATTGATGCTACCAATCCGATTGCCGCGGTTCCGCCCGACCAGGGTGTACTGAAATTTTTTACAACCCTTGAAGAGTCATTGATGGAAAAACTACAGCAATTATTACCGGACGCCAAACTGGTGAAAGCTTTTAACAGTGTAGGCAATGCCTCCATGTATCAACCCTCTTTTAAAGAGGGCATTCCCACCATGTTCATTTGTGGAAATGATACCGGTGCGAAAGAAAAAGTTACCGCTATCCTAAAATCCTTTGGCTGGGAAACAGAAGATATGGGCATGGTTGAATCCGCAAGAGCCATTGAACCCCTGTGCATACTCTGGTGTATTCCAGGGTTTATCAGGAACCAATGGTCACATGCATTTAAATTACTGAAAGCCTGATCCGTTTTCAGCTATCAGCAATAAATGCCAATCATTGATGACTATGGATTATGACAGCTTCAAAGAAAGCCTGGCCGCTGACCACCCACCCCCGGGCATCTCGCCATACCTGGCGGCCCTCTGGCAGGATGCAAATGGTGACTGGGAGACGGCCCACCATATCATACAGGATATCGACGATAGCATAGCAGCAGAGATCCATGCCTACCTGCACCGAAAAGAAGGTGACCTGGGTAATGCCGATTACTGGTACAGGAAGGCCGGTCAAAAAAGACCGGGTGTTTCCTTACCGGAAGAATGGGAACGGATCGCAAAAAAGCTGACCTGATCAGGGATGGATATACCTGTTCATCTTCAGCAAAAGATCCGGGTCGGGGCAGTTCAGCAGGTAAGCATCTTTTTCGGCATAGGCACAAACACCCGGATAATCACCTTCCTTACCCTGCAAATCGATAATCACCTGGAAATGTAAATGCGGTGGCCAGTGACCGTTATCAACGGGTATCCCAAACTCACAAAAGACCTCTCCTTTTTCAATGCGCTGGCCCTCCTGTATATTCTTCAGGTCATTCAAACTGAGGTGCCCGTATAAAGTATGAAATACAAATCCTTCGAGCTGGTGCGTGAGAATGATCGTAGCGCCATAATCACCGAAATTATTGTTGAATGCAAAACTGTGAACAATGCCCCCGAGGGGCGCCATCACCGGTGTATGGTGCCTGCCCCATATATCGGTTCCCAGGTGTAACCTGCGGGGCTCTTGTCCCGGATACTTGGCATCAAAAACGGGGCTGCGGCTGTAAACCGTACGATGTTCTGCATACCCCCCGATACCAAATTTTGCACCGGCAAGAGCCAGTTTATCATTGATATAGTCTGTGAACTGCTGTGTATCCGACAGTATTTCCATCGTGAGATCCCTGTTACTGTCGGTAAAATCAAGTGGCAACAACTTTTCGAGGTCGGGATTGAAATGAACCACCGGATGAAAGTTATCGCTGTTTTTCTTAAGTAAGTCTTGTATTGAATGGGTCATGATATGATAAAATTAAAAAAGCCGGGGCAGTATTCCCGGCTATTTGACGACTAATACCTATTTATCAGACTAATTCTTTTTCTGGAAGCAATGCGTTGAAATCAACATGCGTGTTCCTGATCAGCTTTTTTTCCAGTATATCGGCAAATGTTTCGAAATAATCGATTACGTCCTCCCGCTTATTTCTTTTCAGCCAACGGAAACCGCCGGGTAATTGATTCAGCACCGCGCGGTCTTCAAGGTATTCTATATTATGGATATCAACGGGGGTCAAACCAATCTCCTGCAATTTGGAGATCAGCCAATCAACCGGTGCGTCCGTTACGCCGCAATATGCTTCGGCCAGTTCCGTCCACTCGCCTGTTCCGGTATGGGCATAGGCAAGTATTTCTTCCCTGCTGAGATCGGTTACCGCCTGGAGAAGGTTACCACAGTTACAGGAGCCGTGATTTCCCCATGCATATGGTGCACCTTCCCTGAGTTGTGCTGCGGATCTTCGCAATCCCGCTATCAGTTCAATTGTTGGATAAGCCATATCACAAAATTTTATTAAAAACAGACATCAAGGCATAATTGTTGAATCTTTCGGGTAAAATAATCGTCCTGACTGAGCGTTTATGATCAGGCGCACTCAACTTTTCCCATGAAAAATACGATCGTAAGAACACCCCTGGTCCTCCTGTGTTTTTTCCCCCTTTTTATGAAGGGGCAGATGGTAACCGGCGTTTGGCAGGGCAAGATCAACCGGCAGCAGGTAGAAGTCAAGATCATTCAAAATGGAGACAGCCTCACGGGCAGTTCCTATTATTATACCTCCCCATCCAATTACCGGCGATACAGCATCAAAGGTTATTTTGATGCCGCAACCAACGAAACAGTTTGGTGGGATGACCAACTGATCGAAGAAAAAAATGGTAAGAACAGTATTTCCCATCCGGGTAAGATACCCATACTGGCCAGGGCCGATTTTAATTGCCCCGGTGGCGCCAGGATGATGCTGGATGGGAAAACAGCCGCAAAAGATAATGAAGAGAAATCCAAAGGAGAAGTACACCTTGACAAGACTGGCAAGGGTATTTTCGCTGATGAATGGGATTTCGTGATCGATAACTATACGGCAGGTACGAATGACCCCTATATCATTGACAGCATCCAGGCGATTGCTTTCACTCCTCCCCCTGTAGTTGAAAAAAAGGCTGATGTTATTCCCCTGGAGATACAGTACCCGGTTCCCCCGGCACAAAAAGCAGAGACCGCTAAAGCGGTGATCCCCCTTGTGAAAAAAGAAGAACCCCCCAGGAAAATCAGTATTGAAGAAAAATTCACTTTAAGAAAAAAAGAGTATACAATGGAGATCCCGGTAATGGGCGACAGTATAGAACTGCGTTTCTATGACAATGCACAGGTGGATGGCGATTCCATATCCTTATTCCTGAACGACAAACTGGTATTCGAACACATACGGCTTACTGCTGTTGCCTACACGATCAAAATTGCCACATCCGACCTCCTGGAAAATAATGACCTGGTCATGGTGGCTGAAAACCTCGGCGAGATCCCTCCCAACACTTCATACATGGTGGCGATCGTAAAGGATAAACGATATGATGCCATGCTTACCAGTACGGAACAAACCAGTGCTGCCATTAAACTGGTGAAGAACCCTCAGTCGATGCATTAAACGGTATCTCATTTTGAGAGGCGATAAATGTTCCTGACTTTTTCGTAACCTTCGCAATCTTTGCGAAGCGTTTTTGCATTGACAGTGATACTGCCATTGCCGGAACAATGGATCCAGGCTTCATCTGTATTCAGCTCTGAAGCCTGGATATGCCCATTCCCTTCTTTCTTCACGACCAGTTTCTCAGCGTTTCCTTTCAAAACCATTTCACCGTTAGCATTGCTTTCAACCTCCAATTCCTTTACTGTACCCTCAAAACTAATGCGTCCATTGGCGTTATTAATGAGAGTAAACCGGGTATTGTTTACCCCGGCAACCTGTAAATCCCCATTACACCCATAGTATAACCTGTTTAATACGGGTACTTTGATAGTGATGATAGCGATACCGGATGCCCGAACCCATAAATAATCTCCCTGCAGGGGTTGATTATAGATAAACAAATCGCCATTTTCATTTTTGACCTGCAGGTAATCCCGGAGGTTTTCATCGATCGTGATTTGCACGGCTGTTTCGGAAGCGCCGGCTTCCACACGGATCCGCTTATTGACCTGCCGGTCAATATGTATCCTGTCAAATGCACCGGGAGAAAGGCTATAGGTCACGGGCTTCCCGTTACCCTCCACCCGCTTATTTTGTGCCGGCAGTTGGAGGACAAGGAGAAAACATGCTAAACATACAGTACTGAATTTTTTCATGATGGTAGATTGAAGTGGTCAATGAATTAAATTGCTTTTTTTACTTTTTGATTGATCAGGATTTTCGAAAGCAGGTGATCAACCCCGAATTTTCCCGATCCAAGGACCAACAGGAACAGGGACACCCATAAAAAACCCATGGCCGGGAGCATCCCCCAGGTGCCCTGTCCCCATTTTTGAAAAAAGATCGCCACCAGCATGGTACAGGCAATAAAAAATGAAGCGAGCCTTGTCTGGAAACCAAGTACCCAGCATAATCCACCCAGGGTTTCACTCGCCGCCCCCATCCAGGCAAAGAATACAGGGGCGAGGCTAAAAGGGATCCCGAATTTTTCAACGTCCTCCGGAAACCAGCCTGCCACATGAAACAAGGCCAATGGCTTTTCATTGTTGGTCCAGGGCATACCAAACTTACTGCTGCCAAAATCAATGGTCAGTAACAAACCACATATGATACGGGGGATGGCCAACAGGAAGGAAATACCCCCCTGCTGAAAGGAAACGGGGGTTATCAGTTTCAGGAATATTTTTTGCAGCATGGCCATGATGGTTTTTTTATAACTGCAAATTGACCGAAAAAGAATAACCAGTCGCTTCAAATGATAATATGAGCCCCGTTCAGGCGTATCAAATTATCAATTGCCGCTAAAATGATTTTCAAATCCATCATTTCGGATCCAATCTTATGATACAATCGACAATCCTTATTCAAAAAATGGAAGTAAAACTGCACGGGATCAAAAAAAGAAATGAGATGGTTTTACCATTCCGGAATCCGTTTTTCTTATAGTCCTGCTTTCCGTAACCAGTCTTTCGGACTCATTCCTGTATTTTTCTTAAAAGCCCGGTTAAAGGTTGCTTTTGAATTAAAGCCGCAGTCGAAGGCTATACCCAGGAGGGTTTGTTGCCGATGTTCCCCATTTGCCAGTTTCTCCAGTACGGCCCGTACCCGGTAATCGTTTATACAATCATTAAAATTCATACCGAAGCCCTTTTTGATGGCCCTTGACAATACGGTTGAATTGGTGGCAAGCCGTTTGGCCAGCTGGGGTAATGATAACTCGGGATCCTCATACAGTTTCTCCTCCTCAAGGATGAGCCTGACCTTTTCCTTCCAGGTTTCATGATACTCTTCTCCAGGGGCTTCACTGACAACTTCAACATCTTCCACCAGGGCAGATCCTTCGTAGGATGGCACCAGCAGCTTTGGCCCCCTGCTGAACAAACTGATCCGGAAAGGAACTTTTGTAACGACCGCATTCGCATAGCCGGTAATCGCGATATAATAAAAGAGCAGGCTGAACGCCAGGAAATACCACCAGGTATCCCAGTATTGGAGGTTAATAAAGAAGCCCAGCACAAATAGCAGGCTTCTGACCAGCAACATCGCCAGGAAGGCCGCCAGGAAATTACGCACCCACCGAAAAGATACACTGTCGGCATAACTGACTAACTGGATCATCACCCGCTTATACCGGTTATAATACAGAAGGCCGGCAAAGAAATAAATGATCATGGACAGATAACCGGTTACCTGGTACCAGGTATCAAAGTCACGGTCGCGCCCGTCTTCCAGGAAATAATATCGCTTCAGGATAAGTTTGTCCGTAATCAACATCACTACACAATAAAGTATATATAAGATACCCGGCAAAAAGTGTAACAGGTCCCTTTTTTGAAAGCTGAAAGAGGGGTTCAGCAGACTTTGCACATAAAAAAATATGACCGGGCCCACCAGGTAGAGATGCTGAAAGGGGAAATAAAAAAGGATATCCCGGTAGGGCTGGTTATTATACCATCCGGCAAATCCGACCATCCAGGGAAAGATATAAAGGATGCAGAGCAACAGGAAAAGGCTGAGCCATTTTTCCGGCATGGATTCATTGGCAATCCCTTTCCTGAACAGCAAAAAGGCATAAACCGATCCGTGTACAAAGAAGACCAGCAAGAGGGAAGAATAGAAACTGAACTCGAAAAGCATTGGATAAATATAGGGAACCGGGCTTATTCACCAACATACCGTTTTAATGTTTATAACTATTTTTCATGCGGGCATAAACTGAATCATTATAGGATGTAAATTCATGTACAATATTTAACACTTATATGCAAACCCAACAAACTAACCCAACAGCATACCGGTCCATCTTTTCCAATGAATTTTGTGAGATCATGGAATCGCAGGTCACCGGTTTTAAATCGCTCCATGCGCTGAAAGCCTTTGAGCCCGGGGACCTGATCAGCCCCTTTAACGCCTCATTTGTTTCCACCAAACCTTCCTATCTCACAGTGCAGGTCGGTTACCGGAAACATATTACCCTGCTGCCGCAGTTCCTGCAATACATCAATCATAGTTGTAATCCCAATGCTTTTTTTAATACGACTACGATGGAACTTACGGCCCTGCGCACCATCCAGCCCGGAGATGAATATTCCTTCTTCTATCCTTCTACCGAATGGGATATGGCACAGCCTTTCCAGTGTAACTGTAACCAACCCGATTGTCTCGGACTGATCAGCGGGGCAGCATTTATCCCGGAAGAAATTTTAAAGCGGTATACCCTTACCGACTTTATCCTGAACCGGCTTAAATCAAGACAAAAGAAATTAAGGGCCTGATCAATTAATGTATCGTTTTCAGGATCTCCTCAATGGCCCGGTCCAATTGAGGATCGTTTCCTTTTAACTTATCTTCAAAAGTATTGATGACCCTGATGTCGGGGCTCACGCCTGTTTTTTCCAGGTCCTTGCCATCCAGCGTATAACAGCCCCATGCTGGCATACGGACAAAAGACCCATCCACCAATCCAACACCGCTTGTAAAAATGATCCAATGATAGGTTTCATTGCCCACTATCTTCCCCAGCCCCAGGGCCTTGAAACCCGCGGCAGTCATTTCAGCATCACTCAGCGATTGTTCATTGACGAGTAAGATGATCGGGATATCCGATGGTGTAAAATTCCCCTGCGTGGTTAATTTTCCCTCCCGGTATTTCCATTGGAGATAGGAACGCTGGCTCAGAAATTTCAATACTTCATCGTGCACATTGCCCCCGGTATTATAACGAAGATCAAGGATCAGGCCTTTTTTGCCCACCAATTCCTTTGTCATATCGATGATGAACTGTTCCAGTTCCCCCTGCCCCATGTTCTTCATATATCCATAGGCAAGCTGCCCCTTCCCTTTTTGGTCTACCCGGTCCTGGTTATGGTCGATCCATTCATCATAGAAGTTATTCAGGAGATTGGACTGTGGATGGAGCCTCACCGTACTGAGCTTCCCGTTTCTGCTGAAACTTAAACTGATCTCCTCGTCGGAGGAAGGCCGTGTGAAATAAGCATTTCTGTTCCTGTTTTTCTGAACCGGTACATCATCCACTTTCACCAATACATCTCCGGGCTGTATGTCGATGCCTGCATGGTCTGCAGCAGACCTTTGAACAAGCCTTTTTACTTTGTAAGGATCCATCTCATCAAAAACGATCCCGGTCTCCATGGTGCGGCTGCTCAGCTGCACATCTTCATCATCACCCGATGAACTGAAACCCTGGTGGGAAGAATTGAGCTCTCCCAACATATCATTGAGCAGGGTGCGCAGGTCACCGCGGTTGTTCAGGAAAGGAAGGAACTGCCGGTAATAATTCTTTGCCTGTTTCCAGTCCAGTCCATGAAAATTGCCATCATAATAGTTCTCTTCCATCTGGGCCCATGCCTCAAAAAACATCTGGCTGAACTCGGCTGCCAGGTTCCTCCGGAAGGTATAATCGATACTGACCGGCTCTGTCTTATTGGCGTCCAGGTTCAGTTTGTAGATACCGCCATTGAAAAGCAGGTAATATTTTTCTTTTGCTTCCACCAGCGAAAACCCACCTCCGTCGGCGCCCGATATTTTTTCTGTCTTTGTCTTTTCGAAGGGTTGATAGGTGACCTTGTATAATCCGGTTTTACCCTGGTCATGGTTGCTCGTGATCAAAACGCTGGTCTTGTCACCATTCTGGATAACCGATAACAATCCCTGTCTGCCGAAACCCGGCCCTACCTGTTCCATCCGCTCCATGATCTTATCCATATCGATGGTAATCTTCTTTTCTGATAAAACAGAATCAATTTTTTTGGTGCTGTCCTTTTTGGTTTCTTTGAAAAGGCTGTCAAATTTTTCCATCCGGAAAGGATCATCAATCTTTTCCAATGCCAGGCGGTAGACTTTTGCATCAGCCATCCCAAACGGGTAGGATGGTTTGAGGCGCTGGGAAACAAAATAGATATACCGGCCGTCGGGCGACCATACCGGGTCTGTTTCGGTAACACCCGTATTTGTGATGTCGGTGCTGCTGTTGGTTTTGAGGTTATAAATAAAAATATCCTGTTCAAAATTGCGGTAGGCCGTAAAGATCACATATTCGTTGTTGGGGGAAAAGCCGGGTTCACTGTTCTGGAAGCCCCATATTTCGTCTTTCACGATTGTCTTGCTTTGGGTCGTTTTCAAGTCCAGCAGGCGGACTTCATCACGGCCACTCAGGTAAACCGTTTTGGAACGGTCATGGTTCATCACCAGCGAGCGGTTGTTTTTGCTGTCGGAACTCAGTTGCTGCAGGTTGGAGCTGCCATCTGCCGGTACAGTAAACAGGTTGCTGTACCCGTTAAAGGTCTGGGTAAACAATAGGGTCCTGTTATCGGCCATCCATTTCACTTCTTTCACCCTTTCAAAGGATCTCCGGTCGACCTGCCTGATGAATTTGCCCTCCACATCACTGACAAAAAGTTCCCCCCGTGATACAAATGCCATTTTTTTACCGTCGGGTGAAACATCGAAGGCACTGATCTTCCCTTTCACCGAATAATCTTTTTCGGCAGTGAGTACGTCATTCCTGATGACGGCAATTTCCAGTTTGTCCGCCCTGGCGGTAGCAATGTCGTATATCCATAACTGGTAGTCCTTTTCAAAAACCAGTTTTCCTCCGTCGGCATTGACCGAGGGTGACTTTATGGAAGTGGAAAATTGAGTGAGGGCCGTTTTCCTGCCGTTCCGGAACGTGTACAGGTTATACTTGTCATTGGCTTCATCCGAAATAAAATATATATTTCCCTTTCTATCGATCGTCGTGGCAAAATCTTTACCCTGCCAGTCGGTGTATTGTTTGTATTGCCGCGTTACAGGATTATAAGACCGGATATCGGGATTGAACGGGCCCTTATATCCCTTCCGCTGTGACTGCAGGCTGCTTTCCCAGGTATCATCAAAAAATATTTCCCCGGTGGTCGGGTGTTCTGCGAGGCCGTGATCATACAAAAAGAAATCGTCACCGAAAACCCGCTGTGGCGTACCCCCTTCAATATTTATTTTGTAGCCCCCCATCCTGCTATACCGTGAACTGGTGAAGTAAATAGACCGGCTGTCCCAGCTCCAGCTATCGATATCATCGTTTGCAATATGAAAAGTAAGTTGTTGTATCTCCCCTCCCGCCAGCGGCATGATAAAGATATCTGCATTGCCTTTTTGGCGACCGGTAAAAGCCAGCCATTTCCCATCGGGAGAAACCATCGGATGGGTTTCATATCCTTCCATCGCAGTTAAACGTGTGGCCAGGCCTTCTTTCACCCCTGCTTTCCAAAGATCCCCTTCAAAACTGAAGATGACGGTTTGTCCGTCGGGAGTAAGACAAGGCGTAGATAAAAAATAGGTATTATTTTTTTGTGCCTGCAGGCCTGCCATCACCAGCAGGAACGGGAGGATGGTAAACAGTTTTCTCATATCTGTGCATTTTGGTCAAATGAAGATAATAAAGAAAGAATGGTTCCTGTCCCCGTTTATCAAAATCACAGCACCACATTGATCATCTTATTCTTTACATAGATGATCTTTTTGGGGGATTTTCCATCCAGCCATTTTTGCACGGTATCATTGGCCATCACCAGGGCTTCCACTTCCTGCTGGGTAGCCTCCAGCGAAAGGGTCATTTCAGTCCTGGTCTTACCATTGATAGCAACGGGATAAGCCTTTGATGATTCCTTAATATATTTTTCCTCGAACACGGGAAATGCAGCATCCAGGATCGTATCCGTATGGCCCAGGCAATGCCATAGCTCTTCACAAATATGTGGTGCATATGGCGTGAGCAGCACCAGCAGGGGTTCCAGTATCTCCTGCTTATGGCATTTCAGTTCTGTCAACTCATTCGTTGCAATCATGAACGCGCTCACCGCCGTATTAAAACTGAAACGTTCGGTGTCTTCTTCAATTTTCCGGATGGTCTTATGCAGTACTTTCCGTTCTGCATCAGTGGCTTGCTCCTTTTTTACAATTAGCCCTTTTTGTTCATCGGCAAAAAGGCGCCAGCATTTTTTCAGGAACCGATGCACACCTTCAATACCCTTGGTATCCCAGGGTTTGCTTAACTCTACGGGACCGAGGAACATTTCATACATCCGGAACGTATCGGCGCCGTATTTCTGGACCAGGTCATCGGGGTTCACAGTATTGAATTTGGACTTGGACATTTTTTCTACTTCGGAACCACAGATATATTTGTCGTCTTCCAGTATGAAACTTGCATTGGCAAATTCGCCCTTTCTCCATTTCCGGAAAGCATCCAAATCCAGTTCAACTCCATCCACAATATTTACATCCACATGGATAGCATCAGTATCATATTTATCTTTCAGCCCCAAAGAAACAAATTCATTTTTCCCCCTTACCCTGTACACGAACCTGCTGCTTCCCTGTATCATACCCTGGTTCACCAGTTTTTTATAGGGCTCATCATGACCGATAAACCCGAGGTCATAAAGGGCCTTGGTCCACATGCGGCTGTAGAGCAGGTGTCCCACGGCATGTTCAGTGCCTCCAATATACAGGTCTACCTGGCCCCAGTAATCACTGACCTTCCGGTCGCAAAAGGCCTTTTCATTATGGGGGTCCATATACCTTAAGAAATACCAGCTGCTGCCCGCATATCCGGGCATGGTATTCGTTTCCAGCTGCCGGTCGGTCCATTCTTTGATATTCGCCAGCGGCCCCTCCCCTTCAGGACCGGGTGAATAGGATTCCACCGTTGGCAATTCAAGGGGCAATTCCGATTCATCCAATGGATAGGCCGTACCATCGATCCATTTAACCGGGAAGGGTTCGCCCCAATAGCGTTGCCGGCTAAACGCCGCATCGCGCATCCTGAAATTCACTTTTCGTTTACCGATGCCCCTATTTTCTATTTCCTGAATGGCCACATCAATAGCATCCTTCATCAGGAGCCCGTTCAGGAAACCGGAATTTTCAAGGACAGCTTCCTTGGTTGGGTTGGCTTCCTCCCCGTTAAAATGCGCGCCAATGATATTGGTAATGGGTATCTTGAAATGCCTGGCAAAAAGGAAATCACGCTGGTCACCGCAGGGCACCGCCATGATGGCGCCAGTGCCATAACCAGCCAGGACATATTCGCTGGTCCAGATGGGAATCTCCCTGCCATCGAAAGGGTTGATAGCATAAGCGCCTGTAAACACACCCGTAATTTTTTTCTCAGCCATTCTTTCCCGCTCACTACGGCTTTTTACATAGGCCAGGTAGGCATCCACGGTAGCAGCCTGCTCTGCGGATTTGATCTGTTGAACAATTTCCAACTCAGGTGCCACCACCATAAAGTCGACCCCGAATATGGTATCGGGCCTGGTGGTATACACCCGCAGGAAAGCCCCGCTTAAATCCTCCCCTGAGGGGAGGAACTGGATACCCCCTAAGTTTGTTGAAACGGAAGGCCGGGATGGGGCTTTAATGGCAAAATCAATCTCAGCGCCACTGCTTTTCCCAATCCAGTTCGTCTGCATTTCTTTCATGGCATCACTGAATTCGATCCGGTCCAGTCCTTCGAGCAAGCGGTCGGCATATTCAGTGATCCGTAAATACCATTGCCGCAGTTTCTTTTTGACGACGGGATGGCCACCTCTCTCGCTGACCCCGTTCACCACTTCATCATTCGCCAGTACGGTACCCAATGCTTCACACCAGTTCACTTCCCCGTATCCGCAATAAGCCAGGCGGTAGTCCATCAAGACCTCCATCTGCTTTTTTTCATCAAATGATTCCCATTCCTGCGCCGAAAAACGGGTGGAGGAAAGCTGACCGTTTGCTGCACCGGTTCCATATTGCCTAAACTCATCAATAAGCCGGGCAATCGGTTCCGCCTTATTAGTATTCCGGTTATAAAAGCTGTTGAATAACCGGAGAAAAATCCATTGTGTCCAACGGTAGTAAGCAGGATCACAGGTACGCAGTTCCCGGTCCCAGTCGTAACAGAAACCAATATTGTCCAACTGCTTTCTGAAATTATTGATATTATTTTCCGTACTGACCGCAGGATGAATGCCATGGTCGATGGCGTATTGCTCCGCCGGCAGACCGAAGGCATCGTAACCCATCGGGTGCAGCACATTGAATCCTTTCAGCCGTTTAAACCTGGCATAAATATCACTGGCGATATAACCCAGGGGATGGCCCACATGCAAACCGGCACCACTGGGATAGGGAAACATATCCAGCACGTAAAACTTAGGCCGGGATGCAGTTTCCCCGATACCGGGATTATTCACCTTGTACACCTTTACATCTTTCCATTGCTGCTGCCACTTCTTTTCGATATCCCTGAAATTATATTCCATGCTTCTTCTTTGTTATTATTTTTTATGGCCCCGGCTGATAATGTCTATGCATCTTCCGTTGCGTCGCACACCTCATCACTATTAATACTGTTCAGCAAAAGATGATAAGAATTGTTGCCTTCCAACGGAGCGTCGCAACAGGTTCTGAACCCAGGTGTGAAAGAAGACTTAAAAAAATCTCCTTCCACATATTCACAGTTGTTCAAAAAATATTACCCTGTAACCATCGTTTTGAGAGCGACAAATTTACGGATTGACTGTCAAATCCGTTATTTTTGCCAGACCCTGTAAATCAAACACCTGTATAAATGGCTCGATTAGGAAAAGGATCATCAAAACGTGGCAAACCCTCATATTTCATGGCCATCCTTGGGGTGGCAATCGTATTGTTCTTTATCGGCATTTTCGGCTGGTTGTTCCTGAATGCCAGCAGTTATATCAAAAACCTCAAGGAAGAGGTCAAAGTGATCGTGTACCTGCAGGACAATGCAAAACAGGAGGATATTGATGCATTCAAGCAATATATCGAATCAAAACCCTATGCCAAGACCATTGAGTATATTGATAAAGAGGCCGCAAAGAAAAGGTTCATGGATGAGGACGGGTCCAATTTTGAACAATTCCTCGACGGTAACCCCCTGCCCCGCTCTATTGAATTTTTCCTGAAAAGCGATTATGTACAGAAAGATACCCTTATCAATATCAAAAACGACCTCTCGCAAAACATCCTGCTGGTTCAGGGTGTGGAATACCCGGCCTATGTGGTTGAAAAGATGGGGTCCATCATTCAATGGATCCTGATCGGCCTGATCATCCTGGCCGTCATTTTCGCTATTTTGTCCATTATCCTGATCGACAATACTGTGAGGCTGGCCATGTACAGCAACCGTTTTCTCATCAAGACCATGCAAATGGTGGGAGCTACCCGGGGTTTTATTTCAAAACCCATGAATATAAAGGCCGTAATCAACGGAACCGTTGCCGCTTTGATCGCTATTGGGATCATTTTGGGTATCATCCTCCTGTTTGAATCATTCATTCCTTATCTGAAGGACCTGAGAAATAATTCGAAACTGATCCTGCTTTTCCTCGTGTTGCTGGTGGTGGGTGTCGGAATTTCCCTGTTCAGTACCCAGCGCAGTGTTACCAAATACCTGCGTATGAAACTGGATGATCTTTATTAATCCACCCTGTTTGCTGTGCCGGATTGCGGAAACCATCCTTTTTCAGGAATTTTAAGGATTTATAATGCGTATTTCAGTTGATGGGCCGCCACGTCTATTGACTTTTTTCTATATTGCAGCCCTAATCATGCAATCTATGAGCCAGAAGAAGAAAATATCCGGCCTGCCGGCGCTATTTAACAGGGAAAATTACATCATGATGTTAGTGGGCGTTGCCGTAATGGTGATCGGCCTTTTTTTAATGAAAGGCGGTAAAAGCGACCCCTCCCAATTTAATCCTAAGGAAGTTTACAGTACCACCCGGACCACGATCGCCCCGATCCTGATCCTGATTGGGCTGGCCATTGAAGTACTGGCTATATTCAGGAAACCCAAAACGGAGCAGTAAGGTTTTCAACTATAATTAATATGACAAGCTTCGTAAATCCGGAGCTTTTTCTTTTATTTGAACTATGAGTATCATTCAAGCCATCATCATTGCCATTATAGAAGGTATCACCGAGTTCCTGCCCGTATCCTCCACCGGGCATATGATCATCACGGAGAAGATTATGCATGTGACCGATAATGATTTTACCAAGCTTTTTACGGTGGCCATTCAGTTTGGCGCTATCCTGGCCGTTGTGGCGCTGTACTGGAAAAAATTCATTGATTTCAAAAGATGGCAGTTTTATCTGAAACTGCTTATCGCCGTGATCCCGGCACTTTTACTGGGTGCTTTATTCAGCGACAAGATTGATAGCCTGCTCGAAAGTTCGACAACGGTTGCTATTTCCCTTTTGCTGGGCGGGGTTGTGCTGGTGATGATCGACAACTATTTCAATCAACCTGTTCTGGAAAAAGAAGAAGATATCTCTTACCGTAAAGGGTTTATAACGGGTATTTGGCAGTGTATTGCCATGATTCCCGGAGTGAGCCGGAGCGCTGCATCGATCATTGGGGGCATGCAGCAGGGTATGACCCGCAAACTGGCAGCAGAATTCTCATTTTTCCTGGCCGTACCGACCATGGCGGCCGCTACAGGGTACAAGTTATTAAAAGGGTATAAAACCTTTACCCCCGAACATATAAAATTGCTGGCCATCGGGAACCTGGTGGCATTTGTCGTGGCCATGCTGGCCATCAAATTCTTTATCGGCTTCCTGCAGAAATATGGTTTCAGGTTGTTCGGGTATTACCGGATTGCAGTGGGCATCGTGCTGATCATTCTGATCCTTGCGGGTGTCATTAACCGATAATGTTTCGGCGCCGGCCACCGAACCGGTATTCCTGATCCTTCTTTACCATCATCCAAGCCCTATACCGTGCAAACGGTCGGGTCGATTATTATTTAACCTGAAATAGCTATTTTTATTGATAAACCAATTGCATGCAGACTGCCCCCAAAAAAGTAATTAATGCCTGGGCGATGTACGACTGGGCTAACTCCGCCTATAACCTCGTCATCACATCCACTATTTTCCCGGCCTACTTTGAAGCGGTTACCGGGGATGGGAATGATGCCACTTCTCCCGATATGGTGAGTTTCTGGGGCCGGGAATATGCCAATACCTCCCTGTACAATTATACGCTTGCACTGGCATTTCTCATTGTTGCCATTATTTCCCCGATACTTTCCTCTATTGCCGATTATAAAGGCACCAAGAAAAAATTCATGAATTTCTTTCTCACCATGGGCAGTATCGGATGCGCCGCCATGTTTTTTTTTTGGAAAGGCACCCTTGACATTGGGCTGATCAGTCTTGTCATTGCCTGTGTGGGGTTCTGGGCCAGCCTGGTCTATTACAATTCCTTCCTCCCGGAAATTGCCGCTCCGGAAGACAGGGACCGGGTGAGTGCTAAAGGATTTGCCTATGGTTATGTAGGGAGTGTATTATTACAGATCATTTGTTTTGTTTTTGTTTTCAAACCTGAGCTGATCGGTGGGGACAAAGACAGTTCTATACAATACCGTTTATCCTTCCTGCTGGTAGGCATCTGGTGGTGGGGATTTGGCCAGTATTCTCTCCGACGGCTTCCCAAACCTGTTGCAGCCGGGGGTAATCTCTTAAGCAATAAGGGTATTCTTACCAAGGGATACAAAGAATTGCAAAAAGTGTGGAACCAGATGGTCCATATTCCTGTGCTCAAAAGGTACCTGCTGGCATTCTTTTTTTATAATATGGGCGTGCAAACCGTCATGCTGGCTGCCACCCTGTATGGGAAAAGTGAATTGGAGATCCCTACTACCAACCTGATCATTGCGATCCTGATCATACAACTCATTGCCATACCGGGCGCCTTTGTCATTTCAAGACTCTCGGAAAAAATTGGGAATATCCAGGCACTGATGGTCGTCGTGGCCTTGTGGATCGCCATCTGTGTAGCGGGATATATGATCCCCAAAAAAGGGATCATTGAATTTTATTTACTGGCAACCGTTGTGGGTTTTGTGATGGGAGGCATCCAGAGCTTAAGCCGTTCCACCTATGCCAAGCTGATGCCCCCTACCAATGATACCGCCTCCTTCTTTAGTTTCTTTGATGTGACGGAGAAGATCGCCATCGTGATCGGCATGTTCAGTTTTGGCTATATCAATGAACTGACGGGATCGCAACGAAGTTCGGTACTCGCCCTGATGGTTTTCTTTATCATCGGGCTTATTCTGCTTCTTAATACTTTACAGGCCATAAAAAAATCGGTACCTTATAACACACAAAGCTGATATGAAACTTTATACCATCAATACGGGCAATTTTAAATTAGACGGGGGCGCCATGTTTGGCGTCGTGCCCAAGAGTATCTGGAACAGGATCAATCCCGCTGATGAAAACAATATGTGTACCTGGGCATTACGTTGCCTGTTGATTGAGGAGGGAAACCGGTTGATCCTGATCGACAACGGCATCGGGAACAAACAGGATGAAAAATTTTTCAGGCATTATTACCTGCATGGTGATGATTCGCTTGACAGTTCACTTGCCAAACAGGGATTTCACCGCGACGATATCACGGATGTTTTCCTGACCCATCTCCATTTTGACCATTGCGGCGGGAGTATCGCCCGGGAGGGTGAGCGGCTGATTCCTGCTTTTAAGAATGCTGTTTACTGGAGTAATAAAGCACATTGGGATTGGGCCGTCAACCCCAATGACCGGGAAAAAGCATCCTTCCTGAAAGAAAATATTTTACCGATAGCCGAGAGTGGCCAACTGAAATTTGTTGAGACTCCAGCCCTGACCGATGCAGGCCAAGGTGTTGAAGAAGGGCCCCTGCCTTTGATCAGCTTTACTGAAAATATCGGTATCCGGACAGTTAACGGGCATACACAAAAAATGATGCTGCCCCAGATACGGTATAAAGAAAAAACCCTGGTGTACATGGCGGACCTGCTGCCATCCCATGGCCATATCCCCATCCCATATGTGATGGCCTATGATATGTTTCCGCTTACCACTTTACAGGAAAAGAAATCCTTTCTCGAGGAGGCCGTCACCCAAGATTATATACTGTATTTCGAGCACGATGCTGCCCGGGAATGTTGCACCCTTGAAAGAACAGAAAAAGGCATCCGGCCAAAAGATTTCCTGTCACTGGCGGAGCTTTGATTATTTCCGCCTGATCAGGGAACTGAGCGGATAGCGAAGGTTTTTATAGCCCATCAGGTCAATTTTTACTTTTCCTACCACGATGGGGCTTTCGATGCGGAGGGGTATATGGTTTTGATCATCACTCACCCAAACCGTCATGGTTTCCCCGCCTTTGAAGATAGTGCCTTCGAGCAGGAGGGGCTTGAATTTAATAGCCCTGAATCTTCCATATTTAGTCCTGATTTCCTCTTTGCCCAGGTAACGGATATACATGTTGAACACTTCATTGTCCAGAAACATAGGAAAGGTGATCTTATCCTCCGGCTGAAACTGGTTGAAGTCGATACTCCTGGCATAATAGACTGAACTCAACACATCCTGCACGCAATCCGGCACTTTAAAGACCCCCTGCGAGGTCACGGCAGAATTCGCATTCCTGTTAAAACTAATATTCTCATATTTTTTAAACCCGCCTTCATTCACATTCCGCACAAAACGGAGGGGTTGCATGGTAGCCGTATCAACGTAGGATTCATATTTATCCCGCACTTTGTAGATCCAGTCGTAAGAATTATTTGTTTTCCCATCACCAATAATATGATAAACGGGCCTGTTGTTCAAGGTCTCCAGGGTATTGCTGAAAATGGCAGTGCCTGCATTGACATAGAGCCCTGCCACCGCATAAAATACGGTAAATGTGGCCTCTTCCCCCGATTTGAATGCAGTATTCCTGATCCCGCATTGGTTATCATTGGCCGGCGCATCCGATTCGAATGAAAAAAGGAAAACACAAAAAACCAAACCCAATATTATTTTTATGCCTTTCATTTCTTTTTCTTAAAAATTTTAATTCCTAAAATTAATAAACTGCCGGTTAAAGCAGGAATGATCAGGTTGACAAACCATACGGTAGCCGTGGTAAACCCGATTCCAATCGCATTGGCACTAAACAGGCTGACCACTTTCAGGCTAACCTCTCCACGGATACCGAGATCGATCAGCGCGAAACTTGGAATCGCTGCTAATATCAGGAATGTCAAACTCACCGACCAAAAACACTGCCACCAATCCAGGCCCACGTCAAAAAAAGCAAAAAGCAGGTAATACTGCAACATAAATACGAAAAACCGTATTGCTGATAATGACAATAATTTTAGCAGCAAAGTTGCATCTATCGCCTCTAATTCCCTGATAAGATAACTGTATTTTTCGCTTTTGGGTAACCGGTCCAGCCATTTGGCAAACAAAGAAAGCCGGAAGTAGAAAAGTGTTAAAATAAACAGAAAAACCAATGTACCGTAGAGGAATACCTGCACCCAGATCATTGACCATCCCTGGAAGATATCCGACCGGATGATCCGGCCCCTCAGACATACCAGGCCGATAAACCCCGCGAGCACTGTAATGATTAACTGGCTGATGCTACACAAAATGGTGAGTGAGATGGTGCGAAGCCTGTTCCCTTCATCCATGTAAAGGATACGCCCCAGGTATTCCCCGGTCCTGTTGGGGGTGGTCACGGAAAATGAAACACCCGACAACACCGCTTTCAAGGCCGTAAAAAAACTGATGGTCTGTACCGGTCTTACAGCGAGTTTCCATTTAAAGGTTTCAACCGACCAGTTCATGAACATCAGTAACACAACAGTAATGGGTTTCCAAATGGCTGTACTGTTCAACGTATCTTTGATCCGTTGCCATGAAAGTTCAAGATCCGGTTGCGCTTTGATCTGCCGGTAAATCGACAGGGAAAGCCAAACAAACAAAACCGGTCCGAGAAAGTAATTGAGAAAGATTTTGATATTTTTGTTCAGCTTCATTAATCCTGTAAAAATACACAGCCACTTGCAAAAGCCTGAAAAAATAATATTGGGTATTGACCCCGGAACTGTCATCATGGGGTATGGCGTTATTCGTATAAAAAACAATCAGGTGGAATTGCTGGAACTCGGTGCGCTAAAACCCGGTACGCAAAAAGATATTTACAAAAGGCTGCAGATGATTTACGAAACGGTTTGTGGTCTGATCATCAAATACAAGCCCGATGAATTCGCCATTGAAGCACCTTTTTTCGGGAAGAATGTACAAAGCATGCTGAAATTAGGACGTGCCCAGGGTGTGGCCATTGCTGCCGCTATGGGAACGGGCATACCCGTTACAGAATATTCACCCAAGAAAGTGAAGCAATCCATCACTGGTAACGGGAATGCTAATAAGGAACAGGTATGGAAAATGCTGCAAACCACTTTTCTCCTGGATAAAAAGCCGAGGTATTATGATGCAACGGATGCCCTGGCGGTTTCTTTATGTCATCATTACCAGCAGCATAAAATTGCGGGAACCGGCTTACCGGCCCGGAAATCAAAAACCAAGAAAGGAAGCTGGGCCGCATTTGTTGCAAAACATCCCCATAAAGTGATTTAACCCCTGTCCAGGGCAGCGACTATTTTTTCCTGGACCCTTTTCAATTCCTCCGCAGAGCATTTCTTTTTCTCCTGTACAAAATTGAGATCATTGGCTGTATTGATCGGTATAAGGTGTAAATGTGCATGTGGCACTTCCAGTCCCACTACAGAGATCCCGCAACGGTTACAATCAAAAACCGTTTCAATAGCCCTGGCAATGGGTCTTGCAAAGAGGAGCATATTTTGTAAATAGGTGTCGGGCAGATCAAAAATCTTATCGACCTCTGTTTTGGGTACCACAAGGGTATGGCCTTCCCGCAAAGGGAAAATATCCAGGAATGCAAAAAACAAATCGTTCTCAGCAATCCTGTAGGCGGGGATTTCTCCAGTGATGATTTTTGAAAAAAGGGTCATAGCGCCAAAATATTTAGAGGTAAAATGATTGAATACACTTAAAAGACGGGGGCGTTTCATAGCCCTATAAAATTACAGCCTTTGAAAGGGAATAAAAAAAGCCCCGACCGGGGCTGCCCATAAGCGGGGAACCCCTTAAACAGATATATGCTCGATTTTGAATTTGATGATACCAGCGGGCGCCTGTACTTCCGCTATTTCACCGATCTTCTTTCCCAGCAAGCCCTTTCCAATGGGAGAGGTAACGGAAATCTTACCCAGTTTCAGGTCTGCTTCGCTCTCACTCACAATCTGGTAGGTGACCTGTTTTTTGGTATTCAGATTGGTCATCTGCACTTTCGTCAGGATCGAAACCTTACTGGTATCGATGGTTGTTTCATCGAGAATACGGGTGTTGGCCAGTACCCCTTCCATCTGGGAGATCCTGGCCTCAAGGAGACCCTGGGCTTCCTTGGCAGCATCATATTCGGCATTTTCCTTGAGATCCCCCTTCTCCTTGGCTTCTGCAATGGCCTTGGATGCAGCAGGCCGGTCGACTGACTTCATCCGCTGCAGTTCAATCTTCATTTGCTCAAAAGTCTCTTTTGTCACGTAATTGATAGCACTCATAAAACCTCCTTCTTTAATAAACAGAAAAAAATAACAACGCCCCAGAACAGCTGAAGCGTTGCTACATACTGCAAATATAGAAATTTACTGATTAGTAAAAAATCCCCGGAGCCGGAATTCTTTTCGGTAGAAAAAGCCTTATCCCTTGCAAACCAATGTTCTAGGGCTTTACAAATTCATAGATCCTGTCCCGCCCATATGTATGCTCGGTTCCCCTGATACAGTTCCAGTTATTACGGTAATGAAATTCATCCAGGTCTAAATAGAATATTTTATTGGTTTGAAAGTTTACCAGGTTGATCCGTAAAAATTTTTCCCGATGGCTACCGGATTGCCCGGCGGCGGCATTAAAATTTCCGTTGCTATAGAAACCTGCCTCCCAATAACCGGAAAGTGTATCCGTATTACTGGTATATCCGGCAGCACCGCTTTCATAAAAATGGAAGATCCCGTCTTCATACCCTGTTTGAAAATAATCCCTTCCAAACAAATCCTTTTTATATGACTTATCCAGTCTCCATTGACCTATTAACCGGTCTTCCACCTGTTTGCGGCAGGCCATTAATAACAAGGGAAAGAGGAAAAGATAGCGTAGATTTTTTTTCATATGCTGCTATTTTTCTAAAAATCGCAAAGAAATCAGCAGTATGATGATAAGAAAATCTTAATTAACATTTACGCATATGAGAGATCAGATACCCAGCTTTTCAATCAATACTTTACCCATTTTATAAAATGCCTCCTGCGTATACCCGGCAATATGGGGCGTAATCATAACTTCAGGGCGGGATAATAGCCATTCCAATTCATCTTTTTCCTGCGAAGAATAAGTCGAAAGTTTTTCGTTTTCGAGTACATCGAGTGCGGCACCGGCGATCCTGTTTCCCTGGAGGGCCCGGATCAATGCAGGCGTATCCATTATCTTCCCCCTGGCAGCATTGATGATCCAGGGTTTTCTTTCCAGCTGATTAAAAAAATCATCGTTCGCCATATGGAAACTTTCTGCTGTCAGCGGAACATGAAAACTGATCACGTCGGCATAACGGCAGACCTGCTCCATGCTGGCTTCCCTGATATAATCTTTTGCAAAACCAAACCGGTATTTATCATGTGCCAATACTGTGACATCGAAGGACCCCAATAATTTGGCAAGACTGCTGCCCGTATTCCCATACCCTATGATGCCCACCGTTTTGCCGCTCAGTTCTGTTCCGCGGTTTTCGTTTCTCAGCCATTTACCTTCTTTCACCTGTAATGCAGCAAGGTTGATATTATTCATCAGGCTCAGTAATAAACCCAGCACATGTTCTGCCACTGCATTCCGGTTTCCCTCTGGTGAGCTCACACATTTGATGTTCCGGCTGGCTGCAAAGGCAGTATCGATCTGTTCCATGCCACTCCCCAGCCTGCCAATCCATTGCAATTGTTTTGCCTTTTCCATCAGGGGCTGGTCGACTTTGACCCGCGTGGTGACAATAAGTCCTTCGGCATCTTCGATGATATTGCATAGTTCATCATAGCGGATCTCCGGCCGGTAAATGACTTCAAGGCCCCTGTGCTTGAGGTATTCCTGTAAATAATCGTGCGCCGGAGCGGTAATAATAACTTTGCCCATGTAATTGTTTAAAATGCTCTCATCCTGAAAGTCAGGTAACCGAAATCTTCCACTTTTAATTGTTCTGCCCGTTTGTTGAAGATATCATCGGCCAGTTCCTCCTTAGTAAAAAGATCCTTCACTGCATTCCGTAAAGTCTTTCTTCGCTGGTTAAATGCTGCTTTTACCAGCATAAAAAAAAGTTTTTCGCTCTGCATGGCGAGGGGTTCTTTTCTGGGGGTTAGCCTGATCACTGCACTTTTCACCTTTGGAGGGGGTTGAAAACTATCTTCCCCGACTTCAAACAGGTACCGGGTTTCAAAAAAAGCCTGAACCAGTACGCTTAATACCCCATAAACTTTGGTACCTTCTTTTGAAACAACCCTTTGGGCCACTTCCTTTTGAAACATCCCCACCATACATTCAACTTCTTCTTTCCATTCCAGTATCTTAAACAGGATCTGGGAGGAAATGTTGTAAGGGAAATTGCCTACCACCGTAAATTTTCCGGAAAAGGGCTTTGCCATCTCCAGTATGCTTTCATGGATGATCTTTCCCTGTAAGGCAGGATAGGTTTTGACCAGGTAGTCGACTTTTTCCTGATCCAGTTCCACGGCAAGAAAATCCTTTCCCGGGATCGATATAAGGTATTTTGTCAATGCTCCACCACCCGGCCCCACTTCCAGCAAACGGGTAAATTCCATTTCCTGCAGGTAACTGATGATCTTCCTGCACACCTCCTCATCTTTCAGGAAATGCTGGCCCAAGGATTTTTTCAGTGTATACATTCCTGCAAATGTAAAGGGAAGTAAATTAAAAAGTCCCTCAACAGGAATGAAGAGGGACTGCAGGCTCAGCCTGCAAGTAATAACCAGCTACCGAGTTCAAATTATTTTTTCAATACCTGTTGAGTGAATTTTTGGTTATTGAGTATGGCTTCTACGATATACGTTCCTTTCGATAAAGCGGATACATTATCGATGATGAAGGTATTGGGGCCCGCCGCACCGGCAAAACTTTCTTTCCGCACAAGACTTCCCTTGCTATCGTATAAGCTCACGGTTATCTTTTCAGCGGCAGGAAGATTCATGCCGATCGTAACCTGGTCACCAAAAGGATTGTTCAATACGTTGAATATTTTCTTACCATTCACCTGGAGGGCAACGATCCTGGAGTAGGTAAAGGCGCCATCAAGGTCTACCGATTTCAATCGATAATAATAGACAGCTGTGGCGTTGGTGTTGACCGGATCGGTATAAGCATAACTGTAAGTTCCCTGCTGGTTACGGGGTGTAATGATTGTTGCAGTTGTAAAATGGGTACCATCAAGGCTTTTTTCCAGTTCATAAGCCCGCAGGTTCCTTTCATTTTCGGTTGTCCATTGCAGCTTATTCACGCCGGACTGGTGATAGCCGGAGAAAGATGTCAGGGTTACCGGCAGCGTTCCGCTGTACAGGTCACTTCTGTATATACCCCTTCCATGGGTAGCTGCAATCAATTTATTATTGGCATCCACCTGCAGGTCCATGATCAGGGTGGCATCAGTTAAGCCATTGCTGTAATCCGTCCAGGTAGCTCCCCTGTCCGGGCTCACATACACGCCAAAATCACAACCGGCATAGATGATACTGGGGTTCACCGGATCGATCAGGATGGCATTAAAGGGTACATCCGGTAATCCTGTTCCGATCGCCGTCCAGGTAGTACCTCCATTGGGCGTTACATATACATGTGCGGTTCCGAATCCCCCTAAAACCACATACACACTGTCGTCGTTGTTTTCACTGATCGCAATATCCATCACAAAGCGGTCGGGTAACGAACCCTTGATACTGGTAAAAGGTGTACCGCCAGTAGTGGTTCTCAGGAAATTGGGTTGGCCGGTCACATAGAGGTTGTTAACATCATTGTCGTATTGGGCAAATGGGGAAGTCGATACATATACTTTATTGGCATTGGTGGGCGATACCGCCAGGGCAATAGCCGTCTTATGTTGTGCCTCAATATAATTGGTAGCAGATCCATAGGCATCATTCGAAAAACTGGCGCCACTGTTCGTGCTTTTGTGCAGATTATCTGAGGCCAGGTATACAGTTGTCGGGCTTGATTTGCTAAAAGCCAGCGGTGCCACAAAAGCAGTCCTGGAATCGGCCACAAATCCCCAGTAACTGGTCACTGATCCCCCTGTTGACCCACCGTTGGTAGACCTGAAAACCTGCTTGGCATCCCGGCTTGCCAGAATATTATTGTCATTACTGGGATCAATGGCACATGCCGTACCATCACCGCCTCCCCAACTGACCGAGGTCCAGCTGGAGCCGTTATAGAGTACCTGGCCATTATCCTGTAATCCCCCGATGATCCGGTTAGCGTTTGTGGAAGACACCCCCAATGATGCATAAAACTGGACCGCATCCAGACCATTATTGATCTTGGTGAAGGAACTTCCACCATTTGTGCTTTTATAGATGCCGCCATCATTGCATACATAAACCCTGCCGCGGATATTAGGATCAAATTTGATATCATGCTGGTCCGCATGGGGGCCGCCCACGGTTGTCTTTGTAATATTTGAAACCCTGTACCGGTAAAGATTCACCCCTCCAAACATGATTGAATCGGTTGCAAAAGGATTGATCGCAACAGTATGGGCGAACCAGAACTGGTAGGAGCAATGGTTGGTGGTAGATCCGGATGATGTACCGCCCACTACCGTCCAGGAAGCACCAAAATTAGCGGACTGATAGATCTCCCTGTTGGTGTTGGCAGTGCTGGAACTGATGCCCACACTGGCAAACAAGGTAGTGCCAACATTGTCTAACTGGATATAGCCTTCAAATGCAGGAAACCCTGTGGCATTATTCCAGGTCGGTGTGGCATTATTCCCATTGGTGGTATATTTTACCCCTTTCTGTGCATCGGTCATATTGCCATAGCTAACAGCGATCCTGTTTGTATTGGTATTATCGATGGCAATATCCCTGCAATAGGTCTGCGACAGGATCTGGCTCCAGGAACTACCGTTATTGGTAGAACGGTAAACCCCATCTGTTGCACAGGCATAGATGGTATTGCTGTTGGAGGGGTCAAAAGTTAAATTCTGTATACCGAACAGATCGGAGGTGCTTTTTGTCATTACCTGCGACCAGGTGGTGCCGCCATTGGTGCTTTTAATGATCCCAATTCCATAAGTACCCCTGGCCTTCCACACGTTAAAACCGATGTTGGAATTGCCAGACCTGAGCACTTCACCGGTTCCGGCATAAATGACATTGGAATTAGAAGGATCAATGATAATCGTCGAAACACCCAGCACATTCAGGTTGGTTGTTACAGACGACCAGTTGGCACCGGCATCGGTGGACTTCCAGATACCCCCGCTGGCAGAACCTGCCCAAAGATTATTACTGTTATTGGGATCAATGGCAATACACAAAATCCTTCCGCCAATTGAACCTACAGGTCCCAGTGTGGCCCAGTTGGCAGCATTGACCCTTTCATTCCGGGTTAGTGCATTATTTTTAAGTTGCTGATGCTGCGCCCAGGCCCGCTGGTATTTATCCGTTAGGTAAGTAGGGTCAGGATAGGCCCTTGCCTGGAACCACATGCTGAGTTGCTTATCTGCCCCGCTTTCTCTTTCCTCTTCTTCTTCAAACTCTCCATGCTCTTCTGATTCGTAACGATTGTTTTCTTTGCTGATATGCTTTGTAAAAAAAAGCAGGGATGTGAATACTGACAGGATGGTAATGCCTGCCACTAGATGAGACTTTCTCATTCGGTAGGTGGTTTTTTACGTTATTGGATTATAATTCTAAAAACAAAATAAGCATTTCTACTCATTTTTTATAATAAACTGCCTGATAAAACTACCGTCGCCTGAACTGATCTGGATCACATAACTTCCTGAAGGATAACGGTTCAGGTTTTCAAGAAGAATATTATTTTCGCCTGCTATCAGGTTCAGCTTTTGGATTTCCAGCAATACACCCTGCAGGTTCATCAACCTCAGGGTCCCCGGTTGATTGAGCGTGGAATGAATAGCCAGAGAAGCGATATTCCTGACCGGGTTGGGGGTAACCTCAAACCCGATATTTTTCTTGACATTAATTGTTTTAACTGCACTGTATTTTTCAGCACTGCCATCCGTTTTCCGCGTGATCCTGATCCTGTAAAAGGATTGGCCATTTAAGACCGCATTATCCGTAAAGCCATATTGCTGGTCGCCCTGTTGGTTACGGGCAGCCACCCGGCCGATCTCCTGCCAGTCTGACCCGTTGGCACTGCGTTCGATCACATATTGACCTACATTATTTTCATGGGTTGTTTTCCAATCCAGTTTTACTGCATTGTCATTCAAAAGTTTTGCATCAAAATATAAGAGGTCGACCGGTAACACGCTGGACACCATGACCTGGTAATCTTCCACCTCCCCATCGTAATAATAACCAGTAGGGTTAGCTGTGGTCATACCCTTACTGGCAGATGTGATCCTGACACGGAGGTAGGTGGATTGTCCAATCAGTAAAGGCGTATTGATCCCCCACCACACCAGGTTGATGGGTTGCAGGGATGCACTGCTACTGATAGTGGTGACCAATCCTTCTGAAGCATCAAACACGCCATTACCGTTATAATCGAGCCAGGCAGCCACAGTCGCATTGGCTCCGGTGTTATTATATGCATCGATTGTGATCAGGTAATTAAAATTACCCGTATCCAGTGTTGGAACCGTTGCAATTCCATCTTCATCAGCACCATCTGCATTAGCACCCGCAGATGATGTTTTCACCCACTCATTATCCCAGGTAGCCCCCAGTCTTAAATTATCGGAATTTTCATGTACCGCTGGACTAGTGGCTACCGGATCGTAAGAAGCCGGCGCATCTCCAAAATCACATTTAGGACGGAAACTTTCAGAAGCATCACCTGCTCCACCCGGCCAGGCTGGCCCACTTCCAATCAAAGTTATATCAATGGGTGCGCTGTTATTGCCGGCTCCGTCGTAATAGCCTACACCTGAATTACCAGCTGTAGTTTCCCTGAAATAATAAAGATCTCCAGACCAGGTCAATGCACCCTGCCCATTCCATATAGTGGTTCCGGGATTAACATACACCGCATCCATATTACCGGTCATCAGATTATAATGATGATATTTGCTTTCGCTATAATTACTGCTGTTACGAGCCGTATTAAAATCAATCAGGATGCCATCCTTCACAATAAAATCGCCCCAGTCATGTATAGAAGTATTTGAAGCATTCAGGTAAGCATCTGTGGCAAAAACCTGGTAGGCATTAATCGGGTTCAAACTACCATCCAGATCGATCCTCCAGATGATGGTCTCCCTTGTCCGGTCATTAGTTGTTCCGCTGACATCATATTTCCCCCCTTCTATGCCCATATAGATCGCCCCGTCGTAAAATGCAGCCCCGGCAGATTCAACCCCTGAATTCATCGTGGGAATACCGAGTGTGGTACTGATATCCGCTACCAATGTTGTAATAGTTCCAGTTGTGAAATCATATCTTTTTAGAGCCTTATTATTCGCATCCAGGGAAACATTTTCAGAGATATAGTACAATAACCTGTTATATGGATCGTAAGCAAAAGAATTGACATAGGTCCTTGCTGCATCAGTAAATAACCATCTCGCCTGCGCAGTTAGCGGATCCACCATGTACACCGAATTATTATCGGGCGTTACCAGGAAATAATCCGGTTGATTCCCTGCAGGTCCGGTAAAGGGTTGGTTATTGCCCGTCTTCTGATAATTTGCTGGAAAACTTCCCGTTACACAGGCATTAATATCAGAAAGCCAGAACACCGGATCGGAGCCTATCGTGGAAATTGTCAATGTAATTGTCTTAACAGGACCGGTTACAGAGATGGTTGCTGAACCGGTATTAACGTTATTTGCTAATGCTGTATTCGCTGATGTAATTGTTGTGGGCAGAGGAAAGATGCCACCGATTGTTAAAATAGTACCGGCCTGTGTGGTTATATTCACCACCTGGGGAACAGCAAGGGCATTTGTTGCTGCTACACTGATGACCTGGGTCTTGTCAATATCATACAAAGTAAAATTGGCATTTTTCACTTCTGTATTGAAAGTTATAGTAATGGTTTGTCCGTTTGATGTAGGATTAAACTGAACATCTTCACCCGTATACCCTGCTAATTCACCGGTATGCGATGCATTTTCTGCGCTATTGCCGGAGCCAGGAGCTACCATGGTACTGGAACTGGTAGCGATCGTTAAATAATTCGATCCAATAGCGAACTTTTGTGTTTGCTGGTTGGCATTGCTGATATAGTTCTGGTATGGTCCGTTGCCCGTACTATTCCAATAAAAGTCAAGATTATCCCAGTTTAACTGGGCCTGTGTATAACCTGCACCGCATTGCGCCGAAACTCGGTTACCGCAAAAGGTAAGAAGGAAAAGAAAAACATATGGTCGCCAGGTAAAATTTTTTCATCAGGATGGATTTTTGACCTTCATCAGGGCTTGGATTTAATGTTAATACTGTGCCAAATTAATAGTATCTACTTATTAATTCAAGCCATTCGTATTTTTTCATTAATATCTAAGTATAAATACTTATTCTACTTAGGTAAATATTAAAACGAATTTTATACTGATTTATTTTATTCAGTAAGTGTAAATACATATCTACGCATAAGTGGGGGACTAAAAACCGGAATGCCTTTTAAAACTTTCTGACTAACAAATAGGATAGAAGGGATAGGAATAGTTGTATGTAGAACGATATCTTACCGAAATAGGTTTTTACCGTTGGTATGGAAAATTGTGTGCGTGAATTTTACTGTAAAAGCAATTGTTTTACCTGGTTGCCGACCCTGCTTTTGAGGAATAGCAGGTAATTGCCTTTGGGGTAAAGATCAAGATCATTCAGCTGGATTGCGTTAGTGCCCTTCTTCAATTCCCTTTGCCAGGTTTTCAAAACCATACCCTGCATATTGAGCATGCTGATCTCAACCGGTTGTACCACCGTTGATGAAATGAGGATGGCGATATCTTTTTTTGCCGGGTTGGGCATGATTGCAAAATCACCTTTTTCATTGAATAGTACTGATTGTACAGCACTGAATTTTTCTGTACTGCCATCTTCTTTACGGGTAACCCCCAACCTGTAAAATGATTTACCGGTTAATGGCTGGCTGTCTGTAAAAAGATAGGATTGATTTCCACCCTGATTTCTTGCAGGAACAGATCCAATATTCATCCAGTGATAGCCATCGTTACTGCGCTCCACTTCATAAGCGCCGGTATTCCCTTCGTTTTCTGTTTTCCAACTGAGTTGTACGGCATTATCGGTATTGATCCCTGCATCAAAATATATCAGGCTCACCGGCAACACAGATCCGATCATGACCTGGTAATCCTCCACCTCACCCACATCATAGTATCCTGTGGGATTGGCAGCCGTCATCCCTTTAGCAGCCGAAGTGATCCGAACCCGGAGATAGGTTGATTGCCCGATCAGTAAGGGAGTATTGATTCCCCACCACACCAGGTTCACCGTTTGCATCGAGGCGCTGCTGCTGATCGTAGCCGTTAAGCCCTCAGCAGCATCAAAAACCCCGTTTCCATTATAATCCAGCCAGGCAGCCACGGTGGCGTTGGCCCCGGAATTATTATAAGCATCGATCGTAATGAGATAATTAAAATTCCCGGTATCCAGCGTTGGTACCGTGGCGATCCCGTCTTCATCAGTGCCATCAGCATTAGCACCGGCAGAAGCTGTTTTTACCCACTCATTATCCCAGGTAAGTCCCAGCCGCAAACTATCATAACGTTCATGTACAGCCGGGCTGGTCGGCACCGGGTCATAAGATGAGGGTGCATCGCCGAAATCACATTTGGGGCGGAAATTTTCTGAAGCGTCGCCGGCCCCGCCCGGCCAGGCGGGTCCTCCCCCCACCAGGGTAATATTGGTTGTGGCGCCGCAATTGCCGGACTCATCATAAGTGCCAATCACTGAGGTGGTTCCTCCTGCGGACCTGAAATAATACAATTGGCCTGTCCAGGTCATACCGGCCTGCCCGTTCCAGGCAGTTGTTCCGGGATTGGAGTACAAGGCATCCAGGTTACCCGTCATCAGGTTATAGTGATGGTACTTGCTCTGGCTGTAATCACTTCCATTACGGGCAGTATTGAAATCATAAATGATCCCGTTCTTGATCACAAAATCGCCCCAATCATGAATGGAGGTAGATGATGCATTAATATAGGCATCGGTGGCAAAAACCTGGTAAGCATCAACCGGGTTCAGGCTGCCATCCAGCACAATCCGCCAGATAATCGTTTCCCGGGTCCTGTCATTCGAAGAACCTGAAGGGTCATATTTCCCCCCTTCGATTCCCATATATAAGGCCCCGTCATAATAAGCCGCTCCGGCGGACTCCACCCCTGAGTTCATGGTTGGAATACCTAATGTTGTACTAATATCCGCCACCAGTGTGCTGATCGTTCCCGTGGAAAAATCATACCGTTTCAGGGTCTTGTTACTGGCGTTCACTGCAGCATTTTCAGATATATAATACAGTAAGTGGTTATAGGGGTCATATCCAAAGGAATTGACATAACTTTTTGAGGCATCTGTAAAAAGCCACCTTGCATTACCCGTTGCCGGGTCAACCATATAAACAGAACTGTTATCGGGTGTCACAATAAAATAATCCGGCTGGTTACCGGCCGGTCCTGTAAAAGGCTGGCTATTCGGGGCCTGGTTATAATTTGAAGGGAAACTACCCGTTACACAGGCATTGATATCAGAAAGCCAAAAAACAGGATTAGATCCTACTGTCGTTACTGTAATCGTAATTTGTTTTACCGGTCCGGCTATAGCAACGGTAACAGATCCATTGTTGGAGGCCGTTCCCTGGTCAGATCCCGTAGAGGTAACATAAGGGGTAGCAGTTCCATTCAAAAATGCAGTCAGCGAAGTGCCGGCCTGCAGAGTCATATTGATCAGTTGAGGAACCGATAGTGCATTTTGAGCAGCAAAGTCTACCCTAGCTCCCCCATCAACATCATATAAAGTGAAATTAACATTGGCGACTTCATTATTAAACGTAATCGTGATATTCTGGCCATTGGTAGTAGGGTTAAACTGTACGTCTTCTCCTGTATAGCCTGCCAGATCACCGGTATGGGTTGCATTTTCCGCACTCACACCCGAGCCGGGGTTTACCACTGCATTTGAACTGGTAGCGATGGTGAGGAAATTAGAGCCAATGGCAAATTTTTGGGTCTGTTCCCGGGTGTCATTGATATAATTCTCATAAGGCCCTGATCCGCCGCTGTTCCAGTAAAAGTCAAGATTGTCCCAGTTAAGCTGGGCCTGTGTATATCCAACACCACATTGTGCAATTGATTGGTCCGAGATGGAAAGGATCAATACAAGGGTGATTGTACAAATGAGAAAAGGCTTTTTAATGGTTCGGACCTTAGGTCATACACAGGGTTTGGATTTGAGACAATGAAAATATTTATATATACGCAGGTATGCAAGCATATAGTTTACATTAACTTCTGATTAAGTATTAATTTTTTTTAAACTAAGTATTTACTATTAGGAACCTAAAATTCAGGCTCTAAGTATTGCTCATGCCGGGTTCTCCAATCTTAAGTATATTTACAGTTATATTTATATCATGAATACAAATTCCAAACCTGTCATTGGCATTTCCTGCGGCGACCTGAATGGCATCGGGATCGAAGTGATTATCAAGACCCTATCGGATAACCGTTTGCTGGACCACTGCACACCGGTCATATTTGCCTCCAATAAGGTCATCAACTTTTACAGGAAATCAGTCCCCGACCTGAACTTCAACTACTCGAGTGTAAAGGAACTGAACCGGCTCAACCCTAGACAGATCAATGTTTATCATTGCTGGGAAGAGGATGTCAATATCACGCCCGGCCTGATCAATGAGGTAGGGGGAAAATATGCCGTCATATCGCTAGTGGCGACAGCGCATGCGCTGAAAAGCAAGGAAGTAGATTGCCTGGTTACGGCTCCTATCCATAAGAAAAATGTACAATCAGAACAGTTCAATTATACAGGTCATACCCCCTTTCTGAAAAATTTCTTTGCAGCCGATGAAGTCCTGATGATGCTTTTTTCGAATGATTTCAGGGTAGCCCTGCTGACCGAACATATTCCGGTATCTGATATTGCAAACAAGATCACCAAACAGCATATCCTGACCAAACTTCTCATCCTGAATGATAGTTTAAAGAAGGATTTTGGCATCGACAAACCCAGGATTGCCATACTGGGGTTAAATCCCCATGCAGGCGATGAAGGCCTGATCGGCAATGAGGAAGAAACGATCATCAAACCCGCCATCAAGGAAGCAAAACAAAGCCATAATATCCTGGCGGTTGGCCCCTATAGCGCCGATGCATTTTTTGCCCGCGGATACCAGCATCGTTTTGATGCCGTGCTGGCCATGTACCACGACCAGGGTCTGATCCCTTTCAAGACATTAGCAGCAGGGGAAGGGGTAAATTTCACAGCAGGCTTGCCGGTGATCCGAACATCCCCCGACCATGGAACAGCCTTTGATATTGCCGGAAAGAATAAAGCCGATGAATCTTCTTTCCGGGCTGCGCTTTTTGAATGTATTGATATTTACCGCCGCAGGAACGGATTCCAGGAGATGCGAAAAAATCCATTGCGGAAACAAACGGCAGAGATACTGGCCAATGCCGAAGACGAGAAAATCGAGGAGATCTAAACGCTTTAGTTGAAAATCCCTTCCGGGATCCCTTTATTGATCGAATAGGAAGAATAACTGATTTCTACGGTTCCCTTTTTATCTTTTGTCTTTTCCGATTCTTTTTCCGCCGAACCGTTGTCATAATCAAATGTCACCCCTTTGGGAAGTTTATAATCACGGGTATTAAAAGTGAACCTCACCTTATCGGGCAAACCATAGTTTGCATACCGGCCATAAAACATATCCAGTTCATAAGTCCCGTTTTCTTTAGTGGTTGTTTTTGACCGTAATACCAGTAATTGAGCCTCATCAATATACAAAGTGGATAAGACAACGTCTGATTGCTCATCATCGGGTAATATCTTGATCACCCTTGTATTTCTGCCATTCACCATTTCCGTGCCCGCATCAATCGCGGCATAGTGGCTCATCGTAAAAATATTACCCATATTCACATTCACCGAACCCCGGGGGATAAAGGAAATACCCGACTCATTCCTGATCTTCAGCTGATCAGGATTTTTATAATAGACTTTAATATTCGCCACCGGTGCCTTAATGAAAACCACATTCGTTTTCATTTTTGCATTGGCCTCGTAATCTTTCACCGCATTGTATTTCCCCTTTATCTTTTCTACCAATGCGCCCGCATCCTGGGCCTTTACACCGTACAGAAGTACCATACAAAATATGATCAGACCTGATTTCTTCATATCACTTAACTTAATATATCTTTTCTCTTGAATGAAATTACACCGAGCAACAGAAAGAACAGCGTATATCCTGTTAAAACGAGGCCACTTTTCAGGATGGCCCCTGTGTTTTCTACCGATCCCCTGATGGTCTGGTTTTCATCGGTTGCCATCACGTAAAAAAACCCTTTCCAGCCGAGCATATGGGTTGTAAAAAGGTAAGGGCTGGCATATTCCTGGAACATCGGGACCTGCAACTGCTGAACAATGGTAAAAACGATCACAATACAGACCGTGGCCACAATGGGACCGATCGAATTTTCAGCAAAAACAGAAAGCATAAAAGCAAGGGACGCGATACAAATAAGCGCCAGAGTTGCGAATAAAAAGGCAGCCATAAACCGCCACAACACATCACCGCTGCTGATGATATGGAAACCGGTTTCTTTGATCACAACCAGGTCATTGGTGCCAAAGAGCAAAATACTGCCGAAGAGGGAAAGTACCGCCATCCACAATAGCAACATAACCACATACACCACAGAGGCCCCGAATTTGGAAAACATCAGCATCTCACGGCTCACAGGTTTTGAAACCAATAGCCGCAGGGTACCCATATTGGCTTCCCCGGCAACCAGGTCACCGGCAATCAGGGCAACCAGCAGGGGTACATGAATCAATAAAGTGTTCAGGATAAAATAACAGACAAAATAACCGTTCAGGATCTTAGCCGGGTCATAATCAAATGTACTGTTCTGGCTCCCCAGGAAAAAATTGATCAGTTCCGTACCCTGTACTTTGATGGCGAGCTGTATGAGGATGATCATAACAGCAATGGCGCCAAAAGAGATATAGGTCCTGGGCTTTCTGAAGATTTTAAATAATTCAATCCTGAGTATCGTGATGAACATCCTGCACTAAGTTGTTAATGATAAAAAATAGTCCTCCAAACTATGACGGGGCCGCAGCGACAAAACCTGGACCTGCTGTTGTACCAGGAAAGTATTGAAGGCAGGAACGGCATGGGTCCCAAATTCAAGCAGGATCTTTCCTTCCTCCTGTTTTTTGTAATAGTCCCCCCAGGAAGAACCCTGTATGAGTTGTGTAACGGCATTGATATCCTTTGTTTCGAGTTCAATAACCATTTTATCCGGATTCAATAATGATTTTACCGGCCCTTCCACAATCTTCTTTCCTTTATCGATGATCAGCATATGATCGGCCACCATTTCCATCTCTGCCAGCAGGTGGGAGGAAACAAAGACCGTCTTTTTCTCTTCCTTACTCAGGTGGATGATCAGTTTCCGGATATCTGCGATACCCTGCGGATCGAGACCATTCACCGGCTCATCGAGAATGACCAGTTCGGGATCATGTACCAGGGCAATGGCAATACCCAGCCTTTGTTTCATACCCTGTGAAAAGGTCTTGACCTTACTCCCTGCTCTTGCTGCCAGGCCCACTTTATCCAGTTTTTCCATCAATTGCATCCGGCTTGGGTGCACGCCACCCAATTTGGCAAACAAACGGATATTGTCCAGTGCAGAAAGGTATTTGTAGAGGTCGGGCTTTTCTATGACAGCTCCGGTATTTTTGAGGATCTGTTGCCGGTGGCGTTGTAAACTGAGCCCGAAAATTTCAATATCCCCCGAAGAAGGTTCAATAAGAGTCAGCAGCATCCGGATGGTCGTTGATTTCCCCGCACCATTCTGGCCGAGAAAGCCATATACGCATCCCTGTGGAACAGAAAAGGAAAGATCATTGACGGCAGTGAGATCCTTAAACGATTTGCTGAGGTGCTGAACCCTGATGATATCCGGCATGACTGATTAACAGTCAAAATTAGTAAAGGTTGGGAAGCTTTAGCGCCTGCAAACGACTTTTATTCAGGAATTCAATTTCCCAGGTAGGACTGCAGGTTTTTTACATATTGTTCGAAGGCGATGATCCCCTGTTTGGTGATCTTACAGGTAGTGAGCGGATAATTATCCTTGAATTTTTTTACCACTTCAATATAGCCGGCCTCTTTCAGCTTCTGCACCTGGACGCTGAGGTTGCCGGCAGTGGCATTGGTTTTTTCCCGGATAAATGTAAAATCAGCTTCTTTGACGCTGATCAACAGCGACATCACCGCCAGCCTTAACTGGGAATGTAATATGGGGTCCAGTTCCTTAAACATGGGCCCTTCTTGCTTTGAGGTAGTTCTTGCGTAAAATAAAACCCGGAATCAGCCAGGCTGCTATCCCGGCAATACCGGCAAAAAGCATATCATATTCGGAAACCGTGAAACAGGAAATCACAAAAAGGATATAACAGATCACGGCACCGATCACCATCGGCCGGCATTTTTCAGTTATTCCGGTTACCAATGTTGGGAAGGCATAGATCAATAAAAAAACAGAACCGAGACTGGGGATAAACGGGCTGATTTTTTCATCCGGCTGATTGCCGGAACTAAAATGTTTCACCAGGCCCCAACCCTCCCCGCTAATAATATGCTCAGTAGCACCCGGCACAATATTGCCATAGAAAATCAGTCCGAAGATGGTAATTCCAAAAGTGATCCACACGGCATCAGTGGCGATATCGGTATATGATTTGAATTTCTTTTTTTTCCCCTCGCGGATGGCAATGATCACCTGGGGAATAATTGCCAGTAATACAATCAGCCAGATATCAAACCCGATGGAAAAACCGAAATGGCGTTCCAGGAAACTCACAATGCCCGCTATACCCACAACTGACCCCCATAAGAGGGCGCTGGTGCCGCTTTCATGATAATCACTTTTTACCCTTTGAATCATTTCATGAATGATTGAAAGGCTTTCCTGTTCGCTCATTTTATTTTGTTCCATATTTCAGATTGAAAATGTTTTATTCCTTTATAGATGCATCTTTCAACAAATGCCCGGGAATGATATAACTGAAAAGAATGGCAGCAGCCGCAAAGATCATCTGGAAATCAAAGGGGAACCAGATCGCTGTGATGGCCAGGGCCCAATTGGTCATACCCCCGATGACCAGCGGTGTAAAATTGAGCATCCGGCCCGAAACAAAGGTACCCAGCCCGTACATGAGGATAAAAAAGGGGTAACAGTTTTCCCAACCCATTTTTACAAAAAGCATACACATGACAAAAAAACTGATCCCCATACCCAGCCAGAGAATGGACATACTCTCTTCAACATAGGTTTTCACTTTCCGTTTCCTGTTCTGTTTGGAAGAATAGTAGATACTGATGCCGGCACCCACAAAAGTCAGGAACCAAACATAATAATGATGGGGGTATTGCCATACCACTTTCAATAAGAACTGTCCGATGATCGCCGTAAAGGTGATCCATCCCCATAGCAGAAAATAAAACCGGTTGTGGCTGAGACTGTCCTTGGCTTTATCGATCATCGACTGGATCAGTTCCAGGCTTCGTTGCGGAGAAATGGCATTTTGATCATTTTGCATAATCGGGAGATATGGGTTTATGAAAAAAGGAACCGTATTCAATTACGGTTCCCGACCTACTAAAATTGGGTGAGAAAATAATTCACCTGGCTTCTTCCCCAATCCGGGTGAATAGGGCTGGCAGGTTTGAATATCTCAAATTCCTTATAGGCTTTCAGGAACAATTCTTTTGCTTCTGTCTTACTGCCCCCAAACTGCTCCGGGGTATAGAACTTGTCCTGCGCTTCCAGGATATAAACCCGGGGGTTATCGGGACTCAGTGCTTTTGCCCTGGCCAGGGCCGTGGCGGCAACAGGGCCATAAGTCATATACCGGTTCATGGGGTCGGCCATCATCCGCAGGGAGGCGATCATTTTCTTAACGACAAAGATCTCTGAGTTATCTTTTTCCATCGCTTCCGCCGCATTCAACAGTTTTTCTGCCTTATCGGCCAGCGGGTCAGTTTTTTCGGGGTCTCCGCCCATGGCATTGCCGCTACCCATCATATAGCCGGCCATTACATTACTGAAAGCAGCATAATAATAAGGAAGCCATTGGGTTTTTTCCGCATTGGCGATCCTTTCAAAAGCATTGGCCATATCGATCCAGCCCTCCGCCGTTTGGATGGAATCCAGCATAGCAACTTTTGATTCCATAGCCTTGACAAATTTATCCGGCATCTGTGAGTAAGCGATTTGCGTGAGCAGTGCCAGGAGAACGAAAGCAATAATTTTGCGCATGATTGTCGTTTTAATATTAAAGTTGATTGTTTTCTTTTTTCAGTTTTTCATATTTCTTATCTACCAGGTTGGCCCTGGGAAAGACATAGGCGCTGGCATAATGAAATGCAAGGCCAACACCCCATCCCAGCGCCGGCCATACCGGCCAGGGGATTCCCCGGTGATTGACATGCTCACCATTAAAATACCACAACACCCAAAAAAACAGGTTGATGATAATATAGGTGACAAGGTTGCTTTTAAAGGAAGCCCTCCGCTGAGCAATTTCCCATAGCTGGGGATCTTTTCCTTCGGGGACTTGTTTGTAGCGTGACATAATCGTATTTTTTTATTTAGAGATTCATATTAATAACATCATCACTCCTGTCCACACCAAAGCTGATGAACATGCCGATAAACACAAAAGTTTTGGAAGGAGGAACAATCCTTTGTTTACGCATACCATCAAATGAATACTGGTAACCATAGGTCTGGTCAAAACCAAAAACATTACTGACTGAAAGGACCAATACCGTAAATTTTTTGGCATTTGTGTTGTTCAGGTTCGGCAGGTAATTCAGGCTGAAACTGAAATTTTGATAGGCGGGTGTTTTCCCCCTGTCTTTAAACTGGTAACTGCTGGTAGCCCCATCATATCCAATATAGTAATAGGGCCTGCCCGTTGCAAAATTATAGGCCGCATTGAAACCGGTTTTCCATTGGCTGACGAATTTCTTTATGATCAGGGAAGCAGTGTGTTTGGCTGCGAAACTGGGTTGAATGGCATAAGGGAAATTAAGATAATCCCGCTTGGTATCGAGGTAAGAATAGGAAATCCAGTAATCCACATTCTTCAGTGTTTTCTTGTCCCGCCAGAAAAAATCAAACCCACGGGCATCTCCAAAACCGTTGTTACTGCTGGCTGATTCAGCAGTTCCATTGGAAGCTGTCTTAATAAGGTCATTGTATCGCTTATAAAATATCTCTCCTCTGAGGGTATAGTCTTTTGACACCAATTGGTACTGGGCGATATAATGTGTTGCCTTCATAAAGGTCAGGGGTGCAGTGGCCGGCAGGTACCTTCTTTCCGGATTTTGGTAGAATATGCCATAGGCCACAGAAGCCTGGCTTGTTTTACCCGTTTTATAGGCAAGGGAAAGCCTGGGAGCGATATTTGATTTTTGAAACAATGAAGAATGCTCATAACGACCACCGATCTTGGCGGCAATAGCATTGGTAAGGTAGATATCGGTTTCGGCAAATGCAGCCCCCAGGTTTTCCCTGATCAGGCCGGGGTACCGGCTATTATCGTAAGCCGTATACATGGAATGATCATCACTAAAGTTATACTCCCCGCCAAAACGAAGAACAGACAGTCCGGTAAACCTTTTTTCAACCACCATTTTGGCATTGAAGTAATGGCCTTTCAGGTCCAGGGCATAATTCTTAAACTCGAGCCCGCTGACGACCGTATTGGTATTATCGGCATCCTGCAGGCCCCCCGCTAATTGATCCCTGTTATTTGTGTAGGAAACCCCGGTTTCCAACCGCCATTTATTGGCAATCTTTTCTTTCCAGGAAAGATTGTGGTACATATTGATATTCTTGAGCCGGAAAATATCCTTATAAGTCAGGGTATCCAGGCTGTTGGTCCGAAAGCCCAGTTTTTGAGAACCGAATGTTGAATAATATTTCAGGATACCCGTTTTGGATGTTTTAATCCGGAAATTAGCATCTGCATTATGCAGGATGGGCACTTTGAAATAGTCCTGTCTTTGTTTAATCAGGGCAAAAGCCAGCGAAAGGTCGGTATACCCATAATCAATTCCCCAGGATGATTTTTTATTTTTCGCCAATTGCTGAAAACCGCCACTGAGTCCGATCACGGAAACCCCCAGGTTGGCAGACGACTGTTCGGGCAGGTCAATAGATTCGAGGATCAGGGCCGAAGAAAGCGCCTGCCCGTACAAAGCAGAATAACCCCCGGTACTAAAAACAGTTCCTTTAAAAAGAAAAGGGGAAAACCTACCCCGGGATGCGATGTTTGGAGAGCCGGTGTAAAAAAAGTTATTCACCAGGGTACCATCAATAAAAATTTTTGTCTCCCCGGCAGTGCCTCCTCTTACAAATAATCCCTCCGATTCACCGATCTGCTGGGCACCGGGCAGGGATTTCAGGGCTTCGGTAATATCGCCGTTACCGCTTGCTGTTGTTACGATATCGATAGGGCCCAGTACGGTTACCTTTTTTTTATCACTCGCTTCAAATGTTCCTGCCGTCACCGTTACCGCAGTCAGCTCTGTTATTTCCTCTTTTAAAAGGATATCAATGGTCAGGGTGCCAGGCTCGAGTTTAACCATTTGTTCAAAGGGTTTATAACCGATAGCGGAGGCAGTCAATACAAATTCTCCTTTTTCCGTGGTTGTAAAACTATAATGACCGGCAGAGTCGGAAGTGGCACCATCATAAGTGTCTTTTAAAGATATGCTTACGCCGGCAATCCCGTTTTTCTTATCCGTTACCCTTCCTTTTATAGTTGTTTGAGCGGATGCCAAATACTGAAAAGCAGATAAAATTGTGATAATCAATATTTTTTGAGAATATTTCATAGTCGTTTCTTATAAACAGGAAACAAAAATAAAGTAGTTTATAATATAAACCAAATTAATTAAAATAAAGCCAGATATAGAAATACCCGGCTTTTTATTGATACCCTAAAAGTGAAATTCTTCTATCAGTTCTTGATAATTTTTTGTTGGACCGACAAGGAATCCATTGTAGCCCTGATTATATATAAACCGGGATTGAGGTCATACATATTAATATTTTCTGTTTGGCTGGCGTTGCTGTTTCGTACTGATTTAACCAGGCTGCCCTTTACATTATAAACCTGGTAGGTAACTTCCTTCCCCTGCCAGGCTGCCGGCAGGGTAACATGTAAATCGCTTGATACAGGGTTGGGATAGGCGTCGATGGAAAGGGACTGATTGCCTTTATCGATCCTGATCATCCTGACATTTGAATAAACATAAGTTCCATCCATATCCTGCATTTTAAGCCGGTAATAAAGGATACCGGAAGAAATTGCTGAAACATCATCATTAAATGTATATTCCTTAGGCTGTGAACTGTTGCCATAGGCAAACACAAGTGCGGCGTCCTGGTAGTGCTTCCCGTCCAGGCTTTTCTCCACTACAAAATGGCTTACATTGATTTCAGAGGCTGTTGACCATTTGAGATTGGCTTTATCTTTATTCAGCTCAGCTGAAAAAGACATGAGGGTAACCGGTAAGGTATGTGTTGACAAATCAAATTCTTTGAACCAAAAAGAGTTCATGCGCATACCTGCAGAGGTGGCAGCCCCATTTGTATTGGCACCAATCCTGAAACTGATATGATCTTTTCCAGTGAAAGAATAGGTAGCCATAACTGATGTAGCTGTTGTATCAATATCCTTGAAATTAGCAACCGGCCCGCTTATTTTATGATCCTCTCCATTGTTATTGGGATCCGTAAAGTCAGATACCACATTTAAAACATTATCCAATAATAAAGTATTGGAAGAGTAGGAAATTTTATCAATCCGGTTCATCATGATCCACTCATTCAATGAGGATCCATCGCCGTCGATATCCAGCCCCGTGATCTTGAAACTGCTGATAGCAGCTTTATCAAAAGTCCCTGTTTTATAAAAGTGTAAATTAAAATCAACCCACCAGCTCTGACCGGCAGCTACATTTCCAGGAATACCCACTTCAGGCTGCAATGCTTTACCAAAACCCACACTGGTCATGTCAATGCTATTAACCACAACATTGGGAGCAGACCTGCCTTTTATTTCCAATACGGCATCTATCCCGGTCGTGACATTGGAAAACCGGTAGGTGGCGGAGTCATGTCCGGCGATACCGGACTCCAGCACTGGATTCTGGAAAACCAATTCAGGAACGGTTTGTGACAAAGCGGAAAATCCAGGTATTAGTGTAATGAATACAAGGAAGATCTTTACCCGTTTTAAGGGATGTTTACAATAAGTTTTCATAACATAATCTTTAGGGTCAATGAATTAAAAATTGCCCATAGGATATTCTAAGATTATGTTTTTCGCAGGCTGTGGATACAACTGACTAATAAGCCAGTTAGTTTTGGTTGTTTCTGGAGATATAAGATTTACACCGGGCGATGATTTAAAACATCCCGGACCTTTTAGGGTCCGGGTATGTTTTTACCCTTAGTGAAAAGATGCTAATTCTTGATGATCTTCTGCTGAGCCACTTCACTACCCTGCTGCACTTTCACGACATAAAAGCCCCTCGAAAGATCATTCATATTAATTATTTCGGTCTGGCTGGCATTGCTGTTCCTCACTGTTTTCACCATGCTGCCACCCATATTATAGATCTGGTAACTGACTTCCTTTCCCTGCCAGTTGGCCGGAACGGTAATCCTAACATCATTGACAACAGGATTAGGATAAGTCGATACATTTAAAGATTCATTCTGTTTGCCGATCCTGATCACCCTGATATCGGAATAACCATATTTGCCATCATTATCCATCAGCTTTAAGCGGTAGTAGATGATGCCGGTCGTTTCTGCATTGATAATATCGGTATAACTGTAGTTTGTTTTGAAGTCGGAATTACCAACACCAAATACGATACCGGTCTCTTTGAATTCTTTACCATCCAGGCTTTTTTCGATCTCAAAATGACTCAGGTTCTTTTCCCAGAGTGTAACCCAGTTCAGTTCCACATTATTCTTCTTCATCATGGCGCCAAAGCTTAACAACTCCAGGGGAAGGGTGGCTGGATTAGGAATGGCAAACCCCTTCATATACAGGCTAAACTTTCTGGTTGCATTACCATTACTCGTTTGGCTAATGCCATAATTGATCGAAAAAGAAGATATGGATGTATTGGTTGCCGTGAACATGTTTTCATAGGCACTGGTATCAATACCCGCCTTATCAACACCCATCATATCAATACCAAAGAATTCGCCGGGAACCGGTTGTGAAATCGAAATAGAAGTGGTCGTGCTCATATAGGTGGCGAGACCACCCTGGCCTACTTTAATTTTGGCAAATTCATATAAAGAGCCGGAGCCATCCACATCCAGGGCCGTGGCATTCAAAGTACTGATGATAGTCGGAACATTAGTTCCCGTTAAGTAAAATTGAAAAGTAAAGACTGCATAAGACATACCCGCATTACCTGATTTAATAGAAGGTTGAAAGGCATCCTTATAACCGGATCCATTTCCATTATCGTCCAGGGTTTGAAGAGTTGCCCCGTTTACCAGGCTATCGATACGCACGGTGGCATCGGTAACAAGATCAACATTTGAAAACCTGTAAACAGCACCTACCTGCAGATCAGTTCCGGAAACTAATACAGGATTTGTGAAGCTAAGCCCGCTGCTGAGCATACTTGTCTGTGCCTGTATAGTATTAAAGGAAAGCAGGATTACTGCCAGAGCAGCAATAAACAGTGCAGAAACTTTTAAGGGTACAAATGCTTTCATCTCAAAGGGTATACGTGATCAAATCGGTTTTCACTTAGGATCTTGAAAAACTTGAAGCGGATGGTGACCGTATTTCTTCAAATCTGATGTAAAAATATACTGCGTTTTTTTACGATGCAAGTTTTTACAGGGAATTTCCGTAAATATATACGTATTTTATGCATATTTAATTACAAATTAATGTAAATCAATTATTTACAAATAGAAAAATATTCGATAATTATTAAGAAATAGTAATTTTCAGCCTGATTACCGGTGATTTTTTCCGTGAAAATACGTGGAGAATATGACCAAAAATCAAAACCCGGGTAGTATCCCCGGGCTTTGGATTGAATGAAAAGGCCTGATTTAATACTTGATAATTTTTTGATTGATCACCCCGGAAGCCGAGCTGACCCTGATGATATAGATACCGCTGGAAAGATCACTGATATTGATCCTCTCCGAAGCAGAACTGTTGCTTTGGCGGACGGTCTTCACCATATTGCCGGATGTATTACAGATATCCATCCTGGTTTCCTGGCCCTGGAACTGATTGGGGAGGTCAACGCGTATCATATCGGTTGCAGGATTAGGATAAACGGTCATCACGGCATCTGTTTTTGTCTGGCGGATGGATTGCACACCCGAATATGTGAAGGAACCATTGCTGTTGATGATCTTTAGCCGGTAATATATAACAGCACTACCCAAATCAGGCTGATAATCGGTATGATGATATTGCATGACGGATGCTGTATTAGTCGCCCTGACGGAACCGGAAACAGGCGAAAAATGGATACCATCCGTACTTTTTTCCACTTCAAAACGATCTAAATTGGATTCATTGGCGGTTCGCCAGTTGAGCTCAACAACCTTGCTGTGAAGTGAGGCATCGAATGATAATAAGGATAAGGGTAAAATAAATCCGATTTCATTACAGGCATTCACATCAATAAAGGATTTGGTGACAATGGTTCCATTATTGCCTTTTGTGGCCCCGTTGGGTAAGAATTCCGTTACATGTGTGGAATAAGAAAGACCATTGGCCCCACCATTCACCAGGCGGGATACACTCGTGGATGTCGTGGCAATATAACCACCGCCACCGCCACCACCCGGACCTTCGGCTTCCCCGGTAAGATAGGTCTGGTCTCCACCCACACCGCCATTGGCAGTTATGCTGACACCGGTAATCGTACCGCTGGCCATGATTTGGATGGCACCGCCACCCCCGCCGCCGCCGGCTGCATCAATAAAACTGTTTTGGGTGGAATACCCGTCTTGTCCGTTGGCCGTAATCGTTCCGGTACCGGAAATATTTCCATTACTCAACAGGAAAACGAGACCACCCCCGTTTCCGCCATTGCCGGCAGATGAATTATTACCGTCACCGGCTCCACCACCACCCCCGAAAAACAAGCGGGTATTGCCGTTATAGTCCAGTGGCCTTCCCCCAAATCCACCCACATTCATACGGCGGTTCCCACCCCAGATACTATTTCCGGGGCCGTATACCAATGCATCCTGGTTGGAATTGGAGAAGGAATAGCCTCCCCTTCCACCGCCCATTGAAATATCAGTGGCAAAACCTGCTGCTTCCAAATTCCAGGCAGTATTCCAGGATGTACCGGAAATATCTTTTAGCCCTGTACCATTCCAGGGAGTCAACACTCCGTTTGTACCGGCATTGGATCCACCACCACCACCTGAATTATGGCCATTACCCCCTCCACCACCATTGGCAGGAGCCCCTCTTCCGCATGAACCGGTTAATAATGTTTCATAATCTGTTGCATTCCCGGCAATACTTTCACCCTTCTGGGCGTCATTGGTGGAAGCCACTGTACTGGTATAAATAGTGTTGGTATAAATAGAAGCATTTATGGATACGGTAATATCATCTACCCCACCCCTGAATCCGATATCGTTGGCAGAAATATTACCCGTAACCGTGGCATTAGCACTCATTTCGAGGGCTACAATTCCACCGGTACTGCCATTCCAGGGCATACCGGTAATCGTTACCCCGGAACCGATCAGCAGACTGGACAGGCGGGGAATCCTGACCACCTGTGTCCTGTTCCGGCCACCCTGTGAATAGCTATTGGTAAGGCCTTCACAGAAATAAATGGTATTGCCTGAAACATTATACACTGTTTTCAACTCATAGTTCCCGGTATTATTATAACTGGTGATTGCACCATAAGCTGCCGTATTGGAGGTAGTGATGTCAGCACCCTGCACCTGAATGATCAGTACCAGGTCACCGTTACTCAAAGCATCATTTGCATAGGGATTAACGGATTTGGAAAAAGACATGGACCCGTTCAGGTCGGCTATATTGGAAACAGACAGGGATAAGGTACCGGCACTGACGGAAGCAGAAAGTGTTGCATACCGGTTGAGGACATAAGAACCTGCCGTGGTATAACTTTTACTGCCATCCCGGCCTTTATAACTTTGAGCATCAGCATTTGCGGAAAGTAGAAGCAAAAACAGGTTTACAACAGAGAAATGCTGTAAAATGCTACGGACATAAGGATTAATAGTTTTCATCATTAGGGTATTACGAATTAATAACTACGGACTGTTTTTCTTCAGGATCTGGACTCCGATTCGGTCAGGTACCGTATTTATTCGGATGAGGACAAAAATATACTGCGTTTTTTTACGATGCAAGTTTTTAGCGTAAATTAACGAGTAAATCACCGTAATTTTTACATTAAATTATACAACAAATTGAATATCATTTCTTTTTTTGAAATATTCGACAATAAAAAAACCCCGATTGAATCGGGGTTTTACCATCAACAATAAATTCGATCTAATTATTTCGCTTTATACTGTGGTATTAATCCATTGGCCATTTCCACCATTTTCTTAATGCCTTCTTCGGGAAGATTGCCTTTTTTAAACTCAGCCAGCAATTCCGGCATCTTGTTCTCCATCTCCATCAGGAAATGGTCTTCGAACTGTTTCACTTTATTAACAGGAACATCTTTGATAAGACCATTGGTACCCAGATAGATGATGGCCACTTGTTTTTCCACCGGGAAGGGTGAATACTGGGGTTGTTTCAGGATTTCCACGTTTCGGGCTCCCTTATCCAGTACATTCTTGGTTGCAGCATCCAGGTCACCCCCGAATTTAGAGAAGGCCTCCATTTCACGGTAAAGTGCCTGGTCAAGCTTCAGCGTACCGGCAACCTTCTTCATGGATTTGATCTGAGCATTACCGCCCACACGACTCACGGAGATACCAACGTTAATGGCGGGACGGATACCGGAGTTGAAGAGGTTGGTCTCCAAAAATATCTGTCCGTCTGTAATGGAAATTACGTTGGTTGGGATATAGGCAGATACGTCACCAGCCTGTGTTTCGATAATAGGAAGCGCAGTCAGCGATCCCCCGCCTTTCACCAGGTGCCTGATCGAATCGGGCACATCATTCATATTCTTGGCCACATTATCATCACTGATCACTTTGGCAGCCCTTTCCAGTAAACGGCTGTGAAGATAGAATACATCCCCGGGATAGGCCTCACGACCGGGTGGGCGACGCAGCAATAATGAAACCTCACGGTAAGCCACAGCCTGTTTGGAAAGATCATCATAAATGATCAAGGCCGGACGCCCGGTATCCCGGAAAAATTCCCCGATAGCTGCCCCGGAAAATGGCGCATAGAACTGCAGGGGAGCGGGATCTGAGGCTGAAGCCGCAACGATCGTAGTATAGGCCATGGCCCCGGCATCGGTCAGGGTTTTCATGACCCCCGCAACGGTAGAGGCTTTTTGGCCGATGGCTACATATATACAGTAAACCGGTTTGCCGGCATCATAAAATTCTTTCTGGTTGATGATCGTATCGATACAGATAGCGGTTTTACCGGTCTGGCGGTCACCAATGACCAATTCCCGCTGCCCCCTACCGATCGGGATCATGGCATCAATGGCTTTGATACCCGTTTGCAAAGGTTCTTTTACCGGTTCCCGAAAAATTACACCTGGCGCCTTACGCTCCAGGGGCATTTCATATCTTTCGCCGGTGATGGGTCCTTTACCATCGATGGGTTCCCCCAGGGTATTGACCACTCTTCCCACCATTCCTTCTCCCACTTTGATAGAAGCGATCTGGCCGGTACGGCGTACTTTGGAGCCTTCTTCGATTTTGCCGGTCTCCCCCATTAAAACCACCCCTACATTATCTTCTTCAAGATTCAGTGCAATGGCCCTCACCCCGTTTTCAAATTCCACCAGTTCTCCATACCGCACATTCCCCAAACCGTATACACGGGCAATACCATCACCCACCTGTAATACCGAACCTACTTCTTCGAGCTCGGCACTTGCATTAAAGTTGCTCAGCTGCTGGCGCAGGATGGCACTTATTTCATCTGGTTTAATTTCTACCATTTTATATTCAGTTTATCGTTTTTTTATTCCTGTCCGAATGCACCCCAAAAAACAGCATGCGCCGGGATGGGGTATATCCGGCATCTATCTTATCTTATAAATAAAGTCGTTGTTCTCAAATTGCCTGGCAATATCCTTCAGGTCATAGGCGATACTGGCATCTACCAACTGGTCGTCTACCTGTAAAACAAATCCCCCGATAATATTCTCTTTCACCGTTGTTTCCAGTTCAATATGCTGCATGGAAGTGGTGTTTCTCAAATGCGCCAGTAACTGCTCCTTCATCCCCTCACTGACAGGCATAGCCGTAGTGAGATGTACCGAATAGATATTTTTCTGTTTTTTATACTGACTGATGAATGCGTTAATGATTTCCGGCAGGTTACTTTCCCTTCCCTTGGTAATCAGCAAACGGGTGAAAGCAGCGACCAGTTCCCCGATCTTCCCGGTGGTGACTGCGTCCACAATCTTTTTCTTCGTACCCGGTTTTATGACAGGGCTTTTCAGTAAGGCCTCGAAATCAGGGTTACCCTTGCATATTTGCTGCATCACCTGCATGTCTGCAAACACCGGTTCCAGCTGGCCTCTTTCATTGGCCAGGTCGATGAGTGCTTTCGCGTATCGTGTTGCTAATCGTGGATTGGTCATATGCCTTATTGGTGACGTTGAATCAATTTAATTTCACTTCCTCAACCAGTTCCTTGATATAATTCTCCTGGGCCTCCTTGTTAGCTAATTCCCTCCTGAGTATCTTCTCCGTCACTTCAATGACCAGTTTACCTACCTGGTTCTTCACATCGGTGATCGCCGCCATTTTCTGCGTATTGATGGCCTGCTGGGCATCCAGGATGATCTTATTGGCTTCTTCCTTAGCCTGGTTTTTGGCTTCATTGATGATCTTATCCTTGGTTTCTCTTGCCTCTTTCATCATCTGTGCCCTTTCTTCACGGGCCTGTGCCAGGAGGGCCTCATTTTCACTTTTCATCTGTGCCATTTCCGCCTTCACCATTTCGGCAGTGGCCAGGGAATCACTGATGGATTGTTCCCTTTCCTTTAATCCCTTGATGATCGCGGGCCAGGCAAATTTGGCCAGGATAAAGAATACAAAAAGAAAGGCGACCAGGGTCCAGATCAGCAATCCAAATTCGGGGGTAAGAAGTTCCATCTATTTTACAATTTCATTTTTAGTTTAAAATACTGCATCCTCCGCCCTGTGCTTCGGATGCAGTACGATTTTCTTGCAATTGATATGATTACAATATCATTGCAAGGAAGCCTACGATGATCGCAAACAGCGCTGCACCTTCTACAAGGGCTGCGGTCAGGATCATATTGGAACGGATATCGTTTGAAGCTTCGGGCTGACGCGCGATTGCTTCAACGGCACCTTTACCAATTTGCCCGATACCGATACCGGCACCCATGGCGGCAAGACCAGCACCTACTGCACCACCTGCATTGGCTACGGCTTCCAGTAAGATCACATTTAATACATCCATAATTGTTCTTTTATATTGATTAAAAAACTTTATACAATAACTGAGTCCTCGTGATCATGACTATCATGATGCTCCCCTTCAAAAGCCTGTCCGACAAATACCGCTGTCAACAGCGTAAATACAAATGCCTGGATAAAAGCAACCAGTATCTCGATAAAATAAATAAAAATGGTAAAGGCGATCGACACCAGTGATGTTCCCCAACCCGCATAGGGATTCAGGTTGGCAAAAATAAAGATCAGGGAGATCAGGCAAATGATGATAATATGCCCGGCCACCATATTCGCAAAAAGACGGATGATGAGGGCAAAGGGCTTGATAAAGAAGCTCAGGATCTCTACCGGTACCAGGATGAATTTAACCCCCAAGGGTACACCGGGAGGATTCAGTATATGCCCCCAATAATGCTTATTGCTGCTGAAAATGATCACAACAAAAGAAATAAGCCCCAGTAACAGGGTGAACGCGATATTACCGGTTACATTGGCCGATCCCGGGATCAAACCGAAAATATTATTGATCAGGATAAAAAAGAACAAGGTAAGCAGGTAAGGCAGGTAGCGCTCATATTTATACCCCAGGTTAGGTTTTGCCACCTCATCCCTGATAAACGTTATGATGGGTTCCATAAAACCCTGTGCTCCATTGGGTGCCGTTTTTACCCCTTCGCCTTTTTTATAGCGGTTGGCAATTTTGAGCATTACCCATACAAAAACCAGCAGCGCCAGCAACATCTGGACAACATTTCTGGTTAAAGAAACATCATATACCTTAACTGTTTCATCAATGGTAACCCCATCTTCCTTAACGGGCTTTACCACCCCCGCCACCAGCCTGTACCCCTTATAGGCTGCATGTCCATGCTCAAACCTGGAAGACATGAAACTGGTCAATCCCCTTTGCGGAGAGTACAGGATCACCGGTAAGGGTATCGTAACCGGGTGGGTTTCCCCATTCTTTCCTTTCAGGTCGAGAAAATGAAATTCATGGGCATTCAAAACGTGGCCAAAAATCAATTCCCGGGCATTAAAACCTCCCCCTTTTTCCTCTTTATGGCCTTCCTGTGCCGCAGTACTGCCGTGATTCTCATTCTGACCCTCCCCCTGGGCAAATAAATGGCCGGAAAAAAGCATCAAAAAAACGCTGAAAACCGCTACAGTAAAGGATTTTATAAGCCTATGCATCATACCCGTCCTTAAATTTTGCGCAAAGATAGGGAGCGGTGGTTAAAAACCAGAAAATTGAAGGAAAGAAAGTTTAATAAAAACCGGTCAGGCCACCCTCGATTGTTTTTCGAATTGCAACTGGTAAAGTTTATGATAATACCCCCCCCTGGCCATCAATTCATCGTGGGTGCCTATCTCCCGGAGCTCCCCTTTTTCGAGCACAATGATCTTATCGGCCTTCCGGATGGTTGACAACCGGTGGGCGATGACAATTGAGGTGCGTCCGGCAATCAGTTTGTCGATAGCATTTTGTATAAACTGTTCGCTCTCAGTATCGATAGATGATGTGGCCTCATCCAGTATCAGTATGGATGGGTTATAAAGCAGGGCCCTTATAAAAGAAAGCAACTGGCGCTGACCCAGGGAAAGGGTGGCCCCCCTTTCCATTACATTGTAATCATAGCCCCCGGGCAATTGCATGATAAAATCGTGCATGTCAATCAATTTTGCGGCTTCAATCACTTTCTCCCTGTCAATGGAAGGATTGCGGAGGGTAATATTGTCCAGGATGGATCCGGAAAACAGGAAAACGTCCTGTAATACAACACCAATATGCTGCCGCAACCGGTCCAGCCGGTATTCATTGATATCAACATCGTCAATCCTGATCTTCCCCTGTTGGATATGGTACATCCTGTTCAATAAACTGATAATCGTTGTTTTCCCGCTACCTGTATGCCCCACTATGGCGACCGTTTCGCCCGGCTGAACGGCAAACGACAGGTCCTTTAAAACGGTACGGTCTTTTGTATAGGCAAAACTGACCTGTTCAAATTCGATCTTCCCTTTTATTTGTTCAGGTGAAAATTGACCGTCTTCCCGGATAAAATCATCGTTGTCCAGCACCTTAAAAACTCTTTCACTCGCCACCATACCCATCTGCAGTACATTGAACTTATCGGCGATCACCCGGAGGGGCCGAAAGATCAGGTTCAAACAAAGGATAAATGCCATCAGGGTACCCTGCTGGCTGTGCTGTAACAGGTGGGCCTGTTCGGAGGTTTTCCATACGATCAACCCCATCGAAGTTGCGAGGATGATCTCCACCACAGGAAAGAAAACCGAATAAGCAAATATGGCCTTGATATTGGCGTTCCGGTGTTCCCTGTTGATGCTCCTGAACTTGTTATATTCTTTATCTTCTGCCGCAAATGCCTGTACGATTGCCATTCCGGTGAGGTGCTCCTGTACAAAGGCATTCAAATGCGCAACCGCATTCCGGACCCGGTGAAAGGATTTGTTGACCGATTCCTTAAAATAATAGGTAGCCAGGATCAATATGGGAAATGGGATCAGCGCGATAAGGGTCAGCTGCCAGTCCTGCCAGAACATATAGCCCAGCACACAAATGATGGACAGCAGGTCGGCAATGATCGGGATCAGCCCGTCGGAAAAAATATCATTGATCCTTTCAATATCATCCACCGTCCTGGTGGTGAGGGTTCCGATGGGCGTTTTGTCAAACTGCGAAAGGTTAAGATGCAATACCTTGTTAAAGACCTTTACCCGCATATCCTTGACCACTGTTTGCCCCAGCCAGGAAGTGATATAGGAAAAATAAAAACGAAGACCCGTTTCCAGGAATAAAAAAAGAATCTGGATGATGGTGATATAGATGACCCAGTTATAATTGTTCTCTGCAATATACTTATCGACCGTTTTTTGAATCAGCAGGGGGCGAACAGGGGTGAACACAGCAAGTACCACGGCAAGGATAACCGACAGCCAGAACCTCCGCTTATAAGGGGATGCAAACTGAATCACCCGGTTCAGCAGGTCAAAATCAAAAAATCTGGTTTTACTTATCGTTGGCACCTTAAAAATTAAACGCAAATGTAATCAGAAGCTTTGTGGCGGTGGCCACCGGTTATCAATTTGTTTTGGAAAGATAACCCTGTTGCTTGCTCATGGCAATCTTATACCCTTTTATAAAAATGGCTCCCAGGTTTTTATACGGAGGAATATAATCATCAAATTTTTCCTTGGCAGCCGCATTCTTGCTAAACCGAATAGCCAGTTGCTGCCACATGCCGATCCAGTCAATATCCCTGCCTTCCAATAAAGAGCTGTTGATCGCTTCAAGAATCGGTTCATTGACCGTTTTTGTACCCACCTGTTTTGAGGAAATGATATGGGCATCTGCACTGATGGATAACACATCATTTAGGTTATTGTAACCGCCGCAGGAACCCAATACCACAATCTCAGCCGAAGGCGACATCTTATCCAGGGTTGATTTGAGGTGGTAGCTATGCCCCCGGTGAATGACTACTGAAGGATGAAGATTATTTTTTGCCAGGTATTCCACCAACTTGTCCTGGGCTTCCTCGTCGGGGTCATTATCGCCATATTTCGGTTTATTGGCAAAGATCCAAACAGGCCGGCCCTTCAGGGACTTTATGGTTACCCAATAATCATTTTCCGTGATACTCCAGTCGTTCCTGTTCCGGAACATCGCCATAAAATTGATAAAAGACAGCTGCCCGTCCTGGTCCTCATCGCCATAAAAGAAGACCTGTTGTATGACCCTTGAACTGTCATCGGCCAGGTTCTTATACCCCATGGTATAGACAGGTGGGATACCCAGTTCCTTTGAAAGATCGATTTTATTGGCCGTATCGGCCGACAGGAAAAGCTTGTATAAAAGATCATAAATGACCGTTCCCCTTTTATTGTTGAGGTTAAAATTTTTCCGGTAATTCAACCTGACATTGGCAATCATATCATCCGCGACCACCTTGTTAGTTTCTGTAATGCTCGCATAGGAGTCCGCCACATCCACCCCATCTTCCAGGCCTTCACCGTTTTCCAATCCGTTGACAAAGGCGGTCATGAGTGTTTGTGCATCCTGGTGATCAGGGAAACTGCCAAGGAAATCACTCAGGGTGTTATACCCCGCTGCCATTTTGATAAATTTCCTGAACTTATCAAATTTCACCAGCATGAGCAGGGAATCGGGACGGTTATTCACCTTGCTCATCATCAGGGGATATACGCCTTTCACATAACTGGAGGTATAGATTTCCCCGTCGCTGAGCACGGAGAGGTAATATAATTCTTCGGCATTCAACTGCTGGATCACTTTGAAGCGAACCGCATCGGGCTGGTCATGCAATCCGTTGATCACATTAATAAAGGCTTCCGTTGCTTTTTTCTTCAGCATACTGGCCAGTGCATGAAAACCATAGGTCGTATCTTTTCGCATGGCTCTTTCCACATAACTGATACGGGTTTTGACAAGCAGCTTATAATATTGTTCGGGATCATTTTTAACCTGGTCAACATCCTGCTGGGTGATCTTACCGTTGATGATATTGTCGAGAAAGGGGAAATACAACTGACCGCTACCCCCGCTCATGGCCATCCTGGTAATGGTCTGAATAAGAGGATCATCAATTTTCCGGATCCGGTTGCTCAGCCCGTTATTGGCGGCTGCATAATCATATAAACTCATAGGATACCGATAAGCGGCCACTTTAATCAGGCTGTCAGCAAAAGGGAGGTCCGGATTTTGCCGCAGGGTGATAAAGACCTCATCAGGATAAAGGCCACAGTATTTCCTGATCAGGATTTGGCGGCAGGTGCGGATGGATACATTCAGGTCAAAAGCACCGCTCCTGATCAAGGGCAAGGCGACGGGATAGGGCAGTTTGTTCACGAGGCCGTCGATAGGAAGGTTGTCCATATCCTTCGCAATACAGGCTTCGTAAGCATCCAGTACGGCCGGAAGATGCAGGGCGGCCATCCTAGACCTGCTGGTGTCGGCATTCAGGTTTTTGAGTATCTCCTCGAGCCCACGGATATACCTGACCTTAATGGGATGAGGGTAGACCGAATCTTTTTCAAACCGGTATTGCAGTTCGTCAATCCTCCGGGTCAGGGCATCGGTCACTAAAAAGTTGATGTCATCATTTTTGGAGATCACGAGTTTTTTGTCTGATTGCCCGTCTGAAGCCAGCGCAATTGTTTGCTGCCGGTCCACATAATCGTGATAAAGCGCCCGCCTGATATCAGGTTTCAGGTTTTCATCCTGGGCAGCGGCCCTGGAAACAATAAGGAAGAGGGCCAGGGAAAGACAGGCAATATTTCGGATATTTTTTATCATAAGGATCGAAAAGCAAAAGTAATAACAGACCGGCACTTTTCCGATATTGTATTAAGGTCAGTTGCCAGACATAAAAGGCTGCATCTCAGTTTATTTAACTTTGTTAAAAAAACGCATCTGCTTTAACATATATTGCTTTTATTAATTTTATATTAAGTCTGTGTTATGTGATAAATGAAAAAAGGTCTTCAAAACAATTTACTTTAGGTTTGCGCAAACAAAACCTGAAAATGGCTGACACCAATACAAGAAAAGTGTTAATTGCGGATGATGAGCCGGATATTCTTGAAATTTTGAAATATAACCTGGTGAACGAAGGTTACCAGGTGTATACAGCAAAAGATGGTGACGAGGCCATTGAAAGGGCAAAATTTGCCCAACCCGACCTGGTAGTGCTCGATATCATGATGCCAAAAAAGACGGGGGTGGAGGTTTGCAAGATTTTACGGACCCAGGCCGCTTTTAAAGATACTTTGATTCTTTTCCTTACAGCCTTAAGTGATGAAGAGACCCAGATAAAGGGACTTGAAACCGGTGCAGATGATTATATCAGTAAACCCATCAGCCCCAAGGTATTCATCAGCCGGGTCAATGCCCTGTTCCGGAGGTTAAACAAAACAGAAATAAAAACGATCAAGGTCAATGGGCTCACCATCGATCCCGAAAAATTCCTGATCCAGCTGGATGGTAAGGAGATCATACTGGCTAAAAAAGAATTTGAACTGCTTCACCTGCTGGCCTCCAAACCCGGCCGTGTTTTCCTCAGAAATGAGATCCTGAGCCAGGTTTGGGGTAATGATGTGATCGTTGGCGACCGTACCATTGATGTCCATATCCGCAAGATCAGGCAAAAGCTGGGTATCGACTGCATCACTACCGTAAAGGGAGTGGGCTATAAATTTGAATTGTAAAGTCACGCAAAAATTAATTACCCTACACGCCGTAGCTTTGCCGGATGTTTGACACAAAAAACCTGTCACCCAAACAATTATCTTCCTTCACAGCCCTCGTGCTTTCCATTCCGGTTGCCCTGGGTATTTACTGGCTGACGAAGGACTGGAAAACCACCGGCATTGCTTTCCTCATCCTGCTGGCCGGCAGTTATGGCCTGATCCTTTTCACCCTGGAAAAGTTCATCTACAGGAAGATCAAACTCATTTATAAATTCATACACCAGACCAAGGCCAGTAAAAGGGAAGAAACCTATTACAAATATATCTTACCCAAAAAGAGCATCGATGAGGTCAGGGAGGATGTTGAAGCCTGGGCGGAACAACAGAAGAAGGAAATCGAGTTGTTAAAAAAGAATGAACAGTTCAGGAAGGAATTCCTGCAGAACCTGGCGCATGAATTCAAAACCCCTGTATTTGCCATACAGGGTTATGTTGATACCCTGCTGGGAGGGGCTATGCAAAACCCTGAGGTGAACAGGGCCTTTTTGGAAAAGACTTCAAGGAATGTGGACAGGATGACCAGCCTGCTCAATGATCTGGACGAGATCTCAAAACTGGAAAGGGGCGAGATCATGCTCTATAAAGAAAATTTTGTGATCCAGGACTTGTCGAAGGAAGTGTTTGAAAGCCTGTCGCTAAAGGCTGAAAAGAAAAATATAAAATACAGCATTAAAAAAGGATGCGAATCCCCGCTGGTCGTATTCGCCGACCGGGAAAAGATCCGGCAGGTGTTATCCAACCTCGTCGAAAACTCCATCAAATACGGCAAACAGGGAGGCAATATCACAGCGAGTTTTTATAAAACAGACGGCAAGCGGATCCTGATTGAAGTGAGTGATGATGGAATCGGCATCCAGGAAAAACATCTTCCCCGCATTTTTGAAAGATTTTACAGGACCGAAAGAGGAAGAAGCATCGATGTGACAGGCACGGGGTTAGGGCTCGCTATCTGCAAACATATCGTGGAAGCACATGGGCAAACGATCCATGTACGAAGTACCGAAAACGTAGGCACCACGATTGGGTTTACCCTCCGGGCCAGGAAAGAGTAGTGTTAACGGCCCGCAATGATTTGTTCTGCTAACCCAAAACCGAGGGTCATGCCTGCCCCACCCAAACCATTTATGATCATCACGCCCTGTTCGGGTTGTATAACCATATCATTTTTTCCATTCATCAACTTGGGATAGATGCCATTCCAGGTTTCGATAACCTGGTCATTTTCCAGGTTCATAAATTGTTGCAGATAATCTAAAATCATCTGGTTAATGCATTGCCTGTCAAAAGGGTCATGGGTTAATCCGTATTCATGGGAATCACCAACGGTCAATTCTCCCGATTCATTTTGCGAGACCATGACATGTATCCCCCATTGAACATATAACGGCATTTCCGCTTCGATTTTTTTGCGGAGCAGAGATTGTGAAACAGCCGCTTTAAAACTTTGATAATGCAACAGGGAAAGGCCCCCGCATAATGCCGGCCCTATCCTGGATTGACCGGGAGGAGCAGCCAGCCGCATCATTTGTAACTTGCACTTTGAAATATCCGTAGCAATAAATAATTCGGGATACAACGTTTCAAAGTCGGCCCCACTACAAACATAAATCTCATCCGCTTCCCAGGTATCTTTACCTGCATATACGGCAGGGTAGGCAATATCCGTTATCGCTTTATTCCAGATGAACTGGACCCCGTATTTTTCATTCAGCCATCGCGGTAATGCAGCAATGGCTTTTCGGGGATCGACGATCATCTCATCAGGACTGTACAGACCGCCCCGGAGTCCCTCCTGCACGATAAAAGATGATTTAGCCCGAACGGCATCCGGTTGCAGCAATGCATAATTCCGGTGCGCATAAATTTCTGATAATTCTTCCAGCACCTGCCATTCTTCATTTGTATAGGCCACATGCATTGACCCAACCGGATCATACCAGATATTTGCATCCTTACAAACCTGCTCCCAAATTCCCCGGGATAAGATCGCTCTTTCAAACATTTCACCATCCGGCTGACCCACGGGCCAAATCATACCGAAATTCCGGACCGAAGCGCCGATGGCTTTTCCGGTTCTTTCAAAAACGGTAACATCATAACCTCTTACAGCAAGTGCCCTTGCTGTTGCCAGACCGGCGATTCCGGTTCCAATAACTATTGCACTTTCAGGCATATTTCATATTTAGAGGGTCAGAAAACTGAAGTTGGTATCTCTTTTTAAAATACAAAACGGAAAAGAAGGTCAGCAGGATACCCATTACGGACAGGATCATGATCATTTGTATAAAAAAGTTGGTCCAGGACATAGACATACCTGAAAAATTTTTCACCAGCAATATGATATCACTGCCGAGGTATCCAAAGGAATCAGCCACATAAATAATAAACCCGGCCGTGCTTACATATTTAAATGATGCAATCAGTCTTTCAAAAAGCATGCAATTAAATGGAACATACCCCAAATAAAGGCCCGTGCCTGTCAAGGTCATCCACCAGAATGGGCTTACCCAATGAGCAGAAAAAAGGATGGTACTCACCATAGCAATAAAAAAACCGATGATGACCAGGGTGTGATTGATAAACAGCGCCCTGATGTTATTCCGGATCATGATCATCAAAGACATGATCAGTAATACGGTAACCGAAGGAATCAGTTCGCTCCGGGTAAAGACGGCTGTATCATTTCCCAATCCCAGCTCGTTCCAGATATCGGCTGCAAAATTGCTCCGGTAATCCCTGATGACCGTTAACAGGACGTAGGTGATGATCAACAAAACAAGACCGGGATAGAAAGCACGGATGAATTGTCTTCTTTCTTTCCGGTTCATCATTTTCCTTTCCGTTCTTAATTCCATATCCTGTTGACTGGGTGCAGGAGTCTGTTCCAGTAACCAGGCAAATAACAGCAGCGGGGGAAAAAACAGCAACCCTGTAATGAACGGCATCCACCAGGTACCTGTATGCCATTCCAGCAAAATATATTTCCCGGCACTTTGTGTAAACCCGGATGCAAAAATAAAACTGGCAGAAAGGACAGCGCCCAAAAACTCGGTCGTTTTCCTCCCTTCCAGGTAACTGAATACGAGACCATAGATAACGCCAAGGGGAAACCCGTTCAGGAGCAGGAAAATAATATTGTAAGGAGCGGGCACAAGGGCAAAAAAGAAGAGTGCCGACCAGGCAATCCCGATATTGATGATGATAAAAGGAAAACGGTTCTTCTTTTTCACTTCCGCGATGAAACGGATTCCGAAAAATTTACTGCCCGTATAACCAATCGTCTGTGCAATGACGAGCCATATCTTGTAATCAATATGTAAAAACTGAAGGGATCCGTAGTTTGCTGCGGTAAAGGGTTTACGGAAGGCATACATGCAGGTATATACGCAAAATGCCGCTACTGCCGAGATTAGTGTATATACACCGGGAGAAGCCTTTTGGAGACCGGGCCTGAACTTCAATAGGTTTATTTTAAAATGGTGATAAGTTCTGAAAGGCTGTCTATAAGATGGGTTGGTCCAAGATCCAGTAATTCTTCTTTTGTTCCCGAACCGGTAGTGACCGCAATTACATAATAACAGCCTGCCTTTTGACCTTCTTCAATATCAACCGTTGTGTCTCCGACCTTTGCAACCAGCATGGGGTCATCGATACCCGCCCTGTACATCAGTTGTTCTATCATCAGCGAAGCAGGCCGGCCATTTTCAACTTCATCGCTGGCGATATAATCATCCACGAGGTTCCTGTCCATCCACTGAAACCGCTTGACGATCGTGTCGGCGATCACTTTCGGAAAACCGGTATTCAGGGAAATGCGCATACCCTTTTCCTTTAGTAATTCAAAAACGGCTTCTGTATCGTTAAATGGTTTTACAGAAGGATCATATTCATAAAAATCTATCATTGCATTGACGAAATCTTCATGTATATTTTCTACCTGGTCGTCATTGAATTTTGCCCCCAATTCTTCCAGCATCATCCTCACGGCCACAATCTTCTTGACCCCCATATATGGATGGGTGTCTTGGATTGAAATAGGATATCCATTCTTTACAAAAGCATTTTTAAAGGCATTGGCTACAAAACCATCATCGGTTAAGGTGGTACCGGCGATATCAAACACAACAAGTTTTACAGGCATAATCATTTTTTTGAAAGGTAATGGTAATGTGTGCGGGCCTTATTTTTCCGGGATGAAGAAAACTTTAAATCTGGATGAAGTGTTTATGAACGGTTTAGTAAATGCCGGTAGGCCATTTCCCGGTACCGATCCAGTGATGGCAAGGGCAGGTGCTCCATCTTAGCCAGGTCATCCCATTCCCGGAGTTTTATAAAGAGATTATGCCATTCTTCCTTTTCAAATGCCTGGGCTTCCCTTTCATTCATCACCCCGCCTTGTTTTTCGAGTGTAATCTTACTGGCAGATGATAATTTATCATAATAGTCAGGAAATTTATAAGTGAGATACCTTTTTGCAGCCACATGGCTTTGGACAAGGGAAGTCAGCCGTTCAGAAAAACCTTTATCCCGCAAATACCCGGCCCCCAGGCGCTCATGATCCATGACGCCCAGTCCATCCATCAAACGGACAGGAAGGATGTGTTCGCATAAATGGCCGATGTCGTGAAAAAAAGCAGCAAGGACCACTTCATCATCATATCCTTCCTTTTCCGCCAGTGCGGCTGCCTGGCACATATGCTCGATCTGTGATACAGGTTCCCCGATATAATCGGAAGAACCGTATTTTTCGTAGAGTCCGAAAACTTCTTCAATGATACTGGCTGCTTTTTCACTTTCCATCATACCATATTTAATGTAAGGGAATTGATTTGGCCACTGCATGGTCAGTTTGGAATTCCTCGCCCAGCAATTCTGCAATCGTTTGTGCGATCTGTTTCTGAAAGAGCTGCTGTTCCTGCTTAATTTCTCCGGCCGGTTGGATATGAGGACCAACAATAGCCATCCAGGTTTCAGAAGAACCTCCCACCAACATACCATGTTTGGACCACTTGCTTTCTCTTCTGCCCCTTCCATGGTCTGTAGTGATGATCATGGTTGTATTATCCTTGTAACCGGGCGTAGTTTGAATCCAGTGCCAGAGTTCAGCGATCATCCCGTCTACTGCATGGGCCTGTTCCAGGTAAAGGTCATAGCGCGACTGGTGTGCAAATTCATCGGTTTCACCTAAACCCAGGAACATTACTTTTGGCTGGTGCTGCTCCAGGTATTCCCGGGCAGCGAGAAATGTTAGCCGGTCATGCCTTGTTGACAGGGATGGCTTTTGCAGTGAAGCCTGTACTTCATTGATGAGGCTGGCACCAGCCGTTTCCGCTTCCATGGATTCATAACCGCTGTTCACAGGAAAACCATTCTCTTTTTCATTCAAAATATATGGAAATACATCCCAGGAGGTGAAAGCCACGACCTTGCCTTTGTATTTTTCTGTTTCGTTCAAATAGGTCAGCACATTGGTATTGTTGTTGAAAATTTTATCATTGGATGCCACTGAAAGCCCTGTTTTACCGGTAAATATTTCATGGTACCCGGGATAAGAAATCGAATAGATATTGGCAACATTCACTTTGTTGTCGTAAAACCTGTTCCCGAAAACCTGTCCTTTCCCTGCAACCACCTTCCAAAAAAAAGGCATGAGCATTTTTCTTCTTTTCTCCGGTTGCTCATCCCAATAGAGCATCTTCATCGTTTCCGCATCGGGTGTTACAGACGCATCATTGATCAAAAGGGAATCGGCACCTAAAAATAGTTCCTGCCAGCGGAAACCATCAGTTGTAATGATAAAAAGGTTTTCTGCAGGCTGAATAGTTTTAGCGGGTTGTATTTGTTTTTCCCGGATGGGTGTATAGACCGTCATCAGCAGGATAACGCAGATCGTATAATTTTTCATCAGTGCGGAAAATAGGTTATACAAAGCAAGCTGATCTATATGAACAGCATGTTAACCTAACATTATCCCAGGGTTATGTTTAATACAATACCGATTTAACCGGGGGCATCACCGGGTGATCCGTTTTAAAATCCATTCCGAAAAAAGAAGCAATTGTTGCAGCAATTTGTGCCTGGTACAGATGTTCGCCCGATTTAATTTCTCCGGATGGGGGGGTATCAGGTCCCATTACGGCCATCCATATCTCATGAGAATCTTCAATCCGGGTACCATGATGCTGCCAGTTCTCCTTATCCTTATCACCCCTGCCATGATCACAGGTAACAATCAAAGTTGTTTTATCCTTGTAAAGCGGCATAGACTGTATCGTCTTCCAGAGATCGGCGATCATATTATCTTCGGCGAACGCACTTTTCAGGTACTGATCATACATCCCGCCATGAGCAAAATCATCAGTCTCGTCGAAAGCGATATACAAGACCCTGGGTTGATACGCTTTCAGGTATTCCCTGGCGGCGAAATAGGTGAGTACATCGGGCCGCACATCAATGGGCCTGGTGGTGAGGAACTGCATGTCATTGATCAATGACAGAGTTGCAGAAGGAAACCGGAGGGTATCAACATCAGCATTCACATAAATACCACTCCTGGGCGCGTTCAGGATATAGGGAAAAACATCCCAGGTGGTAAAGGCTGCCACTTTCCCTTTGAAAGCTTTTTGCCGGTTGATATATTCCAGGACATTGATGTTCTTGTTATAGATCTTATCATTTGAATTGATCGCCGTATCGGGATATCCGGTAAATATTTCATTATATCCGGGATAAGAAAACCAATAAGGATTGGCATTATCCATTTTGTTTCCCAGGAACCGGTTGCCGTATAACTGCCCCTTCCCGGATACGGTTCCCCATAAAAAGGGAAATAACTTCTGCCGCCGTTCTGCCGGTGTTGCTGCCCAGAACTTATTCTTCATCCCTTCGATATCCCTGTTATAAACGGAATCATTTAACAGAAATTCGTCAACGCCCTTAAAGACTTCCTGCCAGCGCATGCCATCCAGTGTGACAATGACCAGGTTCTCCGTTTTTCGCTGAGCCTGAGCCAGCATTGTGAAAAATATCAGTAACAACGGTAATATCCTTTTCATAATATTATTTTGAATGTAGTAAAAAAAGGGGGTAAGATGGATATCTCACCCCGTTCATGAGAAAACTTGCTGCTTATGCTGTAAAAGAAAATCCTTATTTTAAGATCCACATCAATGCATTAATATCATCCTGGCCGCCGTATTGCGATTGAAGGGCTGCCTGATAATTACTGGTATTGGCCGTGGTTTCCGAACCGAAATACTGAAACCTTTTTGCAATCCTTGTACCGTTGCCGGTTCCGGGTCCGGTGGTAAATGCCGGTACCCCCGTACGGCGGTTCTGGTAATACCCTTCCAGGCCGGAATGCCTGAAAAGGGAAATATACTTTTGGATCAATATCTGGTTGAGCCCATTCGCATTATTCCCTGCATATTGAACACCCACCTGGCTGTAAAAGGTATTGAAATCAACTGCGACACTAAATTTGTTATAGGCGGCATTGGTTCCCGGTGTTCCGGACTGAAGAAAATTGACCTCTAAATTGCCGGATTCTGGGATCCCATAAAATCCCATAGAAGCCCTGATACCTGCTTTATAATGCGACTCGGCATCACCGAGCGGTCCGGAACTGATCCATCCGCGGTTAATGGCTTCTGCGATATTGAATAACATTTCCGGGTAACCGATCTGGATACTGGGTTCTCCGGTATAGGTTTGGTAATAGCGGTAACGGTTGATGAGGGAGTACTGACCGCTATTGGCTTTCACATACATGGTACCGAGGTCTTCTCCGGGAGATGCCCCCACGAAAGCACTAAAACTGGTCGGACTCATACCACCGGAAACAAGTGCCGTGGCGGGCTCGGCGGTCACAAAAACCCTTGGGTCATTATTTTGGGTGAGCAAACTGATATAGGTGGCAGAAGTGTTGTAGCGCAAAGCGTCAAACCCAAAATTTCCGGGGTTCATCGGGTAATCATTGGTAGGATGAACAAATCGGTAAGTAAGATTATCATCCATGCTTTCCATAACCGGGTAATTCGTGTGATCTGATACGATCGTGGAAAACTGTTGTTTGATATTCAGGTCTGCATCCGATTCTTTCTTACTGAGCTCTATGAGTAACCTTAACCGAAGGGTATTCACAGCCTTTCGCCATTTTGTGAGGTCATTATCATAATAGATATCGCCGGCCAGTGTGAAATTGTTAGCCGCAATCAGCTGCGCCAGCTCCGAGTTGGCACTATCCAGCCAGGCAAAAGAACGGCGGAAAACCTCTTTCTGTGGGTCATAGGCCGGAAGCAGGTTTTCGGCACCCTTGAGGGCTTCTGTCATGGGGATATCGCCCATCTGCATACTCATTTTCGTAAACAGGTAAGCTTTGAAGAATTTGGCCAGTGCCCCGTAAGGGTTGATAACACCCGCCCCATTCCTGATCGCTTCCTCTTCCATTTTGGTAACATTCTTCAAGGTGGAATAATAATTGGTGCCGGAACCGAAATCATAGCGGTTATTACCATAATAATCATAATTACAGCAGAAATATTGTCCCCACCTTTCATACATGGAATAGGGCTGGTCAGTCATATCATTGAGCACCCCGTTAAACAGAAGGGAAGCCGGAACACTCGAGGGCTTGTTCTCATTAACATTGAGCTCCTGGAATGACTTTTTGCATCCTGTGATGATACTGGCCGAAAGGGCTGTCAGGAAAAAGATATAATAAATACGTTTCATTGTACTGCTTTTAAAAATGATTTAAAAAACTACATTGATATTAAAGCCAAACCTGCGTGTTGTCGGTGACTGTAATCCTGTACCACTTGTTGAATAATTATACTGGTCAAGATCCACATCTTTAAACCGCTTATCCTTATAGAAATAGATGAGGTTACGCCCAACCAATGAAAGGCTGATCTTATTGATGAAAGACCTGCCCAGCCATTTTTCCGGTAAATCATATGATAATGTGACCTCTCTCAGTTTGGCAAATGTCTTATCCATCAGGTTGGCTTCGTTAATGCCATAGAACTTACTGATATAATCCTGTACCTGGGTTACCTTGGTATTGGGGGAAAACTGCAGGTCTTTATAATTCAGGATAGCCCCGGTGGTACCATCATAGTTGATAGACACGCCATTGGATACCACCACACCCTGTCCTACATAAATACCCTGGTAGTTAGGGTCACCTGCATGGTCATTATCAGACTTCCGGGCAATACCGAATAACCCTTCAACTGTTTCAATATTTCTTCCTCCCCGCATGGTTTTATTGTGCATATAATCGGTGGTCACACCCCCCACACTTCCATCAAACTGGAAACCGAATGTGAATCCCTTCCAGCTAAACCTGTTGTAAAAACTCCATTGAAAATCTGCATTCAGGTATCCCAGGAACTGCGCCTTAGGATTGGCAAGTGGTTTACCGGCAGCATCATGAATGATCTGCCCATCTTCAGTTTTCACAAAAGCAGAAGAATAGAATTTATCAACCCGGTCACCTTTTTTAAAGAAAGTATTATAAACAGTCTGCCCGGGAGGCAGTTCATCATATTTATCCTGGAAAGTAGATACGTTCACCAACACATCCCAGTTCAATCCATTCCTGGTTTTGACAGGGGTGCCTGAGATGGAGAACTCATATCCTGTCTTTCTTGTCTTCAGCGCATTCAGGAAATAATAGTTATACCCTGTTGCTGAGGATATGGGATTTTGCAGGATACGGGGGCCATCGATATACTGGAATGCTGTGGCACTTAACCCTATCCTGTTCTGTAAAAACTTGATATCAAACCCTTCTTCATAATTCACCCGGTTAAATGTCTTGATGTTCGGGTCATAAAGATTGCTGCTATAGTAAGCCGCTGACTGGCCATTATATGGCTTGGAAGTTGAATAGGCTGCAGCCAGAGAATAATCAGGACCGCCGTAGGGTGATAGATAGTTGTTACCATAATCCAGCGGATAATCATACAGGGAATTACCGGAGGGCGTATTTCCAAATGCCGATATGGTTGAGAAAGGCGCCAATCCTACTGTGGCAGAAGTCGCATCGCCATGCACCGTTGCATAGGATCCTCTCAGTTTCAGGAAAGAAATGATTTCCGGAAGTTGAACATAATCTGAAATCACGGATGAAAGAGAGATACTTGGATAAAAATAGCTGCTGTTGTTCTGCGGGAGTGCTGACGATTTATCCACCCTTCCTGTAATCGAAATAGTCGCATACTTGCTTAAAGAGGCATCCAGTGCATAATAGGCACTGAAGACCCGCATATCGGAGGCAAAACTGTTGGCCTGTACCGGGTTCAGAGAATTGCTGAAACTATATACATTGGGAACATTCATGTAATCGGTGGAAGTAAAAGTTGAATTATACATGAATGACCTGATATTTCCGCCCACCAGGCCGGAAAGGTTCAGGAATTTTTTAACCTGGTAGTTATAGTTCAACAGCACTTCCGTATTATTTTCAAAAAGGTTCCGGGAATCTTCGCGGTAGTCGCCTAAATTTCCTTCGCGGCTGTAAGGGTGTGCTGAAAAAGGCATTTTTTCCGTACGCAGCAGATTATAAGTAGTCATCTGTGTGCGGAAGGTTGTATTCAAATGTTCATTGATCTTGTAATTACCGGAGATGTACCCATAGATATCATTCTTATAATGTCCCCGTAACCATTCATTCACCATGAACCAGGGGTTATGATATCGCTGGTATTCGGCAAATACATTTTGAATACCCACTTTGCCGGGCTGCCACTCCCCTTTGATCAGGGGTGATTGTACATCCCAGTCGGCACCGGTCCAGACAGCTATATTATAAATAAGACTATTCGGCCCATAATCCACATCCGGAAAATTAGGTGTGTACTGACGGTTATAGTTGAGGTTTGCTTCAATCTTCAGTCTCTTGGAAGGCTGATAAGCACCATACATGTTGAAATCGGTGATATTCAGATCCATATTCGGGATGATGCTTTGCTGATAAGAATGCGAAAGAGAGAATCGCATATTGTAATTATCACCTGCCGCGCTCAATGATATATTATTGGTCGACTGAAAACCCGCTCTCAAAAACCTGTTAAGGTTATCCTTTCCACGGGCCACCCAGGGGGTAGGCTTGATATTGCCGGTGTACACATAGCCACCCGGAAAAGTAGTGGTATAGGTGGTATTGGGATCGTATTCGCCATCCCATTGCGGGATCATCTGCCCTTCAAACCGCGGGCCCCAAACGTCATAGTCTGCATCATTGAGTCCACCACCCAGTCCATTGCCAAACGCATACAAAGCATTTTCACCGGGCCCGTATTCATCCTGTACGCGGGGAAAGGCAAGAAATCCTTTATCAATCGAATTGGTAGAATTGAATTCAACTGTAAAACCCTTACGGTTTTTATTTCCCTTTTTAGTGGTGATCAGGATGGCACCATATTGTGCCCTGCTTCCATATAATGATGCAGCGGTTGGACCTTTTAAGATGGTATAGGATTCAATATCATCAGGACTGATATTCCAGGTATCGGAGCTGATCGGAATCCCGTCCACTACATACAGGGTAATTTCGTTACCCCTTAACAAAACGGTCGGCTTTCTTAATAATTCAGCTGAAGGTCCGACAGAAAGACCTGCCACTTTACCCGTCAATCCGGAGATGGGATTCTGGTCCCTGGCTTTGACAAGGTCCTCACCTTTCACTTCCTGTACGGCATAACCAATACGTTTCACTTCCTTTTTAATACCAAAAGCCGTCACCACCACTTCCGATAAGTTTTTCCCATCGGGCGAAAGCGTGATCGTGGAAGCTGATCCGGCTTTTGTTTCCAGGGGAGAATATCCGATATAACTGATCTGGAGTACATCCTCCGCCCCTGCCTTGATACTGAACGAACCGTTGGCATCGGTAACGGTCCGCTGCCGGGTCCCCTTTAGTGAAATAGTGGCTCCTGGTAAGGGTTGGCCGTTCTCGTTTAATACTTTTCCATTGATAATACCCTGTGCCCATAATGTGCAGCTCATATAGAAAACTGCGGCCAGGGTAAGCATGCATTTACGCATGAAAGATGTTGTTCCCATAATTCCCGGTTTTGATGAAGTAATTTTTCTAACCCGGGGCAAATCTATTTTTGCAATGTGAAGAGAAAATGAGCGGAGTGTTAAGCTAATCTTATGATTTAATAAATATTAAACTTCTATTAAGTATTTGTAAACTTCATGCGTGATCAGGAAAAGAAATAAAAAACCAGTAGTTTGGCTTCAGTCTTCCCGCTGTTTTTCAACCGATGCCTTACTCTCCCGTCAAAGAAGATAACATCTCCAGGCTCCAGGTTGTAAGTATTATTCTCTATCTGGTAGGCCACCGTGCCGGATAAAACATATTTACATTCAAAAGCTTCGGTCTTAATATATTTTTTTCTGGCAGCGCCGGGTTTTATTTCAATCAGCACAATATCAATGGTCTGCGACAGGATGTTTTTTGTGAGCAGGCGTTTATATTTCAAACCCTTTTCCGGTTCTTTCTGAAAAACGGTTCCCTGGTTGTTCCGGATGATGATCACATGTTCATTGGAAAAATAATCTTCCATCTCCTCAAAAAAATCTTTCACGCCCACATCCAGTGAATGGATCAGCGCCAGCAAAACCGGCAAGGATGGCACGACCCGGTTGTTTTCGATTTGTGAGATCAGGCTTTTCGAAACAGCCGCTTTCCCCGCCAGCTGGTCGAGGGTGAAATTCTTCCGGGCCCGGAGGCTTTTAATCCTTTCTCCGATCAGTAATATTAATTCTTCACTCATACTATGATGATATCATTTGGGAATACAATATAATTATAAAGAGCATGCAGTTCTTCTATTGAAATGTACCGATTAATTTTCTCAACGCTTTACAATTCCGTAACAATAAAATAGTATTCAAATAACAATTCCGTAATCTTTGGGTAAAAGCTGTTAACAAGCTTTGTAAAATTCACATCCCCATGGAAAAAAGACATATTGATGTTGCAGTGCTCTCCGATCTTCACCTGGGAACTTACGGTTGCCGCGCCAAAGAAATTGTTACCTACCTGAAAAGTATCTCCCCCCGTATCCTCATCCTGAATGGCGATATCATCGACATCTGGCAGATCTCCAAAAGATATTTTCCGGCTTCACATGCAGCCGTATTAAAAGAGATTATCAGCCTGATTACAAAAGGGACCAAGGTTGTATATATCACAGGCAACCATGATGAAATCCTCCGGCGCTACACGGACCTCAGCATGGGTAATTTCCAGCTCACCGACAAACTGATCATCGAGATCGATAAAAAGATGACCTGGATCTTTCATGGCGATGTATTTGACAATACCACGAAAGGCACGGCCAAACTCTGGGCCAAAATGGGCAGCAATGGATATGCCGTACTGCTGCAGTTCAACAAGCTCATCAATTTCTTTATGAAGCTGATCGGCCGGGAAAGGGTTTCTCTCTCAAAGAAAGTCATGGCCAGCGTGAACAAGGCCGTCATCAAGATCAATGATTTTGAAACCACGGCTGCAGAGATCGCCATTGAAAAGAAATATGATTATGTGATCTGCGGTCATATTCACCAGCCCCAGAAAAGAGTGATCAGCAATGACCAGGGCAGTGTGGTGTACCTGAACAGCGGCGACTGGGTGGAACACCTGACCGCGCTGGAATATTATGAAAACGACTGGCATATTTATACCTATGATGAAGCGATCATGAAAACAGTTGAACCCAGGGAACTCAAGATCAAAACCGAAACAGATGTCATTACCGCTGAAATTGCCTTGTACCTGCATTCCCTCGGAGCATAAGGAATATACAGCAACAAAATACCTGTTATGAAAATATTCTATGCGGTTCAGGCAACCGGAAACGGTCATATCAGCAGGGCCATGGAATTATTGCCCCACCTGGAAAAACTGGGTACGGTCGATATTTTCCTGAGCGGCAGCAACAGTACCCTGGCCATTGATGCACCCGTAAAATACAGGAGCCAGGGTCTTAGCCTTTTTTATAAATGTGATGGCGGTCTGGATTACTGGAAAATAATGAGATCATTTTCGCCCCTGCAACTCCGCAAAGAGGTTCAACAACTACCCGTGGAAAAATATGACCTTGTCCTCAACGATTTTGAGTATATCACGGCAGCTGCCTGCGCCAAAAAAGGGATACCCTCTATCAATTTCGGCCACCAGGCCAGTTTCATGTCGGACCAAACACCCCGGCCCGAACATAAAAACAGGATTGGCGAGTGGGTATTGAAGAACTATGCCAAAGCCACCGATTATGCCGGTCTGCATTTTGAAAAATACGACGATTTCATTTTTACCCCGGTCATCAAACAGGCCATCCTGGATGCCGAACCCAAAGACGAAAACTATATCACGGTTTACCTGCCCTCGTATTGTGAACCGCAACTGACGGCCGCCTTTGCCCCCTTGCAGGAATCCAGGTTCCAGATCTTTTCAAGAGAAAGTTCCACAACCCGGGAAAGTGGAAATATCAGGTTTATCCCGGTCGATAAGCAGCTTTTTAACAAGAGCCTGGTCAATTGCAGCGGTATCATTACCGGTGGCGGCTTCGAAACACCTGCTGAGGCCCTACACCTGGGCAAGAAAATACTGACCATCCCCATTCGCGGTCAATATGAACAACAATGTAATGCGGCGGCATTGGAAAGACTGGGCATTGACGCCCTGCAAAAACTGGAAGAACTGACCCCTGATTTTTTCTACCATTGGATAAACGGTAAACAAAGCCTGCGTTTGGACTATAGCCATACAGTGCGGGAACTGATGGAATACCTGTGCGCTACAATAAACTCACCCGCTGAAAAACATCCATTACCCCTTGCATCGAACTTAGCCGGGATCGAAGAATAAAAAAGCCCCGGAAAATCTTCCGGGGCAAACTGCAGGAGCATCAGCTCTTACCCTGTCTGGTACGGTTTAATCCCCCCGGGGATGGGGGGACTTTGCTATAAACGGATATAAAGAACTGGGACAAATGTCCCCCTGCTATATGAACCCCGGTTTACTGAATCATTACCTTACTATTAAATCCCCTCTCCCATATTGGGCCAAATACTTTTCCCATTTATTTTGATGGCCAAAAATTTAATATTACCTTATTGTTAAGTTTTTGTAACTTTAATGTTACCAGATCGAACCCCTTGAAAAGGTATTACCTTATATTATCCCTTTTTTGCATCATGCATTTGCCTTTCCCGCAAGCCTGGTCACAGGCCGAGGTAAAGGATATTCATTTTAATTTTTACGGGGAATCGATTGATTTACAGACAGATAATTCATTCCTGGTCGATTACCAGGGGCCTTTGTCTGAAGCTTCCATACTGTCATTTTACCAGGAAATCAATACTTCCCGTTACGAGCCAGTAACCAGGGCGCTTTCGCGTTATAAGGAATTATACAAGCTGGATGACTGGCTTTTTTACCAGCTGATCCGGCAGACAGCCCAGCGTTTTAGCCCCAAAATGGATAATTATATCCGCTATACCCTGTACAAATGGTTCCTGCTCAGTAAAACCGGGTATAATGCCATGCTGACCATTGCTGGTGACCAGATCTTATTTTATGTTCAAAGCGATGAGAATGTCTATAATATACCTTACCGGGTTCAGGATGGTAAACAGTTTGTTTGCCTGAATTACCATGACTATGGCAGTATCAACTTCGACAAGGTGAAATTTTCACCAGTCAGGATTCCTGTACCGGGTGCCGAAAGAGGTTTTACCTATAAGATCACCCAGTTGCCGGATTTTGACCTGGCCGATTATACCGAAAAAGATATCCAGTTCGATTATTACCAGGAGCATTATGATTTTAAAGTGAAGCTCAATCCCGATATCCAGAAGATCTTTGCCAATTACCCCGTGGTAGATTATAGCTATTATTTCAATATCCCCCTGAGCAAAGGCACTTATGAATCCCTGATCCCCGAACTGAAAAAAGTCGTGAAGGGCATGCGTACAAAAAATGGGGTGGATTATCTCATGCATTTTACCCGTTATGCCTTCCTTTTCAAACCCGACACAGAGGTATTTGGTGCGGAAAAAAGATTGTCGCCGGAAGAAACCCTATTATATAAGGAAAGTGATTGTGATGACAGGGCAGCCCTGTTCTTCTTCCTGATCAAAGAAATCTATGACCTGCCCATGATCGTGCTGTCCTACCCAAAACATGTGACGATCGCCGTTAATTTTGACAAACCCATTGGGAATACGATTGTGTACAACGGGAAAAAATATTCAGTTTGTGAACCGACACCCCAGCGAATGGACCTGCCCATTGGAAAAATGCTGCCACAACTCCGCAAATCAACCTACGAAGTGGCCTATGAATACAGGCCGGGGAACAAATAACCAATACTGCTGATCTCGCTGCAACCCCTATTTATGGTCCTTATCTTTCCCTGGAACAAGGGCGCTATCCACCGTATGGGTGCCATTGATAAAATCGTAACGGCTTCTGACCAGGAAGGTAGCCAGGGGTAAGGTTTTTCGCATCAGGATTTCCGGTTGGCCTTCCCGGGTAAATGTAATCAGGGAATCTGAAATCTTTTTATAAGCAAAGGCCGGACTTCCCTTACCATCGATCCATTTGGATGAGGTTGAATCCACTGATGATAATTCGAAACTCCCATCTTCAAGCGACCATTGAATCTTTCCGCCGTTCTGCCGGATAAAGCTTAAATGACTGGAAGCAGAATCCCCCTTTTCGATACTGTACTGATAAACATGAAACAATTCATCCCCCATCCTGCTGAAGTATTGATAAACCGTATCCTTACCGGTAATCTTTTGCCAGTTGGCCACTTCAAAAACATTTTCCAGCCGGTCAAATTGTTCTTTTACCGTCATCCTGTTCCTGGATGATTGGCAGGAGATCAATACAATACCAGAAAAGAGGAGCAGGGTAATAATTTTTTGCATGGTTAAAATTAAAATATAATTAGGTTGATAAAAAAACCGCCCCAGTCATGAGGCGGTCAGTCTAATCGTTCATAAGAAAATTAGCTACCGAATTTTGTCCAGTTCTTCCACCAGGTATCATTAGCAGAACAAGCACCGATATAGGTTACCTGTTCAAATCCGGCCAGTTTGCTGTTGGAAAAGCTTGCCCCTGAACTGGCAGGAGATCCTGAACCAGGATTGAAATCAGGAGCAGCATAATTGAAAGGTGCATTTAGTTTTACATCCGAACAATTGGTCAGGATAGCATTACCGTATGCACCCGTATTGAACCAGCTGATGATATCAGCCTGTGTCCAGGAACCATGAACGGGTGTTGTACTGTTTGTACCCCGGCTGAATATAACAGGATTCGGGCAACCCGCAATGATGGTATTCTGCACAAATAATGAATTGGGGATATTGTCATCGGTGGGTGTACCCTTGGTGGCATCGATATAAAGGCCATTCGGATAACCCATGATGATTGAGTTGAACAGGGACAAGGATGAATTCCTCCTGATCTGTGCACCCCAAACAAAAAGGCTGTTACCGACATTGTTTAGTGTGGCTTTGGGACCCATTACGGTCATATTGGAGAAAACAGCACTGGTCTGCGGTGTCAGTGAACTTCCGTTGGCATCATTATCACTTTCAAAAGCTTCACTTTTTGAAATATCGGCCGCGGCAGAATCCCTGAGTGAAATACCAAACTGCACTTTCCCGGCAAAACCGTTATCTGTATCAAAATCATCATCCAGGGTCCTGTAACTGATCAGGTGTTTACAATTCACCGTACCGCCAAACCACTCAAAAGAATCGTCATTGGCATAAGAAACCTGTACATTATCGATGATGGTACCGGATCCCACGCCACCAAAGGTCAAGCCATTGATTTCATTATCGGGCAGAAAAGCATACCCTGCATATTCAATCCTTACATAGCGTAAGATACCGCTGTTGTCAGCAGGATTCTGGCCCTGAGATGAAGGTGTGCCATACAGACCGAGGCCATCACTGTTGTTGATGCCCCCTTCAACCGCTCCAACACCCTGTACGCCGTTGAAAGAAGAGTTCGTGGGAGCCTGTCCTAATAATACAAGACCGGCCCAGTCACCCCGCTGGGGCGTAGTAGCTTCTGAGGTAAATACAATTGGCTTATCCACTGTACCGTCTGCAATGATCTTACATCCACGGGTAATGATCAGACCACCCTGCTTTCCATTTTCACCCACAATCTTTGTTCCGGGTTCAATGGTCAGAATAGCTCCATTGGTAACATATACCAACCCGCGAAGCTTGTAAGTATACTGTGCACTTAATGTACGGTTAGCCGTTATCCTTCCTTCCAGGATAGTGTTTTCTGTGGTTGTGGGTGGCGTAACAGTTGTTGTCGACCCATCAATCTCAATTTTCCGACATCCGGTGGAAAGTAATCCAGCAAAAGCCGCAAGGATAAATACCTTTTTCATACTGTATTTGTTTATTGTTTTTTTTTATTTGATGTTATAAGAGAATGAAATATTGACCGTGGTACCGTACTTCCGCCTGATGGTAAGATCGTCGGTACCCTTATCATATTTACTGTTGTTGTTATTGTCGTAATAATAATCAGCCCGCTTATTCATGATATCGGAGATATTCAGCTTGATTTCCCCTTTGTCGCCGATGATCTTTTTGGCGATCTGGAAATCCAGCAAGGGGCGTGTCTTCTCAAATACCGGAGGTATACCATTTCCACCCACATAGAAAATCCTGTCGCCAACCTGGTTATACAACAAGGTGGTGTTTAAACCTGCTTTCTGGATATCATATTGTAAACCAAAATTGATCACATAAGGGCTCTGTCCCTGCATCGGGCGGTCAAGACTGGCATTATCACGTGTCACCCTGTTATAGATGTAAGAAAGGTTGGATTGCAAAACAAAATTCTGGAACCCTTCGATAAAGTCGAGTTTCTTACGCATTTCAAATTCCACACCATATCCTGTCGCTTTATCGGCATTGATATAGTTAAAGGTGCTGGAGCTACCGGCGCCGGTCTGGTTAAAGAACAGCTCAATCGGCTTCTCAAAGTATTTATAGAAAACACCCAGTGTAAATAATTCACCGGCCCTGGGATAAATCTCATAACGAAGGTCGGCGTTGGTCACCTTGGTGCGCTCAAGTGTCTTATCACCGGTGATACTGGCAAACATATCAAAATCAAAGAAGGCAAAAGTGCTTAACTCCCTGAACTCCGGCCTGATCACGGTTTGAGAACCGGAAAGACGAAGGTTCGCTTTTGGTGTCACTTTATAAGTAAGGTTAAGACCCGGCAGGAAATCCCTCACCTGGGTATAAGAATACCGGGGATCACTTTGTTTTACACTACCCATTAACTGGTCATAATCCTCTACCCGCAAACCCCAGGTCGCTTTGAATTTTTCTGAGAATTCATTTTCAAACTGGAGAAAAACAGCATTCAGGATGGTGTTGGCCAGGTACCGGTATTGTGAACCACTCAGGTCATTAAAGGCAAACTTATTATCCGTACCATTTCCGAAATTTTCAGGAGCAAAGACCTGGCTGGCCGGCAGATGTGTCAATGCCGGGTTATCAGAGGGCAGGTAGATCGCAAATGGCCTTGAATCAAATAACCTGTCTTTGATCTGTAATAAATAGCCGACTTTTACTGTCTGGTTTTTACCAAACATCCTCCAGGAATAAGAAAGGTCGCCTCCTGTTGTATAGATATAATCACTTAAAAAGCCATAATAACGACTGCCCGTCTGCTGGGAATTACCGGATGCACCAATCAGGAGTACATAGGGATTGTTCGGATTGGAAGCATCCTGGTTATACTGTATCCTGCGCTGGTCAGGGATATACTGGTCGAGAATATTAAAACTTCCATACCAGTGAAATTTCGTATTGATAGCACTGATATTATGCTCACCAGAAAGCTGGGTGGTGAAGAAGGTATTGGATTTCAGGGCCAGTTCCGTCGCCATCACATTAAAGCCGGCATCATCCTGCCCTCTTCTCTCGGTGGCATAATTGGTGGAATTGACGTTGATGATATTCTTTAACGATATTTTATTGTTCGCCCCGATCTTCAGCGATACATTCGCCAGAGCGTCTGCCAGCACATCACGGCTGTACTTTTCATCTTCATACACCGAATTGGAACCGATCGGTCTGATATTATTGATGGTGGTGCGCTTATTGGATTCGTTATAGGTTACGGCAAAGGTGGCTCCGAGTGATGATTTTTTTCCGACTGATTTATTAAATCCCCCGCTCAGTTCAAATTTCCTGTTGAGCAGCGGAAAGAAGTTGGAAGAAGTTTTGTTGGTTGACCAGACGTTCTCGAATAATTTTCCATATTCCGTTTTCGCAGCACGGTCCAGTTCACTGAAAGATGTCTTTAACGGCAGGGAAGAGGGAAGGGCCCTGGTTCCGTCATCAATACCCAGCCAATCCAGTTTACCACCCTTATAGGTATAAAAATCCTTGCCAAGGGTCTGGGTATTAAAACCCGTTCCGATCTGTACATTCAAAAAGCCTTTGGAAGGAACATCCTTGGTATTGATCTGCACCAGGCCACCGGCCCACTCGCCGGGAAACTCGGGAACAAATGCCTTGTTTACGATAATATTGTCAATGATCGTGGAAGGGAAAATATCAAAGGAAAATGTCTTCCTGTCGGGCTCGGTACTGGTCAGCGGCACCCCATTCAATAAAGCCAGGTTATACCGATCGCTCAGCCCCCTGACCACCAGGTATTTTCCTTCCTGGATAGAAGTGCCGGGTATCCGTTTCAACACTTCACCGGTGTTCTTATCCGGAGACCTGCGAATGGTTTCTGCAGAAATGACCGAAGCCACCGTATTGGTGTTTTTCTGGAAAGCGATGATTGAATTGACTGATTCCAGCCGGGCTGATGAACGGGTGGTCTTGACTACAATACCTTCCAGTTCTTTCGCCGCTACTTTTAAAACAACGTTCAGCTCATTTACCTGGTTATTGGTCACTTCAACTTCATCCAGGATCTTGGTATCAAAACCGATGGCCGAAAAGCTGATCTCATATTTCTTACCGGGGGTAAGGCTGAGGGAGTAATTACCATCTACATCGGTGGTGGTACCGGTGCCTGTTGTGCCAATTTTAATACTAACTCCGGGAATACCTTTATTGGATTCATTGATTACTTTACCCGTAAGTTTTACAGATTGTCCCAGGACACTCAACGAAAGGCCCATAATAACAGCAGGTAAAATAAGTCTTGACAGAATTTTTTGCAGCATTTCTCTATTTATTTCGCTGCAAAAGAACTTAGGTAATGTTACCGCCTCGTTACGGCATCATTAAGGAATTGTTAAGCAAATAGTGTTAATCACAACAGCCTGGCGGATCGCACCGGGAATGGAAAATAAGGCCCCTCCAATGTTAAGTTATCATTAATTTATATTGTTTACCCTGCTTCTTAACCCGTACCTTTATTTTTGCCAAAACTGATTAAAAATGGGCCTGAATTCTTTTTTAAAAATCTTTACCCCTTCCAACCGGGTATTCTTTGAGTTATTTGAAAAAGTGGCTGATAATGTGGCTACGATGGGCCAAAAACTGAAGGATATTGTCGCCGAGCCCGATTTTGATAAGCGGGCGGCTATCATTGCAGAGGTGGAGGACCTGGAACATGCCAATGATGACCTGACCCATAAGATCTTCACAGAACTGGGCAGGAACTTCATCACCCCCTTCGACCGGGAGGATATACACTACCTGGCCACTTCCCTGGATGATATAGCCGACTATATTTATGCTTCCTCTAAAAAAATAAATTTTTACCGGGTCAATCCCAACGACAGCGGGATGCGCAAGTTTGCTGATATGATCGAACAGGGAACCGTTCATGTAAGAAAAGCGGTGGGCGGTCTAAGGGATATGAAAAACCTGCGGCAGATCACCGAATCGCTGGTCAAGATCAACAGCCTGGAAAACCAGGCGGATGATGTTTTCGACATGAGTATCGAAAGGTTATTCGCTACGGAGCCCGATGCGAAAGAAGTGATCAAGAAAAGGGAGATCTACCAGGTAATGGAAATCGTAACGGATAAATGCGAGGATGCCAGCAATGTGATCGAATCCATCATTATCAAATATGCATAACTTAATTAGCTGATCGGCTAATTAGCAAATCTGCTCATTCATAACCATGACACTTCTTATCGTCATTATTGTTCTGGCCCTGATATTTGATTATATCAATGGTTTTCATGATGCCGCCAATTCGATCGCCACAGTTGTTTCCACCAAGGTATTAACGCCATTCCAGGCCGTACTCTGGGCGGCCCTTTTTAATTTTGTAGCCTATTTCATCTTTAAGGATCACGGTGTAGCCAATACGATTTCCAAGACGGTAAAGCAGGATTTTATCACACTGCCCGTGATATTCTCTGCACTGATCGCCGCCATTATCTGGAACCTTTTTACCTGGTGGTATGGAATTCCCTCTTCCTCTTCTCATACGCTGATCGGTGGGTTTGCCGGTGCCGCGATCGCCAATGCCGGCAGTTTCAGTTCTGTGAATTCAGACCCGGTATTAAAGACAGTGAGTTTTATTTTCCTGGCTCCGCTGATCGGTATGATCATGGCCTTTATCATTTCCCTGTGGTTCATCCATTCGTTCCGAAAAGGGATGATGCCCAAGCTTGTATCGCTGATCATCATCATCGGCGTAGTCATCTTCCTGTATTTCAATCTTGAATTTGACCCGGAAAAATTAAAAACCCATTACGAGTCTTACCCGCTGAAAGTGATCTTTTTTTCCAAAAATTTCAAATGGCTGCTCCTTGCACTCATCCTTATTGTGATGGCAGTATTTACGATATTCCTGAATAACCTGAATGCCAACAAGGCCAATTCCTGGTTCAAAAGGTTGCAATTGGTATCCTCAGCCGCATTCAGTATAGGCCATGGAGGCAATGATGCCCAAAAAGTGATGGGCATTATCACTGCGGCGCTGATCGCACAGGGCAATATCAGCGAGTTTTCACAAATGCCGGTATGGGTACCCATTTCCTGCTATACGGCCATTGCATTCGGTACCATGAGCGGGGGATGGAAGATCGTCAAGACCATGGGAACCCGCATCACCAAAGTAACACCCTTTGAAGGGGTGGCAGCAGAAACAGCGGGCGCCATCACCTTGTTTGTAACAGAAGCATTGAAAATACCCGTAAGCACAACGCATACGATCACGGGTTCCATTATCGGGGTCGGGGCCACGAAAAGGCTTTCTGCCGTTCGATGGGGCGTAACCGTAAACCTGCTCTGGGCCTGGATATTGACCATCCCGGTGAGTGGTTTACTGGCAGCCGGTATCTATTCCATTGTCCGTCTTTTTTTATAGAGATTTCATTTCTAATAAAAATTGCTGATTTTTGCCGGAATAAAAATGTTTATGGCTAAAATTCTTGTCACTGGCGGTTGCGGTTATATTGGTACACATACTTTAGTAGACCTGATTGAAAACGGCTATGATGTTATCTCTGTGGATAATAATTCCAGGTCAAATTTTCATATGCTGGAAGGGGTGGAAAAGATCACCGGAAAAAAAATCAAGAATTACAAGGTTGACCTCTGCAATTTTGATGACAGTTTTGCCATTTTCCAGGAAAACCCCGACCTGACCGGCATCATCCATTTTGCTGCCTATAAATCAGTGGGGGAGTCTGTCGAACAGCCCCTGATGTATTTTGAAAACAACCTCATGTCGCTGATCAACCTGCTGAAATGTGTGCAGGAATTCAATACCCCGCATTTTGTATTTTCATCCTCCTGTACTGTTTATGGAGAACCCGATGAAATCCCGGTTACAGAACGAACCCCTCCCAAACCTGCCGCTTCCCCCTATGGCTATACCAAACAAATGGGAGAGCAAATCGTGAATGAATTTGCAAAAAGCGTGGATATCAGTTGCATTCTTTTACGCTATTTTAACCCGGTTGGCGCCCATCCTTCCAACCTGATTGGAGAAGTACCCGTTGGAAAACCACAAAACCTGTTTCCAGCCATCACGCAGACGGCGATCGGCAAACTGCCGCAAATGGTTGTGTATGGTGATGATTATCCCACCCGTGATGGCTCCTGCCTCAGGGATTTTGTACATGTAAGCGATCTTGCCCATGCCCATACCCTTGCCTTACAATACCTCGAAGCAGGAAAGAATGATAAGAAATGCGAGGTGTTTAACCTTGGTACCGGAAATGGTGTTACCGTTCTGGAAGCGATAAAGACCTTTGAAAAAGTTAGCGGTCAAAAACTGAACTACAAAATCGGTCCGCGACGCCCGGGCGATATCATGGCCATTTATGCGAACAATGATCTGGCAAAGGATATCCTGGGATGGGAAACAAAATATGATCTTGAAGATATGGTCAGCACCGCCTGGAAATGGGAATTATTTTTAAAACAGGATGAAAACGTTTATAACGGCAATCAATCCAAACTGAATTAATTATCCACTTTTATCTTTACTGTTGGCTGGCCAAACCTTAAAACTTACTTTTGCGGCATTAAATTTTTCTAATGCTCAAAGACATTCAACCCACAGGAAAGAAAGATACCAGAAGCGGATTTGGAGACGGCATCCTTGAAGCGGCCAGAAAAAATCCAGACATTGTTGCTTTGACGGCTGACCTGGCCGGTTCCCTCAAATTGCACCCTTTTATCAAGGAGTTTCCTGACCGGTTTTTTCAATGCGGTATTGCAGAAGCCAATATGATTGGCATTGCGGCCGGTCTTACCATCGGCGGAAAGATCCCATATACCACCACCTTTGCCAACTTCTCAACCGGGCGTGTATATGACCAGATCCGGCAAAGTGTAGCCTACAGCGGAAAAAATGTCAAGATATGTGCCTCCCATGCGGGTCTTACCCTGGGAGAGGATGGTGCAACCCACCAGATACTGGAAGATATCGGCATGATGAAGATGCTTCCGGGAATGACAGTGATAGTTCCCTGTGATTATGCGCAAACAAAAGCGGCCACTGAAGCAATTGCCGATTATGAAGGCCCCGTATACCTGCGATTTGGCAGACCGGTATGGCCCATCTTCACCAGTGATAAACCATTTACCATTGGCAAGGCCCAGCAATTCAGCGAAGGCAGTGATGTTTCCATTTTCGCTTGCGGGCATATGGTCTGGAATGCGATCCAGGCGGGTGCCATCCTTGAAGAAAAGGGCATCAGTGTAGAAGTGATCAATATCCATACTATTAAGCCGATCGATGAAGCGGCGATCCTGGCCTCCCTATCTAAAACCAGATGTGCCGTTACCGTAGAAGAGCACAATATCATCGGAGGAATGGGCGACGCTGTTGCCCAGGTGGCGGCACGTCATCTGCCAACACCCATTGAATATGTTGGGGTAAAAGACAGCTTCGGGGAAAGCGGCACTCCCATGGAACTCCTGAAAAAATATGGACTCGATATCCCGGATATTGTGCAGGCTGCTGAAAAAGTAATGTCAAGAAAATAATAACAGGTAATTGATCCTTCAAGAAACAGGTTTTTATAAGAAACCTGTTTTTTTATTGCTGCTGCTTTGATACCAGGACCTGCTTTTATAATTTTAACCATTAAATTTGACAATAAACCTGAACCGATGTCGCTGACGAACCTGAGTGATACTGAATTGCTGGCTGAGTTCCGTAACCCGGTAACGAAAGAAAAAGCATTTACAGCCATCATCAAGAAATACCAGGAAAAATTGTACTGGCACCTCCGCCGGATGGTAGTGGAACATGAAGATGCCAACGATGTTTTACAGAATGTTTTTATCCGTGTCTGGAATGGGTTGGAAAAATTCAGGGAAGACAGCCAGCTGTATACCTGGATGTACAGGGTGGCCACCAATGAATGCCTGAGTTTCCTGGAACAGCAGAAAAGAAGGTCCTCAGTTTCGCTGAGTGAAGTGGAATCGGGTTTGGAAAATAAAATTAAGGCCGACCAGAATTTTGACGCCAATAAGCTGGAATGGAAATTACAATTGGCCATTCAGCAATTGCCTGATAAGCAAAGAGTTGTATTTCAACTCCGGTATTATGAAGAAATGCCCTACGAAGAAATGAGCCGGGTACTGGAAACCAGCGAAGGTGCCCTCAAAGCAAGCTATCATCATGCAGTAAAGAAAATTGAGGACTATATTAAAAATCATTAAACCTTAAGCCATTAGGCCTGTCTTATTACAGTTAAAAATGACTAAAAGACAAGACATATTAGCGGAATTGCAGGAATTGAGCAGCACTTTGCCTTCACAAAGCATTGATAACCTGTATACTGTACCAGATGGTTATTTTGCTGACCTGGCGGACAGGATCATGGGTCATATCCGTGCTTCAGAAGCCAAAGACGCACAGGAAGAACTGAAAATGATTGCTCCCCTGTTGTCCAATGTCTCAAAAAGGCCCTGTTACCAGGTGCCCGAAGGTTATTTTGAAGATCTTGAAAGTTCCCTGATGGAGGGCATCAGGCAACACGAGGATTACCATTCTGCCGGGGAAGAAATCGATTCGATTTCACCGCTGTTAGGCAGTATCCGGAATAAACCGGTATTCACGGTGCCGGAAGGCTATTTTGATAAAATAGAAAGCCCTGCATCCGTTTCCACCGCCGAAACGGAGGTCGCAGCACCTGCAAAAGTGATTGCCATCAGCAGCCGCAGGTGGTTCCGTTATGCAGTTGCCGCCGTGGTGGCCGGTGCCATTTTGATGAGTGGGATCACATTGTTTACCGGTAAAACATCCACCGGTTCAGTGGCCGGCATTGAAAAACAAATTGGCAAAGACATTAAAAACAATAAGATCAGCGCGGAAGATGTTAATGATTTTCTTGACCTGACCGAGGCCGTTGCTGCTGTGGATACAAAGTCAACCACCAGTTCCGACATTCCTTCGATTTCCAGTAATTACCTGAAGGATGTTTCTGATGATGAGATCATCGATTTCTTAAACGAATTACCGGATGAATCCAATGATATGGCGATTCTTAATTAAAAGAACATGAAAAAGATATTATTCATATTCGGTGTATTGCTCTTCTCTTTCTCCTTTGTCCATGCCCAGGATGAATCAAATGATGAGGCCAATGGAAAAGTGAAAGAGCGTTTCCGGGAGTTCATGCAACAACGCCTGAACTTATCCAAAGAGGAAGCCAACAGGGCCTTCCCGTTATTTCTGCGCTATTTTAATGAGATCCGGACCACCAACCAGCAATTCAGGGATGATAAACTGGTCAGGCAACAAAAGATCATTGAAATCAAACTCCGTTTCAGAGACCAGATCAGACAAACCATCAAGGACCGCCCGGAAAGAATGGACCCCGAAAAAGTGGACAGGGCCGTCATAGAGTTCCGGCAGGCTTTAAAAGATGAGGCGGGCAAAAGAAACCTGCAGCTCAGGCGAAGAGGAGGATTGGATAACCCGAAACGAAACAACTAAAATCATTTTACTGTATCTTTAAAACTGGTGTTTTTCATAGGTTAACAACGGCCAGCTCTCTCCAGGGCGGGCCATTTTTTTATCCGCCCAATGAGCGTCGGGCTACTGAACCACATCTTCATTTCCCGGGCGATAAACCGGTGTTTTGATATCATGATAAAATAAGAAAGTCCAGTTTTCCTGCCGGCCTTTTTCCCACCAGGCAGTTCGTAAAGCCGCCGCCTTTTTACCATCATGATCATACTTGGCGACAAAGCGGTGCTTCATTTGCTGCAATTGCGGAGCATCATCCCCTCCGAAAAAGACCAGTTCATCATCTTCTTTGATCCAAAACACCTGGTGATAAGGGGCATGTGCACCCGTTACCGAATAATGGATATACCCGTCAATCCAGCCCTCGTCCTCTTCCAGCAAAACAACATTTGTATGGGATTCCAGCAGGGCAAGTTCGGAAGGGATATAGGAGGGCAATCCTTTTGAAAAGGCAAATTCCAACTCCTTTTTCTGGATATAGTAAACAGCATTGGGAAAACTAAGGGTATACCTGCCTGTAAGCTTATCCTCCTGGCAAAGACCACCGGCATGATCCTTATGTAAATGCGACATCAGCACCTTGGTGATTTCCCCAGCGGCGATCCCTGCCTTTTCCAGGTTTTGGTGGATCTGCAAATGCCCATTTTTCTGAAAGCCAAGACCGGTATCAATCAGTAAGATATCCTTAGCAGTCACCACAACAAAGGGCTGGATCTCTACCAACAGGCTCCCGTTAGGCCTGTCCTGCAGATCATGTTCCTCTTCGCTAAAGGGAATAAACAATTTTGTTTTATCAATCGTGAAAGCGCCTTCACTCAGGGGGATAATTTTCATCATCATCAAAAATACAAAGCCCGGGAACGGTTCCTGTTATTGAATACGGAAAAATTATCGCAATACCATTTGGCGGTCGGCATCCAGCCGGACCATGATAAACAAGAGGATGGTATTGGTCAGCAGGGATGTACCTCCATAACTGATAAAGGGCAGGGGTATCCCGATAACGGGGGCCAATCCCACTGTCATCGCCACATTGATGACAATATGAAAGAAGAACACGGCTCCCACTGCATAGGCATAACAGCGGCTGAAAACACTTCTTTGTCTTTCTGCGATGGCAACAATCCGGAACAGGAGCAGGAGATAAATCGCCAGCAGGGTAAGACTGCCTACAAAGCCAAAACCCTCCCCGATTGTACAGAAAATGAAATCGGTCCTTTGTTCCGGTACAAAATCAAAACGGGTCTGCGTCCCTTTTAATAATCCTTTTCCCAGCAGGCCGCCGCTACCGATGGCGATCTTGGATTGTTTGACATTATAATCAGGGTCTTTTTTCGAACGCTTCAATTCCTTCTTCACTTCATTGCTTTTATATTCTTCCGGAATATCACGCCCGATCGTGCTGAAGATCCTTTCGACCTGGTGTTCCTGGAGGATATGCTGAAAGGCAAAGGGTACCCCGAACCTGATCATGCCCACGCATAAAAGCCAAACCAAAACCACTATCCTCAGTATCGAGCGGTTTCGCTTGAGTTGTTTTCGCATGGCATAGAGAATGAGTACGGCGATACCGGTGAGGATCATCGCCAGCAGGTTCTTTTCCACCAGCAGAGTGGCGACCACCAGCGCTGCCAAAGAAAACCCGGTAATCAGTACGGTAGAAGGAAGTCCTTCCCGGTACATAACGATAAAGAAGGAAAAATAAACCAGGGCCAGGCCTGTTTCGCTTTGCATGATGCTGAACATAGCCGGCAGGAGGGCGATGCCGGTAGCAATAAGCTGGGCACGAACGGTACTGAAATCCGTTTCCACCCGGGACAGGTATTTCGCCAATGCCAGGGCTACAGTGATCTTACAGAATTCTGCGGGCTGAAACTGGAAGCTCCCAAACCTGATAATGGACTTGGTACCGTTTACCGAAATACCAATGGCGAAAACGGCCAGTAACAGCAATATGCCAAATACATACCAGAGGTTGGCAGTAGCGGTGAAGAATTTACTATCTATCAGCACCAGGACCAGGGCAATAACGGCAGCGGCAATAAAAAAATAAAACTGCCGGCTATAGTCGGTCTTGAAACCAAGAAAGGTCTGCACCACCGGAGTCCCTTCCTTATAAGTGGCGGCAAAAATAGCCAGGATACCAATGCAGGACAGCAGGAACCATATCCACACGATACTCCAGTCAATCCCTTTTGATATGACATTGTTTTGCTGGTTCATATAGTGTCGTCAAAGACTCCTTTCCTTGCTTTTCTTTTTTCATCAAGACTGGCCATATTCCCCTGCCTGTTTTGGGGGTCGCCGCTTTGCCTTTTATCACCGGCAGGAGATTTCAACGGTTGATGGGTAATGTATTTTTTAATATAGGAACTGTCCTTTGTCATTTTATACCACTCAAAGGCACGGGTAGAATCTGTTTTGTATTGGAGCCGGGGTAAATAGGAAGGCATCAGGTTGGCGGCAGCGATCCGCTCCACTTCCAGTTTCCGGTCCTGCCGAAGGGAATCTGTGAGGTATTTTTCCACCATCAGGTAGGCCATGGGGCCAGCCCAGGTGGCGCCAAATCCGCCATTTTCCACAATAATACCGATGGCGATCTTGGGGTCTTCCTTCGGGGCAAAACAAACAAAGAGGGAATGGTCTTTTAATTGAACCACCCTGCCGTCAATCACCCTTTTGTTTTCCGCCGTACCCGTTTTGGCGCAAATATCAATACCGGGAATTTTGGGTAAGCGGGCCGCTGTACCGACCAGGGTTACATCATGCATACCATTGATGACAATATTATACACGCTATCGGAAATATGGGTCAGCACTTCATGCTTCTTGCGGTATTTGCTCAGCAACACGGTATCCGCCGCTGTTTCCTCATCGATGCTTTTCACAAAATGCGGGGTATAATAATAGCCTTTGTTGGCAACAATGCTGATGCCATTGGCTATTTGCAGGGGGGTTACCAGTAATTTGTCCTGCCCGATACCTATGGTGACCATCGTACAGGAATTCCACTGGCCCCGGTATTCCTTATCATAATCGGCCGTATCCGGAATATTACCCCCATCCTCGCTGGGTATATCTACGCCAAGCCGGTGTCCATACCCAAAGGCATTCATATATTCATCCCAGCGGGTGAGGCCTGACCGCACGTTTTTGTACCGGGGATTATCAAGGGTTAGCCGGAAAGTATTGCAAAAAAAAGAATTACAGGAATGTGCAATCGCCAGCCGGAGGTTGGCAGCATGACCAGGCCATTTTTCCGTACAGCCTACCGGTCTTCTACAACCGTAATAAGCGCCGGAACAGGCGATACCGCTCTGCGGCGTGATGACACCTTCATCGAGCCCGATCAGGGCACCCAGGGGCTTGTAGGTAGATCCGCCGGGATACTGGCCTTTGATCGCCCTGTTCAGCAGCGGACCGGAAACATCCAGCACCAGTTTGCTGTAGTTTTTTGAAAACTCGGAACCCGTCAGGTTATTGGGATTGAAATTCGGTCCCGATGCCATGGCCAGGATTCCACCGGTCTTGGGTTCCAACGCGACAATGGCACCCACCTTATTGGTCAGCAGCTTTTCTGCCAATTGCTGTAATTCGATATCAATATAGGTCCGCAGGCCCCGGCCGGCAACTGCTGCGGTATCAAAGATCCCATTCTCATAGGAACCCTGTACCCGGTTGAAATTATCCCGCAACAGGAATTGTACACCCCGCTCGCCCATCAGCACTTTTTCATAATTAGACTCCAGACCGCTTTTCCCGATATAATCACCCATCCGGTAAAAACCATCCGACTGATCGATCTCACGCTGGTTCACTTCGGCGATATAACCGAGAATATGTGCTGCCGCATTATAAGGGTATTGCCTAACGGGTCTTTCCTGGAGGAAAAATCCGTTACTGAACCGCCAAAGATTATCCTCGATAGCGGCTAATTTATCCGAGGTCAGCAGGGGTTCAAATACGGAGGGGCGGAACCGTGTATTTTTAAAGGAAAGATCGGAGAGCCGTTTATTAAAATCTGCCGTATCGATGGCCAGTAATTTACAAAGAATCGATGTATCAATATTCTTCACTTCTGAGGGTGTTACCATCAGGTCAAACATCTTAATATTGTTGAGGATCGGGCGCCCTTTCCTATCGTAGATGATCCCCCTCGACGGATAAACGATCTTTTGCAGGACCGCCTGGTTTTTGGCCAGTTGCTTATACTTTTTTGAAATGACCTGGAGATTGAACAGCTGTGCCACGATAACCAGGAAGACAGCCAGGAAGATAAGGCGGATAATACGGCTTCTCGATTGGTTAAACACAGGCATATTAAAAAATCAGCGGGGTTGGGAAATGAGAATAATAAATTCTTTCAAAACTACAATGCAAAAAATTTATTATCAACTGCTATTCTAAAATTTATCAAATATTTTTCCCTGCCGGCACAAAAGATTTTCAAAAACTTGAGGCATGCCACCATCAACGTATAACCCGTTCGCTGGAAATAATGGGATCTTAATCAGGCTACATTGGTCCTGAACTTCATTTTCCGGGGAAATATGATCTCGGCCGTGAATATCAACAGCAGGGAAATAGCGGAAGTCGACAGCACTTTTACCAGGAAATCAATGAAACTGCCGAATTGCAGCCATTCCAGGAATACAAGGTACCCATTGTGCAGGAGGGTGAGCACCAATACATACACGCCATAAGGGGCCCAGCCCATCGCCTTGGCGGAGGGTTCCCGGTAATTAAAATCTGCGGTATCCTTTGGGGTAAGAATATTGATCAGGAAGGGACGGACATAGGCAATCAGCACACAGGCTGCTGCATGCAAGCCGGGTGTCATTACAAAATAATCAATGGTGAGCCCGGTAATGAATCCTGCAATCAGTAACCAAAACCTTGATACGGAAAAAGGCAGCCAGAGGATAAACAGGTAATAAATGATGGGAATGATAAACCTGTTCAGGGGCGGGATATTATCCAGCACATAGACCTGAATACCGATAAACAGTGCAAAACGGATGATATTTCTAAATAGGTCGCTCAATTGTTTTTCTTATCTGATTCTTCCACTTTTTTCCTGGTGTCCTTATCCAGCCTGGTCTGTTCATCATAAAACAGATTCTCGATCACAAAAACCTGCTGGATATTCTGAAAATTAACGGCGGGTTTGATCTTTAAGATATAATCTCCGGTCGATTTTTCCGTGCTGATTTCCTGCACCGTCCCCACTATCAGTCCCGGCGGAAAATTGACCTGTTGAAAATTACTGGTCAGCACGGTATCGCCGATGGCCACACTATCACTCTTGGGAATCCTCCTTAAAGTCAGGAAATGGGGGTTCTTGCCATCCCATTCCAGGCGGCCCGTATTCCTGCTTTTTTTCATCATCACCGAAGTGGTCCTTTGCACATGCAGCAGGCTCATCACCTGGCTGAAGTTGGCACTGACATTGGCCACGATCCCAACCGGGCTTCCCTCTGAACTGACCACGGGCATATTATCTTTAATACCCTGGTTGGCGCCCCGGCTGATCTGGATATAGTTCTTCTCATTCACGGTTGAATTGGCCACCACCTTGGCTTCGCGCCAGTAATACTTTCTTATCCTGCCGGTCGTATCATAACTGATGGTATCCCTGACCAGGATCTTTGAGGTATCAGGGATGATGAAATCGGACCGCAGGAGGTTCAGTAAGGAATCATTCATCTTGTGCACCCTTGCATTCTCCTCCCTGAGATGAAAATAATCGTCAATCTTATCGTATTGTGTATTGAACCGGCCGGTGATCTCGTTGGCCATGCCCAAAAAAGTGACCCGGTGATATTTATTATACCGGAATAAAAAGGAAAGGGCAATGAATTGCAACACCAGGAAACTGATGAACGTTGAATAACGGCGGATGAAAAGGATTACATTTCGCATAGAAATCTGAAGTCAGAAGTCAGAAGCCGGTTTGCCCACTACTTTCTTCAGGCTTCGGTTTACCGCATTACAAATGGATACCTGTCATAATTCTTCAGCGCGATGCCTGTACCCCTGACCACGCTTTTCAGCGGATCGTCGGCGACATGAACAGGCAGCTTAATCTTTTGACTTAATCTTTTATCCAAGCCCCTCAGCAAGGCGCCACCACCGGTCAGGTAAAGTCCGCGGCGGTATATATCTCCGGCCAGCTCGGGCGGGGTCTGTTCCAATGCTTTCAGAATAGCCTCTTCGATCTTGAAGATACTCTTATCAAGGGCTTCAGCTATTTCCTGGTAACTCACCATGATCTGTTTTGGAATACCGGTTACCAGGTCACGGCCATTGACAGGAATATCATCCGGGGGATTATCAAGGTCTTTCATCGCTGCCCCGATCTGTATTTTGATCTGCTCGGCCGTACGTTCACCAATTAAGAGGCTATGGTAACGACGAAGCGCCTCCATGATATCGGCTGTGAATTCATCACCGGCAATCCGGATACTCTGGTCGCAGACAATTCCGGCAAGTGCTATAACGGTAATACCGGTGGTTCCGCCGCCGATATCGATGATCATATTTCCTACCGGTTCTTCCACATCAATGCCGATTCCCAGTGCGGCGGCCATGGGCTCATGAATCAGGTAAACCTCTTTGGCGCCCGCCTGCTCAGCACTGTCCCTAACAGCCCTTTTTTCGACCTCCGTAATGGAAGAAGGTATGCAGATCATCATCCGCCAACTAGGGGGAAATAATGGCTTTTTGGGATACACGAGCTTGATTAACTCCCTGATCATCAGCTCTGCAGCATTAAAATCGGCAATTACGCCATCCTTCAATGGACGTACAGTCCTGATGCTTTCATGCGTTTTTTCATGCATCATCAGGGCCTTTTTTCCAACGGCCAAAACCTCCTTGGGGTTATTCCTGTTGAGCGCAACGATGCTGGGCTCATTGACTACAACTTCATCATTATGTATAATCAGGGTGTTCGCTGTACCGAGATCGATGGCTATTTCTTGTGTAAACCAGTTAAAAAGTCCCATTTTTTCACGTTGGATTTAATGCGTGCAAAGTTGGAGGAAATAATTTGAATAAACAAAGGGGATTAATTGTCCATTCAAGGTCTTCCGGATTCAGATTTTTATTGATAACGCAAAAAATAATTGGTTGGTATATAAATTGAAAATAATCTTGAAGCTCAATAATTAAATCCGGTAATTTCATTGGCCATGAAGATCATCACAAGAACGGTTTGGATATTATCACTCGTGAGTCTTTTTGCCGACATCGCCAGTGAGATGCTCTATCCAGTTATACCGGTTTACCTGCGCCAAATCGGTTTTTCCGTTTTTATGATCGGGATACTGGAGGGTATTGCCGAATTCACCGCGGGTTTGAGCAAAGGGTATTTTGGAAAGATCAGTGATGAAAAAGGGTTGCGGCTGCCCTTTATCAAACTGGGCTATGGTTTCAGTGCAGTATCCAAACCCATGATGGCGCTGCTCGTTTATCCCTTATGGATCTTCTTTGCCCGGACCGTCGACCGCCTGGGAAAAGGATTAAGGACAGCTGCCAGGGATGCGCTCTTATCTTCTGAAAGCACACGGGAAACCAAGGCCAGGGTCTTTGGATTTCACAGGGGTATGGATACGACCGGTGCCGTGATCGGCCCTTTGCTGGCCTTAACCTTCCTGCATTTTTTTCCCGAAAAATACAAACCGCTGTTTCTGCTGGCCTTTATCCCGGGTATGATTTCGGTGATCCTGATCTTCCTGCTCAGGGAAAAAAAACAACCCGTTTCCAGTTTGGGGAAGGGAAACTTTTTCTCTTTCTTCAAATACTGGAAAATAGCCTCCCGTGCTTACCGGAAACTGGTGGTGGGCCTACTGGCCTTTGCGCTCTTTAACAGCTCTGATGTTTTCCTGCTGTTAAAGACCAAAGAAGTGACAGGCAGTGATACGGTTACCATTGCTGCCTATATCTTTTATAACCTCATCTTTGCCCTGGCCGCCTATCCATTGGGCAGCCTGGCCGACCGGATCGGCATCAAAAAAGTCTTTATGGCCGGTCTGGTCCTTTTTGCGGGGGTCTATGCCGGTTTCGGATTTAACCCATCCATTCCTGTTATTTTCGTCCTTTTCTTTGTATATGGCATCTATGCGGCCGCAACAGAAGGGGTGACCAAGGCCTGGATCACCAATATTGCACATGAAAGCCATACGGCTACGGCCATCGGCTTTTATACCTCCGGCCAGAGTATCTGCTCCCTTTTTGCCAGTATGATCGCCGGTGCCATTTGGAGCGGCTTCAACAGCCAGTATACGTTCCTGGTTACTGCTATTTCCAGCATTTGTGTGATAATTTATTTTCTGGTAACCCATTTCAGTATTAAAAAATTGGCATAATAGTGGATAATTGAACCCTGTTAAACAGATTTCTTCATTGTATCTTTGTACATCAAATTTTTATTATGAAAAAAGTAGTATTAGCAACCATCATCATCTTATCTCTTTCTGTGAATAAAAGTGCTGCCCAGGATTACACGACTGCACTGGGTGTGAAGTTTTGGGACGGTGGCGGTATCACTTTAAAGCATTTCTTTAATGAAAGAAACGCAGGCGAACTGATCGGGTATTTCTGGAACCAGGGCATGCGAATCACCGGATTATTTGAAATCCATGGCGATATCAGCAATGCCGGTGGTCTCCGCTGGTATATCGGACCGGGTGCACATGTTGGTTTTTATAATACCAAGTACGGTGGCAATTCGGTGATCGGTATCGACGGGGTATTAGGTCTGGATTATAAATTCAACAATGCTCCGGTCAACCTTTCGCTTGACTGGCAACCTTCTGTTGAATTTGGCAGTAATAACTACAACAATGGTTTTATCGGGGGCTGGGGCGGATTAGGGATCCGGTACACTTTCGGCCAATAGATATTCCTATTGATAAAAAACAAAGAGCAGCCCCTGGCTGCTTTTTTTTATGCCCGAAAACCCAGACGGGTTTCCATTTCCCGGCTCAGGGCGGGGAGTCTCCTTCTTTCAATGAGGAAACTGGTGAGCTGGGCTATCTCCTTAAAAATATAATGTTTGTCGGCAGCCGCCTTTAAATAATCCTTGCCGGTGCTTCCCCCCGTACCGATACGGGTGCCAATGATCCGGTGTACCATGTTCATATGCCGGTACCGCCAGTTACTCAGCTGTTCGTCAATTTCCAGCAGGCAGTTCAATAACTGGTAAGGCAGCTGTAAGATAGGATAGCCCCTGTACAGCATGATGAACAATGCCGAACGGGATGCTGCCGGGGAAAGGATACTGTTCTCATGCTTTTCTCCCTTCAAAAAAAGTTCGGCAAACAATCCGGCATTGTTTTTTTCTGCATCCGCCAGGCTGTTCACGAAACGATACTGGTATTCCTTCCAGAAAACATGTACGGGTATATTCACGGATGCTGTTTCGGCAGGAGAATATGAGGTGACAAAGTTTTTCCAGTTCTGTTCCTCTTCGAAAAAGGGCATACGGTCCAGCCATTCCCCCACCAGTTCAAGCAGGGATTTATTGTTTTCGGCTGCTTTGATGACCGCAACATGTTCGGGTCTTAACTGAGCAGTGTAATATTCCTGCCCATGGCGGTGCCCAAATTTCAAACCGAGTTTGGCTTCCAGTTCTTTGAACTGCCAGCTTTGAAAACCCGAAGCAGGCCGGAGCATATCCCGGAAGTCAAGGAAGTCCATCGGGTTCATGGTTTCCATGATATCGATCTGGTGTACCAGTACGCGCAGGGTGGTGATCACCCGGTTCAGGCGGTGCACAACGATTTGAAGCGCGGGGGAATTATCATTCAGGGAAGGCTGGCGCAGGCTTTCGGCAACTGCATCAACTTCATGATGCAGTAATTTGAACCAGAGCTCATAAGCCTGGTGAATGATGATGAAAAGTGTTTCATCATGTGCTGGCGAACCTCTATTGATACTCTCGGGGAACTGCGCATGGAGTATTTTGTCCAACTGCAGATAATCATGATAGTTAACCTCGCTGGCAGCCATAAGGGTCGTTTGCACCAAAGTTAGGGATAGCGGGAGGATTATCAGTATGCTGGAATAAATTCATAGCCGATATCCGTGCGATAATTGATACCGTCAAACTGGGTTTTTCCCAATATCTCGAGGGAAGAAGCTACGGCTTCCCTGATATCTTCACCATAGGAAGTAACACAAAAGACCCTGCCTCCATTCGTCACAACCTGCTCGCCCTCCTTTTTGGTTCCTGCATGAAAGATCATGGATTGTTTTCCGTATTGCCCATCCAGTCCTTTGATCGCATATCCTTTTTCATAAGGACCCGGATAGCCCCTGCTCACCGCAACGATGGTTACCGCCGCTCTTTTATCAATTTCAATATTCACTTTATTCAATTCCTGATTCGCAGTCGCAACAAAAAGCCCAACAAGATCATTGTTCAGCCTTGGAAGGATTACTTCAGTTTCGGGATCACCCAGCCGGCAGTTATATTCAATTACATAGGGTTCGCTATTGACACTGATCAAGCCAAAGAAGATAAATCCTTTGTAGTCGATGCCCTCTTTTGCCAGACCCTTGATCGTAGGTTTGATGATCCGCTCTTCCACTTTATACATAAAACCCGGTGTGGCAAAAGGCACGGGGCTAACGGCGCCCATACCCCCGGTATTCAGACCTTCATCTCCCTCTTTCGCCCTTTTATAATCTTTGGCTTCCGGGAGCATGATATAATGTTTCCCATCGGTAAGGATAAATACACTCAGTTCAATACCCTTGAGAAATTCTTCCACTACCACTTTTCTGCCGGCGTCGCCAAATTTCAATTCTTTGATCATCAGTTCATACTCTGCGATCGCTTCCACATGGTTCTGGCAGATAGCAACGCCTTTCCCCGCAGCCAGTCCGTCGGCCTTGATCACAATAGGCAAGGGATGGGTATTGAGATAGGCAATCCCTTCTTCATAATTATCAATGGTGAATTCGCGGTAAGCAGCCGTTGGGATCTGATGCCTTTGCATAAATGATTTGGCAAAACTTTTACTGCCTTCGAGTTGCGCACCGGCCTTTGAGGGACCGATAAAATAAATTTCTTTCAGGATATGATGCGATTGGAAATAATCATACAGACCGTTAACCAGCGGCTCCTCCGGCCCTACCACCACCATTTTGATATTTTCTTCTATGCAATATTTTCCGATCGCCCCGAAATCATCGAGATGGAGATCAATATTCACACCACATTGAGCGGTGCCTGCATTGCCCGGCGCTATAAAAAGAGGATTGGCCCATACACTTTGATTGATCTTCCAGGCCATCGCATGCTCACGGCCACCAGAACCTAATAGTAAGATTTTCATTACGGATCGACAGTTGGTTTAGATAAATATCATGAAAATACCGGATAAGGCTGTTAAAGATAACAGTAAAAATTTGCGAGTAAAAGAATTTGTTTATTTTTCAGGCTGCTAAGGCAATTCTGATTCATTCACCAAAAAAAAGCTGTATGACGCAAGCTGCAACAAAACAAAGACATCCAAAAGGATTATGGGTACTGTTTGGAACTGAAATGTGGGAACGGTTTAACTTTTATGGAATGAGGACCATCTTAACCTTATTCATCGTGAATGCCCTGATGATGAGTAAGGAACAATCCTCTATCATCTATGGTGGATTTCTCGGTTTATGTTACCTGACCCCGATGTTAGGGGGATTTGTTGCAGACCGTTTTTTAGGGAACAGGATCTGTATCATGCTGGGTGGACTGATGATGGCCAGCGGACAAATGCTGCTTTTTGTCAGTGCCAATATTTTCAGTTCCAATCTTGAACTGGCCAGGACCCTGCTTTATGTTGCCCTGGGAATCATCATCCTTGGCAATGGTTTCTTTAAACCCAATATCTCCAGCATGGTGAGCAGCCTCTATCCAAAATCAGAAAGGAATAAACTGGATACTGCCTTCACCATCTTCTATATGGGTATCAACCTGGGTGCTTTCCTGGGACAGTTGATCTGCCCCCTGCTGGGTGATGTGGTCAGCGCTGACGGTTTAAGAAGGGATGTCTATGCTTTTAAATGGGGTTACCTCGCGGCTTCCGCAGCCATGCTGATCGGTACCGCCACCTTCTTCCTGCTCAAAGACAGGTATGTTAAAACACCCGAGGGAAGACCCATCGGCGGGTTACCCTCCAAGAACGAAGCTGCCGATTATGAAGAAGGCGAAGCACAAAAAGCTGTATTCTCCCATAAGGCTTTATTATTAGCGGGTGTGGCATTTATTGCCCTCGGGCTGATCTTTTTCTATGTGGTCGGACAAAACGTAATTTATTCAATTATTTATGCCAGCGGTATTTCCCTGGCCGGACTGATCTTATCGGACAGTTCCCTTACCAAAGAAGAAAGAGACAGGATCCTGGTAATTTATATCGTTTCCTTTTTTATCATATTTTTCTGGGCCGCTTTCGAACAGGCAGGTTCATCCCTGACCTTCATCGCAGACAACCAAACGGACCGGAACTTTTTTGGCTGGCAGATGCCCCCTTCCATGGTCCAGATCTTTAACGGCATCTTTGTGATCCTCTTTGCCTTACCCTTCAGTATTCTTTGGGATAAGCTGCGGGCAAAAGGCAAGGAACCTATCTCTCCGGTCAAACAGGCCATCGGTCTTGCGTTGATCGCCATCAGTTATTTTATCATTGCCCATAATGTAAAGAACCTGGGCAATACCGGCCTGCTGGCCATTTACTGGCTGATTTTACTTTATCTCATCCAGACTTTCGGGGAACTTTGCCTCTCCCCCATTGGCTTATCATTGGTAGGGAAACTGGCGCCTAAAAGATTTTCCTCGCTTTTGTATGGTGTATTTTTTCTTTCCAATGCTTCCGGTTATGCCCTTGCGGGAACACTGGGTTCCATCCTGCCGGCAACCGGTGAGCAATTCACCAAGGCAAAAGAACTGGGTATTGATCTGCAGGGAGTATTGGACAAGAAGATCACCCCCACCACAGAACAAATGGCTTTACTGGCCGAGAACAAGATCAGGGCCTTCCATCCCACTTTTGCCGGATTCACCATTCATAACCTGTACGAATTTTTTATGGTATTTGTTGCGCTCTGCGGCATAGCCTCCCTGTTATTATTCCTGTTGACCCCACGGTTGAAGAAGATGATGCACGGTATCCGATAATTTTCACTCTCAATCAAAAAAGGCGATACAAACCGTATCGCCTTTTTTGATGCGTTCATTCGCCCTGCCAGGCGATCAATAGTCGTCTGTGCCCCTATATAAAATCTAGGGGTGTATAGGATTTTTTCAAAATCATTTTATCATCTGCCTTCAGCCATTTATTTAATACTGTTGCATAAACGTTTTTGAAATCAACCTGGTATTTCAGGTCGCCGTCCTGCAGGTCTGAAAGATCCGGCATGGCATTGATCAGTCCCTTCTGCTTCAGGCCCCCGCTGATGAAAAACATATTATTGGCGGTTCCATGGTCGGTACCTCCACTGGCATTCTGTGCAACCCGCCTTCCGAATTCAGAAAAAGTCATCAGCAATACATCTTCAAACCGGTTATTGGTTTTGAGGTCTTTCACAAAAGCATTGACAGCTTCGTTCATTTCGGAGAAGAGTCGCTGTTGCTGGGCCTGCTGGTTGACATGGGTATCAAAACTTCCCAGCGACAGGTAATAGACCTTGGTATTGATATCAGAAAAGATCAGGGAGGCGATGGTCTTCAGATTTTGCCCTATTTCCGATTTGGGATAATCGGCTTTTGATGGCCGTAACCTGCTTTGCTTAAAAATATAATCGGCAGAGGAAAGTGTTTCGGCCATGGTCTTATACAGATAGTCAACCGGTTGCTCGCCTGCCTCATCCTGGTGGGTGGCCATCACCTGGCGGAAAAATTTTTCATTGGCAGTGCCATAAAGTCTCCTGGGGTCCCGCATAGCGATGGCATTATTATTTTCCCCTTTGAGCGCCAGGCTCAGCATATCATCCAGTTCGAGTGCATAGGTCGGCTTATCACATCCGGAACACTGGGCATCCAGGTACCGGCCCAGCCAGCCTGTTGACCAGTAATCCCGGCTACTGCTCGCCGTATGCCATATATCCATACTCCTAAAATGGGAACGGTCGGGATTGGGATAACCCACACTGTTGAGGATGCCCAGGCTACCGTCATCATAGAGATCCTTTAACCCGGTAAGGGCCGGGTGCAATCCCACTTCATCGGTCAGGGAGAGGATCTTTGACTTCTCCAGTCCCAGTTTTGGCCGGGAGCGGTAATAAATATCATTATAGGATGGGATCACCGTATTCAACCCATCATTACCCCCGCTGAATTGGAGGATCACAAGGACCTTATTACCCGGTGGTACCGCCGTCACCCCATCGAGGGGTTTTAAAAACCGGGGTAAAAAAAGAGAGGCGGTTGCCAGCGATCCTGCCTGTAAAAATGCTCTTCGCTTGATATACATATGATGAGTTTTGAATAAAGTTCTCCTGAATAATGTAAATTAACACAACTGGTATTCGGGTGTGCTCATTAACTGCAGGGTCACCGATTTGATAAAATTGTCCCGGCTGTTGGTATTGCTGAATTGCGTGATCAGTTCCCCGCTGATGCGGCTGTCTGCCAGCAAAAGCTGCCGGACGATGGACGCCAAAAGATTATCTTTTCCTGTCTTCTCGTAATGTTTTACATACAGCTGCCAGTCGATCACCGCACGGATCCCGGCTCTTTTTGCCATTCTTTGCATCATCTGATCGCCTTCATTTCTTCCCATGGTCTGGTCATCATCTTCCTTGGCCCGCACATTCAGTTCATCGGCCTCATTCAGCAGCTGGGGGATGCGCATCCGCAGCATGAGGGTTGAACTGTCGATCCAGGTCTTTCCCCCGGGCCAGCCCGCCACGTTGGGAGGATAAAACAAGATCTGTCCCAGGGCTTTCTGTAAAAAGATGAGCGATTCCTCATTTTCGATCCTGAGGGGGAGCATGCGTTGGATCCCGGCCAGTAATTCAACCGGTGATTTTATTTTAACACCAATATTCTTTTCTTCAAAAAACCAGTCGCTGGTAAAAATATCTTCTGCCAGCTTACTGATATCATAGCCGCTATGATAAAAGCGTTCTGCCAGCCAATCCGTTTTTTCAGTATCAACGATCTCATTCACGAAAAAACGATAAGCTTTCTGAACGATATGCCGCGCGGTTTGCTTTTGTGCCAGCAGGATATCCAGCACATCTTCCCCGGAAAAATTACCAGTACTGCCCAATACGGTCTTGTTGCCCGTATCATGCTGGAACTTCCTGAACATAAATTCGCCCTGCACATTTGAACCCCATCCGGTAAAGGCCCTTGCGGCCTCTTTGACATCCTGCTCCTCATAATTCCCCCGGCCCAGGGTAAAGAGTTCCATCACCTCCCTTGCAAAGTTCTCGTTCGGGTGGTCTTTGCGGTTCTGCTGGTTATTGAGAAAATTCAGCATGGCAGCAGATTTCGATACTTCCATCAATAAATCCCTGAAATTGCCCAGGGCATTGCGGCGGATCACATCCAGCAATCCCTGCTGGTAAAATACATTCAGGTTACGGCAGGCAAAATGCCCATGCCAGAAAAAAGCAAACTTTTCCCTGAGTTGCGCATCGGTGACGACAAATTCCCTGAGCCAGGCCAGATTCAGGCTTCGCACCCCCTCACGCTGCTTTTGCTGTACCATTTTCTTTTGCTCCGGGGTCAGCTCTTTTTTTTGCTGCCTGCCCACTTCTTCAAAACCCATGAACAACCCTTTCAGGTAATCATCGGCCACATCTATATTGATGGGTTTTTTAAGGGAGCCTTTTAACAAAGCTTTGTAAAGCTGGGCGGGATTGGTGCGATCAAGATCGCCCAGTTGTTCTACTGATGGGCCAAATCCGGCCCTCCACATCAGGTGATGATTCTTAAGTTGATTGGAAAGCGACATCAAAATTTTTTTTTAAGACCGGGATGAAAAGGAGAAGTTTAACGACCTGTGAACATAACGATAAAATAACTGAGTTATTTTCTACATTTATGGTCATGAAATGGAGGGCTTTCAAATATCTATCCCCTTTTATCATTTATGCCGGGGCCTTTTACTCCTTCCACACCAGGGGCTGGATGATCTGGCTACCCATGATCTATGCCTGGATCATCATACCGTTTGTTGAACTTTTTATCCGACCCAATCCCGCCAACCTGGATGAAGCGGAAGAAGCAATTGCGAAAAAGGACTGGTTCTATGACCTTATCATTTATTTAACGGTTCCCCTGCAGTTCATCGCCTTATTTTTCTTTCTCAGCTCGATGCGTGACACCGCAATTTCCCCTTTTGAGGTAACAGGACGTATTGCCGTAATGGGTTTACTCTGCGGTGTGTTTGGGATCAATGTGGGACATGAACTGGGGCATAGGGTGAACAAAGCAGAGCAGGCCATGGCCAAATTATTATTGATGACCTCCCTGTATATGCATTTCTTTATTGAACACAATAAGGGACATCATAAAAGAGTGGCCACACCGGAGGACCCCAGCAGTGCCCGGCTGGGCGAAATGTTGTATGCTTTTTATGGCCGTTCCATTTTTTTCAGCTACCGGAGTGCCTGGCAGATCGCCAACCGGGAAATGAGAAAGAAGGGGAAACATATCCTTTCCCTGCACAACGAGATGATCCAATTCCATATGATCCAGGCCCTCTTTGTCGCGATCATCTATTTTTCATTTGGCGGACTGATTACGCTCTATTTTCTCGCTGCGGCCCTGATGGGCATCCTGCTCCTCGAAACCGTCAATTATATCGAGCACTATGGATTGCAAAGGGAAAAAGGACAGGAGGGCAAATACGGGAGGGCCCTGCCGGAGCATAGCTGGAACAGCGACCATGTGATCGGCCGGCTGATGTTATTTGAACTAAGCCGCCACAGCGACCATCATTACCTGGCGAGCAGGAAATACCAGGTGCTGCGCCATCATGATGATGCACCGCAAATGCCAACGGGCTACCCGGGCATGATGTTACTTTCCTTAATTCCTCCGCTTTGGTTCCTGATCATGAATAAACGGATCAGGCAGCTTCATTATTCACCATCCGGATTGTAAACGCTTAAAGAGGGAAGCCAGGATCGGATGCTCCTCTACGCCGTTCGCATTAAAATGGGGGTCCCTTTTGATATAGCCGATCCTTTTTTGGAGATCAGGATGGCTGCTGATCCATTCAGCAGATGCCGGTTCCCCCGCTGTATTGACCTCTTTTTGCAATAACCGGAAAAGTTCGACGAAACCATTGCCATCCATTTTACGGTCACAAATAATTTTCAACCCCTGCAGGTCAGCTTCTTTTTCAAGTTTGCGCGAATAATCCAGGCCCTTCAGGTTATTGGCCTGCTGTATGGCCAAATTGACCAGGGAACTGCCGTTCCCAAAAAGCACAGAAAGGAACATCGAAGAACCGAGCTGCCTGAAAATGGAACGGGTGGCGTGACGTTCATTTACATGAATGAACTCATGTGCCAGTAAGGCGGCCAGTTCCTCGTAATGGTCCATGTCTTTGATGATCTTATCAAAAACAACAATATGCCCTCCCGGAAAAGCAAAAGCATTGGCCGTTTCCTCTTTAACCACGGTGATGTGCACATCATATTCCGATGGGATATGCATTTCCTGGAAAAAATCATTGATCAGCAAGGTCTTTTCTTCATCAATATCAAATGCCGGCTGAAGGGCATTGAACATCCCATCGCCCATTTGTTGTTCATAGGATACCGGGACTTTTAAGGCCAGTCTTTCCGCCAGGAAGGGAATCAGCAGGAAATAGACCAGTCCGGCCAGGAGGAGGATCCCCCCCAGTACTTTCAGCAGCAGTGATCCGTTTGATCCGAAAACCTTCCTGTACCGGGAACTATCGTGTTGATATAGCCGATTTTCCAGGGCACTCCTTTCAGCTTCCCCCTTGAGTTCGAGCACCTGCACCGGGAAGCCCAGGTATTTTACCACAAACCCATCCCCTTTTCTGAAATCCTCGCGGATGATCTTGTCATAATACCAATACAATTCCCTGTCCATCCCCGTTTCGTCCCGGAATTGAATATGGACCTTCTTCCTGCGAAAGTCAAACGCCGCATTGAAGGGCTGCCCCCCCTGTACATAATAAATACCCTTGAAATTGTCCATCCTGCATCCCCCCGATAAGCGTTTTTACTTAGTGAAAATATCTTCCTGAAAACATCAACTACTGTGAATAAATAATATTATTAACAGTTGTTATTTGGATATAAAAAGAATATAAATTTAGATAACATTTTATTAACCAAACCACACACATTTATGAAAAAAACTTTTGGCCTCCTCCTTGGAGTTTTGCTGTTTTTCGCAGCCTGTCAAAAATCTGCTACCCCTGTTGATGCACCTGTGGCCGGTGATGAAGAAGTCCTGGCCGCCCCCACACAAAGAGTCTGTTATTCCTATGAAGTATTGGAAGAACAGATGCGGGAGAATCCCCTGCTCCGTCAAAAAATGAATGACCTTGAAAATTTTACCCGCCAATTTGTAGAAAGCAATGGCGCTGCCCGCTTACTTTCGAATGGCATTATTGAGATTCCTGTTGTGTTCAATGTATTGTACAGAACCACCGCAGAGAATATTTCCCTGGCCCAGATTCAATCCCAGATTGATGTACTGAATGAAGATTACAGTGGCACCAATGCCGATCACAACAACACTTCTACCTATAACAGTGTGAAAGCGGGTGATATCGGTATCCGTTTTGTGTTAGACCAGGTGATCAGGAAAAAAACCACCAAAAAGAGCTGGAGAACCAATGATGATATGAAGAAATCCGGCAGGGGTGGTATCAACCCGACAAGCCCGACCACGAAACTCAATGTGTGGGTCTGCACCCTTTCCGGCGGTATCCTGGGTTATGCCCAGTTCCCGGGTGGCAACCCTGCCACGGATGGTGTGGTTTTATTAAATACCGGAACCGGTAGGGTGGGCACAGCTGCCTATCCTTTTGATAAAGGAAGAACGGCTACACATGAAATTGGCCATTGGCTCAACCTGCGCCATATCTGGGGAGATGCCACCTGCGGAAACGACCAGGTGGGCGATACCCCGCAGCACAATACCGCTAACTATGGCTGTCCTGCTGCCGGTCATCTCAGCACCTGTTCCGGCACCCCGGTTGAAATGACGATGAATTATATGGATTATACGGATGATGCCTGTATGTATATGTTCAGCAACGGACAAAGCAGCAGGATGCTGGCCACTCTCGCCAGCGGAGGGCCGAGGAACAGTTTTGCCCAGCCATAACAATATGATATATCCTTGAAAAAAAAGAGGTGGTAAAATTTTACCACCTTTTTCTTTTATATCTAATATGATCACATGCCATCACCATCCAACAGGTTGCCTAATCCGCCGAGGATACTGCCTTCCTCTTTACGTTTATAGGTTCCATAAGCAAGGATACGGCCAGCCAGCCGGCTGATAGGCAGGGATTGAATCCAGACCCGGCCCGGTCCACGCAGGGTGGCATAAAAGACGCCTTCCCCACCAAACAAGGTATTCTTAATACCGCCGACAAACTGGATATCATAATCACAGGAAGGAGTAAACGCTACGATACAACCCGTATCGATCTTTAATAATTCACCCGGCATCAGTTCTTTCTCCACCACATGGCCGCCGGAATGCACAAAGGCCATTCCATCACCTTCCAGTTTTTGCATGATAAACCCTTCGCCGCCAAATAACCCGGTTCCCAGTTTTCGCTGAAACTCGATGCCGATGGTGACCCCTTTGGCCGCACATAAAAATGAATCTTTCTGGCAGATCATTTTTCCGCCGAGCCGTAAAAGGTCAAGGGGAATGATCTTACCGGGATAAGGCGCCGCAAAAGATACCCGCTTTTTTCCCTGCACGGTATTGGTATAGGTTGTCATAAAGAGATTTTCGCCCGTCAGCACCCGCTTGCCAGCGGTCATAAGTTTTCCTAAAAATCCCCTTTGCTGGTTGCTGCCATCCCCAAAGATGGTCTGCATCTGGATGCCATCATCCATCATCATGAAGCTGCCGGGTTCGGCAATAGCCGTTTCCTGCGGGTCCAGCTCCACTTCCACATATTGCATCTCTTCCCCTACGATTTTGTAATCAATTTCATGATTGGTTCTGGTATATTCGTTCATTTCGCTGATTTTTTACAAAAATACAAAAGATCAAAGCGGTAAATGGGAAAGAAATGGATAAATGGTCATGGTTAAAAGCCCAGATTTCTTTACTTTGTCCTTCCCCAGAAAAAGAATAGATATATCTCTAATCTTAAACCAAATATTCACATTTCATGAAACAAAAATTTTTATTCTTATCCTGTTTTGTCTTACTGGGCAGCCCTTCGATCTGGTCCCAGACAAAACTGGTAGAGAAAGTGACCAAGAAGGGCGACGAAATCGTGATCCCTTATGAGAAGTACCAGTTGAAAAACGGTCTTACCCTCATCATCCACGAAGACCATAGCGACCCCCTTGTAAGGGTGGATGTTACCTATCACGTAGGATCGGCCAGGGAAGAGATCGGCAAATCCGGTTTTGCGCATTTCTTTGAACACATGATGTTCCAGGGCAGCGACCATGTGGGCGATGAGCAGCATTTTAAGATTGTCACCGAATCGGGGGGAACGCTCAACGGCACCACCAACCGGGACCGCACCAATTATTTTGAGACCGTTCCGAATAACCAGCTTGAAAAAATGTTATGGCTGGAAGCAGACCGGATGGGCTTTCTCCTGGATGCCGTTACCCAACAGAAATTTGAGATCCAGCGTTCCACGGTAAAGAACGAAAGGGGTCAGAATTATGATAACCGACCCTATGGGCTTGCCTTTGAAAAAATGTCACAGGCCTTGTATCCTTACGGGCATCCTTATAGTTGGCTGACCATTGGTTATGTAGAGGACCTTGACCGCGTGAATGTAAACGACCTGAAGAACTTTTTCCTTCGCTGGTATGGCCCCAACAATGCGACGCTGACCATCGGCGGCGATCTTAATCCCAAACAGGTATTGAAACTGGTTGAAAAATATTTCGGCCCGATTCCTCCCGGACCCAAAGTGGAGAATATGCCAAATATGATTCCGGAGCTCCCCACCCACCGCTTTGTTTCCTATACGGATAATTATGCGCGGGTACCGGTCATGCTCAAGGTATATCCTACTGTACCGGACCTTCATCCCGATATGGCCGCCTTGGATTGCCTGGCTGAAATACTCGGACAGGGAAACAATTCCGTTTTATACCAGCAACTGGTCAAAAAACAACTTGCACTCGCCGCCAATGTCAATCATTCCAATTCCGAATTATCCGGCGAATTCATGTTCCAGATTGTGCCTTATCCCGGAAAATCACTGGCCTTTATGTATGCCCTGCTGAACAAAGCGCTGGATAGTTTTGAAGCCCGTGGTGTTACCGACGAAGACATCGCCAAATTCAAGGGACAGAAAGAATCTGAATATATGAACAGGCTGCAAAGTGTTTCCGGCAAGGTAGCACAACTGGCAGCTTATGAAACCTTTCATAATAATCCCAACCTGATCGGGAAGGAATTGAATATGTACCGCGCTGTGACAAAAGCGGATGTGATGCGGGTTTACAACCAGTATATCAAGATGAAGCATTGTGTTGTACTGAGCATCCTGACAAAGGGCCAGGAAAAACAGGTAACCGGCGAAAACAATTATACGGTAAGTGAGGACAATTATACCCCTCCGAACTATGGGTATGACGGGTTAAAATATGTAAAGGCCAAGGATAAATTTGATCGTAGTGTTCAACCCCCCAGCGGCCCGAACCCTGTCATCAAAGTGCCTGCTTTCTGGACAAAGGATATGAACAACGGGATCAAAGTGATCGGAACGGAAAACACAGAACTACCCACCGTTACGATCTCCATAAAAGTTCCCGGCGGGCATATCATACAGGCCAATGACCTGTCAAAAGCCGGTCTGGCTTCTTTTGCCGCCAATATGATGGATGAGGACACCAAAACAAGATCGGCCGAAGATTTCAAGAAAGAACTGGAAAAACTGGGCAGCAATATCAATGTGTCGAGCGGATTGGATGGTATCACTTTCCAGGTCTTTTCCCTGAAAAAAAACCTGGATGCCACCCTGGCATTGCTGGAAGAAAGGATGCTGAGCCCTAAATTTACGGAGGATGCCTTCAGCCGGCTGAAACGGCAATTACTGGAAAGTTTTAAGCTGAGCAAATCGCAGCCGGCATCCATTGCCAGCAATGTGTTTGATAAAATAAACTATGGCAGCAATAATATCCTGGGTATCAGTCAGCAGGGTACGGAAGAAACCGTTAAAAATTTCACGCTTCAGGATGTAGAAAACTACTACAATAATTATATGACATCACAGGGTGTGAATGTGGTGGTAGTAGGGGATGTAAAAGAAGACGAGGTATTACCCAAGCTGGATTTCCTGGATAAACTTCCCAACAAAAAAATCGTGATGCCGGAAATCCCTGCTGCCCCGGCCGTGCAAAAAACGAAGATCTATTTTGTAGATGTCAAAAATGCCGCACAATCCGAGTTCCGGGTGGGCTATTTAACCGGTCTGAAATACGATGCAACGGGCGATTATTATAAGGCATTCCTGACGAACTACCCGCTGGGAGGGGCCTTCAACAGCCGCCTGAACCTGAACCTGCGGGAAGATAAGGGATGGACCTATGGCGCCCGGAGCGGTTTCAGTGGCGATAAATACAGTGGTGAGTTCGCATTCAGTTCCGGCATCAAGGCACCTGCCTCGGACAGTGCGCTTTCGGAGGTGATCAAGGAACTGAAAAATTACCAGGAGAATGGCGTAACGGATGAGGAACTGATGTTTATGAAAAGCGCCCTCGGTCAGATTGATGCCCAGCGCTACGAAACCGGATTCCAAAAAGCAGGATTTATCGGCAGGATCCTGGAATATGGCCTGCCCGCCAATTATGTTGAACAGCAAAATGAGATCCTGAAGAATATGACCAAGGAAGAACTGAGTGCGATCGCCAAAAAATGGATCGATCTCAGCAAAATGAATATTTTACTCGTTGGCGATAAATCGAAGGTTTTACCAACCCTTGAAAAATTCGGCTACGAGATTGTTGAACTGGATGTGGACGGTAATCCCGTTAAATCACAGAAAGGATTTTAATCCGCCGGTCAATAACAAAAAAAAGCAACGCCCGATGCGTTGCTTTTTTTGTTTTGGGGTTACAGCCCCATTCAATATCAGTTACTTATATTCAAACCTGTACTAAGCCAGGAAACATTTGCATAAAAAAGGCGACCCCCATTGTAAGCATAAGCAGTCATCAAAAGATTTGGGGGGTCGCTTTTATTTCACCTTCTCCCGCCTGACGGGATAAAACCAACTATATCAACCAAGACAAGGCCCATTTTAATTTCGCTGCTTCAATTTTCCCATCCACACCGGTTTTCCCTGGATTTTTCTAACCAGGAACATGATTCCAACGAAAATAAAGAAAAGCGGACCGGTGAATCCCAGCAATGCCACGAACTTAGTGCCATAAAACCTGCTCATCGGTCTCCTGAGCCTTTCTGAGATCAGGTACATACTTGGCACCATCACCAGGGTCAGGAAAAATGCGAAAATGAGCCCGAATATGATGGTCCAGGACAACGGGCCCCAGAAAACCACGCTATCACCGCCAAAGAAAATGGCGGGGTCAAGATGACGGAACAGGCCTACAAAGTCGATATTCAGACCAACAGCAAGTGGTAACAGACCCAGCATGGTAGCCAATGCGGTCAACATGACCGGGATGATCCTGATCTTACCCGCCTGGATGGCTGCTTCCCTTGTCCGCATACCTCTTCCCCTTAGCTCATCAGTGAATTCGATCAGCAGGATACCATTCTTGATCACGATACCGGCCAGGCCGATGATGCCCACGCCCAGCATGATGGTCGCCACAGTCATACCAGTGATCGCATATCCCAGCAGGACCCCGATGATGGAAAAGAAGATCTCTGTCAATACAATAAAGGGTTTACTGAGACTATTGAATTGGGTCACGAGGATCAGGAATATCAGCAATAAGGCATAAATCAGTGATGTGCCCAGGAAACTCATTGTTTCCTGTTGCTGTTCACTCACCCCGCTTTGCCGCACAGTGACGTCCGGTGGTACTTTGTAAACCGTTTTGAACTCGGCAATCTTCACCGCAAGGGCCTTATTGATGATCTGCGTTTGTGATTCATCCAATACATTTGACTGTAACTGAATGGTACGTTTCAGATTTTTACGCCGGATGGCACCGGAGGTGTTCGTGTACTCGATCTTAGCAATGGCATTCAAGGGTATCTGTTTAATGGCCATTGTAGTGAAATCACGGAAGGTGATCCGCATATTCATCAGGTCGGTGATATTATTACGGACCAGGTCGCTGTACCGCAACTGGATCTTGTATTCATCTTCATTATCCTTTAACTTACTCACCTCCTTACCAAATACAGCTGTACGAATCTCCATCCCCACCTGGGCTGTACTGATACCTTCAATCAGGGCTTTTTCCCGATCCAGGGTTATTGATATTTCCGGGTTATTGACATCCACATCCATGTTCAGGCTTTCGATACCCTCCACCTTATTCGTGTCGATAAAATTCTTGAGGGCGGTGGCCACTTTAGCGATTGATTCAAAATTATCTCCTGCAATTTCAACATTCACCGGCGGGTCGGTGGGAGGGCCATTATCTTCCTGGTTCACGGTCACTTCACCGCCGGGTATGCCCTGCACCGCCTCCCTGACAGCAGCCAGGTAAGGTTTCGTGCTTTTGCCATGCCGATCCTCAAATTCAACAAAGGAGACCTGAACCCTTCCCAGGTTAGGTTGTACGCTGCGGTTATTATCTCTGGGATTATTGGCACTAACAGCCACATTGGCGATCACACTTTCCACGATCGAACCCGGTGCACCGGGTTGCTGGTCACCCAGCACCTTATAGACCCTTTTTTCCAGTTCATGGGTTACAGAATCCGTGTATTTTATATCTGTTCCTACCGGCATCTTTAAATACACATAGATAAAATGCGGGTCACCGGTGGGAAAGAAGGTTTGACGGCCCTGTGTCCTGGCGAGGAAAAGACCTATTGAAACCGGAAATAAAAGGAACAAAGATACCAGCAACCAGGCCGGTCTTTTTCCTTTCAATACCCATTTCAAAAGGTTTTCATAATGACTCATCAACCAGGGCAGGACCCTGTTTTGAAAAGTATGGATGATACCTCTCAGCATAAAAACATTCAGCATAGAGAGAATGGGTAAGAGCAGCATGAAATTGGCAAAGCCATGCCAGCCGGCCAGGTGCAATAAGACCCCGAATCCGATAAAGGCCCAAAACCACCATTTACGGAATAGTTGTCGCTTTGGCATTTCATGTTCTTTGCCCTCGGGTTTCATAAAACTCACGGCAAAAACCGGGTTAAAAATAAACGCTACGATAAGGGAGGCTGCAAGGGTAAGGATCAGCATGGTTGGCAGGTAGATCATAAACTTACCAATCAGCCCCTTCCATAACAATAATGGAAAGAAGGGCGCCAGGGTGGTGAGTGTACCCGCCAGTACCGGAACAAAGATTTCTCCGGCTGCTTCTTTAGCAGACCGAATGATAGGGATTTTTCCATTATTATAAATCCGGTGTGTGTTTTCAATCACCACGATCGCATCATCCACGATGATACCCAACCCGAACAGGAGGGCAAACAGCACAATGAAATTCAAGGTAAGCGGTGTACCCACCACAAAATCGCCGATGGGTAAAAAGAGGAAAGCCACGAAAACGCTGAGTGGAACACTCAGGGCCACGAAGAAGGCATTGGTGACTCCCATGAAAAACATCAATACCAGCAATACCAGAATAAACCCGATCACAATGGTATTGACCAGGTCGGTAAAAGAGGTTTCTGTCTGCTTGCTCTGGTCGCCGGTGATCACCACTTTTAACTGTTCAGCCGGCGGGATCTCCCCTTTCAATTGCATGTCGGCAATCACTTCTTTCACATGCGCCGCTGCATCAATCAGGTTTTCACCCGAACGTTTCACAATATTGATGGTGATAACATTTTTCCCATCCAGCCGGGCATAACTGTCTTTTTCCTTCACGGTATCTTTCACTTCTGCGATATCACGCAGGTAGATGGGCGCCCCCTGGATATTTTTGATCACGATATTCCGCATATCAAGAGCGGAATTGAACTGTCCTTTCACCCGCAGGGTCCTTTTCATATTTCCCACTTCAATCTGGCCACCACTGATATCGTTGTTCTCCCGGCTAATAGCATTTTCAATATCGGAAAAAGAAAGCCTGGCCAACTGCATTTTAAATGGATCCACATTCACCTGGATCTCCCGTTCGGGTGCACCAACAATATCAGCCCGGGTCACTTCCCGGAGATCTTCAAACCGGTCTTGCATCTTGTCGGCAAACTCCTTCAGTTTGATAGGATCATAATCACCGCTAATATTGATATACATGATCGGCATTTCGCTGAACGCGAATTCCTGTACATCGGGTTGCTGGGTCAGGTCGGTTGGCAGGTCAGTCTTTGCCTTATCAACTGCATCCTTCACTTTCTGCTTGGCAATATCCGTTTTCACATCGGTTTCAAACTCAACGGTGATGAGTGAAAAATCCTGCTGGGATATCGAAGTGACCTTATTGACTTTAGCACCGGAAATACCTTTCACCTGCTTTTCAATGGGGCGGGTCACCAGGTTCTCAATGTCTTTAGGAGAGTTCCCTACATACACCGTCGCCACAGAGATCGTGGGCACAACGATATCGGGAAACTGTTCTTTGGGAAGAGTATTGAACTTATTCAATCCATACAGGGTAATGAGTATGGCCACAATATAAATCACCGTGGTATTATCGACCGACCAGCTGGTGGGTTTAAACTGTTTGAATTTATTGCCAATTCCCTCTATAAAATTCTTCATAATTATTTTTTAGAAGTCAGTTTTGGGTTTATTTTTCTTCAGCAGCGATGGACTGGCCTTCATAGAGATTCTGGTATCCCTGTGTGACCAACTGCTCACCTTCCTGTAAACCGGATTTGATCTCAATGCCATCACCAAAAGACTCGCCTGTTACAACGGGTCTTTTCACAGCCACCGATCTGTTGCCTTTTTTCTCCATCACAAATACATAGCGGCCTTTTTCATCAGACTGGATCGTATTGAGGGGAACAACAATTGTTTTGGGGACCGAATAATCCAGGATCTTCATAATAGCGACCTGGTTGGGTTTTAAACCACCGGTATTGGACAATTTTGCTTCCACAACAAATCCACGGGTGCTCGGATCGATGGTCTGGCTGATCAGGGAAACAGTACTATTGATCACACGGTTACCTGCATCCGGGATGATCACCTGAACGGGAGTGCCTTTATGCACCCTTGTGATATAGTTTTCGGGAATATTCGCCATGATCTTCATGTTACTCGTATTCACAATCCTGATATCCATGGGAGGCGCTCCGGTGAAGATCTCGCCCACCCTGATATTCACTTCATCGGCAATACCACTCATTTCAGCATATACATTGGTAAAATCCAGCTGTTCTTTTACAGTCCCCAGCTGTTTTTCCAGGGATTCAACATTGGTCTTTGCGGTCAGCAGCTGCACTTCAGTACCGATATTCTCTTTCCAAAGGTTTTGCTGGCGCTGGTAGATATCCTTTGCAAAGTTCAACTGGGTCTGGATACCCTCGATCTGCTTCCGGATCAAACCGTCATCCAGTTTCAGCAATAACTGCCCTTTCTTCACATAGCTACCTTCCTTTACATAGATGGCTTTTACCTGTCCGGCCTGCATGGCGCCACCGCGCGGGGTGACATAGGCGATATCTTCGGCATCCACTTTTCCCTGGAGTTCGATAAAATGATTGAATTCCTGGGTACTGAGCGGGGATACGGTAACAAGACGTGCATTACCGGTAGCGGCCAGTGGGTCTAAGCGGTTGATCTCCTCCTGCAGGTTGGTGATCTGCTGGTTCAATTCATCATGCTGCTTTTTAAGCTGTTCCAGTTTCGCCTTCTTATCACTCAGGTCGCCCTTCCCTTCCCTGGCTGATCCGCCGCCGCAGGCACTGATGATAACCGGTATGGCCGCTGTTAATATCCATGACTTGATTTGCATACTATTCAATTTATAATGGTTAATGTTTTTTATAATTTTCCGGTGGCTTTCATATAATCCACTTTCGCGATGATGGCATCATATAAAGCGCTGATATAATTGGTTTGTGCCGATTTCAGATCGGTTTGTGCCTGTGTGATCTCCAGTGCAGAACCGGTACCGATCTCATATTTCTTCTTAGTCTGGTTATAGACTTTTTCCGCCAGTTCCATATTCTGTTTCTGGTAGTCCATACTGATGATGGCGGACCGGAAATTGAGCTGGGCGGCCAACACTTCCTGGTCGATATTCAGTTTCAGCGCCTCCACCTGGTTGTTGGTTTTTTCCAGTTCGATCTGGGTTTGCGCAATTTTAGATCGCATGGCGAACCCGTTAAAAATCGGAACATTAATGTTCAGGTTGATGGAGGATACGGTGAACCAGTCCCCTTTTCCAAAAAAATCGAATTTACTCCGCTGGGCATTCTTGAAATAGGAGCCGGACAGGCTGATGGTCGGGATCTGGCTCAGCTGGTAACGCCGGATATTGAATTCCGCCAGTTTCTTACCAAGGGCGGCATACTGGAATTCCGGACGGTCATTATAGTTATAGGCCGCCATTTCAAGCGCCCCGTCTTTGATCAGGTCATCACTGATGGAATCGGTCAGTACCAGGGTGTCTTTGACGGGCATCCCCATCAGCACTTTCAGGCCGAGGAACCCCGTTTCAATTCCGTTCAGTGCCTTTCTTTTTTCCGTATTCAGGTTGGAGAGCTGTACCTGCTGTTTATCCATATCCAGTTTTTCCACAAATCCATTTTCGTACATCAGTTTTGTGTCCTTTGATAATTTTTCAATCAGTGCAATATTGGCATCCAGCAGGGCGATCTGTCTTTTGCTCACCAATAACTGGTAATAGATCTTATGGATATTGGCCTTGATATTTTCCTGGGTGATCTCGGTATTCTTGGCACTCCATTCCAAAGCCGTCTTCCGGGCCTTTAAACCCACGAAGACCTGCCCGTCGAAAAGCAGCTGAGTCAGGGAGACCCCGATATTGGAAGAATATTTTGTACCGAACTGCGCCTGGATAAACCCGAAATCGGTGGGCGACACGATGGTATTGCCATTCCCGTCTTTGACGCCTTCATCTTCAAGCACCCCATAAGTGGCGGCGGCAATAAAGTTGGGAAAGGACATGGTGGCAACATTCGGGTTGTAGGTGGAACTGATGGTACCGTTGATATGCGGGTAAGCCGCTGCCGTAAATTCATCATTGACCGCAGCCTGATGCTTTACATCCAGTAATGCATTCTTTACCTGCACACTGTTTTTCATCGCATAATCCACCGTTTGCTGCAATGAAAAATCATGTCGTTCCTGCGCAGTTGCTGGCAAAAGGAGAAAGGTTAATGGTAGGAAAAAAAGCAATTTTCCTGTTGGTTTTAGTTTCATATATCCGTCATTTATTGATAATAAGCTCTTTTTTATATTTCTGGATCAGCTTGTAGCCTTTAGGGGTGGCGACTCCATACACAAAATGTTCCATAATCTCCTGTGTAATGGCAGCCACATTGTACTTGCCCGAGGGAAAAACATCCATATTAAAAGGGATAAACATCGATTCCAGTCTGAATTTGGATATGATATCGATATCCAGTTCCGGCCGGTAGAGTTCTTCGCGGAGCCCTCTTTCGATATTGGCGCGCACAATGTTCAGCATGAACTCATTTTTGTGTTTTTCAAAATGAGCATAGGCCCCGGGATGAAATTTCTGCAGGTCAAACAGTACTACCGGGTTCATGTTCCGGAGCTGTTCCAGTACAAAACCCATGATCCTGAAGATCTCTTCAACGGCATTGGCCGATTGCCCGCAGGCTTCCCGGCAGTCCTGCTCATCTTTCATGATATCATGCAAAACCACATCATTGATCAGTTCTTCCTTATCCGCAAAATGCTGGTAGAGGGTTTTCTTGCTCATCCCCAGCTGACCAGCAATCTCATCCATGGAAACAGACCGGATCCCAAACCGCATGAACATCTCAAATGCCTTTTCCCTTATTCTTTCTTTTATTTCCATAATTGCAAAATCGGACGCAAAACTATGGAAACTTTAAACGTTGCCAAAGTTTCCATCAAGAAATATAACCACTGATAACATAAATTTCACATCCGTCTCCGGGATAAAATTGGTTTATCTTTAAGCCTAAAATCAAGAAAATGAGCACCAGAACGGCCGCAATTGGGAAATTTACCTATAAAAAGCTACTCCGGTATTTTTTACAGGGGGTGCTGATCATGGCGCCGATTGCCATTTCCATCTGGGCTATGGTGGCTTTATTTAATTTCCTAGACGAACTCCTGCCCCAAATATTGGGTACCACCCGGCAAATTGCCATTGATACCAATGGCGACGGGGTGCTGGAGATCAAAACGGTGAAGGGCCTGCCCAAGGGGATCGGGTTCGGGATCGTGGTGATCCTGATCATCATTATCGGTTATATATCCTCGTTCTTCGTGGTGGGACGTTTTGTTGATTTTTTTGAAAGCCTGCTGGAAAGGACCCCTGGTATCAAGTTTATCTATACCTCGGTGAAGGATTTTTTTGAGGCTTTTGCCGGCGATAAGAAAAAATTCGACAAGCCTATCCTGGTCAATGTTTTTGGGGAAGAGGTCTGGATGATCGGGTTCCTGACCAATGAAGACATGCACCAGTTTGAATTGGGTGCTGAATATGTTACGGCCTATGTGCCACAGGGTTATAATATTGCAGGCCAGGTGTATGTGGTGAAACGGGAAAGGATCAAAATGCTAAAAGATGTTGGCGCCTCCGATGCCATGAAATTTGCGGTGACCGGTGGCGTGATAACGATTGACGACGATAAAAAATAACCAGACCATTTCTTTTCTTATGAAACGCCTTATCCTGCTATTGCCCATGGCCTTTCTCGCCATGGATGCCTCCTGCTGGGGGTTCTTTGCCCATAAAAAGATCAACAGCCATGCTGTTTTCCTCCTGCCCCCCGAAATGATCGCTTTTTATAAGGCCAATATCGATTACCTGGCCGAACATGCTGTTGACCCCGACAAGCGAAGGTATGCGGTGGCAGAAGAAGGACCCCGTCATTATATTGACCTCGACCATTATGGCGCTTATCCCTTTGACGCTTTACCAAGGTCCTGGAAGGAAGCTGTCGTTAAATATTCTGATGACAGTTTACAGGAACACGGCATCGTACCCTGGTGGATCGAGACCATGATGTACCGGCTGACAAAGGCCTTTCAGCAAAAAGAAACAGCAAAGATCCTCAAACTCTCCGCTGAACTGGGCCATTATATTGCTGATGCGCATGTACCCCTGCATACCAGCAGCAACCATAACGGGCAGAAGACCGGCCAGTTGGGTATCCATGGATTTTGGGAAAGCAGGATCCCGGAATTGCTGGCCGATAAGGAATGGGATTTCTTTATCGGAAGGGCCGTATATCTCAATGACCCGGCTGCCTTTATCTGGTCGAGGGTGCTGGAAAGCGCCGCAGCAGCCGATACCGTTCTTCGGTATGAAGCGGAACTAACCCTCCACTTTGCCATTGACCAGAAATATGCTTTTGAAAACCGGAACGGAACAACCATTCGTCAGTACTCTTCCGCTTTTGCCAGGGCCTATAATACGATGTTGCAGGGCATGGTGGAGCGAAGGATGCGGCAATCCATTTTTGCAATTGCTTCCTGCTGGTATACGGCCTGGGTCAATGCAGGGCAGCCCGACCTGAAAGGACTGAACCGTGAAACGGTTTCGAAAGAAGACCAGGAAGAATTTGACCAGTTGAATGCTGCCTGGCGTAGCGGAAACATCAAAGGAAGGATTCATGAATAAAACGCCGGGAGCCACCCGTTATTATTTGTTACATTTGCACCCTCAATTCAAATTTGAATTCTTTACATGAATGTCCTGAAATCAATGGTACATAATTTTAATTCTGGCCCCAGCATTTTACCAAAAACGGTTTTTGAGCAGGCCAGCCAGGCTATTCTTGATTTTAACCATACCGGTCTATCGATCCTGGAGATCGGTCACCGCACCAAACTGTTCCAGGAAGTGATGGATGAGGCGATTGCCCTGGTAAAGGAACTGATGCAACTGGATGCAGATCATGAAGTGTTATTTCTTCATGGAGGAGCCTCCACCCAGTTTTTCCAGGTACCCATGAACCTGCTGGATGAAAAGGAAACAGCCGCCTATCTTGATTGCGGTACCTGGGGTACAAAAGCCATCAGGGAAGCCAGGATCTTTGGAAATGTCAATGTTGTAGCCAGTTCTGCCGATAAGGATTATACCTATATCCCCAAGGGCTATAAGATCCCTAACAACTCAAAGTATTTTCATTATACCACCAATAACACCATCGAAGGCACCCAGATGCACAGCATCCCGGACAGCAGCGTTCCGCTGGTAGCGGATATGAGCAGTGATATCCTGAGCCGTTCCATGGACTTCAACCGCTTTGCCCTGATCTATGCCGGGGCGCAAAAAAATATCGGTGCAGCGGGGGTGAACCTGGTGATCGTCAATAAGCAGGTACTCGGTACCGTTAGCCGGAAGCTGCCCACGATGATGGATTACCGGAACCATATCGCCAATGGCTCCATGCTCAATACCCCACCTGTTTTTGCAGTATATGTCTGCCTGCTGACCCTGCGCTGGCTCAAAGCGAATGGCGGAATAGCCGCGATGGAAGAAACCAACCAGGCCAAGGCACGGCTTCTCTATGATACCCTGGATGCGTTACCTCTGTTTACACCCAAGGTGGCCCGCGAAGACAGGAGCCTGATGAACGTGGTCTGGATCATGGAGGATGAGCAGTTGGAAAAAGCATTTCTCGATACCTGCAGGGAAAATGGCATGGTCGGTGTAAAAGGGCACAGGTCTGTAGGGGGTTTCAGAGCCTCCCTGTATAATGCACTCCCCATGGAAAGCGTGATCGTCCTTACCGACCTGATGAAGGATTTCAGTCAGCAGCATTCATAAATTATTCAATCGGCATTATTATTATCATGGCAATTATCAAACCTTTCAAAGCTTTACGACCCAAACCGGAATGGGCAGCCACCGTGGCATCAAGACCCTATGATGTATTGAATTCGGAAGAAGCCGCCCGCGAAGCTGCGGGGAACCCCCACTCTTTCCTGCATGTCACCAAATCCGAGATCGATCTTCCCGGCATCGCCGACACCCACAGTGATGCGGTGTATGAGAAAGCCAAAGAGAACCTATTACATTTTATCAGCGAAGGAGTGCTGGAACAAGAAGAAAAAGACTGTTACTATATCTACCAGTTGATCATGGATGGCCGTTCCCAAACAGGACTGGTCTGTGTATCCTCCGTGGAAGACTATTTTAATGATGTAATCAAAAAGCACGAGTTCACCCGCCCAGAAAAAGAAAAAGACCGTATCGATCATATGCGCACAATCCGCGCACAGACCGGCAATGTATTCCTGGCTTACCGGGATGTAACAGAAGTCAATGCTCTGGTCAACGGGTGGAAGGCCACGCGCAAACCTATTTATGATTTCAAAGCCGATGATGGTATCCAGCATACGGTATGGTGTATCGATAATGATACCGTAACCGGTTCCATCACGCAACTCTTCCGTACCCTGGTGCCCGCCACCTATATTGCCGACGGTCATCACCGATGCGCTTCCGCTGCCAAAGTGAGTAAGGAATTCCCAGACAGCGAAAATGCCCGGTATTTTCTCACCACCATCTTTCCCGAAAGCGAACTCGCTATCCTCGATTATAACCGCGTGGTGAAAGACCTGAATGGTTATAGCCCGGAAGAATTTATCAGCGCCCTGCAGGATGATTTCATGATCACCCAGAGCCCCGAGCCGGTCAAACCCATACAGCTGCATGAATTTGGCATGTACCTCAACAAACAATGGTATATCCTCACCGCAAGAGCTGGCAGTTTTACCGAAGACCCTGTTGAAGTGCTGGATGTATCGATCCTTTCGCAGAACGCACTCAATAAATTACTTGATATCAAAGACCAGCGTACCGACAAGCGGATCGATTTTGTAGGCGGCATCCGCGGGTTGAAAGAACTGGAAAGAAGGGTTGACAGTGGTGAGATGAAAGTGGCTTTCAGCCTCTACCCCGTTACCCTGGCACAGTTGTTTGCCATTGCTGATACCGGGAATGTGATGCCCCCGAAAAGCACCTGGTTTGAACCCAAACTGAGAGACGGTTTGCTGACACATCTAATTTAATTAACTCTTAAATTATTCGTAATCTTGCAACCGGCACGTTTTTAATAACGTCTCTTCTTTTTCTTTGCCTTTGTATTGGCAAAACAAATTTATCTCCATGAAAATACGCTCCCTGTTTTTCCTGTTCACTGTTCTCAGCAGCTCCGTTTTTGGTCAGCCCACCAACTACCTGGAGACCGCCAGGAATTTCATGCGCAGCAGTGATTTTGACAATGCCATCGTGGTGCTGAACCGGGGATTACAGCAGGACAAGAATAATCTCGAACTGCAAAAGGAACTGATTCAATGTTACTATTACAAAAGGGATTATACAAAGGCCGTTGAAGGGGTGAAAACCATCATCGACCGGGACGATGCCGATGTGATCAGTTTCCAGATCGCAGGCAACGTGTACAAAGCGCTTGAAGATCCTAAAGAATGTGAGCGGATCTATAAGAAAGGCCTGAAGAAATTCCCCAAAAGCGGCCCCCTCTACAGTGAATATGGTGAACTACTCTGGGAGAAAAAAGATTATTCCGCCATCGGCCAGTGGGAAAAAGGGATTGAAACCGACCCGGGTTACAGCGGTAACTATTATAACGCCGCCCTTTATTATTTCTATACCCGGGATAAGGTATGGAGTCTTATTTACGGCGAAATCTTTGTGAACATGGAAAGCCTGTCGAAAAGAGGCGCCACCATGAAGGAATTATTGCTGAAAGGATACAAGGAAAAATTATTCGCGGAAGCCGACCTGATGAAAGGGGAAGAAAAGAACAAGAGTGAATTCGCCAAAGCCTTTCTTATGGTGATGGGTAAACAGGCTTCTGTTTTATCAAAAGGGATCTCTGTCGAAACCCTGACCATGGTGCGCACCCGTTTCATCCTGGACTGGTTTGAAAATTATGCTACGAAATTTCCCTTTCGTTTGTTTGATTACCACCAGCAATTGCTGAGGGATGGTATGTTTGACGCCTATAACCAATGGTTGTTTGGCACCGTGGAAGACCTGGCCGCCTACGACAACTGGACCAAGACCCATGTCACCGAATATGAAAAGTTCAGCAAATGGCAGCAATCAAGCATCTTTAAAATACCCCCCGGCCAATATTACCAGGTACGATGATCCATCACTGATTTTTTATCGCTTCCCTGCCTGAGCAGGGTTTTTCTTTTTTAGCCTTATTTTCTATAAATTGTCAGTTTAAAGCCTGATAAATCTGCGATTGCCATGACCCAACCCACACGCTTATTTGACTGCATTGCCTTACAACTGGAAAGAGGCGGCCTGGAGGATATGCTGGCTGCCAAGGAAAGAGGGCAGTGGAAAAAATACAGCTCCGCGGCCGTAAAAGAAATTGTCGACCATTTGAGTGCCGGGCTCCTGAGCCTGGGAGCAGGGCCCGCTGATATGTCGATCGAAGGCAGGGACAAGATCGCCGTGATCTCGAAAAACAGGCCTGAATGGATCATGCTGGACCTGGCGGTGCAACAGATCGGCGCCGTGCTGGTACCCGTTTACCCAACCATCGGGGTCAATGACCTGGAATTTATTTTTAATGACGCTAAAGTGAAATTAGTTTTTGTAAACGATGAGGAATCCTTTCTCAAAGTGCACAGCATCCAGGGCCGTGTACCCAGTCTGCAGAAGATATTCACTTTTGAACATGTGCCCAATGCCGAACACTGGAAAACAGTGAACGGGCTCTCCAGCCCGGAAGGGATCGGCCAGGTAAGGGCCATCGCCGAAAAAATACAATACAAGGATCTCGCTACGCTGATCTATACCTCGGGAACCACCGGTACTCCCAAGGGCGTGATGCTTTCACATGAAAATATCCTGAGCAATGTGATGGCCAGCACACCCTGTTTCCCTCCGGGGGAACATCTCCGTTCGCTGAGTTTCCTGCCCCTCAACCATATTTTTGAAAGGATGGTCTCCTATCTCTACCTGTTTCGCGGCACATCCATTTACTATGCCGAGAGCCTGGATACGATTGGACCCAACCTGCTGGAGGTAAAACCCCATATGTTCACCACCGTGCCCCGTTTACTGGAAAAAGTGTATGACAAGATCATGCAGAAGGGCAACGAACTGACCGGTATCAAGCGGAAATTATTTTTCTGGGCCCATGAACTGGCCGAGAGATTTGAGATCAACACCCAACAGGGAGCCTGGTATGATTTTCAACTGGCCCTGGCCAATAAACTTGTTTTCAGCAAATGGCGCGAAGGGCTCGGCAATGAGATCAAATGTATCGTAACTGGCGGGGCAGCCTGCCAGGTAAGACTGATCAGGATCTTTACCGCCGCTCAGATCAGGATCATGGAAGGGTACGGTCTCACCGAAACCTCCCCGGTCATCGCCGTCAACCGTTTTGAAGAATCCAACCGCAAATTCGGGACCGTTGGCCCGCTGATTGAAGGGGTGGAGGTCAAGATTGCCGAGGATGGGGAGATCCTTTGCAAAGGACCCAATGTGATGATGGGTTATTACAAGCGGCCCGACCTCACCGACGAAGTGATTCACGATGGCTGGTTCAGCACGGGAGATATCGGGATGATGGTCGATAATAAATTTCTCAAGATCACCGACCGGAAAAAAGAACTGTTCAAGACCAGTGGGGGTAAATATGTAGCGCCCCTGCCCATCGAGAACCGGCTGAAAGAATCCCTTTTTATCGAACAGGTGCTGGTGGTGGGACCCGAAAGAAAATTTGTCGGTGCCCTGATCGTGCCCTCTTTTCCCAATGTGGAGGACTGGTGCCGGAAAAACAGCATTCCCTTTACCAATAAGGAAGAAATGATCCGGCATCCAAAGGTCATTGACCTGTTCAAGGACCTGGTGGAAAGCTTTAATAAATATTTCAACCATGTGGAGCAGGTCAAGAAATTCGAGCTCTTACCCAATGAATGGAGTGTCGATACAGGAGAGATGACGCCCAAGTTATCCCTTAAGCGAAAAGTGATCATGGAAAAATACCGCGATGCGATAGAAAGGATCTATGCCTAGTACCCCGACTGCGAAGCAAGATTCACCAGCTCGGCCGTATTGCGGAGGTTGAGTTTTTTCAGGATATTATAGCGGTGTACCTCAACCGTTTTGGTGGTGATCTGTAAGTTTTCAGCAATTTCTTTTGAAGACAGACCCTTTTTGATCAGGACCACGATCTCCAGTTCCCGGTCGGAGAGCTTGTTGAGGGAAGGCTCGTTGCTCGTGTTCAGCAATTGTTCGGCCAGCAGGTTACGGATATCCTCGCAAACATATTTATGCCCCTCCATCACTTCGGTGATGGCGCGGATCATTTCTTCCTTGGAGGATTGTTTGGTCACATAGCCGGAAGCCCCCTGTTTCATCATTTTCTTAGCGATGGCGGGCTGGGAGAACATGGTGATCGCAATGATTTTGGTGGCCGGCACCCTTTCCTGGATCTGGCGGGTGGTTTCAAATCCGTCGATGGGGGTCATATTGATATCCATCAGCACCACGTCCGGTTCCAGGTCGCCGGCAAACTGGATCGCTTCGTAGGGATTGCCTGTATCGGCCACCACCTGGAAGCGGGTATCGGCGTTCAGCAGGAAGGACCAGGTATCCCGTATGAGTTTATGGTCGTCGGCAATAAGGATAGAGACAGGCTCTTTCATGGTCTGTAATGTTTAGGTTTCGTTTCAATGATGTGCTGTGTTACCAGGAAAATATTATGAAAGGCGCTTCCTGTAACAAAGCTCAAATGATTCCCGGATACCGGGCATACAAATCAATAGCAATTAACCTTTCAACGGCAGGCGCAAATATTTATTTCGCAGGATTGGGTCTTACTACCTGTAGTTATAAATTTTTGTTCTGAGTTTCCATTTTAAAGTTAGGACTAAAAAGGCGAATTATTTTTTTTGGGTGACAATTATCACTTAAGCCTGAATATTTTAGGCCATTGGACCCTTATCATATGATAACCCCCGTTTCTTCTACCAACCTCATCAAATATGATGACGTTAATCAGAACCCGGCACCCCTGTTCTGAATACCTTTACCCTGTAAAACTTAAAAAGATGAAAACACATTACCAGGTACTGATCATCGGCGGTGGCACGGGTGGCATCATGACCGCCGCACAGTTAAAAAGAAAAGACAAAAACCTTTCTGTGGCCATCATCGAACCGGGGCAATACCACTGGTATCAGCCGGCCTGGACCCTGGTGGGCGCCGGAACCTTTAATTTCCGGAAGACCCGGAGGGACGAAAGCAAGATGATCCCCAGGGGTGTTGACTGGATCCGGGATAAAGCCACTGTTTTCACGCCCGGTGAAAACAAAGTGAGCACCGAAAAAAGCGGGGATATCAGTTATGATTACCTGGTGGTGAGTGCAGGTATCAAGATGGATATCGATGCCATGCCCGGGTTGCGGGAAGCCTTGCAGACCGACAGTGTATGCAGTAATTACCTGGACCCTGAAAAAACGTTTAGGATCCTTAAAAATTTCAAAGGCGGTAATGCCGTTTTTACCCAACCGGCCACGCCCATCCGTTGCGGAGGCGCACCGATGAAGATCATGTATCTCGCCGAAAGTTATTTCCGCAAGCATAATATCCGCGAAAAAACCAATGTGCTCTATGCCACACCGGGTACAGTTATTTTCGGTACAAAAGAATTTGCCGAGACCCTGACCCGAATCGTGCAAAAAAGAAATATCAATTTCAAACCCTTTTATAAACCCGTCAGCATTGACCCGGTAAAAAAAGAAGTAACCTTCCAGTACACCAAACCCGGTATTGTGCGGGATGAAAAAAGCCTGGATACCGTGATCGATGAAAAACTGGTGGGCGACAACCTGCTCACCGTGCATTATGATATGCTGCACCTGGCACCGCCCCAATCAGCCCCCGATTTTATCAAGTCCTCTCCATTTGCCTATGCCGAGGGACCCAATAAGGGCTGGATGGAAGTGGATACCCATAGCTTACAGCACCCGGTATATAAAAATGTGTTCGGTATTGGCGATTCAGTAGCCCTGCCGACAGCCAAGACCGGTGCGGCTATTCGCAAACAGGCACCTGTGGTGGTGGATAATATCATCCACCTGATGAAGCAGCTGCCTTTCAGCGAAAAACAATATGAAGGTTATTCTTCCTGCCCGATCGTGACCGATTATGGCAAGATGCTGCTGGCAGAATTCAAATATGGAAATGTTAGGGACAGTGATCCCTTTCTTAAAAGGTTTGTCGATACGACAAAAGACCAGTGGAGCATGTGGATCCTCAAGAAATATGGTCTTCCCTGGCTGTACTGGAACATGATGATGAAAGGAAGAATGTAAATTTGACAGGAACAAATTCAAACTTGTATGAAAGAGATTTTAGAACAAGTGCTGCAGTTTTTATCGCAGCCCTGGCCATGGTATGTAGCAGGACCCCTGCTAGCCCTCGTGATGTTTATCCTCCTGTATTTCGGGCATGAGTTCGGGATCTCCGAAAATTTCCGGCTCATGTGTGCCGCCGACGGCGCCGATAAGTACAACGAGTTTTTCAAGATTGACTGGAAGAGCGGGGAATGGAACCTATTGGTTGCCCTCGGTGCCGTTTTTGGTGGCTACCTGGCCTCACATTATTTTATTGGCAATGCCGGTGATATTGCGCATGTCAGTTCATCCACGGTGCAGAGCCTGAATGAGCTTGGCATACCTGTGAAGCAGGGCTCAGTGCCCCTGATCCCCGATTTTATCTCCTGGGAAGCTTTGTTTAACTGGCAGGGCTGGCTGATCATTGCCGGAGGCGGGTTCCTGGTAGGTTTTGGTGCGCGGTATGCCGGTGGTTGCACATCCGGGCATGCCATCAGCGGGTTATCGGCCCTGCAGTTGCCCTCACTGATTGCCGTGGTTGGTTTCTTTATGGGTGGATTATTCATCACCTATGTAGTATTACCCTTAATTTTTCCCATCATCCGTTAAAAAAGATTTTTATGAGAATGTCAAGATATATACTGGTCGGTATCTTACTAGGTTTCATTTTATACAAGAGTGAGGCCGTAAGCTGGTTCAGGATCTATGAGATGTTCCGTTTCCAGAGTTTCCATATGTATGGCATCATCGGTTCTGCGGTGGTGGCAGGTATCGTGATCGTGCAACTGATCAAGCGGAAGCATATCCAGAATGTAAAGGGCCAGGAGATCACCATTAAGGACAAGAACAAGAGCATCCCCCGTTACCTGGTGGGTGGTTTCATCTTTGGGCTGGGCTGGTCACTGGCCGGTGCCTGTCCTGCCCCCATGTTCATCCTCTTAGGCAGTGGTTATACCGTTCTCTTCGTGTACCTCGCCGCGGCCATGACCGGTACCTTTATTTATGGGTTGCTGAGGAAGAAGTTGCCGCATTGAAAAAACAAGGTCAATAAACAGGCCTGATTATAAATATTTAGTAGTCCCGTCAAGACAAATATCGAACAAAAGAACAACCAGATATCAAAATGCTTTATCGTCACCATTCATGTCCAATTGGGATAAGGCAGCCAAATGTTAGATTATTTAAAGCACTTATATCAACTATTAAAGAATCCAATCGATAGTACCCGGCAAATACTACATTTAATCATACTATATAATCACGAAAAGCGATTTTTATCTTACCTTAATAACGACCTTACCTTTCGTGCGGCCAGTTTCCACATAGGCCATAGCTTTATTGGTTTGTTCAAATGGAAATACTTTATCCATAACAGGTTTTATGACACCCGACTCTATTAGTTTTGTAATTTGACTTAATTGTTCGCCTTGCGCCCTCATGAAAAGAAAAGTAAAATTAACATGCTGTTTCCTTGCATATTTTTTTGTACCGCTACTTAAAAATATCGTTAACAATTTCAGATGCCAGGCCAATCCAAGTTGCTTTGCAAATTCAGGAGTTGGCGGACCAGTTAAACTAATAAGCTGACCAGCTGGTTTTAAAATGCGTAAAGATTTTTCAAGGATTTTTTTATCCCTGTTGCTATGCAATGCCACATCATAGTCTTTCAGTTTAGTTTCAAAATCTTCCTTCTTGTAATCAATCACCAGATCGGCTCCAAGGCTTTTAACTAAAGCGACATTAGCTGTACTTGTTGTCGTTGCCACATAGGCCCCCAAATGTTTAGCTAATTGAATAGCAAAAGAACCCACACCGCCCGAACCAGCCTGGATAAAAACTTTTTGCCCCTCTTTCAGTTTTGCAATATCTACAAGAGCTTGCCAGGCTGTTAACCCAACTAATGGAATCGAAGCTGCTTCTTCCATGGAAAGATTATTGGGCTTTAGGGCTAAATCAGCCTGCTTTACAGAAAGGTATTCTGCAAAAGTTCCGATCCTGAAATCCGCAGGCCGGGCATACACTTCATCACCCACTTTAAATTTATTTACTTTTCCTCCAATCTTCACTACTCTGCCAGCCATATCATGCCCATTAGTAAACGGGGGCTTATAGGGCAAAAAAAGCTTGAAATCTCCGTTCTTAATTAACGAGTCTAATAGGTTCACCCCGGCAGCATAAATCCGAACCAAAACCTCATCTTCGTTTATTGCAGGGTCGTTTACTTCAGATAAGTATAATTTTTCTTTTTTGCCGTAACGATTTACTATGAATGCTTTCATCTTTATTATTTTATTTTTCTGAATTCCATTTTATTTTAATAAAAATTCAATTGCTTGTGGTATAAACTCTTCGTGATATTGAAAAATACCGCCATGCCCGGAGTTAGGATAAATTTTTATTTGGGCATTAGGAAATCGCTTTGCCATATCATTTGATAATGGAGAAGGCACCATTCTGTCATTTTCGCCATTAGCAATAAATACAGGCAGTTTGAAAACACTCAAATCCATAGGCTTTTCATTCCCCCATATTTTAATGGCTTTCAATTGTTTTTTCAAAGCATATAATTTTACTTTTTTATCACGGTTTTCCGTTCTCTCTTTTAATCTCCTCAGGAAATTTCTTGCAGCAGCTTTCCCCATTTTATTTTGATTAAAAAATAAATAAAACTTTGGGTCTCTGAATGAAAGTATTCCCTTAAAAATATCACTATACGTTCTGCCCACAACAGCACGTATACCTGCACCACCTCTTGGTCCGGTGCCTGCAAATATGGCTTTACGAACAAGTTGTGGCTCAGCTAAAAGTATTTCTTGTGTGATAAATCCACCCATGGAGAACGCTACAATATCAACTTGTTTGTAACCCAATGCATGAATAAAAGCGATACCATCTTTGGCCATATCCGCAAGACTTTCGCCCTGTCTGCCTGTTGTAGCGCCAATACCACGGTAGTCAAATGAAATTATTTGACGATGTGCTGCAATGGCATCCATGATTCTTGGGTCGCAATTATCAAGGTTTGCTGTTAGGTGATTAAAATATATTACTGGTATATCACCTTTTTTGCCATAAGACCGGTATGCGAACTTTATACCGTTAGCTTCTACAAACTGTGTGGGAACTGTTGCGTAGGTGTAATTCACATTCGTAGCATTAGTGCTTTGTGCATTTGTCTTTGTCATTGTTACTATCATTAAAATTGTTAGAAGAAATATTGCTTTCATTTTTAGTTTTTATTTACGATGTCAATAAATGTATTGATGTAAGCAGTACTTGGTTCTTGATATTGAAAATGCGGGGCATGACCAGTGGCTGAAAAATGATGTGTTGCAGTGTTGGTGTTGTAAATGCGTTGTTTGTCATTTTTCTATTTTCTATTAGCTTGAAAAATTTCCTATATGTCCTTTTTCAAGGGCTTGGGCGTACTTTGTTTTATTCAGTAATGGAAGTTCACCCGTAGCATCGGTAGCAGAAATGTAGTCGAGCATTAGTTGTTGGGCTTCCTTAGATTGGTCTCTCACAAGAAATTCGGCATGCTCAAGTTGTAAACCCTTTTCAATATACATTGAGCTTCCGAAGTAAACTGATCGCTTTATTGCTCCTAAAGACTTCTTAGAACGGCGGCTCAAATATTCTGCTCGTTCTATTGAACGTTCAAGCACCTTATTCTGTGGCACTACTTCATCGACAGCTCCAAGTTTTAAAGCTTCGGCAGGTGTGAATGGTCTGCCTTCAAGAATGGCATTTAAAGATTGTTGCATACCAATAAGGCGTGGCAATCTTTGAGAGCCGCCGCCACCAGGTGTAAGTGTAAGTAATACTTCGGTAAGACCTATAACATAATCCCCATCAGCCATAATACGAATGTCACATGCCCATGCTAGCTCTGCACCAATTGCAAGAGCGTCACCGTTAATGGCAGCGATGAAAATGGTACCACTTGCATTCATTTTCAAAAAGGCAGCATGCATATCATCTAATTGCAGAAGCGTTTTTAGCTTTGTCGCAGCTGCAAGTGATCTTACGCCCGGTATTCTGTTAATTAATCTCGCCATCCGAGAAACCACACCTGCCAAACCCGTATTAATTGGCGGAAATCCTACACCACCTTCTTGCAACCATTTCACATCCGAGTGACTTAAAAATCTGTCCCGATGAGTGCCTGTAAAAATAACTGCACGAATGCCCGGGTCTTTGTCTGCTCTATCAACCAAATCCTTTAATTGCTTAGCAATCTCCTGATCCAGTAAGGCATGAGGCCCACCATCAAAACGAGCAACGAGAATTGCTCCTAGATTTTCGATAATAATATTGCCCTTATACTGAGCTGAATTATTAGGTATTGCTTTCATTTATATTTATTTAATTGTTTAAGAACATTCTTTTCGAAAACCCCATAGGCAAAGTGCTGTAAATTGACAAGTACAGAAGTACCTTTACCAACGATGTTTCTGAATGTTGGCTTTTCAGCTTGGACAACCTGTAGCACTTTTTTAGCAACGATGATTGGGTCTTCTGCTGTTTTGACCAATTCCTCGGTGAATTTCTCGATCTTGCCTCTTAAAGAGTTATAGTCTGCAATTTCATTTACTGGGGAAGATGAGTTATCAACGATGCTGGTTTTGAAAGCAGAAGGCTCAATCATAGCAACACTAATATTGAACTCACTCAATTCATAACGTAATGATTTAAAATAGCCTTCCAATGCATGTTTAGAGGCTGCGTAGTAAGCTGCATTGGGGAATGACACTAACCCTACGATTGAACCTAATGTTATTATTTTACCAAATTTTTGTTTTCTGAAATAAGGCAATACTGCATTTGTAACCCTGATAGTTCCCCAAAAATTTGTTTCAAATTGCTGCCTGCCTAACTCAACAGGTATTTCTTCTGCAATACCGGAAACCAAAAAGCCGGCGTTGTTAATGAGAATATCTAACTGACTTATTTCCCTGAATAGTCTTTCCGGAAAACCAGCTATTGATTGTTCAGAGTCCAGGTCCAATGCTATCATTTTAAAGGGAAACATTGATGCATACCTTTCCGGTTTACGGCTAGTACCAATAACATTGAATCCTTGTTTGTGCAGCTCGTTTGCTATCAGTAAACCAAAGCCTGAAGAGGCACCTGTTACTAAAATATTTTTTTTCATTTCACCTGTTTTACTATCTAATTTGTAATTTTGCTTGCATATTGCAAGTGCAAATATATAAACTACTTTCAATTTGCAAGTGGTTTTTAAAATTTATTTTTTATGCGTAAGTCAATTAGAAGGTCAGACTGCCCGGTTAGCAGTTCGCTTGATATTTGGGGAGACAAGTGGTCGCTGTTGATAATCAGGGATTTAATGTTCGCTAAAGAGTGTACTTATAGCGATTTCTTAAAATCTGAGGAAGGTATTGCAACTAATATCCTGGCCTCAAGACTACAAGCTTTGGAAGAAAACAAGATTATTCAAAAATTGGCCCACCCCGACAGTAAAGCAAAGGTTTTGTACAGATTGACAAAGAAAGGAATTGACATGCTTCCCATATTGATAGAAATAAATTTATGGGCAGAAAAATATTTATCTATCCCGGATAATAGAAAGGCAATGCTAAAAGAGGTGAAAAAAGATAAGGCTGGATTTATTAAAGCGATGTCAAAAGACCTGGAAAGTGCCATTTATTCCGTTTAATAATAAATACAGGAGCAATTAGCATTCATCTTTGTCACTTATCGTTCCTTATCGAGACATTTTGTAGTCCATACAGGAATCGAACCCCGATTTGAATATCCCAATGTTTGAAACACTATGCTGTCGGGATTTTAGCTAAAAAATCTGGTAGTCCCGACAGGAATCGAACCTGTATCTAAAGTTTAGGAAACTTCTATTCTATCCCCGTCCGACTGGCGTCAGCCGGGCGGGCATTGAACTACGGAAGCTCTTTCTTTTTCAGAAACCTTCGACCTGCAGATGATTTAAAATACTTTTCTCTTTTGATTGCCTCTTCTTCAGTATCAAAAGTCTCAAAATAAACGATCTTAAAAGGAATATAAGGCCTGATAGATTCAGTCATTCCTGAATTGTGTTGCAGTAGCCTTTTTTCAATCTCCCGGCAATGACCTTTATAATAATAGTCATGATCAATACTCTTTATAACATACGCAAAGTACACGAATGATCATTTTTTGTAGTCCCGACAGGAATCGAACCCCGATTTGAATATCTCAATGTTTGAAACACTATGCTGTCGGGATTTTAGCTAAAAAATCTGGTAGTCCCGACAGGAATCGAACCTGTATCTAAAGTTTAGGAAACTTCTATTCTATCCATTGAACTACGGGACCAGTAACATCAAAGGATGCTAAGGGGCGGCAAAAATAACAGTTTTACGGGTTATCTTAGTTGTTCAAATGCACCAATTATGAAAAAAATTCAGGGGTTGATCTTCTTTTTTCTGTTTCTATCTGCGGCACAGGCCCAAACCGATAATAAACCCAGCCTCAACCATATTGCCCATTATATCACTGATTTAAAGGTCAGTACAGATTTTTACCAGCATATCATCGGGCTGGATACCATCCCTGAACCCTTTCATGATGGCCGTCATACCTGGTTCAGCATCGGCTATAAAAGCCACCTGCACCTGATATCGGGTGCGGCTGCCAAATCACTACATGACAAGAATTCTCATCTCTGCTTTACGGTTCCTTCGGTGGATGCATTTGTCACGGTACTCAACCAACACCATGTGCCCTTTGAGAACTGGGCAGGTGAAAAGAATACCGTGACCAAAAGAGTGGATGGGGTAAAACAGATCTATTTCCAGGACCCCGATGGCTACTGGATCGAGATCAATGATGCCCGGGAATAAGCATGCTAGCGACTTTTGACCTTAACTCCTTTTTTCCTGTCAAGCAGGGTCTGGGTTTTCCGGATCCTTAAACGACGCTGTGCGGCTTCTACTGCTTTCAAGATGGCGTCTTCAAATATGGAAGAACTTGCTTTTACATATTCGTCCTTACCGGGGATATTCAGGATCAGCGTACACCGGATCACTTCCTTGGTCTTCTTAACATCGATTTCGAGCGTAATTTCTGCTGAAATGATACCCTTATGCAGTTTTTCCAGTTTGGCTACCTTGCTTTCAATAAAAGTCTTTAAGGAGGGACTGGCCTTAAAATCCGGAGTTTCAATGATTATTCTCATCTGATTCGTTTTTATGGAAGTAATAGAATTTCTCTATTGATTACAATGATAAAGGTTAGTTGTTTTGTTGATTATAGGTCATTTTGACAAATAGAAAAAATAATAATTAAACTACAGAGACACAGAGATGTGCAGCGTTTCAGTTTATTCCCCCCTCCGTGCCTCCGTGTCTCTGTGGTGAAAAAACCCCAGCTTTCGGAGGGTGCGGATCCATTGGAGACCAGAAGTAAAACCACGGAGGCACAGAGACACAAAGATGAACAGCGCTTTATTTTGTACCCCCCTCCGTGCCTCCGTGTCTCTGTGGTGAAAAAACTCCCAGTTTTCAGAGGGTGTGAATCCATTGGAGACCAGAAGTAAAACCACGGAGGCACAAAGACACAGAGAATACACAGCGATTCAGTCTGTACCCCCCTCCGTGCCTCCGTGTCTCTGTGGTGAAAAAACTCCCAGTTTTCAGAGGGTGTGAATCCATTGGAGACCAGAAGTAAAACCACGGAGGCACAGAGACACAGAGAATACACAGCGATTCAGTCTGTGCCCCCCCCCCTCCGTGCCTCCCTGTCTCTGTGGTGAAAAAATCCCCAGGTTTCGGAGGGTGTGAATCCATTGGAGAGAAAAAGTAAAACCACAGAGGCACAGAGACACAAAGATGAACAGCGCTTTAGTTTGTACCCCCCTCCGTGCCTCCGTGTCTCTGTGGTGAAAAAAACCCTAGTTTTCGGAGGGTGTGAATCCATTGGAGACCAGAAGTAAAACCACAGAGGCACAGAGACACAGAGAAGACACAGCGTGCTTATTTGCCGACATCAGTTATCTTTGCAGCCTTCCGGCCATGGGGCCGGTTGATAAAGAAATGATATGAAATTCTATAACCTGCTCATTAAATACAGGCTCCAGATCGGAATCGTGCTGATACTCGGCGGGGGCCTGACCAATTATTTTTCCGGCTTCTGGCCGGCTTTCCCGCTCTACCTGGTGGGATTGGTACTGGTACTGGGGCATTTTTTCTTTGGCCCCCTGCGCCTGATCCAGGAATACCTGGAAAGCGGTGATATCGAGGGTGCCGAAAAAGTGCTGGCCACCATCAAATTCCCCAACCTGCTCTATAAACCCATCCGCTCGGTCTATTTTACCCTGAAGGGTAACCTGGCCATGATGAAACAGGACTTTGACGGGGCCGAAAAAATGATGAAAAAAGGGCTTGACCTGGGGATGCCCATGAAAGAGGCCGAGGGCGCCAGCATGCTCCAGATGGGCATGATCTTTATGCAGAAAAACGATATGAAACAGGCCGAAAGCTATATCCGCGGCGCCATCCGCAAGGGACTGCCCGACAAGGAAAACGAAGCCGCCGCCTACCTTCAGATGTGCAGCCTGATGATGAACAAACGCGAGTTCCGTGCCGCTAAAGATTTTTTCCGGAAGGCCAAAAGACTGAACCCCACCACCGAACAGATCGTTGACCAGATCAAACAGATTGAAAAATACATTACAAGGATGCCGGGATAAAGAAGGGTCTTCAGAATGGCATCACTTTTCCCATTTCCCGAAGAGTTCCTCCACTTTTTTATAGCGGTAATCAAATATATCCTTCAATTGTTTTTTGACAAAGAGGCTATTGGCCAGGTCTCCCAGCCACCACAGGGGAATCTTATAATGAACAATGTCCGTCATCTCCACGCCGCCCTCGATGGCTTTAAAATGATGCTGGTGGTGCCAGAGGCTGTAAGGGCCGAACCTTTGTTCGTCCACGAAAAACCGCTGGTCCCGGACATGCGTGATTTCTGTCATCCAGTACAGGGGAATGCCCATTAAGGGTTTCACCGTATATTCAATGATCTGGCCGGGGTACATGGTATCGCCATGGTATTTTGAAATAACCCGGAAACCCATTTTTGCAGGGGTAATGGTTTGTAAATTTGCAGGGTTGGAAAAAAAATCCCATGCTTCATCAAGGGGTACCGGTATTTGCTGCCGGGTTTGCAATGCGTAAACAGCCATAGATAAAATTGAATTAACTTGTTCTATAACTGGATACACCTAAAAATGTTCGGGAAATATGTCATTGAATAAGCAAAGACTGGAAAATAAATTTTTTGAGGAATACCAAAAACTGAATGACCAGCAAAAAAAGGCCGTCGATACCATCGAGGGGCCGGTGATGGTGATTGCCGGGCCCGGAACGGGAAAGACGCAGATCCTGGCCAGCCGTATCGGGAAGATCTTACTGGAAACCGATACCCTGCCCGAAAACATACTCTGCCTGACCTATACGGATGCCGGCGTGGTGGCGATGCGGAAAAGGCTGCTGAAATTTATCGGCCCGGATGCCTACAAGGTGAATATCTCCACCTTCCATGCTTTTTGCAATGATGTGATCCAGGAAAACCTCTCGCTTTTTGAAAAGACAGCGATGGACCCGGTTTCGGACCTGGAGAAAGCCGCATTGTTCAAGGAACTGATCGATGGGTTTCCTAAAAACCATCCCCTGAAACGCTACCGCGGTGATGTGTATTTTGAAGTGAACAACCTCGATCGCCTGTTCAGTGATATGAAAAGGGAGGGATGGACTCCGGCCTTTATCAATCAACGGATAGAGGAGTATATCGCCTCGATCCCGGAAAGGGAGGAATTCGTTTACAAAAAAAAATACCTCGACTTTAAAGCCGGCGACCTGAAAAAAAACAAAGTGGACGAGGAGCTGGAGAAAATGGAAAAACTAAAGGCAGCGGTAAATGAATTTGACCGGTTCCAGGAATTAATGCGCCAAAACCACCGCTATGATTTTGATGATATGATCAATTGGGTAATCAAAGCTTTTGAAGAGAATAAAAACCTGCTCTCCCAATACCAGGAACGTTACCAGTATATCCTGGTGGATGAATACCAGGATACCAGCGGTACTCAGAACCGCCTGGTATCCTTACTGATCAGTTATTGGGACAAACCGAATGTGTTCGTGGTGGGCGATGATGACCAGAGTATCTACCGTTTCCAGGGTGCCAACGTGGAAAACATGATCGATTTTGCTAATACCTATCAATCCCACCTGCATACGGTGGTGCTCACCCATAATTACAGGAGCACCCAACCGATACTCGATATTTCAAAGACCCTCATCAACCGCAACCAGGAACGGCTGGTGAACAAGATCGAGGAACTGGACAAGGAACTGCTGGCTTCGAAAGAAGGCCTGTCGAAACTGACCCACCTGCCGGTGATCCGGGAATATGAAAAACAACGCGATGAGATGGCCGATATCACCCTGCGGATCCAGCAACTGGTGCAGGAAGGCGTTGCACCGGGCAGGATCGGTGTGATCTACAAGGAAAATAAGTATGGCAACGAACTCAGCAGTTTCCTGCAACTGAAGAATATACCGGTGTACAATAAGCGCAATATGAATATTTTTGAAATCCCGCTGGCCCGCAAGATCATCCTGCTGATGGACTACCTGGCCGCGGAGCATGATATTCCTTATGGCGGGGACGAAATGCTTTTTGAAATCCTGCACTTTAACTGGTTTGAGATCCCGCCCATCGAAATCGCCAAACTGAGTATTGCCGTAGCCGAAAGAAGATTCGGGGACCAGAAAACCTCGATCCGCCAGCTGATCGCGGAAAAATCGAATGAACAACCCAAAGACCTGTTTTCCGTAACCATCCATCCCCAGCTTAAAAAAGCGGGCGCCATCCTCGAAAAACTGATCGGGGATGTGCCCAACACCAGTTTGCAGCATCTTTTTGAAAATATCATCCGCGAAACCGGTCTGCTCCGGCATATCATGCAGCAGGATGACAAGCACTGGCAATTGCAGGTGCTGACGGGGCTTTTTGATTTTGTGAAGGAAGAGACAAGGCGCAACCCCCTGCTCCACCTGAAAGAGCTGGTCAAGGTCATCGACCTGATGAACAAAGAGCAGATCATACTGCCCCTGGTTCAGGTAAGCGGCAGTGATAAGGGTGTGAACCTGATGACGGTGCACGGATCAAAGGGCCTGGAATTTGAATATGTATTTTTTGCCGGGGCCAATGCCGGCTTCTGGGAAAAGAAACGGAAACCCAGTGGCGGTTATAAACTGCCGGATACGGTATTCACGTCGATGCCTAAAAACAAGGAAGACGAGGAATTGCGCCGCCTGTTTTACGTGGCACTCACCCGGGCCGAGCAACACCTGCAGATCTCCTACTGCCGATTCAACAATGATGGAAAAGAACTGGAGCCGTCGATGTTCATTGCCGAGATCCAGGATGAACATCATATCCCCACGGAGAAAATATTTATTGATGATGAAGTGACGGATGCCTTTGCCTTGCTGGGATTTGAAAAGAATAAGGCTCCGGAAATTGAAAAAACAGAGGCGGAATTTATCGACCGCATGCTCGAAAAATTTGTGATGAATGTGACGGCTTTGAATAATTACCTCAAATGCCCGCTTGAATTCTATTTCAAGAACCTGATCCGCATCCCTTCACCAAAAAACGAAGCCACCGAGTTCGGGTCATCAGTCCATTATGCGTTGGAACAGCTGTTCCGGAAAATGCAGGAGGACGAAAACAATAAATTCCCGGACCGGGAAAAATTCATTGCCGATTTTGAATGGTATATGCACCGGCACCGCGAAAGTTTTACCCAGGAACAATTTGACCGGCGGATTGAATATGGGCATGAAGTATTAAGCAACTACTATGATCATTATGTGGCGCGGTGGAACAAGATTGTGGCGATTGAAAGGAATATCCGTAATGTGGTGGTTAGGGGTGTGCCGCTAAAAGGCAAACTGGATAAACTGGAATTTGACGGAAAATCGGTGAACGTGGTGGACTATAAGACCGGTGACCCTGAAAAAGGGATGAAAAAAATGAAAGGCCCTTCGGATAAAGAACCCGATGGAGGCGATTACTGGCGGCAGGCCGTTTTCTATAAGCTATTAGTGGATCATTATGAAAGCAAGGATTGGAAAGTGGTCAGTGCCGAATTTGATTTCATCGAACCGGATAAAAAGAAAAATTACCGGAAAGAAAAGATCATCATCAGTCCGCAGGATATGACGACGGTGACCCAGCAGATCATTACTGTGTGGGAAAAAATCCAAAACAGGGATTTTTATACCGGTTGCGGAAAGAATGATTGCCACTGGTGCAATTTTGTCAAGACCAATGAACTCGCCGTATCCCTCCATGCCCTGAATGTGGAGGAGGATGAGGAATGATTAACACGATTTTGATGGATAATTGGGAAAGCCTTAACCCCCGATTGGAGGAAAGCCTTTAAGTTTGCAATTCCTATATGAAGCAACAATCCCTGATAAAATACCTTTTCTTTTTCCTGGTCATTTTGGCGATTGCACAATCCGTCACGCTCTTACAGGGCTGTGCCAATATGATCCCTCCTTCCGGGGGACCCCGGGATACCATCCCCCCGATGTTAATGAAGGCGACACCCCCCGATTCTACCCTGCAATTCAAGAACAAGACGATCATTTTTACCTTCGATGAATACATAGAACTGCAGGACATCCAGAAAAACGTACAGGTTTCCCCGACGCCGGAAATCAATCTCGAAATTGAATACCGGCTAAAAACAATCACCGTCAAATTAAAGGATACGCTCGAACCCAATACCACTTATGCCATCAATTTCGGCAGGGCCATCCAGGATATCAATGAAAGGAATGTCTTAAAAAACTTCACGTATCTTTTTTCCACCGGGTCCTTTTTTGATTCGCTTTCTTTTTCCGGGAATGTGGTGCTGGCTGAAACCGGCAAAACGGACAGTACCCTGATCGTAATGCTGCATCGCACGGGGGAAGACTCGGCCGTGATCAACAATAAGCCGCAGTATATCACCAAGCTGGACGGGAAAGGAAATTTTCGTTTTCGTTTCCTGCCCCCCGGTACCTATTATGTATATGCGCTGAAAGATGATAATGGTCTTGGCAAGTATTTTTCTGCTGAACAGCTTTTTGCTTTTGCTGATGAACCCGTGGTAGTGTCTGATTCCACCCGATCCATTACCTTATTTGCCTATGCGGTCCGGCAAAAGGAAGCAGAAACGCCCGCGCCTCCCGTTCCGCAGACAAGGGGTGGCGGCCGGAACAATGAACTGGCCCGTCTTCGGTTTACCAGCTCCGTTACCGGTGGGCAGCAGGACCTGCTGGAGCCTTTTTACCTGAAATTTGTCACCCCCCTGAAAACATTTGACCCGGCAAAGGTCTTACTGAGTACCGATACCTCTTTCCTGCCCGTGAGTAATTATTCGTGGACGCCGGACAGCAATTCCATCCAGTACACCCTCAACACATCACTGAAAGAAGATACCCGTTACAATCTTATCCTCGATAAAGAATTTGCCACCGATACCCTGGGGCTCCAACTCCTGAAAACCGATACCATCAGTTTCCGGACCCGAAAACTGGCGGACTATGGCGCGATCAGGATCCGCTTTAAAAACCTGGATGCCGCTAAAAATCCCGTACTGCTGATCTCGCTCAACAATACGATCATTATGTCGGAACCGATCATCAACGGTGAGTTCTACAAGCCCCTGTTCAAACCGGGCAATTATGACCTCAGTATCCTCTATGATGATAACAAGAACGGGAAATGGGACCCGGGTGAATTTTTCGGCGTGCACCGGCAACCCGAACATGTGGTTCCCCTCAGGGATAAGATTATCGTGAAACCCAACTGGGACAATGAAAAAGATATTGAGATCGGTACAGAACCGGGAAAAGAATAAGATTTCGGCCCTTTTACGGGCTGTACAAAAGAACAGGTTTCCCCCGGCTTCTATATCTTTGTTCCATGCAATTTTCTTCTGCATTATTGGAAAATGCGGTCAATGAATTTGCCAAACTTCCGGGTATTGGTAAGAAGACCGCTTTGCGGCTTGTCTTACACCTCTTGAAACAGGATACCGCAGAAGTGTCCAATTTCAGCGAAGTGATCGCGAAGATGCGGAGCGAGATACGGTTCTGCCAGCGTTGTTTCAATGTTGCCGATGCTGATATCTGTTCGATCTGTTCGAATTCGATGCGCAAACAGGAAATCATCTGCGTGGTAGAGAATATCAGGGACGTGATTGCGATTGAGAGTACGCAGCAATTCAATGGCACTTATCATGTTTTGGGCGGTATCATTTCCCCCCTGGACGGGGTCGGTCCCGACCAGCTCAATATCGAGTCGCTGATCCTCCGGGTGCAGAAAGAGAAAACGGAGGAACTCATCTTTGCCCTGAACCCGAATATACAGGGCGATACCACGATCTATTATATCCAGAAAAAGATACAGCCATTGGGCATCAGGGTTACCACCATTGCAAGAGGTATTGCCTTTGGCGGTGAACTGGAATATACCGATGAGCTTACCCTCGGCAGGAGCCTGCAAAACCGGATGCCGGTAGAAAATTATGTCTCCAACAGATAGTCAATAATTGATATCACCCCTTTGGTGTAACCGAAGACCCTGATGCCCGCTTTTTTCACCACAGAGGCACAGAGACACAGAGAGAGAAAACAAATACAAAAAATCAAATAACAAATAACAAATTCCTGGTTCCATGTTCAATCTAAACATCTCATTTTTTAGAGATGATATTATTTGCAAAACGGAGCCTGTTTTAGAATTTGATATTTGATGTTGATATTTGGAATTTAACTTCAGTTGCTGAGGCTGTTTTTGTCAAAACGCTGATTATCAATATGCTTGCATATTCGATGCCGCTGCATTATCTTTGCCCAGCCAAAGGCGGATTTGTTTATTGTTCGGCCTTCATCAGAACTAATAAACGTAAGGAACTTTCCAACACTGTTTCCCCTCGTTTATTGTTCAGGCTTAGAATTTTACGATCAATTGTACTAACCAAAACCCTCCCCTGCTATGAGATGGAGGATGGGCTGCAATCATTAGCGGTAACCGGCTCTTTGGCCGGGAGCCCAAAAAACAGGATATATGGATATTCAAAAAGAACTGGAAAAAAGAATTCTGATCATCGACGGGGCCATGGGCACTATGATCCAGCGGCATAAACTGGAGGAAGCCGACTATCGCGGTGAGCGGTTCAGGGACTGGCCTTCCGACCTGAAAGGCAATAATGACCTTTTATCACTTACCCAACCGGCAATCATTACCGGCATCCATAAGCAATACCTGGATGCGGGTGCCGATATCATTGAAACAAACACTTTCAACGCACAGAAAATATCACTGGCCGATTACAATATGCAGTCACTGGCCTATGAAATGAATGTTGCTGCAGCAGGTTGTGCCCGCAGGGCCATTGAAGCTTCCGGTAAAAAGGCCTGGGTAGCCGGCGCGATCGGCCCCCTCAATAAAACTTTATCGCTTTCTCCGGATGTCAATAACCCCGGTTACCGGGCACTGACCTTTGACGAAGCGGTGGAAGCTTATTATGAACAGGTGAGTGGATTGGTGGAAGGTGATGTAGACCTTTTACTCATCGAAACCATCTTCGACACCCTGAATGCCAAGGCCGCGATCTTTGCGATCAAAAAATATTTCAGTGAGACCGGCAAACCCGAATTACCGATCATGATCAGCGGCACCATCACCGATGCTTCGGGCAGGACCTTAAGCGGGCAAACCCTTGAAGCTTTTTATACTTCCGTGATGCATGCCAAACCTTTAAGCGTTGGTTTGAACTGTGCATTAGGGGCCAAAGAGATGCGGCCGCATATTGAAGAGCTTTCGCAGATCGCATCGGGGTATGTTTCGGCCTACCCGAATGCAGGTTTACCCAATGCCATGGGTGAATATGATGAATCGCCGGAAGATACCGGTCACTACCTGGAAGAATGGGCGCAGGAAGGTTTTGTGAATATCGTGGGAGGCTGTTGCGGTACCACGCCCGATCATATCCGGCATATTGCAGACCATGTAAAAAATATTAAACCCCGGCCCCTCCCGGTATTAACAAAGGAACTTGACCCGGTTGCTTAAATTAAATGCCATGGAAAAAATCCTATTGATCGCATCCATACTCATTCTCATTGTCAACAACTTTTCCTTTCTGAAAGGTCTTGTTATAAAAAAGAATTCATAATGCAGGAAACTGTACTGATAAAACCCTATCTGCGACTCGCCGGTCTGGAACCCCTTGTTGTAAGGCCGGAAACCAATTTTGTCAATATCGGCGAAAGGACCAATGTTACCGGTTCAAAGAAATTTGCGCGGCTGATCAAAGAAAACAAATACGAAGAAGCGCTGAGTGTTGCCCGTCAGCAGGTAGAAAATGGCGCCCAGGTACTGGATGTGAATATGGATGATGCGTTGCTGGATGGCGTGCAGGCCATGACCACGTTCCTGAACCTGGTACAAAGCGAACCTGATATTGCGAAGATCCCGATCATGATCGACAGCTCGAAATTTGAGATCATTGAAGCCGGTTTGAAATGTGTGCAGGGCAAATGTATCGTGAACTCTATTTCTATGAAGGAAGGAGAGGAAAAATTCATCCAGCATGCCCGGATCTGTAAGATGTATGGCGCCGCAGTGATCGTCATGGCATTTGATGAAGCCGGACAGGCCGATACAAAACAAAGAAAAGTCGAAATCTGCCACCGGGCCTATAAAATCCTGACAGAACAGGTAGGATATGATCCACAGGATATCATCTTTGACCCGAATATTTTTGCCATTGCCACCGGGCTGGAAGAACATAATAACTATGGGGTCGACTTTATTGAAGCGACCGGGGAAATCAAGCAACTGATGCCTCTTACCAGGGTCAGCGGAGGTGTGAGCAATCTTTCCTTCTCCTTCCGTGGCAATGACCACGTGCGCGAAGCCATGCACAGCGTATTTCTCTATTATGCCATCAAAGCGGGTATGGATATGGGGATCGTCAATGCAGGGCAACTGGTGGTATATGATGAGATCGAACCCCATCTCCGTGACCTCTGCGAAGATGTGATCATGAACAGGAATAATGATAATAATGAAGCTACAGAAAAGCTGATCAGCTTTGCCGAAACCGTTAAGGCAAAAGGGAAAGTGGAAGTGAAAGACGAAGCCTGGAGAAATGCCTCCGTGGAAGAAAGGCTGAAACATGCATTGGTAAATGGTATCACCGATTATATTGACCAGGATACGGAAGAAGCGCGGCAAAAATATCCCACGCCACTGGAAGTGATCGAAGGGCCCCTGATGAACGGGATGAATGTGGTGGGTGACCTTTTTGGCGCCGGCAAAATGTTTTTGCCCCAGGTGGTGAAAAGCGCCCGGGTCATGAAAAAATCGGTTGCCATCCTCACTCCTTATATTGAAGCGGAAAAAGAAGAACGCAGGCTGGCCCATGAAAAAGCCGGAACCATCAATGAAGAGGGCGCCGGTGCGGCCAAAATATTACTCGCTACCGTTAAGGGCGATGTGCATGATATCGGAAAAAATATTGTGGGTGTGGTATTGGGTTGTAACGGTTACGATATTGTCGACATGGGTGTGATGGTCCCGGCAGATAAGATCCTGGACACCGCGATCAGGGAAAAAGCAGATATCATTGGGCTCAGCGGCCTTATCACTCCTTCCCTCGATGAAATGGTGCATGTAGCGCATGAGATGAAACGTAGGGGAATGCAACAACCCCTGCTGATCGGTGGCGCCACCACCTCGCGTATGCACACGGCCGTGAAGATCGCCCCGCAATATGATCATGGTGTACTGCATGTGCTCGATGCTTCCCGAAGTGTAACGGCGGTCAGCACCCTGCTGAACAAGGAACAGAAACCGGGCTTCCTGCAACAGACCTCCCAGGAATATGAAGTCCTGCGTAACCAGTTCCTGAACAAACAAAAAAACAAATCACTGATCCCTTATTCCGAAGCAGTGATCACGAAGGAATATTTTGACTGGAAGAATTATCATCCCACCACTCCTGCGGTAAAAGGCATCAAGGTGCTGAAGGATTTTGACCTCGCCACGGTTGCTGACTATATCGACTGGGGTCCCTTTTTTATCGGCTGGGAAATGCCCGGCCATTTTCCCGAAGTGCTGACTGACAAGATTTTCGGGGAAGAAGCAACCCGGCTTTACCATGACGCACAAAAACTGGTGAAAAAGATCATTGATGAAAAATGGTTTTCGGCGAATGGGGTCATTGGCTTTTGGCCGGCGACCAGTAATAACAGGGATACGGTGACCCTGCAAACGGAAAAAGGACCTGTACAACTGGAAATGCTCCGGCAGCAGATCAAGAAAGCCGTGGGACAGCCCAGTTATTCATTGGCAGACTTTGTAAAACCCAAAGAACTGGGTGAGGATTATATGGGTGCCTTTGCGGTGACCATTCACGGGGCGAAGACCCATATCGACCGGTTTGCTGCCGAAAATGATGAGTATAATAAGATACTGGTGCAGATCCTGGCAGACCGTTTTGTGGAAGCTTTTGCAGAATGCCTTCATCAGCAAACAAGAAAAGAGTATTGGGGCTACGACAAAGACGAAACCCTAAGCAACCAGGAACTGATCAAAGAACAATACAAGGGTATCCGTCCTGCCCCGGGTTACCCTGCCTGTCCCGATCATACCGAAAAAATTAAATTATTTGACCTGCTGCAGGTAACAGAAAATATCGGCATCATGATGACCGAAAGCCTGGCCATGAATCCGCCGGCCTCGGTCTGCGGCTGGTATATCGGATTACCCCAGAGCCATTATTTTGGATTAGGAAAAATCAACCGCGATCAGCTCGAAGACTATGCTGCAAGAAAAGGTATGTCGCTGGATGAGGCGGAAAAATGGCTGCGACCGGTATTGGAATAAACCAACGCTATCCCGCGAGTATATTTTTTTTCACCAGTTCCTGCTGAAGCTGGCCCGGTGAAAGAAAATGGATACTTTGAATTCCCAGTTCCTCGGCTGCCTGCACATTCCGGAGATTATCATCAATAAATATCGCTTTTGCCGGATCAACCTGGTAGCGGTCGAGCAAACGCCGGTAAAATTCCGGAAAGGGTTTGCGCGTCTTTTCTTCTCCGCTCACCACCCTGCCATCAAACCAGTGCAGGAAATCATAACGGACAAGGGCAATGTCAAATAGGTTGGCCTGCCAGTTGGTTAAGGCATAGGTCTTATAGCGATCATCATCCCGCAGTTTCCTGAAGATCTCCACCGTTTCCGTAAAGGGCCCGCCCAGCATATCCGTCCATCTTCCGTAAAAATCACGGATGGCGCTCTCCCAATCCGGGTACTGCTGCACCAGTTCCTGGGTTGCTTCCACGATCGAACGACCGGCATCCTGCTCTTCGTTCCATTCGTGTGTACAGATCTGCGAAAAGAAGTATTCCCTTTTTTCGGGACTATCAAAATAGGTTTCATGAAACACATACTTCGGGTTCCAGTCGATGAGGACCCCGCCGAGGTCAAAAATGATCGTATCAATAGAGTTGTTCATCATATCCAAGTTTGGCCGTATCCATTTTTTTATTGTCCAATAATTTATTTTGCCAGGCAATAAAGGCAGCTGCTGCCGTGAGTAAAATTAATAAAGAGAGCCCGGTTGAAAGATTTGCTTTTTCAGATATAAACCCAATAACCGAAGGCCCGGTGAGGAATCCGAGCAAACCGCCCGTGGTCACCATGGCATATCCTTCTACAGCACCCACACCCGGTATATTTCCTGATGCACTGAAAAGCACCGGTACAATGCAGGAACAACCCAATCCCACCATAATATATCCTGCAATAGCCGGAACAAGGGCACCGGAAAGCACCACCAGCAGGAATCCCGCAGCAGCGAGTGATGCGCCTGCAATCACAACGGTCTTGCTCCCGATCCTGGTAATCAGGTTATCGCCGTTCAGCCGCCCCAGGGTCATGGCTACTGCAAAACCTGCATACCCCAGGCTCAGCAGTTCCTTTGGCGCCCGGATGATCTCTTTAAAATAAATCGCACTCCAGTCTGCCACACAGCCTTCCGACATAAAAACGACCATGCAGATAAAGGAGATGCTGAGTACACTGGCCGAAGGAAAGCGAAGACCGGAACGCGTATGGATGATCTCCTGGTGCGATAAAAGATGTTTGCGGTTAAAAAACAAGATCGTGCATATAACAACAGCCATAAAAACCACCTGCCACCCGGAACGGATCCCGCCTGCCAGGAACAAAGGCACTAATCCGGTACTGATCCCCCCACCGATACTGTACAACGCATGACTGGTGCTCATCAGCTTGCGCTTGTATTTTTTTTCATAGGCATTGATGGTCGTGTTCACGGAAACACCATTAAAGAAACCATTGATACCAAAAAGATACAGGCAGATCCAAAACATCAGCCGGTTCACCGCATTGATCTGGGCCACCATGATCAGGCTCAGCAGTATATAACCGGTCACCATCCACCACCCTACGGGTATCCGGCTAAAAACACGTCCGGATAAGAAAACCCCGGTCAATGCTCCCAGGGGTGCCAGCAGGAGCGAGAGCCCCAGGCTGCCATCGGTAAAGGCCAGTCTTTCCTTGATTCCGGGAATGGCTGCCACCCAGATGCCAAAAAGCAGGCTGGTACAGCACAGTAAAAAACTGACGGCAAAAACAGGTTTTAATTTAATAAAGGAAGAAAAGTTTTTCAGCATGCAGGTTTCCTACTTATTTATTTCCCATTTTTTTTTCTTTTTCATTTTCATCTCGTCTTTGATCATTTTCTGCATCTCCGGTGTGGCGACCGACAGGCTGACCGCAGCCCCGCCACCGGGAGCCAGTGGCAATTGCAGGGAAGCCTGGCTGTTGACGATCTTTTTTTCTATCGTATAGGCCTCGGGGTTAGTTTTCCAGTCGGCATCGCCGGCATCCCGGTAGATCGTGGCCAGGTATTGTTTACCCGGGTCAAGAAAATCAAGTTTGAACGCCGCTGTTCTCGCATTTTCGTCTGTGATACACCCGATGAACCAGTCGTCCTTACCCTTGGCTTTGCGGGCCATGTAAATATAATCGCCCGGTTCTGCCGCCAAAATTTTTGTATCGTCCCAGTCGACAGCAACATCTTTGATAAACTGGAAGGCATCCATATGCTGCTCATAGTTCTCGGGCAGATCGGCAGCCATTTGCAAGGGGCTGTACATGGTGATATACAAAGCCAGCTGTTTGGCCAGGGTGGTATGCACCTGTTCTTTTTTGGCAGGGTCATATACATTCAGTTTGATCTGAAAGATACCGGGTGTATAATCCATAGGACCGCCCATGAGGCGGGTGAAGGGAAGGATGGTTTCATGTTCCGGGGGATTGCCCACACTCCAGGCATTAAACTCATTGCCCCGGGCCGCTTCGCTGGCCAGCCAGTTGGGATAGGTTCGGTGTAAACCGGTGGGTCGGACGGGTTCATGTGCGTCGAGCATGATCTGGTAGGATGCTGTTTTAGCTGCCACCCGCTCATAGTGACTGACCATCCATTGTCCGTCGTGGTGTTCACCCCTGGGAATGATCCGGCCCACATACCCTGTCTTGACCGCATCATAACCATTATTCTTCATGAACCGGTAAGCGGTATCCATCCATCGCTCATAATTGGTGGCGGAGGCGGATGTTTCGTGGTGCATGATCAGTTTCACCCCTTTTGCAGCAGCATACCGGTGCAGTTCCTGCACATCAAAATCCGGGTAGGGCGTAACAAAATCAAATACATCTTCTTTCCAGTGACCGAACCAATCCTCCCATCCCACATTCCATCCTTCCACCAGCACACCCTCTATCCCGTTTTTGGCGGCAAAATCAATATACTTTTTTACGTTGGCCGTGGTGGCGCCATGTTTGCCGGTGGGTTTGGCATTTTTCAGGTTTTCCCAGCTGTTCATATCCTGGGTGCCCGCATAATCCCAGGTACTCTTGCCCACATGCATTTCCCACCAGACCCCCACCATTTTTTGCGGATGGATCCAATCGGTATTTTTGATTTTCGAAGGCTCGTTGAGGTTCAGGATCATTTTTGAAGCCAGCAGGTCGCGGGCATCATCGCTGACGATGATCGTGCGCCAGGGGGTTTTAGCCGGGGTTTCGAGGTAGGCCTTGTTTCCCACTGCATCAGGGACCAGCTGCGCATGAAAAACATAATTGCTTTTATCCAGCACGAGGTCCATGGCCGGGTAATTCACAAGAGACGCTTCATGGATGCTGATATAGAGACCGGCAGCCGTCTTCATCAGCGAAGGGGTTTGCACCGCGTTCTTATCAAAAAAAGTCATGGCCGCAATTTCCTGGCTCATTTTGCTGCTGCTGGCATCGATCTCGCTGAGATGTGTGGTATTGTAGAAAAATTCATTGGTATCATAATCACCCGGTATCCACCAGATGGTATGGTCGCCGGTCATGGCGAAACTGGTGAGCTCATCGGCTACAATAAAATGGTGCAGTTGCTGCTGTTGCGGAAAACTATACCGGAACCCCACGCCATCATTAAAGACCCGTACAATAAAATTGAGCAGGATTCCATTTTGCCCCTTCAACGAAAGGACCAGTTCATTACAATGGTTCCTGATCGTTTTCACCTCACCCCATACGGGTTGCCAGGTTTCATCGATGACCCGGTTTTGCTGGCCGTTGATCTCAAACCGGTTGAGTGTTACCGATGGTTCTTTCAATACGAACCCGATGGCCGAGGGCTTAATGACAGCCTGTTGCTTATAATCGAGCTCATAAGCCAGGGAGGAGACACTTGCCGTTTCCCCCTTGCTCAAAATACGGAATACGATATTGCCGTCGGGTGATGTAACGGTTGCCAGGGTTTGGGCGAATAAGAAAGAAACCGTACCCGCCAAAAACGCGGTGATTAAGATTCTTTTCATCATGATCTTTACTTTAACCCTAAAGGTAGGCAGTATATAAAAAAACAGAGGTTCAGCGCTTTTCAAATAACCACCACAAACGTTTGCGGGGTTTAATTGTATAGTATTTGCTGATATAACTCCTGATATGGGCAATGGCTTCATCGATATCATCGGTCAATAATACCAGGGAGAGATCCTCTTTTGAGATGGTTCCTTTTGCAGCCATATGTTCAAACATCTCCCACAGATCCTTATAGTATTCTTTTCCATACAGCACAACCGGGAATTGGGTGATCGATTTTGTTTGAACCAGGGTCAGGGTTTCAAACAATTCATCCATGGTGCCAAAACCGCCGGGCATAATAATAAAGGCGTAGGAATATTTGGTGAGCAGGACCTTGCGTACAAAGAAATGTTCGAAGGTGATTGATTTTTGCACATAGGGATTCGGGTGCTGTTCGAATGGAAGTTGGATATTACAGCCGATGGAAGAGCCCCCGTTTTCAAAGGCACCCCGGTTGGCTGCTTCCATGATACCCGGACCGCCACCGGTCATGGTGGTAAAACCCAATGCAGCGATCCGCTTGCCAAATTCACGGGCTGCCTGGTAATGCGGATGATCCTCTTTAAACCGCGCGGAGCCAAAGACAGTAATACAGGGGCCGACAAAATGCAGGGTCCTGAAACCTTTGATCATCTGCCGGAATACCCGCCAGGCAAAACTCAATTCATAACTCCTGCTCTTGGGGCCATCCAAATAAACACTTGCCTTGGGTTGTATGATCTGATCCTGTTTTTGCATGTGTACCGGTTGAAGGTTTAAAAATAGAAAATAATGTAACTTGTTTTACAAATAAGTCAATATGCGCATCATTTCCTATAATGTAAACGGTATCCGGGCGGCGATGAAGAAAGGGTTTCTGGACTGGTTAAAGACCGATCCTGCGGATATTATTTGTGTGCAGGAAACAAAGGCGCTCAAAGAAAATGTGGAACACAGCGTATTCAATGACCTGGGGTATCATGATTATTGGTTTTCTGCCCAAAAAAAAGGCTACAGTGGTGTGGCCGTGTTCTCCCGGATCAAGGCCGATAAGGTAGTAATGGGAAATGGCCATACTGCCAGTGATGATGAAGGCCGTGTACTGCAACTGGATTTTGGCGATATCCGGCTGATCAATGCTTATTTCCCTTCGGGCACCAGTGGCGATGAGCGACAGGCATTCAAATACAAATGGCTGGATGAGTTTTATGTTTACCTGAACAAACTGAAAAAGAAACATCCCAAACTGGTTCTCTGCGGGGATTATAATATCGCCCACCAGGAAATAGATATTCACGATCCGAAGGGGAATAAAAACTCCAGCGGATTCTTACCGGAAGAAAGGGAATGGATGACAAAGTTTTTGGCGAGCGGGTGGATTGACACTTTTCGCGCGCTGCATCCCGAGCCACATCGTTACAGTTGGTGGAGCCAGCGGTTTCCCAGTGTACGACTCAATAACAAGGGATGGCGTATCGATTATATCACGGTTACAGAAGCTTTGAAGAAAAGCATCAGGGATGCCGATATCTTCCCGGATGTGAAACACAGCGATCATTGCCCTGTATATCTCGAATTAAAATAGTATTCCCATGGTGATCTATAATGTAACGGTGAAAACCGAAGCTGCCGTCGCAACAGATTATATTAACTGGTTACACCAGGAACATATCCCTGAAATCCTGCAAACGGGGTGCTTTTCACATGCCAACATTCTTCGCCTGCTGGATGTCGATGAATCAGAAGGACCTACATTTGTGATCCAGTATCGTACCACCACGCTTGATAATTACAAAACCTATCTCGCAAAATTTGCCGGAGCTATGCGTGAAAAATCCTTTGCACGCTGGGGTGATAGGATCATTACCTTCCGCACCGTGATGCAGTCTGTGTAGTACATGTGGATAATAATTCACGTAAGACCGGTTCAAACTCCGCTAATCCGGCCGTTGAAATCCAGCAGGGGCAAGCATTTCAGCGCAATACCCGTGAAACGCAATAGGGGCAAGCGTTTCATGAGATGTTAAAAATTATTTCATCGCAGTCATTTTCATAGAATCCTTGCCCAAAGCGGTTTTGCGCGTATTGAATAGGAGAATTTTTTGATAAAAAAAATTTTGTTGGACGATAAAAGCCTCTAAATTTGCCCACGTTATAAATCATTAAAAAAATCATCATGAACAAAGCTGAATTGATTAACAAACTTGCTGATGACGCAGGTATTACCAAAACACAAGCCAACGCTGCACTGGATTCATTTATCGAAGCGGTTACTAAAACATTAAAAGGCGGTGGTAAGGTTACCCTCGTAGGATTCGGTACTTTTTCCGTTTCAAAAAGGGCTGCCCGTAATGGCCGTAACCCTCAAACCGGCGCAGTGATCAAAATAAAAGCCAGAAAAGTTGCGCGTTTCAAAGCAGGAAAAGAATTAGCAGGTAAATTATAATCCGGCACCACAAATCATTGAAAGCCCTGTATCTTTTACCGGGCTTTCTTGCATAATAATCAAACACACATAAAAACCATCAACATGGGCAGAGGCGATAAAAAAACAAAAAAAGGCAAGATCTTTAAAGGTTCATTTGGCAAAAGCAGACCAGCCAATAAACCTAAAAAAGCCGCCGTAAAGAAAAGCAAATAGCAGAACAGCCGAAAAGTTGGTAAGCGGAAACCGTTTATTGACTTTCCGGCTCTTCGGTTAGTCTTCGCATCAGGGTGCCAGCCTGTCGATCTTCCAGCTGCCATTATCTTCAAGGGTGTACTGAACACGGTCGTGCAAGCGACTGGGTCTTCCCTGCCAGAATTCAAAAATGACCGGTTTCACAATATAACCGCCCCAATGGGTGGGACGCGGAATGAACTTACCTTCCAGTTCAATCACTTTTTCTTCAAACCTTTTATCGATCCAGGCGCGGTTTTCAATGATGCTGCTTTGTGGTGATACCAGGGCGCCGATACGGCTGGCCTCCGGCCTCGACTGGAAATAGGCATCGCTTTCCGCCTCACTGATCTTGGAAACAATTCCCGTGATCCTTACCTGGCGTTCCAGTTCTTTCCAGAAAAATAAGAGGCAGGCCTTGGGGTTCTCTGCAATTTGCTGCCCTTTATAACTATTGTAATTAGTAAAAAAAACAAATCCATTGGCATTGAAGTCTTTCATCAATACCACCCTGGCAGAGGGCACACCATCACCCGATGCAGTCGCCAGGGTCATGGCATTCACTTCGTCAATCTTTGCCCGCAGGGCTTCTTCCCACCAGAGGGAAAACTGGGTGACCGGGTGGTCTTTCACCTGGTCTTCGGCCAGGGTTTCGAATGAATAATCCCTTCTTATATCCGCAATCTTATTTTTCATTGATCATCAATTAGGTCACAAAATTACCCCGAATGGAGAATTTATAAAAATGATAAAGCCCCTTATCCCGGGGCTTAGCATATGATTTTGATCAATTACCAGGCACTATTCTTCTCCTTTCTTTTTCAGTTCATCCCTTTCTTCGGCAATGATGTTCAGCATACTTTCAAGTTCGCCAATCCGCCTGATCTGCCCTTCCAGTTTTTTGTTGGCTTCCGACATCTGCTTAAGATCATTATTCAGTTCTTCCAGGTAGCTGACTTTTTTCTGTAATTGCTGCCGCTGCGAATTCGCTTCCCGGAGTTTGTCTTCTGTTTCGGTCAGGGTAACCCTCAACTGCTGGTTTTCCGTATTGACCGTATTGAGCTTGTTGCGGGTCTCTTCCAGCTGGCGGGTCATTTTGTAATGCACTTCTTTCAGGTCTTCGTATTCAATACCCACCATCTTGGAAGAAGAAAGCTGGGATTCGAGTTTTACAATCTTGGACTGGAGGATGTTAAATTCCGAATAAGCATTATCCAGCATGGAAGACATTTCGGTGGTCAGGTTCTGTTTTTGCCGGATATGATCGATCTCTGATTCTTTTTCCCCCAGCATCTTTTTCAGCATTTCGATCTGATCGGACAATTCCTGGTTATTCCGGATCATCTCCCGCTGTTTCTCTTCCGTTTCCTTTACCACATCGATTTGCTGGAGCAGCTGGTTGATCTTTTCGTTATGTTCCAGCAGGCTATACTGTGCCTCCTGTAATTGCGACATATAATCCGTCTTTCCCGCTACCGGTCCGGGAGTTTGCGGTTTTACGGTCTTGACTTCGGTGGATAAATCTCTGATCTGCTTTTTCAATTCTTCGATCTCCATCTTATAGACCTTGAGATCTTCCATGCTTTCATAATTCTTATGGCTGAGCTCATCGATCTGTTTTTCCTTGGCTTCTATATCATTGAAATATTTCCGCTTCCATTCATCCAGCCCTTTGTTCACCTTCTGCAGTTCGAGGGGCGAATTTTTCTGGCTCTTCCTGCTGGAAAAGAAATAAAAAATGGTAGCCCCGAGCAAGGTACCTCCTGCCGTAAGCATGATGAGATCGGCCAAACTAACCTGTAATGATGCTAAAAGAAACATATGATCCTCCTTGCGGGGTTAAGAGATAAACAATCCGGAAATTTCGTGGTTAATCAACAGGTAAAGTAAATAAAAACTTTAAGCCGGGAAAATGATGCCCCGGAAAGTTTTTCACAGATAGAAGGTATTTATCCTGTCACCAGGGTGCCGACATGATCGCCCGTCACCACTTTCAGGAGGTTGCCGGGTTTATTCATATTGAAAACGATGATTGGCAGGTTATTTTCCATACAAAGCGTAAAAGCCGTCATATCCATCACCTTCAGGTTCTTACTGATACATTCGGTAAAAGTGATGGTATCGAATTTGACTGCTGCAGGATCCTTTTCGGGATCGGCAGAATAGATACCATCTACCCGGGTGCCCTTCAATATCACATCGGCATTGATCTCAATGGCCCTCAGCGAACCGGCTGTATCTGTGGTAAAATAGGGGTTCCCCGTGCCGGCGCCAAAAATCACCACCCTTCCTTTTTCTACATGGCGCATCGCCCTTCGCCGGATATAGGGTTCGGCAATCTGTTCCATTTTGATCGCGCTGAGCAAACGGGTATAAACACCCACTTTTTCAAGACCGGCCTGGAGCGCCATGCCATTAATTACGGTGGCCAGCATCCCCATATAATCACCATGTGCCCTTTCAATTCCGGTTTCTGCCTCATTCATCCCCCGGTAGATATTGCCGCCCCCGATGACAATGGCCACTTCTACCCCAATATCTGTGATCTGTTTGATATCCTGTGCAAATTGGGAAATAACCGATGTATCAAATCCAAAACTCTTATCTCCCATCAAAGATTCTCCTGAAAGTTTCAGTAAGACCCGCTTGTACGTTGGAACCATAAAACGATTAAGGATGACGAATGTATAATGCAGGACGAAGATAGGGGAAAATAGCTTTTAAAGGATGGTCATCAGACCCATTTGTTCTTATGCGCCAGGCTGATAACCTGTGCTTTGGAGTTCACATGCAGTTTTTGATAAATATTGGCAATATGCTTCCTGATGGTCAGTACACTGATATCCAGTTCCGCACCAATCCTTTTGGCATCCCAGCCGTTTACCATATGCCTGAGTATTTCTTTTTCCCTGTCCGTAATGGCTTCCGGCATCGAATTTTCCTTTTCGGGTATGGGCTGCGGGGAATCCGATAAGAGGCGAAGCGTTTTTCTGGCAATAGCCGGGCTCATGGGAGCTCCGCCAAATTCCAACACATTGGTGATGGCTTCCTGTAATACCCGGGCCGGTTCATGTTTTAATAAATATCCCGAGGCTCCGGCCTTAATGGCCTCAAATATCTTTTCATCATCGTCAAAAACAGTGAGTACGATAAAATGAACCTGGGGATACAGCGATTTTGCCATCCTGATCGTTTCAATGCCATCCATTTCAGGCATCTCAAGGTCCATAAATACAACCTGTGGTAGTTGCGCATGGGGCAGCCCTTTTAATTCTTCGAGGCATTGGTTCCCGTTTTCTGCTGAAAATACAAGATCAAGATTACCCGCTACCTGGATCTTCTGCATAAAAGTGTTCCGGTTGATTTTATTATCTTCTGCCAGTGCAACGGTAAAACGCATGCTGCAAGGTCGTTTATTGGCGATTAAAATAAATACTCAATTTGTAGTAGGGGTAATCATCACCGTGGTGCCCCCCTCCTCCAAAGGTTTCCAGGCGATTGTCCATCCCCCTTCCCTGGCCCGGTTCTTCATATTGGCCAGACCATTACCTCCTCCGGGCCGGCTGGACGTAGAAGTCATACCCCTTCCATTGTCCTCCACCCGTATTTGCCAGGCACCAGTGCCCGTAACAAAAATACTGATCCTGTTCGCCCCACTATGTTTGAGCGCATTGATCATGGCTTCCTGAACGGTTTGAAACAGGTGAAAAGCCTGGGAGGGCTGTAAAAGATGATCGGTCTCGAAGTTTTCGATTACATCAAAGAGTACGGATGGATAACTGGGTTGCAGGCGCTGGATAAACACTTTGATCCTGTCGCTGAGGGCCGTGAGTGATAAAGCATCTTTTTTCAAAGCCCAGATCGTATCCGCCAGCTGCGATACGATGGCCTGAGCATTCAACCGCAGCTCCTGCAGGGGCATTACCGCAGCCCCACCCGAACTATGCAGGGATAAATGATCAATATTTGAAGCAATCGAGGCTGCATAGGCCCCGAGATTATCGTGCAGGTCGGCAGCAATTCTTTTTCTTTCCTGTTCCTCGGCATTGGCAACAGCTGCCTGGGCCATCCGCTTTTGCTCTGCCATGGCCAATTGCGTTTTCATAGCCTGCCTGCGCCGGTAATTCAGGAAACCCAAAACAGAAATAACGATCAGCATCACGGTAATCAACAGGGTGCCATAAAACAAATAATTTTTTTGGGTGAGGCTCAACTTCTGCTGAATGATCTGTTGTTCCTTTTTCTGGGATTCGATGGCCGACTGCCATTCAGCCAGTTGCTTGGATGTATTGATGGTATTAAAGGAATCCTTCAGTTCAAGGATATATTCCAGCGTTTCCCCGTATTCCTTGTTCTGGCCTGCGGCCTTATAATTTTCGGCCAGCGATTTATAGATCATCAGCAATTGAGAAGAAAGCCCCAGTTTTTTGGCGATCTGAATACCTTCGTTACAGAGGGCAATTCCTTTCCCGGGCTGGTGATTGCTGGCATAGTAACTGGCCAGGTTGCTCATATCAAAAACGGTATAGAACTGGTCGTCCAGTTTTTTCCGTATTTCGATCACTTCATGCAGGGGCGCTTCCGCCAGGGCCGGGGTGCCGGCATCGATAAAAATTTTCGCCTGCATGCTCAGGGCCGTTGCCAGGAAAAGGTCATTATGATAGGCCCGGGCATCCTGTATAGCAATGTTGATATAATAACGCGCTGAATCATGCCGGCCTATTTCATTATAAGTGGTGGCGAGGTTACTGTACAAGGCCCCATAATTCCTGTAGAAAGCCGGGTTGGAGGAAGTTCGAAGGGCCTTATGCAGCCATTGCAAAGCTTCTTTGTATTGCTCCATCTCCATTTGAACCCAACCGATACCGGTTTTAGCCTGTATCTGGATCAGGGTATCCTGTAAGGTTTCGGCAGTTTGAATGACTTCAATTAATTGACTCAGGGCCTTGCTGTATTGATTGGAACGGTCGAGGATCTTGGCTTTAAAAAATATTAGTTTCAGATAAAAGGGTTGCTGATTCTTTTGGAACTTATAGTCCTCGATCAGCCGGTTGGTGATTACGAGTGCACTATCGGTCCTGTTGTTACGGATATAGAAACCGGCCCGGCAATATGCCGACAGGTCCTCATCCCTTTTCTGACCGGTCTTTCGGGCAATCTGTTCTGCCATTTCAATATAAGGAAGAAGGGAATCTGCGCTCATACCCAATTCTGTGATCTCAAGGATCACCGCCATTTTTTCCTGATCGGCAGCTGCCGCCGCCAACTGATATTTCAGGCTGTCAAAAGCTGGCGCCTGCCCTCCTGCTGTACAAAAGGAGAGTAAGAAAATAATAAGGATGGATCGGGGCCTGAACATGAATACAGCAATTCCATTAAAAATATTCAATTCCTTTCATTTTCAATTCCTGCAAGGAAACTTAATTCCCACTCATGGCCAATACTACAAATTGAGTATAGGCTGAAGCCGTCAACTTATTGATTTTTACAGGAAGCCTTATTGCTTATCAATCAAAACATTTGAATTATGAAAATACAAAATTTACGCACTGTTGTTTTTTTCCTGTTGCTAATCAACAGGACCCATGCACAGGAAATGGTGACTGTCAATAATATGCCGGGAACCGCCGCCAATTACAGAACATTGCAGGGTGCTATTGACAGTGTGAGTGCCGGTACCATCATACTTTTACAGCCCTCCTCAGCCTCTTACGGTATTATCAATATTAGCAAACTGGTTTCCATCATAGGCAGTGGCTATTTCCTGGGGCTCAATCCTGCACCTTATACCCAGGCCAATACCACTTCCAGCCAGGTTGATGGCATCAGTTTTACCACCGGTGCGCAGGGCAGTGTGATCAGCGGGCTCAGGATCGGCAGGAATTATAACAATTTTGGGATGCTCAGCTTTAGTAATGTTTCAAATATTACCATCAAACGCTGTGGTGTCATGATTCCCTTATTCGGCGGGCAATTGTTCAACCTGGTGATCAATAACGCCTCCTCCATCTATTTTGAACAAAATTATTTTGAAAGTTTTCAAACCACCTCGTTTATCTGGGCAGAAGCTGTGGCCGATATCAAATTCAATAACAACCTTTTTAATTTCATCACGGGAGGCGTCAATTTTGTACAGGCCTCTTCCGGGGGCGGGATCGATGCAGGAGATTTTACTTTTACCAATAATACCATCTATTTCGGAAGTATAAACCAGCCTGACTATTATGGCCTTGGTAATTATTTTAATAATATTATTCTATTTACTTTTTCAGGTGCCGCCAGTTTCAATCTACCTATGTCAGTAGCCCAGCGTAACATTTCTAACCGTGATATCTTTCCGCCAGGTTCCGATAATATTTCAAATGTCAATGCAGCTGATGTACTCTATTTCAATACCGACCCGGCAATTGCCAGCCCGGATGCAAAACTGCAGCTCAAACCGGGCTCCCCTGCAGCAGGATATGGAACAGGGAATATTGATGCCGGTGCTTTCGGTGGCAATAGTGGTTATGTGCTGTCGGGCATCCCTTTTATACCGAATATATACAGCGTACAGACAGTTGGAACCCCTACCAGTACAGGCGGGCTTCAACTAAGGCTTAAGATAAAGGCCAACCAATAATTTCTTCATCACAAAATTTTTTTATGAAAAAGTATAACCGCGTGATGAAGACCGGGCTTTTATTGGCCCTGCTTATTGGGGGTACCTGCTACCCGGCTTCATCGCAAACAACCGTTCTGAAGAAATTAGAATATGCTTTTAATACAGATCCGGGATTGGGTAACGGTATCAGCATCATGCTCCCCAATGTTTCCACACTGGATAGTGTGTTTACCATTAACGTAAACGGATTGGCCACCGGCATCCATTTTCTATTCTTCCGCGTTCAGGATACCAGTAATAAATGGAGCCTTACCCAGAAAACATCCTTCTTTAAATTCCCCGGCAACGATACTTCCTCCACCATCACTGCCGTTGAATATTTCCTGGATACCGATCCTGGTTTTGGGAATGGAACATCACTTGCCTTTACCCCGGGCAACAATGTAAGCGATACTTTTTCCTTTTCTATTCCTGATAATGGCAATCCCACAAGGATGCTGTATGTAAGGGCCAAAGACAACCGGGGTGTATGGAGCCTTTTGTATGAACAGGAAGTGGATGTTTGCCAGTTCAGGGCACAACCCGACTTCACGTATGTACAGTTTGGTAACCGGTATAGTTTTATTGACAGCACATCAAACGGAGGTGCAAACGATTATGTATGGAAGTTCTTTCACGAAAATATCCTCATTAATAGCTCAACACTTTCCCATCCGCAGATCGACCTGCCACCCGGCAATAATAGGGTGAGATTGATCAGGGGTGAGGGTTGCCGGCAGGATTCTATCGATAAGCCGGTCACGACCGGAAAAATCTCTAAATATTATCCCAACAATGGCGATGCAGGCGGTGATGTGATTATATCCTTTTATGGGGCTGGTCTAGACACCAATGCCACCGTCTATCTGAGGCAAACAGGGGCACCGGGCAATTTTTTAACCCCCACCAGAAAAGGCAGTCGGAGCAATTACCAGTTGTTTACCTATTTTGATCTGCACAATGTTACCCCAACGGGTAATTATTTTCTCGAAGTGGTTTTCTCCAATGGATTAAAGGACACGGTTGATTTCAGGGTCAATCCAAAAGATGATACAGAACCAGTTCTGACTGTACAGATAGACGGACCCGGCCAGGTAAGGGAAAATATTTTCAATACTTATAATATCACGATCACGAATACCAGTAATAAGATGGCAATGGGTGTGCCCGTCTGGGTTGTTATTCCGGAATATTGCAATATTGATTTTTCCGCGTTCCCCAGCCAAATTCCAACCCATTACAGCCAGGAATTAAAAGACTCCGTATTGAGTTATACGATTATCGACTCTATCAATGGAAATCCCTACAGAGGTAAAATGTATTCTGTTTTGCTTTCCGGTGTGAATGCAAACCAAAGTATTACCATCCCTGTAAAAATCCAGGTCGCCATCAATAGTGCCCGTCCTTTTGATATCCATGTCTGGACAAGCAAAAGAATGTTTGGATCTTCCTTGAAGAACTTCTGGGGTAAGTGCTTTGATGATATTGTTTTTACAGTACTTGGATTTGTACCCGTTGCAGGTTGTTTTTCCGGTGCATTGGATTTTTTATCAAATGTGGGAGACCAGATGGTAAATGGCAACCAAAATTACACCGGCTGGGGTTCATATACCTGGGGTATTGCAAGTGCATTGATATCATGTATACCAGGTGGCACCCTGGTGACAAAATGGAAAACGGTTAATAAAATAATAGAGTTTTATACCGTAAACAACAAACTCATTAATGCAGGGGCCGGAGCCTATAATGGTGCCAGTTCCACGCACAGTGATTGTGGAGAAACAGAAACAAATAATGGAAAAACAAAAGGGGTCACCCCTGCCAACTCCAGGGATCCAAACGGCATCTTCGGGCCGGAAGGATATGGAACTGAAAGGTACCTGCTTCCCCTCGGTAAGGCCGGTTATACGATCAATTTCGAAAACAAACCCACGGCTACCGCCAATGCACAAAGGGTCTACCTGACCGATACGCTTGACAAGAACAAGTTCGACCTGTCCGGTTTTCATTTCACTAATTTCAGTATTGGCGACAGTATCTACTTTATTCCTCCTGCCTTGACGGAATACACGAGCTCTGTCCGCATCCCGCAATTCCAGGATGTAGATGTGTTGTTCAACGCCAAACTGGATACGGCAACAGGCATCCTCAGTGTTTCTTACCTGAGCATCGACCCCCTGACCAAAGAGCTGATCGACACGGCCTCCATTCAGGGATTTCTTCCTCCCAATACTACCCCTTTAGCCGGTGAAGGAAGCCTTTCCTATGCATTGCCCATCAAAAAAAACCTGGCCAGCGGTACCCCGGTGACCAACAGGGCCAGTATCATTTTTGATAAAAACGAGGCCTTGATGACGAATACCTGGTTAAATACCATTGATACGACCCGACCCGCCAATACCCTGCTGAGTGGGATGCTGGTAAATGATACCGTCATTAAATTAAGTTTTACAGCCAATGACCAGCATTCCGGTATCCAGGGACATGACATGTATTTTTCGACCAATAATGGAGCATACCGTTATATCGGGCAGGTGGGAAAAGATACCCTCCGTTTTACCGGGGCACCGGATTCTTCCTATTCTTTCTTTGTAGTGCCGGTTGATAATGTCGGTAACAAGGGCAGTGTATCCAATACCGTTACCCTGAAATTGCCAGCCGATAAAAATCTGGAAGGGAAAGTGCTTGTCTTCCCTAACCCGGGAAGGGATAATTTCACGATCCGTTTTGCCATACCGGAACAACAAAAAGTATCGGTAACCCTTTTCAATATGACCGGGCAAATAGTCGGTAAATTATACCATAGTGTGGCAGAAGGAAATATCAGCCTGCAGTCCAACCTCGACAAACTGGGTGCCGGTATATATTTCATCCAGGTAAAAGGAGATAAGGGATTAAAACTTTCCGGTAAACTCGTTATCATCCGTTAGACCAAAACCAACTGAAAATGAGAAGGACTTTCTTCATTGAAAGTCCTTTTATTTTTTTATAGCCCGTACCGAATACACCATCGGAATCTTCCCTTCCATTCCTTTGATATGCCATTTCCCATCGCCGGCTTCCACGATATTCCGGAAACAGGGATAGGGCGAATACATGTATTCATTAAAAAGTTCAATTTGCAGCCCATTCCCCACCAGGGCATTCAGCACTTCCGCCAGGCTATGGTTCCAGCTATATTCTTTTCCTTTTATCTCGGCATTCCGGTCGGTATAAGTGCCTTCGCTTTCTGAAACGATCAGTTCCTGGTTATCATAATAATATTTTACATGGGTAAACTCTTCATCAAACATCCATACCACGGGATGAAACTCGGCCATATAAAAGACGCCACCAGGTTTGAGGAAATGAGCGATGATCCGGGCCCAGGCTTCGAGGTCGGGTAACCAGCCGATCACACCATAGGAAGTAAAGACAATATCGAATTTCGCTTCCAGGTGTTCCGGAAGATCATAGATATTACAACAGAC
>WGMO01000014.1 GCA_016125075.1 Terrimonas sp.
AGTTATTTGCTCTGGAATTAAAATCAATTCTTTCACTTTATTTTCAAAGTCTTCATAATTGTCAACTAAGATGCCATAAAGTGTATCAAGAGATTTATTGATTTCTGTCATAATGAGGTTGTCCTAAAATTACCGCTAACGTCCAGGCATTTGTGCTGTTGGGGGCTTCATCCCATCGTCGCCCCCGGCGACGGCAGCCGAACGAAGAACTAAAGTAGAGATTTTATTCAAAAGCTAAATAGTAAATGTTAAGCCCGTACAAAAAGCTGAGCAGCGAACCGAACGATGAAAGACGCTATTCGTCAGCCCCAATAGCACAAATGCGGCTGTTGGCTGCTGTATTTAATTTTCTCCATCTAAAACTTTCAATATATCTTCTTTAGTCTTGTTCATAAAAGCTCCAGTCCACACTTTATATGTTGTGTCAGTTTGATTATCGTAGAACTGCTTCAGTACTTTATTTCCTTCTTCTTGATGACCGAGAAAAATTAGACTAACACCTTTACTCATTACTACTACTTCATACGTTGTTATATTTTTCTTGCTCATTGTGTCTAATACTGTGTCACATAGCGTTAAAGTCTTTTTGAAATAATTGTCTGCCGAAGTTGTGTCGCCTAACCTGTAATAAAATGTGGCAATTAAAAAATAGTAGTAAGGAGATTTGTTTAGTTTTAAAATTTCTTTTCCGGTCGTTATTGCCTTGTCATACTGTTTGAGTTGACCTTGAAGAGAAAGTTTGTTCCAGTAAGCTATAAAATAATTGCTGTCAATATTAATTGCTTCGTCAAGTAATAAAATTGCTTTTTGAGAACTGTCGTCGTTCATATATCTTATTAAGTTCATCGCACTATCATTGAGTTGTTTTGCCTTATCGTTAACGATGTGTTTTTTGGTTTCATTACTTTTCTGTCCGCAAGCAACAGGAGTCAAAAGGATAATGAATATTGAGAATTTCGGAGTGGTCATAATATAGCAGCCAACGTTGAAGCATTGGCGATGTGGCGGTAATCTGTGTTCCGTCTGCCCAGTACCGCTGCTGATTAAAGATACAAAAACTGATTGTTAATTCTGTTGCTCAGCTTTATTCATCGGCTGGAACTGGAGCTGAATACTGAACAAAAAGCTGAGAATATTTTCGTCGCCCCGCCATATTGCCAATGCAATGTTGGCAGCAGTATTGTTAAACTATTTCATTTGCTATAATTGTCAAGCCAATTTTAACTATGTCTCGTATGTAGGCTTCTAAATTACGCAGATGAGGTGTGGAATCTCCTTCCAAAGAAATAGTAAATGGTTTCATGTTGATTGGAATTGTTGTTTTGTCTTCTTTGTTTTCTGGTTGATATTCCAAGAATTCTAAAAATGACCCCACTGCAATTACTGAATCATCGTAGCTAAAATGGTGAACAGAAATAATCAAATCGTATCTTTTATTTTCTGCAACAGTAAATTGTATCTTAAACCAACCTCTTGGTAGGAACTTATTAAAATAGTAATTATGAATAGTTGCGTATTCAGCAATCTGCTGAGTATGCCAAAAATATTTTTCGTCCTCGGGGAAAACACTTTCAAGTCTTATTTTGGCTTTTTCATAGGGAATAATTGCAAACAAATCTTGTCGAATAGCTCCCAAAAGTTGGTAAATGTTATCAAAAACTAACTTTCTATTTTTATCAAGGGTGTTTTGTCTTTGTTCCCTTATTCTTGAGCTAAGAACATTTACTTTTTCACTAAATAACTTTGCAACATCTTCAAATGAGGCTTCTGTTTTTTCAGATTTATAGTTAAGGGCATTTTCAATATTTCGTTTTTGAACGTTTGAAAAGAATGTTACCAAACTTTGTGGCTCACCAACATCGGCTTTTTCTAATGCGTCAATGTAAGATACCTTTTCTTCTCTTTTTACTGTAAAAGGAAAAAGGCCTCCTCTAATTAAAATTAGGCTGGCTAATAACCGAGCAATTCTACCGTTACCATCTTGGAAGGGATGAATTTGAGTAAATGCGTGATGCACCCAAGCTGAAATAACAATTGGGTTTATACCCTTTTCTTGTAACTCAAAATGAATTTCGATTAGCTTATCCATTTCTGAGTCCACTTGTATGGGAGGACAATATTTAATTATTTTGCCATCCTCTCTTTTCGGATTATTCTCATGCTTTTTGAATTCACCTTTTAGTAGCTCCACATTTACTCTTTGTCCAAGTGAATTTATCGCAACTGTGAAATCTTGGTGCTTTGTGATTAATTGATGAAGTTGTTTGATAAAGCTTATTGATAATGGTCTTTCATTTTTCACTAATTCAAAAATGAAATCCATTGCGTCAAAATGGCTTTTTAAATACCCCATTAGTTGTTGTGGAGGGATATTAGTATCATCATGGCTTAGATATGATTCGACAAAGCCTTCTTTAATGAAGGTTTCTGTTATCCCTTCACTTAAATCATAGAGTTTTTCAACAACTCCAGTTTCAATTGCATGCTGCCTTTTAAGTCGCTCTAAAAATTCCTCATAGTCAGAGTTACCCTCCTTTAGTTCGTTGCGACGTCGAAACCAACTTGGGGTTAAGTCGTCAAGTATAGATGTGTCAACCTGTGTCCATGCAGCCGAAAATTGTATTGGCTGCCAAAGCTCTGTAATTTGCTCACTCATAGTTTGATGTGGTTTTATATTGCTGCCAACACTACAATTTATGATATAAGACGTTGTTTATCAAAAAATGTAATGATGATATTCAATAAATTAATATTATACATTTTGTATTGTTATTAGTACAATCCGTTTTACAATAATCTGGTATCCTGAATAAAATTCGTCTTGAAATATATGCAAAAAACCACGGGTATCTAGCGCACTTCGTGCACCTCAGTCCCATTTTTCTTTTTCAAATTAATGCTGCTGAATGACTTATGCATATTTAAAGGTATCATGATAGGAGAGTATCATGATGGTTCCTGCTTACATAAATTTAAAAAATTTGACCCAACGAATGGCTCAACTAAGCTGTTTTTTTTGTATTAATTCTATGGGCTAAGTGATTTTACTTATCACTGGCATTTGAGGGTCTATCAGATATTGATTTTGCCCGGGACTGGATTATTTACAATGATCCTTTTGGGTGGCTTACTCAATGCCATTGCACCGCCTTCGGCGTTGCAGGTCATTTTCATTTGTACGCTTTTGCGAACGGTTCTCAACGCTACCAAATGAAGGTTACTGGCACTGGATTATTTTCAATGATCCTTTTGGGAGGCTTACTCAATGCCTTTGCACCGCTTCCAAATGAAGGTTACTGGCACTGGATTATTTTCAATGATCCTAATGGGGGGCTTACTCAATGCCTTTGCACCGCCTTCGGCGTTGCGGGTCATTTTCATTTGTACGCTTTTGCAAACGGTTTGCAACGCTTCCAAATGACAATGCCCTTCCAACTTCGTTGGAAAGGCATTGTGCCCGAGACTGGATTCGAACCAGCACGCCGTTTCCAGCGCCACCACCTCAAGGTGGTGCGTCTACCAATTTCGCCACCCGGGCCCCTTTGGGAGGGCAAATTTAACGGGTTTCATTGTGCAAAACAATTCTGAAACAGGTTCCTTTGCCGGGCTCGGAATATTTTACATATAATTCACCCCGGTGATACTGCTCAATGATCCGCTTCGACAGGCTCAAACCCAGTCCCCAGCCTCTTTTCTTGGTCGTAAACCCGGGCTTGAAGATTTTTTGTACATTCTTACTGCTGATGCCCTTTCCGGTATCGCTTACATCAATAAAAACCTTTTCCTGCACCTTCCGGATATCTACCCTGATATCGCCCCGGCCCTCCAGTGCATCGAGCGCATTCTTTAACAAATTCTCGATTACCCAGTCAAAGAGGGGCCCCGATACCTTCGACAATATGCTGTTCTCCCCATGCGTGTCCAGGCTAAAATGGACCTTGCCCGCCGCTCTTTTCTTCATATAATCCATCATATCGCTGACCTGCACAATAATATCCCTTTCTTCCAGCTGCGGGGTACTCCCGATCTTGCCAAACCGGTCCGATACCAGCCGCAAACGGCTCACATCCTTCTCCAGCTCCCCCACGATCTTTTCATTGGCAGGGTCTTCTTTCATCATTTCCACCCATCCCTCCAGCGAGGATACCGGTGTGCCCAGCTGGTGCGCCGTTTCCTTGGCCATACCCGCCCATACCTGGTTCTGCTGCGAACGGTGGTTGCTGCGCAAGGCAAGGATGGTGACGATGATAAACAACGTTACGATGATCAGCTGGATGATGGGGTAGTAGCGCACTTCGCTCTGCAACTGGGTATTGCCGTAATAATATTTGTTATAGGTCACCGGGTTGGAGGTGATCTCCACCCGCACAGGATCGTGCAGGGTCCTGAATGCCGCTATTTTTTTTTGGAGATAGAGACTGTCCTTCGCAATGGCTGCCGAATCCAGGTTGGTATAGATACCCGTGGGCTGGTCATTCTCGTCGGTTTCGATGATGGGGATCTCCTTGTTTTCCACAGCGATACGGTTGGTGAAATTGATCACATCATCATCATTGGTCAGCGCCTTGATCTTGAGCGATTCGGCAAAACTGGTCACTTTTTCCTTCTCTTCTTTGGCAATCTTGTCGGAGAGGTATTTCGAATAAAAAATAGTCCCCGTTACGATCACCATGGCCACTACAGCCAGGAGGGTCCTCCAGTTCAATAATTGCTGAAACATGTTCCGAATTTAGCAAGGATAACGCGGCTTCCCTTATTTTTGAACAAATTAATTTATCGTATTGAATACGGAACCGACATTGGCCATTGTGATACTGAACTGGAATGGTAAAGCCCACCTGGAACGTTTCCTGCCATCGGTGCTCGCCTCTACTTATTCCCCTAAAAGGATCATCGTTGCCGATAATGGTTCCACTGATGATTCGATGGAATGGCTCGTATCCGCCTATCCTACTGTAGAAAGAATACTGCTGGAAAGCAATTTCGGTTTTGCGAAAGGGTATAATAAAGCGCTGAAAAAAGTGGAGGCTGATTATTATGTGCTCCTCAATTCGGATGTGGAAGTGCAACCGGGCTGGATCGAACCCGTCATCAAACTGATGGAATCGGATCAAAGCATCGCCGCCTGCCAGCCCAAGATACTGTCCTGCCAGGACCGGCAAAGCTTTGATTATGCCGGCGCGGCCGGGGGATGGATCGATGCCTATGGTTACCCCTTTGCCAAAGGAAGGGTTTTTGATACCCGCGAAACTGACCATGGCCAGTATGATCAGCCGTCCCCGGTTTTCTGGGCCAGCGGTGCCGCTCTCTTTATCCGTTCTCATATCTTTCATGAAATGGGTGGGTTTGATGGCTTCTTTTTTGCCCATATGGAAGAGATCGATCTCTGCTGGCGGTTCCAATTGGCCGGTTACCAGGTATTTTCCTGCCCGCAATCCGTGGTCTACCACCTGGGGGGTGGCACCCTGCCACATGGCAATACTTTAAAGACTTTTTTGAATTTCAGGAATAATCTCGTGATGTTATACAAGAACTGGCCCTGGCGGGTAAAATTTTGGAAGATCCCTTTCCGTGTTTTTCTCGATGCTGTATCGGCCTGGAAAGGGCTCTTATCCGGGCAACCGGGTTATTTTCGCGCCGTCCTGCGTGCACATTTTGCTTTTTTGCAATGGGTCTGCTTTAAAAAGAAAACATCGGTATTCCCGCAAAAAACAAAGGGTACATTGCAGGGTGTTTACCCCGGCAATCTTGTTTGGCAGTATTTTATCAGAAAGAAACGGGTTTTTGCCGAAATTGTCAGTAAGTCCGCTGAATAATTAAAATCTAACCATTATTTTTGCAGCACAATTGCTGATTATGGATCAACACCAGGAATACCAGGAAGAACTACAGAAAGTACAGGATCGCGACTTTACCCATAACTGGGTATCTTCTTCGGCATTTTTATTTTACCTGCAGGTGGCCTGCGTCGTGGCCTTCCTGATCGGGGGTTCTTATATGCTTTCCACAAAGCGGTTTCATAAGCCCAATGTCAAGGTGCAGGAAAGCAGCCTGTATACACCAAAATATAAGTAATTTTTTAAGGGGGAATTTTCATGGGAATCGCTGATTTCCTTATTTTTGCACCCCTTTAGTTCTTTTATGCGGAAGTAGCTCATTTGGTAGAGCACGACCTTGCCAAGGTCGGGGTGGCCGGTTCGAGCCCGGTCTTCCGCTCTCAGTCCTCCTGTACCAGCGGGGGGATTTTTTTTGATCACTAGCCCTGGTGGTGGAACTGGTAGACACGCAGGACTTAAAATCCTGTCTGCAGCAATGCGGGTGCGGGTTCAACTCCCGCCTGGGGCACTCAAAGCGACTTCGGTCGCTTTTTTTTATTCTGCAAAGGAAAATGCATAATCAATCCGGCCGATCAGTTTCTTTTCTTTGGTAAAATTCGCTTCCCTTATCTTCAGGCCCCGGCTATCGAACTGGTAACGCCAGATGATATACCCGACACGCGGATTGGAAACGGTGGATATCTTCTGGATCATTTTCCCGTTTTCGCCATATTCAAACATGAAATCGGGGAGGAGCCGCCGCGCCCTGGTATTATATCTAACAATATCGGTGAGTTGCCCCTTATCATTATAATAATAATAGACCACTTCACCCGCGCGGCCCCGCTTATAGGTGGTTTCTTCGGTGATATGCCCGTTTGCATCTGTCTTGAACCGGAATTCCGTAGTATCATTTATATTGACCACCCTGATCATTTTTTGGGGTAGGCCTTCCTCATCATAGATCCAGGTATGCGTTTCGTTTTCGTCGATATTGACAGCTGTATCCAGCAAATTATTACTGATCATCGAAACCCTGCCGTTGACATCATATACATAACGGGTGGTATTAGTGTTGATAGAAGAGGAATCAACGGATTGTATAAGGCGGTTCTGTTCATCAAAGAAAAGCGTTTCCACCGAGCTTTGGTTGTCGCTGTTACGGGTGGTGGTAATTTTTCTGGCATCGGCATCGATCACCTGTTTTTCTGAAAAATCGGATACGGGCCGGTTATCCTGGTTATACCCTGTGGCAGTAATGGAAACTACTTTCAGTTGCAGGTATAACTGGAACTGCCTGTTCGACTCTTCCGTTGCGCTAATATCATGATAGTATTGCTGTGCCAGCACGGGTAAGGGAAAGACACAAATTGCAAGGATAAAGGCTTTCATACAGGCTGAATTGATTTATTCAAAATTAGCGGAATAATTGGGTAACGAAAAAGATACAATTGAATGTATAATTCTGCTTATTTTTAAAAAAATTGATAAGATGTCTCACGCACCAGAAAGAACCGAAAAGAACTGCCTGAACTGCGGTACCATCGTACAGGGGCGGTATTGTCATGTTTGCGGACAGGAAAATATTGTGCCCAAAGAAAGTTTCTGGAGCCTGGTGATCCATTTTTTCTATGATATCACCCATTTTGACGGTAAATTTTTTCATAGCCTTAAATACCTGGTTTTCAGGCCTGGCTTTCTCTCAGCCGAATTTATGAAAGGCCGCAGGGCAACTTATCTGAACCCGGTCAGGATGTATGTTTTTACTTCCGCTTTTTTCTTCATCATTTTCTTCACTTTTTTCAAAGCGGAAAATGCGATCAATTATACCGGCAACCAGGTATTACCCCTTGCCCAAAAGGATTCGGCAATGGCTTTTATTAGGAAGGAATTGCTGGACAAACCGAAAAGCAAGGAACTGCTCGATCAACTGAACCTCCTCCAGGATTCTACCAGGGAAGTTACTTGGATGGACCTGCGGGCAATGGCGGGTGATTTGAACCTGATTTCATTTGGGGACGAGAAATACAGTTCGCGCAGGGAATATGATTCGCTGCAACAGGCCCTGCCAAAAAATAAAAGGCATAGCTGGTTTAAACGGCAGTTGATCTACAAGGAGATCGAGATCAATGATAAATACCGTACCAGGCCCGAAGATGCCCTGAAAGAAGTTACCGAAGTGGTCCTGCACAAGTTGCCTTACCTCTTGTTTGTTTCCCTGCCTTTATTTGCACTGGTGCTGAAACTGCTCTATATAAGGAAGAAAAAATTCTATTACGCAGATCATGCCATCTTTTCTGTGCACCATTATATCTTTAGTTTTCTTTTATTACTATTGATATTGGCCCTGAACAAACTTGATTCCACCACCGGTTTGGGGATCTTTAATTTCTTTATCGTGGTATTGGTCCTGGCCTGGTTTTTCTATCTCTATAAAGCCATGCGTAATTTTTACCAGCAGGGCAGGGGCAAGACGATCCTGAAATTCCTGCTGCTCAATTTGTCGGCCCTTTTTATTAATGTCCTTTTATTACTGGCCTTCTTCTTTCTGAGTATTTTCTCTGTATAAAACATACACCATGGACAAAGAACTGAGTGAACAATTCCTGCGGCTGGTTAAGATAATGGACGAACTGCGGGAACAATGCCCCTGGGATAAAAAACAAACGGTCCAGACTTTAAGGCAACTGACCATTGAAGAAACCTATGAACTGGCCGATGCCATAACGGAAGAAGACTGGAAGGGGATAAAAGAAGAGTTAGGCGACCTGTTGTTACATATTGTTTTTTATGCCAGGATCGGAAAAGAGAAAGGGCAGTTTACCCTGGATGAGGTTATCAGTTCCATCTGCGATAAGCTGGTATCCAGGCACCCGCATATTTATGGTGATGTGAAAGTGGCCGATGAAGAAGAAGTGAAAAAGAACTGGGAAAAACTAAAACTCAAGGAAGGAAAGAAATCGGTTCTGGGGGGCGTGCCCGCCTCCTTACCGGCAACGGTCAAGGCCATGCGGTTGCAGGAAAAAGCGCGGCAGGTGGGTTTTGAATGGGAAAACAAGGACCAGGTTTGGGAGAAGGTAGAAGAAGAGATCCGGGAATTGAAAGAAACAGTGGCCGAAGGGGATCAGCAAGGTTCCGAGGAGGAATTTGGCGATCTCGTCTTCTCGCTGATCAATTATGCACGGTTTTTGCAGATCGATGCCGAGAATGCCCTCGAACGGACCAATAAGAAATTCATCAAACGGTTTACGGGCATGGAACAGATCGCCCTTGAAAAGGGGAAGGACCTCTCCCGGATGAGCCTTGGCGAAATGGATGCCATCTGGGAGGAAATAAAAAAACAGTCAAGCTGATTTGAAAACCACCACCGATCATATTTTTTCGAAATGGCGTTATCTGCCCCTGGTTTCCCTGCTGTTGTTCATCGTCTCCTATTTTCTGAGTTCCAGTATTTCAGATAAATCCGCCGTGGCGAAGGAGCGGAAAAAGCTCGAAAATTTTATCGGCACCCAGCAAAAGGATTTTGAAGATTTTCTCCAGGACACTTCTTTTATCAATAAACTCTCCGTCAACCAGGAGCAATTGCAGGACCTGCTGGTCACGGCCGGTAAAAAATATGGCATCTACCTGTTCCGGGAACACCGCTATGCGGCACCCGAGATGGCATTCTGGAACACCCAACAGGTAACACCCCCCGAAGATTTCCATGCCTTACCCGATGGCGAGTATTTCAAACACTTATCCAATGGATATTATGTTTGCATGAAGCGCACCCTGAATGTCGGCGAACGCCATATCCTTGCCTATTCGCTGATACCGGTGCGCTATGAATATTTTGTGGAAACCGATTATCTCCCCGGCGAATTCATCACCGGCAAGATCGCCGATGCGCGGATCAATATTGTCAACAGCCCGACCAATTACCCGGTCCATTCTATTTCCGGCGGTATTCTTTTTTATGTTGATAAGAAAACGGCCCCGGCGATTTCGGAGAATGCAGGGCTCGTGATCATCTTACGTCTTATCGCGGTCGCCTTATTGCTTTTATTCATTTACCTGATGACCGAAAGGGTTTCGGCGAAGAAAGGAATATGGTGGGGCATCCTGCTCATCACCGGTTCACTGGTGCTGCTCCGCCTGGCCAGTTATTACCTGCCCTTTCCCTTTAGCCTGCGGCAGTTCGCCCTTTTTGACCCGGCCACCTATGCGTCTAATACCATGATGAAATCGCTGGGCGATTTCCTGATCAATTCAATTTTGTTCTGGTGGATCGCTGTGTTTACCTGGTCCAAGGTGGGGGAGCGGAAACTCGAACTCTCCTTCCTGAGCAAGGGCCTCCGGCAGCTGCTGGCAGTATTGAGTATTGTTGTCCTGGTATTTTTGACCTTCCTCATTGCCAACCTGATCCGCGGGCTGGTGGCGGATTCACAGATATCCTTCAACGTCACCGATTTTTTCAGCCTGGATGAGAACAGTGTGATCGGTTTTGTGATCCTGGCGGCTATTTCACTAGGATACTATTATTTTTCCAAGCTGTTGTTCAAGGTCATCAACCTGGTGTTCAAAGGACAGTTGTTTATCATTGGCCTGGTCACTTCCTTTACCGGTCTCCTGTACCTGACCCTGAATTTCGGCACGCCGCTTACCCGTTTCTACCTCATGGTATTGCTCTGGGTACTCGGTTATTCCTGGTTGCTGAACCGGTCCGATCTGCTGATCAACCGTTTCAAGGTCAGTATTGCGGGAGTCCTGTTCTGGATTTTCACCTTCTCTCTTTCCAATGCCATCATCATCATCAGTGAAAATGCGAGAAAGGAATACGAAACAAGAAAAGTGCTGGCCCAAAGGATTTCAATACAATCGGACCCCACCACGGAACGACAGCTCAGTATCGCGCTGACCTATATCGACAGCGGTTTCCTGTACCAGAATTTTCACCGCTTCTTTAATGAATATGAAAATGTGTACCTGCGCGACAGCATCCTCAAGAGCAGCGGTTACCTGAATAAATATGATACCCGCCTCTTCGTCTTTGATGCCAATGGAAAGGGGCTCTACAATGAACAGCCCGAATCCTACAATACCCTCAACACGATCTTCACCGTCCAGGCCAAACCCACCAATACCCCCGGTTTCTATTATTATGAAACTTCCTACGACCGGTTTACCTATATCATCAAAAGGACGGTAATGGACACCCTGAACCACCTGATCGGTGCCATGTTCATCGTGTCCAACCCCAAACAGTACAGCACGGATGCGCTGTACCCCGAACTATTCAGGCAGAAGAACTTCAACGATTTCACCAATTATCCCACCTATTCCTATGCGGTGTACAAGAACAGGAACCTGGTGAGCCCCTTCAACAAATACCCCTTTGCTACCTCCCTTACGGATAAGGATATCCCAAAAGAAGAATACGTGAACCGGACCAATGGCGATTATGACGAGCTCTGGTACCGGGCCGGGGCAGAAAAAGTGGTGGTGATCGTCAAGAAACGCGATTCCTTTATTGAAGCGATCACGCTGTTCTCCTATATCTTCTGTGCCTTCCTGTTCATGGTGAGCCTCCTGCGCCTGATCTCGCTGGTGATCATTGCGGGATACAAGCGGAAGAACCTGAAAAGCATTTTCCAGCTCAATATCCGTTCACAGGTGCACAGCATCGTGATCCTGATCAGCCTGATCTCCTTTATCGTGATCGGTTTTGCGACTATCCGTTTTTTCATCAACCGTTTTGAGCGGAACAACAGTGATAAACTGAGCCGCACCATGGGCATCATGCTGCGGGAGATGCAGAAACGCCTGGCCGACCATATGACCTTTGATGACCAGTTATCGATCAATGATTCCCTGTCCAATGGTGATATCCAGAAACTGGTGGAGGAAGTGGCCGAGATCCATAACGTGGATGTTAATGTCTATGACCTGCGGGGCAACCTGGCGGTATCCTCCCAGCCCCTGGTGTATAATGAGGGGTTCCTGAGCAAGAAGATGGAACCAGTGGCTTATTACCACCTCAATCGGCTTAAACAGATACCCTATGTACAGCGGGAAAAAATGGGAGGGCTTTCCTATTCGAGCATATACGCTCCCGTTAGGAGCGAGGAGGGCAGGGTGGAGTCCTATCTCAATATCCCTTATTTCCTGTCTCAACGCGAGCTGAACCAGGAGATTTCGAACTTCCTCGTCACCATCATCAACCTGAATGCCTTTATCTTCCTCATCGCGGGTGCCATTGCCCTGGTCATCACCAACCGGATCACGCGTTCCTTCCTCCTGATCAGCGAAAGGATGCAGGAGATCAACCTGGGCAAGACCAATGAAGAGATCGACTGGAAAAGGGATGATGAGATCGGCGGGCTGGTGAAGGAATATAACAAGATGGTGAAGAAACTGGAAGAAAGTGCCCAGGCCCTGGCCAAGAGCGAGCGGGAAGGTGCCTGGCGCGAGATGGCCCGGCAGGTGGCGCATGAAATCAAAAACCCGCTCACGCCCATGAAACTGAGTATCCAGTACCTGCAGAAATCCATCGATAACAATGCGACAAATGTCAAGGAACTTTCTTCAAGCGTGGCAAAGACACTGGTAGAGCAGATCGACCACCTTTCGAAGATCGCTGCAGATTTTTCGCAGTTCGCCAATATCGGCAACCTGAATATTGAATACTTTGATCTCCATGAAGTGATCGGGTCCCTGGCTGACCTCTACAGTACAAACAAGGATGTGGACATCGTTTGGAAGAAAGCCGAAGGCAAGATGCTGGTCAAGGCTGACCGCACACAAATGAACCGGCTCTTCACCAACCTTTTTCAAAATGCAATTGAAGCCAGTAAGATGAACGGGGTGGCCAGGATCAGTATTGCAGAAAGCATGCAACTGGGTATGGGCACCGTGAGCATCACCGATAACGGCGAAGGCATACCCGAAGAAATGCAGTCGAGGATCTTTATGCCGAATTTCACCACCAAGTCTTCGGGCACGGGTTTAGGACTGGCCATGTGTAAAAGTATTATTGAACAGGTGAATGGCAGCATCTGGTTTGAGACCGCACCGGGAAAAGGATCGACCTTCCATGTGGAGATACCCCTGCTCTACTGATCAGCCATTATTTTTTCAAAGATTCCAGGTAAGCTTCGAATGCGGCTAATGAAAAACTGCTCAGGTTTTTTTCTTTGGTCAGTCCGCCTTTTTGTGCAGCCAGCACACCATAGCGGATATCATCAAAACCTTCCAGGGCATGTGCATCGGGATCGATGGAGAGCAGGGCACCCTGTTCAAGGGCATATTCGATCCAGCGCCAGTCCATATCCAGTCTTCGCGGGTGGGCATTGATCTCGATCACCACATTGTTTTCGATACAGGCCGCGATGATCTTTTTATGATCGACCGGGTAACCGTTACGGCTCAGCAGGAGACGGCCCGTCATATGCCCGAGTATGGTGACGGCCGGATGGCTGATCGCTTTCAATAGTCGCATCATCGCTTTTTCTTCTGTCATCTGCAGGTTGCTGTGTACCGATGCGATCACGAGGTCAAAGCTGGAAAGGATACCATCCTCATAATCCATCGACCCGTCATTCAAAATATCACACTCGATGCTTTTGAAAATTTTAAAAGGGGCGAATTGCTGGTTCAGCGCATCGATCTGGTGATGTTGTTCCCGGATCCTTTCCACCGAAAGACCATTGGCATAAGCGGCTGCCTTTGAGTGGTCGGAGATGACAAGGTATTCAAGATTTCTCCGGATACATTCCTGCGCCATCTCTTCAAGGGTATTGCTGCCATCGCTCCAGTTGCTATGGCTGTGAATGATGGCTTTGATATCCTCCACCTGTATCAGTTGGGGTATATTGTTGTTTTTTGCTTTTTCAAGGATGGAAGGAGATTCTCTCAGGCAGGGCGCGATGTATTCGATACCAGCCTTTTCAAAAACGATGGCATCATCGGCACTGTTGCCTGTTCCGAAATCCACGGTGGGAAATGCTTCGGTAAATCCCTGCAGGAAGGGAGCTGATCCCGTGGTCATGAACAGTTTTTTGGTCAGTGGCTCCTTACCCGTATACAAGCGAAGCCGTAAACCGTTTTGCAGTTTGTATAAAAGTCCCTGTGCCGATTCTTCGAGTAATTCGGGAGGATGGGCGGTCAGGAATTTTGGACGGATCTTTTCATTCTCTTCCCCGATGATAAATTCCAGTTCCGTGATCACGGGTTCCTGGCGGCGGTAGGCACCCGTCACCGCAACGGGAACACCGGGGAATAATTTTTCAAGATAGTTGTTGATCTGCGGAAAGACCTCTTCCACCTGTGCATACAGGAAATTGCCCTGGTTCAGCAGGAAGAACTCGATGGCTTCCTGTACATTCTTTTGTGTCTTTTCCCCAAAGCCTTTGAAACGGGTCAGCCGGTTTTCATTACAGGCATAGAGCAGTTCACCGACCGACTCGATCCCCATTTCTTTCCAGATCACATTGATCTTTTTAGGGCCCAGTCCTTTGATCTGGAGCATGTCAATGACCCCGGGAGGTGTTTTGGCGATATATTCTTCCAGGACCGCGAGTTGGCCGGTCTCCAGCATTTCCTGCACTTTTTGTCCCACGCTTTCGCCGATGCCTTTGATCGAGGATAATTTTGCGGAGTCAACGGTATGCAGTTGCTGGGGCAGCTTATCGATATTGAAAGCGGCGATCGAATAGGTTCTTGTCTTGAAACTGTTCTCCCCGTGGATATCCATGAGTTTGGAGAGGAGGGAAAAATATTCGGCGATGGTGGCATTGTCCATGGCTGCAAGATAATACGAAAAAAAAGTCCCCCGAAAACGGGGGACTCTATGAAATTTGAAATAATTCTCTTACTTCTTTTTAGCGGCTTTCTTCTTAGCTGCTTTTTTCTTTGGAGCTGCTTTTTTAGCTGCTTTCTTTTTAGGAGCTGCTTTTTTCTTAGCTGCTTTTTTCTTTGTTGCCATTTTTTTGAATTTAAGGTTAGTAAAAAAACTTATCGACAGTAAAAATATAAACAATTTTTATACTGCCAAAAATTTTTTCCACAAATTATTAAGCAGTCTCCACCGCGTTAACAGAAACAAATGTCCTGTTATTCCTTCCTTTTTTAAATTCAACGAGGCCATCTGCCAATGCAAACAAAGAAAAATCTTTTCCTACACCAACGTTTTTACCAGGATGATAAACAGTTCCACGCTGGCGAACGATGATGTTTCCGGAGGTAGCGGGCTGCCCGCCAAAAATTTTTACACCCAGACGTTTGCTCTGTGAGTCCCGTCCGTTCTTTACACTTCCTTCTCCTTTTTTATGTGCCATGAGAAAATGGTTTAGATTTTTTCAGTTAATTACTTGATGTCTTTGATCATGATCTGCGTATACTGGGTGCGATGACCATGCAGCTTACGGAAACCTTTTCTTCTTTTTTGTTTGTAAGCGATCACCTTGTCACCTTTTACGTGATCCAGGATCTCGGCTTTCACTTTTGCTTTCACGGCACTGCCGATCGTGAGGGTGCCATCGGCATCCACCAACAATACATCAGCGAATTCTACTTTATCACCGGCGTTTCCTTCGAGGTGGGGAACGTACAAAGTTTGATCTTTTTCAACTTTGAATTGCTGGCCGGCTATTTTTACTACTGCAAACATATCATACCAAAATTAGGACGGCAAAGGTAAGGCTAAATTCTATACCGGCAAACAGAAGATCAAAGATTTATGGCATAAATTTAACCCTTTGCTAAATCGTCATCCTTTATATTTGTAGGCCTTTATCGCCTGCCATTCAGATAAACCATGAAAATCAAGTCATTCTTAGCCAAGCCGTTCGCTTCATACATACATAAGTCCTTGAAAAAGGGCATGTTGACGGCTGTCCAGGACCAGGAGGCCATCCTGAAATCGCTCCTCAAAACTGGCAAAATAACCGATTTTGGCAAGGATCACCATTTCACAGACATCGATAACTATGCGGCTTTCCGGCAGGCCGTCCCCATCCGGGACTATGAACAGCTAAAGCCCTATATCGAAAAGATCAGGGAGGGCCGGCATAATGTGCTGTGGAAGGGCAAGCCCATTTATTTTGCCAAAACATCGGGCACCACCAGCGGGGTCAAGTATATTCCCATCACAAAAGACTCCATCCCCAACCATATCAATACGGCCCGCAACGCCTTATTATGTTATATGGCCGAAACCGGTAATTCCGTTTTTGCCAACGGCAAGATGATCTTTTTATCAGGTTCCCCCGAACTGGAACGCATCGCCGATATCCCCACCGGGCGGCTCAGCGGTATCGTGAACCATCATATACCCCGCTACCTGCGCACCAACCAGTTGCCCAGTTATGAAACCAATTGCATAGAGGAATGGGAAACCAAGCTGAATAAGATCGTGGAAGAAACCATCATGCAGGATATGACCCTGATCAGTGGCATTCCGCCCTGGGTGCAAATGTATTTCGACCGGCTCACCGCGAAGACCGGTAAGAAGGTCAAAGATATTTTTCCCAACTTCAGCGTGCTGGTGCATGGGGGTGTGAATTTTGAACCCTATAAGGCAAAACTCTTTGAAAGCATCGGGAAAAAGATCGATACCATCGAAACCTTCCCGGCCTCTGAAGGTTTCTTTGCCTTCCAGTATTCGCAAAAAGACGAAGGTTTATTATTAAATACCGACAGCGGTATCTTTTATGAGTTTATCCCCGCTGCCGAAATATTCAACGATAATCCCACCCGGCTTTCCTTAAAAGAAGTGAAGACGGGCGAGAACTATGCAATGATCGTGAACAGCAATGCGGGTTTATGGGGATATAATATCGGCGATACCGTTAAGTTTGTATCGCTGGAACCCTACCGTCTCATCGTGACGGGCCGGGTGAAACATTTTATTTCGGCCTTCGGCGAGCATGTCATTGGCGAAGAAGTGGAACAGAGCCTAAGCAAGGCGGCGATGGAAGAAAGCCTTGGCATCACCGAATTCACTGTGGCACCCATGATCCGCCAGGATGAAGGAAAGAGTTTTCATGAATGGTTTATCGAATTCGAGAATATGCCGCAGGACCTCCATGCATTTGAGGAAAAAGTGGACCAGAACCTGCGGGAAAAAAATATCTATTATAATGACCTGATATCAGGTAATATCCTCGCCCCCCTGAAGATCACACCGGTGCGAAAACACGGGTTTATCGATTATATGAAATCCGTTGGCAAACTCGGCGGACAAAACAAAGTGCCCCGCCTGAGTAATGACCGGAAAATTGCAGAAGAACTTTCTAAATGGGTCACCCACCAACAGGAGAATTAATGAATGGCAACAACGACATAAAAAGAATTGCATTGTTCGGATCAACGGGTTCGATCGGTGTCCAGGCGCTGGAAGTGATCGCTGCCCACCCCGACCAGTTTTCGGCCGAAGTGCTGACCGCACATGGAAATGACGAACTGCTGGTGAAACAGGCCCGCCAGTTCAATCCCAATATTGTAGTGATCGGTGACGAAAAGAAATACGGGAAAGTAAAAGAGGCGCTGGCTTCCACCGATATCAAGGTGTTTTGTGGCGATAAGGCCCTCGAAGAAGTGGCCGGTATGGATTGTTATGATATGATGCTCGCAGGTATTGTCGGTTATGCAGGACTGAAACCCACCCTGAAAGCGGTACAAACCGGAAAGGCGATTGCCCTGGCGAATAAGGAGACCCTCGTGGTAGCGGGTGATATCGTGATGGAAATGGCGGTGGAGAAAAGGGTACCGATCATCCCGGTCGATTCAGAACATTCGGCCATCTTTCAATGCCTCGTAGGGGAAACCAGGAATAAGATTGAAAAAGTGATCCTCACAGCTTCGGGCGGCCCCTTCCTGGGTAAGAAACCCAATTTCCTCGTGAATGTAAAAAGAGAACATGCCCTGCAACATCCCAACTGGTCCATGGGTGCCAAGATATCCATCGATTCCGCCACCCTGATGAATAAGGGGCTTGAAATGATTGAGGCAAAATGGTTGTTCAACCTGCAGCCCGACCAGATCCAGGTGCAGGTGCATCCGCAAAGCATCATCCATTCCATGGTGCAGTTTGAAGACGGGAGCATCAAGGCACAGATGGGATTGCCCGATATGAAACTGCCCATCCAGTATGCCATGGCATTCCCGCATCGCCTGCAGAATGATTTTCCGCGTTATGATTTCCGGAAGATCAGCAGTCTCACCTTTGAAGAACCGGACCTGCGGACCTTCAGGAACCTTTCCCTGGCCATGGAAGCGCTTGAAAAAGGAGGTAACCTTCCCTGTATCCTGAATGCGGCCAACGAGATCGCGGTGTATGCCTTCCTGAAAAACAGGATCGGCTTCCTCGATATGACCGATGTGATCGAGAAGACCATGAGCAAAGTGGCTTTTATTGCGAAACCCACGCTGGAAGAGTATTTTGAAAGCGACGGTGAGGCCCGTACCTTTGCCGCTGATATAATTAAACTATAATTTTCTGCCAGTAGTATAAAATAATGATCGAAGTGCTTTTTATTTGCATTTCGATTTTTTTTAGATTAAAACGGATATGATGTTATTAGCAATCGATTGGAGTGTAGTGGCTGTAAAAGCAGGTCAGTTTGTCCTGTCATTCTCGATCCTGATCCTCCTGCATGAGCTGGGGCATTTTTTACCGGCGAAATGGTTCAAGTGCCGGGTGGAGAAATTCTATCTTTTTTTCAATCCCTGGTTTTCGCTGTTCAAAAAGAAAAAAGGGGAGACCGAATACGGGATCGGCTGGATACCGCTGGGCGGTTATGTAAAGATATCCGGCATGATCGACGAAAGCATGGACAAGGAGCAGATGAAATTACCCGCCGAACCCTGGGAGTTCCGGAGCAAGCCAGCCTGGCAACGGCTCATCATCATGCTGGGTGGGGTTACCGTGAACATCATCCTGGCCATCATCATTTTTATTTTTATCCTTTGGATATGGGGAAAGGAATACCTGCCCCCCGAGAATGCGAAATATGGTATTGCCACCTACAGCCTCGCAAAGTCGGTCGGTCTACAAGATGGTGATGTGGTGTTGAAAGTGGATACAGTAGAACTGAAAGATATTTTCCGTTTAAGACCCGAGATTGTTTTGAACGAAGCAAAATCATTGACCGTAAGAAGGGGAGACAGTGTTTTCACCCTACCTGTCAGTGATCAACTGATCCAGGCTCTCAACAGCAGGGATGCAAAAGGATTTGTCGGTGTGCGCTATCCCTTTGTTGCATCCAGTTTCAGCAAACATTCAAATGCCGAGGCAGCCGGTATGAAAACCGGTGATATGATCATTGGCGTAAATGGAAAGACCACGGCATTCTTCAACGAATTCAGGGAAGCGGTAAAGGATCTGAAGGATACCACGATCCGGCTCACCCTGCTCAGGAATTATGATACCCTCAGCCTTTCGGTGAAATTGAATGAGGAAGGTACCATGGGAGTTTATTCAAAACCCATCGACAGTCTCGGCTTCCGGTTCGAGACCCGTGAATATAATTTCTTCCAGGCTGTTCCGGCGGGTTTCCGCGAATGCTGGTCGACCCTCTCCAATTACCTGACAGGGCTCAAACAATTATTTACCGGTAAGGCAAAAGCCAGCGAATCACTGGGCAGTGTGATCAGTATCGGGGGAATTTTCCCCGGCGTCTGGAACTGGCAGGCATTCTGGACTTTGACCGCGGTATTCTCCGTGATCCTGGCATTCATGAATGTATTACCGATACCGGCATTGGATGGCGGTCATGCTTTGTTTACCCTGATTGAAATGATCACGGGCCGTAAACCCAGCGATAAGTTTATGGAATATGCGCAGATGGTGGGGATGGTACTCCTGTTAGGATTGATGGCCTATGCAATGGGTCTTGATATCTGGCGTATTTTCAAGTAACCGAAAATGATTTCATCATCAGGGAATAAAATCAGAAAAGGATCATAAATCAATTCCGATCTTTTTCATCAGTAAAGAGGCGTTCATGCTCTGGCAGACGCCTTTTTTTAATGTATAATCGAAATACAATTCTTCTCCCTCCACCTGCACATCAAAATGATAGTTGTCGATATGCTCCCGGTACTGGTCTTCCATTTTGGCCAGTTCAAGATCATGGGTGGCGACCAGGGCCACAGCATCCTGGCGGATCAGTTGCCGGATCAGTGCCGTGGAACCGGCATGACGGTCGGCAGAGTTGGTGCCCCTTAATATTTCATCCAGCAGGAGGATGACTTTTTCTTTCCGGTTCACGGCCCCGATGATATATTTCAGTTTTTTTAGTTCTGCATAAAAAGTGGAAGTACTTTCTTCGAGGTTATCACTGACCCGCATGCTGCTGATCACTTTCAGGTGCGAAAGCTTGAGATGCCGGGCACATACAGGTGCCCCTGCCATGGCCAAAACAATATTCACTCCCACGCTGCGAAGGAAAGTACTCTTGCCGGCCATATTGCTTCCGGTGATGAGGCTGATCTTTCCAGGGCCATTTGTGCTAAAATCACTGGTCTTCCGTTTATTCCTGTCGATAAGCGGGTGGCCCAACCCTTCACTGATCAATATTCCATCGCCATCCACCCATTCGGGGAAGACCCATGCGGGGTGATTAAAGTAAAGTGTGCCGAGTGAAGCAAGTGATTCAAATTCCGCCAGGGTGCTGAACCATCCTTTGATGGGTTCCTTATTTTCTTTCTTCCATTTCTCCAGGGCGAATGCCTGTTGAATATCCCAGAATACAAGGGTGTTGAGCGGGATGAAGACGATAGGGTTGAGGCGGTAATCGAGCCGGTCAATGATTTTTTTCAGGGAACGGAGTGTTTTCGATGCGGTGCCTTGCGGTTGCCTGAAAACCGACTGGCGTATTTGTAAGAAAGGTGATTGAAAATTTTCTTTTTCCACACCGGCAATACTGCCCGACAGAGTATCCACTTCGTTGGCAATTTTGTTGAGCTGCCGGTAGGAAGGCATCACGAGCTTGCTGGTATAGAGCGAAAAGACAAAGAAAAAAAAGATAAGAGCGGAAAAAAGCGGGGCGCCGATTGCGTCGAAGCTATAGAATAATACGGAACCCATGCTCAGCGCCGGTAACAGGTAACGCAACCAGGCCCAGGATGGATGGGTGACCGGGTTTTCATTTTCCCGGAGCCAGTCCGTGATTTTTTTTTCTGTATGGTTGGTAATGCGATCCTTTCTTCCATCGGCCTGTAATTGCTGCCGCCAAATTGTTTTTTCAGCAAGTTCCCGAATGGCTTCCTGGCGGCCGGGCAGTTCTTCGGCCTTTGCGGGAGACAGGAGCCATGCGGCCAGGGTTGCCTGTCCCTGTTCCGAACTGGTCCTGTTGATATATTGATAGAGGGATGCTTTGCCGAAAATATCAAGGTCGCCGGCATAATCATGCACAGCAGGCTGGAAACGGGCCCCGTCGGGGAAACTGTGAAATTCGTGGTGCTGGTAGGATTGTTCTTCTTCGTTGATCCGAATCAGTTCCTCCGTGTTTTTGATCTTTTTATCGTTGTTCAGGTCGGCCGCTACAAAAAACAGAAATGCCGCCAGCAAGACTGCAGAAAGCGCTACCAGGATCAGCAGTCCTGAAACGATGGTATACCATAAACTAACGATAAAGCCAAGGATCAGCACCAGCCGCAGCCAGCCAAAGCGGCTTCTTTTCTTTTTCAGGGGCGTCAATGCTGTTTCTAATTCCCGGATCCTTTCTCCATAAAACAGGTCGGGCATCTGCTGATTCGTCATGCGATAAAGCTAAGGATTCCCCGACAGCGGTCAAATAGGCGGGTTAAGGTATTTGCACTATTTTTGCAGGTTGGTTGCTGTGATTCCAGACCGAAACTTTTTGGGGGCGTTTGGTTTTGACAGCGTAGATCTTTGAAAGTGTAAGCATGTCCTGCGTTGCGTAATTAGCAGGTAAATCTGAATACGTAAACCATAAATGGCAATACACAGTATGCCATGGCTGCCTAATCAGTGATTAAGTAGTCATTAGGGCCGCCGGGCCGGTTGACTTGTTACCACGCCCCGCCGCCGACTTAAAAACAAAACAGGTTGCTGCAATCACAGGCTGTGCCGGTTGCTTAAGACTATACAGCTAAGGGGATGATCGGTCGTCCGGTTTCCAGTCATCTCCCGACACAACAAACCGTAATAAGCATGTAGAAAGCTTTTGGAGAATATGTTTGGACACCGGTTCGATTCCGGTCGCCTCCACCAAAAAAGACCCGGGCTTTGCCCGGGTCTTTTTTTTTATCCATCCTGCAGGATGATCAGGTTCGTCTAACCTCAGTAGGTGAAGACCTTGCCGTTCACCATCACTTCCTGGGTCGCTTCGTCAAAAGTCGCTTTATAACCCGTACGCACAGCCGCATTGGTCATGATATTCGCGATGGAATGGTAATAACCTGCTTCCACCGGTGCATTCGGTCTTTTGCGGGAGCGAATACATTCCATCCAGTTTCGGATATGGTTGGTCGTGAGAGTATCCCCGCCGGTATTGGCGGAGGCCACCACTTTTTCATTCACTTCCGTGAGGTTCATTTCCGGCAACAGGTTGGGCTGCATATGCATGGCAGCGGCGGCCTTTTTTGAAAGCCCGCCATTGGGGGTCACCTTATTGGTGTTCAGGTTCAGTTCACCTCCGTTGGAAAAATAGATCTCCGCCGGTGATTCATCCCCGTTATCCATGCGCGATGAAAAGATGACCTGGAAACCGCTGGTCGGGTCATCGCTGGGACCGTAATCAAAAACAGCGGTCGTGGTATCCCAGTTCTCCCTGCCGTCTTTCCACATATAGATGCCCCCATTGGCCACCACGCTGCGCGGGTGCTTCAGTTTGGTGAACCAGTGCACAGTGTCGATCTGGTGGCTCATCCACTGACCCGGCATGCCGGAGGAATAGGGCCAGAATAAACGGTACTCGAGATATTTGCGGGCGTTGAAAGGTACATAGGGCCTGTTCATGAGATAACGTTTCCAGTCAAGGTCTTCTTCTTTGCATTGGGCCACCAGTTCTGGCCTGCGCCAGCGGCCGGGCTGGTTCACATTCCAGGTCAGTTCCACCATCTTGATATCGCCGAATTGACCGGACTGGATGAAATTGGCGGCTGCGATATAATTGGCGCCGCTTCTCCGTTGTGACCCGATCTGTACAATACGGTCGGATGACTGGATGGCTTTCAGGGCCTCGCGGTTATCCGCCATGGTCTCGGCAAAAGGTTTTTCACAGTACACATCACATTTTGCCAGTACCGCTTCTTTGGCCAGGAGTGCATGCTGGAAATCGGCAGTGCTGATAAATACAGCATCAATATCCTTTAAGCCATAGAGTTCATCATTGTTCCTGCACCCGACAATATCATGTCCCATCTTTTCTTTCAGAAAGGCTGTGCCTTCCTCCCTTCTTTTTTTCCAGAGGTCTGAAACGGCAACAATATCAAAATTCATGTCCTTGTGGAATTGCATAAAGGGGGGTACATGGGAAGTGCGGAAACGGTCGGAGAAACCCACCACGCCAACCCTGACCCGGTCATTAGCGCCGATGATCCGGGAATAGCTTTTGCTGGTAAGACCCTTTCCCGCGATGAAAGTAACTGCGGCGGCCTTGGCGGATTGCGTAATAAAATTTCGTCTTGAATATGGCATAACTAATCGTTTTAATATGTAAAAAAACCGGTTTTCTTCCGTAACTGAATCAAAAATGGTGATAACGAATTATATTTCTTGGCTCTGTTGCATAAAATAACGGCATATTTTATAAACGTTTTCAAATCCTGATAGGGTTGAGTGAAAATAGAAAATAATACAGAGCCCGGGCAAGTACTGTTTCAATACCCTTTCTGCCACCTGGATCCTGTTTTCTCATTTATTATATATACCCAATCCCACAGCCGGAGACCTGGGTTTCCTTAAAATCTTATATTTTTTAATATGCCGATTGAACCGGAACTAAAGTTCAATAATTAATTCCCATTTTATACCGTTCTCCTGTTTTTTATTTTCGGAAACGATTGCGAATCTTTTTCGTAAGCGCGTATATATTGGGTGCCTTTTTTCGTAATTTGCGTTAATACTGCTTGCCCATGAGTGTGAATATTAAAATGCTTGCTGAAAGGCTCAATCTCTCTATAAGTACCGTATCGCGGGCATTAAGAGATAGTTATGAGATCAGTGAGAGTACAAAGATCCGGGTTAAAGAGATGGCCGCTGCCCTGAACTACCATGCCAATCCTTACGCAAGTAGTTTACGCAAACACCGCAGTAAAACCATTGCTGTAGTCATTCCGGAAATCACTAATAACTTTTTTTCACTGGCGATTAATGGGATTGAGTATATCGCACAGGAAAAAAACTATCATGTGCTGATCTATCTAACACATGAGGATATTCAAAAAGAGATTGGCTTTGCCGGCCACCTGCAAAACGGGAGGGTGGACGGGGTCCTGATCTCCCTCTCGGCTGCCACAGACAATTATGATCATTTGCGCGAGCTCAAAGAAAAAGGAGTGCCAATCGTTTTCTTCGACCGGGTCTGTGATTCGCTGGAATGCAGCAATATAACCACCGATGATTTTGAAGGTGGCTTTACGGCCACAGAACACCTGATCCAAAACGGCTGCAAACGGATCGCCTACCTCGACCTGTCAAAGCACCTTTCCATCTCCAGTAAGCGGAAACAGGGTTACCTGGCCGCCCTTAAGAAATATAACATGAAGGAGGAGGAGAGCCTCATCATCCGGACCACGAATAATAACGCAGAGAACGAAGAGATCATATCGCAATTGCTGACGGGCCCTCATAAACCCGATGGCATATTTGCTTCGGCAGAAAAACTGGCAATTGCCTGTTATAATGTTTGTGAACGGCTCAAAATAAATATCCCCCGGCAACTGAAAGTGATCAGTTTTTCCAACCTGGAGATATCCTCACTGCTCAACCCCAGTCTTTCCACGATTACCCAGCCTGCCTATGAGATCGGGAAGCAGGCTGCCACACAGTTATTCCGGTACCTGGAAAAAAAATCGGTTACACCCGCTTATGAGAATATCATCCTCAAGTCAACCCTGATCCCGAGGGGCAGTACAAAAAAATGAAAGACCGGGAAATGGCCGGTACCGGCCACCGGGTATGTACAATCCTCTTTTTTATTAAAAAAGAGTATACATTACTGTTAGTATTAGCCAGTGATTGAAGGGTCTCCTGCAAACGCTTTGCATGGTTTTTTTGTCCGATGGTCCCCGATTTTCGTCCCGGTTTGTCATTACGGAAACGGTTGTGAAAACGTTTCCGTAAAAAAACAAGGGGGCTAATTAGCATTTCCAGAATATTTTTTCCAAATTGAGTGAGCCAACCAGCTTGCCTTATGCAGAAAAATTTTTTCGCATCCTCTTTACCGGCTGATTCTTATCCTTTATCGGGTACCCGGCCTGGTGACCATCCGGTTCCTTTTCAACCGGTGGTTCATTCTTTTCATTCCGTTCCGTTATTTTTCTCCGGGGCTCCGGGTGATAACCGGCAGCAAGCGGCATTTGTTCAAAACAATTTTTCGGTGCCTGGAAGCTTCGACCCGTTGAGCGTTTCCATGTTTCTATAATAATATTATAATGTACAAACCATTCTCGCTGGCAGGAAAAGTAATTGTGGTAACAGGCGGTACCGGTATCATCGGGAAATCGTTTGTGGAAGGTATTGCTGAAGCAGGGGGAACTGTGGGTATTTTAGGAAGGAACAGGAAGGTGGCGGAAGAAAGGGCCAGTAAGATCAATCTGAATGGCGGGAAAGCCATCGCATTATGTGCCGATGTGACCAATAAGAATGACCTGAACAATGCCAAAAAGCTGATGCTGGATATGTATGGTAAGATTGACGGACTGGTCAACGCAGCCGGCGGCAATATCCCGGAAGCCATCATCGAGAAGGACCAGGATATCTTTAATCTGAATGCCAATACCCTGAAGAAAGTGATGGATGTGAATTTATGGGGTACCATCATGTCGACCCAGATTTTTGGAGATGCCATCGCCCGTAATGGTGGCGGCAGTATTATTAATATATCATCGATGGCAGCCAAAAGAGTGGTCAGTAAGGTATTGGGATATAGTATGGCCAAGGCTTCGGTGGATTGTTTTACAAAGTGGTTCGCCCTGGAAATGTCCCGTCGTCATGGCGATGCCATCCGGATCAATGCCATTGCCCCTGGATTTTTTTTAACAGAGCAGAACAGGAAATTACTCACGGGTGCCAATGGTACCATCACGGAAAGGGGGAATACCATTCTCAACCTGACGCCCTTTAAAAGGTTTGGTGATCCTGATGAACTGAAAGGAACGCTCGTCTGGTTATTAAGTGATGCCTCCCAATTTGTAACGGGAACGACAATTGATGTTGACGGTGGATTTATTGTCAACAGTGGTGTTTGATCAGGGCATTTTTTGACCGGAAACGTTTGCATAGAAAGAGCATTGACTGTTTTATTAAAAACCTAAATTTATAATACTTAACGATTTTCATTCTTCATTTGCACTGCTTAATTTCTAAAACAAAAAAATGATTGCTTCTTACCAACCAAAAAAGTCTATTATGAAATTTTACTTCATCCTAGCCATGCTGATGTGCTGCCTGGCCGGCACCGTATGGGCACAAACCCGTCAGGTTTCAGGTACTATCCTCGACAATCAAACAGGACAGGCCCTGCAAGGTGCCAGTGTCATGCAAAAAGGCACCAATAACGGAACCCTCACGAATGCCAGCGGTAATTTTACACTGACCATACCCGCACAGGGGGAAGTGGTGTTGACCGTTAGTTTTTCAGGTTACACCATGCAGGAGATAACGGTAACCAACCAAACCAATTTACGGATCAGCTTAAGTGGTGATGTTACCCAATTGGGTGATGTGGTGGTAGTGGGTTATGGAACCGTGAAAAAGAAAGACCTTACCGGTGCGGTCGGGTCCATCAAAGCATCCGATATCGTTCGGGGTAACCCCGTGAATGCCACAAAGGGTATACAGGGACAGGTGGCCGGTGTGGTCATTACAAAAGCCAATAACCAACCCGGGCAGGGTTTCAATATCGATATCCGGGGCGAGAATACCATTACCGGTGTAACCGAACCCCTGGTGGTGATCGATGGGGTGATTGGGGGCAGGCTTTCCGATATCAACCCGGCCGATATTGAAAAGATTGATATTTTAAAAGATGCATCTTCAACCGCTATTTATGGTTCAAGGGGTGCCAATGGAGTGGTGATCATTACCTCCAAAAAAGGAGCATCCGGCAAACCAAGGGTTACACTGGACAGTTATGTTGGACTCAAGACCCCGGGCCACCTGATGGAATTGCAGAATGCACAACAGTTTTATAAGACATTGACCACCGACAGGGCCGCTAACGGTGGTACCCCGGCAAATTTTACGGTCAATGAATTGGAGATTATTAATTCCGGAAGAAATACCGACTGGGTCGACCTGATCACCGATAACGGGATTCAAACAGGTTCTACGATTGCTGTTTCCGGCGGATCTGATAATACAACCTACCGTTTTTCGGGTGGTTATATCAAGGAGGATGGCAGCCTGATGTATACCAACTTTAAGAAATACAATTTAAACGCAGGGTTAGAAAGCAGGATCAATAATTTTATTAAAGTGGGCTTCACCGCTTATGTTAATTACAGTGAACAGGCAACCGGTTCAAGGGAATCTTTACGTTCCGCTTCCCGGTCAAGGCCCACCGGAACAGTTTACTGGGATGATCTCGTCAATCCTTCTGATGGTTATGATGCAGCCATCGATCCCTGGAATGGTTTGGCTACCTGGATGGGTATCAAGGATAACCAGGTGATGAACCCTTTGATTGAGGTGAATAAAGCGAACTCACAATACCAGGTCAATATCGCTAACCAGATGGGAAATGCCTATGCCGAAATTGCCTTATTCAAGGGGCTTACCTTCAGGTCTTCAATTTCTGCTTCCGTCATAAGTGAAAAGCAGGGTGATTTCAGGGGTACTTATTCAAAAGACAGGATCGGAACCCGGTTGCCAAGGGCATTTTATAATTCAAGGGATTTCCGCACCTATACACTTGATAATATCCTGACCTATAACCTGAGTAAGGGTGATCATAAACTCACAGTTACGGCGCTGCAAAGTGCCTATAAGAATATCGCAGAAACATCTACGATCAATGTGGACAACCTGCCTTTCCAGTCCCTTTGGTATAATGTAGGGTCGGCAGGAACCATCACAGGTATTGCCAGCAGCTATGCACAGAATACCTTGCAATCTTATATGGGTAGGGTCAATTATTCTTTTAAGAATAAATATTTACTGACGCTTACCGGTCGTTCAGATGGCGCCTCTCAGTTGTCGGAAGGTAACAAATGGGCCTTCTTCCCCTCTGCAGCAGTAGCCTGGCGTTTAGACGAAGAGAATTTTATCAAGAACATCAATGTGATTTCGGGGATGAAATTAAGGGTGAGTTATGGTCAGGTAGGTAATGCCACCGTGAATCCTTACAGCACCCAGGCAGCGATCCTGAATACGGCTTATGATTTCGGGAATACTGCAGCCTTTGGATTTGCACCCGCTAACCTGGGTAACAAAGACCTGAAATGGGAAAGAAGTGAAGAACTGAATATCGGTTTGGACATGGGCTTCCTGAATAACAGGATCACCGCCACTGTAGAAGTGTATGACAGGAAAACAAGGGACCTGATCCTGAACCAGAACATCCCATCCTCCACCGGTTTCAGCACTGTATTTGCCAATGTGGGTAAAGTTGGAAACAAGGGTATCGAGATTTCGCTGAATACCGTGAATATTTCCAAGAAAGATTTCAGCTGGGCTACTTCCATTAATTTCTCCAAGAATACCAATAAGATACTTGCACTGGCTTCCGGTGTTTCACAGGACATCGGCAACAGCTTATTTGTTGGATATTCCGTCAGGTCATTATATTATTATCAGTTTGCAGGCATCTGGCAGATACCTGACAGTATTGATGGATCTGCCGGCGTTTATGGGCAGCGCCCCGGATCTGTTAGGGTAGTGGATCAGAACAAAGATGGAAAAATTTCCTCTTCAGCCGGAATTGATGACAGGGTTGTCTTAGGCAATGAATTACCTGATTGGGTCATGGGTATGACCAACCGGGTGCGGTACAAGAATTTTGATTTTTCCGTATTCATGTACACCAGCCAGGGCGTGTTGTTCAGGAATAATATTCTTTCCGGAACCTTTGGTGACTATTCCAATACCCGTTACAATCATATTGTGCTGAATTACTGGAGAAGGGATAACCCCACCAATGAATATTATGACGTATCGGTATCGAATCCTTACCGACAGGCTATTCAATACGAAAAAGCAAATTTTGTGAAGATCTCGGATATCACGTTAGGGTATACGATCCCGCCGGCAAAACTGAGCCGTCTGGGGATCAATGGCATCAGGGTCTATGGACAGGTGAATAACCCCTTTGTTTTCTCTAAATACCATGGACCGGATCCTGAATATAATTCCAATGATTATATCGATGATGTACCAACCATCATTTATACATTCGGCGTTAATGTTTCATTCTAAAAAAAGTCCTTCACAGAAAATAAAAAAATATGAAAATCAATAATAAATTTCGATTAGCTGCCCTGGGAACCGCCCTTTGCTGCATGATAGCAACCGGGTGTAAGAAAAACTTCCTGGATGAGTACAACCCGTCCAACCAGACCACGGACAATTATTATAATACGGCAAAGGGTATAGAAGACCTCGTCAGGTCCTGTTACCCTCTTTTACGGGATATCACCCAGCAGCGGACCCTCGCATTTCCCGGTACGGATGTCTTTGCTGCCGCCGACCCCGGCGCGATCGTATTTAATGTTCCCGGATCGGTGCCCAGCCCATATGATGCCTACGACAATACGCTGAACTCCTCATTGGGTGAAATCCAGACCTTGTTTGACCTTTTATACCGCGAAATCAACCGTTGTAATACGGTTGTTTCCAGGATCGATGCGGTTTCAGATATGTCTGCATCTGCTAAAACAGTCCGGCTGCATGAAGCCAAATTCCTGCGGGCGCTTTGTTTGTTCTGGGCGGTTCAGCAATGGGGTGACATTCCCATGCCGCTGGACGAATCCACTTCTGCCAGCCAGGAAGTCACTAAAACGGCTGCCAAGGATGTATATGCGCAGTTGATCACCGATCTGCTGGCCTGTGAAGGTGCTTTACCGGCAACGGCTTCAGATTATGGTCGTGCAACAAAAGGTGCAGCACAGTTCCTCCTGGCCAGGGTTTACCTGACCCGCGGCTGGAATTTCAACAATTCACTGGGAGGTACACCGGCTGATTTTACCAGTGCTTTGCAATATTGTGATAAGATCATCGCCTCTGGTTTATATCCTTTACAACCCAATTATAAAAAATTATGGCCACAGCATTCCGAGAATCCGACGAATCAACCCTGGACGGCTGCCAGTTCTGTTGCCAATGATAAGGATCCTGAATTTATCTTCTCTGTGCAATACAGCAGTGATGTATTGACCTATGTGGGAGACCCCAGCCTTGGCAACCAGGCTGCACAGGGGAATAACCTGCATAGCGTTTTTGGCGGTGACCCTGGTGGTTGCCCCGGTGCCCTGACCCGAACCAGTGATTATAACCGTTTCCAGGCGCCACAGCGGGTAACACCCGCCACCTACCGGTTATTTGACCCGCAGATGGATGTGCGCTATGATTGGGATTTCCTGGATGCGATTGTCGCTTTGAAAAATGTTACGAATTTCAAACCGCTTCCTTCCAACCCGGCCTTAACCGTGAATTTTGCAGTAGGCGATACCGTTGTAAAATATATGCCATGGAATATGCCGGCCGTTAATCCTGATGAATTTGGACTGGACAGGGTAGGCGGTACCAAAAAATATTCAGTGATCAATACCGACCAGTTTGGTGCTGTATTTCCTCCGGGCACTCCCAACCCTTACAACGGGTCTTATCCATGCCTCTTTAAATTCTGGCAGCCCGGCATTCCTTATGGTGACGGATTTGGGACCGGTAATGACCCGCTTTTCCGTTCCGGCGAAGTTTATTTGATGGCGGCAGAAGCTATTGTGAAAGGCGCAACCGGTGGACAGTTGGGTGGCGCAGATGTTTATTACAATAAAGTGCTGGATCGCGCATTGGGAGCCAATGCAGGTTCTTCACCACAATGTGCTGCCAATCCTGAAAACCTCAGCGACCTGACCACGGTTTCTTACCGTGCAACACCCGGAAATATTACGGTCGACCTGATCATGGACGAAAGGGCTAGGGAATTGCTGGGAGAAGGTGTTCAGCGCTGGTATGACCTGAAGCGTACCGGTACCTTGATTTCAAGGGCTAAAAAATACAATCCCTGGACAAAGTTCAGTAATACAATCACCGCCCAGTATTTACTGAGACCTTTACCCCAGAGCTTAATTGATAATTCAAATCCCCAGGTAGAACAAAATCCTGGATATTAAGTACTAGTTTTTTGAAAGGGATTTATATAGAAATAGCCGATGTGTTTCTATATAAATCCTTTTTATTTTAATAGGTTAAAAATTGCTTTCATACCGGAAAGGATGCCGGAAGCAACCATTGTGCTGCTACTTTCATCCTTTCACATATAAATTGCTATGCCTTTCAAAAAAACATTTCCTTTAGCCCTATTGTTATTTTTCCAAACCGGGTACCTGGATGGACAAAATACCAGCAGTGCCCTAACCGAAAAAGTGGACCTGGTCGAACCCATGGTCGATGCAGCCAATTCAAGATTCTTCTTCTTTAGTTCTGCCTGCCGTCCCTTTGGGATGGTGAACCTGAGCCCGGATATGGTGGTGAATGGAACCTGGGGTGCGGGTTACCGTTATAATATCGATACCGTTCGTTGTTTTAGCCATATTCACGGCTGGCAGCTTTCCGGTATCCCGGTACTGCCCACGACCGGAGTCTTTAAAGGGCAACTGGGCCCCGATGTGTATGGTTCCTCCTTTTCACACCATGATGAAAAAGCACAACCGGGTTATCATAAACTTTTATTGAAGGACTATGGTATTACCGCCGAACTGACTTCAACGATGCGCGTAGGTTTTCACCGTTATACTTTTCCAAAATCAGATGAAGGGCATATCCTTTTCGATTTTACCACGGTGCTGGGGCCGGCCAATACGGAATCAGCCATCACCCGGAAAATAAGCGATCAGGAGATCCAGGGTTCCGTTACGATGGCAGCAACTGCGCGGAGACCCAAGGCCATGACGGTTTATTTCGTTGCTGTTTTTGATAAACCCTTTGCCTCCTTTGGGGGATGGCAAAATGGGAAGATCGTGGACGTCAATGATATCATTGAAGGAAAAAATACCGGCGCCTATGTGAATTTTAAAACAAAGGAACAGGAAGTGCGGCAGATGAAAGTGGCTATCTCCTATGTCAGTATCGAAGAAGCAAAGAATAATCTCCAAAAGGAATTACCCGACTGGGATTTTGACCGGGTCGTAAAGGATTCGCGCAGGGAATGGAATAATATGTTAGGCAGGATTGAAGTGGAAGGCGGGACCCTGGTGGAAAGACGAAGGTTTTATACCGATCTCTGGCATGCCCTGCAGGGCAGAAGGGTGATCAGTGATTACAGCGGATCCTATCGCGACATGACGGGACCACAGTCGCTGGTCAAGCATATTCCTTTAGGCGCCGACGGTCATCCCCGTTTTCAGCATTTCAATTCTGATTCCTATTGGGGAGCACAGTGGTCATTGAATACTTTATGGGGATTGGTTTACCCAGAGGTCACGGAATCATTTATCAACTCCATGCTGATGATGTATGATGATGGTGGCCTGATTCCGCGGGGACCTTCGGGGGGTAACTATACTTATGTGATGACAGGTGCCACGACCACTCCCTTTATTGAAAGCGCCTATATGAAAGGAATAAGGGGCTTTGATATCCGGAAGGCCTATGAAGGAATGCGGAAAGACCATTTCCCCGGTGGCATGATGGGAAAAGCTGGCTATGAATTCAATACATCCATAGGCGGGGGTATTGAGTTTTATATCGAAAAGGGTTATGTGCCGCACCCCCTGACAGCCAAAAATTACGGGTATCACCAGGATGGTTCAGCGCAAACACTGGAGTATGCCTACCAGGATTATGCCATGGCACAGATGGCACTGGCCCTGGGGAAACAGGATGATTACAGCTTGTTTATGAAAAGGGCGGAAAACTATAAAAATATCTGGAACAAAGAAATCGGTTGGATGTGGGTGAAAGATAAGGAAGGTCAATGGGCCATCCCGGTGGATATCCTGGAATATGAAAAGGGCTGGGTGGAAGGAAACGCAACACAGTATACCTGGTTTGTACCCCATGATGTAAAGGGGCTGATTGATCTGATGGGCGGTGCGGATGCTTTTACGCAAAAACTGAACCAGTCCTTTGAATGGTCCCGGCCCAACGGATTTGTTTCCGGTTCCTCAGCAGATCCGGTTGAAAAAAAGAAATTGAGAAGGGTATATATCAATTATGGCAACCAGCCCTGTATGGAAACCGCTTTCCTCTTTAATTTTTCCGGCAGCCCCTGGCTTACCCAGTACTGGACCCGGCAGGTCATCGATTCCGTTTACAGCGGCATCTCACCCCAAAAAGGATATGGAGGGGACGAAGACCAGGGATTGATGGGCACACTGGCCGTCTTATTGAAAATGGGAATCTTTTCCACCAATGGGGGAACATCACTCAAACCCTATTATGAGATCAGCAGCCCAATCTTCAGTAAGATCACGATCCACCTCAATACTCATTATTATCAGGGAAAAACATTTGTGATCGAGGCAAAGCATAATGGCCCCGGTCAGTTTTATATACAATCGGCAGCACTGAATGGCCGGCCGCTCAACAAACCCTGGATCGATCATGCAACCTTGGTCAGGGGCGGAAAACTGGTTTTGAACATGGGTGATCAACCCAATAAACAATGGGGAAGCGACCCGAAACTGGCACCCCCCTCCATGTCTTCAAAGTGATGATAATGCAGGTGCGCCGGGCGATTAATAAAAATTTAGAATGATAAAAAAATATTTCTTCTTGCTCCTGTTTGTGTTGGGTGTAAAGTCCCTGATGGCACAGGCCATTCAGTATGTGGACAGGATCAATAATGAAAACCACGAAGAGATCGGTTATTGGTTTATCTCACCTGACCTGATACCGGGCGATGCCTATTTAAAGAACCTGGATACGATTGCGGAAAAATGCCCCTATACTTTACTGTTCCTGACAGCAAGGGATGGAGCGAATTTTTATGAATACGAAAAGATGCACCCTGTTTTTAAGAAACTGGTGGCAAAAGCGCATGCTTATGGACTGAAAGTGGGGCTACAGCTCTGGGGGAATTATCAGGATAAGGCAATTGAGGGCTCACAAAGAATGATCATCGAAAATGAAGTGGAGCTCGACCCGTCCGGAAAGGCAAGGTTTACTGCCAAAGCAAAATTCATCCGTTTTCCCGACCGGTTGCTGAAAACTGATTTGTTCCGGGTATATGCCTTCAAAAAAACCGGCGAAGGTTTTTATGACCCCTCCACTTTAAAAGATATTACTGCCCAATGTGAAACCGGGTTGCCGGACAAGGAAACGGTGATCGTCAATATCAACGGGGGAGAATCGGTGAAAGGGATGACGGCCTGTATCATGACAGAAGAATATTGCAGCCAGAGCAGCATGTGGGGAGATGTTGAGATCAACGGTTTCACGGAAGCCATGCAACAATACAGTGATATCCCTTTTGATGGATTTGCACTGGATGAATACGGGAACAAGTTTGTGGCCAGGTCCATTGAACAGGCGCCGGATTTTGTTTTCCGGGGCCAGTGGTATTCGACCGATATGGCAGCAGCCTTTCAACAACAGCAGGGAGAACCCCTGGACCGGCTGCTCTTCGACACCCGGTATGCTCCGCAGGGTCAACCGGAAAAAAGGATGCGGGCGATCAGCCATTATATGGACTTTATGCGGGGTGGCGCCCTCCGGGTTGAAACAGCCGTGTATAAAAACGCTTATGCGATCTTCGGAAAAAACATATTCACGGGTATCCACGATACCTATCACAACAGTTTAGTGAACGATGAAATTTGGGCGAACGGCATTTCCTGGTGGCGGATACCCACGGTATATGGTCAAACCGATGAAAAGACTTCATTGCCGGTGCAGATGGGTGTAGCCATGGCGCATAAGGTGAATGCCATGTATAATCAATTTTACAGTAATGTATTTCCGCCTGTACAGGAAAAAGCGCTGACAGATCTTCGGTATGGTGTCAGAACCCATTACCACGCCCTCCATGATAAACGGCCCAACCGATTTGACCTCCAGATGCCCATGGCCATTGAAGGGATCAACAAAGTGGAGAACTGTTCGCGGTTACTGAACCGGTATGATCCCGAACTGCCTGATATCCGCTTATTGGTGGTGTTTGGCCGGGAGGCTTTGCAAAACTGGTACCCAAATGAAGCCAACCGGGGTGTTTATGATATCAATGACAAATTGCAGATAGAAGAAAAGGCAAAAGCCGTATGGGCCGCCGGTTATATGAACGCGTTAGTGCCCTCTGATTTAATAGAAGAGGATCAGATTACGATCAATAAGGAAGGTAAAGCAGTCCTGAACGGACATGTCTTTGACGCGGTGTTGTATCTCTATCCCCAGTTTGCAAAAGAAAAAACCCTGTCCTTCCTTGAAGCATTTGAAAAAAAGGGTGGCAGGCTCATGCTGGAAGGGAAGGCTGATCATGATTTTAATGCCATCAATATTGAGCAAAGGTTCAATGGAATTTATAAGGCAGCCACCGTACAGGGATTTGCCATTGGCCAATTGGCGAACCTGGGCCTGGAAAAAAACCTTGTCCCTGATGGATGCAGGACCGGAGACGGGTCCTATGTTTTTACCGATATCCATTCACTCAGGACCGGGCAGCCGGCCTTGTTCAGGATCAATATTGAAGGAGATGTATACGAAGGCCAATATACCGGGATGGCGATCATCAGGGCCGGTAAACAGGAGGGTGTGATGAAAATGGCCGCCGCCGGTTTCCGGGAACTGAAACGGAACGGCAAGGCCATCCTTTGTTTCAAAAAACCGGTTGACATTTTCTTGCAAAGAGAAGGCGCTGTTGTAAAGATGACGCTGGTTGACAAGAAAAAATCCATCCGGCCACTGGTCAATAAATTATGAGGAGATCATTAAAAAATAGGTTACTCTTCCCTGTTATGGGGATTGCTTGCAAAGCGATACGTGACATGAAAAAAATTATTTTACTGGTATGTATTAGCTGTTTGGCAGAGGCGGTTTGGGCCCAGGTCCATAATGATGCGCGGGATGCACAGCGGATCTACCTGGATTCCAGGACCGTGCACGGGGGTGGGTATGACTGGCAAATGAAAAAAGCGACGGATCTTCATGACCGGGCAGAAGATAATTCCCAAACCGGATTTTCCGCAAACGGATGGATGCCTGCTATCGTTCCCGGAACGGTACTGCAATCACTGGTGTATAACCAGGTCTTTCCCGAGCCCTATTTCGGGGTGAACAATAAATTATCTGCGCAAAAGATCCCGGACATTGCCCAGGCCGGCCGGGCTTTTTATACCTATTGGTTTCGTACCGAATTTTCAGTGCCGGCCGATTACCAGGGGAAAAATATCTGGCTGCAGGTGGATGGTGTCAATTACCGGGCTGAGTTCTGGCTCAATGGAAACCTGGTGACAACAGTTTCGGGGATGTTCCAGCAGGATTATATTGATATCACAGATTTTGCGAGGGTGGGGGAACTGAACAGCCTGGCTGTAAAAGTGCTGCCGGTAGACATACCGGGAACCAATAAGGCCAAACCCTGGAGGGCAAGGGGTGAAAATAAAAATGGCGGAGATGGGAATATCGGTTTGAACACGACCATGCTGATGTCGGTGGGTTGGGATTTTACCTTTAAAGATGGTATCCGTGACCGTAATACCGGTATCTGGAGAAGTATCTCCTTATACAGCACCCGTAAAGTGGCCTTACGCCATCCTTTTGTAAAAACAAAATTGTCAAAACCTGCTTACGATAAGGCAGAGCTTTCCCTGTCGGTAGAACTGGCTAATGCAGCTATGCAGACCGTCAACTGCCTGGTAAAAGGGCAGATTACCGGGGAGGATATCTCCTTTCAAAAACAATGCACCCTCATCAGGGGGGAGCAAAAGGAACTGGAATTTACTCCAAAGGAATATGCACAGCTGGTAATGTTACATCCACGCTTATGGTGGCCCGTGAATAAAGGGGCACCAGCATTATATGAACTGAAACTGGAAGTATATATCAATGGCGAACTGGCCGACTCGGTAAAGACGAAGTTCGGGGTGAGGGAGATAAGGGTAGACAGGAATGCTCCCGACAGTTCAAAAAATTTTTATATCAATGGCAGAAAGATATTTATCAGAGGTGCCAACTGGATTCCGGAAGGCATGCTGCGGAATTCAGACGAAAGGATGTATGCCGAACTCCGGTATACACAGCAATCCGGTGTCAACCTGTTAAGGCTTTGGGGCGGTGGGATTGCCGAATCGGATTATTTCTACCAGCGCTGCGATGAAATGGGTATCCTGGTCTGGCAGGAATTCTGGCTGACGGGAGATACCAAACACCCGCATGACCAGGACCTGTATCTCAATAACCTCAAGTCTACAGTTAAACGCATACGCAATCACCCTTCACTTATTTTCTACGTAGCTTCCAATGAGAGTACAGAAGTGTCCGGAACCCGGCAATGCCTCATGCAACTGGATGGCACCCGACCCTACCAGATGCAATCGGAAACAGACGGGGTGCATGACGGGAGTCCTTATCAGCAGGTGAATCCCATGCAGCATTATGAAAATACCGCATCGAACCGGGGGAGCAGGGTGGATGGTTTTAACCCCGAATATGGGGCGCCTTCCCTGCCTACCGTTGAAGCGCTTTATGAAATGATGGAGAAAAAAGACCTCTGGCCCATCAACAAGGAGGTTTGGGACTATCTAGACGGGAACGGGTTCCACGGTATGACCACAATATTTAAAAACCTCGTGGATCAATATGGCGCATCAACATCCATTGAGGAATTTGCCGAAAAGGCCCAGCTGCTCAATGCCATGAATGCAAAATCGATCTGGGAGGTATGGAATGAAAATAAATTTGAGTATGGTGACCGGTATTGCTCCGGCTTGCTCTTCTGGTACCTGAATTCACCCGTCCGGCAGGTATGTGGAAGGATGTGGGACTGGTCGCTTGAACCCACCGCTGCGTTGTATTATACACAGAACGCCTTAGCACCCCTGCATGCACAGTTTGATTATATCAGGAACACGGTATCGGTGTATAATGATTATTTTCAGTCCTTCAGTAATTACAAACTGGTGGCGGATGTTTATGACCTGGATAGTAAAAGGGTATTTTCACAGACTCGCTTACTCAAGACAATTGGTGAGGATGCAGTACTCAATGATGTGTTGAAACTTGTTTTTCCACAAAATATTTCACCGGTCCATTTTATCAGGCTTTCCCTCCAGGATAACAAGGGCAAAGAGGTTGCCAATAGTTTTTATTGGCGGTCGACGGACACCTATACAGGGAAGGAAACCTTAACGGGGCCGGCATCGGGAGGATTTGCTCCCCTGGAATCGATGAAAAAAACAACGGTAAAATCGAAGTATTCCCTGCAGCAGAAGGGCGATCGCTTTTTCCTGGAAGCGGATATCAGTAACCCGACCAAACAGATCGCCTTCTTTGTTCAGTTGCAGTTGCTGGACGCGGATGGAGCCCCGGTCCGCCCCGCATTTTACACGGACAATTTCTTTTCACTCTTGCCTGGAGAGACCCGGCATATCCGGATCGAAACAGCGAATGCCCGGGTGGCCGAAAAAAACACATCGTTTGTGGTCAGGGGTTGGAATATCAGGCCAGCATCCTATCCAATCAATAAAAAAAGGTAAAATCATTGAGCAAAGCATATCAACACAATTTTTTTCAAAACAGAACACCCCATAACAAACCCCACATGAATAAACAATATTTTTTGCTGTTATTGATCACCGTTAGCCTGCTGCTATCGGGTCCTGTGCCGGCACAAAAGTCTCCATCGGCAGCCAGTACGGTAAAGCGCCCGAATATTATCCTGATCATGGCAGACGATATTGGCTTTGAAACCATCGGCAGCTATGGCAGTGCTGTTTACCGCACGCCCCGGATCGACCAGATGGTCAAACAGGGGGCGAAGTTTGAACAATGCTATGCCCAGCCCCTCTGCACCCCCTCGCGTGTCAAATTGATGACCGGGAAATCCAATTTCAGAAATTATGAACGATGGGGATACCTGGACCAGAACGAAACCACCTTTGCCAATATGCTGAAGGCGGAAGGATATGCCACCTGTATTGCGGGTAAATGGCAATTAAAGGGAGACCAGTATGCACCCAATAAAGCAGGGTTCGACGAATACCTGTTGTGGCAGATCACTTTTACCAGTTATAATGAACGATATAAAAATCCACGGGTGGTGGAAAACGGGGAATTGAAAAAGTATAAAGACGGGGAGTATGGCCCGGAACTCTTTGTCAACTATATCAAGAATTTCATGGAAAGAAAAAAAGACGGCCCCTTCCTGGTGTACTATCCCATGGTGCTTTCCCATCGGCCCTTTGTGCCTTCGCCGGATAATGGCAAGGCCTATGATGATTTTGTGGTGGTCAACAAGGGGGAGAGCGGTGGCTCCCGTTCAGACACCAGTTTTTTCAAGGATGAGATGGCGTATGTCGATAAGAATGTCGGGGAGATCATCGATAAGATCCATGAATTGGGTATCAGTGACAATACGTTGATATTATTTACCGGGGATAACGGAACGGGTGTTGAAATACGGTCTATGATGAAAGACGGAAAGATCATACCGGGTATGAAAGGACATACCAATGAATATGGCATTCATGTGCCACTGGTCGCTTATTGGGAAGGGAAAATCAAACCCGGGCAGGTCAATGATATCCTGGTGGATTTTTCCGATTTCCTGCCGACGATCTGTGATGCGGCCGGTGTAAAGATTCCCTCCGGTTTTATCACCGATGGGATCAGTTTCCTTCCCAAATTACTGGGGCAGCCCTATACGGAAAGGGAATGGCTTTTTTGTCATTACGACCCTCATAAAGGTAGTTATGAAAAAAGAAGGTTTGTCCATAATAAGGAATGGAAATTATATGAGACCGGGGAAATATACCATGTAACCGCAGATCCCTATGAGAAATTTCCGGTTGCCGAAAAAGACCTGACCGTTGAACAAAAAAAACTGATCGCCAGTTTTCGGGAGGTCTTTCCCAAAATGGTTAAAACGGACGTACCCAAGGCTGCCAAGACCAAGGTGAAAAAAAGTGAAGATGAAGATGATGAATAAAAAAATGTAACGTAAATCCATCAGCGAAAATTAATACAGTATGAAAAATAATTCAAGACGTCAATTTATCAAACAATCCACAGCACTCGGCATAGGCACCCTGTTTATGCCCGGCTTCCTTAGTAATCCTGCCAGCAGCAGATTGAATTTTGCCGTGATTGGTGTGGGTGGAAGGGGCAAGGCCAGTTGGATCCAGCTGCCAAAAGATAGTATCGTGGCCATGTGTGATGTGGATGACAGGATGTCGGCGGATGGATTCAGTGAATGCCCCAGGGCCAAACGTTATAAGGATTTCAGGAAGATGTTTGACGAAATGGGTAAGGATATCGATGCTGTGATCGTTGCAACGCCTGACCATACCCATTTTGCGGCAGCCATGGCAGCAATGGAACTGGGCAAGCATGTATTTGTGGAAAAACCCCTGACCCATAATATCTGGCAGTCCCGCACACTCAAAAAAGCAGCAGCGCATTATGGAATTGTTTCCCAGATGGGTAACCAGGGACATACCACCAATGGGATACGGTTGGTAAAAGAATGGTATGATGCCGGTGTACTCGGTCAGGTAAGGGAAGTCATCAGGTGGTCGGAGGGTCTTCAATCTGACCTGGACAGCAAACATTATTTTGAAAAACCGTTGATCATACCCCCACCGGCAGAACCCATACCCGGTGGGCTGGACTGGGACCTTTGGCAGGGGCCTGTTGCCGAAAGGGCCTATAATAATATCTATGTGCCCCGGCGCTGGAGGGGATTTTATGATTATGGCAGTGGAAAATTAGGCGACTGGGCCTGTCATACGCTGGATGCGCCCTTCTGGGCTCTCGAACTGGGTATGCCATACATAGTGGAAGGAGAATCAGTTGACCCGGTACCCGATCATAGTTTTGTGGCCACCGAATCGGTGGTAACCTGGCATTTTGCAGCAAGAGGTGATAAGGCCCCTGTAACCATGAAATGGTATGAAGGGATAAAAAAGCCAGACATAAGGCCCGAATGGGGTATAGAAAAATTGCCCGGTAATGGCATGATCATGATCGGTGATAAAAAGACACTGATCACCGGGGGCCGCCCCAACGATGCCCGGTTACTGGTACCAAAAGAGGAGATGGATGCCTTTCTGAAAAATGCACCTGCGCAAACCATTCCAAGAGTGGATGAGGAAAAGCCGGTTAAAGAATGGATCGATGCGATAAAAAACAACAGCTTGCCGGGATCAAATTTTAATTATGCTTCCGACCTGACCGAGATGATACAGGTGGGGGTGTTGGCACAAAGGTTCGGCGGAAAATTAGAATACAATGCTAAAAAAATGAAAATAAAGGGTCGCCCCGACCTGGATCAATATATCAAGGAGCCTGCAAGAAAGGGCTGGGCATATGGAGAAAACTTATGGTAAAAATAATAGGGGTATGACTTTATAATCATGGAAAGAAGATCATTTATACAAAAAACTTCTGCCGGGATGGGTGCCTTGATGTTGGCACCCGGTCTTTGGATGCTTTCAATGGAGAAAGGGAAGAAAAAGCATTTCAAGATCAGGAAATATAAACCCGGGCGTTTTCTCGCGCCGGTCAATTGTATTACACCGGATGATGGTTTTTACCTGCATACTTTCTATGATGTATGCCCTTTAAGCCCCAGCCAGCGATACTTCGCCGTCACCAAATTCCCTTACCAGGAAAAAACACCGCGCTGGGGCGATATGGCAGAAGTCTGTGTGATCGACCTGCAGGAAGAAACCATCGAAACTGTGTACAAAACAAAAGCCTGGTCCTTCCAGTTGGGGGCCAATGTACAATGGGGAAATGCAAATGACAGGTACCTGTATACGAATGATATCATCGACAAAAAACCCGTTTGTGTAAGCATCGATCTTGAGACGCACGCGGTGAAAGCCTATTCGGGTTCGAAATATGATATTGCCCCGGATGAAAAAACGATTGCCAGTCCCAACCTGCTGACCATGAATATCCATCAGTATGGTTATGCAGTGCCGGACAAAGCGTATAATCAACCCGGTACTTTTTCAAGGGAGGAAATGGTAAAGGAAGGACTTTGGACCACGGATCTTGAAACAGATACGACAAAGCTCCTGGTAAACTTTCCGCAATTTCTTGAAAAGGTGGAGGGCCCGGAGGAAGACCGTGCCTATTACCAAAAATCCATCCTTTATCTTTTTCATACAAAATACAATAACCAGAATACAAGGATTCTCCAGGTGATGAGGGGATTGGTGAATAATGACGGAAGGGATGCTTCGCTGTTCTCCATGAACGTGGATGGCAGTAACCTGAAACAATGCCTGACCCGTGAACAGTGGAATCATAAAGGAAAATTCGGGGGTAGTGGAAACCATCCCAACTGGCACCCGGATGGTGAGCATGTCATTATGAATTGTATTCCGCGCTGGCTGGGTTATGAGAACATGATGTTTTGCCAGTTCAGGTATGATGGTTCGGATTTCAAAATTTTGTCGGAAATGCATTTGGGCAGTGGGCATGCCACGGTAAATGCCGACGGATCTTACCTGCTGGCCGATACCTATCCTAAACAGAACTGGGTGGCTTCACCAAAAGGAGAGGTCCCCATCAGGTTGATTGATCTGAGAACAGACGAGGAACAGATGATCTGTTCGGTGGCCACCAATGTCGGGAATAACGGGTTGGCTTATAAGAAGGGTGAACCGGGCAGCCAGTATAAACTGGATCCGCACCCGGCCTGGAGCCGCGATTATAAAAAAGTTTGTTTTAACGGTGCGCCGGAAGGAAGGCGACAGGTATTTATGGCAGATTTAACTGGTATTGTTTAAAATAAAATTTCCGGGGTGATACAAAGGTCAATACAATATGGGGATATATGCAATCAAATGCGCAGGGAAATTTTCTCTCCTGTATTGTTTGTGTTCATGTCCTTCTTCCTTTATCCACTATCAGTACCCTGCCAGATGAAAACGGATATCGATTGGCCGGCATTTATGAAAGGCCAGGATATGGTTTGGGAAGAATTGCCCCTGCAATGGAATGAAGGGGCGTTTTGTGGAAACGGACAGTTGGGTATGATGATTTATGTGAACAAAAAGGAGAACACGATCGTCTTTCACCAGGGCCGGCTTGATGTGACCGACCACCGTTTGGCGCCGGACCGCAAATCTTCCATTGGGGCATTGGGCGCTTCTGTCATGTATGATTTCCCCCGTTTGGATATTGGACGTATGCGTTTACACCCGGCAGGAAAGATAATCAGCGGCACGATGCGGCAGGATCTATGGAATGCTGAAATCAGCGGTGAGATCATTACTGATTTGGGAACAATTTCCTTTACGGCTTTTACGCCACACGACAGGATGATGAATATAGTGGATGTGGTTTCCACTGAGAAAAAAGGTGCGGCCCCTGCCGGCTGGCGATGGGATTTTTTTCCGGGAAACCCCGCTTCTCCCCGGATACAGACAAAGCCCGACCAGAAAAAAGGCAAAGGATATATCACTAACCCTAAACCGAAAATTGATAAAACAGGCGATATAACTGTATGTGTACAGTCGCTGATCGCCGGGGGGGATTATGCGACCGCCTGGTCAGAAAAACGCCAGCGGGGTTCGCAAAGATCAATCTTATATACTGCGATCGCCAATGAGGTGCCGGCATCCGGTCTTTCAGCGAGGGTTGCCACCCGAACAATTCTCAATGCATCCGCCTTATCCCTCAACAACCTCAGGGCCCGGCATCAGAACTGGTGGCATCATTATTACCAGCAGTCTTTCCTCACGATCCCTGATGCTGATATACAGTCTTTTTACTGGATACAACTCTACAAGATGGGAGTCAGTGCAAGAGAGGATGGCCCTGCCGTCGACCTGTTTGGACCGGTATTTCGCATCAGCCAATGGCCCGGGATTTGGTGGAACCTGAACCTGCAACTGACTTACTGGCCATTTTATGAAAGCAATCACCTGGATATCGCAAAAAGTTTATTGAATTTAATAGATGATCAGTTCGATTCCCTGCTTGAAAATTTCAGGGGCCCGAAACTGGGTGATTTTGCATGGGCGATGCACAATTACTGGTTACAGTACCGGTATGCGGGCGACTGGAAACTGATCGGGGAGAAATGGGTGCCCAAGGCTGTGAAAGTGCTGGCTGCATATGAAGCAATGATGCAGCGAAACGCCGATGGGAAGATAGAATTGCTCCCCATGGGTTCACCGGAATTTAAAAGTTTTACGGAGTTTCCCAATACCAATTACAACCTCGCCATTCTGCATTGGTTGCTGAATTCGCTTGTGACTTCCAGTGAAAAATCACATATTCATTCGGACGATATAATAAAATGGAAGCAAATGCTTGCTGACCTGGTTCCATATCCTGTTGACGAAAACGGTTTGATGATCGGCAGTAACCAGCCCTTTGACCTTGGGCACCGTCATTACTCCCATTTGCTGGCGCTGTATCCCTTGTTCCAGTTAAACCCCGATAGTGCGGCATCCAGGAACCTGGCAGAAAAATCATTGAAACACTGGTTATCGATGGATCAGGGGAAAATGCTGAATGGGTTTTCCTATACCGGTGCCGCCTCCCTCTATGCTGCCTTAGGAGAAGGGAACGCTTCCCTGCAATATCTTGATACATTTATCCATGGTCATGGAGAAAATGGCTTGTTGTTTCCCAATACGATGTATACAGAAAGCAAGGGGAAAAACCCGACACTCGAAACACCCCTGAGCGCAGCGGCTTCCATCATGGAACTGCTTTTGCAAAGCTGGGGCCATTACATAAGGATATTTCCGGCTGTCCCTGACCGTTGGCAGGAAGCTTCTTTTTATCATTTAAGGGCCCGGGGTGGATTCCTGGTCAGTGCGGTAAGAAGACAGGGCAAAACGCAATGGGTAAGTGTAAAGAGTTTGTCCGGAGAAACCTGCCAGCTGAAGATTCCTGGTTGGGATGGGGTGGTTCAGATCAGCCAGGGGAAACAGATCCCTATCGTAAAAATAGGGAAGGGTGAATTCAGGATTGATTTAAAAGCGGGAGAAGAAGGGGTCTTTTCACAGGATGATAAGCAGGTCTATGCGGTGGTAAGGCCCATCCGGGAAGGGGTCGGTATTGCAAATTATTTTGGTGTTAAAAAAGGGCAACAATTGCCAAAGGATCTTAGCTGGCCCCTGCCGGAATATGATTGGAAGTAAAAGCCAGGGTGAAGATCAATACCTCCAATAACAGGGAGAGTACAAAAAAGAAGGGAACGCTTTAGTTAAAAAATAAAAAATGAAATTTTTAAAATTATTAATGATCTGTTTGTCCGGTTTTTCTTTAACGGTTTCCGCTCAGGTAAAGTCGGATCTTGATTTGCCCTGGACCATAAAGGAGTTGCAGAACAGGATTGACAGTTGCGAAAGCAAGGCAATGGTCACATTGGGTACGCTCAAGAACTACAAGCGATCACCCCGGACCATCCCGGCCGGTCAAATACATTGGGATGCCAAACCCACAGGAGGGTGGACCACCGGCTTCTGGGCGGGTATCCTCTGGTATGTATATGAAGGGACCGGTGATGCAAAGATTAAAAAGGAAGCTGAGCAATTTACGGAGGAGATAAAAACCATCCTGGATGAACCGGTCAGGAGTCATGATATGGGTTTTATCTTTAACAGCAGTTTTGGCAACGGGTACCGGCTGACCGGTAACCAGGCCTATAAACAAACCTGTATCATCGCAGCCGATTCCCTGAGCCACCTGTTCAATGAAAAAGTGGGTACCATCTTATCCTGGCCGGCACAGGTGCGCAGTAACCTGTACGCGCCGCATAATACCATTATCGACAATATGATAAACCTTGAACTGCTGTTCATGGCTTCCGACAACTCCTCCAACAAGGAATTTTACAGGATGGCAGTATCCCATGCTGATGTTACGATGAAAAACCAGGTCCGGCCGGATTCAACAGTTTACCATGTGGTAGTGTACGATGATATGACAGGGAAGGCTATCCGAAAAATCACTCACCAGGGTTATGCTGATAACTCGGTTTGGGCAAGGGGCCAGGCCTGGGCCATTTATGGTTATTCCATGTGTTACCGGGAAACCGGCGAAGACCGTTTTTTGCAAATGGCAAAGCAACTCACCGGGGCCTACCTGGAAAGGCTTCCGGAAGATGCCGTGCCTTACTGGGATTTTGATGATCCTGCCATTCCCAATGCGCCAAGGGACGCATCGGCAGCTGCCGTGGCGGCATCCGCCTTACTGGAACTTTCAGGGTTGGAAAAAAATGCAGCCGAAAAGCTATACTATCAAAAAGCTGCAGAGAAAATGCTTCGTTCATTGTCATCACCGGCTTACTGGAGCGGGCATCAGAATGATGCCTTCCTGATGCATTCTACCGGAAACCGGCCCAAGAATACGGAGGTGGATATCCCGATCATCTATGCAGATTATTATTACATAGAAGCCCTGGTTCGGTTGAAAAAAATATTGTTATCGGAAAAAAAGAATTAGATGCCGCACAAGAAACAAATAGGATTTTTGAATGGATGGGTACTGGTGGTTTTCTTACTGGCGGGTAGCCCTGTTCGATCGCAATATACCCTCGATGATTTTAAAAAAGGGGAACTCATCTACCAGAACTCACTTTCTTCAAAGGAGGATATCAAAGGATGGGTCATGGAAGGCCCGGGGGTTACCGAGTTTAAAGACGGTTGGATGAATATGTATTCGCCTGGAGAAAAGTTTCATCATGTGCTTTGGTGCCCGAAAGATTTCCCGGGAAGTTTTATGGCCCAATGGGAATTGCAAAACCTGAAAACAGATGCAGGCTTATGCATAATATTCTTTGCGGCCAAAGGGAATAAGGGTGAAAGCATATTTGACCCTTCTTTCCCCAAAAGGGATGGCACATTCAGTCAGTATACAAAAAGCGATTATTTCAATAATTATCATATTTCCTATTATGCAAATGGCAGGGATAACCGCGAACGGGAAGTCGCACATCTCCGCAAAAACAAAGGTTTTGAAACCGTACAGGTTGGAGAACCGGGCATCCCCATTAGATCCACGGCCATTCACAAAATGACCTTGATAAAGGACGATGCCCATATTGTGATGTTTGTGGATGACCGAAAAATAATTGACTGGACGGACGATGGTAAAAAGCAACCCGTTTGGCAGGATGGAAAAATGGGATTCCGGCAAATGCAGTGGACACATTTCCGATACAGGAATTTTAAAGTTTGGGAATTGCAGCATTAGTGATTGAAACATCAATTCATACGGTGATGGTATAACATGATCATGCAGAGAACAGAAAACAGGATAAACATTAATGGTTAAAAATTATTATTTCTTTTTGATGCTGTTGTTGTTGCAACAGGTAACCATGGCCCAGGGGGAGATCCTGGAAACGGATCGTGTACCTGCTCAAATGCCGCATGAACTGGATATCTACCTGGTCATTGGTCAATCCAATATGTCGGGCCGGGCCAGGATCAGGGAAGAAGACAGCGCTGTAATTCATCATGCTTTTCTATTCACCGGAAATGAAAAAACGCCCTGGGTAATGGCCACGAACCCGCTGAACCGTTACTCGTCTGTAAGAAAAGAACTGAAGATGCAAAAGCTGGGCCCTGCCTATGCTTTTGCAGAATCAATGGTTGCTAACAGAAAAGGAAATGAGATAGGCTTGGTTGTAAATGCCAGAGGGGGGACTCAGATTGTACAATGGCTTCCGGGAACAACGCTTTACCGTGAAGCTGTTCGGCAAACACAAAAGGCCCTTCAATATGGAAAACTGAAGGGTGTTATCTGGCACCAGGGAGAGGGGGATTGTGATTCCATCCGGGTTGGCCTTTACCTGGGTCGGCTGGAAATGATCATCAATGGAATCCGGGAAACCTTTGATGATCCCAATTTACCCTTTATCGCAGGCCAGTTATTTGAAACCGATGAACGGCATGGCTTTAACCAGATGATTTTACAATTACCGGGATTCATCCAACATACCGGTGTAGCGCTATCCACCGGCACCCGAACCATGGAGGGCACTCATTTTGATTCGGAAAGTGCGATGCTGTTGGGACAACGATATGCAGGTGAAATGAAAAAAATTCAGGGGCTTTTGAAAAAATAAATAACAATTCATGAAACAAAACAGCTTATTGAAATTGGTGATGGTCTTCCTGCTGGTGCAGGTAATCGGAAAACTGCCTGCCCAGGACCGACCCAATATACTGATCATCATGACCGACGAACAGTCGGTTGAATCGATGAGCTATTATTTAGGTAAAAAATACCTCAACACACCCAATATGGATTACCTCGCCGCGAACGGGGTTAGTTTTACCAATACCTATTGCGCCAATCCACTTTGTGTTCCATCGCGGAGTTCAATTTTTACTGGCAGGTATCCCCATGAATTGGGGATACAGTCCAATGACGAGACCTTGATTGACCCCGTTCGGTTTCCGACAATGGGAACTATTTTTTCGCAAGCCGGTTACGAAACCGGTTATGTCGGTAAATGGCACCTGCCTTATGACCGTAAAAAGGAAGCAACCCATGGTTTCAGCTACCTGCCGGATAAAAAAGGAAATGGTGATGACAACCGTTCGCCCTTGCTGGCCAGGAATTTCCTGGAGATGAAGCGGGATAAACCCTTCCTGCTGGTGGTATCCTTTATGAACCCGCATAATATCTGTCAATGGGCGCGTGGGGAAGAATTGCCGGATGGTGCCATAGGCGATCCTCCGCCGGCGGACCAATGTCCACCCCTGCGGGCCAATGCCAGGCCTTCTGCGCATGAAACAGATATCATGCAATTGATGCGTATCTCTTTTCAGAAAAGTGACAAGTTTCCTGTTGGATCATTTACCGATGAAAAGTGGCGGCAATATATCTGGAGTTATTACCGGCTGATTGAAAAAGTGGATGCAGAGATCGGCAAGCTGTTGTCTGCTTTAAAAGAATTGGGTCTTGATAAAAACACCCTGATAGTTTTTACCAGTGACCATGGTGATATGCAGGGTGCACACGAGTGGAACCAGAAAACGGTCTTATATGAAGAAGCCACAAGAGTTCCATTAATATTCAGTTATAAAGGGATAAAACCCGGAAAGTCTGATTTTCTTGTTCAATCAGGCATTGATATATTACCCAGCCTCTGCGATTTTGCCGGCATACCGATTCCTGCCACGGCCAGGGGACTGAGTCTGCAATCAATACTCACAAAAGGAAAGGATCCGGGAGATAGAAACTTTGTCGTGGTTTCGGATCACCTGGTACAGGGAGAACCGGTCGACGGGAAGAAACCCGAACCCGAGGGCCGGATGCTCCGGAACAAAAGGTTTAAGTACTGGATCTATAATGAAGGGACCCAAAGAGAAACCCTGTATGATCTACAGAATGATCCGGGCGAAATGAATAACCTGGCTGGCGATCCCAAATTTAATTGGGATTTGCAAAAATGCAGGAAGGAGCTCTATGAATGGGCACAGCAAAACAAGGATCCCTTTATTCAATTCATGGTGAAATAATAAATAACATGCAAAAAGTCAATACCATCAGAAATACATTGGTCGCACTGGGTTGTTTGGGGTTTTTTATGGCACGGGCGCAACAACGACCCAATGTCATCCTGATCTATTCGGATGACCAGGGAGCAGTTGACCTGAATTGTTACGGGGCTAAGGACCTGGTCACGCCCCATATCGACCAGCTGGCCAGGAGCGGGATACGGTTCAGCCAGTTTTATGCAGCCCCAGTCTGTTCCCCCTCCCGGGCCTCACTCCTCACGGGCCTGGATGCCCAACGGGCAGGCCTACCCGGAAATGCCGGCGCCAATATAGACAGTAAAGTGGGCATGCCGGGTGATCGGTATACCATGGCGGAAATGTTTAAAGATGCCGGGTATCATACGGCGCATATTGGTAAGTGGCACCTGGGCTATCAGCCCGAAATGAGCCCGAATGCACAGGGTTTTGAATATTCTTTTGGCCACCTGGTGGGTTGTATTGATAATTATTCCCATTTCTTTTACTGGAATGGCCCTAACCGGCATGACCTGTACCGCAATGGGAAGGAAGTTTTTTATCCCGGCGAATATTTTCCCGACCTGATGGTGAAAGAAGCAGGTGCCTTTATGCAAAAAAATCTAAAGCATCCCTTCTTCCTGTATTTCGCGATCAACATGCCGCACTATCCTTACCAGGGTGATCCGAAATGGCTGCAGTATTACCGGGATAAAGGGGTTGCCTATCCCCGTGACCTTTATGCGGCATTTGTTTCTACACTTGATGATAAAATTGGCCTCTTGCTCGATAAGGTAAAGGAACTGGGTCTGACCGATAATACGATCATCATTTTCCAGTCGGACAATGGCTACTCTACGGAGGAAAGGGCTCATTTCGGGGGTGGAAGCGCCGGCATTTACCGGGGCGCCAAAGCCTGTCTTTTTGAGGGTGGTATCAGGGTGCCTTCCTTGATCAGCTGGCCCGGAAAAATTGCCAAGGATGAATGGCGTGATCAGATGGCCGTGAACACCGACTGGTTACCTACACTGGCTGAATTATGTAATATCAAACTGGATGCAGCAAAGCTGGATGGCAAAAGCCTGGTACCGGTTCTCAACAGCGCAAAAGCGGCTTCTTTGCATGAGGAAGGATATTGCTGGGCTTTTAAGAAGATGTGGGCGGCCCGCAAAGGGAAATGGAAATTATTGGGTAATCCCGATGACACCAGTAAAAAAGGGATTCTGACTGAAAAGGACAGATTATTCCTCGTTAACCTGGAAACCGATCCGGGTGAGATGCATAACCTCGCCTCGGAATACCCGGAAATTGTAAAAACACTGACAACTCAATACCAGCAATGGGAGATGCATAATAAAAGCAATTAAATAAGAGAAAATGTTAAATAAGAAGTTTGTATTCATTTCCCTTTGTTCATTTTTCCTCCTGCAGGTTCCCGGTCAGTCACAGGTGACGAAGGCAAGGGTGAATGTCAATGCAAAAACCTTTTATTCCAAGATCAGGAACTGGACAACGCCTTCCCAGGGAGAAGAGCCGGCATTTAATGCACCCAGTTTTCAATGGCCTTCTATCAAAAAGGCAAAATATAGTATCAGGCTCTCGACAGATACCAACTTCCGTGAAAATTTGATCGAAAAAGACGGAATACCCTTTGCTATTTTTAATCCGCATCAAAAACTGGCGGTTGGAAAATGGTATTGGCAATACAAAGTGAATACGGGATCCTGGAATAAGCCAGATTCTTTTACTATACAATCCACAACCCCGGTTTTCGAAACGCCTGCTTTTTCAACAATCAGAAAGGCCATTCCGCAAGTGCATCCAAGGGTGTTGGCCCACCAGGCAGACCTGATCGCATTCCGGCAAAGGGCAATGACCTATAAAGAATCGGCCCTGGTCCTGGAGGAAGCCGATAAACTGCTGAACCAGCTTCCGCCCACCGAAGCATCAACGCTACCCAATTTTTCCGGGAAGAATGATTTTGAAAACGATAAGATTGCCCTTCTGTTCAGTAAAAAATCCGGCTGGCATATTTACAATGTTTTGAATGGCCTTTCGCAGGCTTATATATTAACAGGAGATGTGAAATATTACAACACTGCCAAAAAGTGGATGATTGAAATTTCCAAATGGGATCCCAACGGGTCTTCGCATGACAGTGATTTCGGTGATTCCGGGATCATGACCGGCATGGCGATTGCTGTGGATACCTTTTGGGATCTGCTGACCCCTGCGGAAAAGGAATCCGTTATTAAGCCCGCTGCGGTGAGGGCAAATCAATTTTATGATCACTGGATCAATCAGGTTGAAAGCCGTTCCTCATCGATGCATGTTTGGCAGCATATCATGCACCGGTTACTCTATACTTCCCTTGCATTTATGGAAGCAACCCCTGGCGCAGATCATTGGATGGAATATATCTATGAGCTTTGGATTGCACAATCCCCGAAAATGGGTGAAACAGATGGGGCCTGGATCAACGGAACCGGCTATTTCGGGATGAATACACTGACCCTCTATGATATTACATCAATATTTAAACAACTATCGGGCGTTGATTTTAGGTGGTCCGATTGGTATAAAAATAATCCCCGCTGGCTGATCTATGCCATTCCTCCTAATTCCTGTGCCGATGGGTTTTGCAATGATGGTAATAAATACCCAAAACCAACCCTTAATTATGCTGCTTATGCCGATGCGGCAGCCCGTATGTTTTATGATCCTTACGCAGCCTGGTATGCCCGGGAGATTGCAAAAGGTTTTGGATTGACCATCCCCGATGATGAGGAATTTCGTTGGTTCAGGATTCAAAGAGGTAATCTGATCCCTGCACCAGCGCCCGTCAAACAATTTGATCTTCCACAGGCTGCAAGGTTCCCGGATGTTGGAGTTGCTTATATGCACACCGTACTGCAGGATCCTGAAAATGATTTGATGTTATCAATACGCAGCAGCCCCTTTGGTTCGCTTGCGCATACCCATGCCGACCAAAACAGCTTCAATATCGCCTATGGCGGAAAAAGGCTTTTTTATAACAGCGGCTACCGACCGGCCATGGGCGATCCGCATTTCCTGGGCTGGTACAAAGATACCCGTGGTCATAACGGGATATTGATCGATGGGATGGGGCAGCCCTTCAGTGAGGGTGCCTATGGCTGGATTCCCAGGTTCCTGCATGGAGAACAGGTTTCGTATGCGGTAGGTGATGCTACGCATGCCTATTCGGGAAAAGTGGAGGGTAAGCAAGTTAACCTGGGGGTACAATTGTTCAGGCGTCATTATATCATGCTTCGGCCATTGGTGATCGTTATATATGATGAACTGGAGGCCGACCATCCTGCGGAATGGAGCTGGTTATTGCACAACGACAATGGATTGGAAATTGACCCGGACAGGCAAACCATCCTGGCGGAAAACGATGCGGCAAAAGCAAAGGTTTCCCTTTTCTCTTCTTCGGCCATCGATTTCCGGGTAACGGACCAGTTTTCCGTTCCGGTAGATAACTGGACCAATAAGGTGGATGAAGAAGGGGATACGGTTGTTTTTCAAAACCAATGGCATTTTTCAGGAGTGTCAAAACAAAAAATGGCAAAAATGCGCTACCTGGCCATCATCCAGGTAAAACCGGATGGAAGTTTTGAACCCGTTAGTGGTAAAGACAATGAGGGTGATTATACGGTGGGCGAATGGCATATCCAGGCAGAGATGGATGTTACAAAGCCAGCCCATATCCAGGTCTGGAACAATGACAATACAGCCAGGCTTGTTTCAGACGGAGTTTTGACCAATAAGGGAAAGGAATACAAGGGAAAAGAAACAGGGACAGCGAAATTGTTGGAAACTATCGATGGGAGGGAAGTCTTTCTCGAAGTGAAGGATGAAGTACCGCCAGCTATGCAGAAAGTGATGGAAAGGAATAAAAAAAGAAAATAAGGTGGAGAAGATCAATGCTGATGAAGGAGGAACTTGCTCCTGATTTTAAAAATAGAGGACGAAATAATATGAAATATATAATTTTCTTTTTTGCCTGTTTTCTTTTTAACGGTTTTCAACCCCGTGCACAGGCACAGGAAACGGTTGCTTTGCATATAAAGATTGAACTATCGCCTGCTCTCCGGTCCGGTTTTATACCAGGCGGGCGTTTCCTTTTTCACATGACTAAGCAGAGCGATCGGGAACCAAGGAACCGTTCAGAATTTACAGCGGGGTTAACAGCGGTGAACTGGAAGGGTACAGGTGTTTTTATCATGGACACAAAAAGCAGTGCAGTAATGAGTGTAGGACAGGAAAAATTACAGGCCGGTATGGGGGAGAAATATTATTACCAGCTTGTCTATAAACAGAATCCTGATGATGGCAATGAAAACGTGCCGGGTAACCTGTACAGCCCGGTGGATTCTGTCTATTTGACCAAAGACATACCGTTACAAATCAGTTTAACGAACCCAATACCCCCTTTTCAAATAATCAGTAATCCATATGTAAAAACGATAACGGTGAGGAGTCAATACCTGTCTGATTTCTTTGGCAAACCCAGGTTCCTCAAAGCCGCTATCCTGTTACCCTCCGGTTATTTTGATAATCCCGGAAAAGCTTATCCTATCTGTTACCGGGCCCCGGGATTGAACGGCAGGTACCATACCGTCAATGGCATGCTTGAGAACAAAGATTTTTCCGACTGGTGGTTTTCGAAATCGGCGCCACAGGTGATTTATGTATTCCTTGATTCGCAGGGACCCTACGGGGATACTTACCAGGTGGATTCTGACAACAATGGCCCCTGCGGTAAGGCCTTGACCGAAGAACTGATTCCAGCCATTGAAAAAGAAGTGCATTATAAACCGGCTAGTCATATGCGTTATCTCGCAGGCAAATCGACTGGAGGTTGGGTGGCCCTGGGTCTGCAGATCTTTTATCCCGATTTTTTTGACGGTTGCTGGTCCTATAGCCCCGACCCGGTTGATTTTGAACATTATGGTTTGATTAATATATATAAAGATGAAACCATCTTTTATAACCGGTATGGTTACCTCCAACCGGGCAAAAGAACCATTTACGGGGAGCCTAGTTTTTCCATGAAGGACTGGATTGCGGGAGAAAATGTGAATAGCCGGACCAATGATTACCGGGTCTCCGGGGGTCAGTTTGGAGCTTATAATGCCGTATTCGGACCCCGGGGCAGGGATGGACTTCCCTCCATGATGTTTGATCCCATCACCGGGAAGATCGACCATAGTATTGCCAAACAATGGGAGAAATATGACCTTAAAAAGGTTTTAGAAAAGAACTGGCTGGTACTCGGCCCGAAATTACAGGGTAAGATATGGATATGGACGGGTGATATGGACGGGCTTTATTCCAATGTGGCTACCCGGTTTCTGCAAAAATTTCTGGAGCAAACCAGCAACCCGAAATCGGATGCCATTATACGTTTCACGCCAATGGCAGGTCATACCCAGGAATGGAATGATAAAGTAGTACTGAAAATGGTAGAAGAAAAATCAAAAGAAAAAGCAGTGAAACTATAAAAAGGAATTATGAAAAGGTTCGAATTGATCAGGATGATTTGTCTTATGGCATTTTTGTCAACCACTTCAGGGGTTTTGGCCGGCCCGGCTACCCATGGATTGTTTTATAACGTCAAAGATTATGCGGCAAAGGGCGATGGGGTGACAAGGGATACGAAAGCGATCAATGCCTGTATTGAGGCGGTATCAGCAGCAGGAGGCGGTACAGTCTATTTCCCGGCCGGGAAATACCTGACAGGGTCAATACATCTTAAGAGTGATCTTACCTTGTATCTGGACCAGGGCGCAGTTATCATAGCAGCTGAGGGTATGGAGGACTATGATCTGCCGGAACCGGCGATCAATGATCTTTACCAGGATTACGGGCATAGTCATTTTCATAACAGTCTTATCTGGGGCGAGCATCTGCAAAATGTGACGATCATGGGCAATGGTATGATCTGGGGTAAAGGGCTGGTGAGACGCGGACATAAAGGCAATAATTTTCCGAACAAGTCCATTGCATTATTATCCTGTAAGAACGTGATCATCCGCGATATTACGATCTATCACGGGGGGTGGTTTGCCATCCTGGCCACAGGGGTGGATAACCTGACCATCGATAATCTTAGAATTGATACGCAAAGGGATGGAATTGACCTGGATTGTTGTCAGCAGGTCAGGGTGTCAAATTGCACGGTAAATTGTCCCGGTGATGATGCGATTTGCCTGAAGAGTTCTTTCGCACTGGGTTATACCCGCGCAACCCGTGATGTGGTCATCACCAATTGCCAGCTGAGCGGTTACAATGAAGGCAGTTTACTGGATGGTACGTATGGAAGAACGGATGCTGAATCCGGCAGCGGCAGGATCAAATTCGGAACAGAATCGAATGGCGGATTCCAAAACATCGCTATTACCAATTGCATTTTTGACTATAGCCAGGGGCTGGCCCTGGAAACTGTTGACGGAGCCATACTGGAAGATATTACCATTAGTAATATCACCATGCGGGATATTGTCAATGCACCAATCTTTATAAGACTGGGCGCCCGTCTGCGGGCCCCGGATAGTCTTGTGACCGGTAAATGCAGGCGGATCCTGATCAGTGAATTGAATGTATTCAATGCGAACAATGACAGTGCGGGTGCTATTATCAGCGGTATACCCGGGCATGAGATTGAAGACCTTGAAATGCACAATGTCCATCTTTATTTCAAAGGGGGAGGTGCCCGGGAAATGGCAGATAAAAAAGTGCCGGAGTTTGAAAAAGACAGCCCCGATCCCAAGAATTTTGGTGCCCTGCCGGCAGCCGGTTTTTTTATCCGGCATGTAAAAAACCTGCGGATGAGTGACGTGACCATCAAGTTCCTGGAAGCGGAATACCGTCCGCCGGTCATTCTAGACAGGGTAGAAAATGCCAGGTTCCGTATTCTCAGGGTGCAGGGGACCGCAGATATCCCAAGGATGGTCCTGGAGAATACGGTCGATATTGATATCAGGGATTCAGATGGAATTAAGGACCTGCAAACCGGGAAAACCGGTTATCAGATCCTGGGCCAGAAAAAAAATTAAACAACCAGGGATACCAGGCATCCTGATGAAAAAAATGTATAAAAGGAAGGATATGAAATATATGATCTTATTGGCTCTTGGATTTCTTTCGATGGTTCCGCATGAGTCAGGTGCACAACCGGTGCAAACGAACTATATCAGCAGATTTCAGAACAGTAACCATCCCGAAGTGGCCTATTGGTTCTTTGCCAGCAATATGATGCCGGAAGCCCGCTGGAAAGGGAAGATTGACAGCTTTGTAAAATATAGCAAATACACATTGGTTTTTTTGACAGAACGAGACGGTTGTAATTTCTATGATACAAATACCATGCACCCGATTTTTAAAAAACTGGTGGCCTATGCACATCAAAAAGGGTTAAAAATCGGGCTCCAGGTCTGGAAAAGAGATTTTAATACCCGGCTCGAGAATACGGATCGGTTAATACAGGAAGGGGAAGTGACTTTGAATGAGAAAGGGGAAGCTGCGTATAGTACCCAGGCAAAGGGTGCGCGAAATATGAGCATCCTGCTAAAAAGTGAATTATTTAAGATTGTTACTTTTAAAAAAACAGCGGAAGGTTTTTATGATCCGGCTACGTTGAGAGATATTACGGCTCTTGCAACGGTCCGGTCGGATACCAGCCATGTTGCCCTAACCATCAAAGCGGGTGAAGCATTGAAAGGATATACCGCTTATATCCTTACCCAGCATTATTACAACTATCGCAGCAATTTTTCGAAGCAGGCAAAAACAGTTTTACTAAACACTTTTAAAGCCTATGCAGATATTCCCTTTGACGGGATTGGCCTGGATGAATACAAAAATCTTTTGATTGCCAGGGAGCCGGTTTTGAAAAGTACGCATCAAACATTCCGGGAAAGGTTATATTCAACCGGCATGGCTGAACGCATGAAATTGACGACCGGAATGGATTTAGGTCAGGTGCTTTTCGATATGCGCTATGCTCCTGCCGGAAGGCCGGCCATTCGTATCAAAGCGATCAATGCATACATGCGGCTTCTCCGTACTGCAACTTTAGACATTGAGCAGGCCATGTATGAACTGGGAAAGAAAATGTATGGGAAAAATGCCTTTATTGGTCTGCACGACACTTTTCACAATAACCTGGACAGGGATGAAGTGTGGCAGACAGGTGTCAGCTGGTGGAATATAAAAAGGGATTTTGGTCATACAGATGAAAATACGTCCACGCCCATCCAGATGGGTATCGGTATCTCAAATAAGGAGAATGCGATGTATAACATGTTTTATGATAAAAGTCTCGAGACGATCTGGACCAAGGCCCTTTATGACCTTCGGTATGGCATCAGGACCCACTATCATGCCGCCAATGACGTACAGGGCTGGGGGGTATCCATTGACAAACCGGAAGCACTGGAGCAAATCAATAAAGTGGAAAACTGTGCCCGGCTGCTCAATCGCTTTAATCCCCCTTTTCCCGCTATCAAATTACTGGTGGTCTATGGTATGGAGGCACTTTATAACTGGTACCCGGATACCGCTAACAGGGGTTTGTATGATATCAACGACAAACTGGACATGGAAGGAAAGACCAGCCTGCTTTGGGAAAACGGCTACCTGAATGCCGCAGTGCCCACCGACCTGATTGAAGATGGGAGGCTGCATTTGGATGCAAACGGCAAAGCGGTGATCAACGGTTATACATTTGATGCCATCGTTTTCCTGTATCCGCAATATACAAGAAAAAGCACCACAGATTTTTTCCGGCGATATGTACAGGGAGGCGGTAAGTTATTGATAGAGGGGACCATTACAAAGGATTTTGACGGGAAGGATGTGGCGGCAGCATGGGCACCCATCCTGTCAGGGGCAGTGGCAGGGAATTTCTCCCTGGAAAATGTGGCGAAACTGGGAATCCCGAAAAATATCCTGCAGGATGGTGTTCCCAATGGGAAGGGTATGTACACCTTTACCAGTATAGCATCATTGCAGCAGGACAAAACCGTTCGTTTTTCATTTACAGATCATGGGCATATTTTCAGCGGCACTTATAAAGGCCTGGCCGCAATTGAAGTGGATCAGGAGGGGCGTCTCCGGAAACTTGCGGCCAGCGGTTTTTCTTCCCTGGAAAGGGATGGTAAAACCATCCTGCAACTGAATAAGGCTGCGGATATATTTCTGGTTACAGCAAAAGACCGGCGGATACTGACCATTGCCGATGATACCCATACGACAAGGGTTGAAAAAAATGAGGAATAAACAATTTTCGTAAAAATATTTTAAATCAAAAATGAATCCCATGAATGTATTTCGGAAAACCAGGACCTGTTATTTATTTTTCTTCTTGGCAATAACCACCGTGACTTATGCACACGGCGACAGGGATGATATTTTTTATAATATAAAAGATTATGGTGCAAAAGGAGATGGTTCGACCAGTGACACAAAAAGTATCAATGCGGCCATTGCCGCCGCTGCTTCATCGGGTGGGGGCACGGTGTATTTTCCGGCAGGTCATTTTTTGTCAGGAGCCATACACCTGGAAAGCAATATCACCCTCTATATCGACAGGGGTGCGATATTGATAGCAGCACCGGCAGATGCTTCGGCAGAATATGATAAAACAGAGTCCGCCATCAATGATAAATTCCAGGATTTTGGGCATAGTCATTTTCACAATAGCCTGATCTGGGGTGAAAATCTCCATGATATTTCCATTATCGGGAGTGGTATGATTTGGGGAAAAGGATTGATAAACGGGTATAAGGGTGACAGTGAAAAGGAAATCAATATGCCCAACAAGGCTATTGCCCTGCTTTCCTGCCGGAATGTTACGATCCGTGATATCACCATTTTCAAAGGGGGATGGTTTGCCATCCTGGCCACTGGTGTTGATAATCTGACCATTGATAATATCACCATTGATACCAACCGTGACGGTATGGATATTGATTGTTGTAAGAATGTACATATTTCAAACTGCTTTGTCAATTCGCCCGGGGATGATGGCATCTGTTTGAAAAGTTCCTTTGCGCTGGGTTATGCCCGTTCCACGGAAAATGTGACCATCACCAATTGTCATGTTAGTGGATACGATGAAGGGACCTTGCTGGATGGTACCTTCAAAAGAGAAGACAAGAACCGTCATGCCCCCATTGGGCGCATCAAGTTCGGTACGGAATCAAATGGTGGTTTTCAGAATATTGCTATTTCGAATTGTGTATTTGATTATTGCCGCGGACTCGCCCTGGAGACCGTGGATGGCGCATTGCTGGAAGATGTGACCATCACCAATATCACCATGCGTGATATTACCAACTCCCCATTGTTTATCCGGCTCGGTGCCAGGATGCGGGCGCCCGAAACGATGCAGCCCGGTGTATGCAGGAGGATCATGATCAGCAATGTGAATATTTATAATGCATATGTAGACAGCACGGCGTCCATCATTAGCGGCAACCCGGGTCTTTATATCGAAGACCTGAAATTGAGTAATGTTCATATCTATTACAAAGGGGGTGGTACAAAAGAGATGGCATCGGTAAAAGTGCCTGGATTTGAAAAGAATTATCCCGAGCCCTATAAATTCGGCCCCATACCAGCATATGGATTTTTTATCCGCCATGTAAAAAACCTCGAAATGAATGATGTATCGGTGAGTTTCCTCGATGACGATTTCAGGCCGCCGTTTATTTTGGAGGATGTGAGAGGGGCAACATTAAGAAATATAAAAGCCAGGAAGATGGAAGGGGTTCCTTATTTTATATTGGATAAGGTGGTTGATTTTTCAATCCGGGATAGTAAGGGGATCAGCGACAAGCAAATAAAAAACAGCAGCCATCAAAGCTTTTGATAAACGGGAAATAACAGAATCAGCAAGAAATCAAGAAATCAAAATGAAAAAAGTTAATAATCGAAAGAATGGAATTACGATGTTACGGTCAATAATCCCTGGATTATGTTTCGTTATTACCATCTCTGCCTGCAAGGGTAAAACTTCAGTTGTATGGATGGACGAATTGAATATAAAAGCATTCTCGGAAGGGGTCTCTTCCGTAGATCCTATAAGCCCCGCTAATGGCGATACTATAAAAGTCGGTGATAAAGCATTTTACCGGGGGGTAAGGGCCCCTTCTACCAGTGTCATGTCTTTTTCACTTGAAGGCTATGCTCTTCATTTTACCGCAAACCTGGGTTTGTTGAATAATCCGGCAAAAAAATCGCCCGTTAAATTTTTTGTTCTGGGAGACCGGAAAATACTTTTCGAGAGTAAGGCCATGAATTCAGTTGACACCGTGCAGCACATTGATGTTGACCTTGCGGGTATTAAACGATTGGGACTCCTGGTAGTGGGGGATAAACTGGAACATAATGGTACCACAGGGTTTTGGGGCGATGCTGCATTTACGATGAAGGATCAGGAATCGCCTCTTCCCATCCCCAATGACGATGAAAAATATATCCTGACACCTTTTCCCGGGAAAGCACCAAAAATCAATACTTCAAAGATATTTGGCGCCAGGCCCGGTCGTCCTTTTCTTTTTTCAATCACGGCTTCCGGAAAGCAACCACGCACCTATGCTGCCGATCAATTGCCTTCTGGTCTTGTGCTGGATAAAAATACGGGTATCATAACCGGGAAAATCACAAAGAGCGGGAATTATTTAACGACACTCAGGGTTAAAAATGCTTTTGGAGAAGATACTGCTGGGTTGGTCATCAAAATCGGGGATACCATTGCGCTAACACCTCCCATGGGATGGAATGGATGGAATTCCTGGGCCAGAGATATCGACAGGGAAAAAGTGATCTCCTCCGCCGATGCTATGATCAAACTGGGTCTCCATGATTTTGGATGGACCTATATCAATATCGATGATGCCTGGCAGGGGCAGCGAGGGGGAAAATATAATGCCATCCAGCCCAATGAGAAGTTTCCGGATTTTAAAGGCATGATCCACGATATCCATTCCCTCGGACTCAAAGCCGGAATTTATTCAACACCCTGGATTGCGAGCTATGCCGGCTATACCGGGGGCTCCTCCGATTATGAGAACGGGATCTTTCCGGATTCCATCCGGGACAATAAAAGGGCCTACCGGCATATCGGGCAATACCGGTTTGAAAATAATGATGCGCAACAAATGGCAGACTGGGGAATTGACTACCTGAAATATGACTGGCGGCTGGAACTGCCTTCAGCCATTCGCATGTCAGAATCCCTGAAGAACTCCGGAAGGGATATCCTGTACAGCCTTTCTAATTCTGCATCCTTTGAATTTGCAAAAGACTGGGCAAGGATTTCAAATATGTGGCGAACCGGCCCGGATATCAGGGATAGCTGGACGAGTTTATATATATCTGCATTTACCATCGACAAATGGGCTCCTTTTGGTGGCCCCGGTCATTGGAATGATCCTGATATGCTGATTGTCGGGAATGTATCAACAGGAATGGCCCTGCATCCGACAAGATTAACTCCGGATGAGCAGTACAGTCATGTCAGTATTTATTGTTTACTGGCGGCACCCCTGATGATCGGTTGCCCTATTGAACAGTTGGACCCTTTTACGCTTAACCTTCTTACCAATGCCGAGATCATTGCAGTAGACCAGGACCCGCTTGGCCAACCGGGAAGACTGGTTTTGGAAGAAAATGGCATACAGGTGTGGAGGAGGACATTGCAAGATGGATCTTTTGCTGTGGGCTTATTCAATACGGATGATTTTGGAAAGACCCCACAATCATTTTTCCGGTGGGGAGATGAAAAGCCGAAAGAGTATGAGTTGGATTTTTCTGCATTGGGCCTACAGGGAAAATGGGATACCCGGGACCTCTGGCGGCAAAAAGACCTGGGAGTTTTTTCCGGATCTTTTAAAACGGAGATTCCGCATCATGGCGTGGTGATGTTGAGGTTGTTTCCTGAAATAAATTGATTGGCAATATTTAAATTAATTCAATAATATATATCTGATGATAGAGTTGAGTGATGAAAATAAAAATATCCTGAAAGAACAAAATAAAAGATATCAATCATGAAATTTTCAACCTTACCCGGCATCTTTTTTTTACTATTGGTTTGTAGCAATACTTACTGCCAGCAAATTAGTACCGGGGCCAATTACACTTCCTTAAAAGAAAATTTCAAAAACCCTCCTTCAATTTATGGTACAAACTGTTGGTGGTGGTGGCTCAATAGCCATGTGAACAAAGCAGCCATCACTAAAGACCTGGAAGCCATGAAATCAAGGCATTTCCAGGGAGCTATGATTTTTGATGCCGGTGGTCAAAATCAACGCGGCAATAAAGATATTCCCGGCGGTCCTTTGTTTGGGTCAGACAAGTGGAATGAATTGTTTGTTTTTGCCCTTGACGAAGCAAAAAGGCTTGGACTGGAAATTGGATTTAATATACAAAGTGGCTGGAATTTGGGAGGCCCCCGTGTAACGCCACAATACACGGCAAAGCAAATTGTGTATACCGAAACGAAAGTAAAGGGACCCCAAAGGATAACAACTAAAATAGAAAAACCGTCCGTGCGTTATGACTTTTATAAAGACATTGCGGTACTGGCGTTTCCTGTTAAGGAGACTTCCAGGACAGATCAGGTAATTACGGATCTGAATTTAAAACTTGGATATTCGGAGCTCGGAGGTTCTGCACCTGACACCCGTTTTTTGCTGGAAAATACTGCTCCTGATGACAGGAATCCTGGAAAGGAAACTACTTATATTTTAAAGAAAGAAGAAATAGTCGAGCTGACTTCAAAGGTTGATAAGGAAGGGAATCTTCAGTGGGAGGTTCCGGAAGGCGAGTGGAGTATTTTGCGTATTGGTTATACCTGCACAGTATCACATGTTTCTACTTCAAGTGGGGATTGGCAGGGCAACGTTTTGGATTACATGAGCAAAGCGGCTTTTGATTTTTATTGGAACGATGTGGTGGGGCCTATTTTTAAGGCAGCGGGTGATCATGTAGGCACTACACTGAAATACATGGAAACCGACAGCTGGGAATGTGGCGGCATGAACTGGACAGATAATTTTTCTGAAGAATTTCAACACTACCGGGGATACGACCTAAAAAACTATTTGCCAATTGTTGCAGGGTATATAATTGACGACATTAAAAATTCCAATGCTTTTTTGGCCGACTTTAGAAAAACATTGGGTGACCTGGTTGCCTATAATCATTACGCGCGTTTTCAGGAATATGCACATAAATATAATATGGGCATACTGCCCGAATCGGCCGGTCCTCATGCCGGTCCGATGGACGGGATAAAAAATTATGGTTTTAGTGATATTGTAATGAGTGAATTCTGGTCGCCTTCTCAACACCGCCCCCTTCCGGAAAACCGTTTCTTTTTAAAGCAAGCATCTTCAGCAGCACATATTTATGGAAAAAAAATTGTAGGTGCAGAATCATTTACCTCCATCGGGTCACATTGGAAAGATGAGCTTTGGCACGATCAAAAATCGGCATTTGACCATGAAATTTGTGCCGGATTGAACCGGATGTATTTTCACACTTTTACCAGTTCTCCTTCCGAAATGGGCTTGCCGGGCCAGGAGTATTTTGCCGGAACGCATATAAATCCGCAGGTAACCTGGTGGAAACAGTCAGGACCATTTATTGATTACCTACATCGGATCCAGTCAATCGTGCAGCAGGGTAAATTTGTTGCCGATGTGCTGTATTATTATGGTGACCATGTTCCCAATATTTTCCCTTATAAAAATGCAGATCCTGCCGGGGTGATGCCTGGTTTTGATTACGATGTAACAGACGAAACCGTATTTCTGCAATTACAAATGAAAGAGGGGAAAATAGTTGTTCCCGGAGGCATGGAATACCGTGTTTTAGTTTTGCCCGATCATAAAGTATTGTCTCTGGCAGTATTGGAAAAAGTGGAATCTCTCTTAAATCAAGGGGCTCATATAATCGGCTATAAACCAGAAAGACTGGTTAGCCTCGCGGGGGGGGAAAAAGACCAAAAGCGGTTTCATGAACTGGCTGATAAGATCTGGGGGAACGAGATTTCAGCTAAAGGGGAAAAAAAATTCAATAAAGGACTATTATGTTGGGGCATTGCTGCAAGAGACTATCTTTTATCGAAAGATATACCTGCCGATTTTAATATCCTGGAGAACGACAGCAAAACTGATTTTGATTACATTCATTATACCCTTGGCAAATCCGATATTTATTTTATCACCAATCAAACTACTGAAAGAAAAGAGATTAATTGTGTGTTCCGAGTGGCTGGCAAAGAGCCTGAATTGTGGGATGCACTATCAGGAGTGACCAGAAAAGCCTTTGCTTTTATACAAAAAAACGGGTTAACTACTGTTCCATTGTCCCTGGAACCATATGGTGCTATACTGGTGGTGTTTAATAACCGGATTAACAGGAATACCCAGGGTACAGCAAATAGTAATTATTTAAAGTATAAAAAAATACAGGAGATCAAAGGTGAATGGACCGTGAATTTCGATCCCAAATGGGGAGGGCCGGCTTCAGTCATATTTCCCGAGCTAACTGATTGGACCTTACATGCCAATGAAGGAATTAAATACTATTCAGGCACTGCGGTTTATAACAAAAAATTCAATGTAAGTTTTGAACCACAAAAAGATGAAAAATATTTCCTTCAACTGGAAAGTGTAAAAGATGTTGGCATTGCTGAGATAAAAATCAATGGAAAAAATAAAGGTATTGTCTGGACCGCACCCTTTAGGGTTGAAATCAGTAATGAACTGCAAAAGGGGGAGAATACATTGGAGATCAAAGTTATAAATTCCTGGTACAACCGGGTTGCAGGAGATGAGATATTTCCTGACAAAAAACATTATACCCATACCAATATTGTGCTGATAAATGATTTCAGGGGAAGACCCAGAAAAGAGATACCGTTGGAACCCTCCGGGTTATTGGGGCCTGTTACGTTACAAGAGGCGTTGTTTGAATAAACCTGAAATGCATAATTGATATTAATAAATGAAGAATACGATAAAATAAATCGCTTAAAAATCAAGAACAATGTTGTGGGATAAAATATTGGTAAAATCGAAATTCCTAATCAGGGTGTTGTCTTGCTAAGGATGTTCCCAGTGCAGTAAACCGGGAGAAAGTTAGAAGACTCTTGTTTAATAAAGTGAGATATAAAAATGAAATATGAAAAAAATATGCCAACTGTTTATCTTCTTGTCAGTATTCTGGTTCCAGGTACTTGCTCAAAACAATAATCGGTACGCTATTCCTGAAATGCCAGACCCCGGTGCCCAAAAAACGGTCATGGAGCAGGATTGGCTGGCCCTTCAAAACACACCTCCCCGGATCAATGTCAGGGCCGGGTTTATGTTTTTACTGGATGCTCTCAATACGCATTTCTTAACTGCTGCACAAACCGAATGGTTGTTGAAAAAACTGAAGACAAGGGTCATTACCGATAAAACCTCTGAGCATTATGGCAACATGTATTGGGGATGGACGGAAGTGAATAATAATGTTGGGGATGGAAATAATGTACAGTTTAGTGTTCAATACGGGATCCAAATAAAAATACTTTTTAATGACCGGTTGTCTGATCAGGCAAGAAAGACGCTGGATGAAATATTTCACCTGGCCCTGAACGGTGTCAGGAACCAGACCGTAAGGATCTCCTATACCAATATTCTGATCATGAAGATTTGGAACCTGGTGGCCCTGGGCCAGGTTTATCATGATCCAGCCGTGATCCGGGAAGGCCGTGCCCTTTTTGATCAATGGCTGCAACAAATTGCCCGCTACGGAAACAGGGAATATGACAGCCCCACCTATTGTGGAGTAGACCTGGAATCACTTTCGCTCCTGCATAAATATGCAGCCGATGAGGATATACGGGAAAGAGCCGCTGATGCATTACGGTTTTTCCTGACAGATATCAGTGCCCACTATCATGCAAGGGCCGGTATTCTGGGTGGTGCCCATAGCCGTGATTATAACCGGGTTTTCAGCCGCGACCTCTTGGAAGAAAAATATATCAACCCCCTGCTAGGCGGGGAAAATCACAATGATCACCTTTTTCACCAGGTTTGTTTTACAGCATTAAAAGAATTTGGCCTTACAAAAGAACAGAAATCCTTGATGCAGCAAAGCAACCGGTATATTGTACAACGTTGGGATAGTTTACCCAATACCTATGCCAGCGAATATGTGGGAAATAAGTTTTCCATTGCTTCGTCCAACCAGGCCTATAGCCCGGATGATAAACCATTCGTTATTTATCTCAGTAGCCCGGCAATACCGGCCATGCCGAATATTGCATACGTGGCAGAAGGAAGGGATGATCATTACGGTACCTGGTCGGCAGAGGGGAAAGGCGAAAAGATGAAAGCCCTGATGCCCCCCAATTATCCATCCAATGGAGGATGGAACAAGACCCGCCACTTGTCGCCGTTTATCCAAACGGCACAAAACAGGAACGAGTTTGTGATGCTGGTATCGGGTACCAAGGATCATAACTGTATCTATGATTACCTGAATTCAACTATCATCCTGCCTAATACCTTTGATGAGATATGGCTGGGGAACCAGGAGACACCCGTCCCGGAAATAAACGGAAAGCAGGAATTGGATACCACCCAAACTTTTTTTGCCCGTTTTGAAGATGTAGCGATTGCTATCCGGCTGCTTTGGGATAATGCAGCAACGGGGGTTCGGCCTTTCCTCTATAATGACGGATTTGCCTATCATTCCGCAAGGGAATCCTTTGTGCTGAAAGATAACAAGGCACTCCGGATAACCTTAAGGCATCCCGATAATGGAAAGTTGGAAATGGCGATGTGGTGGAAAGTAGAGGAAGGGATAAAAACGGAAGATGATTTTAAAAAGTTCCGGCAATCCATCCTGGAAACGCCGGTCAATATTTCCTATCAAAACGGGATTGCGGATATCGCTGTTATTACCCCGGCAGGGAAATTAGGCGTGAAGGCCGATCTCAAAAACAAAAAACGCCTGGACTATTATAACCCGGCTCCCGTACCACAGGACTTGCTATTCAATATTGATGGGGTGGATATCGGCAGGGCGATCATGAATAAATACAGGTAACGAAGGGTAGAGACAGAAAATCATACCGGGTAAAATATTGTAATCAATTCAAGGCATCTTAAATACTAATACAAATGGGACTGAGATTTAAAACGCTTATTACGGGAATGGGAATGTTGTTATCCCTTTCCCTTTTTTCGCAAAACTGGGTACATACCGTGGAAAGTTATGGAAGGGATGTTTTTATGCCCGCCGATAAGTATAAATGGGACTGGGGACAGGCTACCTTTTTGAATGCAGTTGTTCACCTGTATAATCAGGCACCAGCACAGGAAAAGGGAAAATACCTGGCCTATATTAAGACAGCGATGGATGCCACTTATGATGTGGCGAATGGCAAGCATCCCAATGCCGTGGCCTCAGGTCATGGGATGGCTTTCCTGGCCAGGGTAACAGGCGAAAAGAAATACCGCGATAAAGCGATGGCCATTTATGAAGATTACCTAAAAACACCCCGGGCGCCCAACGGCGGGATCTCGCACCGCGTGGAAACGGTAGAACTCTGGGACGACACCATCTATATGATCAGCATGTTCCTGCTGGAAATGTACCGGCTCACCGGGGATGAAAAATACATCGCCAGTTTTGTTGAACAGGTAAAAGCACACCGTGAAAAATTAGCTGATAACAAATGGGGGCTCTGGTATCACGGCTGGGATGCCGACAGTGAACCCTATGATGACAAATGCAGTATGTTGGGATGGCCCGACCCGGTTTCGCATCACAGCTCCCAGTTCTGGGGACGGGGTAATGGATGGGTGACGATGGCGCTCGCGGATGCTCTCCATACCATCCCCAAAAATTCGAAATACCGGAAAACACTCACAAAGGAATTTAAGAATATACTGATGAAACTCCCGGAGCTCCAGGATCCGAAAACCGGTCATTGGTTTCAGTTACCCATATACCCGGGCGACCCCGCAAATTTCCTGGAAAGTTCCTGTACCGCTATGTTTGGGTACGCCATTACCTTGGGTCTTGATATGAAGCTGCTCAGGGAAGACAAATACAGACCTGTGGCCGACCTTGCCTATAAAGGCTTAGAGCAATACAGCCTGGTGAAAAAGACCGACAACTATTTTATTCCTGGCCAGGTATGCGGAGGCACCTGTATCGGCGATAAAAATTATTATTTCCAGCGGAAGATAACAGAAGGTACCCCATTTGGGATTGGTGCTTTTGTATTATTCGGATTAGCTTATCAACAATACAATAATCATAAGTAATGATGAACAAAATTTCCTTTACCAGCGCAGATGCCAGGCGGATGGCCTTTGGCTTTTTTCATACGTTGTTATTTCTTTGTTTGTTTCAAAACACAGAAGCCCAATCCCTGAAAAAAATATGGGTGGATGACCTGCCTGTCCAGGAATTTTCTTCGAGTATACGACCTGTGCAGGCAAAAACAAATTACACCCACGATTCCATCCTGATCGGCAGGGTTTATTATCCCCGGGGGATTGGGGCGCAGTCGGTCTGTATCCTTTCCCTGCAACTCGACAGGCATGCAACCCGGTTTTCTGCCATGGTAGGGGCTGATGATAAAGGTAATACGGATATACCGATCCGGTTTTATGTGATCGGTGACCGGAAAATTCTTTTTGAAAGCGGGAAAATGAAAGTCGGTGATCCGGCAAGGAAAGTGGATGTGGATCTTACCGGAATTGTCCAGTTAGGACTACTGGTCACCGATGATATCGGGGGTATCAGGAATAAAAGAACGTATTGCAATTGGGCAAATGCCCAGTTAACCATGGAGGACGACTATCAGCCTGGCCACCTGGCAAATGACGGTGAAAGGTATATCCTCACCCCGGCACCTGCCAGGACCCCGGTCATCAATGCTGCTTCCATATTCGGGGCAACACCGGGTAATCCATTTCTCTATACCATTGCCGCAACGGGAGAGCGCCCCATGAATTTTGATGCTGATGATCTGCCCGAAGGGCTTACGCTGGATCACCAGACGGGTATCATCACCGGAAGGGTCATGCAAAGAGGCAATTATATAGCCACCATCAAAGCCAAAAATAATTTCGGCGAAGCCTCGAAAAGATTAAGGATTAAAATTGGTGATACCCTTGCGCTTACGCCACCCCTGGGCTGGAATGGATGGAATGCATTGGCAGGTATCCTGGATAAAGAGAAAGTAATGGTCTCTACCCATGCCATGGTGTCATCGGGTTTGATTAACCATGGGTGGTCCTATATCAATATTGACGATAGCTGGCAGGGAAAAAGGGAAGGACCCCTGAATGCCCTTCAACCCAACGAGAAATTTACTGATCTCAAAGGAATGGTCGATGAGATCCATGCCCTGGGATTAAAAGCCGGCATTTACTCCACTCCTTATATTTCCAGCTATGGAAGCTATCCCGGAGCTTCTTCGGACTTTCCCTATGGTGGAGAGACGCATGAGATCATTAAAAAAGACCGGCAATCCTTTATGCGTATCGGGAAATACAGGTTTGAAAAAAACGATGCAAAACAAATGGCAGAATGGGGTTTTGATTTTTTAAAATATGACTGGCGGATCGATGTCAACTCTGCCGAGCGAATGTTTAATGCCCTGAAGCATTCGGGAAGGGATATGGTTTTCAGCTTATCCAACAATGCCCCTTTTGAACAGGTCAATGATTGGGTGCGGACTTCCAACATGTACCGAACGGGGCCGGATATCCGGGATAGCTGGAACAGTCTTTATATGCTGGCTTTTACACTGGATAAATGGGGTCCTTATGGCGGACCCGGTCATTGGAATGATCCCGACATGATGATCGTGGGCAATATGTCAACAGGTGCCAGTCTGCATCCCACCCGTTTGACCCCCGATGAACAATACAGCCATATCAGTATCTACAGTTTGCTGGCCGCACCCATGCTGATCGGTTGCGAGCTTAATGATCTTGATTCTTTTACCCTGAATTTGCTTTCCAATGATGAAGTGATTATTGCCATCAACCAGGATCCGCTTGGTAAACCCGCCAGGTTATTGGCGGAGGAGCAGGGCGTACAGGTTTGGGTAAAACCCCTTGAAGACGGATTCTATGCAGTCGGAATGTTCAATACAGATAATTATGGCACAACACCTCAATCCTATTTCCGTTGGGGAGATGAAGCGCCAAAGCCATTCAAGTTGGATTTTAACAAGATCGGGTTAAAAGGAAAATGGAAACTGAGGGATGCCTGGCGACAAAAAGACCTGGGGGATTTTAATGGTAGATTCGAAACGGCCATTCCCTTTCATGGCGTGGTATTGCTCCACATGGAAAAATTACCGTAAGCACCGGTTTTTATTTATTGGGAATTGATAAATTGATCACATCATGAAAAAATCAGCATACCTGTTTTGTTTTGTCTTCCTGCATTTGGCAGTACGATCCCAGCAGGACTTTACAAAATATGCTCTGCCTATCGTGGGTACGCAGAACGAATACCAGTTCTCCAATGGCAACCTGTATCCCTGTATTGCACTTCCTTTTGCGATGAATCACTGGACACCTCAAACTGCGGTGAATGGGGAAAGGTGGCAGTATTCCTACAATGCCAACCAGATCACGGGTCTGAAAGAGACACACCAGCCCAGTCCCTGGGTGGGAGATTATGGTGTCTTATCCTTATTGCCCACGGTTGGAGAAAGGAAATTTTTAGAAAAGGACCGGCAAAGCTGGTTTTCGCATAAGGCGGAAGTGGCGGCTCCCAATTATTATAAAGTATACCTGGCTGATTATAATGTGACCGCAGAAATGACCCCCACGGAAAGAGCCTGCATGATGCAATTTACTTTTCCCGTAACTGACCAGGCCAATGTGGTGATTGACGCCTTTGACCAGGGTTCGCATGTTGAAATCATTCCGGGTGAAAACAAGGTCATCGGGTATACATCTCAAAAAAGCGGCGGGAAAAAATTATTACCGGAAAACTTCAGGAACTATTTTGTCATCATTTTTAATAAACCTTTTACCGGATTTTCAACCTGGAAAGATTCTTCTTTTGTAGGTGAAGACAAAAATGTAACAGGGAACCGTACGGGTGTCGTCTTAACCTTTTCCACAACAAACGGCGAAAAGGTCCTGGCTAAGATTGCCTCTTCCTTTATCAGCCCTGAACAGGCGGAACTTAATTTGACTCGTGAGATCGGCAACAGCAGCTTTGCGCAGATAAAGGCAAAAGGGACTGCAAAATGGAACGAATACCTCTCCAGGTTCAATATCAAAGATGATAAAGCGGGAGATCTCGATAATATAAGAATGTTCTATTCAGCATTATACAGGATGCTGCTTTATCCGAGGGAATTTTTTGAATATGATAGTAATCGTGCTATCGTGCATTATAGCCCCTATAATGGCAATATCTTACCCGGGCGGATGTATACGGACAATGGTTTTTGGGATACTTTCAGGGCCGAACATCCCTTTTTCACCCTCTTCTTTCCCGAACTGAGTGCACATATCCTAGAAGGCCTGGCCAATACCTATAAGGAAAGCGGATGGTTGCCGGAATGGGCATCACCGGGTCATATCAAGGTGATGATCGGGTCCAACTCAGCATCGGTGATTGCAGCTGCTTATTTGAATGGGGTGGAAGATGTTGATATCAATACCCTGTGGGATGCCCTCTATAAAAATGCCTATCATGTTCATCCCGTCTTGTCTTCAGTGGGAAGGGCCGGGGTGGATGCCTACAATGAATTGGGTTATGTTCCGAACGATGTGGTCAACGAAAGTGCGGCACGTACCCTGGAATATGCCTATGATGATTATTGTCTGTACAAACTGGCACAACGGTTAAAAAAGGAGGATCAGGTGATCGCCACGTTCCGGGAAAGGGCTTTCAATTATAAAAACCTTTTTTATGAAAAATACAAACTCATGGCCGGCCGGGATTCAAAAGGTCATTTCCCTCCGGATTTCAACCCATTTGCCTGGGGCGGCGATTTTACCGAAGGGAATAGCTGGCAATATACCTGGAGCGTGCTGCATGATCCATATGGACTGGAACAACTGATGGGGGGGCAAAAACAGTTTGTGGCCATGCTGGATTCCGTTTTTTCCCTGCCTCCTGTTTTCGACTATGCGCATTATGGCAAGGTGATCCATGAGATGCGGGAAATGCAAACCATGGATTTCGGACAATATGCCCATGGTAACCAGCCCATCCAGCACATGATCTACCTCTATGACTGGGCAGGGCAACCCTGGAAGACCCAATACTGGTCGCGGCAGGTGATGAAGAGGTTGTATCATCCAACCGCGGATGGTTATTGTGGGGACGAGGATAACGGGCAGACTTCTGCCTGGTATGTTTTTTCAGCACTCGGGTTTTATCCTGTATGCCCCGTAACTGGTGAGTTGGCGATCGGTTCCCCATTATTTCAGAACCTTGAGATAAAACTCAGTAATGGGAAAAAACTGGAACTGAAAGCAGACGAGAACAGTGATAAGAACGTATACCTGGATGGGATAACCGTAAACGGGAGGGAATACCACAAAAACTATTTCACCCTGCAACAAATACAGGGTGGCGGTACAATCCGGTATAAAATGTCGTCAGAACCCAATCAAAAGAGGGGAGTGGATATCCAGGACATGCCATTTTCACTTTCTCGTCAAAAATGATAATAAATAACAGGGTAATATTTTTTCACCAAAACAGGTTACTATGCTTCCCGGAAAATTTAAATTGATGGCCAGCTTAACAAGTATTTATTTGGTGTTTTTCTCCTGTCAGTTGGCCGCACAGGAATTCACGTCTACCCGTGACCGCTTTCCTAGACCGGACTACTCCTTCTTCTACCGCGATATCAACCTGCTTCGGACCCATTTCCCAAAAGAGAAGATCAATGCGATCATATTGCCATCGGACCAATGGCACCCTTATCCCAAAGCCGGTGACCGGAAGGCCTGGCAAGACCTTTCACCTGATCTCCGGTCCAGGTATATAGCGCAGGCAGAAAAAAATATTGATTTTGACTGGCCGGCTCTAAAGGCCACGGATTTTATGGAATATTCCATCAATGGTAACCGTTCTCATTACCAGGCTCATTCTTTTCAGCGGACCGATGTCCTCTACTACCTTGTCATGGCAGAATGTATCGAACATAAAGGCAGGTTCATGGATGCTATTGTAAATGGAATTTGGGCGATTTGTGAGGAATCATTCTGGGGGGTCCCCGCTCATCTTTACCTCCAAAACAAAGGGCATACTTTTCTTCCCCTGGTCAATGACCCCGTTTGCGATCTGTTTGCGGCTGAAAAAGCAGCCTGCCTGGCCTGGACCTATTACCTGCTGGGCCATGAAATTGATAAAGTGACCCCGATCATCGGCCAACGAATTTATGATGAAGTGAACAGAAGGATATTCCTGTCAACGATGGAGCATGATGACTGGCGCTGGACGGGTTTGAAAGCAAATATGGATCGGCGTGTCAATAACTGGGATCCCTGGATTTCCTCCAACTGGCTGGCCTGTATATTGATCCTTGAAAAAGATCCTCAAAAAAGATCAACCTACCTGAACAGATTGTTCCAGGTCCTGGACCAGTTTATCAATACACAACCGGAGGATGGTTCCTGTGAGGAAGGCCCCGGTTATTGGACAAGGGCAGGGGCTTCCTTATTTGAATGTCTTGAAATGCTGAACAGCGCCAGTGATGGAAAGGTGGACCTGGCAAAAATTCCGCTTATCCGGAATACGGGCAGCTACATTTACAAAGTAGATATCGGGCATCATTATTTTTTCAATTATGCAGATGCCGATCCGCAATATGACGGTCTGCCTGCCAACCTGATCTACCGGTATGGTATAGCTGCAGGTGATCCACAACTTGCACAATACGGTACCTGGCTGATGAAAGAGCAGGATCCCCGTAATCACATCATTCAAAACTCATTCCTGCGGGGTTTGCCTGAACTTTTCAAAACCCCCGATTATCAAAAGGCTGTGGTGAGTGAACCATTGCCCAGGGATTCCTGGTTTCCTTCCAACCAACTGATCTGCGCCCGTTCTCAGGAAGGGTCCGTATCCGGTCTCTTCCTCGCGGTGAAAGGGAATAACAACCTGGAAAGCCATAACCACAATGATGTTGGTAATTTTATTATTTATACAGACGGGTACCCGGCTATTATCGATGTGGGAAAAAGGGAATATACCGGTCCCGGCGATTCCAATCCCCTGAGGGAAATCTATAAGAATTCAGCCTATCATAACCTGCCACTCATTAATGGTATTGAACAGGGCAAAGGGGGACAATACCGAGCCACCGATGTAACTTACAAGGAAGATGATGCAAAAGCTTTGATTGCCATGAATATTGCGGAGGCCTACCCGGCATCGGCGGGTGTGGTTTCCTGGAAGAGGACCCTGGAATTGCAAAGGGGCAGGAAAATCCAATTGACGGAATCTTTTGAGCTGACCGCTGCAGCGCATAAAATTGATTTGATGCTTATGACCAACCGTAATGCCGAGATACTGAAGCCCGGGCAAATGATACTGCGCGATCCCATGAACAAAAGTTCCGATCTGAAAATTTTCTATGACCCAAAGCAGTTGAAACCCGAAATCGAAATGCTGGTTTGTGATGATGCAGCCCTTCAAAAGAATTGGGGACACCATATCAACCGGCTGGTTTTTCATTATCTGTCTGGGAGGAAAAAGGATACGATAGCTATCAATTTTACACAATGAGGTATAACCCTGTTGGTAAGGAGCTATATCGAATCAGGATCAATAATCCCCCTTCAAAAAAGGCAGTATATGTTTAAAGGAAACACGGAAACGTTTCCGTAAAAACAGGAAACTTTGTTTTCCTGAACTGCCATGGAATATTTTAATATTCTAACTTTAATTACAGGATCTGACTCTATTGTAAGAATGCATCGAATGACTTTTCTTATTGGGAAAATTTTTCATTAATCAGTGTAGGCTTCATTGACCTTTTTGATAATCGTGGGTAATTCTGAAGAAGGATGGCATAAAACCTGTTTCTGTAAAGTACAATCATTAAATATAAGATCTTAACCATTGCAATTTGACCATTATGAGAAGAAGAAATTTCATTAAACAGACAGCTTCAGCTGCTGCGGCTTTTGCCAGTTATTCTATTATTCCTGCTTCAGTGCTGGGAAAATCATTTGGACGGGTCGCACCCAGCGATAAAGTGAACCTGGCCTGTTGTGGCATTGGTAACAGGGGGGGCAGTATTACACAGTCCCTGCATAAGACCGGCCTGGCGAATATCGTTGCCTTATGTGATGTTGATATGGGAGCGCCGCATACGCTTGAGGTGCTGAAAATGTTCCCGGATGTGCCCCGGTTCCAGGATTTCAGGGAAATGTTTGATAAGATGGGGAATAAGATTGATGCTGTGAGTGTGGGCACTCCCGATTTCTCCCATTTTCCCATTTCCATGCTGGCCATGTCATTGGGTAAGCATGTGTATTCGGAAAAACCAATGGCGCGCACTTTTAATGAAGTGCAGCTGATGATGAATGCTGCCAAGAAGTATCACGTGGTGACACAGATGGGTAACCAGGGGCATTCGGAAGCCAACTATTTCCAGTTCAAAGCCTGGAAAGAAGCCGGGATCATTAAGGATGTTACTGCCATCACGGCCCATATGAACGGAGGACGCCGTTGGCATAAATTCGATCCTGCCATGACCAAATACCCTGATGGAGAACCGATCCCCAAAACACTGGATTGGGATACCTGGTTAGGCACAGCCCACCATCATGATTACCAGAAGGATTTTGTAAACGGGCAATGGCGTTGCTGGTATGAGTTTGGTATGGGAGCCTTAGGCGATTGGGGCGCACATATCATCGATACCGCCCACCAGTTCCTCGATCTGGGCTTACCCTATGAGATCGACCCTGTAAAACTGGAAGGGCATAATCCTTTCTTCTTTCCGATGGCCTCCACACTGGCTTTCAAATTTCCTGCCCGTGGTGATATGCCACCCTGTGTGATTACATGGTATGACGGGGTTAAAAACCTGCCGCCCCTTCCAGAAGGGTATGGCAGTGCTGTTGTAGACCCGAATATCCCGCCACCAAGTGATGGGAAATTGCAAATTGATAAATTGAGCCCCGGAAAAATTATCTATAGTAAGGAACTGACATTTAAAGGGGGATCGCATGCTTCCACCTTGACGATCATCCCTGAAAAAAAGGCGAAGGAAATGCAATCAAAATTGCCCGCCTATCCTGAAACACCCTCCAACCATTTTAAAAACTTTTTGCTGTCCTGTAAGGGTGAGGAAAAATGCCGGTCTTCTTTTGATATTGCAGGACCGCTAAGCCAGGTGTTTAACCTGGGGGTTTTGGCACAACGGCTCAATGCAAAACTGATTTTTGACCGCGACAAAAAAGAGATCACCAATAACCCCCTGGCCAACCAGTTGCTCGTTGGTGCGCCACCCCGAAAGGGTTGGGAGGAGTATTATACACTTTAAGAAAAAAAGGGTATCGGGCTTCTTGCAAAAAACCGGGCCAATGGTTGGCATGCTATCCGTGATTTCAAATTTAATGTATGTATCATAACAGGCGAGCATTTATCAATCTGATGGGTTCCCTGGTTCCCGGAGTTTTCCTGAAAGCGCCTGTGAACGGTTTACTTTCGGGGCAAGACCCCCTTTTATCAGTGGAAGGCATTACCGTTTACCTGGTCAATGTTGATAAACCCAGGAACTTTAGTCATTCAACCTGGAATAACCGGCAGCATTTATTTTTCCAGGTCCAGGTGGGTCAGCACAAGGGCTGGTCAGAAGTGCTGGCCAATAAAAATGATCCGGGTTTTGATTTTGTCAAATGGGCGGAGTATCTAAAGGCGCTGAAAGGAATGCCGGTCATGAAGGCCATTGATTATTGCCGGGAACAAGTGTTAACAGGCGAATGGGACCACCGAAAAGCGGAACCCGCCCTGATGGCGCTCTATGATATCATGGGAAAGGCTGTCAATAAGCCGACCATTGAAATATGGGGGCTTTCCGGAAGGAACCCCGTCCCGGCAGCATTCTGCATTCTTGAAAACGAAGTTGACCAGGCCCTGGCACAGGCCGCCATCGCCAGAGAGCAGGGATTAACCCATTTTGTCAAACTCAAGTTATTTGGCATACCGGATACTGATCAGTCACTGGTTACGGCCTTACGAAAATATTTTGGACATGAAACTTTTTTAATGGCCGATGCCAACAGGGGCTATAAGAACTGGAAAGACCTGGATGAATTATCCCTGCATATGCACGCACTTCGAAAAGCCGGGTTAAATGCGATCGAAGATCCCGCTGATTTATCAAAAGAACAATGGATCGAATTACAAAAAAAGATCGGAGACCTTGCGCTGATCCCCGACTATCCTATGCGTCCTGCCTTTATATCCATCGATCAGTTTGATCCTGCGATGGGAACATATTTCAATATCCATCCCGATACGATGGGTACATTCCGGGAAGTGATTGCTTTAGGAAAAAAAATCAGGGAAGATCAAAGAGGTTTGATGATTGGTGACAGCAGTTTTATTGGTCCTGCCTGTACCTGCTGGCAGCAACTGGCAATCGGGCTGGGAGCTTCCTGGGTGGAAGCTATTGAAAAGCCCCAGGAATCTGATATTTTTCAGCAATGTGTGCAGCGGTCCACAACGGCAATCAACAAAAAAGGGCTGGTGGAAATTAAAGTGTTGAACCCGGGTTTTGGGTTAGTCATGGATGAAGAAAAACTCAGGTCGAAGGCAGATCGGTTTGCAAAACTCGTTTGAAGAAACAGTATCCTTTTGCCTGGCCGGGTTATATAAATGTAAGTGCTTTACTACCCCTGGAGCACCATTTTTACAATCGATCGGGGCACAGCAGCTTCCCTGCTGATACCGGAAACGTTTCCGTAAAAATCCCTTATTGCCGTTTTCAAAAGGATCAAAAACGTTTTAAATAAATTAGCTTTATAAGAGGGATCAATTTTCAGTTCATAATAGCAGATCAGCTGTTTTAACGAAGGATCTTGGGTGTAATTCCCGGCCAGTGAATAAATATTGGGCTGTTGTTGGTGGGATCCTGCCTGTTTGAATGCTTGTCAATTAATGAAAAAATGGAAAGAAGGAAATTTCTAACATGGGGTGCTACAGGTCTTTCTGTATGGCCAGTGCTTGGTTTCAGGAATTTTGGGTTTTTTAAATACAATGAGCTTCCCGAAAAACCCGATTGGTTAATTAAACTCATACAGTTAAATGACCGTTCCATCGAACCACTGCTTTCCATGCAGGTCCTGGATAAAGCTTCTGCCTATTATGGTGGATGCATGGACAGTACGGAAATTGCCACCCCGCAAAATACCGGGAATTTTATTTCAAAGGCCGCATGTGCAATCGCGAGCGCCGAATCTTCTTATTTCCGGTCACCCCGTTTATTGGAAAAAGTCAAACTCGCTGTCGACTATTTATTAAGGGTGCAGCATAAAGACGGGACCATTGACCTGTTGGAAACAAATTTTCATTCTCCCCCCGATACGGCCTTCAGTGTAGAAAAAATTGCGCCAGCCTATGGTTTGATCAAGGCTTCGGGGGTCAACAATGCCGATGATGTTTTGAAGTCCATCCAGCAGTATCTGCAAAGGGCAGGAGAAGCCCTGATCGTGGGTGGCATCCATACTCCCAACCATCGCTGGGTGGTATCGGCGGCGCTCAACAGGATCAATGCACTTTGGCCGGATCGACGGTATTTACAAAGAGCGGAACAATGGTTGGCCGAACATATCGATATCGACCCCGACGGCCAGTACACTGAAAAAAGTACGGGAGGATATACGCCATTGGTCGACCATGTTCTGATCACAATTTCGGATGGTATGCAGAAACCGGAAATACTTGATGCGGTCAGGAAAAACCTTGATATGACAATGTACTATGTCCATCCCAACGGGGAAGTTGTGACGGAGGCTTCTAACCGGCAGGACAAGGGAAGGATCGGTACGCTGGAAAGCTATTATTTTTCCTACCGATACCTCGCATTACTGGATAACAATAGCCAATACGCTGCCATGTGCAGGCTGATTGAAAAATCCTGTTTCTCCAAACTGGTAGGTTCCCTCGATGCATTGCTTGAAGATGCCTCCCTTTGGAAAGAATTACCAGCAGCCAGTCCACTCCCCATCAGTTATGCCCGGGCTTTCCCCTATTCCGGTGTGGTAAGGATCCGGAGAGACCGATGGGATGCAACCATACTGTCCAATAACGCCGGTTGGCTCACTTTTCACAAAGGGGATGCCGTTATACAGGGTATCCGTATCGCCGCTTCCTTTTTTGGGAAAGGGCAGTTTCAATCATCCGATATCAGGAAAGTGGGCGAAAGCTGGATACTATATCAACAACTGGAAGGTGTGTATTACCAGCCTTATCCCAAAGACCAGATAGACCCGGAGGGTGACCTGAGTAAAATGCCCCGCTCCAACAGATCCAAAAGTGAGATACAGCATCTGGAGACGGAAATAAAAATAACAGAAACGGCGAAGGGCATCAGTGTGGATATTGAAATGAAAGGAACCGATGCGGTACCGGTGACCCTGGAACTGATCTTCCGTCCCGGCGGGGAATTTACAGGTGTTCAACCACATGCCACAAAGGAAAATGCCTTTCTTTTCAGCGGCCCATCCGGAACGTACACCCAGGGTAAGGATACCATTTATTTTGGAAAAGGGGTCCTGGCACATAAAGCTATCCAGTTAAGAGGTGCTTTGCCAGCCATGGAGGCACCGACTGTTTACCTGACCGGATATACACCTTTCCATCACCACCTGGAATTATCCTGATGGAGGATCAAAAGGCAAGAACACAAACAAAAAGCTATATGAAAATATATTCATTGATTTTACTGGTTCCCATCCTGGCGCCATCGCTTTCTTTCGCACAAAAGGATTTCCAGAAAAAAGTTCAAACCCAGATGATCCTCGCCGAGCCTGGTGCTGTCATTGAATTACCCGAAGGGGTATTCACTCTTACCAATACATTATCGCTGGAAGGAAAAGAACGGATCACCATCAGGGGTAAGGGAATGGATAAAACCATTTTAAGTTTTAAAGACCAGACCGATGGTGCTGAGGGTATCAGGGTAAGTGACGGGACCGATATCCTGCTGGAAGGTTTCACCGTGCAGGATGCTAAAGGGGATGCCATCAAAACCATGCATGTAAAAGGGATCACCTTTCAGTCTGTAAAAGCAGAGTGGACGGGTATTCCTGGCCCTGAAAATGGCGGCTATGGATTATATCCTGTGCAATGTAAGGGTGTCATCATTGATAACTGCGAAGCAATAGGGGCTTCAGATGCCGGCATATATGTCGGCCAGTCAAAAGATATTATCGTAAAAAACTCAAGGGCCTTTCATAATGTGGCCGGAATAGAAATCGAAAACTCCCTGAATGCCGAGGTATTTGATAATGAAGCCTGGGAAAATACCGGTGGCATACTGGTATTTGACCTGCCCGACCTGGTAGAGAAAAAAGGTGGACAGGTGAAGGTTCATCATAATAAAATCCACGATAATAACTATGTAAATTTTGCCCCGGTGGGTAATATTGTAGCCACGGTTCCCAGTGGTACAGGTTTAATGATCCTTGCAACCAAAGGGGTTGAAGTATATGAAAATGAAATGCTGAATAACCAGACTGCCGGTTCACTGATCCTGAGTTACCAGACAACGGGGAGGCCCATTAAGGACCAGGAATATGATCCATTTGCTTCTGATATCTCTATTCATGATAATGTGTTTGAACGAAAAACCGGAGGACCGGCAGGAAAGGACCTCCTGGCTTCTTTGCTGGCCGGAAAGTTTGGCGATGCCATACCCAATATCCTTTTTGACGGTATCAGGAATCCGGGCTTGCTGGATGAAAAGGGAAAATGGAAAGAAGGGCATTGTATTGTGATCATGAATAACCAGGGGCAATCCATTGCCAATCTTGACGCCCCCAACGGTTTCAAGCATATCACCCGGGAAGACGATGCATTTAAATGTGATAACTGATATGTTGAAAGTTTATATTATCGCTGTAATGTTTTTTTTGATGATGGTTTCTTTTGCCATACATCCCGGCTCCACTTACCCGGAAAAACTATCGGATTGGGGTATTTTCAAAGGAAAACTTGCCGATCTGAACCCCGAGGAAGGGGTGGTGCCCTATGGATTGAATACACCATTATATACTGATTATGCCGAGAAATTACGGTTTATAAAATTGCCAAAGGGGTCTTCAGTCAACTATGTTGCAGAAGGGATGCCGGATTTTCCCGTGGGGACGATCCTGGTCAAAACATTTTATTATTCAGCGGATTTCCGGAAACCCGGTATCAATAAGCAGATCATTGAAACCCGGTTACTGGTCAAAGAGGCCAGTGCCTGGAAAGCGCTTACCTATATTTGGAATGCTGAACAAACGGATGCGGACTGGGAAGTAGCCGGTGATGAAAAACAGGTTGCATTCATCGATAAGGAAGGGGTGAGTCAGTCTGTACGGTATGTAATTCCGAACCAAAACCAATGTAAAGGTTGTCATAACCGCGATGACCGGCTTTCCCCGATTGGTCCTTCTGTTTCCCAGTTAAATGGCGATTATGTGTATGCATCGGGCAAAAAGAATCAGTTGAAATACTGGAAACGGAAGGGTATGATGCTGCAGGTGCCAAAAATTTCATCCATTCCAAGAACGGCTGTTTGGAATGACCCGGCATCCGGTGATCTGAATGCAAGGGCCAGGGCCTACCTGGCTATCAATTGCGCGCATTGTCATAGCAAAACAGGACCTGCACAAAGTTCCGGTTTGTTTTTAACAGAGCATGAAAAGGATTCAACAGCCCTGGGATTCCTGAAAACCCCCGTTGCTGCGGGAAAAGGATCAGGCGGAAGATCTTTCGATATATTACCGGGTGATGCAGAATCTTCAATAATCTGGTATCGCATGCAAACCCGTAACCCCGGCGAAAGGATGCCGGAACTGGGGAGGAACCTGGTCCATAAAGAAGGGCTCGCGTTAATCAGGGAGTGGATAAATACTATGAAAAAGCAATAAGGTGTAATTTGTAAAAGATGGCTCCATGGCAGATGTATTCATATAAATCAGGGTGTAAGTAACAGTGTTCATTCGGTAATGTTGGATTTGCATAGAATAGCAGTTCAATTGATTTGACAGTTCATCAAATATTCGATTATCATAAAAATTTATCAATATTTTTTTCTGTTTCCGATTTTTTCATCCTTAAAATTCCATATGACGAAAAATATTATTAGTAAACATTCAATTACATCATTCCTGCTGCTTTTATGTAGTGGTATTGGAGTGATGGCCGCCCAAAAGCCAAAGCCGGCGGTACTTGTATTTTATAAGACAGCTGCATTCTATCACAAATCAATTCCTGCGGGACTGCGCGCTATCCAGGAACTGGGCCGTGAAAATAATTTCAGCGTGGATACTACCAATGATGCCACTCAGATCAACCTGGTAAACCTGAAGCAGTATAAAGCTGTTATTTTCCTGAGCACAACCGGTGATATTTTGAATGATGGGCAACAGGAGGCATTTAAACAATATATCCGGTCGGGTGGCGGCTTTATGGGTATTCATGCCGCCACAGATTGTGAATATGACTGGTCCTGGTACGGGCAACTGGTCGGCGCTTATTTCGGCGGACACCCAGCCCAGCAAACGGCAACCCTGCATATTGCCGACAAACGACACCCTTCCACCCTCCATTTACCGGATCCCTGGATACGCAAAGATGAATGGTATAGTTTTAAATGGATGGAACCAGGATTAAACATATTAGTTACCATTGATGAAAACAGCTATAGTTTGGGGAAACTAAAGCCGATGGGTGAGCATCCCATGGCCTGGTATCATGACTTTGACGGAGGGAGGGCATTTTATACGGAATTAGGGCATACGGAAGAATCTTTTTCCGAGCCCCTATACCTGCAACACCTCTTAGGGGGCATACAATATACCATGGGAAAGAAACATTTTAAGAAAATGAAAAGAAAAAATTGATTTGAAATCTTAGTCTCAGCTTTCAATAATAAACTTACAAATAAGTCCATATGCGATCCCTGCAATTTCTTTGTTCCATCCTGCTGCTTGTTTTGCTGGTCACGAACTGCAATCTTAAAAAAGACAATAAAAAACCGGTATTCAACCCGCATCCTTCCACGGCATATTTATCACCTGAAGAAAGCCTGGCAACGATGTACCTGCCGGAAGGATACCATATGGAACTGGTAGCGAGTGAACCGATGATCCAGGATCCTGTTGCCATTACCTGGGATGGAAATGGAAGGATGTATGTTGCCGAAATGTTGACATATATGAAAGATGCAGATGCTACGGGAGAACAGCTTCCTTATAGCCAGGTGGTCATGCTGGAGGATACGGATCATGATGGTAAGATGGACAAAAGTACGGTCTTTGTCGACAGCCTTCTGCTGCCCAGGATGATTCAAAGTGTCGGGAACGAATTACTCGTCAATGAAACGAATTCCATTACGATGACCAGTTATCGGGATACGGATAGTGATGGAAAAGCGGATCTGAAGAAAGTGGTGTATCAGGATGATCACTATGTTGCCAGTGATGCCAACATGGAACACCAGCGCAGTGGTTTGGATTGGAACCTTGATAACTGGATGTACCTGACCTACGAGCCGGTAAGGTTCCGCTATACAGCTGGAAAAATGCGTGTCGACACCCTGGCCTCGGGGGGTAACGGCCAATGGGGGCTTACGCATGATAACTACGGCCGCTTGTTTTATTCCAATGCAGGTGGTGAGGTTCCGGTATTGGGATTTCAGATCAATCCTGTCTATGGGCGGCTGGATTTTCCAGACCAGTTTGACCCATCATTTCAGGAAGTTTGGCCAATCATCGCCACCCCGGATGTACAGGGAGGGAATCCAAGGCTACGCCCCAATAATACCCTCAACCATTTTACGGCTTCCTGCGGTCAATCGATTTACAGGGGTGATGCTTTGCCCGGAGATATGGTCGGAGACTATATTGTCTGTGAACCGGTAGGCCGGTTGATCAGGAGGGCGAAAGTGCTCGATATAAACGGAAAGACCCAATTGAAAAATGCTTATGACAAAGAAGAGTTCATCGTTTCCTCCGATATGAATTTCCGGCCTGTGAATTCTGCCACGGGCCCCGACGGAGCTTTGTATATCGTGGATATGTACCGGGGGATCATTCAGCAGGCGAACTGGACAAAACCGGGCTCTTTTATCAGGAAGAAAATTGACAGCCTCGGTCTCGCAAAAAATATTGACCGGGGTCGCATCTACCGGGTAGTACACGATGGTATTCAACCCGGACCCGCACCCCATATGCTGGACGAACCAACGGCAGCACTAATTCCCTACCTGGGTCATCCCAATGGATGGTGGAGAGATAATGCTCAAAGAAATATCATCATCCGGGGGGACAAATCCGTGGTGCCTGCCTTAAGTTCCATCGTGATGCGGGAAAATGGGATCAGGGAAGCGGATAACGCGCTTGCCCGTCTGCATGCTTTGTGGACACTCGAAGGTTTGGAAGCGATCGATGAAGATATCCTTTCAGGGGCCCTGAACGATCAAGACCCTCAGGTCAGGAAATCGGCAGTTTGGATCAGTGAATCTTTTCTAAAAAAGAACCCGGACAGCAGGATCCTGGATGAACTGCTGCAACTTAAAAATGACCCCAGTTACGACGTAAGAATACAACTGATGATGACGATGTATACTATCCCATCGGAAAAAGCCAAAAATGCTGTTCAGGAATTATTGGAGCAGAACAGGAAGAATGAAATGATTGTCGGGGTAAAAGATGCTTTGGATAAAAATGATCTGGTAAAAAAGCTTTCTACCCGTTTGGGTAATTTGAATGAAAAAGAGAAACGTACCGTGCTCAACGGGGCGGTGATCTTTAAGTCGGTCTGTGCCAATTGTCATGGTGCTGATGGAAAAGGATTTGATGTTGGAAAGGGGGTCATGGCTGCTCCTTCCCTGATCGGCGTGAACCCTTTTGATGATCAGGAAAAGGACATGGCCATCAGGATACTGTTGAGCGGGTTGAAAGGACCTGTTGCCGGCAAGACCTATCCCAGTGAAATGCCTTCCCATTCGGAGAACAGGGATAGCTGGATTGCAACTGTTTTGAGTTATGCCCGTTTTGAATTTGGCAATCATAAAAAGGATGGGAAAGATTATTCACCTGTCGTGAAAAACGATGAAGTAAAGAAACTCAGGGAAGAAAGTAAAAACAGAAAAGGACCCTGGACCCTCGAGGAACTCAGGCAATTAAAAAAAGACTAGCTGGTCCAAGTGCAATGCCGCTCGCTGAACGGAACCCTCCGAATTTGGGATGTCACACCCTTGATAATGTTGACCGGATCTTTATTGAGCAATCCTGAATTGATAGGATCCCGAACCCAGTTGAATCATTATGTTGCCATCCCGGCTACCCTTGATCGTGATAGCAGGGATAGCGGATAGCGCAATGCCATTTTCCGTCACCTGCCCGGCTTCTTTTGCAGGCAGCACCACTTCGGCACGGGTGTTGGGCGGAACTGTTACTACGTAAACAACTGCCTTCTCCTCCTGCTTCCAATGGGAACGGACAAGCCCATAATAGGTTTCAAGGCTGGCATTTACTTCCTGTAACCCTCCTCCCAAATGAGGATAAAGGATGATATGCTTATACCCTGGTCCGTCTTCATCAGTATCGATGCCTGCTATCACCCGGTACATAAAATCTCCGATGGCGCCATAGGCATAATGGTTAAAAGAGTTCATATGCGGGTTCTGAAAACTACTGTCGGGTTTTTGTCCATCCCATCTTTCCCAAATCGTGGTGGCACCCATCTTCACCGGGTACAACCAGGAGGGATAGGTTTTTTGCATCAATAACCGGAAGGCCATATCGGTTTGGCCAAAGCGGGTCAGCACATGACAGAGATAGGGAGTACCCAGAAAACCGGTAGTAAGATGGTTGTTGTAACTTTTAATATTATCGACCAGTCTTTGCGCGGCCTGTTCCCGGACTGTTTCCGGCAGCATGTCAAAATTCAGGGCGAGTACATAGGCGGTTTGTGTGCCAGAAACGAGTCGCCCGTTTGCGGTCACATATTCTTTTACAAAAGCATCCTTGATTTTTTTAAGGAGTTCCGTGTATGCCGATACATCATCCGAAAAACCCAGCACCTGCGCTGTATTGATGAGTAATTGCGTGGAATGAGCATAGAAACACTGGGCGATTAAATATTTGTCAGTCACGGCAGCCCTTCCGCTATTGTCATCATCAGGCCGGTAAAACAACCAGTCGCCGAAATGAGAACCGGTATTCCACAAATCGTTGATACTGACAGAACGGATATATTCAACCCAGGCTTTCATGCTGCTATATTGATCTGACAGCATTTTTTTATCACCGTAGGCCAGGTACATGTTCCAGGGAATGATGGTTGATACATCTGACCATCCGGCAGATCCTCCCGACTTGGGGCCGAGTACATTAGGAATAACATGGGGTACACTGCCATTGGCATATTGGTCAGCGGCCAGGTCTTTCAGCCATTTCGCGAAAAAATTATTCACGCCCATATTGAATGCGGCCGTCCTTGAAAAGACTTGGGCATCTCCGGTCCATCCTAGCCTTTCGTCGCGCTGGGGGCAATCCGTGGGCACGTCTAAGAAATTCCCTTTCTGGCCCCATTGGATATTATGCTGCAATTGGTTGATCAATGGGTCAGAAGAGGTGAAAGTCCCGGTGGGCTGCATATCGGAATAGAGGGCGACCGCCGTAAAATCATCCGGTCTTAGCGTTCCCCTGATTCCTTCCACTTTGATATAACGGAAACCAAAAAAGGTGAAATGCGGTTCAAAAGTTTCTTCAGGATCCCCATTCAGGATATAAACAGCCGTTGCTTTGGCGGCCCGCAGGTTGTCGGTATAAAAATTACCCTGCTTATCCAGCACTTCGGCATGTTGGATGGTAATCGAATCACCTGCCTTCCCCCTGGCTTTTAAGATCACCCATCCCACAAGGTTTTGACCAAAGTCGATTACATTTTCTCCTTTTGGAGTCACAAATATGCGTTGCGCTGTGAATGTTTCATGTTTTGTAATGGGTTCATTATAGGTGGCGATAAGATTTGAAAAAGGAAAATCACCTATCCTGACCCCGCTCCATCCTTGATCGTTGTAACCAATGCCTGTCCATCCCTTATTTTCTTTCCGGGCATCAATGGTTTCTCCATCATAGATTTCAGCACTGATGATACTCCCGGTATGGGATTTCCAGCTTTCGTCAGTGATGATGGTTTCATCATGGCCATCAGCGTAATGAATATCAATCTGGAGTAACAGTGCGATATCTTTACCATAGATATCTTTATTTTCGACCCATCCCAGGTGCCCTCTGTACCAGCCACTGCCCAGGGTTACTCCCAACACGTTATTTCCGTTTTGAAGGAGATCGGTTATATCATAGACCTGGTATGCTAAACGCTTATTATAACTGGTCCACCCGGGTGCCAGGTAAGCCTGGCCGATCCGTCGGCCATTGATCCGGGCTTCATACAGGCCATGAGCGGTGATATAGGCAGTAGCCCTGCTGATTTTATTCCTCGCCAGGAATTCTTTTCTGAATAACGGGCTTGGACGATCGGATCCAGGTTCCGTATACCCCGGCATGATCCATTTTGCCTTCCAATCCGTGATGTTGAAAAATCCGGTTTGGAAGGAAGCGGAATTGCTCCAGGGAGAAACTTTGCCCAGCTGATCCCAAACCCTAACCTGCCAGGCGTATTGCTGACCGCTATGTAAAGCCTTTCCCTGGTACGGGATATTCACGGATTGGTCGGACATGATCTTTCCCGTATGCCAGACCGGTGCCTTCGTATGCCCTTTTGCGAATACTTTAATTTCGTAGGCTGTTTGAGTGAGATTCCTGCCCTCGCCTGAAAGTTTCCAGGTAAAATGAGGTTGCCGGATGTCCAGGCCAAGCGGGTTCATTCGATTTTCTGTAAGTTGTTCCCGGATAGTCATCTGTCCTTCACCCTGAAGAAACAGAAGCAGCAGACTGGTTAATAACAGATTCAATTTTCTCATGTCAAGCAATTGTATGATAAATGTACCTGGTTTTGAAAATATTTTCAGTGTTGCTTTTACCCGTACAGGATTAAGCTGCACAGTATCGCCCTGCAAATCGGGGCCGGGCCGGTTTAACGGATGATCAATTTATGATGGCCTGCCGCCAGTTCCGGAACCACAAAAAATCCATTTTCCGGTTGACCCGTAAAAGGAATGTTATCGATATACAGCGTTGGTCTTTCCGGATGGTACTGCAGGATAACTTTTGCCCGGGTATTTCCCGGAATGAACAGTGAATAGCTTTCCTCCTTTTCCGTTCTTTTACAGGAAACGATTATTTCTCCTTTGATCGTTGTAGTCTTAACGGAAACCTCTTTCAATTCGCCCAATTGCGGTTTCACCCGGAACGTATTAAAACCAGGGGTAAGGGGTTCAATGCCCATCATTTTACGAACAATGATATTGGCAGGTGCTGCACCCCAGGCATGGTTCCAGTCAAGATTGGGTTTATACAACTTGTCCCAGGCTTCCATGGTAATGGAAGAGCCGCTACGGATCATGTTATACCAGCTTCTTTGCCCGGTTGAATTTAATAAAGAGAGCGCATAGCTCCCTTCCTGGTTATCATAAAGTGCCTCTAAAAGAAATTGAGCACCATATACGCTGCAGGCCATTTTACGGGTCTTGATATATGCAATGACAGTTGGGATATCTTTTTCCCGGACCAATCCAAATACCAGGGCAAACATATTGGCATGGAGGGAAGTGTGGGAACTGCTGTCCCCGTCCCGGATTAAACCTGTTTGAGGGTCTCTGAAGATTTGTTGGAATGCCGTATAGACTTCATCGGCTTTTCTTGTATACCATAAAGCGTCGTTATCATGGCCGGTTACGGATGCAATTTTAGCCATTAAGACAAGTGCACGGTAATAAAAGGCATTGACAACCGCGTTATAATCCTGGTAAACATAACCATCTGTTTCACCTCCGAATTCTTTTTCTTTACCAATAAAATCCCCCTTCTGCGGCCAGTCAACATTATCCCGCAGGGCATCTTTGTTGTCAAAACTTTTCGGAAAATGGATAGAAGCCAGGAAATCCGGGGTCTGTTTCCCGGTTCTTGTACTGATCAAACCATTTTCCCCGGCCAGGGGCATCAGTAACTTTTTCTGTAATTCAGTATAAAATTCTTTCAGAAATGAATCTTCTCCGGTATACATATAGTCGTTCCAGGCAAGCAGTATATTCTGTAAGCTCCATTCTGTTGGCCAGGTGGGATAATAGATGACAAAGGCCATTGACCTGCGGGCCATACTATATTCCGGATCCACTGCATAATGCGAAAGCTGGTTGATCAGCGCATCAGCTTCATAGGGGACCCTTTCCCTGTCGCCATCGACATAATATCCCGAAAAACTCGTGGCTTTCTCCGTATACTTGCAGAGGTCCCATACCTGATTCAGCACAGTATCGTTTGATGAAAACCAGGAAGCACTATCCTCAAAAGGATAAAAGACCATTTTTCTTTGAACCGATTGCTGATCCAGTTTTCCTTTGAAATTCCTGATCATAACATAGCGGAAAGGAAATACCTCCCCGATATAATCCGGCATTAAAACAGGATTGTTCCGGCGGTTTCTTTTTTCATTGGGCGGCCATTGAATTGCATAGTGATGGTCCCCTTTTTCAACGAGCAAACCGATTTTTGTATAACGGATATTCCCGGTGGAGGCCATCAGTTCATACGGTCTTACCAGGGCCTCTGCAACCTCAACCCAGATGGAATCGGTCACTTCGCTGTCCAGGTGCAGTTGCAATTGCCCGAACCCGTCTTTCCCAAAATCCAGGAACCAGGAACCTGGATCCTTTTTTATCATTTCAAGCGGTGTTTGTAAATCGGCAGTTAATGGATAGTGGGAAAATGCCTGTGATGAATCCTTAGCTTTATAATAAAAACTGTTAATGGCAGAGAAGGAAGACGGTTCATTATTTTCATTCCATACCTGTACTTTCCAGTAATAGATCTTGTCATTGCGGAGGGGCTTTCCATTGTATTGTATTGGATTGCCGGTTGATCCTGTTTTTTTGGAATCCCAGCAATCTGCCTGGTTCTTTTCCAATAGGCCGGGGGAGGAGGCCACCAGGATCCGGAATGCTTTTTCTGTAACTATCCTTTCTTTTACCTGCCAGCTGAATACGGGCTGCCTGGAAGTGATCATGGCAAACTGGTACGCGTTCTTTTTTTGGATTGCCACCGGGAGCGGAATATCAACGGCCCTTCCATTTTTACTCACCTGGCTGGTGTGGAGAAGAAAATCTGTTCGTAATCGGAATGGAGCAGGCAGGGATTGGCCATACAGGCTACCGGTGACCTGGAATAAAAACAAAAAAAAGAGGGTTTTGCTCATATTTGATGACTGGTTTTCAGGACGGGTTCTTGTAATTAATCTGCTTGTCATTTGTTGATGACGATCTCGGGGCTGATGGGATACCTGCCAAAGGATTCACCATAGATGGCCAGTCCTCCCTCACCTTCAGTGGCAATCCGGATGCTGATAAATCCCTGTTGCAGCGACTGTTTTAATTCATTCTTTGTGATGGGCAGTTTTATCAAATAACCATAGGAGCCTGCTTCCCGCAATTTCTTATCCTGTAACTGGCTATGCCAGGATAAAACACCCCGGTGATCTGCCGGGTCATCGGGTAGTACCACTGTCTTTATTTTTTTTCCATTGACCGAAACCGTTATCGTGGAGGGAGCAGTCATTTCATCCGTCATGGGATAGGCGTTGGGATTCTTATGTGGGGAAACCCTGGCTCCCAACATATAATCCTGGTGCTTATCGAAAGCAAGGTCCCTGTCTTTGTCAAAAAGTTGTTTGGCGGAAGCCTCGAACAACAGGAACGCATTCCTGGCTTTCATAACCTGCATTTCCGCAGTAATGGGTATATGGTATTCAAAATACCCCTTTCCGGCACCATTCATTTTGAGACCGTCCATCACTTCCCAGCTTTTTTGTGACCATTCGGATTTTGCCAACTGGTTGGGTTGTATGTCAAGGATTGTAGTATGATCCTTCACCTTTTTTGAAGCCACCACAAAATGCATGAAATTATGATGCAGGATATTGCCACCGTTGTCGGTCAGGGTTAGTTTAACAATACCCAATCCACCCCAACCGGGTGCCTTGATGGTTAAGGGTTGCAGCATTTTTTGCATCCAGGGATGATAATCGACGGGTATCTTTCCCGATCCTAATAACGTTGTTCCGCCCGTTTTATCCATGAATTCGATGCTATATTCAATGTTCAACCGGTCATCAGGTAGTGTTTTACCGGACATAACAGAGAGGTATAAAGGCAATTCCATCGACTCGTTCTCACCGAGGGATTTGCAGATTTCATTCCCGGTTGACAGATAGAAAGCCGAATGGAAATCTTTTTCGGTCATGCCGGGAAAAAGTTCAGCTAAGCCGGTGAATTTCTTCGTCCGGTCATATCGCCAGTAACCGTTCCATTCATTGATGACATCGTGGTGCTCGGTATATAACCAGCCGGCCACTTTTGGATATTTTCGAAAACTGTTCATCATGCGGTGATAATCCCAACTCCAGTCCACATCACCGGTACTGCCATCATATCCCCAAACATTACCACATTCTGAATTGATATTGGGCTGGTTTCCCTCCTGATAACCCGTTTCAAAATGATAGTTGCTGCCGGGAAAACTGTTTTTCACAATATCATTCAAATAGTCTTCCCATTCCCAGCCCGGGAGGTATTGGTGCCAGGAATTGATATCTGTTACCGTATGTCCCCGGCCGCAGCAAATAGAATTATCTTCAATTAAACGGGACGGGTCAAGGGATTTGGCAAGATAGTACATGGACACCACCCAGTTTTGTGTAGCCGGTAAATAGACAGCGCCTGTTTTTTTGTCGTCGCTCACTTTGGTTTTCAGCCCCCAGGTTTCATTGAAAAGGATCCACGAAAAAATAGCGGGGTGGTTAAAATCTCTTTTGATCATTTCCCTTAAGGTATATTCCGATTCTTCCTGCATCCGTTCTCCGGGTTCCCCCCAGGAATTGGGCAGGTCCGACATCACCAGTAATCCCAATTTATCGGCCCAGTATAATTTCCGGGGGATATCGATCTTGACATGGGTACGGATGCCATTCAGCCCGATGTCTTTACACAATTGGATTTCGTTTTTCATAAAGGCATCTGAAGGAAAAGTATAGTATCCGTCGGGGTGGTATGATTGGTCCAGGGTTAGTTGCAGGTAAACGGGTTGGTTGTTCAGGGCAATATAGGGGATGCCGGTTCCCGGCAGGTTCATCACCGATATCTTACGCATACCGAAATAGGTTTTTACGGTATCCTCCTGCATCTTAACAACGGTCTCGTATAAATAGGGATCATCAAGATTCCATAACCTTGCCTGTGGTATAGACAGGTTGAATGTTGCATGGTCTGCACCTTTTTCCAGGTGCCTGCTGTATCGGAGGGTCGAATCGGGCGTCCTGATGTTGAAACTGATATCGGTCCCTGCTTCCAGGGGGTCCGAAAGCTTCAGGGTTGCACTGACTGTGTTTGAATTTATATCAGGTGTAAAATGAATGTAATCCAGGTAGGTCGTTCCCCTGGCCTCCAGGTAAATCGTTTGCCAGATGCCCCTGGCATTACCATAACCCTGTTTGCCATATAAGGTGAAATCGCGTCTTTTATCATCAACCCTTATCACTAATTCCTGTGGACGGTCATATTGTATCCCGGTTAACTCAAATGAAAAGGGTGTATAGCCTCCCTGGTGCCTGCCCAGCAGCACACCGTCCAGCCATACGGTTGTTTCCCAGTCGGAAGCACCAATAGTAATAAATACCCGTTGCCCCGACCAGGATGAAGGGACCGTAATTTTTCTTTTATACCAGGCATAGTCTGCCTCATCTTTCACCCCTGATAATGGCGATCCCCAGGAAAATGGAACCTTGATCCGTTGCGAAAATGCAATAGTTCCCTTCTGCCATTTATTCTTCAACCCCATATTGAGGCTGTCAAATTCAAAATCCCAGGTGCCATTCAGGTTAATCCAGCGGGTGCGTTCAAAATCGGGTCGGGGATGCTCGGGCAAGGGAATGTCCTGTGAATAGGCTAACGTTGACAGGCAGGACAGGAACAGGAAGATTTTTATTTTCATAAAAGTATGCTTGTAAAACTTCATTTCGGTGGATGACCGGGACACAGGTTGATGATATTTTCAGTTGACAAAAAACTTAAAAAGTAAATAATAATCCCTGGCTTTCCGGCGGGATTATTATTTACTTTCCGGGATAATGTCAATATCCGGTACTTTAAGTTAGGTAAAAAATCCATCATGGTCAGGCGGCCTGCCCACTACAGGCATTAATAACTGCTGACAGTCAGATGGAGGGAAACAGGTTACAAGGTCTTTATTTTTATGCTTCTGTAAGACACTTCATCACCATGGTCCTGGAGCAGGATATGGCCTTCATTCCACAAACCGAAATTTTTCCATTTGTTATACTTGCTGATCGCCACAAGATCATTGAATTCCTTTGAACCTCTTGTATACTCCAGCACTTTATAGCCATTCAGCCAGTGTTCAACACGATTGTCGGGGTAAACAAGGATGCGTCCGTGGTTCCATTCACCGATGGGTTTTATAACTCCTTTTTCGCTCTTATTACTGGCCATCATGTCATATAAGGAAGCAAGGGTCCTGTTACCGTCGCGGCCTTTTTTGGCATCCGGATGTTTGTCGTCATCCAGTACCTGATATTCCAAACCGATCGCAGATGCACCATTCACGTCATAATTTTCCTTGACAAAATATTTGATGCCACTATTGGCGACAGGGGTCAGTTTAAAATCAAATTCGAGGTCAAATGCATGGTATTCTTTTTCCGTAACGATATCACCCCCATTGCCTTCTTGCTGCCCGTTGGAAGCCTGTACCGTTAACACCCCATCATGAATACTCCAACCTTTGTCGGGAAATGTTTTTTTGTAGGCTCCCCTCCACCCATTGGTGGTTTTGCCATCCCATAACAGGGAAAAATTATTGTATCGTTCTTCATCTGATAGGGAATTGGGGATCAAATTGGCCACATAAATATGGTCAGGAGGACTGTCTTTCAGGTCATCGGTCTGTATCCTGATATTCTTCCAGCGGATGATCTTTCCGCCTTCTGCTTTATCACCGATTTTATGTACCTGCAAGGCGATAAAACCAGCCGGAGTCATGTCATCAAACAGGGATGAAGTATGAATACCGTTGACCCAAATCCGGATCGAGTGTCCGATACATTCTACATGGAGTTTGTTCCAGGCATCCTTTTTGAAAGCTTTCTGTCCTGCCGGGTTGTAGGTTAAGGGATAGAGCCATCCTCTCCGGGCTTCGTCATAGATACCACCGGTCCAGGCCCGGTCGGAAGGGTCGATCTCCACCTGGTAACCATGAACACGGCCATTATTATAGTCTTTACTGCTTTCACTCCTGATCTGTATTCCGGAATTCATATTACTTTCCACCTTGAACTCAAGCTCCAGAATAAAATCACCATAAGTTGCATCACTGGCTAGGAATGAGTTGGGAGTGCCCGCAACAGTCCTGCCCACAATTTCACCGTTTTCGACCGAGTATTCAGCTTTTCCATTCAGTTGGTGCCAGCCGGAAAGATCTTTGCCATTGAATATGGAGGTCCATTTTTGGGCGGTTGATGTTACCGGGAGCCCTATTAAATATACCGGCAAAATGAGAAAGAGGCGAAACTTTGCAAGCGTTAGATATTTCATTTTTTATTTTAAAAGTAAGAATAGCTTTTAGTCAAATCGTATTTTATTTTCGGAAACGTTTCCGTAGAAAATCGAAATCGGGTTTCAAAATGTTCTAATTTGTATTTGATATAACAAAGTGATTACGATTGATTAAGGTAAGTGAATCAACACCCGGTCATTTCAGATTATCCAGTTTATTGTGACGCATTTACCGGTAGGCAGAAATACAGCATGATGATCAGCAATCCGTGTTAAAAGGCATCATAGCTGAACAGGAATCAGGTATATATTTTAAAGAAGATTTCATTTCCAATAATTCGGTTGCACGAGTCATACAAAAAATGCCATGATGAAAAGAAATTATTTCCCGCTACTATTGTTTTTTATTTTTTCCCTGTTTTTTTTATCAGCCCGAAAACCGGTACCACCCCAATCGCCCAATTTTGTTTTCATTTTAACGGATGACCAGGGATGGACCTGTGTTTCATCTTTAATGGATGATCGTTACCCGGAATCCAAAAGCGATTACTTTGAAACACCGAATATTGACAGGCTGGGTGATGAAGGAATGCGGTTTACGAATGGTTATGCTCCGGCGGCTTTATGTACCCCTTCCCGCAGAAGTATCCAGTTTGGTCAAACCCCGATCCACATCGGGAATATCAACTTCAAAAAGAATTATCAGCCTACTGCCAAAAAATGGTTGACAATTCCCGGAATGCTGAAATCCATTGATCCCCGGTATAAAACAGCGCACTATGGTAAATGGGATCTAAGGGCTGATATTTTTCCGGAGGACCTTGGTTATGACGAAAGTGATGGGAACACCGGCAATAACAATGGAGATGTGAATTCAAACAAGAATAACAAATGGATAGAGACCTTTGTTAATAGTGACCCCAAAAGAACGGTTACCCTCACCAACCGTGCCCTGAATTTTATGGAACGCCAGGTAAAAGCAGGGAATCCTTTTTACCTGCAGGTTTCTTATTATGCCACACATGTCGATATACAAACCACCGAAAAGTCCTATCAGAAATACCAGGCAAAGGAAAAGGGTAAAAAACACGACAATCCTGGTTGGGCCGGTATGCTCGAAAATCTCGACATAGGCATTGGCCAGATCATGAACATGATCAACAAACTCCGGATTGAAGACAATACCTATATCATACTGATGACCGATAACGGAGCTGCTGAATTTATCCCTCCCGTTAAGAATAAACTGGATCCCCCCGCTACTTTTAATAAACCGATGCGGAACTTTCCATTACGGGGCGGCAAGTGGGTGCTATATGAGGGGGGTATCCGCGTACCCTTTATCGTTAAGGGACCCGGCATCAAAGCGCATAGCTATTCGCATGTGCCGGTTACCGGCTATGATATCCTTCCTACACTCAGTGACCTGGCGCATAATAAAAAAGCGTTACCCGGATATTTGGATGGGGCAAGTTTTCGTCCTTTATTTCAAAACCCCGGTTCCGCAAAGATCAAAAGAAATGAAGACGCCCTCTATTTTCACCGCTACCAGGGCAGTTATGGGCATTCGGCCATTATCGATGGAAATTATAAACTCATAAAGTTCTGGAATTCGGGCAAAGAAGAATTATACGACCTCGATAAAGATCTTGGCGAGATACATGATCTCGCAGCATCCCTGCCGGGCAAAGTGAAGGAACTGGATGCTAAACTGATGCTTTACCTGAAAAAAACAAATGCAGAAATCCTGGATCCCAGTTTGCCCAGGGGCAAGAAACCCAAAAAAGAAAGAACCGATGAAGATGAGGAAGATGATTGATCAAATAGATTTTCAACCCTGTTGCACAGGCCGGTACAGGTTGTTACGAACAATTTGTTTTCGGGTAACCATGCTGTTGAGTTTACTGTCCCTATCAGTTATTGACTTTGCCCAAAACAGTCCCATACCTGCAGGTATGTCTTTTCCGGCTGACTACCCGGTTATCCACCCCCAGTTTCGGAAATGGGCAAGTCCCTCTTTACAGAACGAAGTTGGAATGGTTTCCCCTTCTTTACTATGGCCTGCCGATAAAAAAGCGGGCGGCTACGACATACGGCTATCTCCTGATTCCACTTTCCGGCGGGCGGGTACGATCAGCAGGGAAAACATTCCCTTTACCATCTTTAACCCGCACCAGTCTTTGCAGGCCGTTGAGTGGTATTGGCAATACAGGGTACATCAGGGAGAATGGTCGGCAGTACAGTCTTTTAAAATAAAGGCCGATGCCGTTCAGGAACTGCCTCCTCCGGTCGGGAAATTATATGACGCCATACCCGAATCACATCCAAGGGTATTGATCGACAAACAATCGGAAAAAAGTTTTTCACAGCAGGCTACGGGTAATCCGGATGCCAAAGCAATCCTGATTTCGGTGCGTAGATGGCTGAATACCCGGCCCCCGGATGAAAATGAAGGCGTCAGTAAGATCAGGGGCAGCTCAGAAGAAAAAACCTATAAGATCGCACAGACCACCAGTGAGATCGTCAGCAATAAAGTGTATAAAGCGGTTGACCTTTTCTGTAAGGCTTATGTACTTACCCGCGGGCAGCAATATGCAGACCGTGCCGTGCAATGGGCACTGGCTGTGGCAACATGGGATCCTGAAGGGGTTAGTGTATTGAGTGATTTTGGAGATGCCCGTTGTATGGTATCGATGGCATTGGTTTTTGACACTTTCTATGACCAGTTGAATGCCGGTCAGCGCAGCACCCTCCTGGATGCTATTCAAAAGCGGGCTCAGCACTTCTATAAGGATTGGATCAATGTTATCGATGCGAAAGTGCTGTCCAACCATGTTTGGCAATACATCCTTCATTATTTTTTTCAGACGGCGATTGCGGTATATGGTTCAACAGCAGATGCTCCAAAATGGATTGAATATGCCTACGAACTCTGGTTGGCAAGGGCTCCGGTTCTAGGAGGTAATGACGGTGGATGGTGTGAAGGGGCTTCTTATTTCAGGCTGAATATGGAAACCCTGCTGGATATGCCGATGATGATTAAGGAGTATACTGGTTTTGATTTTATACAATATAACAGTTGGTACAGGAAAAACCCATTTTGGATGCTTTACTCATTTCCACCGGCTTCAAATGCCGATGGATTTGGGGATGACATTGAAAAAGTACATTCACCCGGTAGAGATTATCTTGCTTATGCTGATGCGCTTTCAAAATTAACAGGAAACCAGGTTGCCGCCTGGTATGCTGCTGCCATTTCAAAAACAGAAAATTTACGGGTTGCGGATGCCGATATGTTACGTTGGTTCAGGATCCGTTACCTGATGGGCGTAAAGGGGCCTGACCCTGTGCTGCCTGATACATTGGCTGCTGCCATGGTTTTTCCCTATACAGGTGTTGCTGATATCCATTCGGCTATAACTGACCGTAAACATGACCTGATGATATCATTCCGTTCAAGCCCTTATGGCTCTTACGGGCATTTATTGGCGGACCAGAATACCTTCAATGTTTTATATGGTGGTGAAAGGATATTTTATATGTCGGGGCATAAGGTGGCGATGCAGGATCCGCATCGCATTGGCTGGTATAAGGCTACCGTTGGACATAACGGAATATTGATCGATGATGAGGGGCAGCCCTTTAATGTGGAGGCCTATGGCTTTATCCCCAGGCTTATTACTGGTAAAAATCTAAGTTACCTGGTTGGAGACGCTTCGAGGGCCTACGCCAGCAAAACAGAAAAAAAACAGACGGGGCTTACAACATTCAGGCGTCATATTCTATTCCTGCATCCGGATATCATATTGATATATGATGACCTGGCTGCCGATCATCCTGCTAAATGGTCATGGCTGATCCATAGCCCCAATAAAATGACAGTTGATGCTGCGCAAAACCGGTTTTATGGTCATTCTGGTAAAGCAAATGCGCAAACCTCATTGCTGGCTTCACAAAGTTTAGCATGGAAGGTCACAGACAGTTTTGGCGTTGCCGCCGTCAACTGGCTGGGACGCAGGGATGAGGAAGGGAATCTTATTGAATATCAAAATGACCAGTGGCATGTAACTGCTTCGACGACTGAAAAATGTTCAGCTATGCGTTTCCTGGCGGTTATGCAGATCCAGCCAAACGGAACCGTAGAAAAAATGAGGATACCCAATAAACTCGACGGTCAAAATGAATTGGTATTGGGTAATTGGACCATTAAAGCCGAACTGGATGCAACGAAACCACCCCTGCTGGAAGTCTGGAACAGAGAGAAACATGTTTCCTTCTCATCAGGGGCAGCTAAGATCACCATCGACCAACAGCAATTTTCAGGCAAGACGCCCGGCAGCAGCAAATTAGTGGAACTGATCCAGGGGGAATATATATTTCAGGAAACAGGAGATGTTTACCCTGAAGCGATAAAAGATATCCCTGCGGGGAAATAAAATTGGATGCAAAGTATGAACAAACGGAAATTAATAGGGATGGGGTTGATACTCACTGCGGGGAGTATATTATTGGTCCTCTCCTGTAACTGGAATACGAAATCCCCTGAGAGTAAAAAAGCCAAAAGGCCTAATATACTTTTTGTCATTGCCGACGATCAGTCTTTTCCCTATGCTTCAGCTTATGGCGCCAGGGGGGTGAAGACTCCTGCATTTGACGGTATCGCGCAATCGGGCATCTTATTCAATAATGCATTTGTCGCTGCCCCGCAATGCAGCCCTTCAAGGGCCGCCATCCTAACGGGAAAGAATATCTGGCAATTAGAAGAAGCAGGTACACATGGCAGTTATTTCCCTAAAAAATTCACAGTGTTTACGGACCTGCTTGAAAATGCCGGGTATTGGATTGGATTTACCGGTAAGCCCTGGGCCCCCGGGAACTGGAAGGGAGCCGGCTGGAAACGGAATCCCGTAGGTCCGGAATATAATGATAAAAAACTGGCACCACCTTATAAGGGTATCAGCAATATTGACTATTATGGGAATTTTGTTGACTTCTATGATCAGCGAAAAGAAGATGAGCCCTTCTTTTTCTGGTTTGGGTCACATGAACCTCACCGGATATATGAAGAAGGTTCCGGTAAACGTGCCGGCAAAAATATTGCCGATGCCCTGGTGCCCGGTTTTCTTCCCAATGATTCAGTCGTGCGCAGTGATATTGAAGACTATGCCCTGGAGATTGAATGGTTTGACAGCCAACTCGGCAGGATGATTGAATTCTTACGCCAGAAAGGGGAGCTGGAGAATACGATGATCGTCGTTACCTCCGATAATGGTATGCCCTTCCCTTCTGCAAAAGCCAACTTATTGGAATATGGAACACATGTACCCCTGGCCATCAGTTGGCCATCGGCTATTCAAAAAGGGCAGGTCAGGAATGACCTGGTCAGCCTGGTTGACCTTGCCCCGACTTTTTTAAATATTGCCGGTGTTGACAATATACCTGCGATGACTGGAAAAAGCATGGTCAACATGTTACTAAACAAAAATGACAGCAAGGATCCCTCACCGAAAAGGGATTTTGTTTTGACTGGCAGGGAAAGACATACCCATGCAAGACCGGATAATCTCGGTTATCCCTCCCGAGCCATCAGGACAGACCAGTACTTATTGATCCTGAATTTGAAACCTGAACGATGGCCGGCCGGCAATCCTCCGATCATCGAGGAAAAAGCTTTATCAGAAGAACCGGAAGCCGGTGATGGTGAATCCAAAGGGATTGGAATGGGGTATAATGATATTGATGATCCGTCGCCGACAAAATCATTTATGATCCGACATCAAAAAGACTGGCAGGCAATGTTCGATGAAGGTTTCTCCAAAAGACCGGCAGAGCAGCTTTTTGATATCCGGCTTGACCCGGGTTGTACCAACAACCTCGCTGCTAATCCGAAATATGATGCAATTCGAAATGAATTATCCGGCAGGCTGAAACAATTACTGACACAGCAGGGGGATCCCCGAATGCTGGGCTATGGCGATATTTTTGAAAGTTACCCGCGTTTTGGTGCGATGCGGGATTGGCCGGGTTTTAAGGAAAGAGGTCAGTACAATAAGGCCTATGCACCTAAAAAAGATTAAGGCAAACCATGATCAGACAGTTAGGTTTATATATTGTTCTTTGGATGATCGTCCCATCCGTTTTTTCACAGGGAAAAAAGGTTCCGGTGATCATCATCATTTCCGATCAGCTTCGGCATGATGCGATAGGCCCTTTCACACCCCATATCAACCAATTGAAAAAAGATGGTGTCAGTTTTAACAGGACTTATTGTGCCAGTCCCTTATGTGTGCCATCCAGGGCTGCTTTTTTTACCGGTTTGTACCCGAACAACAATGGATCGCTGATCAATGGCTGGCAACCGGAAGATGAACATTTCCGGGAAGTGAAATCAGGAATACCCAATTTATACCAGTTAATGGAAAAAGACTGGGATAGCTGGCATGTGGGGAAACAACATTTCTTTACGCAGGATAAAATCGATAAGGACCCTGCCTCCTTAACGAAATGGATCACCCCGCAAACCTATAAGCAATGGCTAAACTCAACGAAGGAAAAAGCCCCCGGGGGCTCACAATTCAAGGGATTCTCCCCGGAACTTATTTCGGGATCCTATACTGTGCTGAAAACGTACTCAATTCCCCGGTACGATGTGTATAAGCCCGGTATCCGGTATTTTGATGATGAATACTATGCTAATCGATCCGTTGATATTATCAGGAACAGGAAATCGAAGAATCCCCTTTTATTAAACCTGATGTTCCTGTCTCCCCATCCACCCTATGATATCCCGGAACCCTATTACAGTAAGTTTAAACCGGGCGACCTGGTGATTCCCGATAATGTAGGCAAATGGTATAACGGTCAGTCATCTTTACAACTGTATAATATTACCGGATTTATCGGTACCCGTTATTCCCGGAAAGAATGGTCGGATATCTGGCTCAAGTATTTTGGACTTGTAAGCCTGGTAGATGATGAAATCGGTAAAGTGATCGATGCTTTGAAGAGCAGTGGCTTGTATGACAAAGCACTGATCATCTTCACGGCCGACCATGGAGAGATGCTGGGCAGTCATTCCCTATGGCAGAAGATGTGCATGTATGAAGAATCTGCAAGGGTTCCCCTTATCATAAAATTTCCTGCTGATTTCAAACCGGCCATCCGGGAAACAGATGACCTGGTGAGCCTGGTCGATATATGGCCCACGTTAATGGATTACCTGGGTATCCCATCCGAAAATAAGACCGATGGTATATCCCTGATCCCGCTGCTAAAAGGGGAAAACCGATTACAGCAACCGGTTTTTATTCAATACGATGGCAATGGAGCTTATGGCAATAATCAAAGATGTATTGTGGAAGGCGATTATAAACTGATCATCGATACGTTCAAGGATGAGATTTTCCTGGAACTTTACCAGGAGAAGACCGATCCACTTGAAACACAAAACCTGGTGATGGATCCCCAATATGCCTCCCGGGTCCATGACCTTCTGGAAAAACTTAGGAAACATATGACGGATACACATGACCTGTTGCATTTCACGGATCAGGTATATGAAAAATTTCTGCAAGAACATCAGCAGAAAACAAAGCGTTCCGGAGACAGTGATTGATCCTGCAGAGAGATTGAACAGACGCTGATATAAATGTTAAGCGGATAAAAAAATATTAAATGAAATTCTGTATTATTTTCTCGGTTGCCACTATCTTTTTCTGCAGTTGCCAATCAACCGGCTCCAAGACGAAAGGTGTAAAGCAACAACAGTCGCTGCCCAATATTGTATATATCCTTGCCGATGATCTTGGATATGGAGATGTTTCGATGTATAATCCTGATTCAAAAATCAAGACCCCGCATATCGATGCCCTTGCCCGGCAAAGTATGCGTTTCCTGGATGCACATGCCCCTTCGTCGGTTTGTACCCCTTCGCGGTACGGGATATTAACCGGTGATTATTGCTGGAGAAGCCGGCTGCCCCAGGGAGTACTGTCCGGGTATGGCCGGGCTTTGATAGAACAGGATCAACCCACCGTAGCTTCATTATTGAAAAATCATGACTACCAGACAGCGGTCATCGGAAAATGGCACCTCGGACTGAACTGGGTGGTTAAACCCGGTCATGAATCGGCACTTCAGGTACCGGTCAATGACCCTTCACAGGCAAGAATGGTGAGGGATATGAATCCGGAAGACCTTGATTTGTCAAGGCCTCCGTTAAATGGTCCTTTACAACACGGGTTTGACTATTCATATATTCTACCGGCATCATTGGATATGGAGCCATATTGTTATCTTCAGAATGATACCCTGACGGCACCACTCAGCAAACGAACTGCGGGTAGTGAATTGCATCCAAAAGAAAGTCCTGATTATGCGACCGGCGCATTTTGGCGACCCGGTTATATGTCTGCTGATTTTGATTTCAATGATGTATTGCCCCGGTTTACCCGTAAAGCCGTTGAATACATCAACAGGCAGGAACAGGGAGAAAAGCCATTCTTCCTTTATTTTCCCATGCCTGCACCGCATACGCCCTGGTTGCCTTCAAAAGAATTTATCGGTAAATCTAAAGCCGGTGCTTACGGAGATTATGTCGAAATGGTGGATGCCATGGTCGGTAAGGTCTTGCAGGCAATTGAAGAGAAGGGCCTTGCTTCCAATACCATTGTGATACTGACCAGCGATAACGGGCCCTATTGGCGGCCGCAATTTGTTCAGCAATACGATCACCACGCCGCTTATATTTTCAGGGGAATGAAGGCGGACGCCTGGGAAGGAGGACATCGGGTACCCTTTATAGTTAGATGGCCGGGCCATATACAGGGGGGTACTGTCAGTAATGTAACCACAACCCTCACCAATCTCATGGCCACTTGCGCAGATCTGGTGGGTGAAGATAAAATGGCGCTTTCCCCGCTTGACAGTTACAGCATCTTATCGGTATTGCTGAACAAGACTGATACGGCTACCCTGAATAATACCATCATGAGTGAGTCTTCGCATGGATTATTTGCGGTCCGCCAGGGTGATTGGAAACTGATTGAAGGCTGCGGTTCCGGTGGATTCAGTGATCCCGTTACCTACCAGCCCAAACCGGGTGAAGCCAGGGGGCAACTCTATGATATCAGGAAGGATCCTGCTGAGAAACAGAACCTTTATCTTGATTATCCCGAAAAGGTGAAAGCCTTGACCCGGATTATGGATAGTATTAAAAGTTTAACCCGTAAAAAGTGAAATAATTTATTCAAAGAAAAAGAATAACTATGAAGATTGCTTTGTTTCTATTCCTGCTTTCTGTATTCAATCCTTCATCACCGGGCACTACCGGTAAATACAATATTCTTGATTTTGGTGCCAAACCGGATGGAGTCACCCTTAATTCAGCGAGCATACAGGCGGCCATCGATAAGGCAGCGATGGATGGGGGAGGCCAGGTCACGGTACCGGCCGGGAGATTCCTCACAGGAACGATTGTTTTGAAGTCGGGCGTTGAACTGTACCTGGATCCGAAAGCTGTTTTGTTGGGCAGTACCAGCCCTTATGATTATCCTGCTTTTGAAAGTATCCTGGTTTCCAATACTCCTTCTCCGCAATATCTCGGCGCACTGATAGAAGGAAAAGGCTTACAGGATATCGCCATATCCGGTAAGGGAACGATTGACGGACAGGGTCGAAAACTGGCGCTCACGATTGACAGTTTATTTTATGCGGGAAAGTTGGACAGCAGCCACTATAATTTAAGAAGAAAAAGACCCGGCGCCCGCCCGGGAAATATCAAACTGGTGGAATGTAACCGCGTTAAAATTACCGGTGTCACCATCAAAGATGCGGCAGGGTGGGTGCAGACCTATGATCTCTGTACAGACCTTACATTAGACCATATCCGGGTTGAGAGTGATGCCTACTGGAACAACGATGGAATCGATATTGTTGATTGTATGAATGTTCGGGTCACCAACAGTTATGTCAATGCCGCTGACGATGGCATCTGCCTGAAGTCGGAACACCCGGGAAAGACGAATGAGAATGTATTGATCGCCAATTGCACCGTGAGGTCCAGTGCCAGTGCTGTGAAATTTGGAACAGCTTCGGTAGGTGGATTTAAAAATGTAGTGGTCAGGAATATCAAAGTGTTTGATACTTTCCGTTCAGCCATAGCCCTTGAATCTGTCGATGGGGGAATCCTTGAAAATATACTGGTAGATAGCATCAATGCAGTCAACACCGGGAATGCCATTTTTATCAAACTGGGCCATCGGAATAAAGAGGGGAAAATAGGTACCCTCCGGAATATCGTGGTCAGGAATGTGAAAGTGCAGGTGCCTTTTGGCAGGCCAGACCTTAACTATGACCTTCGGGGACCGGCATTGTCTTTTTTTCATAATACTTTCCCTTCTTCCATTACGGGGCTACCCGGGCACCCGGTTGAGAATGTCTTACTGGAGAATATTGAAATCAGTTATCCCGGAAGGGGTAATGACGGTCTTGCCATCTTGCCGCTCTATCGTTTAAAGGATGTTCCGGAGGCTGCTGACCAGTATCCTGAATTTTCCATGTTTGGGGAATTGCCCGCCTGGGGTTTTTATGTCCGGCATGCAGAAGGGCTGATCTTTAAAAATGTAACTGTTATCGCCAGAGAAAAAGATTACCGTCCCGGGTACGTTTTTGATGATGTGAAGGGACTGAACCTGTCAAAGTGTTCGGCCAGGGAAAATGACAAGGGAAAGCAATTTATTATGTTTCATGTAAAAGATCCGGTATTGGGGGTTGATAAAAGCCTGGTACAGACGATTGCAGAATAAGGGCATCACAATGATTAAATTATTTTTTGTACCTCTAATGTTTAATTGATATGTCACACAGAAGAAAATTCATCAAAGACTTTTCAATCGGATCCGCTGCGATTGCCATAGGAATCAAAGATCCTCAACATATCTTTCCTTTGGCGTCTTCAGGTAAGGGACCTTATATGGCAACGGGTATTAAGATCGGGGAAGTGAGTGCCACGGAAGCCATTGTTTGGGTACGGCTCACAAAAAATAAAGAAAGGATTGATGATACGGCTCCTGAACCGGTGATCTTATACAAAAATGACGCGACCGGTGAATTTCAAAAAAGGGATCATGGTGATAGCCGGCCCGACCTTGAACCCAGGGTCGAATATGTTAATGGTTCGGATATTAATTCCATAGCCGGTGCTGTACCGGCTGGTGAAGGCGAAATGCGGGTTTTGTATAAAACAGCCAATGAACATAAATGGATGGAAACTTCCTGGGAAAAAGCGGGACTGGATCAGGATGGTATCCGCCAGTTTCAATTATCAGGGTTGCTGCCGGGAAAGGAATATGCTATAAGGGTTGAGTCAAGACCTTCCGGCATGACGAATGCCGCCAATATGATGGAAGGGGGATTTAAAACGGCGCCTGCAAAAGATGATCATGCTGATATCCGGTTTATGGTCGTTACCTGCCAGGCCTATCACGACCGGGATTACGGTAACAAGGGATTTAAGATCTATGAATCCATGTTAAAACAAAAGCCTGATTTTTTTGTGCATACCGGCGATATCATCTATTATGACCAGCAGGCAAAGAACCTGGACCTGGCAAGGTGGCATTGGCAAAGGGTCTACAGTTTTCCAACATTGGTCGAATTTCATAAAAAGGTCAGCAGTTATTTTATGAAGGATGATCATGATACCTGGATGAATGACTGCTGGCCCGACATGCAAACAAGGTTTATGGGTGATTTCACTTTCAAGCAGGGACAGCGATTGTTCCTGGAACAGGTACCGATGGGAGGTAAAACCTACCGCAGCTACCGGTGGGGAAAACATTTGCAGATCTGGATGGTGGAAGGCCGGGATTACAGGAGCGCCAATGATATGCCGGATGGCCCTGAAAAGACAATCTGGGGAAAGGAACAGATAAATTGGTTCAAACAAACTGTCGAAGGATCTGATGCAACATATAAGATACTGATCAGCCCGACCCCGCTGGTGGGACCTGACCGGCCAAAAAAAAATGACAATTATGCCAACCAGGGTTTTTATCTTGAGGGGGAAATGCTGCGCAGGTTTGTGGAAGAGCATGATATGTTCGTGGTCAATGGCGACCGGCACTGGCAGTATGCTTCAAAAGATGCGGAAACGGGATTACTTGAATTTGGCTGCGGGCCGGTAAGCACGGAGCATGCCGGTGGATGGAACTCCAACGACAGGAAACCCGAACACCTGTATCTCAATGTGATTGGCGGTTACCTGGAAGTGAATATTAAACATGCCGGTGGTCATCCGGAAGTCATATTTACTTTTCATGGGGTGGATGGGAAAATCCTGTACGAATATAAACACCAGGCATCAACCAATGTGAGGAATGATCAGCAATAAAAAATACCGGGTACGACATCATCTTCATTTCGTTTCATTGTTAATGGGAGGGTTACTGGTAGCAGTAATTTCCCTTTCCTTTAGAGATCCGTTCTTCCGGGAATCAGTAAATGATAAATATGCACTGGAAGATTCGCTTCCGTTGCAATTCAAAAACCCTCCGCCTGCATACAGTATTCTCCCCTTTTGGTCATGGAATAACACACTTGATACGACTACCCTGCAATGGCAGATGGACCAAATGCTGGAAAAGGGGGTTAATGGCGCTTTTATGCATGCCCGGGATGGGCTCGATCAGAGTGCTACACCTTATTTTTCTGAGGGTTGGTGGACAGCGATTGAATCCACAGTTCGGTATGCGCATAAAAGTGGGTTTCAGACGCTACTGTATGATGAAGATAAGTGGCCCAGTGGCAGTGCCGGAGGTCGGACGCTAAAAGTCAACCCGGAAAGGAATATCAAGAAAATATTAAGTTATACGCAATTCGAATTCCCCGGAAATCAAACGATCCAGGTCAATTTTACAAACAACCCCCTGGCTATTTTTGCCGGCAAAATTTCCAATCAGGGTACTTATGATTTTTCAAGTCAATTGGACATCACCCGGTTTGCCGGAAATTCATGGGCAATCCCTTCCGGAAGATGGGCCATCATTGCCTTTACTGTGCTCACAGATCCTCAGCAACAGATCAATTACCTGGATTCCGCAACGGTAGCAGATTTTCTTCATACCACGCATGATGAATACTATCGGCGTTTGGGGAGTTATTTTGGCAACACCATTCCTGGTGTTTTTTTCGACGAGATTTATGCGAACGGGAGTGACAGGAATAATAAAATATTTTGGTCTGATGATTTCCTGGACAAATTCCAGTCCACCAAGGGATATGACCTGAAACCATTTCTACCTTTGCTGATCTTGAATGATCCGCGTCATGCTTTCCCCGTCCGGTATGATTATTTCGACCTTGTAAGGGAATTATATAAGAAGGCCTGGTTCCGGCAATATGACCAATGGACTCGTGATCATCATATCTGGGTAACTGGACATACCACAGAACTCATGGGTCAGTTCAACCGGCAGGCCGATTATTTTAATACCATGGGACAATTGCAGGTGCCCTGCACCGATAATGAGGATTTTCGTTACGGTTACCCCCGGCAGATAGATTGGTATGCTCCCAAACAGATGAGTTCAATAGCGCATATTTATGGTAAAAAAAGAGTAGCCGCCGAATCGATGGGGAGCGGGGGGTATACCATACCGCTTGAGGAATACAGGAATGGCTTTGCTATGTTGGGTGTATATGGGATCAATTTATTTATCCCGCACCTTTTTCATTACTCCATGGAGAGGCCGGAGAACCAGGCCGACTGGCCGCCCAGCTGGTTTTACCGCAATCCCTATTGGAAATATTTTAAACCCCTGGCTGTGTATGCGAAGCGTATTTCCTTCATGATATCCCAGGGGAAACATGTTAGTCATGTCGCCATCCTGTATCCCCTGACCCAACTTTGGTTAAAAGGATATGGGGCAACAGTTGATGATACCTATTACAAAGAGGTGCAAAGAATATTGCAGCAGCAACATATTGACTATGATATACTCGATCCGTCGTCAGTTATGAAAGCCGACTGCGACAGTAACGGGTTGTTGCTCGCCGATGAGCAATATAAAATAATTGTGCTACCCGATTTGCTGGCCACCACATCCGGGGTCATGCAAAAACTGTCTGCGTTTACTGCGAAAGGAGGGATTGTCATCGGGTTGAATGACCTTCCTTCGATCACTGAAAAAGGAAACCCGGGTGACCCGGTATTGGATAGCATGCTTATCCGCCTTTTCGGTTTTCGGCACGAAACGCTTAAGCAGCATGAATATTATACGATAGATTACAAGGGTCAGGAAGATTTCCTTGTCCATCCCCTGGAAAAGGGTAAAGGTATTTTTACCCGATATGCAGACCGGTTACCGGCTATAATCAAACAGAACATTCCCGAAGATATAAGGATTGAAGGAAAGGATGATGAATGGTTGAAAGTCCAGCACCGTAAGGCCGGCAAACGGGATATCTTCTTTTTTGTCAATGGGCATAAAGAGAAGGAACAGTATAAAGTGAGTCTACAGAATATCGGTAAACCCTATCGCTGGCATCCGGAAACGGGCGATATCACAGAACTGTCCAATTATCGGGTCATCAGGGGGCGACTTGAATTGTCCCTCACCTTTGAACCCAATGAAGCTTATTTTATCGTTTTGGAACCTTTATGGGATAGGAATTCCGGATCGGGTCAAAATTTACTGATCCGTCAAACGGGATTGATACAACCTGAATGGATCATCGAAGAGGGAAAACTTCAGTTACAGGGATGGACATCCGGAGAGACTGAACATCAATTGGAATATTGGAAAGGAGAAAACCTGGTGGAAAGAAACTGGAAAGGGAAAGCCGCACCCGCCCCGATACAGATTGAAGGGGATTGGGATTTTCAACTGAGCCCTCATGCACTGGACTACCAATGGAGTGCGGTATTGGACGTGGATACAGTTGATCTTCCAGTTATGAAATTTAATTGGGAAACATCAATCGCGAAAAATAATTATTACCAGGCAGCACAATTGGATGATCAGGCCTGGAAGCAAATAAAAGTTGAGGATCCGTTTAGCAATGTCCGGGGCTGTCAACGTTACCTGAGTAGTTGGAGAGGGTCATGGATCAGCTACTATGATCAGTCGGTACACTTGCCCGATATCCGGGGAGGCAGAAAATATTTTCGAAAAATTTTCAGAACCGACGGAACGGTCAAAGAGGCTTACCTTGACATTACGGCCGATAAGAAATATCAGTTATTTATCAATGGACAATTATGGGGTGATGCTCAAAATTGGGAACGGCCGGATCATTATGACATCAAAAAGGCCTTGTTGCCGGGTTATAATATCCTCTTTGTCGTTACAGAGGATACCCATGGTTTATTGGTGGATGGGGATTGCCAGTTCAGCAATGGTAAAGTTTATTCATTACAGTCAAATGATTCATGGGAGGCTTCAAACGATAAAGTTAACTGGTTACCTGCTTTTTGCTATGCTGATCCGCCATTAGGTTCCTGGGGCAATCTGTACCGCCCGGGGCATTCCATTCAGTTTCCACTCATCGCCTGGTATCGGCAGGTGTTGCCACCCGGCGCAAGGTCAATTATCAGGCCGGATATCATAGGTCCCTATGAAATGTATATAAATGGAAAAAGAATAGATCCCGGTACTGCTTCCCAAACGGAAATCACAAAATGGTTATCCTCCGGTAAAAATATCCTTGCTATAAAAGTCAAAGTGAGCAAGGGTCAGGAAGGACTTCAAAAGCCGGTGCGTATTGTTTGTGGTAAAACAAGAACCCCGTTAGTGCCCTGGGGAGAAATGGGATTGGGTTGGTATTCCGGCAGGGCTGTATACAGGCATACACTTTCAATACCTTCTTCCATCATCAACCCGCAAACTAAATTAATGATTAACCTGGGTACGGTCGATCATTTTGCAGAGATATGGATCAATGACAAACTGGTCAGTTATCACCCCTGGGCCCCATTCGAAGCTGATATTTCAAAATTTGTGCGTCCGGGTATCAATACAGTAACGGTAGTGGCGGCCAACTTACTGGCCAATGAGGCGAGCTGGAATTTGATGGATGCCAATATTGATAATCCACCGGCTCGCTGGTGGCATTTTGGAAGTATATTACGGGAAAAGGAAAAACTCAGGGCAGGTTTACTTGGCCCTGTCAGGGTTACAATTTATGTGAGGGACTCATTGACCCTAAGCCTGGATGATTTGTAATATAAATATAGTATGATGGGATTAATAATCAGTTCGGGGTATAAAAAAACGGGCAGGTTTGGTAAAGCGGCTTTCCTGAAGCAATTTCTTGCTTTAGGTATGATGTTCCTGATCTTGTCTTCATTTCAACCCGGAAAAAAATATACAATCTACCAGGGAAAGGAAAGTTCGGCGGTCGAGAAAGCCACCTGCCGGGATCTTAAGCTGGATGTAGAAAAGGTTACCGGTGCACAGGTTCTTATTGCCGAAGAGCCAGCTGCTGTTACGGGAAATGGTTATCATATCCTGGTGGGGTCACCAACCAGCAGCCATTTGATTGCTGACTATGCCAAACGGGGGTTGATATCCGTCAGTAATAGGTATCCGGGCCCCCGGGGAGGCGTCATCCAGGTGATTAGTGAGGGTCAGCAAAAAGTACTGGTACTGGCCGGTTCTGATGATGAAGGTGTGCAGAATACGGTATATGCTTTTAGCCACGGGCAACTGGCTGTAGATCCGCTTTCCTACTGGACAGGCATTCCCCAAAAGAAGAAAACCGGGTTTGATCCGTATGCCACTCCAGCAAAGGTGATCAAACCACCTGCCGTACCGGTCATCTGTTATTTCGAAAATGATGTGGATGAACTGGCCAATCTCAAACAGCCCTACCTGGAATATGATATGGAGACCTGGAAGGCCATGATCAACAGCTTACGCAGGATGCATTACAATGCCATTCAGTTATTCGACATGCTGGGCCGGCCCGAATTTTTTATCAGGGAACCCTATAAAAAATTGCGACCCGGCTATCATGCAAACATGGCATTGGTGGATTCGTTTATCGACTACGCTCATCTCAAGGGAATGAAGGTGCAGGTTGACCTGAGCCTGGGTTATGAAATCAAATCTATCACCGACCAGGAAGCCTTGTGCTGGTCACAATACAAGGGCAAATGGATTTCCACCTGGATTTACTATCTTACCGAAACCCCACTGGGGAAGGCTGATATTTATTCCCTAAGGCCCAGGAACCAGGTTTGGGACAGGGCCTATGTCAGCAGTTGCGGAGAACAGAAAGAAACAGTGTTTAACGAGGTTTTTGCATCAGTCGACAGTATATTGAATCTATATAAGCCCGGGGCACAAAAGATTTGTATCTGTTATGATGATGGCATGGAAATATTCAATCAAAATTTTCGGCCCCCAAAAGATTTCACCCTTGTGTGGTCGGATAACGGTTATGGACAGTTCAGTACCTTGCCTTTGGATACCCGCGGGTATGATTTTGGCACTTATATGCATGCCGGGTTTTGGAAAAATCATTCTGTACAGGACCCTTATCCCGAAAGGATTGATTCTGTTATGAATTTTATGGCGAAAAATTTTAAGGCTACCCGTTATTTACAGGTGAATGGACAGACCTTCCGGCCTTTCCTGCTCAATCTCCAGGCATTCAGTCAATGGGCATATGACCCGGTATCTTTTAACGGGGAAGATTTTTATCACCAGTGGGCGGAACACTATTTTGGCACTGAAGCGGCACCCTTTGCCGTCGCTTCCATGAAAGCCCTGCACCTGGCCCAGTTTGACAGAAACGGGTATGTTCAAAACCTCTCTGAAATAAGAGGCCTGATCAATTTCCTTCAGGAAGTGAATAATGAAAGCCCTTCCCGGTTTACAAAACTGTTTGGCGAAAAACTGGTGCCAACAGAACTGCAGGAAAGACGCCGATATGTAAAACAATCGCTGGATGAAGCATCAAAGGGAATGGCAAGGGTCAGGACCCATCCGGCCTTTTATTATGATTATGTGTATCTGCCTGCAAAAATGTATTTTCAATTACTGGAATTTGAAAACACCTTGCTGGAACTTGCCTTATTTGAAAAAAAGGAAATAACAGGGCCTTTACATCAATCAGCGTCTAGCAAAGCAAAGGAATTGCTCTCGCAGGCAGCCAGCCAGCTGCAAATAATTTATAAGACTTTTCAGGAAGGGAATCAGGAATCAAAATTCAAAAACTGGTATGACCCCGCCAGGCGGAGACCCAATAATGGGTTTCCGGATATGGAAATGATCCAAAAGATCCGGGAACATTTGATAGCTCAGGAAAAAGATTCACAAAATAAATAAAGCGATATGAAGACGTTTATGCTCCTTTTGTTGATGTTTGGAATGACCGGTGCGGGTTATAAAACGCCAGCACCCCATCAGCGGGAACGGCCCAATATTGTGATCATCATGGCCGATGATATGGGCTTTTCGGATATTGGTTGTTATGGCGGCGAGATCAGTACGCCAAATATTGACCGATTGGCCAGCGAAGGCATTCGCTTCACGCGTATGTATAATAATGCCTGGTGTTCGCCCTCCAGGGCTTCCTTAATGACCGGGTTATATCCCCAACAGGCAGGTCTCGGTGTATTGGCGAATCCCCGCACCGGCCCCGAGGGGCCCTACCAGGGATACCTGAGTGACCAGTGTGTTACCCTGGCGGAAGTGCTTAAACCATCCGGGTATACTACGGCACTTTCAGGGAAATGGCACCTGGGGGAAGCAAAACCACACTGGCCATCCGACAGGGGATTTGACCATCATTTTGGTTTGATCAGTGGTGCTGCGAATTATTTTGATATCACAAAAACAAAAAGCCCCACTGTTGTCAGAACAATGGCATTGGACGGGCAGCCTTATACGCCACCGAAAGAAGGTTTTTATATGACAGATGCGATCACAGATTATGCGGTGAAGACACTGGAAGACAAAAAACAGCAGCAACAACCTTTTTTTCTTTATGTTGCTTATACAGCCCCGCACTGGCCCCTGCATGCTTTACCGGAAGATATTGCCAAATATGAAGGGAAATACGACCTGGGTTGGGATTCCTTAAGAGTGCAGCGTTACCGAAAATTATTGGCAATGGGGATGCTGGGTGATGAAACAAAATTATCTCCCCGGGATGCAGAAGTCCAGCCATGGAATACGCTTTCGGCCAGGCAAAAAAAGGAAATGTCCAGGAAGATGGCCGTATATGCTGCGCAGATCGACAGGCTGGACCAGGGTGTGGGAAAGATATTGGATAAACTCAATGAAATCGGGAAAAGAGAAAACACGATAGTTGTCTTTTTATCAGATAATGGTGGTTGTGCCGAAACCGGTATCTGGGGATTTGACAGGAGAAACAATGGTCTCGAACCGGGTGGGGTTGATTCCTATATGAGTTATGGGCAATCATGGGCCAATGCCAGTAATACACCTTTCCGGTATTTTAAAAAATGGTTGCATGAAGGTGGTATTGCCACTCCGCTCATTGTAAACTGGCCGGCTGCAATCACCAAAGAAAGAAGGGGACAGATTGTTAACCAGGTGGCGCATATCACCGATATCATGCCAACCGTATGTGCCATAAGCGGAGCCAGCTATCCAAAGACATTTCATGGTCATGATATCTTGCCCATGGAAGGCCAAAGCCTTTTACCGGAAATAATGAGTGGCAGGACGATGGACCATAAGCCGATATATTGGTCACTCAACGGGCATAAGGCCATTATCAAGGATAATTTCAAACTGGAAGCCGTCAGCGAAGATGCCCCCTGGGAACTGTATAATATAGCAACAGACAGGGCTGAGTTGCACGACCTTTCCGGACAGGACCCGGGAATAGTAAAACACTTGTCGGATTTATGGAAGAAATGGGCGGACAAGGTGGGTGTTTATAAAGACCCGCCTTCCAACCAAAATGAATAATGCCGGAAGATGTTATTGTAAACAATTAGTAATTTCATGCTTTATTAGTGAAGTCATTTTTTAATTTTTCATATACTGTTGATGCCTGTAAGAAATAATCATAAAATGAAAAGAAGTATCACAGGGCTTTTCGTGATTTGCTGTACAATCTATTCCTGTCAGAACGCAACCAGGAACCCGGAAGCCGATGCGCATGCCGACAGTATTTCCTGCAGTTCAAATTTACCCGCCCGTTTTCCCGTGGCCGGTCATGATTCCCTGTCCATGAAAACGGAAAAGCTTTCTCATGCGGGTATGGTATGGATACCCGGTGGAGCTTTCAATATGGGGAGCAGTGACGGGGAAGGCAGACAGGACGAATATCCCGTCCATCGGGTGCAACTACCCGGGTTCTGGATAGATGCCCATGAAGTCACCAACGCTCAGTTCAGGGAATTTGTAGAAGCCACCGGTTATGTGACCACTGCCGAACAAGTGCCGGATTGGGAAGAATTAAAAAAACAATTGCCTCCGGGAACTCCCAAACCTGCAGACAGCCTGCTGGTTGCTTCCTCATTGGTATTTACCCCTCCCGATCATCCCGTTCCGTTGAACAATGTATCGTTATGGTGGAGTTGGGTAAAAGGAGCTGACTGGAAACATCCCAGCGGTCCCGGGAGCAGTATCACCGGTAAAGATAATTATCCGGTAGTACAGGTAAGCTGGTATGACGCAGAAGCCTATGCTAAATGGGCCGGTAAGCGTTTGCCTACCGAAGCAGAGTGGGAATTTGCAGCAAGAGGTGGACTTGAAAATGAATCTTATTCCTGGGGAAACGAACCCATTGATAAAGGCAGACCTAAGGCAAATACCTGGCAGGGTAATTTTCCCAACTATAATTCAGACTGGGATGGTTACAATGGTCTTGCCCCTGTACAGTCTTTCCAACCCAATAAGTATCAACTCTATGATATGGCAGGTAATGTATGGGAATGGTGCATGGACTGGTATTCCCCCGATTATTATGCAACACTCACTGGAAAGACCAGCCTTAGCCCGGCGGGTCCGGAACAAAGTTATGACCCCATGGAACCAACCGTTCCGAAACGCGTAACAAGGGGGGGCTCTTTTATGTGTAATGCCGCTTATTGTAAGGGATACAGGGTTTCTTCAAGAATGAAGTCCTCTCCCGACTCAGGTCTGGAAAATGTGGGATTCCGCTGCGTTGCTTCGAACTGATTCTTCACTGCGGGTTATTACTTTTTAATCCATCCTGTTGCACTGGTCTTTTCATGCACCTGATCTGTAATACCTCCGGAATCGTTTGCAAAGAAAACTGCAATAATCTAAAGGCCTATTGTTAATTTGGAAAGGGTATTGTCTATTGAAACCGGATTTGTTTTCCAGCGATTAAAAAATAAAGATGAAGAATTGTATTGGATGGCTGCTATTGTATTGCCTGATCACCTCCGGGTTTTCATTGTCGGCACAGTCAAAAGAAATGATCAGTGTCAGCGTACATCCGGAAAATGGGTCTTACCAGGTGAGTTTCACCGCCCTCCAAAAAACCTTTACCGGCAGCCTGGGACAGCCACTTCATGATCTGCATACAAGAATGGGAAAGGATGCGATCGGTGCGTATTCATCGGTAACATTTACCTGGAAAGACAGGATACAATATGAAGGCCGGATCCGCTGGTATACCTATCAGCCGGTTGTGATCTTTGACCTCACCCTGCCGGAAGGCGCGCGGGAACATCCCATGGCATTCCCCGTTTTTGATATGCCGGACCTGCCTTATCATTTCAGTTATCATAACCGCATTTTCCCGCTGGCCCAGTTTTTCCTCGAAGAAACATCCACCCCCTGGTTATTGTATAATGAAAAGGCCGATGCCTGTATTATATCACCAGCCTCTGATTTTATTGTATCCATGATGACCCATAACGACTCTACGGTGATCAGCAGCGGATTGAACCCCGAGGTAAAGAACCTTCCTTCGCATTTTACACATTCAACCATCATGGTGATGGAGAATGGGATCAGGAAATCCTGGGACCGCTGGGGGGATGCCCTCAGGGCCCTTTATCAAAGAAGCAGACCGGCTAATGATGCAGATGCAGTCCTTAATTTTTTTGGGTACTGGACTGATAACGGGGCCGATTATTATTACGACTATGACACGGCAAAAGGTTATGCAGGCACTTTGCTGGCAGTACGGGAACATTATAATCAGCGGGGAATTCCTCTGGGCTACATGCAACTCGACAGTTGGTGGTATCAAAAATCATTATACAATATCGAGAATAAAAAAGGGGCACCCCAAAAAAAGAAGGAATATCCAGCCGGACCCTGGAACCGGTCGGGGGGCATGATGGAATACAAGGCCGACACTTTTTTATTCCCGGAGGGACTGGCAGCCTTTCAGAAAAAACTGGGATTACCCCTGATCACCCATAACCGCTGGATGGATTCCTCCAGCCCCTACCATGAAAAATATAAGATTTCCGGTTATACAGCCATCGATCCTGCTTTCTGGGATCATATCATGGCCTATCTTAAACAATCAGGGGTCATCAATTATGAACAGGACTGGATGAATTATATGTATACCAGGAATCCCGAGATGATTGCAGATGTTAGTATTGGAAACGCTTTTACCGATGGTATGGCCCAGGCAGCCAAAAAATATGGAATTAATATGCAGTATTGTATGGCCTTGCCGAGATATTTTATGCAGGGTGTCAAATACAATAACCTCACAACGATCAGGGCCAGTGGCGACGGATTCATGCCCAAAAGATGGAAGTACTTCATTTTTACTTCCCAACTCGCTTATGCCATGGGGATATGGCCCTGGTCTGATGTTTTTAAAAGCTATGAAACCGGTAATATGATCTTGTCGGTTCTTTCAGCTGGCCCGGTCGGAACGGGAGATGCACTGGGGCTGGAAGACAAGGCCAATATCCTGATGGCCTGCCGGGATGACGGGGTACTGGTCAAACCGGATTTACCAATGTTGCCACTGGACATTAATTATCTGCAAATGGCCAGGGGAGAGGAAAAACCTATCCTCGGCGCTACCTATACGCTCCATGGGGAAATCAAAACGGGATATGTTTTTGTATTTGCCGAAGAGGCAACAAAGATCAGCCGTTTTGCATTTCGTCCAATGGATATTGGTATCGATGATGATGCCGTTGTTTTTGACCCCCTGCGAAACAAATTGCAGGTTGTAAAAAAAGGGGATGCATTCCGGGATGAATTACCAGCAGACCGGTACACCTATTTTATAGTGGCTCCTGTCACTTCGTCGGGTATTGCTTTCCTGGGGGATGCCGGAAAGATAACGGCTACCGGTAAGAAAAGAATTTCCCAAATCAGCTGCCAGGAAAATCAACTGACCATCAGTGTGGTATTTGCCGAGGGAGAAACTGCTGTTACACTTCGTGGATATGCAAAAAAACCGTTACAGTCTGATAAGGGAAAATTGCATTGGGACCCTGCCAGTCATTTGTTCACATTGGTTGTGCCGGCTCCTCAATCGGGAAAAACCGTAACACTGAATTTGAACAGTATGCAATAATGTATCCGGCACGCTTATGATCAGGCCGGCAACATTGATGAATAAGCGAAATGGATTAACCTGTATTTGCAATCAATTTTTCGATATGAGAAAAATAGCTGCACGGCTTTTATTGAAAAATTATTTTCTTTTTTTCCTGGTGTTTTCCAGTTGGCAGGCAGTTGCACAGGTTGAATGGCCGCCCGTAAGCCAAACGACAAAACCCTGGACGCGTTGGTGGTGGGAAGGAAGTGCTGTTGACTCCATTAATTTGAGTTGGAATTTGGAGCAGTATAAAAATGCAGGCCTGGGGGGTGTTGAATTATCGCCTATTTATGGCGTAAAAGGAAATGAAGACCGGTTTATTGATTTTCTTTCACCCCGCTGGATGCAGCTGTTTCAGTTTACTTTGCAGGAGTCGCATCGTCTGGGTTTAGGGGTGGATCTGGCGAATGGAACCGGCTGGCCATTTGGCGGACCCTGGGTATCACCGGAAGATGCCAGCAAGACCCTCTATGTAAAAACCTACCCGTTGCAGGAAGGCGGACAATTAAAAGAACCCCTGCTCTTTTTTCGCCCGGCTTTATTAAGAACAGCGAATCGGAAGAACCCGGATATCAAAAAGATTGTACAACCGATCGGATCCAATCAGGATTTACAACAACTGGCATTAGACCAGGTTCAGTTTCCGGGAAACCTCCCCCTGGTGGCCATTTCAGCGTTCAATGAAAAAAATGCTTCTATCGACCTGATAGAAAAAGTGGATTCATCCGGGATCTTACACTGGACAGCACCACCCGGGAAATGGACCTTGTATGCCTTGTTTCAGGGCCTGCATGGTAAAATGGTGGAGAGGGCTGCGCCGGGCGGAGAGGGATATGCGATCGATCATTTTTCAGCCGGTGCAGTGAAGCATTATTTTCAACGATTCGATTCCGCATTCCGGGGATACGATCTTTCTTATTTACGGGCTTTCTTCAACGATTCTTATGAAGTGGACGATGCAAAAGGGCAGGCCAACTGGACACCCGGGTTTTTTGAAGACTTCAGCAAGATAAAAGGCTATGACCTCAAAAAATTTCTCCCGGCCCTTTGGGGATATGATATTCCGGAAAGGAATAGTCGGGTGATCTATGATTACCGTTCCGTTATGGATCAGTTAATATACCAACATTTCACAGCGCAGTGGAAAGCATGGGCCGGCAAAAGGGATAAACTGGTCAGGAACCAATCACATGGTTCACCGGCCAATATCCTGGATCTGTACAGTCTTGTTGATATCCCGGAAACAGAAGGGAACGATGTGCTGCGGTTTAAATTCGCAAGCTCTGCTGCACATGTTTCCGGCAAACCCCTGGTGTCTGCCGAATCTGCTACCTGGCTGCAGGAACATTTTCAAAGTTCATGGGGCGATGTTAAAAAGGGGATTGATTTGTATTTCCTGGGTGGGGTCAATCATATTTTCTATCATGGCACGGCTTATTCACCAAAAGAAGCACCATGGCCGGGTTGGCTTTTTTATGCCTCCGTGCATTTTCAACCCACCAATCCGCAATGGGAGGATTTTTCCGCATTAAACAATTATATCACCCGGGTACAGTCATTCCTGCAATCCGGCAAACCGGTCAATGATATCCTTCTTTATTTTCCCATCAATGACCGTTGGGCAGAACCCGGAAAAAATTTACTCCAGCATTTTGATGGCATGAAAGATAATTTCGAGAACACCGATTTTGCCACAGTTGCCAGCTGGCTCCTCGAAAAGGGATACAATTTCGATTTTATTTCTGACCGCCAGATTCAGCAGCTGACTGTTGATGAAAAAAAATTGCAAACAGCAGGGAACAACTACCAAACTATTCTAATCCCAGCTATTCACACGATCCCTTTGAACACGATGGAAAAACTGGTGACCCTCGCTGAACAGGGTGCAACGGTCCTGTTTTATAAAGATTTGCCGGCTGATGTACCGGGTCTTTCCCGGCTGGAAGAAAGAAGAAAAGACTTTAATACCTGTAAAAACCATTTACATTTTCATCCGGTCGATAAGGCTTTGCCAGGAGAAGTTATGCAAGAAAAAATAATGAAAGCTGAGGCCGGGAAGGGAAGGATTTATACCAGCGATGATATCCGTCTTTTACTGGGGCAAACAGTTGTGAAACCGGAAACCATGGTGGATAAAGGGTTGGATTTTGTAAAAAGGGTCAATAAAGACGGGGTGATGTATTTTATCACCAACCGCAACAACCGGCGATATGATAATTGGCTAACCCTCGAAACCAATGCTGTTGAAGCAGCCCTCTTCGATCCTATGACAGGCGTCAAGGGTCTGGCAATGCTGAACAAGCAGGGACCCGGCGATTCAATAGAGATTTATCTCCAGTTGGAGCCCTATCAATCTCTCATTGTTCAGACTTACCAGGCGCCTCTTAAAACAGATTATTATCCTTACTATAAGTTCGCGGGCAGGTCAACTAGCCCCCAGGGTCCCTGGAAACTGGAATTTCTGCAGGGTGGACCCGCTATTCCTGCTAAGCGTGTGATGAAGCAACCCCGGTTTTGGACAGACCTGGAAGGGGATACCATCAATGATTTTTCGGGGAGGGCATGTTATTCAGTGATATTTGATAAACCCAAAGGGAAAGCCACTTTTTACTTGCTTGACCTGGGATCGGTTCATGCCACCGCAGAAGTTTTTTTGAATGACAGGAAACTCGCTACCCTGATTGGACCCCAATTTACGACCATCATCCCTTCCTCTTTTTTTCAAAAGAAACATAACAAACTCCAAATTGTAGTCGCGAATCTCATGGCCAACCGTATCGCTTATATGGATAGGAAATCATTGCCCTGGAAGACCTTCTATAATATCAATATGGCAGCCAAAGAACCGGCCAATCAATTAAACGGCTTATTCAATGCATCCCGTTGGAAGCCTTTGCCATCAGGTTTGTCGGGTCCGGTAACACTCACACCCGTAAAAGGGATGGGGCCTTCTGTAAAATGAAGGTGGTATCATTGCGCAAGGGCGGCCGGGTCTTTCGCAGCAAATTGCGTGGCCAATTTATTGATTGCTGCGGTGCTGATCACGGTTTTTCCGTCTTCTATTACGATCCGGTAATAAAATCGTACGGAATCCCCTTTCGACAGGTGAAGATTTTTTTCACTTTTTCCATTGGTGAATATTTTTTCTCCCAGTGGGTTGACGGCAAATAGTCCATATCCCCGCGCGTGCCAGAATGCAGGGTAATTTGGATTGCCCGGATGATCCATGATGATCACGGAAACCGAATCATTCCCCATTTTCCCATACGCCATACACCAGGCGGCCCTCGTACTCCAGGCATCATCTCCTGTTTTGCCGGTGCTGGTCAGGTAATTCCCGGTGGCTATTTTGTCTTTTGTTGCTTTAACGATTGTCACATTGCCCTTATCATCTTTAAAGGATTGGTCCTGTACGGCAGGAATTTGTAATTCATGTGCCAGCCGGATGCCGAGCATGCCGTCTTTTGCATCTTTGAAGGTCACCGCTGTATTGGCTTTTAAAACCGTAACCCTGTCAATGATTCGCTGATGATCATGGCCTGAGAATTCATAGGTGGTGGTTTCTTCCAGCAGTATATCGTTTTGTTGATTGGTCCAGTTGGCATGATAAGTAAGTTTCCCGGTGGGGCCATTTTTTGTTTCCAGGATCCGGTCCGTTTTTATCCAGCCATATAAATGTTTTTTTTCGGAAGGGATCGCATAGGAATTATTCCAGAAATCAAGGCCATTGACATTTTCAAAGTTCAGCCAGAGACCCAAGTGGTGCGGATGGTCGGTTGGTTCTTCAGGAAGGGGATGGATAGGAAATCCACGGGTAACTATTTGCCCGTCTGCTGCAATGAGGGGGTATAAAACCGGTTTTTCGAGTGTATCCGGGAATAGAAAACTGGTAAAGGGTTTACCCCCCATCAGGACATCGATTTTTTCCCCGGATTTATCTTTTATAAACTGAACAGGCTCATTTTTTTGTGCCCTTGAAAGACCTGGTAAAAAAATACCAAGGAAAAAAAATCCAATAGCGGCTTGAAAGCTTTTAAAATGGAATCGTTTGTTCGGAGTAGCAGCTATAGTCATAATAAATGAATGAGGGGTGATGGGTCGCTTCTTTTTGGATGCGTTTTTATTTAAATAAATATATGAATTTAATAAAGAACCGGCTCATTCACTTTCAGGGTGATATAGGGTATTTCTGCTAAATGCTTCATCAAAATTCTTTTGAAAGAGGATGATCAAACTAATGGAAAACGAAGCGGGAATCCGGATAAGAACGAATAGCATGGAAAGTTTTACTGCACTTTAAAATCGGGTAGGCCTTTGGTTGTCTGTGCCCGGAACGAGACTGAAAATTGATATAACATTAACCGGTGAGGTCAGGAGTCATTCTTTCCTGTTGCAAAAGTATTTAATCATGCATAGCGCTGGTGACGGATAATTCACAGATTTCATCCATTGAAATACCCAGGTGACTTTCTTCATACACACATGCTCCTTTGATGATGAGGATGACCTGGGGACTTTCATGATAAACGTCTAAAGCATCTGCAATGGTATTCGATAATTCCCGGTGCCGGAAAATGTCTAAATAATGGAAGTCGATCGGGGCATGGCAGGTGGCATTTTCAAGCCGGCGCATGGCTACTGAACTGATGGAACAGCGGGTGCTGTGTTTGAAAATGACCTGTGGCTTTTCATGCGAAAGCCTTATAATTTCATTGAATTTGCCTTCATCGGTCAGGGGAATCCATGTCATATGGGAATAACAATCTAGGCCCTGAAGGGTTTGCTTGAGTTATTCATATTGGCAGGGCAACCTGTCTTACGTGAAGAGTAACAGGAACTTATGATAATTGCCGTTGAAAAAAGAAAGATAATTGCCAGGACAGTTTTTTTCATTATTCGGATTTTTGTTCTAAAACGGTTGAAAATCAGAATTATTATGCAAATATAATGCAAGAATTTGTGCTGTTTGGTTATTATTGGAGCCAAACAAAAACTTACCTTTACCGCCCTAACAAAAAGAAATAATAAAATCTGATGCTGAACCTAAAGAAACCACTGGCTTTTATCGACCTTGAAACGACAGGAATTAACCTCGGAATCGACCGGATTGTAGAAATTGCCATCGTTAAACTGCTCCCGGATGGCAACCGCAGTACGAAAAGGAAACTGATTAACCCTGAAATGCCAATACCGCCCCAGGCGAGTGAAATTCATGGAATCACCAATGAAATGGTTAAAGATGCCCCCACCTTTAAACAGGTGGCCCAGGAATTAAAACAGATGCTCGATGGCTGTGATATCGGGGGTTATAATTCCAACCGTTTTGATATACCCCTCCTGATGGAAGAGTTTATCAGGGTGGAAGTGGATTTTGATATGAAAGGCAGGCGCCTCCTGGACGTGCAGAAAATTTATCATCTTATGGAGCCCCGCACCCTCAGTGCTGCCTATAAGTTCTATTGCCAGAAAGATCTTGATAATGCGCATAGTGCAGAAGCGGATGCATCTGCCACTGCCGAAATTCTCGAAGCACAACTGGAAAAGTATAAAGAATTGGGAGATTCAGTCGAATCGGTACTCAAGGTTATTGGTGAAGAAGTAATTGTTGACTTTGCCAGGCGTTTCGGGTTTGAAAACGGCACCGAGGTCTTCAATTTCGGAAAACATAAAGGGCGACCTGTATCCGATGTGCTGAAATCTGAACCCCAGTATTACGACTGGATGATGAAAGGGGATTTTCCACGTCATACCAAGCAGAAACTCACTGAGATATACACCCGGACCCTGCTGAAAAAAAATTAACATTTGCGGTATAAAATTTGTTAGTTTACTGTATCAATTATTGTAAATTCGTTATCCCGCAATGCTCTGATTGGAAAAGCTTGTTATTATACCGACCTATAACGAAAAGGATAATATCTCTACTATTCTCCTCGCTATCTTTTCTTTGGATCAGGGTTTTCACGTCCTGGTCATCGATGACAATTCCCCCGATGGTACAGCCGATATAGTTAGGAAGTTACAGGTTAAATATCCCGGTCTGCTTTATCTCGAAGAGCGGAAAGGGAAATTGGGACTCGGCACCGCCTATATCCATGGATTTAAATGGGGTCTTGAAAAAGGCTATCAATATATCTTTGAAATGGATGCCGATTTTTCCCATAATCCCGGTGACCTGCAAAGGCTATATGAGGTCTGTAAATATGAAGAGGCCGATGTTGTTGTTGGTTCCCGCTATGTATATGGAGGGGGATTTGTTGATTGGCCAAGAAACAGGATCGCCCTTTCTAAAGGGGCCTCTTTGTATGCCAGGATGATATTATGGATGCCCGTAAAAGATACCACGGCCGGATTTGTTTGCTATCACCGAAGAGTGCTCGATGCCATCAATATGGACCAGATCCGCTTTGTCGGTTATGCCTTCCAGATCGAAATGAAATTTGTTGCCTGGAAGCTGGGCTTCCGGATCAAGGAAGTGCCGATCATTTTCAGGGACCGTACAAACGGTACTTCCAAAATGAATAAGGGCATTGTGAAAGAAGGTATCCTGGGTGTATTGAAATTAAGGTTATACTCCATTTTCACCCATTACCGGAAAAGGGTAAAAAAAACGGTTAGCTATACCATGCAGCATGATCAGTTAACCAACCAAAAGATCGTAGCAGAAACCAAGTAGATCACTCCCCACTTTCACTTAACTTCATCTTTTTTAGTGCAGTTACCGAATGAAAAAGGCATTCATCTACCTTCATATCGCGATATTCCTGGCCGGTTTTACCGGTATCATCGGTAAATACATCACCCTGAATGAAGGTTTGCTGGTATGGTACCGCCTGATGATCAGCGCCGCTACCTTATGGATTTTCTTTTTATGGAAAAGGAAAATAAGACGCATTTCAAAGTCAGATATCCTCAAACTGGCGGGTATTGGTTTTCTTTCCGCCCTGCATTGGGTCACTTTTTTCGGTTCCGTGAAATATGCCAATGTTTCTGTAGCACTGGTTTGTTTTTCTTCGGTGGGTTTTTTTACCGCGGTACTGGAACCGCTGATAAGCAGAAAAAGGATGCGGTTGTTTGACCTCTTGCTGGGAATAATGGTGATTGCCGGGATCTATATCATATTTCATTTTGATACCCGGTTCAAAACCGGGATCGTGCTGGGGGTGCTCTCTGCATTATTACTGGCATTTGTAATGATTTTTATCCGGCAATCTGTGCAAAGAATCAGCCCGGAAACGCTGCTGACCTGGCAATTAAGCGGGGGATTCCTCACCCTTACCCTTTTACTGCCCTTTTACCTCCAGGTTTTTCCAGCAACACATATCTGGCCTTCTGCGCGTGACTGGTTCTGGCTACTACTGCTGTCCTGGTTCTGCTCGGTGATTGCTTTCCAGCTTTCTGTTTCCGCTTTAAAAAAACTCTCCGCCTTTACGGTCAATCTTTCCTACAACCTCGAACCGGTGTATGGTATCCTGCTGGCCTTCCTTTTATTCCATGAGAACAGGGACCTCGATGCCAGTTTCTTCATTGGCCTGGGTTTGATCATTCTTTCATTGTTACTTCAAATGTTGCGGATACGGTATAACCGGGCTGGCTGAAATTGTTTTATGCTTTCCTGAACCTATCTTTATCCCTTACAAATCCTGGAAATGAAGTATATTTTTTTACCGGTATTATTATTTTCCGCTTTGATCGTTTTCAGCCAGAAAAAACAGCTCGATCATACGGTGTATGATCACTGGCAAAGTATCGGCGAAAAACAGATCAGTCATAATGGTCAATGGGTCGTTTACTCCATCGACGTTCAGGAAGGCGATAATGAACTGGTGATCCAGCGTGCAGATACCTCCTTTAAAATGATTGTGCCGAGGGGTTACCAGGCAACCATAACCGATGATAACCGGTTTGTCATCTTCCTCATTAAGCCACTTTACAAGGATACCCGTGAGGCCAGGATAAAGAAAAAGAAGCCTGCCGAATTTCCAAAGGATTCCCTGGGTATCCTGGATCTGGGCACATTATCCCTGTGGAAACGAGCAGCCGTTAGCGGGTATAAAATACCAGAACATACAAAGGGCTGGATGGCTTATCTCAATGGCAACAGTCAACCGGATACGAAAGAAGGGGCTGAACTGGTTGTTCATAATCTAACAAGCGGTAATGAGCTCAATTTTAAGAATATTGCAGCGTATTTATTTGACCGCAATGGCAAAAAAATATTGCTCTATCAGGTGAAAACCGCCAAAGACTCCAGTTCCCAATCTGCCGTTCTTTATTATGACATGAGTCTATATGTTACCGATACCCTGAGCAGAGGTGGCGCCGATTTCTGTAATTTTTCGATTTCGGAAGATGGTCTCCAGGTTGCTTATACGGCACAGCGGGACAGCAGTGATAAAGCCTTGCAACAGTTTTATAAATTATGGTATTACAGGGAAGGGATGGACAGCGCTATGCTCGTGGTAGACTATAATAATGTCGGTATGCAGTTAGGGATGACCGTGAGCCAGTACGGTGCCACCTCTTTCAGCAAGTCCGGAAAAAGATTGTTTTTTGGAACTGCCCCGATCCAGCCCCCTATTGATACACTGACCCCGGAGATCGATAAAGTGAATGTAGATATCTGGCATTACGCTGATGATGACCTCCAGACTGTGCAACTTGCCAGGTTGCAGAAGGACCTGAAGAAAAATTTTCTCTCCGTTTATGAACTGGAAACCGGCCTGGTACAACAACTGGCAAAACCCGAAATCCCGGTTGTTTATCCTTCCGGTGAAGGAGACGGGGATATCTTTACCGGTATTGCTGATCAAAATTACCGTTTAGAAAGCCAGTGGACAGGTGCTGCAAAAAAGGATATCTATGCGATCGACCTGGTCAGAGGCACCCGGAAACTGGTCAAAAAAGCGCTGGACGGCATCATCAATGCTTCGTATTGCTCACCCTCCGGTAAATTTATCCTCTGGTATGATTTTAAGGCCAGGAACTATTTTCTCTACGACGGGAAACAAACCCATGCTATTTCCACAGGTATCAAATTCCCCTTATATGAAGAGGAAAATGATATGCCGGCGGATGCCCGGCCTTATGGTTTGATGGGTTGGGAAAAAGGCGATTCAGCTGTTTATGTTTATGACCGTTATGATATCTGGAAACTGGTACCCGGATCGAAAGAAGCTCCCAGGCGGGTATTATCCGGCCGGGATAAAAAAGTCGTATTTCGTTACCTGCAAACTGATCCCGAAGAAAAATATATCGACCCCGATAAACCCCTTACCTTTTTAACCTTCCATGAAACCAGTAAATCGTACGGCCTCTGGGAAGCTTTTTTCAGTGTGACAAAAAATAATATTTGTTGTTTGTCACCGATCGTCCTCGATGATATCAGTCTCTCCGGCGAGCCCCTCAAAACCGGTGTCCCGCCTGCATCGGTTGTACAGTCCATAAAACTGGCAAACCTGATCAGGGCAAAAGACCGGGCAATTTTCCTGTACACCAAAGAGAGCTTTTCCAAATCCCCCGACCTCTATGTTGGACAAAAATGGTCTTCCGGGATGCTATCTTCCGGCGATTCGGTTCTTTCTCACCCGAATGAAACAAGGCTTTCCCATATCAATCCGCAACAGGATGAATATTACTGGGGTACCGCGGAGCTGTTTACTTGGAAAGCCTATGATGGGAAAAATGCCACAGGTATCCTCTATAAGCCGGAAAATTTTGATCCCCGGAAAAAATATCCGATGATCTGTTATTTTTATGAGCAATTAAGTAATACACTCCATAACTATTATCCACCTGCTCCCATCCGCAGTGCCATCAATATCCCTTTTTATACCAGCAGGGGCTATGTGATCTTTGTGCCTGATATCCGGTACAAAATCGGTTACCCGGGTCAAAGCGCCTATAATTATGTTGTCAGTGGTGCAAGAGCGGTTGTCAAAAAAGGTTTTGTAGACAGCACGCGCATGGCGATTCAGGGTCATAGCTGGGGTGGTTACCAGGTGGCCTTTTTAATCACCCGGACCAGTCTCTTTAAAGCAGCCTGGGCGGGAGCACCTGTCGCCAATATGACCAGCGCTTACGGGGGCATCAGGTGGGAATCAGGCCTCAACCGCCAGTTCCAGTATGAAAAAACGCAAAGCCGGATCGGAGCGACCCTTTGGGAAAAAAGGAACCTGTATATAGAAAACTCACCGCTTTTTTTCCTGGATAAGGTGAAGACACCGGTGGTGATCATGCATAATGATGGCGACGGTGCCGTACCCTGGTACCAGGGAATTGAAATGTTTACCGGGCTTCGGCGGCTGGGTAAAAAAGTATGGATGCTGAATTATAACGGCGAAGGGCATGGATTAACGGTTCGAAAAGATAAATTGGATTACCAGGTTCGGATGCAGCAGTTTTTTGACTGGATCCTCAAAGGCGAGCAACCCGCAAAATGGATCCTTGAAGGGGTCCCGGCCACAGAAAAAGGGAAGGACCGGGGACTTGAGCTCATGGAATAAATATAATGGGTCTTTTGTTATTGATTTCCTTTACTACAACCTTTATTGGTAAAAAAATGATATGAAAAAGATATTGGCAGGGGTCGTTTTGGAATTCCTGTTTACTGTTGCTCATGCACAGCAAGACTGGCAAAGATTTGTTCTTGATGACAGGGTTTCTGTCCTCGTTCCCGGTATCCCGGAAAAAGTGGAGTTGGAACAGGTTGAAATGTATAACCTAACTATCTCCGACAGCACAAATTATAGTACCAGTATTGTTGATTTCAATGATTTCGGGTTGGATGCTACGATGCTCCAGTCGATGGTCGCCACAGATGAATTCGAGGAACAATTCAAGACTGGTTTTATGATGCAGATGGAGGGGTCCACCCTACGCAGTTCCACCAGGGGCCGGTTTCAAAACTTCACCACCTATCTCTTCGAGATCGACTTTGCTGACAAGGAATCCGGGGGAGAAAGTAAGTTGTCTTCCTATTCCATTTTTGTTGGGTCAAAAGTTTATACCTTAAATTATACCGCAAAAGTTCCCAGGCCGGAAGACAAAGAAAAATTCTTTTCATCTTTAATTATATTGTAAGCATCCCTGATCAGTCAGGCTGCCCTTGACAGAAATTTTACCAGGCTTCTTTTTGCAACCGGTAATAAGGTTTCTTCCATGGGTATGGCGAGTTCCGTTTCTATAGCATATACAGCCGGGTTAGGTAAATGATTCCGGTAACGGATCAGTTCTGTTTTGATCCCCTCATAGGTATTCACAATATTCCTTTGCCAGGAACTTACAAAGCTGGTCTTGATGCTCCTGTATTTCTCATCGTGTTTTTCAAAAAAGGAAAGCCTGTAATGATAGGCAAATGTGTATTTTGTTGTGCCTGCACACAATAAAAAATATCCCTCTTTGGTGTCAAGCGGTATCAGCCCGACCGGCGAAATGACAATTTTGTCTTCCACAAAGTCATATATTTCTGAACCGTTTTCAATGGTTCGTTTCATTTTTTCTGCAGCATATTGAATGATATCTTCCAATTCTTTTATCAAAGCATCATCTTCTATCATTTGTTCATAGAGTAATTGCAGTTTTTCAAGTTGAAATCCAGATAACTTCTTGGGGAAATGCTCCTGGAGGAATTTCTTGTTTTCCCGGAAGGCAACCAGGTTGTTGTAGTGAAAAACGATATCAGCCAACTGTGGATACAGCTTGTGCTGCCCGAAATATTTATTCACTTCCTGCAAATAAGCTAAAAGGGTATATTTTTTTAGCTCAAAATCAATATAGCCTTCAGCGAACCAGGTTTCAGATAATGTTTTCATAATTTATACAGGTTAATTACTTTAAATTAAAAAATTTGATCGAAAAAAGGAAATGAGGTTTATCTTGGTCTTGTTAAAATAAATATTATGCGGATTCTTTTAGTGATCTCGGTCTTCCTGGTTTTATCTTCCTGCAGCCATTCCTATTATATTGTCCGGCATGCAGAAAAAATGCCTACCGGGCCGGGGATGACCAGTGATGTACCGCTTTCCGTACCGGGTCAGCAAAGGGCCGATGATTTACTGGCCGTTCTTAAAAAAAAGAAAATAGGATATGTGTTTTCGACACAGACCGTCAGGACGATTTCAACGGCTACCCCAACTGCTGATTTTTTTGGATTGCCAATCGAGCCCTATGGCCCAAGACCCGATACTGCCTTTATCCGGCAATTACAATCCCTGCATAAAAACACCCTGGTGGTGGGGCACTCCAATACAGTGGATGATATTGTCAATATGCTGTGTGGTTCAGTTAAAATAACCTCAGACCTCAGGGATAAGGAATATGACAATCTCTATGTAGTAAAGAAGAAAGGGAAGCAATATATTTTTATTCCCAAAAAATTCGGGGCTGCCTCCGAATAAAAAAGCCGGGAAGCATACCCGGCTAAAAAATATGTCTTATAGCAATACTTCGATCCTGTACGGGTTAAATATCGCGGTCTTCATCAAAGTTTTCCAGTTCTTTGGCAACGGCAGTCAGGAAAGTGGCGCCGAGGCTTCCGTCAACGATCCGGTGATCATAACTCATGCTCAGGTACATCATGTGCCTGATGGCAATACTGTCTCCCTGGGGTGTTTCGATCACGACGGGTCTTTTCTTGATAGCACCCACCGCCATGACCGCAACCTGCGGTTGGTTGATGATCGGTGTACCCATAAGACTGCCAAAGGTTCCCACATTCGTCATGGTAAAGGTTCCGCCCGTCGTGTCATCCGGGCTGAGTTTGTTATTCCTTGCATTTTCAGCCAGTGAATTCACTTTACGGGATAAGCCCACGAGATTCAGTTGGTCGGCACCTTTTATCACAGGAACAATGAGGTTTCCATTGGGAAGGGCCGTGGCCATACCGATATTGATATCTTTTTTGATGATTATTTTATCACCATCGAGTGAGCAGTTGATAAGCGGGAATTTCTTGATGCATTTCACAATGGCTTCTATGAACAGGGGAGTGAAGGTGATCTTTGTTCCCTCCCTTTTTTCAAAATCTTTTTTGATCCTGTTTCGCCACATGACCATATTGGTGACATCTGCCTCGGTAAAACTGGTCACATGCGGACTCGTTTGCTTACTGCGCACCATATGTTCAGCGATCATTTTTCTCATCCTGTCCATCTCAATTATTTCCACATTTCCCGAATAGGAAGTGACGGCAGCGGTCTGCCGGGCAACCGCCTGGTTACCGGTAGTAACAGGAGTAGCGGGGATCTCAACATTTTGAGCAACTGCTGCTGCCGTTGTTTTCAGTTTTCCTGCCTTTTTATCCGAAACATATTGAAGAATATCTTTTTTGGTCACCCTTCCTTCATTTCCTGTTCCGCTGATCAATTCCAGTTCTGACATGCTCACACCTTCACTGGCTGCAATATTGAGAACAAGCGGCGAAAAAAACCGGCCGGCGGAGCCATTCGATGCCGGAGGCTGGTAGGGAGCGGTGCTGGTTTCGGCAGCTATGTCTTCTGTAATTTCCTGTTCTCTTCCTTGGTGGGGCAGGGCAATGGAAGGAGTTTCCGGCACGGGATGCAAAGTTGCATCTCCTGAAGCTGATACAGCTGTTTTAATTCTGGCGATTACCGTACCGACAGGTACAACATCATTGACCTGGAAGAGTATTTCTGTGATCTCTCCGCTGGCGGTGCTGGGCACTTCACTGTCCACCTTATCTGTTGCGATTTCCAGAACGGTTTCATCATTTTCTACAAGGTCTCCGGGTTGTTTATGCCATTTCAGGATGGTCGCTTCCGTAATACTTTCACCCAATTTTGGAATTACTAAGTCAACTATTGCCATAATTATTTTTTATGTAATACCTAAATATAACTGTTATCGGTGGATGCCTGGCGGTCTGCTGCTACCCGTTAAAAATAGGGCAGGGGTACAGGCTTTTCCGGGATCAGGCAAAGGTAATTATTTCTCCAGAAACCTTACGATTGTTAGTGTACGAGCAAATATTTATAGAAATGTAATAGTGTGTTAGCCTTTTTTGGCCATTGACCCGGGGATAATATTTTTCCTATTATAGTTGTTCCGGAACATCAAGAATGAATTTTCGTAACAGGTTCATGGCATTTTGTGCTGTCATTTCTATATTCCGCTCCCGGTTGAACCTGAAATGAAACTGTTTCGTTACCAGTTTTTCTTTGCTGCCGGCAGCCACCCATACGGTGCCTACCGGTTTTTCGGGGGTGCCGCCATCAGGACCCATGATACCCGATGTTGCTACCGCATAATCAACATGGAGAGCATGGATTACCCCGTTCAACATCTGTTTTACGGTTTCCTCACTGACTGCTCCTGCCGATTGAAGTGTTTCGGTTGATACGCCCAGCAGGTTTTGTTTTACTTCATTGGCATAACTGACGATGCTTCCTTTAAAATAGGCGGATGAACCCGGGATAGATGTGATCAGGTGTGCAATATACCCCCCGGTGCAACTTTCGGCGGTGGCCATGGTTTTTCCTTTTGCCTGTAAGAGGATACCCAGCATTTCCTCCAGTCCTTTGTCTTCATCGGCAACAAGTATATCCCTTACCAGGAACTTGAGTTTTTCAAATTCAGCTTGCAAACTGCTTTCCAGTTTTTCTTTGTCAAAGCCACTGGTGGTAAGCCGCAGCCTTACCATACCATAGTTCGGCAGGTAGGCAAGCTTGATAGAGGGGGGTAGTAAGGATTCGAAATCCTTTATCATTTCTGCGATCATGGATTCTCCCATACCGGCCGTAAAGGCCGTTCTGTGCAGGATAAAGGGTAGTGTAAAATGGGTTTTGAGCCTGGGAAGGACCTCCTGCAGCATCAGGCCCTTCATTTCATGGGGCACCCCTGGCAGGGAAATAAAAACCTTTTTATCCTTTTCGAACCACATCCCGGGAGCTGTTCCTCTTTCGTTATGGAGAACAGTACAGGTGTCCGGCACTTCTGCCTGTTTGATATTCCGTTCTAACAAAGGCCCGGGTCTGCGGAATACTTTTTCAAAAAGTGACTTGATATGGGTCAGCACTTTTTCATCCAGCACCAGCTTTCCATTAAAATATTTACACAATAATGGTTTGGTAATATCATCGGCCGTAGGACCCAGGCCACCGGTAATGAAAATGATGTCAGCTCTTTGGCTTTCTTCATCCAATGCATCCCAGATATCATCCCAAACATCCCCGACAGCTACCCGGTGTTTAACCCAGATGCCTGCCTTATTCAATTCCTGCGCCATCCAGGCACTGTTGGTGTCGATGGTCTGGCCAATCAGGAGTTCGTCGCCAATCGTAATGATCGATGCATTCACCATGGATAAATGAGTTGTGAAAAGTTTAAAAGAAAAACCAGTAATTTGAACGCAAAGTTATAAACCGCAGGATATGAAAAAAGTTTTATTGCCGCTCTTCTGTTTTCATTTATCCTATTGTGCAATGGGTCAGACCGTGACGCAAAAATTGCAGGCAGCCTGGAAACAATTTGAAAATGATCCGCAATTAAGCCATGCTATCAGTTCCCTCTATGTGGTGGATGCCACAACAGGCGGGGTGCTGTTTGACAGGAACGGGCAGACGGGTCTTGCCCCGGCCTCCACGCAAAAGATCATTACTGCAGCAGCTGCCTATGCGTTGTTGGGCAAGGATTACCGGTATAAAACAGAGCTGCGTTACAATGGACAATTGACGGATGGTTTTTTGATTGGGGATCTTTTCATAACAGGAAAAGGGGACCCCACCCTGGGCAGCTGGCGATGGGACCGGACAAATGCCGAAAAGGTTATCGGTGATTTTACCGGGGCCATGCAACGGGCCGGCATCCGTTCCATGAAAGGTCATGTGTACGTTGATATTTCAGAATGGGAAGATCAATCGGTCAATGACAGGTGGATATGGCAGGATATTGGCAATTATTATGGTTCGGGTATCAGTGCCCTGCCCTGGAGGGAAAATCAATTCGATATTCATCTGCGTTCAGGCGACAAAGTGGGTGACCTGGTCAGCATCCGGTATACTGTCCCCACAGTAGTTTATTTCAATGAATATACATCTGCGTTGACATCCGGGCCGCCCGGATCAGGGGATCAGGCTTATGCTTATATCGCACCCCGGGTGTTGCGGGGCACCATCCCGGTGAAGGAGAACGATTTTGTGATCGGCGTCTCTTTGATCAATGGTCCTGTGCAACTGGCCTGGAGTATCACGGACAGCCTGAAAAAAATGGGTTTTGGCGATCAGGTGCTTCCCACGGTCATTAACCAGGAAAATAAGGAGGCAATGGGGAAGATTGACAAAGGTGATCCAGTTTTGTATACAGCCGTATCTCCCTCCCTTGATACCATCATCTATTGGCTGAATAAGAAAAGTATTAATCTCTATGCCGAGGCATTATTAAAGACCATGGCGTTTGAGAAGAAAGGCTTTGGTACTACGGAAAACGGGATAAACACCGTGAAAGATTTCTGGAAAGGGCAGGGGATCGACCCCGGCGAACTGAATATCTATGATGGTTCCGGGTTATCGCCCATGAACCGGGTTACAACACATGCCCAGGTTCAGGTGCTGCAATATGCCCGGAAGCAGGAATGGTACAGTTCTTTTGTTCATTCATTGCCTGAATACAATGGCATGAGCATGAAAAGCGGTACCATTGGGGATGTAAAGGCCTTTACTGGTATACAAAAGGCCAAAAACGGGAGGGAGTACCTGTTTTCTTTTATTGTCAATAATTATAACGGGTCATCTTCAGCACTGGTAGGAAAAATGTATAAAGTACTGAACAATTTAAAATAAGAACGCAGGCTGATCGTCCTACAACTACAACCATCAATATTAAATGTATGCAGCAACAAAATTTCAGCAATCACAGAAGATATATCACATTATGGCATGTCGTGACCGGTTTGGCCGTCATCGCCCTGATCGGCGGCAGTATTGTAAACCTGTTCCATGCCGACGCTGCCACACATTATGGAGCAGCCCTGCTGGTACTGATATCCTTAGTACTGGCCAGTATATTCTGGTATGCCCGCTCATTTGCCCTCCGGGCCCAGGACAGGGCGATCAGGGCAGAGGAAAATTTCCGGCATTTTGTGCTCACCGGCCAGCCCCTCGATAAAACACTGAGGATGTCCCAGATCATTGCCTTACGGTTTGCCTCAGACGAAGAATTGCCTGAATTGGCAAAAAAAGCAGTCGCTGAAAAGATGGGGAACCGGGCCATCAAGGAAGCCATCCGGCAATGGAAGGCGGATCATCACCGGGTCTGAAAAATATTCATGGGCATATTGAGTAAAAAAGGGCTGTAGAAACAGGCCACCCACACCAGGATCACAATGATCTTCCCGGCGATACCCAGGTCCATGGTGATCAATCGCTGCAGCAAACCCTGTAGCGTATAGATCACCTTGTCTTCCCTGGCATCATAAACATAAGGTGGGGCAGGGGGTATATCCCTGAGGTCCGGGTGATATTGAATCAGTATATTTCTGGTTTCCCAGTATTCCTGGTCGCCGATGTCTTCATATGCCTTATTGAGATCGGCCCCTGCCTGTTCGATCTTTCTGATGATATGGTCATTGTCAATTTCCTGTTTCAACCGCATCAGGATTGTAACGGGGAAATACAGTAACAGGTAAAAGATGAAATTAGGATAAAAGAACTTCCAGGAGACCCAGGCCATGGCCAATGCAGAAAGTAATACAAATGACCGGCTGATGATATGGTGTTCGTCCAGGAAAAGGCGGTTTAAGATCTGGCCACCATCCAGTGGATAAATGGGCAAGAGGTTGAGCAGGTTCAGGAACAGGAGTAAGATGGCAGTATTTTCCAAAAGGGGTTGCTGGTAATGCTGGTTGACCAGGTGCAGGAATATGCCCAGCAGGATACCCGGCAGAGGGCCCGCTAAAAGTATGATGATCGATTGACGTTGGGAGACCTCCTGTTTGGTACCTGATGCATAGGCCCCCAGCAAGGGGATAAAGAAGATGCCCAGTTCCTTATATTTAAATAATTTCATGGCGGTGAAATGCCCAAGCTCATGAAAGATCACAATTGCAGTAATGATCAACAATAAGGTCAGATCTCTGAATACGACATATCCGAATGCCAGGTAAAGCGCCAGCGAGGCAGCCGACTTCAGCCAGACATTGGTTTTTTTTACATCCAGTTCGGGACGGGAGGGATAAATTACGGGATCGCCGGAACCACTGGGTTGGTGGTCCTGCTCCTGCGATCGAAAAGGCTGTTGTAAATTATCCATGTAAGGTTTATTGAAAATATTTTTCAAGTTGTTGACGAAGTGATTCCGGCATGGTACTGCGATGCCCGGTTGTTTTATCCATAAAATAAAGGATGATCCTGCCGGTCGTTAAAAGTTGTTCTTTTTCATTATACACTTCATGGTGAAATTCAATTTTATGATGAAGCGGTAATTCTTTAAGCATGGTTTTTACAGTTACCAGTTCATCATAACGGGCGGGCCTGAGAAAACGGGCATGGACATCAATGACAGGCATGATGATGCCCATCTTTTCCATATCGGCATAGGTTAACCCCATTTCCCTGATCGCTTCCGCCCTGGCGTATTCAAACCAGGCGAAATAATTGCCATGGTATACGACCCCCATCTGGTCGGTTTCCGCATAGCGTACCCTTATGGTCGTGGATGATATGAACATTATTTACCCAATAGTTTATCCAAACTCAGCTTGCCGGGACCCAGTAATAAGAGAACAAGATAACCGGTAAAAAAGAGTGCCAAAGTTTCACCCCTGCCCCCTGTTTGGCCCTTATAAACTAAAAAGAGGGTCAATAGGGTAGCGATGATCAATGCCAGACTGCAATATCTTGTGAACAGCCCCAGTAAAATAAAAACAGAACAAAAGAATTCTGCAAAAATGATGTAGACCCCTAAAAGGTAAGCTACCCAGCCTGTTTGTCCCATGAACCCTGATTGGTAACCCGAAAAATGCAATAGCCTGTCATATCCATGGGGCAGCATCATCCATCCCAGGGATATCCTCAAAACCAACATGGATAACTGAAAGGAGGTGTCGGAATATTTTGTGCTCAACAGTTTCTTCATCCGGCTTTTATTAACGTTTTATGTGCAATGATAAGAAAAAGCAAATTCTGATTCAATGCCAGGTGTCCGTTTCACCAAATATTTGTTAAATCCTTACAAATAAATCACTTATCCACACTTGTTTGGAACGATGTTTGGCTGAGGTGAAAATAATATGAATATTTACAACGTTTATCCAGATATCGGTTAAAGGACACCCAATATGAAATATTTCTTTCTTTTTTTTGCGGCCATTTCTATTGGCCATTACGCTCCTGCACAACAAACGGCTATCAACAATGATCCTGCTGAAAAATTCAATTTGGCTAAAGATCTTTTCCAAAAAGAGCAGTATAGCCTGGCCTATCCTCTTTTAAAGGAGTTGCAGCAATCAGTAACCGAAACTGATAAGGCCAATCATGCACTGGAATCGCAGGAAATTGAATATTACACCACTGTTTGCGGTTTAAAGCAGAATGAGGAGCAGGCCGTACTCAGGGCCACTGATTTTATCGACCTCCAAAAGAACAATACCCGTGTGCAGCAGATGGAATTCCACCTGGCAGAATATTATTTCAGGAAGGAGGATTTTGCCAAAGCTGTTCAATTGTATGAACAAACCGGGATTGCCAACCTGAGCAACAGGGAAATAGCCGATATGAAATTTCACCAGGGTTACAGTTATTTTACCCTTCAGCGCTTTACGCAGGCCAAACCATTATTCAATGCGATCAGGGTGATGAAGGATGACCCGAATTATATAGATGCCAACTATTACTATGGCTTCCTGGCTTTCAGGGACAAGAATTACAATGATGCTTTACAAAGCTTCAGGATTGTGGAAAATGAAAAGCAATATGACCGGGTTGTGCCTTATTATATTGCGCAGATCTATTTTATTCAGGGCAGAAAGGATGAGGCGCTTGCATATGCCGAAAGTAAAATAAAAACGGGTGCTACCCAGTACTATGACCTGGACCTGAAACAGCTCCTGGGGCATGCTTATTTTGAAAAGAAGGAATATGGAAAGGCCTTACCCTACCTGGAAGACTATGTCGGTAAATCCGGAAAGGTCACCCGGGAAAATCTCTACGAATTATCATATGCCTATTACCAGGCAAAAAATTACCCAAAGGCGATTGAAGGGTTCAAACAACTGAGCGGCAAGGATGACTCGCTGAGCCAGCATGCCATGTACCTGCTGGGGGATGCTTACCTGAAAACGGGTGAAAAAGCCAATGCCCGGAATGCATTTCTGTTTTGTGCGGCCAATAGCAGTAACCCGACGCAAAAGGAGATTTCCAAGTACCAGTATGCAAAACTTTCCTATGAACTGGGTTTCCAGGATGAAGCCTTAAAAAGTCTCCAGGCTTTCTTACAGGAATATCCTTCATCCGGTTACAATGCAGAAGCAAGGGAATTGCTGGTTGGTGTTTTAGCCAATACCAATAATTACCGGGAAGCATTGTCCCTGCTCGAGGGGATTTCCAGCCCTTCGGCCAATGCCAAAAGGTATTATGCGCAGATCTTATACGGGCGTGCCACCGAGCTGATCAATGACGGCAGGCTGGCAGAAGCTGATGCCTTGTTGAATAAAGCCCTGAAAGATCCTAATAACAGCAGGGTCCTCCCATTTATCAATTTTTGGAAAGGAGAGATCGCTTATCGGAACAATGATCTTGATAATGCCATTCGCTATTATAATGCATATAAAGATGCAGGTTCCCCGGTAAACGGGGAAGCCAATGCCAATACCGTTCGGTACAACCTGGGGTATTGTTACCTGCGAAAGGAAAATTATCCTGTTGCACTCCAGTTCTTCGAACCCCTGGGAAGAAACCCGGCGCTGAATTCAGACCAGCTTACCCAGGATGCTTACCTGCGTACGGCAGACTGTTATTACATGGACCGCAATTATACAAAGGCAAAACCCATGTATGATAATATTGTCAGGTTTTCCTGGCCGGAAGAGGATTATGCCACTTTTCAGCTGGCGATGCTGGCCGGGGTTAAGAATGCTTCGGAAAAGATAAGACTGATGAATAACCTGACGAGGAAATTCCCTTCCTCCCCATTGGTAGATGATGCCAATATGGAAGTGGCCAATGCTTACCTGGCTGATGAAAAATTCAGTGAAGCTATCCCTTACCTGGATAAACTGATCAACGGCAACGATAATAATTATAAACCCCAGGCCTATCTCAAATCAGGGACCGCTTATTATAATATCAATAATAACAATGAGGCGCTGAATCGCTATAAAAAACTGGTTACCATCTATCCCAATACCCAGGAGGCAGATGATGCTATTTATAATATCAGGATGATTTACGTGGAAGAGGCTAAACCGGATGAATTTGCAGGTTTCATGCGCCAGGCAGGAAGACCTTTGAGTGTGAGTACCGAAGATTCATTGACCTGGGCGGCAGCCGAGTTACAGTACCAGAATGGAAATAAGGAAGCTGCCCTGAATGCGTTTAATGCCTACCTCCAAAAATTTCCCGGTGGAGCCAATACACTGGATGCCCATTTTTATACCGCTGAAATTTATGCAGGTCGTAAAGAATGGGACAAAGCATTGCAGGGTTATACTTATGCTGCTGAAAAAGCACCCAATAAATTTGCAGAAGCCAGTGTGCTGCAGGCGGCAAGGATTTATTTCTTCGAACAAAAGGATTACGGAAAAGCAGCCAACTATTTTGCCCAGTTAAAAAAGATTACCGACAAACAGGAAAACAGGCTGGAAGCCATGAGGGGCCTGCTGCGCTGCCAGTACCAGCTGCAACAATGGTCTGATGCCCTTGACAATGCCCGTGAACTGGTCAATGAAAAAGGCAGTAGTACTGATGACAAAACCCTGGCCAATATGGCGATTGCGAAATCGTACCAGGTAAACGGACAGTATGATCTCGCCATTGCCAATTATAAAACCGTTGTCACCCTCAATAAGGCGGCGCTGGCTGCCGAGGCCCGGTATGAGATTGCCAATAGTTGGCTGGCGCTCAACAGGCTCAAGGATGCAGAAAAAGCGGCATTCGAAGTGATCAACAAATCGGGGTCCTATGATTATTGGGTGACCCGCGCTTATATTTTGCTGGGGGATGTTTTCTTTAAACAGAAAGATTATTTCAATGCTAAGGCCACCTTCCAGAGCATTGTAGATAACAGCCTTAACCCTGAATTGAAAACAGAAGCCCAGTCAAAGCTTACAAAAGTGATGGAAGAGGAACAAAAAGAAAGTAAGGTGAACGGATAATACATTCATTAAAAATTTAAGATTATATATATGAAGCGTGGATTCAATAGAAATGTATCATTGCTCCTGTTATTGGTTACGTATAGCATTCCCCTGCTGTCACAACAGGATACGTCAAAGAAAAAAACAGTCGATATCATTTCGGAATTCAAACCGGTACTCAAGGCATCGGCCAAGATCAATTTCAATCCTTCCCCGGCTCCCAACGATACGGTAAGACCTGTATTGAATTACAATATACCTAATCAAAACCTCTTATTTGCTTATCAACCGGGTACTTTACAACCCCTGGCATTGAGTATTGATTCTGGCGGTAGATGGGACAACAGCAGTTATGTGAAGGCGGGATTTGGAAGCCTGAAGTCCCCCCTGGTGGAAGCCGGGTTCTCCCTGGGTGATGGTAAGACCGCCGGTCTGAATATTTACGCGAAACATATTTCCGCAGAAGGCAAGCGGGACTTTCAGGATTTTTCTAATACAAAATTTGCCTTAAAGGGCTTTTTGCAAACATCCAAAAACCTCGAATGGGATGCGACACTCGGCATGCAGCAGGACCGATACAATAAATACGGTTTCATGCCTGCTACGCTGAGCTTCCCCAAAGATTCCATCCAGCAGCGGTTTCAAACTATAACCGGGGGTCTCGGTTTTCACAATTTAAAACTGACAGATTTCGGGTTATCCTATTCACCCCGGGTAAAGATGGATGTTTTCAGTGATAATCATAAGAATAACGAAAGCAATACCTTTATCGATCTGCCGCTTCAAAAAACCATTGGGAAGGTATTTGCCGTCAATCTGGGTGTGACCTTTGACCTGACCCGTTTGAAACCGGACAACAAATCCGCCATCAATAATACCTTTTATTATATTTCACCGTCGGTGCTTTTTAAGACGCCCAATATCAATTTGCAGGCGGGTGTGCGTCCATCCTGGGATAATAAGACCTTTAAGATGTTTCCCAATATCATGGCCGAAATTGGTACCGATGATCAGCGCTTTACATTCCAGGCCGGTTTGATCGGTTATCTTCGAAAAACATCTTACCAGTACCTGAGCAGTCAAAACCCCTGGCTGTATGTTCCGGGAATGTTGAATAATTCTGCCATTGAAGAAAGGTATGCAGGCTTTAAAGGCTCGGCCGGTGACCATTTGACCTATAGTGCAAAAGTGGGCTTCAATAAGATCACCAATCAGCCCTTGTTCGTCAACGATGATGTGGACGGAAAATCTTTTTTTGTAATCAATGAACCCGGACTGAATGTACTTCATTTTGGTGCGGAACTGGGCTATACCGTGCAGGAGAAATTTTCATTATTGACTGGTCTTAATTTTAACCAGTATACCAAGCTGAAAGAAAATGAAAAGGCATGGGGATTGCTGCCGCTCGAACTCAAAGCGGCCATGCGGTTACAGGTGCTGAAAGACCTTTGGCTGAAGTCAGACCTTTTTGCCTGGAGCGGACCCCAATATAAAACCATGTCAGGTGGAGCTGATAAGCTCAGCGGCGCTTTTGATCTCAATGCAGGTCTCGAATTCAGGTTTTCAAAAAGCCTAAACTTCTGGGCGCAGTTCAATAACCTGTTTAATAATACCTACCAGCGCTGGAACCAATATCCTGTTTACGGATTTAATTTCCAGGCGGGGATTATTTTTTCCTTTGATCAGAAAAATATTTTTACCCAAAAATAACGGATCCGCATTTTATACCCTTTCCCAACGGTTTTTTCAGTTTCTTTGTGCCTGTATAAAAAAACGGGCCCAGGCCAATGCCGATAACAACAGTATTATATAAATATTTTGTCCTTTTTGGTGAATTGCCCTTGCCGGGTGTGGGCACATTAGTGATCAGGAGAAATCCTGCCACCCATGATATTGCTGAAAAATGTTTTCATCCGCCGGTGTATTCCTTTATACTTGAAAATGCCACTGTAAGGGGAGAGCGGAAATTATTTAACTGGTTACAGGAGGAATGGAAGCTGGAAGAGGGCGATGCGGTTCAGGCATTCAATGAACTTTCACAGGCACTGAAAAAGGAATTAGAAGAAAACAAACAGGCAAGATGGGAGGGGGTCGGCCTTTTTAAACGATTGACCGGGGGGCAAATGTCATTTGAGTCAGAACAGATCGAATTACCCGGATTTAACAGTGTTTATGCAGAAAAAGTGATCCATGAAAACAGTTCCCATACCTTGCTGGTGGGAGACCGGGAACAGACATCCGAACAGATGACAGAAATGTTCACCGGGGAAATGCCGAAAAAAGATTACAGTTTATTGGTCGCCCTGATCCTGCTCATCCTGTCCATCATGTTCCTGGGTTTTCATTTTTCGGAGAAGGGATTGCATCCCGCAGCAGTAGCGAATCAAAAACACCTGGTTACCGGTGAATAATACAGAGCTTTCCCATGATGCAAAAAGAGAGGATATTGCCAACCACTACAAGGAATTTATGATCGGGAAAATACATCATGTTGTTTGCCCCATATGCGGCGCCGGGGATGTGAAAAATATTTTTTCTGTCAGGGACAGAACCGTCAGCCAGGAGAATTTCCGGGTTGTTGAATGTAATTCCTGCGGTCTCCGTTATACACAGGATGCTCCCGACCAGGCATCCATCGGGGATTATTATAAATCCGAAGATTATATCTCCCATACCGATTCATCAAAAACTGTAATCAACCGGCTCTATAAATTCGTCAGGCATTTTACGATACGTTCAAAAATGAAAATCGTCCAGCGCATGACTGCTTTAAAAAGGGGCAACTTACTGGATGTAGGAAGTGGTACCGGTTTTTTTGCCGGGGCCATGAAAAAGGCGGGTTGGCAGGTTACGGGTCTGGAACCTGACCAGGGGGCAAGAAATGTGGCATTGGCATCTCATCAGGTCAAACTGGAGGGGATGGATGAGTTATTCAGGTTGCCGGAAAGTTCATTTGATGCCATCACTTTATGGCATGTACTGGAGCATGTTCATGAACTGAAGCGATATGTGCATCAATTCAGGTTACTCCTCAGGGAAAAGGGGAGGATACTGATAGCCGTCCCCAATTATACCGCGCATGACGCGACTGTTTACCAGGAATACTGGGCGGCCTATGATGTACCCCGTCATCTTTATCATTTTTCCCCGGAAAGTATGAAGCGATTGATGGATGAACAGGGCATGATCATCGAGAAAAAGATTCCCATGTTTGTTGACAGTTATTATGTAAGCCTGCTGAGCAGTAAGTATAAAAAAGGAAAGACCAACTGGTGGGGTGCCCTCTTTACGGCTTCGGTGTCAAATGCAAAAGCGTTGTTTCGTCCGGAACGTTGCAGTTCTGTTATTTATGTGATCCGAAAAAGATGATCAGTTACTGAACTGAACTTCAAATAATTTCGGCCAGCGTTTACCCGTGATATATATTTTCTTATCAGTAGAATCATAAGCAATTCCATTGGGAACATCGGCATCCGGGTCTTCGGCTTTCACCCTGTTCCATATAACCTGCATATCGGCTTTCGCCACTACTTTACCATTTGATGGATCAATTTTGAGGATATACGGGTACTGCCACTGGTTAGCGTAAACGAATCCATCAATATATTCCAGCTCATTGAGGTTGAACGCCAGCTCGCCATTGTCATAAACGCCCTGGGTCCTTAATAACTTAAATGTGGAGGGCTCATAAAAATAGAGGTTGCTCGAGCCGTCACTGATAATGAGTTCTTTCCCATCTGTTGTGATTCCCCAGCCTTCCGTGCTGAGGGGGAATTCTTTTAATTTTTTGAAACTGCGGAGATCATACAGGAAAACGGTATTTTCCTTCCAGGTGAGCTGAAATATGCTGTCGTGGAGGATGGCGATCCCTTCTCCAAAATATTGACGGTCAAGCGATATTTCTTTCAAAGCCTTACCCGAATGAAGGTCCACTTTCATGAGTTTTGACCGGCCATATTCTCCGGTGCCTTCATAGAGCTCGCCGTTCGCAAAAGTAAGCCCCTGTGTGAAGGAACTGGTATCATGCACAAAGCTGTTCTGGATAGAATAACTGATGGCTTTTACTGTATTGATCCTCCGGGCAGTGGTATCTGAACCGCTTCCCGGATGTTCTGTACCGTTGTTACAGGCAAATAAAAAGCTGAGGGCCAATGATAAGTAAACCAGTTTTTTCATGAAAGACATCCATTTTAATAAAACGTAAAAATAAGCGCTGTCCGGCTATGCATTTAGCTAAACAACGGCATAAAAATAGCCATACTTGTTATATTTTTTTGATAAGGTATTGCAAATACTAGAAATTAAAACTATGTTTATACCGGATTAGGTTAATAAATACCACAAATTTTCGCTAATTCTATCTCCGTATCCGGGAAAGATCTATTCCCAATAGCCAATTATTTTAAAATCTGTTAATTCCAATTCCGGTCAAAACCTCGTAGTCCCCCCCTGTGGAGCCGTTTTTTTCATTCTTTACCTTTTGAAACATGATGAAAAAGCTGGCCGGAGTCGCTGTATTTGTATTGTTTGCTGTTTCTCTTTTTGCCCAACGCAACTGCGAGAGTTACCAGTATGGGAAAGCTATGCTGGCTCAATATCCCAGCCTTGCCGAAAAAGTAGCAACGATTGAATCCTTCACGCATCGAAATAACAGTACGGTAACTGTCAATGAATTACCCGGGGCGCCTGTAGCACAGGACATCATCACCATCCCGGTAGTTGTACACATTATATATCATTTCCCCGAAGAAAATATTTCTGACGAAAGGGTTCTTGAACAGATTGATATCCTGAACAGGGATTTTCGAAAGATGAACAGTGATACTGTCAATACACCTGCAGGGTTTGCAACATTGGCAGCCGATACAAAGATTGAATTTAAACTGGCATCGGCCGATCCAAAGGATAGGGCCACCAAAGGGATACTTCACCAGTACAGTCCCATTAAGCAATGGCAGATGGATGATAAAGTGAAGTTTTCCTCCGAAATGGGTGATGACGCCTGGGATGCTACCAGTTATCTGAATATCTGGGTTTGTAACCTTGATGAGATACTGGGGTATGCCAGTTTTCCCGGTACGCCGGCAGACCGTGATGGGGTAGTGATCAATTATAAAGCATTTGGCGCTGTTAACTACTTCTCTCAGTACAACAAAGGAAGAACAGCTGTACACGAAGTTGGTCATTGGCTCAACCTTCGTCATATTTGGGGTGATGCTGACTGTGGTGATGATGCAGTGGATGATACGCCCCGTCAAAGAAGTTATACCCCCGGATGTCCTTCCGGTATCCGGGTGACCTGCGACAATGCTTCCCTGGGTGGTGATATGTACATGAATTATATGGATTTTACCAGCGATCCCTGTGTCAATATGTTTACATATGGTCAGAAGCAGAGAATGCGTTCGCTTTTTGAACCCGGAGGATTCCGGAATTCAATATTGTATTCCGGAGGTTTGGGTGTTCCGGCTATTGAGCAGGCTGCATTACCAAAAGATCCTCCAAGATGGCTGCATATCAGGGTTTACCCCAATCCTGTTAATAATGTGGTGATGCTCAATTTTGAATATGATACCCGTTGGGTGGGCACGACCCTTACCGTTACGGATATTATGGGAAGAGTGATGATCCGGACAAAGGTCACCAGGCCCCTCCAGCAAATCGATTTGAGTCAGTTGAAACAGGGCATTTATTTTATCCGGGGCGATAAAGGTGATGAAAAGATGATGGAGAAGATTGTTAAAATGTAATTGCTTTTTTAAGTACCAATACAGAGAACAGAAAAGGGCTTTAACCGGCCCTTTTTATATGTAGGATTCTTTTTAACCTGGTTGCACCGATAAAGAAGGTTTTTTGTGTTCTGTCTGATGATTGTGGAATCTTATCGTTGTGAACAGGATGGTAATCAGCAGACCACCGGCCAGCGTTAGCCATAACATCTTTTTATTCGACCTGGCCCTGAATACATTTATTGAAAACAGGAGGGCGACCAGCATCGCACTGATAAAACAGGCAATAGAGAAGATGAGCAGCACGGAGATGATGAGAACCCAGTTGATCACCATTGGTAAAAATTTAAAAAGGATAACAGGAAACCCTGTTATCCTTTCCTGAAATTATAGTTTACGTTTACAGATGGATGGCTTCTCCATAAGCAACTTCAATGGCATCCTTCACGCTCTCACTAATCGTGGGGTGGGGATGGATGCTGTTTAACACCTCATGATAGGTGGTTTCAAGTTTCCGGGCCACCACGGTTTCGGCGATGATCTCGGTTACATTATAACCGATCATATGCGTGCCCAGCCATTCACCATATTTAGCATCAAATATCACTTTTACAAAGCCTTCGGTATGCCCTGCTGCAGAAGCTTTTCCGCTGGCGCTCAAAGGGAATTTACCCACTTTAATCTCATAACCTGCTTCTTTCGCCTGTTTTTCAGTATAGCCGACGGAGGCGATTTCGGGCGAGCAGTAGGTACATCCCGGCACATTTCCATAATCGAGTCCTTCCGGCTGATGGTTATATTTTTTTTCGTTATAGGCGATATTTTCAACGCAGATAATGCCTTCTTTGGATGCCACATGGGCCAGTGCCTGGCCGGGGGCACAATCCCCGATGGCATAGATCCCGGGAACGTTGGACTGGTAGTATTTATCAACCAGTATCCTTCCCTTATCTGTTTTGATACCCAGTTCTTCCAGTCCGATACCCTCGATATTTGCGGCCACACCCACTGCACTTAAAAGGATATCCGCTTCCAGCACCACTTCTCCGTTGGCAGTTTTAACGGTTGCCTTAACGCCATTCCCCGAGGTATCCACTTTTGTCACTTCACTGCTTGTCATGATATCGATGCCTTTCTTCTTGAAATTCTTTTCCAGTTCCCTGGAGATATCCTCATCCTCTACAGGCACCACGCGCGGCAGGAACTCTACAATGGTGACCTTGGTTCCGATACTGTTATAAAAATAACCGAACTCAACCCCGATCGCACCGCTGCCCACCACGATCATACTTTTGGGTTGAGAAGCCAGCGACATGGCTTCCCGGTAACCGATGATTTTTTGACCGTCCTGTTTCAGGGCCGGGAGTTCACGGCTCCGGCCACCGGTGGCGATGATAATATTTTTGCCTGCTACGATCGATTTACTGCCATCGGCCGCGGTCACTTCCACCTGGCCCTTTGCTTTCAGTTTCCCAAAACCCATCACCACATCAATCTTGTTTTTCTTCATTAAAAACTGTACCCCTTTACTCATCTTATCTGCCACGGCCCGGCTTCTTTTGATCACCGCATCAAAATTGTGGGTACCGCTTGCTTCAATACCAAAATCCTTTGAATGGTTAATATATTCCATCACCTGGGCGCTTTTGAGGAGTGCCTTGGTGGGGATACAACCCCAGTTGAGACAAACGCCTCCCAGGCTTTCTTTTTCAATAATGGCCGTTTTAAAGCCTAATTGGGATGCCCGGATTGCCGCTACATATCCTCCCGGTCCGCTGCCAATAACTACTACATCGTATGCCATAAATAATGCTGATTGGTTAATTTTATAAATGATTGCTTCCTAAAGAGGTTGCGAAGTTATTTGAATTGGAGGAATTGACAAAAGCCGGCCACCGGGGGACGAAATCCATAACCCTGTAAAAACCAGCTGATTTTGACTATTTTCGTCTCTCCGGCATCTTTCCCACAGGCTGTGGGAAAAACCAGGGCTTTACGGTTAATATTTTTGTCCTTATTTATTCATTTTTCATAAGTTATCCTTACCTTTGCCGTCCTAAATTTTTTAAAAACCATGGCTAGAGTATGTCAGATAACAGGTAAAGTGCCGATGACTGGTAATCGTGTTTCTCACTCAAACATCAAGACCAAGCGTCGTTTTCTGCCCAATTTGCAGACCAAGCGTTTTTTCCTCGCCGAAGAAGATAAATGGATCACGATGAAAGTATCGACAGAGGGCATTCGTACGATCAATAAAAAGGGTCTGTTCAATGTGGTGAAGGAACTGAGAGCCAAAGGTCAACATATCTAATCTCTAAAACTGATATAGAAAATGGCAAAGAAAGGAAACCGTGTACAGGTAATTATGGAATGCACTGAGCATAAAAACAGTGGTCTGCCTGGAACAAGCCGGTATATTACGGTGAAAAACAAAAAGAACAACCCCGAAAGAATGGAGTTGAAGAAGTACAACCCGATTTTGAAAAAAGTAACTGTTCATAAAGAAATCAAATAATCATGGCAAAAGCAGCAAAAACAGCGATCAAGACAAAAGATGCCAGGGCCGCAGCGGAAGCAAAGAACTGGACAAAAGTGGTAAGAGCTGTCCGTAGCCCTAAAACAGGTGCCTATACTTTTAAGGAGGCGATCATCCATAAGGATAAGATTAAAGAATACCTGGCCCAGAAATAATTTTGTGTCAATTATCATATTCAAAAGCTATTCGTATTCACGGATGGCTTTTGTTGTTTAATTTGATGAATATGCTGGGTCAGTAAGGAACCGGGATATTTTTCAATTCCTGTTCTTTTTCATTGAATACAATTACGGCAATGGGTTTTTTTAATAAATTATTTGGCAAAAAAGAGAAGGAAAGCCTTGACCAGGGGCTTCAAAAGACCAAAGAAAATTTCCTGTCCAAGATCACAAAGGCGATTGCCGGCAAAACTTCTGTGGATGATGAAGTGCTGGATAACCTGGAAGAGGCATTGGTGGGCGCGGATGTCGGGATCGATACCACCGTCCAGATCATCGACAGGATTGAAAAAAGGGTGGCAAGGGACAAATACCTGAACAGTTCGGAACTGAACAGGTTATTACAGGAAGAAATTGAGCAGATACTGGTCGATGCCCCGGCTGCCAACAGTTATGCCTTTGATTCGGAACTACCCGCCAAACCCTATATCATCCTGGTTGTGGGGGTGAATGGTGTCGGTAAAACAACCACCATCGGAAAACTGGCTTATAATTTCAAACAGGCCGGTAAATCTGTCCTGCTGGGTGCTGCCGATACTTTCCGGGCGGCCGCTGTTGACCAACTGACCATCTGGAGTGAGAGGGCAGGTGTTCCCATTGTTAAACAGGATATGGGCAGTGACCCTGCTGCTGTTGCCTTTGATACGGCCCAAAGCGCTGTATCCAGGGGGTCTGAGGTGGTGCTGATCGATACGGCAGGGCGCCTGCACAATAAGGCCCACCTGATGGAAGAATTGAGTAAGATCAAAAGGGTTATACAGAAAGTAATTCCGGAAGCCCCCCACGAAATCTTACTGGTCCTGGATGGCAGCACGGGTCAGAATGCCCTTGAACAGGCAAAACATTTTACAGCCGCTACCGATGTTACGGCACTGGCCATCACAAAGCTCGATGGTACTGCAAAAGGCGGTGTGGTCCTGGCCATTGCCAACCAGTTCAAAATACCGGTGAAATTTATTGGCGTGGGAGAAAAGATAGAAGACCTGCTGGTGTTTGATAAACATGAGTTTGTCGATTCCCTGTTCAGCCTGGAGCAATAACAACCAGTGTCAAATTAAACCATGAAGTCAAAAACATTCAAAAAAGACAAAGTAAATATCATCACCCTGGGGTGCAGTAAGAATATGGTGGACAGCGAGGTGTTGAGTGGACAGTTGCAGGCAAACGAAATCGAGGTAGTGCATGAGTCCGGAAAGAAAGATCATAATATTGTGATCGTGAATACCTGTGGTTTTATTGAAAAGGCAAAAGAGGAATCGGTCAATACGATTCTCGACCAGGTGGCACTCAAGCAAAAAGGCAGGATCGATAAGGTATATGTTACTGGCTGCCTCAGCCATCGTTATCGCGACGACCTTGAAAAGGAAATACCGGAAGTGGATGCCTGGTTCGGTACTATGGAACTGCCCCTGATCTTAAAGCAATTTGAAGCGGATTATCAATCGGAACTGATCGGGGAAAGGCTGCTGGCCACCCCGCAGCATTATGCTTATGTGAAAATCAGTGAAGGCTGCAACCGCACCTGTGCATTTTGTGCCATCCCCCTGATGCGGGGTAACCATATCAGCAGGAGTATTCCCGATATCGTCAAGGAAGCGGAAACCCTGGTAAAGAGGGGAGTGAAAGAGATCATGCTGATTGCCCAGGAACTGACCTACTATGGGTTGGATATTTATAAGAAAAGAATGCTGGCCGACCTTTTAAAGGAACTTAGTGATGTTAAAGGTTTGGAGTGGATTCGGTTGCACTATGCTTACCCGCACAAATTCCCCCTTGAAATTCTCGAAGTCATGCGGGACCGGGATAATATTTGCAACTACCTCGACATGCCATTGCAACATGCCTCCGATCATATGCTGAAGGCCATGAAAAGGAATATTACAAGGGGTGAAATGGAAGAACTCATTTTGGCGATCAGGCAAAAAGTCCCGGGTATTTGTTTAAGGACCACATTGATCGCCGGTTTCCCGGGTGAGACGGAAGAGGATGTGGAAGCGGTAAAAATATTTCTGCAACAACAAAGGTTCGACCGGGTAGGCATATTTACTTACAGCCATGAAGAAGGCACATCTGCCTATGGCCTGGAAGATAATATAACGGATGTCGATAAAGAAAGAAGGGCGCAGGAGATCATGGAAGTGCAACAGGAAATATCCTATGAACTCAACCAGCAAAAACTTGGACAGGTGTATAAAACACTGATCGATAAAAAAGAAGCAGGGCGGTATCTTGGCCGCACAGAATTTGACAGTGTTGAAGTGGATAATGAGGTAATCATACATACTGAAAAAAAACTCGCTATCGGGCAATTCTATGACGTCAGGATCACAAAGGCCTATGATTATGATCTTGAAGGGAAGGTCCTATGATATTTTCAGCTCTATAAAATCAATGCCTTGGATAATTCACTAAGTTTAAACAAATTCATCAGTGATACGGGTTATTGCTCGAAGAGGGAGGCCGATCAACTGATCGTAGCCGGCAGGGTATTGCTTAACGGGCAGATCGCTGTATTGGGTAACCGCTATGCACCGGGAGATGAGGTGGTTGTGGATGGAAGCCTGATGACGGCCGCCAAAAAAGAAAAACTTATCTACATTGCCTTGAACAAACCTGCAGGCATCACCACAACTGCGGAAAGGCATATCAAAGGGAATATCATCGATTTTGTCAATCATCCAAAGCGGATTTTCCCGGTGGGCCGGCTTGACAAGGATTCAGAAGGGCTCATACTTTTGACCAATGACGGAGACATTGTTAACCGTGTATTGCGTGCCGGTAATCAGCATGAGAAGGAATATATTGTAAGGGTGAATAAACCTGTTACAGCGGATTTTATCAAAACTATGTCTGAAGGCTTGCCGATTCTGGGAACTACCACCCTGCCTTGTAAAGTACAGATGATGGGCAGGCAAACTTTCAGGATTGTTTTGATACAGGGCCTGAACAGGCAGATCAGGAGGATGTGTGAATTCCTTGGATATAAGGTAGTCAGTCTTCAGCGGATCCGGATTATGCATATAAAACTGGATAAACTGGCCACCGGGAAATGGCGGTATTTAAGTGAAATGGAAATAATGACTTTAAAATCATCCGTTGAAAAATCCTTACCCGATCAGAAGCGCCCATTACCGGCCGGTCAAAAATTCAGGGCAAAAAAAATTACCGGGGCTGCCAAAGAGGGTAAGGAAACTCAATACAAAAAAGAAGATAAATCAAAACCTAAAACCGGCCAACCCCGGTCTTCCAGCTTTAAAGAATTCAGAAAAAGGGGCAAACGCCGATAATTGGCTTTAAGTAAAAACGGTCAGCCAAATATTTCGTTGAGCAGTTTGGCCAATCGTACTCCGCCTTTTTGTAACTGCTCGTTCAATGTGGCAATATGGTCAAAATTATACCGGAAACTTAACCGCATATCTGGAGCTATTATTTCGCTGTACAATCGCTGACTGATCGAATAAGATTCATAGAACCAGGTGGAAACAGGTGTTTGTTGCCATTTTTCCCTGGTGGATTTAGGGATGGGATGCAGGTAATCTGCATATTCGGTATAGCTCAGTTGCTGAAAACCGATGAGCTGTTCATCCCAAAGCCGGTGCAGGTTTGTTTTTTCGTTGAACCAGAATACATCGATCTTATTGCCCCCCTGGTCTCCGGCCCTGCTTACATGCATGGGCTGGTGGAGGTCGCCTGTTAAATGAATCAGTAAACGCAGATAAAGTACCGCTGAATCCCGGGGTAGTTCTTTTTTCTTTAATGAGGCAACGATAAAATTCAGTTTTGTATACAGATCGGTTACGTTATCCGTTTCCAGGTAGCTGTCAAATTCAGATTCCGAAAGGCCATCTTTAAGGTTGATATAATGCCAGGGTCCCAGGAAATTGAAGGAGGGGTCTGACTTGATAAAATCGGCCCAGTTACTGGTCATGGCAAGGGATTCGCCGCCCAATAAGGCGCTGATGTTTCTTTTTGCTTTTGCGGTAAGGTAGTCTTCAGCAATTTGACCGATGATCCTGTGGCCCAATACCCCCCAGGCCATCGAGGAGAAAGGCAGGTAAAGAAAAAGAAACAGGGTAACTAACCGTTGATATGTTTTCATGATAGTATTTATATTATTTAATTTTCTTTTATCGATCTTTCAATATTCCTGTCCGGGACCAGCCAGATAATACCCACAACAACAATGATAATCCCTGCTATAAGAGGACTAACAAAAGCAACACCTATTGCGGTAGTGTAAGCAATAAGGGAGATCATGCCTTTGCGCATTTGGTGTTTTAATAGATCCAGGAGTTTCCTGTTTCCGGCATTACAGTTTTTCATCACTGTGAGTAAAATAAAATAAGCAAGACCGCAAAGGTTTAACAGGAGGGCATAAACCACAATTGTATTTTGGGCAAAATTATTTTCTCCCATCCAGGCTGTTGCAAAAGGGATAAGGGACAACCAGAAAAGAAGGTGGGTGTTGGCCCAGAGGATTCCGCTGTTAACATGGCTGATGGTATGCATAAGGTGGTGATGGTTGCCCCAGTATATGGCAATCATCAGGAAACTGATGATATAACTCCCCAATACGGGTAGCAGGTGTATCAGCGATTCCCAGCTGGCTTCATGCGGGGCTTTCATTTCCAGCACCATGATGGTTATTACAATTGCCAGTACCCCGTCGCTAAAAGCTTCCAACCTGTTTTTTGTCATAAAACATGGCTTTGTTAAGTGGCTAAAATTAAAGGAAACTGGTAAATTAAAATAAAATGTCTGGCAGAATAAAGGGATGTTATTTCTAAAAAAAGTTTAACATATTAAGGGAAGTAGTTAACAGGTCTTTAATAACTTTTTTGACGCCTATGTCATCTTACTGTTAATTATTCATTTTTAAATATGGACTATGAAAAAGACATTAACTTTTATATTGATGATGAGTGCTTCGGCTTTGGCATTTGCACAACCTGGACAATCCTATCCACCTCGCAGGGGGCCAGTGGTCGTTAATCGGCCTGCAGCATCCCGTGGAAATATGTACACTTTCACTGCCAGGCAAAGAGACCGGGCCATGGCAAAAATTCACCGGAATTATGACAAAAAGATCCGGCAGGTCAATAAAAGGATTTTCATGAACCGGTACAGGAAGGCAGATAAAATCCGTCAACTGGAACGACAAAGGAATGTGGAAATCGGGCGCATCAATGCCAGGTATTTCAGTGTGAGGAACCGTGCGAACCCAAGGGTAAACCCCAGGATCGACCATCACCGGAGAAGATATTAAAGCGCTATAATCCGTAGTCAACAGCCCCGTCAATGTGGGGCTGTTGACTACGGGATGATTGCCGGGGTTATTTTGAACTTATCCATAGAATATTATTCTCTTGAACCAAATTATGGTAAATTCACTGGATTAAATTTTGCCTAGCATTTATAGCAAGACTCATCAGAATATCGAATAGAATATTTTAAAAAAAAGTTACTAATTCAAAAAAATAATGAAATAGGTATTATTATTTCATACTAAATTTTAGATGAAATCATAGCTATTAGCTGATCGTAGACTTTGAACATCGATATAGAGATTTTTTAAAATTTTATTCGTAATATCTTAATTATAATTTAATGAAGCAAATATTTATCTACATTACATTTGCATCCACATTTCTAGGTTGCAGTTCGGGGTTAAAAAATAAAAAGACGAGTAAGATTTTATCAGAAGTTACTCCAAAAGGATTTTGCTTAAATAAAGCTCCGAATACTTTAGATGTGCCAGGAAAAATATTCAGAGTTGATACTGTAACTGAAGAGGTTTTTTACTTTGACTATTTGCCAGTAAAAACAAATAGCGGAGAAGTTGCTTTATCGTCTTATCAAACAAATAATATTTTTAATGGCAGATTTTTATTTTCAATGCTTGGGGTAAATCAAATTGGGCCATCGTATCGAATTTTTGCTGAAAGAAAATACAATTTTGAGTTTCAGTTGACTAAGCCTGTGCTTAATCAAATTAGTGATGTTGATTTTGCAGAATATAGGGAAGCTTTAGCTGAAAAAATCAAAGAAATTGAGAAAAAATCAGGGTTTAAAAATTGTAGCTATCATATAATTAGGGAAACTATTTCAACTAATGAAATTCTCCTTTCCCTAAATTCAATTAAAGGTTTCTCTGATAGTTTAGATATTCAAACTAAAAATAATATTGTTAATTCTAACTCTAATTTAAGTTTTATTGATACTACTAAAAGTGGAATAAAGGCAACTTTTAATAAGCCGTTACAGGTCTTTTATAAAACTGAAGCGTTAAGGTTTGGAGGTGGAGATGGGCCTATTAATATTAAATTTCGAAAAACAACATCAAAAGAACTTGAAATTATAAATAAAGAACAATCTATTTCATGTTTTAATTAAAGACTTTTCTTTGCAAAATATTAATTATCAATTAGTAAGAAAGATAGTTTACATTAATATTTTGATTTTTTTTTCTAACAAAAAGACTTGGGAATTAAATAAGTGAGCAAAGTATTTGGTATTATTTTTTAGCCAAAAATTTTAAACAACTTTATTAGGATTTTGTGGGAAATGTCCATAAAGTTTGTTTGTCAAATACAAAAAGTGTATTCGATTATTTGAAATAATGTATAAAAACTACTGCAACCGGATGGGTGAAAGAAAAATTAATACGGTAGATTTGAAAAAAAAATTATGCAATTTGAATGGGAAGGGGTTTTTCCGGCCATGATAACCGCTTTTACGAAAGATGACCAACTGGATCTGTCCACATTTGAAAAAAGCATCCAGGCACAGGTGGATGCCGGTGTTCAGGGGATCATTTTGGGTGGTTCCCTGGGTGAAGCCAGCACCCTTACCACGGAAGAAAAGAAAACACTTGTTTCACTTTCCCTTGAGAAACTAAGGGGAAAGATTCCTGTTATACTCAATATTGCTGAAAGTGCAACGAAAGATGCGCTCGCACAAGTGGCCCTCGGTGAAAAATGGGGTGTCGATGGATTTATGCTGTTGCCACCCATGCGTTATAAAAGTGATGACCGGGAAACGGTGGCGTATTTCAAGACTGTTGCCGGTGCCACCAGTCTGCCGGTGATGATTTACAACAACCCGGTGGATTATAAGATCAATGTAACACTGGACATGTTTGCCGAACTCGCCACCTGTCCAAACATTACGGCTATCAAGGAAAGTACCCGGGATGTGACCAATGTAACACGGCTGATCAACCGCTTTGGTAACCGGTTTAAGATCCTTTGTGGTGTTGACACCTTAGCCATGGAAGAACTTTGTTTGGGCGCCGATGGCTGGGTGGCGGGACTGGTATGTGCATTTCCCAGGGAAACAGTGGCCATTTACAACCTGGTAAAAAACGGAAAGATCAAGGAAGCTACTGCCATATACAGGTGGTTCATGCCCCTGCTGGAGCTGGATATCCATCCTAAACTTGTACAGTATATCAAACTGGCAGCATCTGAAACCGGTACGGGAAGTGAATGGGTCAGGGCGCCCCGTTTGGTGCTGGAAGGAGAAGAAAGAGCAAACATTCTTGCAGTGATCAGGGAAGGGATTGCCAATAGACCATTATTAGTTGAATGATAAAATATATTTATGCGGTTTACTGATGCCACCCCAGATGAAATCAACCAGGTGATGGAACTTGCCCACCGGGCCTTTGTTGAATACGGGAAGAAAAGCCTCGCGGAAAGGGCTTCCTTCATGAAAGCCATTGCCCTTGCCCTGGAAGAAAGTGGAGATGAACTCATCCATACGGCCATGCGGGAAACGAATTTGCCCGAAGCCCGGCTCAGGGGCGAACGGGCAAGAACTATTTTCCAGTTGAATAGTTATGCCGATGCCTGCTTACAGGGCAACTGGCTGGAAGTGCGGATTGATACAGCGATCCCCGACAAAAATCCACCAAAACCTGATATCAGGAAGATGCTTGTTCCCCTTGGGCCGGTGGTGGTTTTTGGGGCCTCTAATTTCCCATTTGCCTATTCCACAGCCGGGGGTGATACGGCCTGTGCTTTTGCGGCTGGTTGCCCGGTCATTGTAAAAGCCCATCCGGCCCATGCAGCAACATCACAACTGGTAGCGGATGCCATATTAAAAGCAGCCCGGCAATCTAACATGCCCGAAGGCATATTTGCGCATGTGCATGGTTTTTCTTTTGAAGTAGGTAAGGCATTGGTGATGCATCCCTTAACCAAGGCTGTCGGTTTTACCGGGTCCTTTACAGGTGGCAAACAATTATTCGATTGGGCCAGTCAGCGGAAGGAACCTATCCCGGTGTTTGCAGAAATGGGCAGTATCAACCCGGTTTTTTTGTTACCGGATATATTAAAGGATGCCGCAGGGGCAACAGCAAAAATGTATGCCGCATCCATTACATTGGGTGTTGGACAATTTTGTACCAATCCAGGACTGATCATTGGCCTGGAAAGTGATGCCTTGCAACAATTCATACATGACCTGGGAAAAGAAATCCAGCAATCGGCCCCTGCCGCCATGCTGCATCCGGGTATTATAAAAGCATACAAGGAAAATAAAGGGATGGCATTGCTGCAGGAAGAAGTTCACCTCGTGGCTGAGTCGGAAAAAGAAGTCAGGGACATTGAAGCCTTACCCACCATCGCTACTGCCACCGGCCAGGCATTTTTGCAGAATCCCTTTTTACACAAAGAAGTGTTTGGACCCTATTCAATTGTCATCCGGTGCAAGGATAAAAATGAGATGATGGCGGTGGCCGCTCATTGTGAGGGTCAGCTGACCTGTACGATCATGGCGACCGATAATGATATTGAAAATAATATGGACCTGGTGACGGCCGTGAAAAACATTTGTGGAAGGCTGATCATGAACGGTGTCCCAACCGGTGTGGAAGTCTGCCTGAGTATGCAGCATGGCGGCCCCTTTCCCGCCACCACAGACAGCCGGTTTACTTCTGTGGGCGCTGATGGCATTAAAAGATTTGCACGGCCGCTTGCCTTTCAAAACTGGCCCGGCCAATTCCTGCCCCTGGAATTACAGGATGAGAATGTGATGGGAATCTGGCGGACGGTAAATAATGAACTGACAAAAGCACCGGTGAAATAATCTTTGTAACAACGCTCTTCAATAGGAAACGCTTAGTTGAAGACTGTCTTCTTTTCTGTGCCGTATCACGAACCAGCCGGTGATAAGGGTGGCTGCAATAAAATAGGTAGCCAGCAGGTAATTGATGCCCGGTATCATATTCCCGGCACCGAACCAATCATTTTTTTGGTATAAGATATACAGCCCTGCCATATTTTTCAGGGATTCAAATACAATGGCATAGGGGTTCCTGTCCATCAGTTCCGTATAAGCGTATACGGTCAGAAAGATAAAACCTCCGTAAATAAAAATACCCGGGCTGCCGATGCTGGCTATGTTGCCAAAAAAATAGCTGATCATCAGGAGTGTCATGGTGATCTGAATCCAGGACCAGGTATGTAAGGCCCGGGAAGCTTTCGTGTCGTATTTCTGAAAATGGTAAGGATCTTCGATTTTTTTGACCGGGTATTGTTCAGCCACATCTGCCGGCCGCCACCCCGTGGGCATAAACCATATTCTGAGTTTATCCCAAAAATTTTTAGTGCGCCAGGCATCTTTTATCAGCAGCCAGGCATGCTGGAAATTGATCCTGATGGGATTCCAGGTGGCCGCAGGTCTTGTGATGCCATAAACCGGTGGCTTATCGGGTAATTCTTCCTGGAATGTTCCGAATAATTTATCCCAGATGATAAATATCTGGGAGAGGTTCTTATCGAGGTATTCGGGGTTAATGGCATGATGAACCCGGTGATGGGAAGGGGTGACAATGATCTTTTCCAGGAACCCCATTTTTTTAATGTGTTGCGTATGATACCAGAACTGTGCAAACAGCTGCAAAGGGGCCACGACGGCAATGACCTGCACTGGAACTCCCAGGATGGCAGCGGGTAATAATAAGAAGGTGAAAAATTCAAAAATGGATGAAATACTTTGGCGCAGGGCGCAGGCAAGATTGAAATCTTCACTGCTGTGGTGAATGATATGGCGGTTCCAGAAAATATTAATGTGGTGGCTCCACCGGTGCACCCAATATCCCTGGAAATCGATGGCGATAAATGCGATGACATATACCAGCCAGGAGGCCCTGATCTGGAAAACAGCAAGATGATCCACCATCCAGCCATAACTCAGGATGCCGATACTTAACCCTAAGACGTCTTTGGTGACATTCGTGATGCCGGAACTCAGGCTGGAGATCATATCCAAATTCCTCACCGTATCTTTCCCTTTGTACCAGCCATACCATTTTTCAAACAGTACAAGCGCCAGGAATGCCGGCATGGCAATGAGCAGTATCTTTCCGTAGGTTTCCATTTGACAGCAATTACCCTGTAAAATTATTAAAAATATTGGCCGGGAAGCCGGGAAATACTTTCATTGCAGGGTTCCTGTTACCAGGCAGGAATTCGGATTCACAAAAGGAAAGCGGCAAACAGCAGCCCGATTCATGTTTGGGTTTTGAATCTCTGTAACTTTATCGAACATGATAACAAATCCTATTGCAGTAAATGCCCCGCAGTTTTCAAAGACCCGGTTAGGCGGTTCAGTGTTTCATTGTATCGATGCCCATACCTGTGGAAACCCGGTCAGGGTGGTGGCCCTTGGGGGGCCGGGATTGGAAGGCCTCAATATGAGTGAGAAAAGACAGCATTTTATCCGGGAATATGACTGGATCCGGAAGGGATTGATGTTTGAACCCCGTGGCCATGATATGATGAGCGGAAGCATTTTATATCCGCCCCATGACCGGCAGAACGATGTGGCTGTCCTTTTTATCGAAACCAGTGGTTGCCTGCCCATGTGTGGGCATGGGACCATTGGTACAATCACAGTGGCCATCGAAGAAGGTATGATTGAACCCCGGATTCCGGGTACGGTTAAAATGGAAACACCCGCCGGTATTATAGAAGTGCAGTATGAAATGGAAAACGGGAAATGTAAAAAAGTGCGGTTGACAAATGTGGTTTCATTTCTTCATTCGGAGGGATTAACAGCCATTTGCCCCGACCTGGGTGAGTTGGTGATTGATGTATCCTATGGAGGAAATTTTTATGCCATCATTGATGTGCAGGAAAATTTCAGGGGATTGGAACATTACAGTGCCGACAGGCTTATACAATGGGCAAGGGCTTTGCGGCAACAGATCAATGAAAAATATGAATTTGTACATCCCGGTGACAGTACCATCCGGGGTTGCAGTCATATCTTATGGACGGGCGCGGTGTTGAATAAACAGGCAACTGCCAGGAATGCGGTTTTCTACGGTGACAAAGCGATCGACCGGTCTCCCTGTGGTACGGGTACTTCGGCAAGAATGGCCCAGTGGTATGCAAAAGGCAAACTGAAAAAAGGGGACCTGTTTATTCATGAAAGTATCATCGGCAGTACATTTACCGGAAGGATAGCGGAAGAAACGATGATGGAAGGCCGCCCGGCTATCCGTCCATCGATCGAAGGATGGGCAAAGATCATCGGTTATAACAGTATCAGTATTGACCCCGATGATGATCCTTATGCTTATGGTTTCCAGGTACTGTGAACGAACTCATCAGTAAAATGCTGAATCATGGACAGAAAGTACAAGGGTGCGACGCAAGCAAAGCACCATCAACATTTAAAAGCCGGTAATATGAAAAAAATATTTTTCTTTTTGATGGCAGCCTTATCACTGACCCGCTTGAAGGGGCAGGAACCCATCCGGAAAATTGAACCCATCAATTTTTCGCAGGTCAATATTACCGATGAATTCTGGAAACCCAAGATCGATAAGGTAGCCACCAAAACACTCGAAGCCTGTATTTACCAGACGGAAATTGCCACGCCCCGGATCAGGAATTTCCTGAAAGTGGCCAGGGGGAAAGGGGAGGAGCATGAGGGCATATTTTATGATGACAGCGATGTTTTTAAAGCACTGGAGGCAATGGCCTATTCCTTAAAGACGCATCCGAATGCAGCCATGGAAAAAAAATGTGATGAATGGATCGATATTATTGCAGCTGCCCAGCAGCCGGATGGATATCTGAATACCTGGTATACCTTGAAAGGATTGGAAAACAGGTATACGGACATGAGTATGCATGAAGATTATAATGCCGGACATATGATAGAAGCTGCTGTGGCCTATTTTGATGTTACCGGCAAGAGAAAATTCCTGGATGTCTGTATTCGTTGGGCCGACCAGTTTGACCGTTTGTTCGGGCCGGGGAAGCGGCATTGGGTAACGGGTCATGAAGAACTGGAGCTGGCACTGGTGAAATTGTATAAAGTAACCAACAACCAAAAATACCTGAAGTTGGCGGACTGGCTGCTCAGTGAAAGGGGGCATGGTTATGCAAAAGGGTATACATGGACCGACTGGAAAGACACAGCCTATGCGCAGGACCTGTTACCGGTCAAAGAACAGACAGAAATTACCGGTCATGCAGTGAGGGCCATGTACCTGTATACCGGAACAGCAGACGTTGCCGCACAAACCGGAGATACCGCCTATTTGAAAGCCATGAAAAAAGTTTGGGAGGACGTGGTGTACAGGAACATGTATATCACAGGGGGCATTGGATCAGCAGGAAGCAATGAAGGCTTTACTGTGGATTACGACCTGCCCAATGAACAGGCCTATTGTGAAACCTGTGCCAGTGTGGGTATGGTTTTCTGGAACCAGCGGATGAATGCACTCACCGGTGATGCCGCCTATATCGATGTGCTCGAAAGAAGCCTGTATAATGGCGCACTGGATGGATTAAGCTTAAGCGGTGACCGTTTCTTTTATGGCAACCCGCTTGCCTCGAGGGGGCAGCATGCCCGGAGAGAATGGTTCGGTACCGCCTGTTGCCCGGCCAATATCGCCAGGCTGGTTACTTCGCTTGGGAATTATATTTATGCAAAATCGGATGATGCTTTGTATGTGAACCTCTTTGTGGGCAGTAATACAATGATCCCCTTGAAAAAAACCAACCTGGCGGTTCATCTGGAAACTGATTATCCCTGGGAAGGAAATATTAAACTCAAGTTGGATCCGGATAAGCCGGCAAAATTTAAGGTGTATATAAGGGTGCCCGGTTGGGCTCAAAATAATGAAGTTCCGGGAGGATTATATAATGCTACCATTGATATTTCAGAACCCTCCTATTATATTGCCGTGAACGGCAAAAAATTTGATGCTGTTCTTAAGAACGGTTATGTGATCATTGACAGGGCCTGGCAAAAAGGAGACCAGGTTGAAATGAGACTGCCGGTAATGACAAAAGTCATTGAAGCCCGGAAAGAACTCAAACAGGATAATAACCGTATTGCCCTGCAGCGGGGACCACTGGTCTATTGTGTGGAAGGAGCGGATAATCAGGGAAAGGCCTGGAATATCATCGTACCCCCCCAAACAGATTTCCGGGTGATGGATTACAAAGTGTTGGGAGAACCGGTTAAGGCCATCCAGGCAGTAGTACCAGTTGTAGTGGTGAATGAAGAAGGGACTGCCCTCAAAACAGAAAAAAGAAATATCATTGCCATACCCTATTACACCTGGGCCAACAGGGGAAAAAATGAAATGCAGGTTTGGTTGCCCACAAAGATTTCAGATGTGAAAATCAATTATTGATGTCTATAAGATTCCTCTTTCTTTTTCTTTTCTTACTGGCAAAGGTTGCGTTCACGCAGTCCTATGTCCCGGAACTGAAGGATCAAAGACTCCGGGTGCAAAATTCCATACCGGTAAAAGCCTATTCCTTTGATCTTCGAGATGTAAGGCTTACGGAAAGCCCATTCCGGAAAGCCCAGTCGCTGGATGCCGCCTACCTTTTATCCCTGGAACCCGATCGATTATTACATCGTTTTCATGCCTTTGCAGGCCTGCCGGTGAAGGATACTGTATATGGCGGTTGGGAACAGGAAGGCTTGTCGGGACATACGCTGGGTCATTATTTATCGGCTTGTTCGATGATGTATGCCAGTACCGGAGACCCGGCATTTAAAAAAAGAGTGGAATATATTGTCCATGAACTGGACCGATGCCAGCAGGCCCGTAAAACCGGTTATGTCGGTGCCATTCCTGGTGAAGATTCCATTTTTGGAAAACTGTCGAGAGGGGTTATACAATCGGGCGGTTTTGACCTGAACGGCGGGTGGAGCCCCTGGTATACGGTGCATAAAGTGATGGCAGGGCTGGTGGATGCCTACCTGTATTGCAATAACCAGGAAGCGCTGGGTATTGTTACGGGCATGGCTGACTGGACTTACCAAACGGTATTTCATTTGTCTGATTCCCTAAGGTTAAAAATGCTGAATTGCGAATATGGAGGGATGAATGAGGTACTGGCCAATATATATGCCATCACCGGCAATAAAAAATATCTTGATCTGTCCTATAAATTCTATGATGAGTTTGTGATGGGCCAACTGGCAAAGCAGGTCGACCCCATGCCGGGCAAACATTCCAATACCAATGTACCCAAAGCCATTGGCAGCGCCAGGCAATTTGAACTCACCGGCAACAAAAGAGACCAGACCATTGCAGGCTTTTTCTGGAGAACCATGGTGTATCACCACAGTTATGTAATTGGAGGGAACAGTAATTATGAGTATTGTGGCCAGCCGGATTCTTTGAATGACCGTTTAAGCGATAATACCTGTGAAACCTGTAATACCTACAATATGCTGAAACTGACCAGGCACCTTTTTGCCTGGGAGCCCTCCGCCGCCCTGATGGATTATTATGAGCGGGCGCTGTATAACCATATACTGGCTTCACAAAACCCGGAGAATGGCATGATGACTTATTTTGTTCCGCTCAGGATGGGTACCAAAAAAGAGTTCAGTACTCCGTTTTCCACCTTCACCTGCTGTGTCGGCAGCGGAATGGAAAATCATGCCAAGTATGCAGAACAGATCTATAGCACGGACGGAAAAAATACTTTATATGTAAACCTTTTTATTCCATCTGTCCTGAACTGGAAGGATAAAGATGTACAGGTGGAACAATTGAATTTTATTCCTGCAACCAGCGAAGTGAAATTGGAGGTTCATTGTAAAACAAAAAAATTCTTTCAGTTAAAGATCCGTAAGCCCTCCTGGGCAACCCGTAATCCGGTCATCCGGGTTAACGGTAATGCCGTGAAAACAGATGGGGACCCTGCAGGATACCTATCTGCCGAAAGAAACTGGGAGGATGGTGATATTGTGACCCTTGACCTGGGAATGGATATTTATACAGAGGCCATGCCCGATAATCCCAACAGGATTGCTATTAAATACGGACCTGTTGTACTGGCAGGTCAATTAGGAAAAGAAAGACCCGACCCGGTTTATGGAACACCTGTGCTGATGACAGATGACCGGAATGCAAAAGACTGGGTACAACCGGTAGCCGGTGAAAATCTTGGTTTTTTGATGAAAGCTGTTGGCAAACCCTTTGATGTGGTGCTGCGGCCTTTTTATCAGACCTATGACCAGTTTTACAGTGTGTACTGGGATTACTTTACACCCGCAGAATGGTTAGCAAGAGAAAATGAATATGAAGCGGAGAAAAAGCGACAATCGGAAATTGCGGCCCGCACCATCGATGATTTCCGGATTGGGGAAATGCAACCGGAACGGGATCATCATCTCAGGGCGGGTGAAAGAAGTTATGTCAGTGATGCCCTGGGCCGGTTGGGTAGAGAGGCCAGGAGCAATGATTATTTTTCTTTTGAGATGAAATTGGAGAAAGGAATAAAAATGAGTCTGGTGCTGACCTATCTCGGGGATGATAAGGGAAGAAAATTCGATATCAATATTGACGGCGTTTTATTCAAAACCATTGATTGGGAGGGAGGTGCCACCGGGAGGTTTTATGATGAGGTCTATCCATTACCTGAACTATTGGTGAAAGATAAGGAGCGGATCACGATCAGCATCCTTGCCAATCATGGAAAAACAGCGGGCAGGATCTTCAATGTTAAAGTGATTAAGGATCATTAAGCATAATCTATGGGTAAAATCCTTGTGGTCGGTGGAGGTGTTATCGGTCTGAGTTGCGCCTATTATCTGGAGAAAGCAGGATATGAAGTTACGGTGCTGGATAATACCGGCATGGATGATGGCGCTTCCTATGGGAATGCCGGTCATGTAGTACCCAGTCATTTTGTACCGCTTGCTGCTCCGGGCATTGTTGCACAGGGTTTACGCTGGATGCTGAACGCATCAAGCCCTTTTTATATTAAACCAAGGTGGAATACAGACCTGTTTCGGTGGGGACTTCAATTCTGGCGTAGTTCCGGGGCCGATACCATGAAAAGAAATATTCCAGATTTACACCGTTTGTTATCCTTCAGCCGTGAATTATTTGAGGATTGGCAGGCTGATCTGGGGAATTCATTTTCCATGACATCGAAGGGTATATTGATTGCTTATAAAACGCCTGAAAGCGAAAGGCACGAGGCCTTTCTCGCCGCTGAAGCCGGGAAAATGGGGCTGCATGCCCGGATCCTGTCTGCCCGGGAGGTACAGGACCTTGAAAGTTCCACCGTCTTTGAGGTAAGAGGGGGAGTACTTTACGAAGAAGATGCCCATCTGCAACCCGGTTTATTGATGGCATCACTGAAAAAATACCTGGATGAAAAAGGGGTGACCTTACTTTCAAATACAGCAGTACAGGGGTTTCAGCATTCAGGTAATCGCATCCATGCTGTTCTTACAGACAGTGGGGAATACTTTGCTGATGAATTTGTGCTGGCCAATGGGGCATGGATGCCGGCCCTGGCTGGAGAATTAGGAATTAACCTGCTCATGCAGGGTGGAAAAGGATATAGCATCACCTATAAAAATTTTCTACCGCAACTGCAATATCCTGCGATCCTGGTAGATCACCGGGTAGTCACCACTCCAATGGGAAATAATCTCCGTTTGGCCGGCACCATGGAGATAAATGGCCTTTCATCACCCATCATGCCCAAAAGGGTCAATGCGATTGTGGCGTCAGTAAAAAGTTATTATCCTGAGCTTGACCTTCGTTTAAACGGAGAGCAGGTGATCTGGAGTGGCATCCGTCCACTGAGCCCAGATGGGTTACCCTATATCGGACGCCCTTCAAACTATGAAAATTGTGTGATGGCAGGTGGTCATGCCATGCTTGGTCTTTCTTTGGCCACCGGAACAGGTAAACTGGTAGAGGAGATCATCAGCCATAAAAAATTGTCGCTCTCCACCCTTGCCTTTTCACCGGAACGTTTTTAAGCGTTCCTGAACTTATTAATTGTACGGCTGTTAGTATCTTTATCAAAACTGCTGAACAATGAATTATTTATTTTCCTTGATTTTCCTTTCTCTAATGCTGACGGCTTGTAATAACGCTGCAAAAGAGCCTGCAGCTGTCAATACGAATGAAGCGTTAAGTGCCCCGGTAGAACATACACTTGAAAAAAAATGGGAAACCGATACGGTATTGAAGGTTCCTGAGTCTGTTTTATTTGACGGCGGGCGCCAGGTCTTGTATGTTTCTAATATCGATGGAGAACCCTGGGCCGCGGATGGAAAGGGTTCTGTCGGAAAACTGGGACTGGATGGAACGATCATCAATGCGGATTGGGTCACGGGTTTGAATGCACCCAAAGGCCTGGGTATGTTTGGGGGTAGATTATATGTAGCAGATCTTACCGACCTGGTGGTCATTGACATCGCGAAAGGAGCGATTGAAAAAAAGATTGTAGTGGCCGGTGCGGAAGGATTAAATGATGTTACTGTCGATAAACAGGGAGTGGTATATGTGTCGGATTCAAAGCAGAAAAAGATTTTCCGTATTGAAAATGATCAGCCACAACTTTTTCTGGATAGTTTACAGGGTCCCAATGGCGTACTGGCCCGGGGGGATGATTTTTTTATACTGGACAAGGGGGCTTTGTACAAAGTTGGCAGTGATAAATCGCTTACCAAAATAGCAGATGGGATGGAAGGTGGAACCGATGGGGTTGAGAATGTGGAGGGCAATGATTTCCTGGTTTCCTGCTGGTCGGGAACCATCTGGTATGTATCCGAAAATGGCAGCAAACAATTACTGCTGGATACTTCAAAGGAACAGAAGAATACGGCTGATATCGGGTTTGACCCTGTTTCTAAAACGGTTTATGTGCCGACATTCTTTAAGAAATCTGTAGTGGCATATGCGGTAAAGTAAAGTTAAATTTGAAGCATTATTGAAGAAGGACAGGTCCTGTTAATATTTTTATCACAACTTATGAATTGCACAGCCCAGCGGATTCCATACAGGCAGACCCAAAAGTTTACACCCATCGTACTGGATTATATTGATCAGATGGATTCCTTACGCCCTTTTTACGGGTATCCGCCTTCCCGGCAAGGGGTGCAAAAAGCAGTGGAACAGAAAAAGCAGGTACCGGTGAACCGCACTCTGCTGGTAGAACAGTTACAGCTGCAGTATCAGGATATAACCACCAGTGAAAAAGTAAAAGAAAATATCAGGAAGCTGGCAGACCCAAACACTTTTACTATCACCACTGCACACCAGCCGAATATACTAACCGGCCCCCTTTATTTCCTCTATAAGATCATCCACGCCATTAAACTGGCCAATGATTTATCCGCTGCTGATGAACAGCATGCTTATGTCCCTGTTTTTTACATGGGTTCGGAGGATGCGGATCTGGAAGAGTTGGGCCATCTGTATATCAATGGTGAAAAACTGAACTGGGAGACCCGGCAAAAAGGCGCTGTAGGCAGGATGAAAATTGATAAAGCCTTTCTCGCGATCATCCACAGGATCCGGGGAGAAGTGAAGGTGGAGCCCCATGGTGCAGCAATTGCCGAACTGATGGAAACCAGTTTCCGGGAAGGGGTGACGGTTCAAATGGCTACATTTCATTTTTTGAACAGTTTGTTTGCTGACAGGGGTTTGATTGTGCTGATCCCGGATAACCCTGCCTATAAGGAAACCCAGCATCAGGTTTTTAAAGACGACCTGCTCCGGCAGGTGGCATCCGGTATCGTTGAAAAGACTTCTGAAAAACTGGGTCTTGCTTATAAACTACAGGCTACTCCCCGTGATATCAATCTTTTTTATTTGAAAGACGACCTGCGTAACCGGATCGAAAAGGTTGGAGACCAGTATGTAATTCATGATACGGATTTACGGTTTAGTGAGGAGGAAATACTGCAAGAACTGGATAATCATCCTGAACGCTTTAGTCCGAATGTGATACTTCGGGGAATTTTCCAGGAAACCCTGCTGCCCAATATTATATTTATCGGTGGCGGGGGAGAAATCGCTTATTGGTTACAGTTAAAAGACCTGTTTGAATATTATGGAATTCCTTACCCGGTGCTGGTGGTCAGGAACTCCTTCCTGCTGATAGAAGAAAAATGGAATACCCGTATCGCCAGGACAGGATTTACAGCGGAAGATTATTTTTTAACCGGGCAGGAACTATTGAACAGGCTGGTGCAACGGGAAACTCATAAAGAATTATCCCTGAAGGGTTCCTTATCCGAAGCGGAATCGGTTTTTGACAAGATCAGGGACCAGGCAAAATCGATTGACCCGACACTTGCACAACACACCGAAGCATTAAAGGTGCAGGCCGTAAAAAAACTCCGGGAACTGGAGAAAAAAATGCTGCGCACCGAGAAGAAAAAATTTTCTGCCGCTGAGCGACAAATCAATGCCCTGCTGGAACATCTCTTTCCGGGCAATGGCCTCCAGGAGCGAAAGGATAATTTCATTCCCTACTATGCTAAATGGGGTAAGGCTTTGCTGGATACGCTCTATGACCAATCACTGGGCTTTGAACAGGAATTTGTTATGCTTGTGGAGAGTTGAATTTGAGACAGTCTCCTGAAACCCGCTGCTGGCATGTCTTTCAGCTATTTACTTTTTATCTTTTACTGCGATAATGATGCCGGCTTTCGCCCTTCATTAAAAAATCTTTATCTTTGCTGCTTCTTGACCCGAACCTGTCTTGCACTTACCCGGGTTATATTCTAATTATTTCACCTGATAAATATTCATCATGCACTGGATTGACGCCGGGATATTTATTTTTTATATGTTAGTGTTGTTAGGTGTGGGGGTATATTTTCTGCGAAAAAATAAAAACGCGGAAGACTTTTTTGTCAGTGGCAGAAACATGACCCGTTGGCATATTGGACTTTCTGTTGTTGCCACCGATGTAGGAGGCGGTTTTTCAATAGGATTGGGCGGGCTTGGTTTCATGATGGGTTTATCGGGTTCGTGGATGCTGTTTACAGGACTGATTGGTGCATGGGTAAGCGCAGTGTTGCTCATACCCCGTATACATCCCCTGGGAAAAGAGATCAGGTTATTTACTTTTCCACAGGTGTTTGAACATTTTTTTAATAAAAAAGTGGCCCTGGTAGCAGGCATCATTTCTGCAATCGGGTATCTTGGTTTTACCAGCTCGCAGATACTCGCGGGTGCCAAGCTGGCTTCAGCTTCTTTTGTATCCCTGGATATGGAGACAGCCCTGATTGTAATGGGAGCTATAACGGTGGGGTATACTGTTTTGGGCGGGATGAATGCTGTTATTTATACCGACACCATTCAATGGATTGTGCTGATCAGCGGTTTGTGCTTTATTGGTATCCCTTTGTCCTATCATGCGATTGGAGGTATGGATGCCATCCGTAATACCCTGAGCCGGGATTTTCTTTCGCTGGGAAATGTAACCTGGCAAACACTCGTGAACTGGGGGGTCACGATCATCCCCATCTGGTTTGTTGGAATGACCCTGTACCAGCGGATCTATGCCAGCCGCGATGTAAAAGAAGCCAGGAAGGCCTGGTTTATTGCGGGATTGTTTGAATGGCCTGTGATGGCCTTTATGGGGGTGGCACTGGGTTTGTTTGCAAGAGTGGCAGCAGAACAGGGTATGTTTGCACAGCTGGGTTACCCGACCGCTATGAGCATGGATCCTGAAATGGGTTTACCGGTCCTGCTCAGGACAATCCTTCCGGTGGGACTGATGGGAGTGATGATGGCGGTATATTTTTCTGCTATTTTATCAACAGCCGACAGCTGTTTAATGGCTGCTTCGGGAAATTTGCTGACTGATATTGTGAGCAGGTTTTTTCATATTGATCATGACAGCAAAAGGATGTTGCACCTCTCACAGGTATTCACGCTGGTATTAGGTCTCTTGTCCATCCTGTTGGCTTCTTTCATGGGCAATGTTTTGGAACTGATGCTATATTCTTATGCTTTTATGGTATCGGGATTGTTCGTACCCCTGATCGCTGCGTTATTCTTTAAGAAAAGGAATGCCAGGGCTGCTATGATGGCGATGATAGCAGGAGGCGCGACAACAGTCCTGCTCAGCATCTTTATTAAAAAGTTGCCATTGGGTCTGGATGCAAACCTATTTGGGATTTCGGTCTCCCTGTTTGTATTTATTTCAGTGAGTTATTGCTGGCCGACAGCATCTGTTAATTTAAAAGTAAAATAATGGAATATAAATTCATCGATAAAGTATCCGGAGTGGATACACAGTTTACCAACGAAACAATTGCCGATTTTCTTTTTTTGCACCTGGATCAGTTTGGTGACAAGAAGGATTATATCCTTAAATGTCTTGATTTTGTTTTTGCACCTGATCATGGTGGTTTTGTGTTAGTGAGCTATGAAAACGGGGATATCACCGGGGCAGTCATTGTCAATGAAACAGGCATGGAGTATTATATACCGGAAAATATCCTGGTCTATATTGCGGTGCATAGGGATCAGCGGGGTAAAGGGTTGGGAAAGACCCTTCTGCAAAAAACGATGGAAAGGGCAAAAGGAAGTATTGCCCTGCACGTGGAACCCGATAATCCTGCAAAGAAATTGTATGAAAAGCTGGGATTTACCAATAAATATCTTGAAATGCGTTTACAACGTTGATTGAGTATGGAAAATCATTCACAACAACTCACACCACTACGGCATTGGCTGCATCAGCATCCTGAAATTTCAGGCCAGGAAAAAAATACAGCCGATCATGTTTTTTCTTTTTTGCAGACCTGCAATCCTGACCAATTGGTCCGTCACATCGGGGGCGAAGGGATCCTGGCCTTATTTGATTCGGGGTTACCCGGCCCGGTGATACTCTGCAGGAGTGAACTGGATGCTTTGCCCATCCGGGAAACGAATGATATTGCCCACCGGTCTGTAATGGAAAACACTATGCATGCCTGCGGGCATGATGGTCATACCGCCATTTTATGCGGATTGGCCAAAAGGCTTTCCGCGAATAAACCTGCTTTGGGAAAGGTTTACCTGCTCTTCCAACCCGCTGAGGAAACGGGTGAAGGTGCTAAAAAGGTTATGGAAGATGAGCAATTCAATATCCGGCCCGATTTTGTTTTTGCCCTGCATAACCTGCCTGGTTTTGCATCCGGAAACATTGTAATAAAACAGGGATTATTCTCAGCTGCCGTGCAAAGTGTGATCCTGAAGTTAATGGGGAAAACCACCCATGCTGCCGAGCCGGAGTCCGGGATCAATCCGGCCCTTGCTATAAGCGAAATGATCTGCCTTGCAGACCGTTTAAAGAACCAGGACCCTGCTTCGGAAGCCTACAGCCTGGTGACACCCATCCAGATCAGGATGGGTTCAGCGGCCTATGGTACAGCCGCCGGGGAGGGTGAATTGCACTATACCCTGCGTTGCCGGGATCAGGTACACCTGGATCAACTCCGTGAACAACTCGTAGAGGGCTGCCATCAAATTGCATTAACCCACGGACTTTCATTTTCGTTTGAGTTGCTGCAAACATTTTATGCGAACAACAATCATGCAGCGGCAAATCAATTGGTGAAAAATGCGGCATTGGATCTTGGGTATACAGTTGAAGAAAGGGAAATTCCCTTTCAGTGGGGAGAGGATTTTGGCTATTTCACATCTTCATTCAAGGGGTGCATGTTTGGTATAGGAGCCGGAAAGAACCATCCCGCATTGCATAATCCGGATTATGATTTTCCGGACGATTTACTCGATAAAGGGGTCAATATGTTTAACCGGATCATTCAACTTTTATCACAACATTATGTTTGAAACATCTGTCATAGAGATCAGCAAATCGGCGCTGCAGACCAACCTGAAATTTCTCAAACAAAGAACGGGCCCGCACGTCAAATTCTGTTCGGTGGTGAAAGGTAATGCCTATGGCCATGGGCTGTCGGAGTTTGTCAACTTATCGATGGAATGCGGTGTCGGATATTTTGCCGTTTATGCTGCTGATGAAGCCTACCGGATCGTGCAAAGCATCAAAACGCCTCCTGAAATTTATATCATGGGGATGGTTGAAAACGATGCCCTGGAATGGGCAATTCAGGAAGGAATTGAATTTTGTGTGTTTGACCGGCAGCGGTTAGAAGCGGCAGCAAGCTTTGCCAAAAGAATAGGCAAAAAGGCAAAGATCCACCTCGAAGTTGAAACGGGCATGAACAGGACCGGTTTGGATGAAAAGGAAATAGCCCTCGTGGGAGAACGAATCGCTAAAGAAAACCAGTTCTTTGAAGTCAGGGGTGTTTGCACCCATTTTTCCGGGGCCGAAAGCATGGCTAACAATTTCCGGGTCTCCCAGCAGATATCGCGTTTTTACAAATCCATGCTGACGGTGGGGCGATCGGGACTGAAGCCCGTATACCAGCATGCAGCCTGTTCTGCCGGTGTAATGAACTACCCGGAAACGATGGGTAATATGGTCAGGGTTGGAATCATGCAGTATGGTTTTTGGCCCAATGATGAAACCTTTATTCGTTATAACGGAGATAAGGAACGGAATAACAGAATCCTGAAGAGACTGATCACCTGGAAAAGCAGGATCATGAGTATGAAGCAGGTCAAAAAGGGAGAATTCATCGGCTATGGCACTTCTTTTCTCGCTCATAGGGATATGAAAGTGGCAACCGTGCCCATTGGCTATTCGCATGGGTACAGCCGCAACCTGAGTAATACCGGCAAAGTGCTGGTTCGGGGATCAGAGGCTTCCGTAACGGGAATTGTCAATATGAATGCGATCACGATCGATATCACCGGGATCGACGGTGTTGAAAAAGGAGATGAAGTGGTGCTGATCGGTACCCAGAAAAACAAAACCGTGAGTGTGGTTTCTTTCAGCGAAATGAGTCACCAGCTGAACTATGAAATGCTGACCCGTTTACCAAAAGATATTCCACGGTTGACCGTAACATAAAGCAATGGCATTTATAAAACTATATAAAGATATTTTAAAGCATAACTACCTCAAGCTGGACAAGCTTTTCAAGGGGCATTGTATTGAATGGGGCGTGGTGTCGAAATTATTATGCGGGAATAAATTGTACATACAGGAATTGGTGAACCTGGGGGTAAAACAACTGCACGATACCCGGATCACCAACCTGAAAGCGATTAAACAGGTGGCACCCGGTGTTCAAACTGTTTATATCAAACCGCCCCCTAAACGAAGTATCGCCAATGTGATCCGGTTTGCGGACGTAAGCTTTAATACCGATTTTTCCACGATCCGCCTCCTGAGCCAGGAAGCCGTGAAGCAGGACAAACTGCACAAGATCATCATCATGATTGAAATGGGCGATCTTCGCGAAGGAGTAATGGGAGATGACCTGCTCGCTTTTTATGAACAGGTGTTTCGGCTACCCAATATCGATATAGTGGGCATTGGCACCAACCTCAATTGCCTGAATGGCATCATGCCCTCCCAGGACAAACTGGTACAGCTTTCCTTATACAAGCAGTTGATCGAAGTAAAGTTCAACCGCAGGATCCCCTGGATATCCGGTGGTACCACGGTTACCATTCCCATGCTCATCCATAAAGAATTACCCGGGTCCATCAATCATTTCAGGGTGGGGGAGGCATTGTATTTTGGGAAAGACCTCTTTACCGGCGGATTGATCAATGGCCTGCGTTCAGATGTATTCCGATTGTTCGCGGAAATTATTGAGTTACACGAAAAACCCATGTTACCCAGCGGGGAACAGATGGAAAACCCTTCGGGCAAAAAAACAGAATTTGATGAAACGAATTACGGTCGTACCGCTTACAGGGCCATCCTTGATATCGGGCTGCTGGATTGCAATCCCCAATTTTTAATCCCCGAGGATGATTCTGTTTCAGTGATTGAAGCCAGTTCGGATATGCTTGTGCTGGATCTTGGCAGGAATGAACAACAGTATAAAGTCGGGGACCTTGTCACATTTCAGTTAAAATACATGGGGGCGTTGGGCATCATGAATTCGAACTATATCGCTAAACACGTGGAGTGATAAAATAGTCAGTTTGACCGGCCTGTGTCCAGGTTAATCAAAATGGTTTTCCCAACCATCCTGCTTCATTTTCTCGACTTTGGTGATCACATCCTGGTTCAGTGCGTCTTTATAAGCTGCGACCTTTGCAGAAACCGATTCGTCGAAGGAACCGATGATCTCTGCTGCCAGGATGCCGGCATTTTTTGCGGCATTCAGGGCAACAGTAGCGACAGGAACACCGTTTGGCATCTGTAAAATTGATAGCACCGAATCCCATCCATCGATGGAATTCGAAGACTTGATCGGCACGCCTACTACCGGCAGGGGAGTGATAGCAGCTACCATGCCCGGTAAATGAGCAGCCCCGCCAGCTCCGGCAATGATCACTTTCAGTCCCCTTTCTTTCGCCTGTTGCGCATAGGAAACCATTCTGAGGGGGGTGCGGTGTGCAGAAACGACCGTCACTTCGTGCGGAATATCAAATTGTTTCAGGATATCCGAAGCTGCCTGCATAACGGCCATGTCACTGTCGCTGCCCATGATAATTCCAATAAGGGGTGCCATGAATAGTTGATCTTTTTGGTTTTGCCATTTGTGGAACTGCGCATAGACTGATGATACTCAGGATACGCGATCCCGCAAAAAAGCGAATTCATCTCTGTAGCGAAGTTGGCAATTTTCGATGAAACTTTATCAGTTTCTTTCTTTTTTATCGGCAATGGACCGGCTTACTGAACCAGGTCTCCCTTTAGTCTTAACAATTCCGTTTCTGCGAGTTTAGTATTATAGCGGGCCGCTATCAGCCGGTTATAGGCATCTTCAAGGCTTTTTTGCGCTTCCCGCAATTGCAGAAAAGTGGCTGCACCTAATTTATAAGTTTGAAAAACAATATCCACATTCTCTTTTGCCAGCAGGATATTGGATTCCTCCAAATCAAGTGCTTTCTTTTGCTGCTCATAATCCTTCCAGGCATTGATAATGCTCAGTGAAATCAGTGAGCGCTGGTTGTCGTAGAGCAATTGTTGATAGCGGATATCAAGTTCGGCTTGTTTCACACCTCTTTTTGTCGTGAGGTTGTTCAGGATCGGGATACTGGCGGTGAGGCCGTAATTCAATCCTTTGTTCCGGCTGAATAAAGGCTGAAAGGGATTGACCACAACCTTATTATCGGTCCGGGTGAAATTATAATTACTGTTGAAACTTAAGACCGGGAACCGGTCGGCCTTTTTTTCCTTCAGGGTCAACCCTGCAATTTCAATATTCTTTTTCCCCAACTGGAGCAGGGGGTTGGTTTTATCAATATCATGCTGGATATCGCCCAAAAGGATATTATGATTAACCGGGATGGAGTCGGTGACCGTGAAATTATTTTTAACGGTCAATCCCATCAGTTGGTTGAGGTCTTCTTTCAGTTGCGCGATCAGCGTTTCCTGGGTAAGGATAGCCGCTTTTTGCGCATTCAGGTCCACCTTGCTTTGCAGGATATCGGGTTTAGTACCCACCCCTATATCCAGTTTGTACTGGGCCAGTTTTACCCTTTCTTCATTAATCGACATCTGCTCTAAAATAGCTTTGAGCTGTTGCTGCTGCCGCACAATATTATAATAGTTATTGATGATGGTGGCTACCGTATTGACAACCTGGTTTTTGATGGCCAGTTCCCCCAATTGGACAAACTGCTGGGCTTTATCCCGCAGGACAAACATTTTCATACCGTCAAACAGGGTCCAGTTAAGAGCAAGATTGGCATTGATATTATTGGATTTAACACCATTGGCTTCGCGTTTCGTACCATCGGCAAATACCTGCTTTTGGTTATTGTCATTCCAGGTGGTTCCCAGGTTGCCATTCAACTTTGGGATAAATGCAGCATTCCGGAAGGAATAATCCAGAGCCGCCACAGCCGAATCATTTCTGGATAACTGGATATCGTAATTATTTTTGAGCGCCAGGCTGATGGCATCATCCAGGGTCAGGAGCTGCTGGGAGCTTGCAGTCAGGCTTAAAGAAAGCAATAGAAATAAACTGAAATTTTTCATCATATTTGGCTGGTCGGTGTATCAATGTGCAGCAATCGCTGTATCTGTTTCTGTTTTTATTTTTTTCAATTGTTGTGCTTCAATGACCTGGTCAATCTCACTCCTTTTTTTTGCTGTGGACAGGAAGGAGTACATCGCCGGTATCACGAATAAGGTTAGAATTAAGGAGAACATGATACCACCCACGATGACAACTCCTAACGGGATGCGGCTGGTGGCAGCGGCTCCCAGTGACAGGGCTAAAGGCAGGGCACCGAGTGACATGGCAAGACTGGTCATGAGGATCGGCCTTAAGCGTTGTGTGGCGGCAAATATGGCAGCATCCATTTTTTTCATGCCCTTATTCAGCCTGTTCTGGTTGGCGAATTCCACGATCATGATCCCATTCTTGGTTACCAGTCCGATCAGCATGATCATACCGATCTGCGAAAAGATATTGAGGGTATGGCCAAATAATTTTAAAGACAATACGGCTCCGGCAATAGCCAGTGGTACGGTAAACATGATGATAAAGGGATCGATGAAGCTTTCAAACTGGGCTGCCAGCACCAGGAATATCAGAATCAGGGCCAGCATGAATGCAAAAGCGGTGTTCCCGGAGCTTTCCTGGTAATCCCGTGAAGATCCTGCCAGGGAAGTGGTGAAACTATCATCCAGCAATTGTTTCTTGATCTGGTTCATAGCTTCAATACCATCACCCACCGTTTTGCCGGGTGCCAGGTTAGCTGATATGGTAGCCGATTTATAACGGTTGAAATGAAAAATTGCAGGGGTGGCGATTGCGTCTTTGATATTGATAAGGTTATCAAGGGAGATCATATCTCCCCTGTTATTCCGGACAAAGATGGTTTTAAGGTCAGAGGGTTCATCCCTGTCGTTCCTCGCCACCTGTCCTAATACATTATATTGTTTTCCGTCTTTAATGAAATTACCCAAACGCCTGTTGCTGAAAGCCAGCTGCAGGGTTTGGGAAATGTCTTCAATACTCACGCCCAGTTCACTGGCTTTTAACCTGTCAATATCCACCTGCACTTCGGGTTTGTTGAATTTAAGGTCCGCATCCACTCCCTGTAAAACGGGGTTATTGTTGGCCGCTTCCAGGAACTTGGGCAATACACTCCTGATCTTCTCAAAGTCATTATTCTGCAGTACGAATTGAACGGCCTGGCTGCTTCTTCTCCCTACCTGTATGGTCTGTTCCTGGGTGGCAAAGGCCCGGCCCTTATTGAATTTCATCAGCCCCCTGTTGACCTGGTCAACAATTTCCTGCTGACTCCGCTTCCTGTATTCAGGGTCTACCAGGGATATCCTGATAAATCCCGTATTGGCAGCACCAGTTCCGGCAAAACTGGGTGATGTGACCGAGAGAATCTGTTTCCTTTCCGGTATGGAGTCCATCAGGTAATAGACCATACTGTCGATATACTTATCCATATAATCAAAGGAAGTACCCTCCGGTGCGGTTACAGATAACCGAAACTGGCTCCGGTCTTCCAGGGGCGCCAGTTCAGATTGAAGGGTCTTGCCCACAAAAAAGATGGAAGCAATACAGGCAGCAATGATCAGAAAGGCTACCCACCTGACCTTCATAAATTTTTCCAGCAGCTTGCGGTAATTATTTTCAAGGCCTTTGAAAAAAGGTTCAGTTTTATTGTAGAACCAGGAATGTTTGTGGATATTCTTCCGCGTGAGTTTTACGTTCAGCACCGGGGTTAGGGTGAGCGAAACAAAGGCAGAGATCAGCACGGCACCGGCCAGTACGATCCCGAATTCGCGGAAAAGACTACCCACAAATCCCTGCAGAAAAATGACCGGGAGGAAAACAATTGCCAGGGTAATCGAAGTGGCGATCACCACAAAATAGATTTCTTTCGAACCTTCAAATGCTGCCTGCCATTTACCCATCCCTTTTTCCATCTTTTTATAGATGTTCTCCGTAACTACAATACCGTCGTCCACTACCAGGCCCGTTGCTAATACAATAGCCAGCAGGGTTAGTACATTGATGGTATACCCCATCAGGTACATGATAAAAAAAGCACCGATCAGGGAAACGGGTATATCGATAAGGGGCCGTATAGCGATAAGCCAGTCGCGGAAAAAGAGATAGATGATCAGGATCACCAGCGAAATAGCAATCAGCAGGGTTTCTTCCACTTCCGAGATGGAACGCTTGATATATTTAGTGGAATCGAACAGCACATCGATCTTGATGTCTTCGGGCATGTCTTTTTTGATTTGTTCCACCCTTTTATAGAATTCATCGCCAATCGACACATAGTTGGCGCCCGGTAGGGGGATCACCGCCATCCCGATCATGGGTATGGCACTTTCTTTCAGGATGGTTTCTTCGTTTTCAGGGCCCAGCACAGCTTCGCCAATATCCCTGATTTTGATATCGCTGCCATTTCTGTTCGCAACGATCAGGTCGTTAAATTCTTCTTCCGTATTGATCCGGCCAAAAGTCCTGACATTCAGTTCTGTTGCATTGCCAGACAGTTTACCACTGGGCAATTCGATATTTTGTTGTTGGAGTGCCACCTGTACATCCCGCGGGGTCAGTTGGTAGGCATTGAGTTTTACGGGGTCGAACCAAATACGCATGGCATATTTTTTTTCACCCCAGATCTGGATCCCGCTTACGCCGGGGATGGTCTGTAACCTCTCCAATAAAACATTGTTCGCAAACTCCGTCAGTTGCAACTGGTTCCTGGTATTGCTTTGCACCGTCATCGCCATGATGGGACTTGAACTGGCGTCTGATTTAGAAACGGTAGGTTGCCCGTCAAGGTCAGGCGGCAGGTTACCGATTGTCTGGGAAACCTTATCCCTTACATCATTGGCCGCGGTTTCCAGGTTCACCCCCAGTTCAAATTCAACATTGATATTACTGGAACCCTGGCTGCTGGTGGAAGTAATATTCTTTACCCCCGCAATACCGTTTACTGCTTTTTCGAGGGGTTCTGTGATCTGTGACTCGATGATATCTGAATTCGCTCCGGGGTAGGATGTCCGGATGCTGATATTGGGCGGGTCGATGGCCGGGTAATCGCGCACGCCCAGGAACGTAAACCCAATGATCCCAAAAAGAATGATGATCAGGTTCAGCACTATCGCTAATACAGGCCTCCGTAAACTGAGTTCTGAGATATTCATTCCCGAAATTATTTTATTGATTTACGATATTCCCAACAGCAATTTTTGTTCCCGGCCGGATACTTAATAAGCCGGTGATGACAACGGTATCTCCTGATTTGATTCCCTCGGTCACCTGTACAAAGGCAGAATCCCTCACACCGGTGTTTACGTCGACAAAACTGGCCATGCCACCGTCATAGCGAATGATTTTTTTCCCCCTTGCCTGTGGAATAATAGCTTCCGAAGGCACCATCAGGGCATTGGGATCGGGATCAAATTGTAAAATCACATTGGCAAAGGTACCGGGTAATAATTCAGCATTTTTATTGGCGACAACCGACCGGACAATAAGGCTCCGGGTTGTTTCTGCAACACTGGTTTCGGTGGCCATCACTTTAGCCGTATACAGTTTATCTTTTCCCTGTACTTTGAAGGAAACAGCCTGGCCGGTCTTGATCCGGTCTGTATATTTCTCCGGAACGGTAAAGTCGAGTTTCAGCGGGTCCGTCTGTGTGATGGTGGTAATGATTGTGGAAGGAGTAATATAAGCCCCGGGGCTTATATTTTTCAAACCCAGTCTGCCATTATAAGGTGAGCGGATCTCTGTTTTCGCGATGCTCGTTTTGATGATTTCAATATCTGCGTTGATATTGTTCACATTCAAAAGACTGAGGTCGTAATCCTGCTGGCTGATCCCCTGGATTTTCAGCAACTGCGACTGCCTGTCTTCGGTTTGCTGTGCAATTTTTAACTGGACTTCCAGTTTCCGCAACTGGGCCTGCAGGTCGCCGTCATAGAGTTTGACCAGGAGGGTGCCTTTGGAAATATACTTTCCTTCGCTGATATGGATTTCCGTCACTTTACCTGAAACTTCCGGGTGGATTTCAGTTGTTTCATTCGCCATCAGGGTTCCGGGCACTTCGATAGTTTCGCTGATGGTCTTAGGGGTAACGATATAGCCATCTACTTTCATAATGGCCGTGCGGGCATTAAAGGCAGGTGTAGCGTCTTTGTCCTTTTTGTTGGCGCAACCGGCAATGAAAAGAAGGATAGCCGGAAGGAATGTGTTTGCGAAAACAGCTGCAGTTTTATTCACTGTATATGTAATTGAGTTTAGGTTATAACGTATCGAAAGATAAATAGTTGGATACCATTTAGGTATAAAACTTGCGAAATAATATTAATTCATCCTGGTACTTACACCAGCGGTAATTTAATTGGATAAAAGGATTCAGGTTCGGACTTTTATTAAATTTTTGATTTTATTGGCTTTGTGGAGTAAATCCTGTTTTTCCTGGCTGAGTACCGTTACATGTCCCATTTTCCGGCCCGGCTTGGTTAGCTTTTTGCCATAAATATGGAGAAAGGCATTGTCAATTTTCAATACCTCCTCCAGGCCTTCATATACAGCCGGCCCCGAAAAGCCATTGGCCCCGATGATATTCACCATGACTGAGGGTAGGATGGCATCCGTATTGCCAAGGGGGTATCCCAGCATGATCCGCCACAACATGTCAAACTGGGAGCTGTAATGGCCTTCTATCGTATGATGCCCACTGTTATGCACCCTGGGTGCTGTTTCGTTTACAAATACATTGCCATCTGCATCGATAAAAAGCTCTACGGCAAAAAGCCCGGGTGATTTGAAATGTTTTGCCGCAGCCTGGGCCACTGCTTCTGCCTTCCAAAGCACGGATTTAGTCAGTTCTGCCGGGCAAAGCTGATAATCGAGTAGATTCAGGTCCTGGTCAAAATGCATTTGAACAGGCGGAAATAATTTTAATTCCCCGGTACTGGCGATGGCCACAGTAATGGCAATTTCCTTGTCGATTTTCACCATTTTCTCCAGGACACCCGGAGCGTCGAATCCTTTTTCCATTTCAGCGGCCGTACCGATCAGCTGAACACCCCTTCCATCATAACCGCCTTCACCCAGTTTATGTACCGCCGGAAGGAAATCGGTATGTTTCTGCAGGTCATCTTTCGAATGTGTCACCACAAACGCAGCCGAAGGGATCTCGTTTTGCTGGTAATATTGTTTCTGTAAGATCTTGTTTTTTATGATCCTTAGTACAGAGGGAGCGGGGAATACTTTCACGCCTTCCTTTTCGAGTTGCTCCAGTGCATCTACATTGACATTTTCTATTTCAACGGTAATGGCATCCAGGCACTTTCCGAAACGGTAAACGGCTTCATAGTCTTTTATATCGCCCAGGGTGAAATGATGACATAAATGCGCGGCAGGGCAGTCCTGATCGTTTTCAAGTACATAGGTATCTACCTGGTAATTGGCTGCTGCCTGTAAAAGCATGCGGCCAAGCTGTCCACCCCCAAGGATTCCGATTTTCATGGCGCAAAGATAAAGGCTGGAAGCAGAATCTTCATTTGTGTTTCGAATAAATGACAACTGGGTATTCCGTTTATATTTTTTAGTTTTGTACACAATATGCGACCTGATTTTTCCCATAAGATATTCTCCGACAGGCGTACGCACTATAATTTGTTGATGGAAACGCTGGCGCTGGAACATCCCTGCACCTGAACCTGCCCAGGTGATGATCGCTATCTTAAACAGGTCGATGAGCCCATTCTATTCAATTAATTTTAATTCAGCATATGTCAACAAACGTTGAAACCCGAACGAATCCGGCAAAACAGGCAGATTTCCTCCCATTACTGGGTACAGATTATGTAGAACTCTATGTAGGAAATGCGAAACAGGCGGCCCATTATTATATGAGCGCTTTTGGTTTCCAGTCATTGGCGTATGCCGGTCCTGAAACCGGTATAAAGGATAAAGTGAGTTATGCAGTAAACCAGCACAAATTAACCTTGTTGCTGACCACACCACTCAGGGCCAATAACCCTGTCGCCGATCATATTTATAAACATGGAGATGGGGTAAAGAACCTGGCTTTACGGGTGGATGATGCCACAAAGGCCTGGGAAGAGACAACAAAAAGAGGTGCCAGAAGTTTTTTATCACCCACTATATTAAAGGATAATGACGGGGAACTGGTGATGAGCGGGATCCATACTTATGGCGAAACGGTGCATTTATTCATCGAAAGGAATAATTATTCAGGGGCTTTTATGCCGGGATTCAGAAAATGGGAGAATGAATATTTTAAACCGGCTGATACCGGCTTATTGTATGTCGATCATTGTGTCGGCAATGTAGGATGGAACCAAATGAACAAATGGGTTGAATTTTACGAACAGGTTATGGGATTCCGCAATATCCTTTCCTTCGATGATAGTGATATATCAACCGAATATTCTGCCCTGATGAGTAAAGTGATGAGCAATGGAAACGGGTATGTAAAATTCCCCATCAACGAACCGGCGGAAGGAAAAAAGAAAAGCCAGGTAGAGGAATACCTTGAATTTTATGACGGGGAGGGTTGTCAGCATGTAGCCATGGCTACCAATGATATTGTACATACGGTTACCGAACTTCGAAACAGGGGGGTAGAATTTCTTCGTGTTCCTACTACGTATTATGATGACCTGCTTGACCGGGTCGGTCAAATTGACGAGGACCTCGGGCCCCTGAAAGAACTGGGTATATTGGTGGACAGGGATGACGAGGGCTATCTATTGCAACTGTTTACCAAGCCGGTAGAAGACAGACCTACACTTTTTTTTGAAATAATACAACGTAAGGGTGCGAAGAGTTTTGGCAAGGGAAATTTCAAGGCCCTCTTCGAAGCCATCGAAAGAGAGCAGGAACAAAGAGGTAATTTATAGATAATTAACCCCTTAAATTTTTAAGGGGTTCTTTTTTTTATACTATTTTTATATAAATTTCACAATAACCTGATACCAGCCTTGCAATATTATCGTTAAGAAACCAGGAAATCAATTATGAAAAACCTAACCCTGTTGATACTTGTTTTATCCTGCTCGTCCATTACCGTTTTTTCCCAGAACGGAGGTTATGGTGCTTCCTTTACTTCTTCCAGTTCATTTATTGACATGCAGCGTACTTTGCCCCGGCCCGGTGACGCGTTGAAAAGAAAGGAGGATACCCTCCAAAAGCAGTTTGAAGAAAAAAAACTGGAGTGGCCTGCCAAATATGTTTATATCCGCTCGTTCAAATATGACAGCGAACTGGAGTTGTGGGTGAAGAACGAAAGAAATGAAAAATTCAAGCTTTTTAAAAAGTACAAAGTATGTGCCCTGGCCGGGACGCTGGGACCCAAACGTTTTGAAGGAGATTACCAGGTACCGGAAGGATTTTATTATATCAATGAGTTTAACCCTAACAGCAGTTATCACTTATCGCTGGGATTGAATTATCCCAATGTTTCAGACAGGATGCTCAGTGACAGCTATAAGCCCGGCGGGGATATTTATATCCATGGCAGCTGCGTGACAGTGGGTTGCATACCCCTTACCGATCCGATGATCGAAGAGGTCTATATTATTGCCGCACATGCACAGAATGAAGGTCAGGATTTTATTCCTGTTCATATTTTCCCTATCCGGTATAATGTGAAAAAAAGCGTTGATTATCTCGCTAAAATGACAAAGACCGATGAGGAACTGAAAACCTTTGAATCAAAACTGGAGGGGGCATTTGATTATTTTGAACAATATCATCAGTTACCTGTGATCATGACCGATGAGGATGGCGGCTATGTGGTTGGAAATTTAAAAAGTTTTCAACCAGCCGTGAAAGTGGAAAGGATCGCAAAACCCCATAAAACAAGGGTGGTTCAGAACCTTGCTGATGTAGTGCACCAATGGCCGGTTTATCCCGGTGGCGGCCAGGTTATGCTTGATTTTTTGAATACCGTTGGTAAACAGATGGGTGATATGCTGCCCGAAAATATAAACAAGGCCTTTGTACAGGTTCAGTTTATCATCGATGCGGATGGAACCCCGGTAAACTTTAAAGTACTTCGCGGTGTGGAAAATGATTTTGATGATGAACTGATCACGCAACTGGAAGAAAAAATGGCTAAATGGAAACCTGCACTCCTGAATAACAAGCCGGTAGCGAAGTTGATGAAACAAAATATTGAAATCATTCGCCCTGAATAATCACCTTGAAAGTCTACTTTATACCCGGACTGGGCGCTGATCGACGGGTCTTCAAACATATCAGATTACCCAACGGATTTGATCCGGTTTACCTGGAATGGCTGGTTCCGGAAAAAAAAGAATCCCTTAAACATTACGCCAGCCGTTTATCCGAAAGTATCGATGACCGGGAGGATTTTGTCCTCTGCGGACTTTCATTTGGTGGTATGCTGGCTTCGGAAATATCGATGTATAAAAAACCTGCCTTACTGGTTTTGATTTCCAGCATACCTGTTTCTTCACAACTGCCGGGTTATTACCGCAAGGCTGCTGCCATAGGGTTACACAAAATAATCCCGGTCTCGTTTTTTAAATCGGCAGCATTGATCAAACGCATATTTACAACTGAAACGGAGGCTGAAAAAAAAATGCTGCGCGAAATGATACGGGAGGTTGACCCGGCGTTTATTGATTGGGCCCTGCAGGCCATCCTGGATTGGAAAAAAGAAGAATGGCCCACTCATTATATCCATATTCACGGTGCCAGCGATGAATTATTACCCGTTCGGTATACAAAACCCACCCATATTCTTCAAAAAGCGGGGCACCTGGCGGTATTGAACCAGGCTGCGGGGATTAACGCCATCCTTTCGGCCCAGTTTCAGGGGTTAGTCGTCAATACCTGAATGGTTGCTGTTGTCTGTTGCCGCAACAGGATTTTTTTACTGCCTACTAGCTTTTCAAAAATATCCCTGTTATAATGCCGGATGGTCAGTAACTGCATCCCTTTGATCACCTGTACCTCAAAAATAGCGGATGCCTCCAAAGCCAGTTTTTCAATTTTATCCTGCCGGTTATCCAAAACACATAAGAAAGTGATTGCGCCATTCTGGGTAAGATTGGGTTTGATGTTCAATTGCTGGAAGAGGCGGTAAAGTGTGGTCAGGGGTTCACCCTCGACAAATGAAAAATCTTTTGATTTCATCTGTATCAGGACTTGGTCCTCTTTCAGCACGATGATCGGGGGCAGGTCCTTCAATACCTGTTTTTTAATAACGGTTCCGGGCAGGGAAGGATCCAGGAAACATTTGGCATAAAGCGGGATCAGCTTATTCTGTAATGGCTTGATCGTTTTTGGATGAATGACCTGTGCCCCATAATAGGCCATTTCAATGACTTCCGTATAGTTGAGTTCGCTGATCACTTTTGCATCCAGAAAATGTTTGGGGTCTGCATTCATGACCCCTTCCACATCTTTCCAGATGGTCAGGCTTTCCGCATCAAGCATATTGGCAAAAATGGCCCCGGTATAATCACTTCCTTCGCGCCCAAGGGTGGTACTCTCATTTTCATCGGTAGCCCCGATAAACCCCTGGGTAAGGACAATCCCGGTTGTATGCAGTTGGGGGATGATGATGTCTTTAACATGTTGCAGGGTCTGCTCCTGGTTGACGATGGCATCCCGGAAATTATCATCCGTTCTCAACACATCCCGTACATCAACCCAAGTATTCCGGATCCCGGTTTCATTGAGGTAAGCACTGATGATGGAAGTCGATAAAAGTTCCCCTACACATACAATCTGGTCATAATAATAATCGAATTCCCTGACCGGCTGATCATAGAGCAGCCATTCCACTTCCGTAAAAAAATTACTGAGTTGTTCTGCACAGGCCAGGTAATGGGTGACCAGTACATATTTTGCAGTGGTTAAGTGCTGCTGTTTTACCTGTCCGAAAAGCAGAAGTGCGTCATCTTTTCTACCTTCATAAAATGCAGTCGCCACTTTTTCAAGGGCATTGGTGGTTTTGCCCATGGCGGAAATGATGATCATGAGCTGCTCACCCGGAAACTGGTTGATGATAAGCGGAATGTTTTTGATTCTTTCTACACTATTTACCGATGCCCCGCCAAATTTGAATACTTTCATATAGATCGTGTACTGAATACATTGATAAATCTGCAAATGTCGTAATATTTCCTATTAACAGGGTGGTTCTTCCTTTTTTTCAACTCTGACTTTATACCTTACATTTGTCCCTATCTGTTATTCCAAAAAAATCGCTGAATATGATCGTGAACCGTAAGGTGCTGACACTGGACGAATTTACCATTCAACAGCTGCGGAATTTTCCCCATGCTACCGGAGAATTAAGCAGTTTGTTGCGGGATATCGGCCTGGCGGCCAAACGCGTCAATGTGGAAGTCAATAAAGCGGGGCTGGTGGATATCCTGGGGGATGATGGTTCCGTGAACGTACAGGGAGAAGACGTAAAAAAGCTGGATGTGTTTGCTAATAACCAGTTTACGGGTGTCCTTCAGCATGGTATCAGTTGTGCTGGCATTGCCAGTGAGGAAATTGATGATTATATCGCATTTGAAGACGAAGTGAGTAAGCACTCCAAATATGTTTGTTTATATGACCCCCTCGACGGAAGCGGAAACATCGATGTGAATGTTTCCATCGGCACAATATTCGGGGTCTATAAACGGGTAACACCGCTGGGTAGCACCGCTTCCCGGGAGGACTTTCTCCAGGCCGGTGTGCAACAGGTGGCTGCCGGATATATAGTTTATGGTTCATCAACCATGCTGGTATATGCCACCCGCAGGGGGGTGAATGGTTTTACCCTGGATCCCTCGATCGGGGAGTTTTGCCTCAGCCATCCAGATATCAAATGCCCGGATGCCGGGAATATCTATTCGGTTAACCATGGCCATTTTTTCCGTTACGAAAAAGGGGTACAGGATTATATCCAGCGCTGCCAGGGGAAAACAAAAGAAAACGGGGGGCCCTATACCCAACGGTATATCGGGAGTATGGTGTCGGATGTGCACCGTAACCTGATCAAAGGAGGGATCTTTATGTATCCCGGAACGACCGACAAACCGGAAGGGAAACTGCGATTGATGTATGAATGTAATCCTTTCGCATTTATCATGGAAGTGGCAGGGGGAAAGGCGACCGATGGTAAGAAAAGAATACTGGATATCGTTCCCCAGAAATTACACCAGCGGACTCCTTTTTTTGTGGGCAGCAAATCCATGATGGAAGAATTAGAACTTTGTTTAAATCAATAATATGAAAACGATCATTTCCGTAAAAGACCTGGTGAAGAATTATGGCAATTTCAATGCAGTGAAAGGGATCAGTTTTGAAGTGTACGAAGGGGAGATTTTCGGGTTACTGGGACCTAATGGCGCCGGGAAATCCACCACCCTCGAGATCATTGAAACCCTGCGTGAAAAAACCAGTGGTGAGGTCATCGTAGATGGGATCAACCTGGACAAAGAACCCGATGAAATAAAAAAGATCATAGGGGTACAATTACAGACAAGCGGCTATTATCCCAACCTGAACCTTACCGAACTGATCGGCCTGTTCAACGGTTTATATAACCGTACTGTTGATCCCGCTGCATTGCTGGATATGGTCAACTTACAGGAAAAAGCAAAAGCAAAGTTTAAGGAATTGAGCGGCGGACAAAAACAAAGGTTTTCCGTTGCCACCACCCTGATCAACGACCCGAAAATCATTTTTCTCGATGAACCCACCACCGGTCTTGATCCGCAGGCAAGAAGAAGCCTTTGGGAACTGATTAAGAACATCAGGCAAAGAGGAACCACCGTTATTATCACAACCCATTATATGGATGAAGCGGAATATCTCTGCGACAGGGTGGCCATTATCGATGCAGGGAAAATACTGGTGATGGATTCTCCCGACAAACTCATTGATGAACTGGTTGCTACGGGTTTTGAACGTCCCAAAGAAGTCAAGAAGGCGAACCTCGAAGACGTATTCATTTATCATACCGGCCATTCACTCCGGGAATCATAAATCAATTTAAAATGAGCATACAGGATAAACTAAAACAATTTATGGCCAACAAAACAGATGCAGAAAAAGAGACCGGCAGGAAGTTCCTTGAAGAAAACCGGAAACGCGCTACCGTTACCGAACTGGAGGGGGGCTTGCAATACGAAATTATCACAACCGGAACCGGTCGCCAACCCCGGATCAGTGATAAGGTTAAAGCACATTATAAGGGAGCCTTACTGAACGGGAAGGAGTTTGATAACTCCTTTAAGCGGGGCCAGCCCTTTACCGCACCTTTAACCGCTCTTATAAAAGGCTGGCAGATAGCTATTCCCCTGATGCAGGAAGGCAGCAAATGGCGTTTATGGATACCCTCAGAACTGGCATATGGAGACAGGGGAGCGGGCGCGGATATTCCGGGCGGTGCTACCCTGATGTTTGAAGTTGAACTCTTAGAAATTTTATAATATGGAACAAAATACGGACCTCCGGTATCCTATTGGTCAATACGAGCCACAACCCTTTTCCATTGAACAGAAAATTGAATGGCTGGCCGATATAAAATTTTTACCCCAGATACTGGAATCATCCATTCTCAATCTTGATGAAGCACAATTGCATACCCCTTACCGGGAAGGCGGATGGACCCTGAACCAGGTGGTACATCATGTGGCAGACAGCCATATGAATGCATATTGCCGGTTTAAACTGGGGTTGACGGAAGAGAACCCGGTAATCAGGCCCTATGATGAAAAGGGTTGGGCCGAATTGAATGATGTTAAAAAATTACCGGTGAATATTTCCATCACTTTATTATATGCCCTGCATATCCGTTGGCATGAAATGCTAAAGAACATCCCGGATGATGACTGGAATAACCGGACTGTCTTTCACCCCGAACACAAAAAGACCTTGCGTTTATGGTTCCTCCTGGGTATGTATGCCTGGCATGGGAAACATCATGTCGCCCATATCAATGCCCTGAGGGAGAGAATGGGTTGGTGAGGGCTGCATTGCATATAAAATCTCATTACCGCATGAAATGGAAAATACTTTCATCGACCTATTTGTTTAATGACCTATGGTTCAGGGTACGTAAGGACCGCTGTGAGACCCCCGAAGGCAAAATTGTAGATCCCTATTACGTCTATGAATTTCCAACCTGGGTGACAGCCTTTGCCCTCACGGAAGATAACAGGGTCGTTATGGTAAGGCAATACCGGCATGCTATTGATGAGGTGTGTATTGAAATTCCCGGGGGATGTGTGGATGATACCGATAATAGCCTGGAAACAGCCATTGCCAGGGAATTGCTCGAAGAGACCGGTTATCGCTTTTCTACCTATACATATCTTGGAAAAACTTCTTCCAACCCATCAACGAATAACAACTGGATGCATATGTTTCTCGCTAAAGGTGGTGTTAAGATTAAAGAACAGGAACTTGACGGAAATGAAGAGATTGATGTGGAGCTGTACACGATTCCAGAATTGATCGGCATGATCAACAGAAAGGAGATCATCCAGTCCATGCATACGACAACCATTTTTTATGCATTGGAAAGTCTCGGTTACCTGAAATACTGAGGGTCCACTTCAGCCACCAGGAAAATACTACCACAAACAATGATCAAATCTTCTTTTTTCGCTTTCGATAAGGCTGCCTGGATCGCAGTGTTGACGTGTACATAATGATGCCCGTTCAATCCCATACCCGCAGCAAGTTGCAGGAGGCTGAGCGCATCCATGGCCCTTGGAATATGGGCTTGTGTGAAATAATAATCGGCATACTCCGGCAATAAGGAAAGTACTTTTTCGGGATCCTTGTCCTTAACAATGCCCAAAACGATATGCAGGTGGTTATATTGGCTCAGTTCTATCTGTTCGACCATCTGTTTGATGCCATCTTCATTGTGGGCGACTTCCAGGATGATGTCGGGGTGTTGATGGATGATTTCCCACCTTCCATGAAGCCCTGTTATTTTCTTTACCTGTCTTAATGCTTTTTCGACTATTTCGGTTTCTGTTTTCCAACCCTGCTTTTGCAGAATATCTGCAGCTTCCAAAACGGTTACCAGGTTCCTGGCCTGGTACAGGCCGGTGAGATCAAGATGGTATTTCTTATGATCTGATTTCGCGAGGGTTTCCACTTCAATGATCAGTTCATGATTTTTCCATTGCCAGTCAGCGACCTGTCTTTCTTTCTGGGCCAGAAACATCGGGGCCGCCATATCTTTTGCTTTTTGTTCGAATACGGGAAGGGTGGCCGGATGCGTTTCACCGATCACCACGGGTATGCCCTCTTTGATGATACCCGCTTTTTCAAATGCAATCTTTTCAAGGGTATCGCCCAGCATACTCACATGGTCATAACCGATCTGGGTAATGATCGAAAGTTCAGGACGGATGATATTTGTACTGTCAAACCTTCCACCCAGTCCCACTTCAATAATAGCTATATCAACCTTTTCTTTGGCAAAATGATCAAAGGCCATGGCTACCGTAATCTCAAAGAAACTGGGCTCCAGTTCATCGATTGCAGGTTGTATTTGTGCTGTGAATTCAATAACATCGTTCTCGCTGATCATTTCGCCATTGATCTTTATCCTTTCCCGGAAGTCTTTAAGATGGGGGGAAGTATATAAACCGGTCTTATATCCGGCTGTTTGAAAAATGGCAGCCAGCATATGGCTGACGGAACCTTTACCGTTGGTACCGGCAATATGGATACTTTTGAATTTATCCTGGGGGTTATCCAGCAGGGCACAAAGCCTGATGGTATTGGTCAGATCCTTTTTAAAGGCTGCCGGGCCAATACGGCTGAACATAGGGAGTTTCGAAAAAAGATAATCAATGGTCTGCTGGTAGTTCATGGGGAGCAAAGCTAACTCATGAAAGAGTAGTCTTGTTTTACCCCGGAGTTTTTTTTGAAAATAAGGGCCGGCCGGCAGGGGGAAGAATTGGCTGACAAGACAAACGGATGCCTGTATCAGGCCTTATCCGGCTACCTTAAAATTAAACTGGACCGTGACGTTTGATGTATGATCTGATTTGTCAAACCGGATATTCCTCAGGTACTGTACGATGGCATTCCGATAGGCGGAACTGGTGGTAGTGGAGCCACGGGCAAACTGCACAAATGTGCCGATACCATCGGGGGATACACTGATATCAGCATAGACCGTAGCCTTGGAAAGGTCGCCGGTAAAAGAGTATTGTTTGACAATCCTTCTGTCACCTCTTGTCACCTGGGGGCCATTACCGCTCCCAACACCACTTCCGTTGCCCGATCCCAGACCCGTGCCGGTGCCGGTTCCTGAACCATCGCCATTTCCGGTTCCGCTGCCATTACCCTTTCCACCGCCGGGTTCATAGGTTGTAGAAGTGCCTCCACCACCGGTATTGTTGCCAATGGTTGTCTTACCCAGCACTGCTTTTGGTTTGGGTGGTGCGGGTACCACGGCTGGCTTATCGGTATTCTTTACGATCGTTTTACTGTTATCGTTAACTTTTGTGGCATTGGGCTTTGGATTATTGGGCTTTAAGATGGCGGGCGTATTGGTGCTTTCATCTGTCTCAATGTCCTTGGCATCATCAACGGCAGGTGATGGCTCGATGGGTTGATTGGCATATTCACCGGCTGCACCGGCAGCCTGGATGGGGTTGCCACCGCCGCCACCGCCAATTCCTTTACCATCGATAAATCCTTCATCGGGCAGGTTCAGTTCCACTTCAACTGCGGTTTCAGGCAAGGGAGGAAAAATGACAGGGATCTCCAGTTTAATCATAAAGAATATCAGGATCAGCAATCCGGCAATACCTCCGGTGATAAGCGTAGCCTGTGTGTTTTTTTGTCTTTCAAATCCTGCTGTCATGTATAGAGCCTGTTGATTCATACAAATGTAATTTTATAGTAGCTATATTCATACCGGTTCTTCTTCACACCTGTTATTAAACGATGCAAAACTCATGCAGCTTGCATAAAAAGGGCCATTAAAAATGTTAAAATTCATGTTAATGGCTGAAAAAATTTGTCAATAGTATCATTTACGGCGTATCAGCCGGTACATAAAGGGTAAGCCGGTTAAAGCACCCAATCCCAACACCACGAAACTGTTTTTACCTCCCCATATTCCGGTTGAATGAAATATCCGGTCAACCAGGTATAAACTGAGGACCGAAATGGAGAAGCCGATCGCATTATAAATCGTCAGTGCCGTACCTCTTAGATGGCCGGGCGCATATTGCGCAACCAGGGTGGAAAACTGGGGAGAATCCGGCGATACGGTCAATCCCCAAATAAATAGCAGGATAATAAAACCATTTACCGGTAGCTGAAAAAATAAGGGGGATGCTAAACAGCAGATGCCTGAAATTAATAAAGCCAAAGATCCGGTTTTGGCACTGCCGATCTTTTGTGATAAATAGCCTCCCGAAACACTGCTGATACTGCCTGCACCGATAATCAGGAAACTCAATATGGGAATATTCAGGTTTGCATGGTTTGCATGATTATATAATTCCAGGATCACTGGTAAGAACCCCCAGAAAGTGTATAGCTCCCACATATGACCGAAATACCCCATGGCAGATCTCCGCCAATTCTGGGAACTGAATATTTCGCGGATGGCACCGGGCTTAAAACGCCCCGACCTGATATGGGATGGGCCGTCCCCGACAAAAACCATCATCAGCAGGGCACCAATAAGGGCAAACAGCGAAGTGATATACAGGACCGTTCTCCAGGGAAGATCAAAATCCCTGTTTTTTAAAAGATGGGGAAAGGCTGTACCAAGGATAAGGGCACCCAATAAAAACCCCAGGGCTTTCCCCAGCCTTTTATCAAACCAATCTGCTGCAATCTTCATCCCAACAGGATAGATGCCGGCGAGAAAAAAACCGGTTAAAAAACGTAAGGCCAGCAATGATGTAGCATCCTTCGCCCACCAGGCGACAGCTGCATTGCAAAAAGCGCCGAATAAAGTACTCGCGAAAAATAATTTTACCGGTGAAAAACGGTCGGCCAGTGAAAAGAATGCAAATACCAGAGTGCCACAGATGAACCCGATCATGACGGCCGAAGTAACCTGGCTCACGGCATACTGGCTGAGACCCAGTGATGCCTTCAAATCCGGTAAAACAGCATTACCAACAAACCATAAAGAGGTCCCGGCAAACTGTGAAATAATAATCAGGGGAAGTATATGCTTTGGAATCTTTTTTACCAAAACTGTCATTTGACATAAAGGTATTATTTTCTTTTCTGGATATTGGCAATGACCAAACCCAGCACCACCAGGATAAAGCTGCTGTAATGAACCCAGTTGATCTTTTCTTTCAGGATCAGCACGGCTTCAACTGTACTGAAAACAGGGATCAGGTTCCCAAACAGGGAGGCCCTGCCGGCACCCAGGTGACCGATGGCGATATTCCATAGCAGGAAACAGATCACCGAAGCGCCGATACCCAGGTAGAGGATAGCGCTGATATTGGGAAGGTCAATGGCAATACCCCCTGTTGTCCTGAATTCATACCAGTAGAAAGGAAACAGGAACAGGGTGCCGAGGAGAAATACGGAAAAAAGAAAATTCACCGGATGCATGTCTGCCGGTTTTTTCTTCGCACACACATTGTAGATGGCGAATGTAAAGGCTGCCGCAAGCATCCACCAGTCGCCTTTTGAAAAAGAAAATGAAATCAAATTCTCCAAATGCCCTTTGCTCAGTAAGAGGAGAATACCGAATATACAAATGATCATCCCGATCACCCTTAGAGGGGTGATCTTTTCTTTTAAAAAAATCCGGGCCAGTAACACCGACATGATCGGGGAGGAAGTGGTGCCGATTAGGGCCATGTTTACAGCTTCCGTGTAATGACCGGCTATATAGACAAATGTATTGAACAGGCTCACCCCGGCTACCGCTGTGAGCATAAAGTAAAAAAAATGCTTTTTTAGGTAGTGCAGTTCCGGGAGAAAATATTTCCAGGCAAAGGGAAGCAAAATAACGGTAGCGGATAACCAACGATAGAATGCAAGGGTAACCGGCGGGATATCTTTTATTACACCCCGTGCAATAATAAAATTACCGGACCATATGATGGTGGCGATAGTAGCCAGGAGGGCGCCATAAGCCGTTTTATTTTGCAGGGGTTTCGGGTTCATGCAGGGTGCTGCGGTTAATGGGCAAAATCCATTTCGAAATTACCGGTTATCCTTTCGATCGGTGGATTGAAATACCCGAATTTAAGTTGAGGAAACTCTTCCCTTACCAGGGTCATTAATTGTTTCACTCCCAGCAGTTCGCCGGTATCGGTGATACCAATCTTCCCCAGGTACCAGTCGGGATCGATATTGAAATTGCGCCACTGGATCATGGATAACCCTGTTTCCCGGATCAGTTTTCGCAGGGCCTCATATTCCTTCACGCTGTCCGTCATTCCCGGGAAGACAAAATAATTGATGGAGGTCCATCCCCCGCATTGGTGCATCACTTTCAGGCTTTCCACAATATCTTCAAAGACATAATTATTAGGCAGGTAATATTTTTCATAAATATGTTTCTGGACAGAATTGGTGCTGACCCGCATACTGTTGAGTCCTGCTTTACAAAGGGCTTTTACCGCATCCGGTTTTGAACCGTTGGTATTGATATTGATACTGCCTTTTTGTGTATGTTTCCTGATTTCTATTATCGAGTCCCGGATGGTTTCCCACATCAGCAGGGGTTCACCTTCGCATCCCTGGCCAAAACTAATGATCGGGTAAGGGGCAGATTCAAGATGGGGAACGGTAAATTCCACGATCTCTTCAGCGGTGGGTCTGAAACTGAGCCGGTCCTGGGTGGATACGATGGTTTCGTCTTCGGGCTGGAATGAAATACAACCTATGCAATTGGCATTACAGGCCGGTGAAGTGGGAACGGGACATTCCCACCGGCCCATGGCAAAATTCCGGGCTGCCGGACAGTTATAGGTCATACAGCAATTTTCCATGAGGTGTTTTACAAGTCGGTTATGGGGATAGGATTTGAGTAAAAGGTCAGTGCCGGTTTCGATCTTTTCGGTATCATATCCCGCACATTCCTGGCGGATATCACTTTCGATCCGGATGGCCGTCACAAAAAATTGATCATTCAACCAACCGGCTGCCGTATAACAGAACAAAGGAAGGGTAGGGGCACCGGGTTCTGTTTCATAAGCCGCCATATATAAACCGGTATGGGCGGGGGGAATGAAAGCGGCTACGGCCCATCCTTTTTCACATAAGCGCATTTCACCGGAAATAACATCGATACCGATACCTTTCCTTCCGGGTAATTCATAGAGGTTCCCTCCTTCGGGCAGTTCGATCCAGTCGGTTGCTTCCACCGGCATCGCATCCCAGCCACTTCGGCCAACGGCATAGAGGCTGGTGTCTTCAAAAATATTTCCCTGGCCATCGGAATATAACAAAAAAGGGGTGAGTGCTGCTGTCATGATACTTTAATAAACGTCAGGTGTTCAAATGAATGGGCAAAGGTCGTGCATTTCAGGCATTATTGGCAGCGGCCTTTGCCAAATACTCCCTGCAGAACCTGTTAAAAGCTGCTTCATCAACCGGGTTTCCCGTGGAGATAACGGCCTGCTGGATCAGCCTGTTGTTTTTGAAATCAATGGTGAGTAAACCGTCCTTCAGGACCAGGTTCGATAATTCTGCCCAATCTATATTCTTTTGAAAAAGGGAAGGATAGATAATTTTTTCCGGGGACACGGATACGACCAGATGCCGGGTTGCGGAATAATCCAGGAAATCGAAGCCAAGCAGGACGATGGCCACCCACCACCATTCGGAGGCCATCCAGGCTATGGCGCTCAGCATTAATAAAAACCGGCGCCAGGTATCGGGAACCATTTTTTTATTTATCCATGCTGCCGCTTTCAAAATAAGAAAGATAGAGCAGGCCAGTATGCAGAGGACGAAAACCGATTTGGCAAATAATCCAATCTTGATGGTGAACAATTGGATACTGAGCGCTACGATATTTAGCAGGATCATGAGCCCGGTGATAATACGATAGGTTTTGATGTTGGTATTTTCAAGCTCAAGATCGTATTGCATGCCGGCTGTCATTAATGGCGTTCCACCAGGATATTGCATAATTTGAATAAGATCCTCGCGCTGACATTGGCATCCCATTCCGTTTCCCCCACACCGGTTTCATTCAGGTCAAAACCAATGATCTTTCTGCCGGACTGTATGATCTTCTTGAAAAGATAATAGACCTGTTCGGTCTCCATCCCCCCGGGTACCGGTGTACCGGTATTGGGACAAAGTTTTGGGTCCAGACCATCCACGTCAAAACTGATATAAACTTTTTCGGGAAGTTTTTCCACTATTTCCTCGGCTATTTGTCTCCAGGTCTGACCTTCATAGGTCCTGTCTTTTAATTCGCGGTCAAAGTAGGTAATCACCCTGTAATTACTGTTGAAGATATAATTCCATTCCGCTTCGCTATAATCCCTGACGCCGACCTGTATCAGTCTTTCCAGTTCCGGAATTTCCTGCAGGGCATTAAACATGATACTGGCATGCGAATATTTGAAACCCATATAGTTTTCACGGAGGTCACAATGGGCATCAATCTGCAGCACCGCAAAATTGCCATGTTTTTCAGCGAGGGCTTTCATGAAACCCAAAGGGATGCTATGATCTCCTCCTAAAAGCCCGACAATTTTTCCCTTTTCCAGCAACTCCTTTGTGTTTTCATAGACCCAGTTATTCAGGTAATCTCCTCCTTCATTCACTTCTTTCAGGGTTTTCCGCATGAACTGGTTATCTGCCACATCTTCCCCTTCGGCAATATAATCGATATATAATTCGGCTTCTTTTCTCAGGTAATCACTTTTCATCAGCAAACGCCGGTCAATCTCGAGCATATGGAACCCTTTTTTCCAACCCTCGGGCGTGTCCGTATCAAAAAGGTCGACCTGCCGGCTCGCAGCAAAAATATGTTCCGGGGCCCTGGCCGTACCCGCCTGGTAGCTCACCGTCACTTCCCAGGGAACGGGGAGGATCACCAGGGCAGCATCTTCTTCTGAAAAAGGGAGGCCGAAAATATTGTTCTTGGGGTTTCCTGCAATATTGGGGTCAAACTTGGAAAGGTCAGTCATGATAGTTTTCTTCAAATAAAAGTGCTTGCAAGTTACGATGCATCCGAATTACGGAACAAGAAAATTTGCGTCAATATATAAGTATTTTTTAACAGGTTATTCTTGAAAATGGCACCATAAGCAGTTGAATAACAATCGCGAACCATTTTCATTTTCCAGGGTTAATTTCAAAAAGTCATTTCTTTTTAAATTAACTTTGCATTTCAATTCAAGAGTATGAAAAAAATCCATATCGCTATCCTGGTGTTGATTGTGGGTGCCATTGCGGTGCTGATCAGCCTTTTGCCCACCCTCAGCACCTATGAAACAGTGGCATCTGCCAAGGAAAAGCAGGGTAAATATGTTCACCTGATTGCAAAACTTGATAAGAATGAGCCTGTACAATATGATGCAGTGAATAACCCCAACTATCTCAGTTTTGTGGCGATTGATTCATTGGGCCAGACGGTTAAGGTGGTTTACAATAATGCCAAACCCGACAACCTGGAGCATAGTGAAAGGCTGGTGCTGAAAGGGAAAATGGAAGCCGATCATTTTGAGTGCAAAGAAATTCTGATGAAATGTCCTTCAAAGTATACTGACGATCCCAAGCGGGTACAGGAGAGCGTTAACAATAACATGCAAACAAACTAAATGGATTACATCGGCGAACAATTGCTTCCCGGAAGGATCGGGCAGTTTCTTATTATTCTCACTTTTGTTTCTTCATTGATCGCAACGTTTTCCTATTTCAAAGCGGTTAGGAGTACCGATGAAAATGAAAAAAGAGGATGGGTCAAACTGGCCCGTATTTCATTTATTGCGGATGCCTTCGCAGTCTTTGCCATTTTCGGCATCCTTTTTTACCTGTTTTATCATCATCGTTACGAATATTTTTATATCTATAAGAATTCGAGCAACAGCCTTGAGTTCAAATATATTTTCAGTGCCATCTGGAGTGCTTCTGAGGGTAGTTTCCTGTTATGGACGGTCTGGCATGCCGTACTGGGGCTGATCCTGCTGAAAACAGCCAAAAAATGGGAGGCCCCGGTCATGACGGTCCTTTCCTTTGCCCAGTTATGCCTTGCTACCATGTTACTGGGGTTGTATTTTTTCGATCTGAAAGTGGGTAGCAGCCCCTTTGCGTTGTTCAGGCACCAGATGGCAGAACTGCCGCTTTTTACGAGCCCGGACTATATATCCCGGTTAAGGGATGGTAATGATCTGTCGCCATTATTACAAAACTACTGGATGGTCATTCATCCGCCGATCCTTTTCCTCGGATTCGCATTGACCATAGTGCCTTTTGCCTATGGGATTGCCGGATTATGGACCCGGAAATTTGGTGATTGGATCCAACCTGCCCTGCCCTGGGCCCTGGTCTGTGGCGGCGTTTTAGGACTGGGTATCATGATGGGCGGCGCCTGGGCATACGAGTCCCTGAATTTTGGGGGATACTGGGCCTGGGACCCGGTGGAGAACGCATCCCTGGTTCCCTGGATGACCCTGGTGGCGGGTATCCATACATTGCTCATCTATCGTCATACCGGAAGGTCCTTAAGAGCAACACATCTGTTTTTTATCATTACCTATATTCTTGTCATCTATTCCACATTTCTGACCAGGAGCGGAATCCTGGGCGACACCTCTGTCCATTCTTTTGCCGACCTGGGTATGAACACCCAGCTATTGCTTTTCCTTTTAGCATTTACCCTGCCTTCCCTCTTGCTCTATTTCCTGCGGCGAAAACAGGTTCCTGTTATTGCAAAAGAGGAAGCGACTTCATCAAGGGAATTCTGGATGTTTATTGGTTCACTGGTGCTGGTATTGAGTGCCGGTTTTATCATCATTGCCACCAGTCTACCTGTATTCAATAAACTCTTCGGTTCCGGGTTGACGATGGGGGAAGATCCAGTCTTTGCGTATAACCGTGTGATCATCTTTGTGGCGATCATTATCGGTTTACTTACGGCAGTTACCCAGTATTTGAAATATAAGGAAACGGCCATGTCTTTTTTTCGTAAAAGGATTTTATGGCCCCTGGTCATATCCCTGGCGATCGCTATCCTGATCCTGGCTTTTGGAAATATCAATTACCAGCTTCACGGGTCGGGCTACCTGGCTGCTATCTGGATTGCCGTGGTAAGCAGTGTATTCACCGTGGTGGCCAACCTCTCCTATATCTGGATCGGGGTAAAGGGAAAACTCAAACTTTCCGGCGGGTCCGTAGCGCATTTTGGCTTTGGACTCATGTTGGTGGGGATCCTGATATCTTCCTCAAAAAAAGAAGTGCTTTCTTATAATACCAGTGGTATATATGTACCCCTAGGACAGGACAGCAAAGAAAAACCCGGCGAAAACCTAACCCTGGTAAAAGGTGTTCCAACCCGAATGGGTGACTACCAGGTCACCTATACGGAAGAAAAAAAGCATCCCGGCAAATCGCAATGGTATTATTACCTTGATTTTAAAAATAATAACGGGAAGGAAGAATTTTACCTCCGGCCCAATGCTTTTATCAACTATAAAGGCAACAAAGGTCTGATGGCCAACCCGGATGCCAAAAGATACTGGGACCATGATATTTTCACCTATATCACTTCATTGCCGGATCCGGAACGCAACCAGGACACTTCCAGCTTTGTAACCCGGCATATCAATAAAGGGGATACGGCTTTTTATGCCAATGGTTATTATGTGCTGGAAAATATCCAGTCATTCGATTCGATACCGGTGCAGGGGTTCAATAAAGGCGACAAGGCTTCTGTCGCAACCATTAAGGTATTTTCCAAAAACAATAAGACCTATTCTTCCAAACCCATCCTTGTTGAGGCCAGTGGCGGGTCTTTTTCCAATCCGGATACGGTAGTGACCGAGAACCTGGTATTTCGTCTTGAAAAGACCGAAGGAGACCATATCGACCTGGGGGTGAAAGAATCGGATACCGTTATGCAATACGTTACATTAAAGGCCTATAAGTTCCCGTTTATTAATGTTTTGTGGGCAGGAACCCTTATCATGGTCATCGGTTTTTTGATCAGTATGCTTCGACGAATGGAGACCCGTAAGCTAAAAAAAGCTGATTAAGTTAACGTTGCAGAAACAGCAAATCGCTTAGTTTCCTTGTCTCAATTTTGTATTTTAGTATTCTTGAAACGGTTATTTCCATATTGTTTTTTTTTCCTGACCCTGGCTGTTTTTTCCAACCAGGATATTGCTGCACAGTCATCCGAAGATTCTCTCTTTATCGGGCCACCGCCTCCCATTGACCGAACAAAATGGGGACCCAACGATACGATCATCACGCCGGCCATTTATATGTGGGGTACCTGGTCGGAATGGATGACTTATCATGAAAACGAAATGGTTTGGGTTTCCAATATGTCTGACAAGAAGTTGCAGAAATATATCCAGGAATGGACCCGGTTACGCAATGCTGTTTATGTTACTTATCCCTATGCCCGAACCGCAGGATTCCTGATGAACGATATCAATCATAAACTGGAAGGTACTTCCTCAAAAAAGATCAGGAAGCAATATATCAAGACCCGGGAAAGAGAACTCAAGGCACAGTTTGCCGACCCGCTTTCCAACCTTTCCGTTTACCAGGGGAAGATTCTCATGAAACTGATCAACCGGCAAACCGGTAATAACTGTTACGAAATCGTAAAAGAGTTCAGGGGTGGGGTCACCGCCCGTTTATACCAGACCGTAGCTTTCTTTTTCGGCAGCAGTCTTAAACAGGACTGGGATCTCAGTGATAAACTGGACCGGCAGATTGAAAATATTGTTCGTGAAATCGATGCTTCATGGTATAATACACCTTACCGGCAGGCGGTGAATGGGAACTGATTACCCCGGATTGATAAACCTGCTAACTTTCATCTCCTTATTTTTGCATCTTAATTTTTTAATATGAAACTCGATATTCTGGCCATTGGTGTTCATCCTGATGATGTTGAATTAGGCTGCTCCGGCACTCTTCTGAATGAGATCAGTAAAGGGAAAAAAGCCGGTATTGTCGATCTTACACAAGGTGAGTTGGGCTCAAGGGGAACCATTGATACCCGCTACCAGGAAGCAGCAGCGGCGGCCATGATCCTGGGTGTGCAGGTGCGGGAAAATCTTAAGATGGCAGATGGCTTTTTCCAGAATAATGAAGAAAATCAACGCAAGCTGATCGTGGCCATTCGGAAATATCAGCCTGAAATCGTTTTTGCCAATTCCCTGGATGACCGCCATCCAGATCATGGCAGGGCCGGTAAACTGATTGCGGATGCCTGTTTCTTATCCGGGCTTCGGAGAGTAGAAACCTTCGACGAACAGGGCCAGGCACAGGATTGCTGGCGACCCAAATATGTTTTTCACTATATCCAGGACCGTTATCATGAACCGGACTTTGTCATCGATATTACGGATGTATTTGAGAAGAGGATGGAGTCGATCAAGGCCTATACCACCCAGTTTTATAACCCGGAAAACGAGTCGGATGGCCCCCAAACCTATATTTCAACACCCGATTTTCTGGATGCGGTGATTGGAAGGGCCAGGATGATTGGAAAAAAGATCGGTGTGAAATACGGGGAAGGCTTTCTTGCTGAGAAAACCCTGGGCCTTAAAAACCTGGATACTTTTATCGCCAACGAAACCTAGATTATTTCAGAAAACGGCCTACGGATATTCCCACAATACGGTGTTTGATAACAGGGCCATCATCAGAATTGCTGATAGATCCCAGCGTTCCGTTATAGGCTGCAAAAATAAAATATCCTTTATGGGTTTCATACCCAAAATGAATGATGCCGGAAGCGAGATAATGACCATAATCCCCAAAGCCGAATTTCAGGTTCCTGTTCACCGTTCCTCCTGTACTCCTGTCGAATTTCTCCCTGCCAAACAATGCAAAATCCAGCGTCGGGCCGGCACGAAGAAAAAAATGATCGGCGTCCTCACTAAAATCATATTGCAGTAAAAAAGCTAATTCAAAGGAATGAACGGTAACATTATTATTGATGGCCAATGAGTCGGGTGGAAAAGAAGGGGCGGTAAGACTTACCTTATATCCCTTAAGGCTATAGAAAACAGCCGGCGTAAAATATAGTTTTGTATCAAAGGGCACTTTTAGCCCGGCACCCAGTTGAAACCCGGGTTTAAATTTTGTATCCTGTTTTTTGCCATTAATCTTGTAACTGGCCGTATTGAGTTGGGGGCCGGCGAAAAAGGAATACCGTACCTGGGCCCTGGTAACACCATGTAAAGTGATAAAGAAGAAGAATGTTACCAGGAACTTTTTCATGAATGCTGTTTAAGATTGCTTGTTGCGGGCGGGCAAAAGTAAAAATAAATAGCGAAGGGTCAAATTATAAGAATCCACTGTCATTATCCGTTAGCGGGGTCTTTCGGACCTGCTGATTGATTGAATTGCACAGATTCGCCTTTGGGAATGGACAGGTTCTGCCATTTCTCGTCTTTGATCATTCTTCCCAGAAATACGATTTGGCCGATATGATACGGGTAATGTGCCAGTTGCCGGTTAATCGCATCCACCACCGAAAGAGGTTCCTGGCGAATGGTGACCGTTTTGGAAAGGTCTTTTTCCGACAGGGACTGCAGGGCATCCAAAAAACAGGACCAGCCTTTCTCCCAATAATCCAGCAATTCCTTTTTTGTATGCTGATGAATGGTAAACTCATCATCCCTCCGGCGCCATGCTTTTTCGCCATCCTCCTCGAGGAAATGGGTCCAGCGGCTCAGCATATTACCAGCCATATGCCGTATGATGACTGCAATACTGTTGGAGGCTGCTCCAGGCTGGAAATAGAAATCTTTTTCTTCCAGCTGTGAAAATGTTCTGTCTGCAAGATCCTTGTAGTATCTCACTCTTTTTATCACCGTTTCAAGGTATTCTTTTCCGTTGATCATTGTTTTTATTTAATAACCTTCAGCGGCATCGTTCCCCCTGTTATCAGCAACCGCTTCAAAAAATTGTCCTTTGAAATTTTCGTTCAACGCAGTTTTGTAAAGTACTTTAATCACCTCCGTCCTGCCGATGCTTTCCCTTTCCTGCAGGGTATATCCCATCTTCTCCAAAGAGGCTCTCAGGGACTGGGGGAAATTTTTTTCGATGTCGACCCTGTCGGGAAGCCACTGGTGATGAAATTTGGGTTGGTTCACGGCGTCCTCGGTGTTCATATCAAAATCAATAATGTCGATGATCGTTTGGAAAACGGAGGTGGGAATGGTGGTACCGCCGGGTGTGCCCAGCACCAGGAATGGGGCATTGTCTTTCAGGACGATCGTTGGCGTCATTGAACTCAGCATCCTTTTTCCGGGCATGATGGCATTCGCTTCCCCGCCAACGGCACCGAACATATTGGGAACACCCGGTTTGATACTGAAATCGTCCATTTCGTCATTCAAAAAAAATCCAGCCCCACCCACAACGGTCTTGCTGCCATAGGAATTGTTCAGTGTTGTGGTAATGGACACGGCGTTACCGTCTCTGTCGATGATGCTTAGATGGGTGGTCTCCTCACTTTCCTTTACCGGTGAAAGACCTGGTTGAGTAATCTTGCTGCTACCTGCTTTACCTGGAACAAAATCTTTCATCCTGTCTTGTAAATAGGATTCATTGCTTAACATGGAAACCGGTACCGGATAAAAATCAGCATCTCCCATATATTCCGCCCTGTCTGCAAATGCTCTTCTTTCTGCTTCAATCATTAACTGAACGGATCGGGGGGATAGAAACCCGTATTCCGGAAGCGGTCTGTCCTCAACCATCTTCATCATTTGATTGAGTAAAAGTCCACCGCTGCTGGGCATGGGCATTCCGACAATTGAATATCCTTTATAGGTAAAGACATGGGGTTCTCTGAAAATGGCCTTGTAATTTTTCAGGTCCTTATAACCAATGATGCCATGACCCCTTTTCATTTCTTCCACGATGAGCCTTGCGGTCTCTCCTTCATAAAATCCCTTTTGCCCATTATCCCTGATCCTTTTCAGTGTTGCAGCCAGGTCTTTTTGAATAAGGGTATCACCATCCGACCAGGGTCCTGCTTTTACAAAAACGGGTCGAACCGTATTATATTTTTCGAAAGTTTTTTTCAAACTGTTCAGGGAGCGGGCCTCTGCAGCAGTGATCAAAAAACCTTTTTCTGCCAGTTCAATCGCCGGTTGGATGAGTTGTTTCATTGGTAACCGGGCGTAGGGAAGGGTAGCGAATAATCCGGCTACAGTTCCGGGTACACCGGCCGAGAGATGTCCGTTCTGGCTAAGTTCCGTATGGGCCTTCCCGTTTTCATCAATGTACATTTCTTTAAAACCCTTTATTGGAGCTTTTTCCCGGTAATCAAGCGTTTTCAAATCTCCGTTTGCCAACCTGGCGACCATGAATCCACCACCCCCAAGGTTGCCGGCATTGGGATAAACAACTGCCAGTGCCAGTTGTGTGGCAATGGCGGCATCAAATGCATTGCCACCCATTTTTAGCATTTCCAGGCCCACCTTACTGGCAAGCGGATGGGCCGACACTACTGCACCGTTTTGTACAATTACTTTTTTCTGGGAGACGGCATTGAATGTATTGAAAGAGAGCTGTTCCGATTTTCGCAGGGAATGACATCCTGAATAAAGAACAAGGAGCAGCAGGAGGTAAGTTGTCTTTTTCATGCTTTAAAATAGAACAGAAAATTACTGAAAAGTTACCGTTATCTTTCAAATTCTGTTATATCGGTATTCCTTTCTCAGATTCCGGATCATTCCCCTAAAAAATCTTTTAAACGGTACAAAATCAGTATAAAATTTTACTCCTCCTCTCATGTTTCTTAAATTGCCGGATTAAACAAAGTTCCATGCATAAAATATTGGTTCCGTTCATGGCTGTTTTCCTGTTTTTTTCTGTTACGGCTCAGCCACCTGCTCCTAAAGATTTCCTGGGTTATTCGATCGGTGAAAAATATACGCCTCATTGGAAAATCGTATCCTATTTCAGGAAAGTGGCTGAAACAGCTCCGTCCATGGTTAAGTTGCAACAATATGGCGAGACCAATGAAGGCAGACCATTGATGCTGGCCTTTGTTTCATCACCGGAGAACATCCTTAATCTGGACAACATCAGGAAAAATAACCAGCGACTGGCCAACACGAGCCTGGACAGGATGGCGGCACTGGAAGAAGGGGCTCCGGCCATTGTGTGGCTGAGTTATAATGTGCATGGCAATGAGACCTCGTCTTCCGAAGCAGCCATGATGACGCTTTACGCGCTGGTTGATCCCGCAAATGAAAAAACTAAAACCTGGTTAAAGAATACGGTGGTGGTCATCGATCCCTGTATTAACCCGGACGGGAGAGACCGCTATGTCAACTGGTTCAACAGTATTGTGGGGCAACAACCGAATGTGGCGCCGGCAGCCAGGGAACATAGTGAGCCCTGGCCCGGTGGAAGGACCAACCATTATAATTTTGACCTGAACCGCGACTGGGCCTGGCAAACCCAGGTGGAAAGCCAGCAACGCCTGAAAATTTACCTGCAATGGCTTCCCCAGGTACACGTTGATTTTCATGAACAGGGTATCAATAGCCCTTACTATTTCGCCCCGGCAGCACAGCCCTATCATGAGGTCATCACACCCTGGCAAAGGGAATTCCAGGTGTCCATCGGCAAGAACAATGCAAGGTATTTTGACAAAGCGGGATGGCTCTACTTCACCAAGGAGGTTTTTGATCTCTTCTATCCATCTTACGGCGATACCTACCCGATTTATAATGGCGCGATCGGTATGACTTTTGAACAGGCGGGGCATGGCACATCCGGCCTCGGTATCATAACCGATGATGGCGATACGCTGACACTGCACGACAGGGCCCTCCATCATTTTACAACATCATTGAGCACCATCGAAGTGGCTTCCGGTTTGTCGGCCAAACTGATCAGTGAATTCAGGAAATATTACAATGAGTCGGTGGCAAACGGTGTGGGAGAATATAAAACCTATGTGGTTAAAAATGTTTCGGCCGATAACCAGCGCATTGCATCACTTTTGCAGTTACTGGATAAAAATGATATCCGGTATGAATTTGCTGCCGACAGGGCAAAAACCGGCAGCAGTGGTTTTAATTACGATACCGGCAAAGAGCAGGGCTTTACTGTAGAAAAAGGGGACCTCCTCATTCAATCGCAACAACCGCATTCCGTGATGGTGAAAGTCTTGTTTGAACCCAAAAGCAAACTGGTCGACTCCGCCACTTATGATATTACAGCATGGTCACTGCCCTATGTGTATGGAGTCAAAGCATTTGCTTCGAGGGTGAAGATTCAATCGGGCGGCGGGGCCCGGCCCGGTATGATCGTCAATAACCTGAAAGAGGCATATGGTTATGTGATTCCCTGGCAGGGGGTGCAGAGTGCGAAATTACTCGGTCAGTTATTAAAAGAAGGGGTCAGGGTCCGTTATGCAGAACAACCGTTTTCGATCAACGGGCAGGATTTTGCAAGGGGTTCATTGATCGTCGTGAAAAAATCGAACGAGTCGAAATGGCCGGGTATGACCGGTATCTTAAATAAGGCGGGTAACGATAACCAGGTAAGCGTGATAGAGGTCAGTACAGGTTTTGTGGATGCGGGTTTTGACTTTGGCAGTGAAAAGATTCATTTTATACACGCCCCCCGGGTTGCACTGCTCACCGGTGATGGCACCAGCAGTAATGATGCCGGCGAAGTCTGGTATTTTTTTGATAAAGTGATCAACTATCCTGTAACACTGGTCAATGTGAACGATCTTCGAAGGGTCAACAAAGATGATTACGATGTGATCATCATGCCGGCCGGAAATTATCCTTTTTTAAATGATAAATCAGCCCAGGAAGACCTGAAATCCTGGATCACCAGGGGCGGTAAACTGATTGCCCTTGACAGGGCTGTTTCGCAGTTGTCGAGGCTGGATTGGGCGATCAAATCAAAAAAAGAGGTTGACAATGAAAAGAAAGACGAATATGATGACCTGAAAGTATATGAAGAGCGGGAGCGGGATTATTTACGCTCTTTCATGCCCGGATCCATCTTCAGGCTCGATATTGATAACACACACCCCCTGGCTTATGGGTATCCCGATCATTATTTTTCCCTGAAACAGGATAATAATCTTTATAATTTCCTGGATGATGGCGGATGGAATGTAGGAGTGATTAAGAAAGATAACCAGGTATCGGGATTTGTCGGATCAAAGGTCAGGAATAAGTTAAAAGACGCATTGGTTTTCGGGGTACAGGAGATGGGTAGGGGCAATATTGTCTATTTTGCAGACAATATCCTGTTCAGGGAATTCTGGGAAAACGGGAAATTGTTTTTCTGTAACGCCGTTTTTCTTGTTGGTCAATAATTTTACCGCTTATCAACTTTAAGAATATCAAAACACAAGGGCTGATATCTTAGGGTATAAAATCTTACAATGAAACGAATTATCACGATAGTTGCAACCTTGCTATTTGCTATAGCGGTCTTTCCCCAACGGCCTGTCAGCTGGTCTTCAGCCGATATGTACCTGGCCATCAAAAAACTCAATGTGCTGGGTTCCGTATTGTATGTTGCGGCACACCCTGATGATGAGAACACCCGGCTCATTGCCTATCTTTCGAAAGATAAATTGTACAGAACCGGTTACCTGGCCATGACCCGGGGTGATGGCGGACAAAACCTTATTGGTGATGAACAGGGAATTGAACTGGGACTGATCAGGACCCAGGAACTCCTCTCCGCCAGAAGGATGGATGGGGGCGAGCAATTTTTTACCAGGGCCTTTGATTTCGGGTACTCAAAAAATCCGGAGGAGACGTTTACCAAATGGGATAAGAACAAGATTTTAAGTGATGTGGTGTGGGTCATCAGGAAATTCCGTCCAGATGTGATCGTGACGCGGTTCCCAACAACCGGGGAAGGGGGGCATGGTCATCATACCGCTTCCGCTATATTGGCCAATGAAGCTTTTACTGCTGCTGCTGACCCCAACCGTTTTCCGGAACAGTTAAAATACGTTCAGCCCTGGCAGGCCAAACGCATCCTGTGGAATACCTTCAATTTTGGCGGAACCAATACCACCAGCGAATCACAGTTCAAGATTGATGTGGGAGGATATAATCCACTATTGGGAAAAAGTTATGGAGAAATTGCTGCCGAGAGCCGCAGTCAGCATAAAAGCCAGGGCTTTGGCGTGCCTGGCAGCCGGGGGGAGTCTTTTGAATATTTTAAAACAACCGGGGGGAGCGAACCCAGGAATTCACTTACCGATGCTGTGGATATCAGTTGGAACAGGATCCCCGGTGGCGGTAAGATCCAGAAAATGATTGATGCCATCGCTGCAAAATTTGATCTCTTACATCCGGAACAATCCGTAAAAGGACTGACCGAACTCTATGGTGCCATTCTTTCCCTGCCCGCCAATCCCTGGCAAGTACAAAAACTCAAAGAGGTTAAGGAACTGATCGGCCAATGCAGTGGATTATGGCTGGATGCCTATACCAATGACCGTTATGCAGTTCAAACCGACTCGGTTCAAATCAGTTTCTCTGTTAACAACCGGCTGGGTGTTGAAGCTGTTCTGAATCATATCACGCTTGACCAGTTTGATACAGCTTTTTCTGCTCAGCTTGAAAAGAACAAAAACCTCAATTTTTCGAAAAACTTTTTTGTTCCCTCTACAAAAAATATCTCACAACCCTATTGGCTGGTCAACAAAATGGAAGAAGGCTATTATAATGTGACCAACCAGGAAAAGATCGGCCAACCCGATGTGGATCCCGCCTATACGGCACATATTTTTATCAGGATTTATGGCCGGGAATTTGATTTTAATGAGGCGGTGAAATACAGGCATACCGACCCTGTAAGAGGAGAGTTGTATGATCCCGTGGTGGTCGTGCCCCCGGTGATCGTTTCACCCGATCAATTGATTAAAATGTCAAGGGATAAAAATGAATTCCAGGGCATTTTAAGTGTCACCCCAAAAAAACAAAATATCACGGCAGAACTGGATAGTTTGCAAACCCAGGAGCCGGATTCTTACAGGGCCATATTTTCACCCTCCAGGATGACATTTTATGAAAAAGAAAAGGCCCGGATGGTCAATTACGATATCAGCGCCACAAAAGACAATGCGTATGATTTTTTACTGTCAGGAAACGGGGCAACAGCCATTAAATCCTATGACCTGCATGAGATCAGTTACGATCATATCCCCCATATCAATTATTTTCATGATGCCAGTGTTGTGAACCGCAAACTTGATCTTAAAACCTATAATAAGACCATAGGATATATTGTTGGTGCCGGCGACAAAGTGCCTGAAGCCCTGGAACAGATGGGATATGAAGTGACTTTGCTGACAGAAAAGGAACTGGCCCGTAATAACCTGGGGCGGTTTGACGCGATAATCACAGGGGTCCGTACCTATAATACCAATGACTGGATGGGTAATTATTACGACAAGCTGATGCAATATGTAGAAGATGGTGGTAATCTCATCGTTCAGTACAATACAAGTAATTTTATCAGCAATGTGGCTTCTAAAATAGGGCCCTATGATTTCACTATCTCCCGTAACCGAATTACAGATGAAAAAGCGCGTGTGAAGTTCCTGCAACCCGATCACCCCGCGCTTAATTTTCCCAACAAATTAAGCGAGGATGATTTCAGGGGATGGATCCAGGAAAGAAGCATTTATGATGCCATTAAATGGGATCAGCATTTTACGCCCATCCTTTCCATGCAGGATCCTGGCGACAGGACAGATGAAGGCAGCCTGATCGTGGCCGATTATGGGAAAGGGAAGTTTGTCTATACCGGCCTCGTGTTTTTCAGGGAACTGCCGGCCGGGGTGCCAGGGGCCTATCGATTGCTGGCCAACCTGATTGCATTAAACAGGAAAAAGGCGTTTTAAGATGAGTGAGAAAAAACCGGACAGAAGCAGGACCGATATTGCACTGGTGGTAACCATTTTATTAGGTATCGGGCTGGGATTATTCATCAAGCGGTTGCCCCTGGGTTTATTGCTGGGTTTGGTAATCGGGTTGACCGCCTCAGCCATGATGCGAAGCCGATAATGATGCATAGGAATAACGACGATAAAGTGCCATTATTTAAAAATTGGAAACAGTGGTATCTGTTTGTGATCCTGATACTGGTGATCCTGATACTGTTGTTTTCGGTTTTTACTAAAACATTTTCATGAGCCAACTGGACTGGGTCGTACTGATCTTAACGCTTGCCGGTATTATTGGGTATGGTTTATACAGGAGCCGTACAACGCATAGCCTTGATGGTTATCTCCTGGCCGACCGGAGTATGCCCTGGGGGCTGATCCTGCTCAGCATCATGGGTACACAGGCCAGTGCCATCACTTTCCTTTCTGCACCGGGTCAGGCCTATACGGATGGTATGCGTTTTGTACAGTATTATTTTGGGCTTCCGCTTGCCATGATCGTGATCTCCGTTTTCTTTGTCCCTATTTTCAGCCGGCTAAAAGTTTACACGGCCTATGAATATCTCGAGGGCCGGTTTGATGGCAAGACAAGGACGCTGACCTCTTTTCTTTTTCTATTACAAAGAGGGCTATCTACCGGGATCAGCGTATTTGCACCTTCCATCATCCTTTCATCCCTTTTTGGCTGGAACATTTATACCACCAATATCCTGATGGGGGGCTTACTGATCATTTATACCGTGAGTGGTGGCGCCAAGGCGGTTGCGTATACCCAGCAGTTGCAACTCGTCATCATTTTTACCGGTATTTTCCTGGCAGCGTTTATGGTGGTCAGGATGCTGCCGGAAAATGTGGGTTTTACCGACGCCCTCTATGTCAGTGGAAGACTGGGGAAACTGAATGTGGTCACCACTGGTTTTGAAAAAGGAAAGGGTTTTGACTGGAATGATAATTATAACCTCTTCAGCGGTATCATCGGTGGTTTTTTTCTGGCACTTTCCTATTTTGGTACGGATCAAAGCCAGGTGGGGAGGTACCTGACTGCAAGATCCTTAAAACAAAGCAGGATCGGTTTACTGATGAATGGCATTGTAAAAGTGCCCATGCAGTTCCTGATCCTGCTGGTTGGGGCACTTGTTTTTACTTTTTATCAGTTCAACAGAGCACCCATATTTTTCAATCAGATCCAGGTCGAAAAGATCCGGCACTCATCCCTCAGGGATTCTTTTGCCCTGACAGAACAAGCCTACAACGGTTTGCTGGAAAAGAAACAACAGGCTGTTATCCATTTTACGGATGCCCTGAAAACCGGGGATGACCGGATTATTGAAGAAAGTTCAACAACCCTGAACCAGTTACAGCAGGAATCAGATGGTCTCAGAAAGAAAGTGAAAGACTGGATCAATTCAAAAGAAGTGGGGGGTGACGGGAATGATACCAACTATATTTTTCTTCGCTTTGTTGTAGAATACCTGCCAAAAGGCCTGGTGGGTCTGTTGATTGCAATCATCTTTCTGGCATCCTGGGGAAGTATTGCTGCCGCTCTCAATTCACTGGCTTCGAGTTCTATGGTTGATTTTCATAAACGATTTGTACCCGGAAAAGTGAGCGCAGAAAAAGAATACCGGATCTCCAAATGGTATACGCTTGGCTGGGGCGTCTTCTGTATTGTAGTGGCCATGTTTACCTATAATATCGGCAACAGCCTGATAGAAGCTGTGAATGTACTTGGATCTCTTTTTTATGGAGTGATACTCGGGGTTTTCCTGGTGGCCTTCTTTTTGAAAAAAGTCCGAAATGGTACAACTGTATTCTGGGGTGCCATTCTTGCGGAGATATTGGTATTGCTGATTTTTCTGCTCACCAAACAGGATATCATCAAGATGAGTTTCCTCTGGCTGAACCCCATCGGGGCATTTGGTGTAATCATTTTTACTGTTTTGCTGAATACTTTTGTCAGTAAAAAAATAAACCCTGCCGCATAGGGCAGGGTTCACCAGGGAAAAGCTATCTTATTTCAGTGATTTGATAAGATCTTCATTCAGTTTTACATAATCACCGTTGCTGGCTTTTGCGGCCATATCTTTTGATTTCATGGCTGATTCAATGGCTTCGGATTTCTTGCCGAGTTTAGCCAGGCATTTTGCCTTCTGGTAGACTACCCAAAATGCATCGGGGCTTTGTTTTTCTGCTTTCGTAAACCATTCAAGCGCCTGATTGATGTCTTTGCCATTCTCCATATAATACATGGCGGCATTGAAATAAGGCGGATTTTCGCTGCTCATCGCAGTTTTGATCTGCGCCATTACCTTATCGTCAATATTGGTAGATACGGGCAGTCCCACATACACATTGTCCCACATAATACCGATGGTGCAACTGGTGCTTTTTATATCATTGACCCCAATCGTAAAGGTTTCCACCGAAAAAGGCAGCATCTGGGGTTTTAGCATGACCCGTACGATATCCTGGTCTTTTTTATAGGCAGCGGGGCTGGTCACATCCGTTTGTTTGGTGATAATAATGGTCCATTCATTTTCACCCGGAATTGTCAGTAAGCCATATTTACCGGGCGCTATTTTTTTATCTCCGATGGTTACCTCATCGCCAAATGTTAGTGTTGTTGCTCCATTGGCGCCGGTCCTCCAAACCTGTCCGTAGGGAACAAGGTCGCCAAAGATCTTGCGGCCTTTCATGCCGGGTCTTGAATAACTTAATTCGATCGAAGAAAGCCCGAAGTCCTGTTTCACACTGGTGGTGGGGCTGGGGGCAGGGGTGGTCAATTGTTGTGCGTCAACAGACCATAATGTCAGCAAAGCAATACAGCTGGTCAGTATTTTTTTCAGCATAGAAAATAGTTTTTTGTGAGCGATAAAGATAAGGAAATAGACAGGGAACGACCCGGCATTTAATAAAAACGGACAGACAGCCTGAATTCATTGTTTTTACCGTTCGCCTGCCATTTGGGACCTTCCCTTAATAGCCGTATCGCTTCCTGGTCGTTGTCAGGGGATAAGGATTGTAAAATGATAATATTGACAGGGTTTCCGGATTTGCTGATGGCAAAGCCCAAAACCACTTCCCCGTTGGTGAGCTTGTCTTTTTCTTTGGTCAGTGCATTGGCGAGGTATTGGTTATACAGCTGCCATCCCTGTTCGGGAGCCGGGAGCATATTTTTTTCGTCTTTTTGCGTAAGCGGTTCACTTAATTCAGCCGATACGGTTAATGCACCGGTATTATCACCGGCTGCAGATTCAAAAAGCATGAGTTCGGCCATTTTTTTATCGAAACGGTTCAGCCTGAATTCACGGGATGCAAAACCCTGCGAACTGACGTCCAGCAATACCAGCGAATCCGGCGCAACGGGTATGGTGAAGTATCCCTCACTATTGGCATAAATTGTTTGATAATCGGCCAGGTTCATCACAATTGCATAGGGAATTGCATTATTATCGGCATCCACTATCCTTCCGGAAAATTTAAAGGATTTTACTTTCCCTTTTTTAGTGTCCTTTTCAGTTGAAATCTTTTTGTCCGGGGGGATAGCGGCTGCTGCATTCCTGTTGGTGGCTGTCTTGATCCTGTTCTCCGTTACATACTCATTATCGGCTTTAAGAATCCCGGTTTTTGATTCTTTCAATATGGAATCATTTTTAATCCCGGCTTCTTCTGTCCTGATGCCTGGCGTAACTGCTATTTCCCGGTTCCGGGCCAGCTCTTTTTCAGGAACAAAAATCTTGTCTTTATCTGTGTTAGTCGCTGGTTCTGCAGGGACCGGGTCAAGTTGATCTGCTTTCTTGTTTCCGGATGGAGCAGGTCCTGCATTTTTCGCTGATCCGGCATGGCTTGTCAGATTGATGATATGATTGCTATCCTTTCCCTGGGACTGGTCCATGTTAGGGATGGAATCAAATGCTGTTCTTGTTCCCGGATATGAATCCTTCGAAAGGGTTGTTTGCTTTTCTTCTGCACTGGTAAGGTTTTCCGTTTTATTTTTCGGGACAATTTTGTAAACCAGCCAGCCGATACCTGCAACCAAAATGATGGAAGCCGCTATTCTCCACCAAATGATCCCGGATGCAGGAGGGATAACCGGTGGTTTTCCCAATACCCGATCTGCAAGCTTTCCTTTCAGGGATTCAAGATCGTTTACGGGTTGGCCGGCATGCCGGTATCCTTCCAATGCATCCGCAAGAAAAGGGTCATCCATGGCTGCTTTTTCAAGAGCATGCATATCCGCAGCTGAGAGTTTTCCCTGCCAGTATTTTTCGAAATCTGATGCTGAATAAGTGCCTGTATGTTTATTTCCCGTCATGTTGTTTACTATACCAAAAATTCAATTAGTTATACATTTTTTTTAGTAGGGGTCAGGGTTTCTCCCGCTTCCATACAGATTTTCAGGTTTCTCCTTCCATTCTGGATATGGCTTCTGACATGGTTCCATGCCAGGCCTGTCTCCTGAACAATGTCATTATAACATTTTCCTTCCAGGTAAAAGAGTCGGATCATCTGTTGCTGTTCTGTGGTAAGGCTATCCAGGCATTTCTCCATTTTTACAAAATTTTCCTCCTTCTCCAATGCACCATTCAGATGCACATTGTCTTCATTTTGCACAAGCGAAGGGTCTATATCAATGGTTTTCAGGTTCCTGGGCGACCGGAGTTTCATCAGGCAATGGTTTTTGGCAACCCGGTGCAGCCAGCCCCTGAAATTTTCCACTTCATGTTTTTTGAGTTTTACGGCCAGTTCTTCAAATAGCTGCATCACCGCATCTTTAGCTTCTTCCGGGTCCCTGAAATATTTCAGGCAAACACCATAAACCAGTTCCATATAGCGCTGGTACAGTTCACCCAGGTGCTGCAGGTCGCCGGTGCGTTTGTACTGATGGATCAGTTCTATATCAGTAATACTGGTGTTATCGTTGTTCTTTAGAAAAGACACAGAATAAAAATAATAAGATTTTCGGGGAGTAAAAGGTTAAACTATTGTATAAAAGGTATAATGCTTAATGGTTTGAAATCCTGCTATTTAAAGTATTCGAAAAGGGATTCAAACCTGTGTTTGCCGATGGAGGGGAAGGGAAATCCGGGTCAGCTATTTTGGGTCTAAAAACGGTAAATGATGCCTGATGGCCTTACCATTACCCCGTTATTTTTTAAATCCCGGATGAAACTGTTCCAGAGTTTTCCTTAAAAACTCACGGTCCAGGTGGGTATAGATTTCAGTGGTGGTGATGCTTTCATGACCCAGCATTTCCTGAACGGCCCGCAGGTCGGCTCCACCTTCTACCAGGTGGGTAGCAAAGGAATGTCGAAATGTATGTGGTGAAATATTCTTGGTGATGCCGGCCCGGGCGGCAGCATCTTTTATGATATAAAAAATCATCACCCTGCTCAGTTTTGCGCCCCTTCGGTTCAAAAAAACAATGTCTTCGTGACCGGGACGCACTGCTGTATGTATCCTGACGGTATCCAGGTAGATCTTTACGTACCGGGCTGCCGTTCTGCCCACCGGTACCAGCCTTTCCTTATCACCTTTTCCGATTACCCGTATAAATCCCACATCAAAATAGAGCTGGGATATCTTCAGGTTCACCACTTCGCTCACGCGCAGACCACAGCTATACAGGATTTCCAGCAATGCTTTATTACGGGTGCCTTCCGGTCTGCTCAGGTCAATCGTATTGATAAGGTTTTCAATTTCATCAAAACTTAGGGTGTCGGGTAACAGCCTTTTCAGTTTTGGAGCCTCCAACAGGGTAGTAGGGTCGTTGGTACTGATATTTTCCAACTGGCAGTATTTATAAAATGCTTTAATTCCAGAAATGATACGGGCCTGGGAGGAGGCGGTCATACCGAGTTCAGCCACCCATTTTACGAATTGCTGTAAGAGCTTCAAGTCAATTTCCGCCGGTGATGAAAGCTTCTCTATTGCCTGCAAAAACTGGGTCAGTTTATCGATATCCCTGAGGTAAGCGGCAACAGAATTGTCCGAAAGTGACTTTTCCAGTTGCAGGTAAGATTTAAATCCTTTTTTATAAGGTTCCCACACGATCGGTACCCTGGGTTTATAAACATGAAACGAATGGTTGTCCCTTACTGAAGGGAGATCGTTTTTTCAAGCGGTATGACATCTTTCCCGTCTTTTAAGTTCATAAAGATCCTGTTACGGGTAACATGGACGGAATCGATGATCTCATACATTTTGTTATACTCCAATTTAGGTTTTTCCACTTCCACGGTTGCTTTCTTTCCGGTCATCATTTCTTCTACATAAATGGTATTATTGCTTTTATAGCAGATCAGCCCGTCTTCAACCTTATAGCGGGGGTCAATGCTGTTGATGGCCGATACGGATTTCTCCATGGCATCAGCTTTATTAAAAGGCAGTTTTAGCCAGTAACCCCTGCGGGTGGTACAATCATTAAAGACCAGGTAGGCATAACTTGTATCCTTGATATAGCAGCGAAAGGATGAATCACCGAGGGCCAGGATAGATTCCATAAATGTCGATAAATGGATCTTTCTCCGGTTTTCCAGTTTTTTATGGCTCCAAACCACCGAATCGGCCAGGCAGTTGGTCGGTATGATTTTTACGTAGGGTTCAAATGGGTTGAGGATGGTGAATTTCAGGGTATCGGAGAGGCAGGGATTTTCACAAAGTGGTTTGATCGCTTCAGGGTTTTTGTCTTTGCAGGCAAAAAGCATTCCGGTCAATAAAAAAGTCAGTATAATCGTTCTCATGATATTTATTAATTGATCCTGACAAAAATAGAAACTAATGTCAGTATAAAAAGTTTTTTCTATTATCTTCGGCCCCGTCAAGAAAAAAATATGTCTGTCAACCTGAGATCGTTTAACCAGAAAGTAAGGAACCGTAAAACCGCCTATAAGCGGTTTCTCACCCGGCTTGAAAAAAAGACCCCCGCCAATCTCGACAAACTCACCACCATCGTGGAAAAGGAAGTGTGGCAGGAAATAGATTGCCTTACCTGTGCCAATTGTTGTAAGACCATGACGCCTACCTATACCGGAAAGGATATCAAACGTATTGCCAAGCACCTGGGTATGTCAGTCAATGCCTTTAGGAAGAAATGGTTGGTCAAAGACAGGAGCAATGGCGACTGGATGAATAAATCAACCCCCTGCCAGTTCCTCAACCTGAAAGATAATAAATGCAGCATCTATAAGGTCCGGCCCGTAGATTGCTCGGGGTTTCCGCATTTACCTAAGAAAAAAATGGTGGATTATATGCACGTGCATAAACAGAATATAGAATACTGCCCGGCCACCTTCAAAATGGTGGAGAAACTGATCGAACGGGTGAATGGTCAGTGATCCCTGGCGAAATACGAATGCGTCTATTCTTAAGCGGTATTGTATATTAAACCTCATAGGAACACATCTTCCAACAGGAAAAACTCATCTTCCCTGTTCTTATGCAAGGTGATAGCCAGTATATCATATTGCACATGCCGGTATTGCGGATGTTGAAACAGGAATTCGTCAGCGGCATTCAGCAGGCGCCTGAATTTCTTCTTTGTTACGGCGTCTTCCGGGTGACCACCGGCCACGGACCTGCGCGTTTTGATTTCAATAAAATGCAGCAGGTTTCCCCGGGTAGCGATAATGTCAATCTCGTAATAGGAATGACGCCAGTTTTTATGCAAAATGAAGAACCCTTTACCACTCAGGTATTGCTCTGCCATCGCTTCCCCTTTTTTACCCAGGTCGTTATGTTCGGCCATGCATTATCTTTACTTTAAATTACAACGTAAACCTGACTATGAAAAAGGGTATTTACAGACTCGAGGGAACCATTCAGCACTATGATTGGGGGGGCACTGATTATTTGCCCGGGTTACTGGGCATCATCAATACCTCCAAAAAAAACTATGCAGAATACTGGATGGGCACCCATCCAAAATCCCCTTCTCAGATCAGGCTAGGCGATGAATTACAAAAACTGGATACGGTAACAGCGATCCCCTTTCTTTTAAAAGTGCTGGATGTAAAAGATATGCTGTCTATCCAGGTACACCCGTCAAAGATGGCCGCTGCCCTGGAATTTGCCAAGGAAAATGCCGACCGGATTCCACTCGATGCACCACACCGGAATTATAAAGATGACAACCACAAACCCGAATTGGCCTATGCGATCAGTGAATTTTGGTTGTTGCATGGTTTTAAGCCTGAAGACCCTTTAAGGGCTGTTTTGCGATCCGTACCCGAGTTTGAAAGCCTGATACCCGTTTTTGAACTGGAAGGTTATGAGGGATTGTATAAAAAAGTGATGGGGATGCCCCAGGAGCAGGTGAACGCCTGTTTAACACCCCTGCTGGACCGGATCGTTCCTCTTTATGAAAAGGGGGTTTTGCGCAAGGAGGAGGAGGATTATTGGGCCGCCAGGGCAGCAATTACTTTTAACAGGAATGGGCAGACGGACCGGGGTATATTTTCCGTTTATTTTTTCAATATCGTCAAACTTAACCCCGGAGAGGCCATTTTCCAGGAAGCCGGTATCCCGCATGCCTATCTTTTCGGGCAATGTGTGGAGATCATGGCCAATTCTGACAATGTATTAAGGGGTGGACTGACGACCAAGCATATTGATGTAAAAGAACTGTTGAAACATACAAAATGCGATGCCGTTATACCTGCTATCCTGAAAGGGACCCGAAAGGACAATTTTGAAAAGGTTTTTGAAACCACTGCACCCGATTTTGAATTAGCCGAGATCCGGATGGAAAAAATGAATGATAGACAGGCAAAGACCCGTACCGATGAAATCCTATTCGTCCTGCAAGGGGTCGTTGATCTCTCTGCCGAAGATCATTTTCTTTCCTTAATAGCAGGCGAAGCAGCCTTTGTGGCCGCCGGTACGGCATACCATATGAGATGCATTGAAAAGAGTTTGGTTTTCAGGGCTTCAGCACCTGTTAACAGGGAGTGAATAAGTCTGCCGGTCAATTGATCGAATTCTTTTATTTTTGCAGTCTGTTATATTGTAAATTACATTGACAAAAAAAGAACTATGCGTATTAACATAAAATGGATCTTATTTATTTCCCTGTTGGTATTATTGACAGTTGCTTATAAAATATTCCTGGGACCGGATGTCAACTGGTCAGGATTTTCACCTGTTATGGCTATCGCTGTTTTTTCGGGTATGATCATTAAACGGAAAAACAGTTCATTCCTGCTTCCCCTGCTGGCACTCCTTGTGAGTGATATCATTATTGAGATACTGTTTAAGGCAGACCTGTTTGATTACGAAGGTTTTTATGCCGGGCAGTGGAAAAACTACGGATTAATCTTAACGGCAACCTTGATAGGTTGGGGGTTAAGGGGCCGGAGCAGGCAAAACCTGCTGGCAGGGGCCATTGCGGCACCTACTGTTTATTTCTTTTTGTCGAATACAATGGTTTGGATGTCTTCTGTGGCTTTGTACACAAAGGATTTTTCCGGCCTGATGAATTGCTATACAGCCGGGCTTCCATTTTACAGGAATTCCCTGATCGCCACGATTGTTTTTTTACCGCTGATCATGGTTGCCTACAATTATATCATACAACAAAGAAGGCGTCTTACTTTGGCTTAATATTGTGCACAATTTTTTTTTAAAATACCCGCAAATGGCGGGTATTTTAGTTTTTGCACCATCTTTAATGATCAGTCTTCATTTTGATACCCTGTATCGGTTTCCAGGTGATGTCCGTCGGCAGCAGCAGTAGCCAGTTCGTCGCAATGGTTATTAAAGGGGTTGTCGGCATGCCCCTTCACCCAGGTAAATTTTACCTGCTGACGGGCAGCAAGTTCATCATAGCGGAGCCAGAGATCTTTGTTTTTTTTGCCCCCTTTGAAACCAGTCCGGATCCAGTTTTTAAGCCATCCTTTTTCCACGGCATCTACAATGTATTTGCTGTCAGAAAATATCATGACCTTCATATTGTCTTTCTTCAGTGCTTCAAGCCCGGCAATGACAGCCATCAGTTCCATACGGTTATTGGTGGTGTATTTAAACCCCTTCGCTATTTCTTTTCTATGGGTTCCGGCCATCAGGAGGGTGCCAAATCCCCCTGGCCCCGGATTGCCACGGGAAGAACCATCGGTATAGATAATGACATCAGGCTTATTCAATTGGAATTATTTTCAGGTGAAGGGATCATGACCGGTCCGTTGTTTTCGGCAAATACTTTTTTATACACGGTGTGGCAATGCGGGTTCAGGTAAAGGTTATCAATGGCCAGGTATTCGCGTTGATCGGCACTTTTACCGGAAGGCAATACTTTTTTCTGCAAAGCCATTTTCAGGTATTTGCGTTTTAATTCCCGGTTCACTATACTTTTTGAAAAAACGATCCTGTTGCCTGTAGCCCTTTCAATCGATTTGGCAATCATTTCCACGCAATACATCTTGTCGTCAGTACGCAGGTCAAAACTCATATCAAATTGTAATTTTTCCCGGTAGTATTCCAGCACAATGGACTTAAGTTTTTGTAATTCATCCTGTGTAAAATCAAACCGATAAATACCAATGATCACATTATGCGTAGGGGTCAGAAAAGAATCAAGGGGGTCTTTTCGCATCACTTCATCCGGATTGAGATCCCCGGCCATATTGTGAAAAATATACAGGGTGTCATTAAATGAGAATGCCAGACCGCTATGGGAATACATTTTTTCTGTCTGGCTGAAATCTTTCAGCATAAAACTTGTCATATCATCCCCGCAACGCAACACCAGGTCGCCTTCCCGGATCCTATTTTCGGCGGCCCTTACTGTGTCCCATCTTTCTGCCAACAGGGCCCCAGTGGCAGGGGGCACAGGTTGAAAGGATGTATCCGGGTTATTGGTGCAAGCGGAGAGCCATAAACAAAAAAATAGGAGGCTTTGAAATCTGATTTGCTTCATGGGATAAAAGTAAAAATCCAACCCTGAATAATCAAAGTTGGATTTATTATTAAGATAAGTTTATTTACTTGACGCTCACAAATTCAAAATCATCAATGCCAATTTCATTGGAATTGTTACCACTGGGACCGCCATCCTGAACATAATAGCGGAAACCGATGCGTAATTTTTTATAAGTGGGGTAGGGTAACCCTGAAATGGAAAATTCGTACTTGGTCCAGGTTGTGGGGTAACCGGTTGGAGAAAGCCCCGGGTTAATATCCAGGAGCATTTTGGTAAAGTCGCCGGTATTATCCGGGCCGGTGCCTACGTTATAACCATCATTGGTTACGTTCATCCATACCTGCATACGGTCAGGATAACTGACGGGGCTGGAAGTTTTGGTCCAGAAAGAGAATTTGTCCCCGTTTTTCATATTCAAAGCAGGGGTGATCAGCCAGCAATTGATATATGAAAGACCGTCTCCGACAGTATATGGGCATAAGGCATATTCATTGGCACTGGCCGTTGATGAATGTGCTGCTATGTTTGAATAGAAGGGTCCGCCTTTAATATTATCGGCGATATAAGATCCCTGCTGCCAGTTTTCGTCTCCGGCAAGATTGCTCCTGTTGATAGCCCGCCAGCCATTATTGATAACCTTCTGAATGGAATCGAAGGGCTCAGAATAGGAATAGTCATCACTGATGGTGACCAGTTCTGTTTTCAGTTTTTCCTCTTTACAGGCATAGAGAAAAAATGCCATGGATAAAACGAGCGATAATGATAAAAAAAGAGTCAATTTATTTTTCATAATACTTTTTTAGAAATATTAGGTTGATTATTTACTGATATACGCAACGCTGTCAATCCCAATGGATGAACCAAAACCATTGGCACCGGCACCTTCAATGAAATAGCGGAATGCGAATCGTCCGTAAACCGGTTCATTTAATCCAAAAACCTCAGCTTCAAAACGGGTCCACCTGTGTGGGTAAGCATTTCTTGCTTTAATCCTGTCGGGATCTGTGGGGTCCAGAATATTGTAATTACTCAAAAGGAATTCGTTGTAGAATGGATTAATGTCGAGCAGGGTAGTAGTGAAATCACCCACTTCAGTACCATTACCGCAGTTCAGGGATCCGGTAGGGTTGAGTTTTACCTGCATCCTGTTTACGAAATCCGTAGAATCACCCAGGTAGCTATATAATTCAGTCCTTGTATAGAATACAATCTTATCACCATTCTTCATCCATATTTGGGGAGAAACAGCCCAGTTGCTGATCACGCCGGCATCAGATGAAGTTGAGGTATAGTCGGCCCAGAGATAACCGTTACCAGCTGCATATGTGGAATAGGGTGGGAACGGGATATAATTATCCGCATTGGGGTTTTGCCAGTTCCTCCGTCCTAATGCAACACTCCTGTTGATAAAGCGCCATCCCCTGTCATATGCCGCATTCGCCGTGTCAAATTCTTCAACAAATGACTGATCAGGCGTTGCCGGTTTTACTTTGAGGTTGGAATCATCAATACAGGATTGTAAGGCAGTGATACATGAGAGGGAAACCAATAGAAATCCAGTGAGGGTAGATTTTCTCATAAATGTTCAGTTAGTGTTAATGAAGGGGTGAAATTAATCAAAAAAAATTAATCCAAAAAAACATTATTTGCACGGAAAATCAGCTCTTTACACCTGGAAAACCCCTGTTTTGAGCTCCTTCAGAAATGGATTATGGCTGGCCGCATTCAGCCCCTCTGAAATATAATGACGGGTTTCTGCCGGATCAATGATGGCATCCACCCAAAGTCTGGCTGCTGCATAGCAGGGAGAGGTCTGGGCATCATACCGGCCTTTTATTTTTTCTAACAGGGCTTTTTCAGCTTCCGGTGTTATTTCTTTTCCCTGTTTTTTCAAAGAAGCGACTTCAATCTGCAATAAGGTTTTTGCAGCAGCATCTCCACCCATCACAGCGATTTTTGCCGATGGCCATGCATAAATAAAGCGTGGGTCGTAAGCTTTTCCACACATGGCATAATTTCCGGCGCCATAGCTGTTGCCTATAATGATCGTGATCTTGGGTACCACTGAATTGGCCACCGCATTTACCAGCTTGGCCCCGTCTTTGATAATACCACTGTGTTCGCTTCGGCTTCCCACCATGAAACCGGTCACATCCTGCAGGAATACGAGGGGTATCTTTTTCTGGTTACAGTTAAGGATGAAACGGGCCGCTTTATCCGCACTGTCATTATAGATCACCCCACCCATCTGCATCTCGCCCCGGCTGTTTTTAACGATCAGTCGCTGGTTGGCTACGATACCAACGGCCCATCCCTCGATCCGGGCATAACCGCAAACGATGGTTTTGCCATATTCGGCTTTGAATTGTTCAAATTCACCATCATCCACAATATGTTCAATGATGCTGATCATATCATAGGGTTTACCGTCATGCGGAAAACATCCATATATTTCTTCCGGGTCTTTTTTCGGGGGCTTTGCCGCAATGCGGTCAAACCCTGCCCTGGGGGAATCCCCCAGCATGCTCATCATTTTCTTGATATGGTCCATGCATTCCTGCTCTGTCCTGAACTTATAATCGGCAATACCGCTGATGGCGGTATGGGTATCGGCACCTCCAAGGGTTTCATTGTCCACTTCCTCACCAATGGCTGCTTTTACCAGGTAAGGTCCTGCCAGGTAGATGGATCCATTCCCTTCCACCATCAGGGTTTCATCACTCATGATCGGGAGGTAGGCGCCGCCTGCCACACAGGGTCCCATTACAGCCGCGATTTGTGTGATGCCCATGCCACTCATAACAGCATTGTTTCTGAAAATGCGCCCAAAATGTTCTTTATCCGGAAAAATTTCATCCTGCAGGGGAAGAAAAACGCCGGCACTGTCAACCAGGTATATCACCGGCAAATGGTTCTCCATGGCTATTTCCTGTAAGCGCAGGTTTTTCTTACCGGTTATAGGAAACCAGGCACCTGCTTTTACGGTCTGGTCATTGGCCAGGATCACACACTGCCGGCCGCTGACATAACCAATGCCTGCAACCGTTCCACCGGCTGGGCAGCCTCCCTGTTCAGGATACATTTCATAACCTGCAAATGCACCAATTTCTATAAATGGTTTATGATTATCTGTAAGATATTGAATTCTTTCCCTGGGTGTAAGTTTCTGCTGACTATGCTGTTTTTCAACTGCTTTTTTTCCGCCCCCTTCATAGATCTTGCCCAGCTTTTGGCGGATACTGCTGAGCGACTGCTTCATCACGTCTTCATTTTTGTTGAATTCCAGGTTCATAGTCTAAATGTTGGCCTACAAAGATAGGTGCTTCAGGATTTGGTTGAAGGTTAACGGCAATTACCTGCCTGGAAGGCTTACACTTTTTTGATTTTTCAAGCCAATAGCCCTTCCCGGGCTCCGAATTGCAAAGGGTTGGTGGGTAAAGCCGGATTACCAGGATGTTTTTTAAGTGAATGATGCCGGGGAAGTTATTATTGGATTTTTTTGAGAATGTATTAACTTCAGATTAATATAAATTATAATTTCTTATGCCAATCTATATGGATGTTCATATAGTGCCAGGTGTCAGGGCCAGGGATGTTGCGGAAGCTCATCGGCTGGATCTTATCCACCAGCATGAACATCATTGTAAATGTATGACCTACTGGATTGACGAAGAAAGGGAGAACATATTTTGCCTGATAGAAGCCCCGGATAAAAAGGCCGTTGAAAATATGCACCGGGATGCACATGGACTGATTCCCCATAAAATTATTGAAGTAGATGGATCATTGGTCGAATCTTTCCTCGGCAGGATTTATGATCCGGAGGATGCCGTGATCACCGATGATGGACTGAAAGTGTTTAAGGACTCCTCTTTTAGGGTACTGCTGGTCGTGAAAACCATGGACCCTGTATTGCTCAAACTGCGGTTGGGTCCTGATGAAGCCGGTAAAATACTCAAACAGTTTAACGAAATGGTAAGAACGAATATCCAGGCACATAAGGGAAGGGAGGCCGAACACCGGGGGACGGGTTTTATCAGTTCCTTCGCTACTGCAAAAAATGCGGTAGCCTGCGCCCTGGCCATACAAAGTGCCTTCATGAGTGCAGGAAATCCCGTGCCGGGTCTTCGCATGGGCCTTAATGGGGGAGAGCCTGTTGAAAAGAAAGATCATCTGTTTGGGGATACTATACAGCAGGCCTGTTATTTGTGCAGTGTTGCGAGGGATGGTCAGATTATCATGTCGTCGGCCGTAAAGGAATTGATCCACAAAGAATACTTTGTCAACCAGGAGGATAACCTTTACTCCCTGGCGCCCCAGGAAGAAAAGCTATTGGAACAATTATTCAATAAGCTGGAAGAAAACTGGCAGGATCCTGAATTCGATATGGCTGAATATTGTCAGACCATGGCCATGAGTAAATCACAATTATACAGGAAGGCGGTTTCGCTGACGGGTATTTCTCCCAATTTGTTTTTGAAAGATTTTCGACTGGATAAGGCAAAAGACCTGATGAAAAAAAAGCATTTCTCGATCTCACAGATCACTTTTGATACCGGCTTTACAAGCCCTTCTTACTTTACAAAATGTTTTAAGAAGAAATACGGTATTCTCCCTCTTACCTATATGAACGCCGCCCATGCTTAAAGGCTGTTGAAACAATTTTACCATTTTTAGAACGATTTGTATCATGTGTATTGCTATTCTTTGAATGATTTGTGCTATCGCTTCGCTACAGGGTGATACTATCTTTAGTGCATTAACTCACCACAAAAAAATTGTTTATGAAAACGCAAATCAACAGACTTTCCCTGCTCTTAGTCCTTTCAGTTCTCACCGGTTTTGCTGCCCGTTCCCAGGGTGTAAGTTCCACCACGACTCAAAAAGACACCCGGGTACCGGTTTTAAAAACATACCTGATTGAAAGGGAAATACCGGGAGCAGGTTTGCTTACCCCGGACCAGTTAAAAGGGATCTCCCAGAAATCCTGTACAGTGCTGAAAGAAATGGGACCCAAAATCCAGTGGATTCAAAGCTATGTTTCGGGCGATAAGATTTATTGTATTTACAAAGCTGAAAATGAAGAACTGATCAGGGAACATGCTAAAAAAGGAGGATTTCCTGCCAACAAGATTGTGGAAATACCCACTATTATCAGCCCGGCAACAGCGGAGAACTAGTATCGGATTAGAATGACAAACTTTCCCATAAACCCGCTTCAGGCGGGTTTTTTTGTGGGGGTATTGTGGAAACCGGTTTCAATTGCCACCCCTTTTACCAGGGTTTGGTAAACGACACAATACCTTTCGGTAAGCTTTTTCAGGTTGGCGATCTGTTCTTCCCCG
>WGMO01000028.1 GCA_016125075.1 Terrimonas sp.
CATCCTTACCGGCTTCATATGCCTTCAAGGCGCCAGTAATCTGTGTTTCGGTAAATCTTGATTTTTTCATGTTACTACTGTATTTAAATTTAAACAAAATTGTCTAATTTAATACTGTAGGATTTTTGGGGGTACTTACACGGGCTGGACGTTCAATGAATTCCCTGCCTTCGCAAATACTCGAACGTTACCGGGCATTGTAAAACGACATTCAAACAAAGAAAATGAGTATAGAAAACATTAGACAATTCATAAAAGAAAAAGCGGAACAATTCGGTGCCAAGACAGACAACGAATTCAACAAACCATATGTTGAACGAAACAACACCGGACAGGAAGCACTTAAAGACAACGGAGCTTATTTTGGCTTTATACATCCAGAGGAAGAAGCGTCCGGACCTTTTCACGACTTTTCATTAACCATTTTCCCGAATGACCAAGATAAACCTTGGCTTGTATGTCTTGGAATTGGTTCTAGTGGTTTCAAAAACGACTACGAACTTGCAACCTATCCAGGACTTAGAAGGTTATTCTCGAAACTAACGGACGAAAGAGGCTTTTGTAAATCTGACTTTTCAGACATAGAAACAAGTTTGCCAAAATCAATCACTGGTAGTCTGGACTTACAGCATAAAAAAAACACGATTAAAACATACACTAAAGTTTTACCGACTTGCCAAATAGTTGACGACCCTGAAAGCGAAGAAGGAAAACATCTTATTGCAGCCTTTGTCGCAGGTTATGCAAAACTTCGAGACTGGCCTTCCAATAAAGACCACAGAAAAGCAGTTTCAGAAGCTTTAGAGCCATTTTTAAAGTCAGAAACCATTGATGAAGTAGAAGAAGTAAAACACCTCTTAAACGAAAGAAAGTACATAGTTCTTCAAGGACCTCCAGGAACTGGTAAAACAAGAACCGCAAAAAGTGTTGCAGACAAAATTGGAGCAAATACCTTCTTCACTCAATTTCACGCAGAAACAACTTACTCCGATTTTATTTACGGTATCAGACCTGACACAGAAAACGAAGAACTGAGATACAAAGAAATTTTAGGTAGCTTCTTGGAGGCCTTAAAATATGCCTTTGAAAATAACAAAGAAAAAGTCATCTTAATCATTGACGAAATAAACAGAGCTAATCTCTCCAATGTATTGGGACCTATTTTTTATCTATTTGAACATAAAATGGATGTTTCGAATATTGAAATTGAGATTGCACCGAATTTCAAGATAAATAAATTGCCTGACAACTTTTCTGTGATTGCCACGATGAACACAGCCGACAGAAGTTTGGCCGTTGTTGACTTTGCTCTTAGAAGACGCTTTGCTTGGTATACACTCAAGCCCAAAGCAATAAATTCGAAACAGTTTTTTAACGTAGACTTTAGCAGAATACAAGAAATATTTGACTGGTATGCATCAAGTACTGAACTAAATCTGCAACCTGGACAAGGCTATTTTATTGCAGACACCGAAGAGGAAATGAAAAATCGTATTCGTTATGAAATATTCCCTTTGATAAAAGAATATCTTCAAGAAGGACTTTTGAGAAATGCTAAAGAAGAGTTTAATAATTATTTCTCAACCAGAATAAATCTTTCTCTTTTCGAATGACAAAACCAATGGATGTTTTTTGCGAAATTCCTTGCCTGACTGAACAATCAAAACAGTTGGGTGGAGTTGCTTTGCAAAAAAAGTGGTTCAAGTCAGCAGACAAAAGAATTATCGGGCAATACCTCCAGAAATTCATTGATTACAATTCTGAGCAATTTAAATTTCTTGGTGTTCAACCATACATCATAGGTTCAGACCAAAGCACTGCACTTGCATTTCGTTCATCTGGCTTCATTGGCACTATTCCTTTGAGGGCTTCTGACACCGGAAAGCAAATCGGTGATTTTGTAGTTATGCCTCGGTTTACCGGGCGTGATAGATTTGAGGACTATATTGAAATTCTCAACCTACTGGGTTCTGAAATAAGTCCAGTGGTAATTGATAGTTTACCATTAGCATCTGGTAAGAATTTCAGGCCACCACTGTATTTGGAGGCTGTGAAATTTATAGCAGCTCTTGAAAAACTGACAATGAGACCGTGGAGAAAGTTTGACAATATTGAAAAGGTATCAAGTCAACCTACTGGTCAAATCAATTGGACAAAATATATAAACAACGAATTCAAAGTAGAAAACAGGTTAAAATTTCCAGCAAGAACAAATGTACTGAGCGAATTTCATCCTGAATATTCTGAAATTAGATATGTCTTTGACATTTGTAAAAGTGAATTACTTTCAGCCAATACACCGCAGAGAATTAAGAATATATTGCGAACCAAATTGAGTTTCCTTGAAGAACGATTATATCATCATAAACCAAAGGCAACCAATAAAATCATAATCCGATTTTCCGATATTCCAACTGTGAAAGCCTGCAAAGAACAGGCTAATAGAATTTTAAATTTTAACCTTGTAGACAGCACAGCTTGGCGGGTGGACTTTTCAGATGTATTTGAAAAATTCATTCAGCATATTTTTAAGGAAGCTGCAAAAGAAACTGGTGGACGACTTTATTCAAACTTTAAGTTTCATTCTAGGACTTCGAAGCATTACTCCTGGGAACTGAAACATATCGAGCCAGACGCAATTTTTCAGAAAGAGAATGTCCTGGTATTTATAGACGCCAAGTACAAATCTAATCTATACAACAAGTTCGACCAAAGTGAAGTACTGAAAGATGACCACAGACACGACTTACATCAAATAATGGCTTACTCATCGTTCAGTAAGACAGATTTTAAATTTGGCTTTCTGTGTTACCCATCGGACCAAATAGAATTAAAAAGCATTCAATATAAAAACGGAATAAATGAAGCGACAAATACAATATTTATTTTAGGAGTACCTTTAAAGAAGGATAGTATCAACGAGACAAAACGACTTTTGACAAATGAACTTAACGAAATTGAAAGAAGAACAACGACCCGGTAACATGCGTTTGGCGTCATGCGGGGTGAAGTGCTTAAATTCAAGTTCAGTTTTTCAATTGGGCTTGTTTCGAATACATCTGAAAGTTGGAGGAGACTCGTCGGGGAAGCGTAACGACGAATCCCTCCTGGTGTTCCTTGTTTCGAATACATTTGAAAGTTGGAGGAGACTCGTCGGGGAAGCGTAACGACGAGTCCTGCTGTTCCTTGTTACGAATACGTCTGAGTGATGGAGGAGACTCGTCAGGGAAGCGAAGCGACGAGTCCCTCCTGGTGTCCCTTGTTACGAATACATCTGAAAGTTGGAGGAGACTCGTTGGGGAAGAACTTAACTATATTTACCATAAAATAAAATATGACCTCTTCAAAAAAGTCCTTATTAATCCTGGTGGCAGGCCCTTATCGTTCCGGTACCCATGACGACCCGCAGCTGATCGCCGCCAATGTAAAAGCGATGACCGACATGGCTTTGGAATTGTACCGGATGGGCCATATGCCAGTACTGGGCGAATGGTTTGCACTGCCCCTGATCGAAGCAGCAGGGTCAAAACAGGTTGGCGACGCCATCTTCAATGAAATTTTTCATCCCATTGCCGTACAACTTATCGACCATTGTGATGCCGTGCTGAGGATCGGCGGAGCATCTTCCGGTGCCGATGAAATGGTTAATACCGGAAAACATAAAGGAAAAATCATTTTTCTTCACCCCTTGGAAATACCCACTATCTGACAATCATCGATCCTCCGTCAGCGATATCTCCCCAAATTAAATAGGATTCCGCTTCCCCCTAGCGGGTACTCACTTTGTTTTAAAAGATTGAATGTAGACCTGGTTTGGGCGGGAAACAGCAACAAGGGCGTAAAAAGTGGCGACGAGTCCCTCCTGGTTTCCTTATTTCGAATGCATCTGAATGACAGAGGAGACTCGTCGGGGAAGAATTAAATAGGATTCCGCTTCCCACTAGTTGGTACTCCCTGTGTTTTAACAGATTGAATGTAGACCTGGTTTGGGCAGGAAACAGCAACAAGGTCGTAAAAAGTGGCGACGAGTCCCTCCTGGTTTGCTTATTTCGAATGCATCTGAATGACAGAGGAGACTCGTCGGGGAAGAATTAAATAGGATTCCGCTTCCCACTAGTTGGTACTCCCTGTGTTTTAATAGATTGAATGTAGACCTGGTTTGGGCGGGAAACAGCAACAAGGGCGTAAAAAGTGGCGACGAGTCCCTCCTGGTTTCCTTATTTCGAATGCATCTGAATGACAGAGGAGACTCGTCGGGGAAGAAACAGCTAAAAAGAACCGGTTGGGAAAACCTAAAGGACCAGCTCTACCGAAGCACGGATGCCCTGATCGCCCAATTCGACAATAAGGATGATAGCTACCTGGAAACCCCTTTCGCAGATACCGGCTATAATTTCCATTACCTGATCGAAGTTATCCTGCAGCACGACTTATACCATTTAGGACAGATTGGAATCACCCTCAAACTGCTGAACAGCCCCTGAAGGGTTTGGACGGGGTTTTGATATTTACTTAGGCATCCCTGTTATGGGTTGGGCGCACCTTCCTTTTCTTTGTCAAGCGCTTTGGCGAGGGTATTGAGGAAACGGGCCGAAATAGCATGCCGTTCATTGCTCTCGGCTTCTGGCCAGGCGCTGCTAACGACCACCACCAGCTTCCGGGCGGGATCGACATGGATCATCTGGCCATGGATCCCCAATGCATCGAAAGTGTTTTCACTTAATATCCACCACTGATACCCATAGCCCCCTCCCGGCCAGAGCGGTACCTGGGCACGGGTGGCTTCCCGGAACCAGCCTTCGGGCACAATGGATGCTCCGTTGATGCGCCCGTCCTCCAGCACAAATTGCCCGAAGCGGGCATAATCACGAAGCCTTGCCTGTAAACAGCAACCGGCCAGTTCATGACGGGTGCGGTCTAATATCCAGCTGGCATGCTGTTCCATCCCATAAGGGGCCCATATCTTCGAAGAAAGATAACTGGAAAGGCTTTGCCCGGTCGCGGAACTGACCAATACCCCCAGCAGATCCGTTTCCCCGGTCTTATACACCCATTTTTTGCCGGGCTCGGCCTCGGCGGGCAAACGGCGCATATAGCTGACCGTTGCATCAACACCAGGATCGACAGGGTCCCGGTAAAAGCGGGCAATATCCGAATTCGGGTCGTCATAATTTTCGTTCCACTTTACCCCGGAAGTCATAGTCAGCAGCTGATGGACCGACACCTTATCATAGGCGCTGCCTTTCAGATCGGGGATATAGTCGGTCACCTTATCGTCGACCGATTTGATATAACCGTCTTTGATCGCCGCCCCCACAAGGGTGCTGGTCACCGACTTAGCCACAGACTGTGAAGTCCATTGCCCGGTATCGCTGAGCCCCAGCGCATAGCGCTCCAGCCGGATCTTTCCATCCTGCAGGACCAGGAGCCCCGCCACCTTCTGGCTGGTTATATATTCTTCCAACGCTTTTTCTTTCTCTCCACCCCTGCTGAAAGCAGGAATGGGTTTCCCTTGCGGCAACACATGCAGTTGATCCCCGTTTGGGACTTCCCGGGCCGTAAAGACTTTGTCAAAATGCAAAAAACCAAGCTCCCTTTCTTCCTGGTTCCATTGAAATGCGTTTTTGGAAAGGGAGTCCGGGTTGGTGATGCGCTGCGCCAGCGAATGGGAAGCGGGGATCATTAATAAAGTTAACAGCGCAATGGATAAAATGGAAGATGAAGAATTTTTACACATGGCAATTTCCGGTTTTATTGCTTGCCTACGCGAACTGCCAAAATGCAGCCTACCCAGATCCGCAGATGATTGAATGGTATTGGATCAAAAATAAAAAAACAGGAACAGGAACTGGTCAAAATATTGATTTTTTTCGGGTGATAAGACACAAAATAAGATCAGGAAGGCGTACCAGCCTGAAAAAAATGGATGCAGCATCCACTCTTGTTGGTACTCCCAGTGTTTTAATAGATTGAATGTAGACCTGGTTTGGGCGGGAAACTGCAACATGGGCGTAAAAAGTGGCGACGAGTCCCTCCTGGTTTCCTTATTTCGAATGCATCTGAATGACAGAGGAGACTCGTCGGGGAAGAAAGAAGTTGTTGGTACTCCCTGTGTTTTATGAAATTGCATGTCGGCCTGGTTTTGCCGGGAAATGCCAACCAAGGCGTGAACTTATCTCCGGTAAGCATTTTCTCCCGGCAATTCGATCTCCCTATCCCTATTTAACTTCTTCTGAGTGTTTGTCGGCGGTCAGTTTTGAATATGCAATTCGAACAGGTTTCCATTCCCCATTTATTTTTTGAAAAGTCCAGGTCTCCTTATATTTTTCTTCCACCTTTTTCTTTGGAAGTGAAAAAATCACTTCATTGGTCACACCCATTACAGCTAAATCGCAGCCAAAGTAAAAATGATAACCGGATAAATGTCTTGTTCTGGGATACCAGTCTCCCGCTTCATTTATTATACTAACCATTTCTGCCGTATTTGTCGTAATGCCATTATTATGGATTATTTGAGTGGATGGAATGGTCAAACTTTCAATTTTTTGCAGATCCCGGTCGTCAAAGGCCCGAAAAAAGTCGGTTATGATCTTCACAATCTGAACAGAATCGGAATAGGTTGAATTTGTATTTCCAGTTAGTTCGCTTCTTGTGTCATTTTCCTTTTTCGCCGGATTAAGACATCCAAGAATTGATACCATTACAAAGAGAAATATGTATTTCATTTTATTGTATAAATAAGGGTTATGTATGAACAATTTGCTGCGGACAAATGACCTGCGCAACAGCAAAAAGGAAAAGATCAATAAAATGCCCCTGCATAGAACCTGGCAAAGGATAACCAGGCTGCGCTGTCCCTGACCTGCCAAAGTAAACTGCCCACCAGCAGCACGATGAATACCACGAGAAAAGGTTTGTAATTCTTTTTCCTGTAAATATCATTCACCAGCAGGAAACCCACGAGGGCCAGGCCGGCAATATCGGTAATCGTTAGGGCTGTTCCAATGCCCATATCAAAACTGTGCATGAGCCCGCGGCCAAAACCGGGGCCAATGCCCAGGATACCGGTGGCGATCATATAGCGCATATGCGTGGCCGGTATCTTTCTGTAGAACATGGCCAGTGCCCAAAATATAGCGAAGGACAGGAAGCCCCTGATATCAAGCACCATGGTCATGAAATTACCCTGTTCATAGGGGGTTCCGATTGACCGCCAGTAGGCTCCCTTTCCGATCAGGAAAAGATAAAGAATGACGAGCGGGCCCAGCACATAGGAAACCTTTCCGATAGTCCGGTGAAGCTTTGCCCGGCCGGTTTGGATCAGCAGGGGTTGTACGATCAGCAGGATCAGCCAGCACATCAGCAGGGCCCCGTGGATATGGATGGTGACAGTTTTGTCGACAAAATTCGGGAACTCACTGGTATAAGTCTGATAGAACCCCCATTGTATACCGATCATGACCAGGATGACGAAGATGGCTGTATTGCGATACACTTTCAGCATAGTTGGTTCGTTTTGGTATGTTGAAGATAAAGAAAATTGGTTATTTCGTTTCCAGCAATGTCTCCCGAAGGGGACGTTGCGTAAATTCATTTCAAGCGACGTCTTCAGCGGGTAATGATGGAAAGCATAATCGTTTTTATCCTTACCAAATCTCAAACTTTTCTTTGTAAATACGGATGTCAACGCTTCGCCCCATAATTTTGTAGATTTGAAACAAAAAACACCGAATGCAAGGAACGATAAAATGCCCCAACTGCCAGCACGAGTTTGAACCCAACGAATCCATCCGCAATGAAGTGCAGAAGGAACTCCGCATAAAAATGCTGGAATGGCAACAAGAAAAACAAAAAGACTTTGAAGTCGAGCGGGCCAGGATCCGGAAAGAAACCGAAGAATCGCTCCGGAAAAATATTGCCGCTGATTTTGAGAACAAACTCAGCCTGCTGGAACAGAACAATAAAGACAACGAAGAAAAACTGAAACAATCCCGGGAGAAAGAACTGGCCTACCTGAAAAAAGAACAGGAATTATTAAACAAAGAGAAAGAGATCGAACTCCAGTTGCAAAGGATGTTACTGGAGGAAAGAGGTAAACTGTCGGAGACCATCCGGAAAGAAGAAGCCGAAAGGAATTCACTTAAAGAAACCGAGTACCAGCTGAAACTAAAGGAAATGGAGGAAAAACTGGAAGCACAACGCAAACTGGCGGAGGAGATGAAAAGAAAGGCCGAACAGGGTTCCATGCAATCGCAGGGAGAAGCGCAGGAACTGGCCCTGGAAGAATTACTCCGTTCCGCTTTTCCTTTCGACCTGGTCAGTGAAGTGGGCAAAGGCGTGAGGGGCGCTGACTGTATCCAAACGGTTCGTAATACCCTGGGACAGGAATGCGGCAAGATCATCTATGAAAGCAAAAGGACCAAGGACTTCAGTCTTGATTGGATCGATAAACTGAAAGCCGATATGCGCAGCCAGTCGGCCGATGTTGCCGTGATCGTTACACAGGCCATGCCAAAGGATATGGACAGCTTTGGGGAAAAAGAGGGTATCTGGATCTGTTCCTTCAGCGAAGTGAAGGCCGTGACCTATATGCTGCGGGATGGCATCATCAGGATTGCCAATGCCACCCGGAGCCAGGAAAACCGGGGCGACAAGATGCACCTGCTTTATGATTATCTTACCAGCAATGAATTTGGTGAACAATGGAAGGCGATACGCGAAGGATTCATGAGCATGAAACTCTCCATTCAGAAAGAAAGAGATGCCATGGAAAAACTCTGGAAGGCCCGGGAAAAACAATTGGAAAAGGTTTTGCTCAATGCCGCCCATATCAAAGGATCGGTTGAAGGCATTGCCGGACAGGATTCGGTGGACCTGAACCTGCTGGAGCCGGCCGATGAAAACGACCTGCTGGATTAATCCAATACCCAGCACAATACCAGCGGATGAAAATGCCGGTAATGGATGCTGAGGGCCTCCCCCGTTTTTGTAAATTGACAGTCGATCGTATCTCCGGCATCATCGGGACTTTTCAGTTGTATATGTTCCCTGAAATCCACTGAACCATTTCCATACCATTTAAAAACGGATTCCTTGGCCGACCATAGCCGGGTGAGGAGCCCGAGATCAGGATGCTGGTGTGTGGGAAGCCCTAAATCAAATGCAGCAAATTCTTCCGGGCTCAAAAATTTTTGTTGCAGTTTCTGAACTTTTTCCACGGGAAGTTCAATATCGATCCCCACGCGGTGGGTCCTGCTCACAATCGCAGCTGCATAATCCCCGCAATGAGAGATGGAGAAATGATATTCTTCCCCCGGCAAATAGGGTTTGCGGGTATCGGCGATCGCGATCAGTTCAAAAGGGAATCCCGGGTACAGGAATTGCAACAGGAAGCGTCCCGCCAGGTGCTGCAGCCTTTTATGCGGATGGGTGACAGCGCGGTGCTGGGGCACGGTATGCTTAAAGAAAGCTTCTGATTCTTCTATTTTCCAAATACCCAGCCTGGTGTTATCGTTGATTTGTTGTTGAAAAAAAATTGGCATTCCTTAGTGATTCATGTTTATTTTGCCTGTTTTAAGCCCTGTAAAGATAGGGATGAAGGTATCGCTGGCTATACCGGCGGAAAAGAAAATTAATGTGCGTATAAAATAATCGGTTATGATCCTCTCGGACAACAGAATTCTGGAAGAAATTGAAAAGGGAACGATAAAATTAACACCCTACAACCGCGATTGCCTGGGCAGCAACAGTTATGATGTTCACCTGGGCAAATGGCTGGCTACCTACCGCGAACATATTCTGGATGCCAAAAAACACAATGCCATTGAATACTTTGAGATACCGGAAGAGGGATTCGTGCTCTACCCGCATATTTTTTATCTTGGTGTAACCGAAGAGTATACCGAAACCCATGCGCATGTTCCTTTCCTGGAAGGAAAATCATCCACGGGCCGCCTCGGCATCGATATCCATGCCACCGCCGGAAAGGGGGATGTTGGTTTTTGCGGCCACTGGACCCTGGAGATATCCGTGAAACAACCGGTAAAAGTGTACAAAGGCATGCCCATCGGGCAACTGATCTATTTCCCGGTTGATGGGGAGATCGCCATCAAATACAACCAGAAAAAGAATGCGAAATACAGCGGGCAGCCGGATAAGCCTATTGAAAGCATGATGTGGAAAAACCAGTTCTGATCGGCACACTTCGTAATAGGTTAGCTATTCCCACACCGGGAATCATCAGTTCCTTAGCGGCTATTCAACTGCCAGATGCTATAATTAAGGATAGCCGCAAAACTCACCCAACTGATATAGGGCACCAGCAACCAGGCCGCGGTATTATTGATCCGGGCAAAGGCGAAGATGGTCAGTAAGATGAATACCCACATGGCGATGATCTCTGCAAAAGCCCATCCCAGCTGGTGTTCTTTAAAAAAGATAAAGGACCAGAAAAAATTAAGCAGGAGCTGGATGGCAAAAAACAGGAGGGCCATATTTTTTTGCGGGGCTGATATATTGGATTTCCAGACCAGGTACTGAGCGATGCCCATGAGTAAATAAAGGGTTGTCCAGACAGGCCCGAAAATCCAGTTCGGCGGGTTCCAGGAAGGTTTCTGAATGGTCTGGTACCATCCGGGTATTTCGCTGGTGGTGAACAAACCGCTGATGGCACCGACGGCCACCGGTAACAGGATACTGACAACCAGTTTAAGTGTATTATTCATATCGGTAATTAAAATACAAATTTAGCGCATTATAAAGCGTCCTTCCCGAACTTCTGGTAATAAGCGATCAGCCAGGCAATAACCAGGTTATAACTTCTTTTCCCCTCGGGCTGGTTATTGGCTTTCAGGTACTGCCCATACAGTTTCGTGATCAGGGGCTCCACGGGGTTTCGGTACCGGTTATAGAAATCGCGGTAATCCTGCTGGTGCTTTTTGACCAGGGGAGCCAGCTTATCTTCGTATGTGGATGCCTGTAAGGAATCAATCCTGTACATCTCACTGACCGCATAATGATAGAGGTCAAAATACAGGGAATAGCGATAGAGGTCATTGTCGTAATCCTTACAGGCCAGGAAGGCAATAAAATTGGCTTCGTTTTCCCGCGCATAGCCGAGTTGGTGCCCGATCTCATGACAGGAAACAAAGGGTTCCAGGAATGAAGGCACGGTAGTGTTCACCTGGCCCTCCCCGGAAAAAGGGTTATAATATCCCTGGAAACCCAGGTAATTGCCCAGGTAGCTGTACAGGGAAGGCTTGAGGGATTTTGGCGGGTATCGCAGGAAGGGATAGTTCGTCCTGGCTTTTTCATAGGCCAGTGTGCTCAGGCTAAACAGGGTCTTCTTTTTCCGGAACGCATCAAACTGCTCATCACTCACCTTTCCTGCATAAAGATTCAGGCGGCTGATCAAAACATCCGTCAGGGTATCCAGGCTATGGATATCGTATTTCCTGACCGTGATACCCAATTGTTTTGCAATACCCTGGCGGCTGTAATTCAGTCCCCAAAGGCCATAAAAGAAAACATACACAAAAAGAAAAAAGAAAATGATCTGCTTGAGCCCTGCCAGCAGGTATTCTTTATTGAATTGTTTTTTGAAAATGACCCTGAATAACTGGAAGGTCTTAAAAAGGACTACCAGGATGAGAAAGCCGTAAAACAGGTCACCGATACTAAAGGGTATCCATCCCAGCAGGAAACGCTGGGTCCTGGCAATCACCGGGTACAGGCCATAGGTATAATATTTTTCAACAATTTCCGGGTAAAGGGATATCCATTTGATGGCAATGGCAGAGAGGACCAGGAGTACCCAGGCCCAGGCTTTCATTAATTGCTGAAAAAGCTTTGTGATGAATTGCTGCAAAAGGGTAAATTTTAAGTATCTTTAAATCAAAGGATTAACTTAGAAAGAAGCACAAAAATAATCAGAAAAGCGGTGTTATTTGTGCAATAATTCCCCTACCTTTGCAAACTCTTTAAAAAAGTTGTGTCATGAGCCATCGCCGGGAATACGAGATAGCTTTTGTTGGACTGAAACCGGGGCCCCATGAGTACAACTATGAGATAACAGATAAGTTCTTTTCAGTATTTCAACAACAGGATTTTCACAATTGTAAAGCGAAAGTAAAACTGACGCTGGACAAAAAGACCGGCTTTATGCTGCTCAAATTTGAGATCGGCGGCCAGCTGGAAGTGACCTGTGACCGTTGCAGCAATAACCTGCCGCTTGACCTTTGGGACGAGTTCAATATCACCGTTAAAATGGTGGAGGACCCCGAGATCATGAACGGGCAGGAAGAGGATCCCGATGTATATTATATAGGGAGAGGCGACAGCCACCTCTCCTTGGCCAACTGGATCTATGAATTCATCAACCTCAGCATCCCCATGCAAAAGGTTTGTGATTTTGAGAAAATGGATGGCCCCTATTGCAACCCGGCGGTGAGGGAAATGCTGAACAAACTGGATACGGAGTCGGGAAAAGAAGAGACCAATCCCATATGGAAAGGGCTTGAAAAATTTAAAAACCTGGATCAATAACATTTCATTTATAAACAGTTGAGATATGCCAAATCCGAAACGCAGACATAGCCAGCAAAGAAGCGCAAAACGCAGGACACATTATAAGGCCACTGCCGCCACTTTAAGCACAGACAGTGCCACCGGTGAAACACATGTGCGTCACCGTGCCCACGTTAGCGAAGGAAAGCTTTACTACAAAGGAAAAGTAGTGGCGGAAAAGTCACCCATAAAAAAGTAACTTAACACACCCCAAGTTATACCGATTCCAAATCCCGGAGGATAAATTATTTCCTTTGGGATTTGGAATTTTATTTTTGAAATTTGAACTATGAATATCGGTATCGACATGATGGGCGGGGACTTTGCACCCCTTGAAGCTGTGAAAGGCATCGAACAATATTTTGCCGAATCGGAGCTTCCCGCCCGGTTGTTGCTGACCGGTGATCAAGCCAGCATCGAGGAATTGCTGGTGGCGCATGCCATCCCCCGGAACCATTTGGAGATCATCCCTACCGACCAGGTAATCGGTATGCAGGAACATCCCACCCGGGCCCTGAAAGAAAAACAGAATTCATCCATTGCCGTGGGGTTTCAATTACTGGCCGGCGGTAAAACAGATGCCTTTATCAGCGCAGGCAATACAGGTGCCATGCTGGTCGGCGCCCTTTTCAGCATCAAAGCCATCGAAGGCGTTCTGCGACCCACTATCTCCACACTGATCCCAAAAGAAAACGGTCAAACCGGTTTGTTGCTGGATGTGGGCCTCAACGCCGATTGTAAACCGGAACAACTGAACCAGTTCGCCATCATGGGTTCCGTTTACGCCAAACATATCCTGGGCATTAGCCAGCCACGTGTCGGCCTGATCAATGTAGGTGAAGAAGAAGGCAAGGGCAATATCCTTGCACAGGCCACCTATCCCCTGCTCAAAGCCAATACCCATATACATTTTATCGGAAATATTGAGGGCAGGGACCTGCTGCTGGACAAGGCTGATGTGATGGTTTGCGAAGGTTTTACCGGCAATATCATCCTGAAAATGGCAGAATCGATTTACGAGATCACCCACCAGAAAGAAATCCACCACGAATATTTTGAACGGTTCAATTTCGAACATTATGGCGGTACGCCCGTACTGGGCGTGTCAAAACCGGTGATCATCGGGCATGGCATATCCGGCGCGACGGCATTTAAAAATATGATCCTCCTCGCTGAGAAAATGATTGAAAAGGACCTGATGGGTAAGATGAGGGATGAACTTACCCGCCAATAATAGCAGGAGTTGATCTAATAAAGGATACCGGTATATTTCATCCTTTTTCATTTGAAAATGTTTATCCTCCGATACATATTTTTTTTCTTTACTTTTTTCCTGAATGGCTGGCTGAGGCAGCCAATCCTTCAATCCCCCAATCCAGCCATCCGTTCTGTCCTCGAGAAAACGATCTTTTATCGCCTGGGCGAGACGATCATCCCGATCAGGATAACTGACTTTGAGGGAAAAAAAGATAAGGTTTATATCAGCCTCCATGATGACGAAGAAACGGCGGTGGAAGCGGCCCGGCAGTTATTATCAGAAAAGGGAGGGAGACTGATCGAGATCAGCAACAGGAATCACCGGAATATACGTTTCAGGTTAAGAGGAAAATATTACAGCTTTGACCCGAATGGGATTTTTTCAAAAGAAGGGATCAGGAAAACACTCGAAAAACAAAGCCGGTACAACTTGCCGGCAGCCATGGAAATTGAAAGATTTGCAGCGAGGATACTGGAATGTATTAAAGGGCCCTGGTCCATCCTGGTTTCACTGCACAATAATACCAATGAAGCCTTCTCCGTATGCAGTTATGCCGGTAAAGAAGAAAAGTCGGGGGAAGCGAAGTTGACCTATATCTGCGAAGAAAAAGATCCGGATAATTTTTTCTTCACGACCGATCAGTCAATCTTTAGCCACCTGAAAACATTGCAATACAATTGTGTACTACAGGATAATGAACATTGCAGCAACGACGGTTCCCTAAGTTATTACTGCGGAAAAAATAAAATCACTTATGTGAACTGTGAAACCGAGCACGGAAAAAAAATGGAATACCTGGAAATGCTGAGACAGATCAAGCCTGTTAATTAGTAAGCGCACTGAATAGGCCCGCTCCTTTATTTTCACAGAAAATTTTATTAAGACATGGTATTGCTGAAATCAATCTGCCATCACCAAACATTCTTGGGGCAGGTTTCGCCATACCGGTTTCCCAGCAGGAAACCAATCATCAGCTCATGGGTGCCCTTGCTGTAGTTATTCAGTCCGGAAGTGGTATAATCGTAAGCATAACCCACATTGAAGATATTGGATACATTCAACCCCAGCATGCCGGCAAATCCATCTTTATGCCTGTAGGAGGCCCCGATCCAGGCAAGGTCGCGGTACTGTAATTTCAGGTTACCCTCATATTGCTGTGGAGCCGGTGACACCCATTTGACCATCACAGAAGGTATCAGGTTAAAATCTTCCCCGACCAGGAAGCGGTAACCGGCGGTAGCAAATAAGTGAGGTACCGTCCTGCCATCAGTTTTTCTCACAATATTATCGGCAAATTCAATTTTCTGGGGCACCACCTGCTGTGCGGATACCCCGACAAAAAAATCGGAGGAGTATAGATAGATGCCCGTGCTTAATTCAGGTGTCATCTTATTTATGAATCCTGAATTATAGACTGCGGGATCCACGGAGACTGCAAAACTCAATTTACTGGCATCCAGCCCTATCCGGTTAAACCCGGCTCCAAAACCGGCAGCGATGCTGGTTTTTGGTGACAGACCGATATGATAGGCATAAGTGGCCTGTACCGAGAGGTTACTGAGCGGGCCTGTTTTATCATCAATCACCTGTAAGCCGATCCCATGGTGGGGTTCGGCTGCATTATATGATTCCCAATAGCTTTTTCCCCTGGGGTTTTGACCGGGTACGCTATAAGATGTTGCTGTTGTACGATAGTCCTTTTTTCCCAGCGGCCCCTGGATAGTGAAATAGGTCGTTACCGGTGCATCCTGAATCCCCACCCATTGATGACGGTGGCTCAGCTTTACATCCACATAATTTTCAATACCCGATATGGCCGGGTTCAGAATATACTGGTTGAGTATATACTGGGTATAATGCGGCTTTTGCTGTGCGGATACAACAACACAAAATCCAATAAAAAAAATCATATTCACGGTACGCCTCATAATGTTATCCATTTCCGGATTAAAAGATCAATTCGTTTTATCGCTGTAAAACCTTGAATTCGGTACGCCTGTTCTTGGCCCTTCCTTCAGGGTTATCGGTTCCATCTGGTTTTTCATTCGGGGCCACCGGCATGGTTTCACCATACCCTTTCGCTACCAGTTGTTCCTGTTTCACCCCTTTGCTCAATAAATATTCAACAACGGACCTTGCCCTTGCTTCGGAAAGGTTCATATTATACATATCATCCCCTTTGCCATCGGTATGCCCACCGATTTCCAGCACTGCATTGGGTTTCTTTAACATCTTTTCTGCCAACTCATCGAGGTAAACAAATGATTCCTGTTTTATACTGGAGCTGTCATAGTCAAAGTAGATATTGGGAATTTCTTCCACCGTACCCACGGGTGGCGGGAAGACCGGTTCGAGGCAAATGGCGGGGTTCTTCAACTGTGTCACCATCACATCATCGGGCCCCCGGAAATCGATCCGCCCATCTTCATAACCCGGAGAACTGGCAACAGCCACCAGGGGCTGAAACTCATCCATCGTAAAAGAATAAGCGCCATCATCACCCGTGGTCCGGGTCATGACAGTTGTATTACTAGCAGGATCTATGATATTGACGGTGGCCCCGGGCAATGGCGCTTTATCATCACAGGAAATAACCATTCCTGAAACCTGTTTTACGGTAAATGATTTTTTAACAGTAAATAATTCAAGGCAACAGGCTGCTTCACGGTCGGAACTGATCATCACATCCCCCAGGATATTCCGGGCATCCCCCCTGCTGACAAAATAAATATCATCTTTCACCGAATTAACAGGGTATCCCAAATTGACAGGTTCTGACCATGCACCGGGTTTTCCCTTGCTGATGAAGAAATCAAAACCTCCCATGCCTACCCTGCCATTGGTGGAAAATACCAGGCTGCCGGAAGGTGCATGGTAAAAAGGAGCTTCTTCATCATATTTCGTATTGATGGAAGGCCCCAGGTTGACGGGATTGGCAACATTTCCGGAAGCATCGATATCTGCCATCCAGAGATCAAATCCACCCTGTCCTGATTCCCGGTTGCTCGCAAATAATAAATGTTTGCCATCGGGCATGACAAAGGGCTGCTGCGCACTATACCCCGGTACATTGATATCCGTTCCCAGCATGCGGGGCTCGGACCAGTTTCCGCCCTCTTTACGACTTGAATAAATGGAAGCGATCTTGTTGCCTTCCTGCAAAACCCAGCGGGTCAGAAACAGGGTATTGCCATCGGGCGATACAGCAAGAACACCCTGTTGCATGCCATTATCCTGTGGTAAGCCCGAGCGCACCACATTGGTAAGGGCCCCTCCTTCATAAACAGCCTCGTAAACCCTGTTGGCATGTACAGCATTGTTTTGCGCCATTGAATCCGGCCGGGTTGATGTAAAATATAATGTGTTGCTACCTGACCATACGGGAGCATAATTAGCGCCCTGGGCGGCAGCATCAGCAGATTTCCGGACGACATACAAGGGCAGGTCCTTCCTGTTTAACTGCTGCTGGATGAATTGCAGGTTAGCGATCTCTCTTTTTGCCGATTCACTATATTCGTCGTTACTGCGGTAGTCAGCAAGAAATGCGGAAAACTCCTGCTGTGCCTCGGAAAAATTACCTAAGGCCCTTAACGATGCTGCATAATGATATCGCGCCAGCGGAAAGGATGCACCGTACATTTCCACAACCGATTTGTATTTGGGTGCTGCTTTTTCATGATAGTGAAGCAGCCTGTAACTTTCTGCCAGGTTATAGAGCGCCTGTTCTTTACTGCTTACAACTGCCTGTTTAGCGGATTTTTTGGAGGAAGCCTGTTCCGTATACGGGTTATACTCGTTTTTTGAACCCTTCATCTTTGTGGTGCCCAGGTATTTTTCATAATACTCCGCGGCTGAGTTATAATCCGCTTTCCTGAAATAATTATCCGCCGCTTTCAGGTAATCGTAGGTAAACTGTGCAGGGGCCTGGATGCTGATGAAGACGACGAGTAATCCTGTAATAAATTTTTTCATATCAGTGCTGTTACAATAAAGAATAATTAGTTGTCTTTTATTTTATAACCTCGGGCAGACAAATTCGACCTCTGGTGTTTTAACTGATTTTCTTCCGATAAATGTCAAAGAGATCTCAAAACTGTTTGTCCCTTTTACCAGTTTGCCCAGGTCGGAAGTATTTACGTCATAAGCTGCGCTGATCAAAAGATTGTTGTATGTAAACCCTACGAACGGTGAAAGGGCATCATCGAAACGGTAATTTACCCCGATCATGAAATCGTTGGAGGCATTGACTTTCACCTTGCCATAAGCACCCAGCATCGTTTCGGTGGCCGTTCCCTGTTTCAGGAACAAGGCATTGGGCGTAATGCTGAACTGGTCATTGATATTGATCCTGGCACCGGCATGAAAAGTATGCCGCATGGGTAACCTTGCATTGCCATAGGCGCTGAATTTATCTTCAGGCCTGGTCAGGTGCGAAACGGCATACCCGCCAAAGAAATTGGTTTTCTTGCCCGGTTGTGCGTCATAGTACATAACACCGGCACCGGCATCAAAATTGGAATTTTTGCTGTTGATCACTTCGCTGGATGGGTTGGATGAACTATAGCCGGTTACCGGGTTCCATTGATCCCCAAATGTGAGTTTGGAAGGATCAAAGCGCCGCTGGATAAAACCCAATTGCAGTCCAAATACCAATCTCTTAAATTCCTGCGGACCAAAACGCACTCCTGTATAAGCCACATTCCCGTATGCCGTGGTATAGGTATACCCGCCATCACCTGCTTTCTGGCTCAGGATACTGCCGCCAAAATTGATATGCTTATCGGTGGTAAGGTCAAGCGATACACCCGGTGTTTTGAAAGGTGCACTTACATTGCCCCATTGGTTCCTGTAGATACCCGAAACCCGGTACGTACCGTCAAAGGCTCCGGTCAAAGCCGGGTTGAGCCAGGAAGGGTACACATAATACTGGGAGAAATGGGGATCAACCTGTGCCCGGCCCTCCTGGCTGGCACTGAAAAATGCAAGGCTAAAAAACATTACATTCCTGAAGATCCGCAACTGTAAATTTTTCTTACACATAAGCTTGATTTGGTTGTATTATCGAACTATAGTTAATGAGCCCGTTAACGGCTTAAATCCATTTTTTAACGTGATGACATAATAATAAGCTGCCACCGGCAGGGGCCGGCCATTATACGTCCCGTCCCAGGGTTCCGGGTACCCATTCGATTTATAAAGCAGCTGTCCATACCTGTTATATATCTCTACCGTTGCTCCGGGATAATCCGACAGATTGGTGATGACCCAGGTGTCATTGATACCGTCCCCGTTCGGAGAAAATGCATTCGGCACTATCACTTGTTTCAGTATCTTGACGGAAATGAAATCGGAAGCGTTACAATTACCCTGCCCCGTGGCGGTGAGGGTATAGGTCTGGTCGTAGTCAGCAACCAGCAGGGGTTTTAATAAAGTGGGATCCGGAAAATCACCGGCGGGCGTCCATAAGAAACTCAGCGAAGGGTCGTTCACGGTTGGGTTGAACTGAATGGTGGTTCCCTGTGGCACCACAAAAGAAGGACCGGCATCAATTACGGGTTGTAAGTAGACGACAACCGGCATCACAAAAGGATCAGAACTACAACCCGCTGCATTGGTCACGGTCAGGGATACATTATAATCACCCGGCAGGTTATACCGTTTCACAGGATTTTGCAGGGTTGAATTACTGCCATCTGCAAAATTCCAATTCCAGCTTTGAAGGGTGCTGGCTGCATCCGTACTGAGATCTGTAAATATATTATCGGTGCCCTGGCAAAGGGTATCGGGTGAAACATTGAATTCCGCCACGGGTTTGTTAAAGAAGGAAGCCAGCGGCTGGTTGGCGGTATTGACACAGCCGAATGATGAGGTAGCTGTTAATGTTACCCCGTAAATGCCGGAAGAAGCATATACATGCGTTGGATTAGCCGCCGTACTGGTATTCCCGTCCCCGAAATTCCAGAGATAGGTTAAGGCTGCATTGTCCGGCACGGCAGAGAGGTTGGTGAACCCGGCTGCACCACCCGGCATACAGATTGCAGCCGGCAGGCTGAAACCTGCTACGGGTATTGCATGGACAGCGATATTAGCTGTTGCCATATCACTGACACATCCCCTGTCGCTGATGGCGGTGAGTTGGATCGTATAATTATTAAAGGTCGAATAGGTATGTGTAAAGGGATTGCCATTGGTATTGGATGCCGTTGTGCCGTCACCAAAATCCCAGTTCCAGTTCACGATACTGCCGGAAGGTATTCCCGAATTGTCGGCGATGGAGGCAAACTGGTCAAGACAGATATCCGCATCCACATTAAAGGCAGCAGCCGGTTTTGGAAACACGGTGATGGTGGTAGCAATGGAGTCGCTGCATCCACCATTGGTGGTAAACACATACCAGATCGTATGGGTGCCGGCTCCCGCAACTGCGGGTGTAAAGGTTCCGGCCGCATCAGTGCCGGGTCCGCGATAAAGGGCCGTTCCTGTCACCCCATTGGTCACTGCTGCATTGGCCACTGAAACAGCGGCGATATTTTCACATACACTGTTCTGGGCACCGTAGGTCAGCAGGGGTCTTACACTCAAGGGTGTTGTGATACTCGTATCACCGGTACAACCATCACTGGATGTCACCGTCAGCTGTATCGTATAATTTCCTTCACTGTAATTATGAGTCGGGTTTTGTAGGGTGGAGGTATTGGGATTACCGGCGTTGGCATTGGCATCTCCGAAATCCCATAGATAATTCGTAAAGGTTTGGGCATCCGCAATAGTGGGAGCACCGGTAAATTGAATCTGTCCATTGGTCGGCAAACATCCCCCGGCCGGGAATGTAAAATTCACCACCGGTTTGGCACTCACATGAATCGTTTGGGAAACAGAGTCGGTACAACCTCCCGTGGTTGTGAATACATACCAGATGGTATAGTCACCTGCACCCGCAAGCGCAGGTGTGAACAAACCTGCTGCATCTGTACCCGGTCCGCGGTAAACGGCCGTTCCGGTTACACCATTGACAGCAGAGCCATAGGCAATCGAAAAGGCAGGAATATTTTCGCAGGCACTGTTCAGTGCAGGATAATCCAATAAAGGTTTTACCGAAAGGGTGGTAGTGACGATGGAATCATATACACAACCATCACTGGAGGTAACGGTCAGTTGAATGGCATAATTTCCTTCTCCGTAATTATGGGTCGGATCGGGAAGGGTTGAGGTATTCGGGTTGCCGGCATTCGCATTCGGATCGCCAAAATCCCATTGATAAGCGGTCAATGTCTGGGCATCTGAAATCGAGGATGTGTTGGTAAACTGCACCTGTCCATTGGTGGGCAGGCATCCCGGACCCGACAGTGTGAAACTGACATCGGGCCGTGCACTTACATGTATGGTTTGTGAAATCGAGTCGGAACAACCGGCCGTAGAGGTAAATACGTACCAGATAATATGATCACCGGTACCTGCAGCCGAAGGCGTAAATAACCCCGCCGCATCGGTACCCGGTCCCCGGTAGATCCCTGTACCCGGAACGCCATTCAGCACGACGGCATTGGCAACAGATAGGGGTGTAGCATTGATACAAACCGGCAGGATGGCTGTTGTGGGTATATCCAATAATGGTTTCAGGTTAAATGTCACCGTTTCTGTGGTATCCCTTACACAACCATTGGCCGTTGTTGCACTGAAATTGATGGTATAGGCACCTTCCAGGAAATCATGGGTGGGACTTTGCAGGGCCGACGTATTCGGGTTGGCACCTGTTGCATTTGCATCGCCGAAATCCCAGGCATAATTGGCAAGGGCCTGCCCGTCGGGCACGGAAACATTACCGGTAAACTGTACCTGGCCATTGGCATCAATACAACCCGCCGGATAAGAGAAATCGACAGCCGGACGGGCATAAACGATCACGTTCCTTGAAACCGTATCACTGATACAAACGTCGCTGCTTTTGGATACATGCCGGATCGTGTAACTGCCATAGGCAGGATAGGTATAATTCAGCGACGCACCGGATGTTACCGTTTGCACATCACCGTTACCAAAATCCCAGTACCATTCATTTACAGAGATACTGGCATTGACGGATGCGGTATCCGTTATCGTAAAGGCAGCGCCTTCGCAAACGGTGGCCGGTGTTATTTCAAAATCAGCCGGTGGCTTGTCATAAATCGTGATCGTTTTGCTGGTATCGCTCACACAACCTTCGGTGGACACCACATTTAACCCGATGGTATGTACACCGGGTGGCAATAAAATATCCTGGTTCTGGCCTGCCAGGTTCAGCGGCCCCGGGAAGTTCCAGTTGAAGGCACCGATGGTAAAATTATTGGTGGTAGCACTGTTGCCCATGAAATGTACGGTATCGAGCGTACAGCCGGAATGCATGAAACTAAAATCAGCAATGGGCTTTTCCTTGACAATGATCTGAATGAAAAGGTCTTCCCGGTTATAACAGTTTTCAATACTCGGATGGTATCCCCTGATGGGCAGGTAAAACGTATCGGCGGTATTGAAGGAATAGGTGCCGGGCAGGCTGTATTTATAATAGGTAACCCCATTGACCAAAACGGTATTCACCAGTACAGGTGAATTGTCGGTTACATCGGCGCTGGGGGTGATGACGGTTGATAGCTGGCTCAGCAACCAGTCAATCCTGGTAGGCTGGTATGCCATAAGCACGGATAATTCGACTGGTGTATTGGTACAGGTAAAGCGGTGCTCCTGAACAGAAGGGTCAAGGGTATTATGAATGGAGCTCAGGGCACTCAGGTTATTGATCCTGGTCCCGGCATTATACCCATAGCTTTCCACACTGCCCAACCCGTAAGTAATGGCCGTGAAAGCAGAATCACAGGTCACAATACATTGTGCCTGGGCCGCACTCCAACGCTTGACCACGACGGTATAGTTGGCCGCCTGCGGATGAACATAAGAATAGTCAAAGGTGGCACTTCCATCGATCCTGATAGAACCAACAGCGGCGGTGGGCACTACCATGGTAAGGTAATTGACCGTAATATTTTCCCGGGTGTTTCGGTAGAAACCAATTCGCTTGATGCCCTGTTCAATCGGACTGATATAGATCATTTCCGGGTCCCCTACTCCGCCCCCCATACAACCGCCACCGGTCATGAACTGTGCCACCATGATCGGCTTATCGGCCAGGATATCATCGGCAGTAGTGCTTTCAAAAAAATAATAAGCCCCTGCCTGCAGACCCGTCAGCACCACACCATTTCTTTTGACCACGGTTGTCGGGTCCTTCACCAGCACTTTGTATGAATTCGTCATGAACTGGTTAGCGCTGGTTGACCTTGATGTTGGCGTGGTAAGATACCGCTTGCCCCAGGCCTGGGTAGGGAATAATTGCTGATTATCGTTATCACCTCCCCCGCTTCCGCAACTGATGGGGTTGGTTGTCCTGCTGCTGCCGGAAAAGGCTGCCACAGGGTAGCATTCACCCGCTGCATTACCAATGGATTTGAATTTAGTGCCCGACACTTCCAGTGCATCCGACCCGTTTGTTGGGTTGGCACCAATGATCTGGTAGATCTGGCCTTTGTTCAGTGTGACATTAAAAGGCACACCCGGTGGCTTTCCGTTCCGGGTCAATACCGAGGGGGTGATCTCCACCACGGTATTATCATGATTGGCCACCACATAGGCCCAGGAGAAACAGTTATTCGCATACCGCTGTTTACTGTTGATGGAAATATAGGAATACCCCCAGGTATCCGTTGGCATCAGCATGGTAGCTCCCGAGGAAGCAGAACCGAAAGTATGTGCATAGGCCACGATGGGCACATCACTTTCAATATGAATACCCCGGTCGAATACCCCTTCCCCGCCTGTACCCCCGAAACTCGGTGGTACGGAATACAGTCGGCAGTCGTTGGTACCGTTCTTGGGCAAATAAAGACTGGCCATCACTGTACCGGCCGGTACAAAATAGTTCTGGACATAGGCGGTGCTGTTAATGGTCACCGTTACATTCGCGTCCTGTTCGGCACTGAAATACAATACCATTTCCTGGCTATTGCTCTGTCCCGGTTCCATGAACTGATGGTGACCGTATCCCACCCAGAAATCCTTTCCTTTGTTGGAAAGGTTCTGGGCCCGGACAGATTGCCACAGGAAAAACAACAATATGATACTCAAAAACTTCATCATCGGATTCATAAAATGGGTACTTGCTATTTTTTTATTTACCGGATCAGGTTAATCGAACCTTTCTTCAGCATTTTCGTTCCGTCGTTCAGCGTGATATCACATACATACATATATACACCAGCCGGTTGGGCCTTCCCTTTATAGGTTCCGTCCCAGGCTGTATTCTGGTTCCTCGATTCGAATATCTTTTCACCCCACTGGTTGAACACTGCAAAACGGAGGTCCCTGATCACATATCCATACACGCGCAGTACATCATTCAGGCCATCCCCGTTCGGCGTAAAGCTGTTCGGGATATAGACCTGGTCGGTTAGGGTTTTACCCGTTACCGGTGCGGATATGGCCGGCACACAACCACCGTTGGCCCTGACGATCAGTGTTACAGAGGTCAGCGGTTGCAGGCCAGTGATCGTATGTGTTAAACCGTTAGCACCAGAAGAGGGTATTTGCCATGTGGCACCATTATCGGTTGACACTTCATAGCCGGTGGCATTCGGTACGGCATTCCACCTGAACCTGATCAGGTTTGCACCCAGTGAATCGACGGTTACCACCGGTGTCACCAGGTTGGGAAGGATGATCACAATGGCCCGTTTGCGGCTATTCCCAACGCAACCATTCACAATCGCTTCAGCATAGATGACTACGGTTCCATTTACATTATTCACGGTATAGCTGTTCCCGGTTCCCAGTAAGGTGCCTCCGCTGGAAGCATCATACCAGTTGTAAGTGGCCCCTGAAACCGGGTTTTGTACGGTAAAGGTGGCATTGTCACCCGGGCAAACGGCCAATGAATCATTGACCAGTGCCGGTACAACTTTCGGGTTCACCACAACCGCTTTGGTGGAATCACCCACACAACCGTCATCTGCAATACCGCTCAGCATCACATTATAACTGCCCGCTGTGGTAAACACATTGGTCGGGTTTTGTGTAGTGGAGGAATTACCGTCACCAAAATCCCAGCTCCACTGGCTCACCGGCACACCGTTGGAAGTAGAGGAAGCACCCGTGAACATCACCGGTTCCCCTTCACAAACCGGTGCACTGACCGTAAAGTCAGTAGCAGGAGCCGGTATAACGGTAACAGGCACTGTAATATCCAGCCTGCTGTTACAGCTTTCGATACTCGGATGCGAAATGGTTACCGGAACGAGGAAGGTCCCAGTTCCGCTGAACATATAATCCTGTGGAATCGTGTATTGGTAATACCAGTTGCTGCCAATCAGTGTAGAATCGACCGGAGCAGGGTTGGTCTGCACTACATCCGTATTCGGCGAAAGACCGGCCACCTGGCTCAGCTGCCATACCAGTTCTGTCGGCTTCACAGAGATCAGGACATTGAACCTGAATGGTGTCCCTTCGCAGGTATAATCGCTGGTAGCTGTGGTACTGTAAACATTCGTGATGGAGGTGATCGCATTCAGGTTCTTAACCAGTGTACCCGCATTATAACCATAGCTTTCTACGCTGCCCAGGCCATACGTAATAGCGGTGAAGGCAGAATCTGATTGTATAATATGCTGGCCGGCCACAGCGCCAAGGTTATGCCGGATACAGGTATATCCCGGAAGGAAAGGATGCGGGAATACATCCGTAAACGTACTGTTGCCATCGATGGTGAGGCTGGATAAACCGGCATTGGGAATCACCACATTGATATAATTGGAGGTGATAGCGCTTTCGTCGGTATTGTAGAACACTGCTTTTTTGATACCCTGTTCCACGGGGCTGATATAGATCATTTCCGGATCTCCGTTACCGGTAGCTGTTACGCCCGGGCACTGGTTTGCACTGGTCGACACCATATATTGGGCCACGAGTACCGGCTGGTCTGCTTCGATGGAAACAGCACCGTTCGGGCCATTGCCCTGGGTAGTATTGAATTGGTAATAATTTCCGGGCACATTCAAGGTTGCCTGGTTCAATGCCACCCCGTTTACGGTGACCACCGTATTGGGATCCTTCACCAATACCCTGAACAGGTTAGAATTATACAGTGTATTGGAAGTCGAATTGGCTGTTGCAAAGCTAAGGTATTTTTTACCCCAGGCCTGGTTCGGGAACACCTGCTGGATGAAATTATCTCCATTTGTCGTATAACAAATGGCCGTCCTGCTGCTTCCGGAGAATACAGCAATCGGGTTACACTTGCCTTCGCTGTTCGGAATCGATTTCACTTTGCTGCCGGTCATATCTGTACCGACGGCACCATTGATCGTACCCATGACATTATATACCTCTCCTTTGTTCAGGTATACCTGGAAGGGAACACCGGCTGGCCTCCCACCTTTGGTTGTAACGGAAGGAGTAATTTCCACCAATGTGCTATCCCTGTCTGCAACAACATAGAACCAGGAATAAGAACCTGCCCCGCCTGCCGGATAATATTGTGAAGAGTTCAGGGTCACATATTCATAGCCATAGGTACCAGTGGGCAGTAACATGCTTGCTCCGGAATTCGCACCCTGGTAAATATGTGCATAAGCAACAATGGGAACATCACTTTCAATACTGATACCCCTGTTGAATAAACCTTCATCGGTAAGCCTTGCATCCACCAGCCCGGATTCCGGCATCAGGTCACTGACCTTCACCGTATTGGCCGGAATGGCATAGTGACGGACCCATTGTGTGCCGTTCACCTTCACCGTTACATTGGCAGAATCTTCAGCGCTCAGGTATAATACCATATCCTGGCCATTGGTACTAAAACCATAATGGTGACCATACCCCACCCAGAAACGCCTGCCCCTATTGGAGGTATCGGTACTCAATACCAGATCATCCGGTGGTGGCGGTGGCGCAATACCATCCGTCATCCCGGTAAACTTATCCATAAAGGACAGCTCCTGTTCCGATATCACATTATTATAGGTTTCTACCGAACTTGTGGAAGCAATAATCCAGGCATTGGATGCATCTGTTCTTCCCAGTTTAACAGTCGGTTCGGAAGGGATATCCCTTAACCATGGATCAATATAAAACTGCTGCATGGTATAATTTGAAGGTGCGTTTCCTGTAATATCATTTTGCGTATAGAAATACATGGATTGCTGACCTGTTGCCAGCCCCGGAGGAATAATACCGGAATAGCGTTTGACGTTCACCGTTGTTGGAACGGTGGAACCCGGTGCCCAGCTAATCTTCTGAACGGTATCGGTACCGAACATGAATACCTGTGTAATACCCGGTGCCGGTGCAGCCGGGGTTGACGGCAGGTTCGGCGGATCCACTGTGGGCAGGAATTCATATGCTCCAAGGTCAGGCACCCCAGTTGTGAGCGTGGTGGGGCGGGGATTCATATTGAAATCTGCGTCATTGTCTATGATCTGTACCCCACGGCCATGCATCGCCCAAACGTCAGGATTGGTAATATCCGGCTCCAGGCTGGAACCATTTACAAAAGCAGGTTGATATACGATCGAATTGAAATCCCAGTTTTCAGCATCACGCCAGGCCTGTAAAGTGGGATAATAATTGGAACCTTGTGCAATCAGCGTGTCACCATTTGTATAATACATGTTATAATCACTGTAGATATTCGCCACATTACCCTGGTATGCGGCCACTCCGGCTCCTTCATGGGTAAAGATGTTGTTCCTGATATCAGTAACACCATCCGCCCCTGAAGTCTGGCTGAAATAGGCCGCCACATTTAAGATACTATTTGCCGGGGAGGAGTTCCTCACCGTATTGTTATAGTATTTGATCCCCCCGCCGGATGTACTATATAAGCCACGGATAGTATTTCCTGTGGAGTTCACATCAATGATATTATTTACAGAATAGTTCCTTACGGAAGAAGACTGGTACAAACCATAAAAAGTAGAAGAGGTTACATTATTGACTGCTGTAATCCTGTTACGGGATACACTACCCGGTTCAGCTTCGCTGGCGGCACAACCTGTAAGATAGATGGCATAGATACTGGTTCCGGCATTTTCAACCGTCACCACATTATCATCCACTTTATAGACTGAATCAATATTTGTAGCATAGATACCATACGATGTGGAATTCATCAGTCCAGACCGGTATACATCATTCCGGATAATTCCGGATCCGTAAATACTGTTGATATAAATTCCATAGTAATAAGACCCGCTCAGGCTGTTGCTGTCGATAATAAAATTGTTAGATTCAGCAGTCGTGCCTGACAGGTAGATACCGCTTGAACCGTTGGTGATCGTATTGCCTTTTATCACCACCTGGCTACCGGTTAAGGAGGTTCCATAAATACCGGTAATAGTATTGGAGGTGCTGGTGGAGGCCGGCACATCCACCAGGCAATTCAGGATACTGTCGCTACTGGCATTACCGCCAAATTCGATCGCCCTTCCGTTTGAGGTATTGATTGCGGTCACCGATATCTCCCTGAATGTAATAAAGCTGGCATTATCCATTTTCAGGACATAGTTCGCCGTTCCATCGGTTGCGTCGTAGGTCAGCACGACTGAAGAAGCATTTCCGTTCTGGCTCATGAAGGTGACCGTGCTAGAGGCATTGGCACCGGGTACCTTATTGATCAGGATCTGTTCAGTATAGGTTCCGGGAACAACATGGAATCGTACCGACCCCGCAATACCACATTGTAAAGCCGCAACGGCCGTCGTAAAGGACTGGAAATTGGTCGCACTCGGCGGGCTCGCCGGATCGATGGTATAATCACCAGCCAGCAAGGCCGGGTTGATAGTGACCTGGACCGTAGTAGAATTATCCGTTCCGGTTCCACATAATACAACACAGCGGAAAAAATAATTGGCATAGGAAGAGAGTTCATGGCTGTATTCCGGCGTATATAATGTATCACTGATATCCTCCCATGGACCTGTAGCCGAAGGACCTCTTTGCCATACGTATTTCTGGAATCCGCCTACGCTGTTTCCCGTGAGGTTGAGCTGTATCGTTGCACCCAGGCAGATACCGGAAGATGGTGTTGCCGTAGCCGTACCGGCCGTCGGAGGATCGGTACAGGGTAAGATAGCGAATTCAAAGGCCCCGATATCAGGGTTGGAACCGCTTCGTACCGTTCCCAGGATATCGGTGGTAACCCCTACAGGTTCTCCCAGGTTGTCAACCAATGCCTGTAAAGGAGTCAGGTTTCCGGTTGCCAGGCTAGTGTATTGAGGATCTATACTGACGGAACCGGCATCCCCGCCACTGGCGGATTGCCAGTCACTCAAAGCAGATTGGTTTCCGCTATAATACCCGACATAATTGGTACCGCTGGCACCGTCTACAAAAATATCATTACGATCCGATACGATCGTGGAAGTGGTCGATCCATAATAGATCCCATGCTTGGTTCCGGTACCACCCCTGGTAATAGTGATGATATTATTCTTGAAGACAATCCCGTCGGCGGTAGTGATCTGGTAGAAACCGCGGGACAAACTGCTTGAAGAATTTGAAGTATTATCCAGGGAAACCGTGTTATGATAATATTGCACATTATCCGAACTGCTGTTATAGATAGCATACACAGAACCGGATCCGTCAATATCATAAAGGATATTGTTCGTCACTTTGTTTTCCTGTCCGCCCGGAGCATCACAACTGCTGAAATAGATACCATACAAGGTACTGGTGCTGGCAGTATTGCCGCCAAAGGGAGAGGTAAGCCTGTTCTTGGAAACGCGGGCATTTGTACTTAATCCTGTAAAATAAATCCCGTAAAAAGTGGAAACACTGGTCCGGGTCGGCCTGGTAACCGTATTCTTTTCGATCAGGCTGTTATTGGTTCCGCTGACATAGATACCATAGAGATAAAACTCCTGTACCGTATTATTGATGAATTTATTATTATGATTGAGGTCGGAGGAATTTCCAACCATGGTCATCCCGTAATAACCACCGGTAACGGTATTGCCGTCAAATACATTGCCATCGCAGAAATTGGCAGTCGTACTGGTGGCGCTGGTTGTAGAACCGCTGATCACCACTCCCGCATAATTGGAAGAAGTGGAAGAAGTGCTGGTTAAGATCTGGCAATTCCGGAACGTATTACTGTCGGCCCCATTGGTCAGTTGTACACCCCAGCCATAGGATTCAGGACCATTGGCATCAATGATCAGGCTGTCAAAAGTAACATAGTCGGTACCATTTAACCTGATCACGGAACGGTCGGCACTGACAGCCGAACTGAACTGGATCGTATTGCCATTACCATTGAACCGGATCGTATTGATCGGTGAAGTTCCGGGTATGGAATCCAGTAATAATTGTTCGTTGAAAGGACCTGTTCCGGGTTCCACATTGATCACAATGGGTCCGGTAATACCACAGGCCATGGCATCTTTCGCTGCATTGAAACTGGTGAAGTTCGTTGCACTGGCCGGTAAAGTGGGGTCAATAGTATATGTACCGCCCGGCAGGCCGGGTGTAACCGTAAGCAATACCGGGGTAGAATAGGCAGTATTGCCGCTACAGGTAACCGCCACCCTGTAATACAGGGTCTCTGTTGCTGAAACGGTAAAGCTTGGGGTATTGCTGACCCCGCTGATATTGTTATAAGGTCCGGCAATATTATCGGAAGCCTGCCATTGGTAGGTTTGTCCTACTCCTGTGGAGTAACCTGTAGCACCCAATGCCACCAGGGAATTTTCACAAACCGGATCAGCACTTACTGTCGCGTCGCCCGGTGTGGGTGGTGAGGTACAGGGTGGCGGTGCAAACTCGTAAGCCCCGATATCGGGTGTTGTCGTACTCCTGGGTGCTCCTAAAATATCTGCAAGAATACCCACCGGGGTGCCGATATTATCGATCACGGCATTGCCTGGCGTGTAATTGGCCGCAGCTATATTAGTATATAAAGGGTCATTGGAAACAGAATTGGCATCCTGCCCGCTGGCGGTTTGCCAATCGGTCAATAAAGCCTGGTCGCTTCCGTTATACCCTGTGATTGCTGTTGGAATCGGGCCGCGGAAAATATCATTATAGTTAGATTCAATCGTAGAGGTGGAAGTGTTGAAATAGAGACCGTGAACCGAACCCGTACCGCCCCTTTGAAGGCTGATGATATTGTTTTTAAACTCGATACCCCCTGCGGCTGTGGTCTGGTAGAAAGCCCTTGTCACTTCTGTTGTGGTACTGGCGGCATCGTCGAGCGAAATGGTATTATGGTAATACCACACATTGTCTGAACTGCTGTTATAAATACCATAAATCGAACCGTTACTTTTAATATCATAAATAAGGTTATTGCTTACGATATTTTCCAGCGTTGCCAGGGCATCCACCCCGGTAAAATAGATACCATACACATCGTTCGTACTCAACACATCCACATCCAGCAATCCATGGATATAGTTGCCATCGATCCTGGCCTTGGTATTCAGGTTGGTGAAATAAATGGCATAGGAAGTACCCGTACTGATATTGGAACGTGCCGGGCGGCTGATATCATTACCCTGGATCAGCACATTAAAGCTGCCATAGATATACATGCCATAGAGATAATAGTCCTGTATGATATTATTGATGATCTTATTGTTCTGGTTAGCCAGTGAACTGCTGCCCACATTGGTGATACCATAATAGCCCCCCTTGATCGTGTTGCCATTGAATTCATTACCATCACATTCTGTATTTCCCGTTCCGGTAGCAGAAGTGGCGCTGGCGCTCATGGCGATGCCGGCATAATTGGAAGAGGTCAATGCATCGGTGATATTGATCGTACAATGCCTGATGATATTGGAATCGGCACTGTTCATCAGGTGAAAACCGAAGCCATATTCAGAAGTCGTGGTGCCGGTAGCCGTCACCGTCAGGCTGTCAAAAATAAAATGGTCGGCGCCATTCAGCTTGATAACCGCCCTTTCATTCGAGTTGGTCGAGGTAAACTGCAGCACCCGTCCATTACCGTTAAAAGTAATGGTGTTGGCAGCCGAGGCACCTGCTATCGGATCGATAATGAGTTGCTCCGTATAAGGACCGGAAGCAGGGTCAACATTAAAGATCACCGGTCCGTTGATACCACATTTTATATAATTATAGGCATCATTGAAACTGGCAAAGTTGGTACCACCGGTTGGCAGGGCATCATTGATCGTAAATGTTCCGGACACCGCTAAAGGTGATGAAACCAGTACGGAACTTGAATTATCAGATAAACCCGAACCCGTGCAGGTTACTACACAATGGTAATAGGTGGAAACGAGTTGTGAAGTGGAAAGGGAGGGTCCTGTTGCCCCGCTAATATCTGACCAGGTACTGTTATCGGTCGAAGACTGCCATTGGTAGCTGAGACCCGATGCAATGGTTGAACCCGTAAGGGATAGCTGGAAACTTTCATTCAGGCAAACATTTAATTTATCGGTATTAGCCGTGCCGCCAACGGGAGTGCCGGTACAGGCAGCGGCGGCGATCCAGGTAAAGATGATATCCGGACGGGTTGTCTGGGTACCCGTGTTGGTGGTGGTGGCGCTGCCGCAAAGGTTACCATTATTATCAGCCCGGTAAGTATGGGAACCATTAAATGCCAGCCCGGTGGTCCAGGCAATCGTTGGGTTGTTGGTATAGGTAGTAAGACCTGTAGTTGCATTATTGGGGTCCCCGTTACAAATTTCAATAACGAGGTTATCGGTTCCGTTCCAGAAGAAAGGGGTGGAAAGCTTAAATGAATTGATACCCACTACAGCGAGATAATCGACAGGTCCATATACGACCGTGGTACCAGGTTCCCAAGTCGTTGCATCAAGGCTGGAGGTGGCTGTTGTACCCACACTGATCGTATATTGCTCACTTGCGCGATTGTTGGTACCGGTATAGGTGTTAAAGTTTAATACATTGAACTTTATTGAGTCGATCACACCAGGGCCCATGCCTGCTGCCGTCAGTTCAGAAGCCAGGAAAAGATATTGCGCCCTGGACCCTTCATAATAATCCTGAATGGGACAGGGATAGGTAGTGCTGGTATTTCCGACCGTATTGTTGCCGATTGAAATATCAACCTGTGCATTCAGTTTTACAAATGAAAGAAAACTAAGAAAAATAATAATGAATACTCTAGCGCTGAAAATTGGTGAGTAGCTCTTTCTCATTGCAGCAGTTTTGGTTATTTATTCTATTGATAAAATGAAAATAGTTTCTGAAAACCTCAGCCTTGAAGTAATCTGAAATAGGAAGCAGTCGTGATAAGTAATTCAGTAACAAGCCTTAAAATAACATTTGAACAATGTCATTTTTCGATAGGGAGTTGAACCTTAACCGTTTTACAAGGGATATCGGGAGAAGAAATGTTAAAATAGTTAACTTTTGTTAAAAAATAAAGCAAAGTAGGTAATTAAATTTTATAAATCAAAGTAATCCCACTTGATCTAAAACAATTAAATAAAACCTGATATACAATCTATTGAAGAGATTATATCAATAAAAAAATTAATAAATTGAAGCTTGAGATGGCCTTTTTTCTTATTAACGGTATTCTTGAGTGAATACCCCTAATATTAATCAGGGTCTTTCCAGAACAAGGGCATATCCCTGCCCTACACCGATACACATGGTGACCAGTGCATACCGCTTATTTTGTTCCTGTAATTCAAGTGCTGCTGAATAGGTAATCCTGGTTCCGGTCATACCCAGGGGATGGCCGAGCGCGATGGCTCCGCCATTGGGATTGATGCGGGGGTCATTGTCTTCCAACCCGAGCTTGCGGGTACAGGCCAGTACCTGGGCGGCGAATGCTTCGTTGATCTCTATGATGTCCATATCCTTCAACCCAAGACCAGCCCTCTCCAAAGCTTTCTGGCTGGCAGCAACAGGTCCAATACCCATTATTCGGGGCTCTACTCCAACCACCGCCGAACTGATGATCCTGGCCATGGGGCTTAACCCGTACTCTTTTATAGCAGTGGAAGAAGCAATAACCGTAGCGGCCGCTCCATCATTCAGACCGGAGGCATTACCTGCTGTTACGGTTCCGTCCTGCTTAAATGCGGGTTTCAATTTTGCCAAAACAACAGTAGTTGTTTGGGGTTTTGGAAATTCATCTTTATCTACCACCAACGGCTCTCCTTTCCTTTGCGGAATTGTAAGTGCAATAATCTCTTTTCCCAGCCTGCCACTAGCCTGCGCTTTTGCGGCCTTCATTTGTGACCAGTATGCAAATTGGTCCTGGTCCTCCCTGGATATTTTATACCGCTCTGCAAGATTTTCTGCTGTCTGTCCCATCGCTTCGGTTCCATACAGGGCCTCCATCCTGGGATTGATAAACCGCCAGCCAAAACTGCTGTCTTCCATCCTGGCATCATTTCCAAATGCCTTTGTTGTTTTTGAGATCACCCAGGGCCCCCGGGTCATATTTTCAACGCCGCCGGCTAAATAAATATGTCCGTCACCAGATTGAATAGCCCTTTTTGCGTGTATGATAGCAGACATACCTGATGCACACAAACGGTTGACCGTTTCTCCGGGTACCGTATAAGGCAATCCTGCGAGTAGCAGGGCCATTCTCGCCACATTCCGGTTATCTTCCCCGGCCTGGTTGGCACAGCCCATGATAACATCATCAAATAATGCAGGGGGAATCTGTTGATTTCTCTCCACAATGGATTGTATGACCCAGGCAGCCAGATCATCAGTCCTGACAGCAGATAAAGCGCCCCCAAAACTTCCGACAGGGGTCCTGATACCATCGATAATATATGCCTCTTCTTTCATAGATAAATGCAATTTATGATTTTAGTTTTTCTCTTAGATAGAAAGGCATCTTATTCAATAAAAAAGCATCCAAATTTGACTTTTGCAATAACAAATCCTGTTTTGGAAGACATCCCATAAACGATCAACGTATTGACCAAATGTTCATTTGAACATTTAAATTAACCCATGAATGAACATCATTGCCGACATGGTGATCAATCACTCAAATACAAGCTGAAGATCCTGTTTAGTGGGCTGGCTTTAATATCAAGTTCTTGCTGAAAGAATAAACCAGGCTTAGGTTCCATATAAATTTCTTACTGCCAATTATATTGCTATGCAATTCACGGTTGAGGGTTGAAGTAACTGCAAGCGGAAAATCCTCTTTTGCTAATGCAAAAGTGGAGTTGAAATAATAGCCCTTTTTACCATCCTGGTTTAAAAAATAGACCTGGGGCGCCGCCCGCAGGTAGATCTTTTTTATAAGTGGTATCCGTGTAAAATTACTATTCAGGGTAATAAAATGGGTGTTTTTCACGGTTCCATCATCTATGCCCCTTGAATACAGGTAATAAGCACCGATACTGATGTTTTTTGCCAACCAATAATTGGGGGCCAATTCCGAAGCGAGGTAACGTCTCAGGACGATCGTTTCTGTAGGAACATTATTCACCGGTAAAGTACTTGTCCTGAAGTTCATCCCAAGATGCACCCCTGTATTCATCTTAAATCGCCCTTCAGTAAAAAGTTTATACCGTGCCCAAAAAAGAAAAGTCCAGGGTTTGCCCTTTAATGAAAATCGAATATCGGGATCGAAAGAAAATCGTTTCCCTCCCAGCGACAAGAGGGCCAACGCAGCAGGCTTCCCCAATGAAAAATTGGGTACTAAAGAAATGCCATTGTTCGTAACACTGACTGTGCCGGAAAAATGACGTAGACTTTCTATACTGTCGGCCGATTGCGAAAAAGACGAGTGGGCAATGATAGTCAACAGTAAATATATTATTATCCGTTTTACCGGCATCTATTTTATGTATTGAAGCGTAAAAAAATTATTTGCCAACTAGTTTTCCCAGATTTTCAGAATAACGGGCACCCTTTATTGTAATTTTTGAAATGGCCTGGTGGATTTCTTTAAGGTCAGCATCCGATAATGTAATTTCTGTAGATCCGATATTTTCATCTAATCGCTGCAGTTTTGTTGTACCCGGAATAGGAACGATCCAGGGTTTTTGCGCTAATAACCACGCAAGTGCAATTTGAGCAGCACTTGCCTTCCTTTCATGGGCAATTTTACCAATCAATTCAACCAATACCTGGTTATGTTTCCTGTTTTCTTCAGAAAAGCGAGGCACATTATTGCGAAAATCATTATTATCAAAGGAAGTGTTCTCATCAATTTTGCCTGTTAAAAAACCCCTACCCAAAGGGCTGAAGGGAACAAACCCAATACCCAGTTCTTCCAGTGCAGGCAATAGTTCTATCTCCGGTTCCCGCCACCAAAGTGAAAATTCGCTTTGAACAGCAGTAACAGGCTGTACCGCATGTGCTTTTCGAATGGTTGGCACACTCGCTTCGGAAAGGCCAAAGTGCTTTACTTTTCCTTCTTTTATTAAGTCCTGAACTGTACCGGCAACATCTTCAATGGGCACTTCGGGGTCGACACGGTGCTGATAAAACAAATCGATGACATCTGTTTTCAGGCGTTGGAGTGCTGCATTTGCTACGTTTCTGATATTTTCCGGCCGACTATCCAGGCCTAACGCTGTTTTGCCTTCCCGGAAACCAAATTTAGTAGCGATGACAACATGTTCACGAAAAGGAGCTACTGCTTCACCAAGCAGTTCTTCGTTTAGAAAAGGGCCATAAGCTTCGGCGGTGTCGAAAAAAATTACCCCTCTCTCATATGCCGCCCGGATGAGCCTGATGGCTTCATTTTTCTCTGTTGCCGGGCCATATCCAAAACTCAATCCCATACAACCGAGACCCAGTGTAGAGACCTCCAAACCCGTATTGCCTAATTTTCTTTTTTGCATACTTTTATTTTTAAAATCAGATTTAATTTTTTGCTTTTATTAATCCTTTGACCAGGCTACCCTGTGAAATGTCAACCCGGTTTCAGCTTACTATTTTCCTATTTGTAAGGCCCCTCTTCATCCTCTTAATTTATCATTGCAGGACAAAGGTCTTGTTATTTTTTATCCTGGCAGTTATACAGGTTACAGGTTTTCTTACCAATTTTCCTGATACAAAGTGGAAAACCAAGAATGGAACAGATAAAGCGGTAATTTTATAGGAGAAATAAAATGAACGGTATGGATACTATTCGGCGTTTTGAAACAATCAATGATTTCAATGTATTCAACAACCAGGAAACACTGCATCCATTGGTGAGTGTATTGGACCTGTCAAAAGCAGCCCCCCGGAAGGGATCCCGTATGTATTTTGGATTCTATACCATTTTCTTAAAAGATGTTAAATGCGGGAACCTGGTATATGGCCGCCATACCTATGATTACCAGGAAGGCACATTGGTTTTCATTGCACCGGGACAGGTAGCCGGTGTCAACAGCCAAGGAGAAACCTATCAGCCCAAGGGCTATGCATTGGTATTCCATCCCGACCTGATCCATGGCACATCGCTGGGGAAACATATCCATGAATATTCTTTTTTCGGGTACCAATCGAATGAAGCGCTTCATTTATCAGAAAAGGAAAGAAAAATTGTACTGGATTGCCTGGCAAAGATTGAATATGAATTGAGCCAGACAATCGATAAACACAGTAAAAAATTGATTGTATCGAATATAGAATTGTTCTTAAACTATTGTACCCGGTTTTATGACCGGCAATTCATTACCCGCGACAATCCCCATAAAGGTATTTTAGAACGGTTTGAATGGTTTCTCAATGAATATTTTCAATCTGAACAACCCCAAAGCATTGGCTTGCCCTCCGTTGCTTTTTGTGCCGGGGAACTGAATTTATCCGCTAATTATTTTGGCGACCTGATAAAAAAAGAAACCGGCAAAACTGCCCAGGAATACATTCAATCAAAGGTCATTGATATCGCAAAAGAGAAAATCTTTGATAAAAATAAATCTGTTAGTGAAATTGCGTATGAACTGGGATTCAAATACCCCCAACATTTCAGCAGGCTGTTTAAGCAAAAAGTAGGGTATACTCCAATTGAGTACCGGAGTTCGTTGAATTGAAAAATATCTGTTTCTGGAAACATCGCAGTTCATCAATATATTTTCCCGGCTTCTGTTTCTTGATATATCGCTCTCTTTCCTTGGCTTCCTGCAAAGTCGAAAACGCCTCCTGATACTGCAGCACCCAAGGCATCCCTGTTCGTATAAACTTTGAATGACCCGAATTATGTTCCCTTAATCGCCTTTCAAATTCAATACAAGCCCCGACATAATACTTGTCAAGCTTCGCAGAATAGAGAATATATACACATGGCATCATAAAAAAGGCTGCCATTTTTGACAACCTTTGTGATCCCGCTGGGACTTCCCACTTTAAGCGGGATAAACTTCTCGCCCAGCGTTCAATGGTTTAAAACAGGAGAGGCGACACAATGTGTCGCCTCTCTGATCAGTGATCCCGCTGGGACTCGAACCCAGGGCCCATACATTAAAAGTGTATTGCTCTACCAACTGAGCTACGGAATCATCCCTGAAATTTGGGAGTGCAAAAATAAGGTCTTGGACGTAACAAGCCAAAAAAATATGTTCTTAATAATTGTTTTCCACAAGATTATCCACTTACGGGTTGCTGAATAGCCGAGGGGTTCTGGACAATTTATTTTAGGTTTGCAGGTCAATAACTTAGCAGCATGAATAATTATTTTAAAGATAAAACCGTCATCGTTACCGGCGGAACCGATGGCATCGGGAAGGCCCTCGTGACCCAATTACTGGCCCTTGGGGCAAAAGTAGCCACCTGCGGCAGGAATAACGATAAATTATACCAGCTGCAATCCCAATACCCCTCCTCCCCCCTTTTTACCATGATCGCTGATGTGAGTAATGAAAATGACTGCCGCCGGCTGGTGGAAATGACCGAAAAAATGTTTGGCGGCATCGATATCCTGATCAATAATGCCGGGATCTCCATGCGCGCCGAAATGAAAGAAGCCACCACCGATGTGATCAAAAAAGTGATGGAAATAAATTTTTTCGGATCGGTTTATTGTACAAAATATGCCCTCCCCTCGATCATGGACAGAAAAGGAACCATTGCGGGCGTTTCTTCGATTGCCGGTTACCGCGGCCTGCCCGGAAGAAGCGGCTATTCCGCTTCCAAATTTGCATTGAGAGGATGGCTAGAATCATTAAGGACCGAACTGCTCGACAGCGGCGTGAATGTGATGTGGGTATGCCCGGGTTTCACCACATCCAATATCCGGAATGCTGCCTTAAATCCTGAAGGTGCCTCCTATGGCGAAAGCCCGATGGATGAGGGGAAAATGATGAGCGCTGAAACCTGTGCAGCAATCATCCTCAATGGCATTGAGAAAAGAAAAAGAGAGATCGTGATGACCTTTACCGGAAAAAGAGCTGTTTTCATGAATAAGTTTTTCCCTTCCCTGGCAGACAGGATGACCCGGAAATTCTTTTATAAAGACGGGAAACTTGCCCGTTAATAACACTCCTGTTCTTTTAACCGTACTGTTCAAAATTTAAAATCAATAACCCCTGAACCAGCAATGCCTTTAATAACCTTAAGCTCCGAAATCGGTCACCAGGATTACCTGGTCAGCGCTGTCAAGGCAAGGTTATTGACTATCGACCCGGCATTTCAAATCATCGATATCAGCCACCACATCCCCCCATTCAATTATCCCCAGGCTGCCTATATCTGCCGGACAGCCTTTTCCAATTTCCCCGATTTCACTTATCACATGGTGCTGGTGAACCTCTTTGAAAAGAAACCGGAACAACTGTTGCTGGCCTTCCATCATAACCAGTACATCTTATGTGCCGACAATGGGTTGCTGAATATGATTTTGGAAGAAAAACCCGATATGATCATCGGGATCCCCTTTAAAGATAACAGGGAAAAAAATACCCTGCTGGTTGCCGATATGATGGGGGCTGCCATCCATCAACTGGTGAACGGAACCGCCATCCGAGATATCGGGGAACCCGATATCACCTATATTGAAAAGAATGCCTTAAAACCCGTAATGGATGATAGCGGGATCGAAGGCCAGATCATCTTTATTGACAATTTTGAAAATGTAGTGGTCAATATAACCCGTGACCAGTTTGAAACACAAAGAAAAGGCAGACGGTTCAGCATCAATTTTAAAAGAGATGAAGTGATCGACAGGATCAGCACCAACTATGCCGATGTTCCGGAAGGCGAAAAACTGGCCTTATTCAATAGCGCGGGTTATCTTGAAATCGCTATCAATAAAGGCAATGCCGCCGGTCTTTTCGGACTGAAAGGGTTTAATGAAAAATCAGGACGTGTTTCTGCCATCATGCAAAACCAGCTTTTTTACCAGACCATCAGGATTTATTTTGAATAGTGTCTTAACACGAAAAAATGTTTACCGCCTTATAAACTTCGACTTTTTTTCACCACAGAGACACAGAGACACAGAGATAGGAATATTTCAAAGCAAAGCCTTTGTGCCTTTGTGTCTCTGTGGTTTTACTCTTTTCTCCAAATTATGGGAACCCCAAATGTATTGATTCGAATACCCTGATTTTCGATGTTTTTCACCACGGAGGCACAGAGACACAGAGAAGGAAAGAACATTCCAAAGCAAAGCCTCCGTGCCTCCGTGTCTCTGTGGTTTTACTCTTTTCTCCAAATTATGGGAACCCCAAATGTATTGATTCGAATACCCTGATTTTCGATGTTTTTCACCACGGAGGCACAGAGACACAGAAAAAGAACATTTCAAAGCAAAGCCTGCG
>WGMO01000006.1 GCA_016125075.1 Terrimonas sp.
AAACGCGGTGGTTCGGCAAATAAGCTTCCTATAACATCCATATAACTACAGTACCAAAACTCATTTTTTTAAATGGTCAAAAACCAAATACTGCCCTTTTAATGAAAAAAGGCCATCCTTTTTGGACAGCCTCTTTTTTTAATCTGCCTGGATTTTATTATAACTGGCCACCAGGCCACGGATCAGCGAAGAACTGAACCCCTGGTGTTCCATTTCATTCAAACCAGCAATCGTGCACCCCTTGGGGGTGGTCACTTTATCGATTTCCTGCTCGGGGTGTGTGCCCTTCTGTAATAAGAGATCTGCGGCGCCCTTGATGGTCTGTGCTGCGATCAAAGTGGCGGTGGCAGCATCAAAACCAATTTCGATCCCTCCCTGGATATTGGCCCGGATATAGCGCATGGCGAATGCAGTACCACAAGCACCCAGCACCGTGGCAGCATCCATCAGTTTCTCGTCGATCATCACGGTCCTGCCCAATACATCAAATAGTTCCCGGATATAATTTAACTGTTTTTCATTGGCATCAGCATGTGCCAGGCAGGTCATGCTTTGCTGGATGGCGATGGCCGTATTGGGCATGGCCCGGATCACAGGCACCGGTTTGCCGATGGCCGCCTGTAACTGTTCGATCCATATGCCCGTAATAACGGAGACCAATACATGCTTTTTTGGGTTAAGCACTGTTTTGATTTCCTTTATGATGCTGGCATAATTATAAGGTTTGACGGCGAGCAGGATCACCTCACTCTCCCGGACCGCTTTCCGGTTATCACTGTGTACCTGGCAACCCTGTGCCGAAAAGCGCTGTAAAGGAGCAACCGAGCGTCGCGTTATGGAGATGTCTGCCGCGCGGCTGAACCGGCTCTGTATCAAACCATCGGCAATGGCCGCACCCAGGTTACCCCCGCCAATGATGGCAATCTTCTTAGACATGGAAAAAATTTTGGTGAAGATACTTGAAATGCCTGTTGGGGGTTCCGCCTAGTAGTATTTTTTGTCCAGCAAAAAATTACTAACGTATGTACTGATGCCCTCTTCCAGCGTATAGAAAGATTCTTTATATCCTGCCTTTCGAAGCTTATCCATATCCGCTTCCGTGAAATACTGGTATTTATCCCGGATATCCTCCGGTGTATCGATAAATTCAATCACCGGTTCTTTACCCAACGCTGCATAAATGGCCAGCACCAGGTCTTTGAAGGTCCTGGCCTTACCGGTACCCACATTATACAAACCGGAGTTGGGCATCTCCTGCATCAGCCAGAAGCAGATGTCCACCACATCTTTTACGTATACAAAATCGCGGAGTTGTTCGCCATCTTTAAAATCAGGATGATGAGATCTGAATAATTTCACTTTGCCGGTTGACTGTACCTGGTGAAAAGCATGGAAGATCACACTCGCCATCCTGCCCTTATGATACTCGTTTGGTCCATAGACATTGAAAAATTTGAGTCCCGCCCAGAATGGGGGTTTCTCTTTTTGCTGTAAGGCCCATTTATCAAACTCGTTCTTTGAAACACCATAAGGGTTCAGGGGCTGCAATCGGTATGGCAGTTCATGGTCGTCTTTATATCCCAGTTCACCATTACCATAGGTTGCTGCGGAGGATGCATACACCAGGGGGATGTTCATCCGTACACAATATTGCCAGATCTGTTTGGAATAAGCAACATTCAGTCTTTCATGAATGGAATAATCAAACTCGGTGGTATCGGTCCTGGCACCCAGGTGAAATACAAAATCAATCCTGATCTTATAATGATCCAGCCAGGTGAACAATTCATCCCTTTCCACCCTTGCACAGATCTTCTTTCCTTCAAAGTTGAAACGTTTTTCACCATCATTAAAATCATCAACAATGATGATATTATGGTATCCCTTCCTGTTCAGGTAACCCACCATGCAGCTTCCGATGAATCCGGCTGCGCCTGTAACGATGATGACTGAATTTCTATCCATTTAAATTGATGCCAGTGCCGAACCGGCTTCTTCTTTGATTAAATAATTTTCAATAGCGTGATCGTATTTTTCTTTCCAATGATCAATACTTCCCCAATCTTCACCATCGATAAGGACCTCACCGCTGGTCACAACACCGATCTTTTCGCAGGGGAAGGCCCCCATTGCATTTTCAAATTCTGAAACCTTGCTTGCCGGAACCGTAACCAGCACCCTGCTTTGGCTTTCCCCGAAAAGGAAGGCATCTTTCCTGACGGACTGATTCGTCCGGATGGAAAATCCCAGTTCCCGGTTGAAACCGCATTCGCATAACATGATAAACAATCCGCCTTCGCTGATGTCATGGACGGCGTTCACATTTTTGTTCCTGATCAACCCGGCCAGTTTTTGCTGCAGGGCCCATTCTTCTGCTAAATCAAAATAAGGGGCGGGAGATTTTGAAACCCCCAATACCTTGTAAAGATATTCGGAGGAACTGATATCGTTCCTGGAGCTGCCGAGCAGGTATAGCAGATCCCCTTCTTCCTTGAAATCAAGCGTCATTTTATCGTTGATATCCTCCAGTAAACCCACCATGCCAATAGTGGGTGTCGGGTTCACCGGTCCATCCGGGTTCTGGTTATAAAAACTAACATTCCCCCCGGTTACCGGTGTATCAAATTTTATACAGGCCTCACCCATTCCTTTGATTGCCTGTACAAACTGGTAATATACCTCAGGATCGAAAGGGTTGCCGAAATTCAGGCAGTTGGTAACCCCCAGGGGCTGCCCCCCACTGCAAACAATATTCCTGGCCGCTTCACTGACGGCAATCATCGCACCTTTATAGGGATCAGCATATACATAGCGGCTGTTACAATCTGTTGTAATGGCCAGGGCCTTCTTCGTTCCTTTTATAGACACCACCGGAGCATCGCTCGGGGCATTGGTAGAGGCATTGGCGGTTCCGACCATGCTGTCATACTGATCATAGATCCAGTGTTTGGATGCAATAGTGGGTAACTGTATCAGTCGGTCTGCAATGGAACGCAGGTTTTCAGGTACGGGTATGTTTTCGATATTGTAAGCTTTGATCTCTTGCAGGTAGGCCGGTTCCCGGTATTCCCTGTCATACTGGGGGGCACCCCCACCCAGCACCAGTTCATGAGCCGGGATCGATGCTTCCAGTTCACCCTGCATATAAAAATTCAAAATTCCGTCGCCTGTCACTTCCCCGATCACGGAGCAGGGCAGATCCCATTTATCAAAAACGGCTTTTACCTCCTGCTCTCTTCCTTTCTCTGCCACCAGTAACATTCTTTCCTGGCTTTCGCTGAGCAACAATTCCCAGGTCTTCATATGAGCCTGGCGGGTGGGCACTTTGTCAAGGTCGATGCGCATACCGGTTCCGCCTTTTGCACTCATTTCGGCCGTGGAGCAAATGATACCGGCTGCTCCCATATCCTGCATGCCTACTACCGCGCCTGTTTGAATGACTTCCAGGCAGGCTTCCAGTAATTTCTTTTCCTGGAAGGGGTCGCCAACCTGTACAGCCGGTAATTCACCGGTGCTTTCAGCGGTGATATCCGCCGATGCAAAAGAAGCGCCGCCAATCCCGTCTTTCCCGGTAGCACTACCAACAAACATGACAGGGTTTCCAATTCCCTCCGCAGTTGCCGACACCGTTTCGCCGGCTTTCACAATTCCCACGCTCATGGCATTCACCAGCGGGTTGGTATGATAACAGGGATCAAAATAAATTTCACCTCCCACTGTGGGAACCCCAAAACAATTTCCATAATGCCCGATACCATGCACCACACCTGCGAGGAGGTGCTGTGTTTTATCTTCCTCCAGTTTACCAAAACGCAAAGAATTCAGGGCGGCGATCGGTCTGGCCCCCATTGTAAAGATATCACGGTGAATACCTCCCACCCCGGTGGCAGCACCCTGGAAGGGTTCGATGGCAGAAGGATGGTTATGGGATTCAATTTTGAATACAACACCCAGCCCATCACCGATATCCATCAGGCCTGCATTTTCTTCGCCGGCCTTTACAAGCATTTTAGCACCTTCGCGGGGAAGGGTCTTTAACCATTTAATCGAATTCTTATAGCTGCAATGTTCACTCCACATTCCGGAAAAGGCACAGAGTTCATTAAAGTTAGGGACCCGTCCGAGTTTCTCTTTGATCAATTCGAATTCTGCGGCTGTTAATCGAAGCTGTTCTGCTGTTTTTACTGTGACTTCCATAATATGTTTGAAAGCGCAAATCTACAAATAGCCACGGAGGAATCCGGACAAAACTTGTCAACTTTTTTTTACCCAAATTGGCTATTTTGCGCAGATTAAACTTTTGTCGTTGGATTACTTACTCTTTATTGGTTATCTTTTTTTATTCTCATGGCTCATTACACGGATCAGGCTGTTTCATCAATCCGGACTATCGGATCCCCAACTGATTATTCTTTTTTTATTAAAGGTTATTGCCGGTATTTTTTATGGATGGGTTGGAATTTATTACGGGTATTTCGCTTATATGTACGACACCTGGGGATATCATAATGCGAGTATCCTGGAACAGCATCTCTTTTATTCCAACCCCCAAGAATATTTTACCAATTTATTCCATAGCAGTTATGAAAGCGGGTATGGCCGGCTCTTTGATTCAACCAATTCTTACTGGAACGACCTGAAAGCAAATATCTTTATCAAGCTCTTATCGGTTTTTGACTTTTTCAGCTTCGGCAATTATTATATTAATGTCATTTTCTATTGCTTTATCACGTTAACGGGTCCTGTTATGACATTCAGGATCATGTTTGATATCTACCCTCAAAAGAAGATGCTGCTGCTGGTAGCCTGTTTTCTCGTGCCCTCTTTCCTGTACTGGACCAGTGGCATACACAAGGACGGGATCACGTATACCGCCATCTGTATCATCCTCTATCATTTATACTTTGGTTTAAAAGAAGGAAAGATCAGTTTGCGAAGATGGGCTTACCTGCTTACCGGTGCCCTGATCCTGCTGGCCATGCGTAATTATATCCTCGTGGTCCTTGCACCTGCCTTACTGGCCTGGTATCTTTCGAAACGGTTTCCCGGACAATTGAAAACCATTTTTGCCGCGACTTACCTGACCGGTGCCATTCTTTTTTTCAGCCTGAAATATATCAGTCCCTCCCTTGATTTTCCGGCAGCGGTAGCCAATAAACAGGAAGCATTTATGAAACTGGAGGGGGGATCCGGCATCCGGGTAAGGCCGCTTACCCCTACTGTAAAAGGATTTATACAAAATGCCCCGCAGGCCATCATCAACAGCACCCTGCGACCCTTTCCTTCTGATATCAAACATATGCTTTCGCTGGGCGTGGCTCTTGAAAACGGCATTTTTATCGTCCTGATCCTCTTCAATATCTTTTACCACACAAAAACACCTGTCCGGGAAAAGGCGTTTATCTGGTTTTGCATCTTCTTTTCATGCTCCATCCTCATGACCATTGGTTATACGGTCAATTTCCAGGGCGCCATTGTCAGGTACCGGAGTATTATCATCCCATTCCTGATCACTCCATTATTAGCCGGTATTGACTGGGAAAGGATAAAAAAACAAATAATAAAATAAAATAATATTTATTTTTCTCTTAATTTATTTAAAATATAATACTTCCAACTGTTTGTTATTTCATATTTATCCACATTTATTTCTTTTTTGTTACACTTTTATTAATTAATTGAAAATATTTTTAGATTTGTCTTGTATTTTATTACATTATTAAAATTTATAATTTAAATCTTGGTTATGGCAATGTCAAAACTTGAGTACATATGGCTTGATGGCTATCAACCCACACAAAGCCTGAGGAGCAAAACTAAAATCGAAAAGGATTTCAGCGGAAAGCTGGAAGACTGCCCCATGTGGTGTTTTGATGGCTCCTCCACCGAACAGGCCCCCGGTGGTTCATCAGATTGCCTTTTAAAGCCCGTCTTTATAACCAATGACCCCCAAAGAAAAAATGGATTCCTGGTGATGTGTGAAGTCCTGAATCCCGACGGTACACCCCATGTATCCAACGGAAGGGCTACCATCGAAGATGATGATAATGATTTCTGGTTTGGTTTTGAACAGGAATATTTCCTCTGGAATAATGAAACCAATAAACCCATCGGCTTTCCAGAAGGCGGATATCCAAGACCCCAGGGACCCTACTACTGTTCTGTGGGCGCGAATAATGCATACGGACGCCAATTGGTTGAAGAACACCTGGATGCCTGTATTGATGCCAACCTGAATATTGAAGGGATCAATGCCGAGGTTGCCACCGGTCAATGGGAATTCCAGATTTTCGCCAAGGGTGCCCAGGAAGCCGGTGACCAGATATGGATCGCCCGCTACCTCCTGGAAAGGATCGGTGAAAAATATGGTATCTCCATCAACTGGCATTGCAAACCCATGGGTGAACTGGACTGGAACGGCAGCGGTATGCATGCCAATTTCTCCAATTCATTGCTGAGAACCTGTGGCAGCAAAGAAATATATGAGCAGATCTGTGAAGGTTTCCGTTCTGTGGTAAAAGAACATATTGAAGTATATGGTGCCGACAATCATCTGCGCCTGACCGGTAAGCATGAGACGGCCTCCATCCATGACTTCTCCTATGGTGTTTCCGACCGCGGGGCTTCTATCCGGATCCCCATCGGAACCGTAGAAAGGGGATGGAAAGGATGGTTGGAAGACCGTCGCCCCAACAGTGCAGCTGATCCGTATAAAGTTGCTTCGCGGATCGTAAAAACGGTAAAGGCAGCTGAAGCCAGTATCTCGCAAAAAGAAAAGAAAGTTGCCTGATCAACAGCACCGGATAGAAACAGCAGGCTTGGTTTCCTTGGAGCACGGTAATTTTTATTAACATATCATGAGGGTAAGTTTGGACACCAGGCTTACCCTTTTTTATAAGCATATTGTTATATTTACCATCATCAAAAAAAAGTTCTATGTCGCTCAGATTTAATGCAATCAACAATCTTACCACGGAAGTAGATGTAAAAGTGGAAGGTTCAAAGAAGATCACCGCTATATTCGGAAAAAATGTATTTACGGCTAAAGTTGCCCGTGAGTTCCTTAGTGATGAGGCCTTTAAAAGCCTGATGGGTTCAGTAAAGTCGGGGCAGAAGATCGACCGGGCCATGGCCAACCAGATCGCGAACGGCATCAGGGCCTGGGCAGAAAGCAAGGGCGTCACCCATTATACCCACTGGTTCCAGCCCCTGACCGGCACCACTGCAGAGAAACATGATTCCTTTTTCACCCTGAAAGGGGATGGAACCGCCATAGAAGAATTTGACGGAGCAGCACTGATCCAGCAGGAACCGGATGCCTCCTCCTTCCCCAGCGGAGGGCTGAGAGCCACTTTTGAAGCCAGGGGTTATACGGCCTGGGACCCCTCCTCGCCTGCTTTTATCCTGGAAATTGGCCAGGGTGCCACGCTTTGCATCCCCACCATTTTTGTTTCCTACACCGGCGAATCACTGGATTATAAAGCCCCCTTGCTGAAAGCATTGGATGCCCTGAACAATGCAGCGGTTGAAGTTTGTAATTATTTCGACAAAAATGTTACGAAGGTCACGGCTACGCTTGGCTGGGAACAGGAATATTTTGTAATCGATGAAGCCATGTATAATGCCCGGCCCGATCTGGTGTTGTGCGGACGTGCCGTGTATGGTCATAGTTCTGCAAAAGGCCAGCAGCTGGAAGACCATTATTTCGGTTCGATACCGGAAAGGGTTTACGCTTATATGAGGGATTACGAGGAAGAAGCCTATAAATTAGGTATTCCCCTACGAACCCGGCATAATGAAGTGGCGCCTGCCCAGTTCGAATGTGCCCCGATCTTTGAAGAATGTAATCTTGCCGTTGATCATAACACCCTGCTGATGGACATTATGGGCCGGGTAGCCAAAAGACATAAACTGAAAGTGTTATTACACGAAAAACCTTTTGCCGCCATCAACGGAAGCGGAAAGCATAATAACTGGAGTATGGGAACCGATACGGGTGTCAATTTACTGGCCCCGGGGAAGACACCCAAGACCAACCTGATGTTCCTTACTTTTTTTGTCAACACTATCAAAGCCGTTCATGATTACGCAGATATCCTGCGGGCTTCGATTGCTTCTGCCGGCAATGATCATCGCCTGGGAGCCAATGAAGCACCCCCTGCCATCATTTCCGTCTTCATTGGTGATTACCTCAGCAAGGTATTGCAGGAAGTGAAGGAAAGGGTCACCGACAAGATGGACGAAACGGATGAAAGCATGCTGAAGATCGATATTCACAAAAGCATCCCGGAACTGCTGCTGGACAATACCGACCGTAACCGGACATCCCCATTTGCGTTTACCGGTAATAAATTTGAATTCCGTGCCGTGGGATCATCGGCCAACTGCGCCAACCCGATGACCGTGCTGAATACGATCATGGCACAGACCTTAAGACAATTCAAAGTGGATGTGGATGCCCATATCGAAAAAGGGGAGAAAAAAGAGATCGCCATCATGCATGTCATCAGGGAATACATTGTGGCCAGCGAGAAAGTGTTGTTTGAAGGCGACGGTTACAGCGAAGAATGGGAGAAAGAAGCAGAAAAAAGGGGATTACCGAATGTAAAGACCACCCCGCTTGCACTGGATGCCATGGTGACCGAAAAAGCTAAACACCTTTTTGAAAATAATAAGATCTATACCCATCCGGAATTAGAAGCCCGTCATGAAATAGAGCTTGAAAAATATATCAAAAGGGTACAGATCGAAGGGCGTATCATGGGTGAACTGGCCACCAGCCATATCCTGCCGGCTGCTATCCGCTACCAGAATAAACTGGCCGCCAATATCCAGGGACTGAAGGCAATCGGGTTGCCCGAATCATCTTATGCCAACCAGTTGCAGATACTGGAAAAGATATCCGAGCATATCAATAAAGCCTCTGACCTTGTTGAGAAGATGATCGAAGCCAGAAAAGTCTGTAACAGCATGACCGAGACCAGAACCATGGCGATCGGTTACCAGAGCCAGGTCAAAGACGCTTTCTTTGACCAGATCCGCTATCATGTCGACAAACTGGAACTGCTGGTGGATGACCGGGAATGGAACCTCCCTAAATACAGGGAAATGTTATTCCTCCGATAATAAAGCAAACAGCTGTATAACAATAAACCCCGCCATGGCGGGGTTTATTGTTAGATCGAAAAAATTATTATAACAAAGTAAATCCTTCAAGGAACTTGGTATTGAAATCCCCGCTTCTGAACCTTTCATCAGTCATCAACTGAAGATGAAAAGGGATCGTGGTTTTTATCCCTTCAATCACATATTCGCTCAGCGCCCTGTACATGGTATCGATCGCTTCCTGCCTGGTCCGGGCGATGGTAATGAGTTTACCGATCATGGAATCATAATAGGGAGGAATGACATAACCTGCATATACATGACTATCTACCCTAACACCATGACCACCCGGCTGATGAAGCGTGGTGATCTTTCCGGGAGAAGGGCGAAAGTCATTATAAGGGTCTTCGGCATTGATCCGGCATTCGATTGAATGCATCTGGGGAAAATAATCCTCACCGGAGATCTTTTCTCCCATGGCAATTTTGATCTGTTCTTTGATCAGGTCAAAATTGATCACTTCCTCTGTTACACAATGTTCCACCTGGATACGCGTATTCATTTCCATAAAATAGAAATTACGGTGCTTATCCACCAGGAACTCTACGGTACCCACACTTTCATAATTAATGGCGGCCGCGGCTTTCTTGGCTGCCTCCCCCATATTTCTCCGTAATTCATCGGTCATAAAAGGGGAAGGTGATTCCTCCACCAGTTTCTGGTGTCTTCGCTGAATAGAACAATCCCTTTCACTCAGATGGCTTACGTTTCCATATTGGTCACCGGCGATCTGAATTTCTATATGCCGGGGTTCTTCCACAAATTTCTCCATGTAAATACCGTCGTTCTTAAACGAAGCGGCCGCTTCGGCCTTTGCGGTACTATATGCTTTTTCCAGTTCGGATTCTTCCCAAACAATGCGCATCCCTTTCCCGCCACCACCGGCTGTAGCCTTTAAAATGACCGGGTATCCCATTTCACGGGCCAATCCCTTTGCTTCCTCAACACTTTGTAACAAACCCTCTCCACCCGGTACCACAGGTACCCCGGCTTTTATCATCGTTTCTTTGGCCGTGATCTTATCCCCCATGGAATTGATCATTTCGGGAGTGGGACCGATAAATTTGATATGGTGGTCATTACAGATTTTTGCAAACTTGGCGTTTTCGGCAAGGAAACCGTATCCCGGATGGATTCCATCTGCATTGGTGATTTCGGCCGCCGCCATGATATGCGGGATATTGAGATAGGAATCGCTGCTCTGGGGTTTCCCGATACATACCGCTTCATCAGCAAACTTAACATGCAAACTATCCCTGTCGGCCGTAGAATAGACCGCCACGGTTTTGATGCCCATTTCACGACAGGTTCGTATTACCCTTAATGCAATCTCTCCCCTGTTGGCAATTAATATTTTTTTGAACATTGAAACAATTTGAAAATTAAACGACCTGGGAAACAGGAAAATGGAGGATTCATCATAAAAGTCCATTTTCAAAACTGCCCATTTCCAAATCTACCGTTAACTGGGTTCAACCAGGAATAATGGCTGATCATATTCAACCGGTGAAGCATCGTCCACCAGCACTTTAACAATCTTTCCCGACACCTCACTTTCAATTTCATTAAAAAGTTTCATCGCTTCTATGATGCAGACCACTTTTCCAACAGAAACCTCATCCCCCACTTCAACCATATTCGGTTTATCGGGAGAAGATTTACGGTAAAACGTGCCGATCATCGGGCTTTTTATGGTGATGAGGTTAGTAGGAACAGCCTCTTTTTGAGCAGGAGCCGAAGCGGCCGGAGCTGCGGGTGCCGGTGCAACGGCGGGGGCAGCTGGAACATGCTGTACAACCGGTTGGGAAAGCACCTGGGTAATATTCTCTTCTTTCTGCTTGATCGTGATCCTAAAATCTTTCTGCTCAACTGTTAACTCGCCTATATTGGATTTATTGATCATTTTGATCAATTCCTGAATTTGTTTAAAATCCATGTTTTTCAATTTATTAGTTGGTTTAAGTGAAACAGGATAGCTAAGATAAGAAAGAACAATGATTCAAATGATATTTCGGTTGAATTGAAAATTATGCGGGAAGGGGCCATTAGGGGTTGTTTAACACCCTTACCCTCAGGGATTTGACAGCGGGTTATTCTTTAACCCTTTCTACATATTCCCCCGTTTTTGTATTGATACGGATCAGTTCCCCTTCATTTACAAATAAGGGGACATTGACGGTAGCCCCTGTTTCGACAGTGGCTGGTTTCAGGGTACGGGTTGCCGTATCCCCTTTCAGCCCGGGTTCGGTATAAGTGACCTGCATAACGATCTTATCGGGCAGTTCAACGCTCATGGGCAGTTCTGTCTCCGTATTAATCAGCATGGATACTTCCTGCCCGTCTTTCAGGAACTGGGGAGCATCGACCATTTGCTCCTGAACGGCCATTTGTTCAAAAGTCTCCGTATCCATGAAATTGTAACCGGTATCGTCTTTATAGAGGTACTGAAATGGTTTTCTTTCCACCCTTACAGGATGGATGGATTCACCGCTGTTCCAGGTCTGTTCAATAGTACGGCTATTGTCAACCCCTTTCAGTTTGGCCCACACTTTGGCCGCCGCACGGGCTGTCTTATTCTGACCGAATTCTACCACCGAATAAAGACTGCCGTCAATCTTTATGATCATTCCCCTGCTGATATCTGCTGTTGTTGCCATTTTTTTTGCTTTATGCCATTGGCGGTTTTGCCGTTGACCTATTAATTGAATTAAGGCTGCAAATATAAGGTAGTGGGGATTTATGGCAAAAGGAGCTTCTATAAAGCAAAAGGCTTCCTGCGGAAGCCTTTATTAAGTAAGGATTGATTTTCAAAAAGAATAGATGTATCCGTCCATTTTCACAATCAAAATTTTTACCAGGAATTGGCTTTTTACCATACCCCTATTGCTGAACGGAGGGCTTTATCGTTATCTCAATAACCCCGTTTCTCCCCCGCTCCCCATATTTTAGAACCGCTTTGTCTCCTTTCAGTACATTCATAGATTCAATCTCATCCGGAGAGGAAATAATTGCTTCTAATTTCTGGTTCTTCGGCAGTTCCTTGCCGTCGATGATCACAAGACCGCTAAAATCGCCCAATGAAAGGCTTTGCTTGCTGGTGATTTCTATGACCCCGTTTTCGCCTTTGGGACCATATTTTTTAACAGCACTCTCCCCTTTTAAAACATCCACACGCTCTATTTCTTCAGGCTTTATTGCATCATCCACCGATTTCCCTTCTTTCATGGGCTTGCCATCAATGATATAGAGGGGCGGTTGAACCGGCCGGATTTTGGCAACCGGTTTAACGGGTGGCGGAGGTGGTGGAATTGGCCCATAGCGGTCCGTAAAATATTTTTCATTCCGGTTCCATTCTTCCAGTTGAATGGCTTTGATGATCTTATTTTTCTGATCCTTGATGATCACTACACTTTCACCGTTATTGTCTGCAATAGTGATAACATGTCCCTTCGTATTGGGTTTCAGCACAAGGGGCGGTGGCGGAGGTGGCACTGAGGGGGCAGGAGTGGTATCAGCCTCATGCAGAGATTCCTGCTGGTGAAATTCAACCGGCAGTGGGTCCCTATTTGCTGTATTCCGGAAGGCCAGCAGCATGAATACGACAACGGGCAGTAAAAAAAGAAACCTGAATAAATGAACCCGTGGGGTCCTGTTTTTGTTCATCATGGCAATACGTTTTTTTAAAGTAGAAAAATTAAATTGGTTGGCTATACTGAAAGCGTTATTCCCGATGACCTTGAGTAACAGGTACTGATACTTTTTCTTATCGATCCCATTTTTCACGACCTGCTGGTCGGCGATAAATTCAAGATTTTGCCGAATCGATTTTCGCAATAACCAAACAAAGGGGTTATACCAGTTGAGTATACAGAGAATTTCTGACCAGATGATATCAATACTGTGTCTTTGTGAAACATGCACAAATTCATGCCGGATGACCTCCTGTAACTCATCTTCCGTATGCAAGGTAGTATTGATAAAAATGGAACTGCCAAAGGAGAATGGAATGATATCTTTATCCACCTGGTAAATTCTCACTCCCTTTCCCGGAATCAGTCTTGCTGTAGCTTTTAACCGCGTATAGGATAAAAACTGTATCAGCAAACGAAGGGTCAGCACCAGTACACCGATGACTCCTATCCATAAAAATAATTGCCAGGTCCGGGGCAGGCCGGAATCAGCCGAAGGCAAAAGGGGAGTTGACAACTGGTCGAAGGAGGGGATGATCCCCACAAGGTTTAGATCAGCCAGCTCATTTTTTTGCAGGACAGGCGATATGTTAACCAGGGGAATGAAGAAGCAGAATACTGTATATCCCAATAAAAACAAACGGTTCCAGTGATAAAAAGTCAATCGCCGGAGAATAAGGCTATAAAATATGTAAATGACAGCCAGCGAAATACTCAGTTTGATGATATAAGAGAACAGGAGTGGCATAATACGATTTATTTTTTGGGGGCCGGAGTTTGATTTTCAATCATGCTGATGATCGCTTTCAGTTCATGGGCAGAAAGTTTCTTGTTTTCAACAAAGAAATTCACCAATTCCAGATAAGAATTTTCGAAGTAATTCTTCACCACACCGTTCATGAATTTTTTTTTGTATTCCGTTTCACTGATTGCAGGTTTATAGAGATAGGTATTCCCAGCCAGCCGGCTGTTCAGGTACCCTTTTTTTTCGAGATTTTTAACCGTGGATGCCAATGTGGTATAGGGCGGCTTTTCCGTTTCGATCAGGGCTAAAAAAACTTTAACACTACCTTCCCCCGCTTTCCAAACGGCCAGCATGGCCTCTTCTTCCTGTTGGGTGAGCTTATCCATTTCTACGAAATTTTCGTAAATCTACGAACATTTCGTATATCATCCAATTTATTTTTATTCCAGGGGATGGAAACCTATGATGGCGTTCTATCTTTGCGTATGCAAAAAATGCTTTTTTTCTTCCTTGTTTTTGCTTTACCCTTTTCTTTTTTCGGTCAAAATGATTCCGGGGAGCCCCTCTATAAAAAATTCCCCACCCTACCCTCCTTTTCGATATTGGGTATTGACAGCAGCACCCATTTTACTCAAAATGATCTCAAAAAAAACAAATCCACCCTGATCATGATCTTCAGTCCCGATTGTGATCATTGCAAGAAAGAGACACAGGGAATTGTCGATTCCATCAACCGATTTAAAAAAATCCAGATCGTGATGGCCACCCCGCTTGCTTTCGAAAAAATGAAAACCTTTTACGAATTGTTCCGGCTGGGTCAATATGATAATATAATTGTCGGACAGGACACCCAATTTACCTTACCCAACTTTTATAAAATCCGCATACTCCCCACCCTGGCCTTTTACGACAAAAAAGGGAAACTGATCGGCATCCGGGAGGGTGACATGGGTGTTGATGATATCCTGAAGAAGTTTGAGGAAAAAACTAATAATCGTCAACCGGAGACAGCAAACTAACTGTTACCTTTGCCCCGCAAATATTTTCCTCAACATATAAATTAATATTTCCATGAAAGTTACTGTAGTAGGCGCCGGTGCTGTTGGAGCTACCTGTGCCGATAATATCGCCAGAAAGGAATTATGCCATGAACTGGTTTTACTGGACATCAAAGAAGGTGTGGCAGAAGGTAAAGCCCAGGATATGATGCAAACAGCCGCTCTTTTAGGTTTTGATACCCGTATCACCGGTTCAACCAATGATTATTCAAAAACAGCAGGGAGTGATGTGGTGGTCATTACTTCCGGCCTTCCGCGCAAACCCGGCATGACAAGGGAAGAACTGATCGGTGTGAATGCAGGGATCGTGAAAAGCGTTTGTGAAAATATCTTATCCCATTCCCCCAATGCCATCATCATCGTGATCAGCAACCCGATGGACACCATGACTTACCTGGCCTTACAATCAACCGGATTACCCAAGAACAGGATCATCGGAATGGGCGGAACGCTGGACAGCAGCCGGTTTAAATACCAGTTAAGCCAGCACCTGGGTTGCAGCCCGGCCGACCTGAATGCCGTAGTGGTAGGCGGACATGGTGATACGACCATGATCCCTTTGATCCGCCTGGCTACCTGGAACAGTGTTCCCGTTACAACATTTTTAAGCAAGGAACAGCAGGATAAGATTGTAGCCGATACGATGGTAGGAGGTGCAACGCTCACCAAACTGATTGGTACTTCTGCCTGGTATGCACCGGGTGCATCCGGAGCAGCCCTGGTTGAATCCATTTTGCGGGATGAGAAAAAACTGTTCACCTGCTGTGTGAAACTGGAAGGAGAATACGGGCAGGATGATATTTGTATGGGGGTGCCCGTTACCATTGGTCGCAACGGCTGGGAGAAAATTCTGGATTTTGGATTGAATGAGCAAGAACAGGCGGCCTTTAATAAAAGTGCAGAAGCCGTCAGGAATATGAATGAGGTTCTAAAAACACTTTGATAGAATTCATACTTATTTTCAACTTAAACCGGAACTGAGTTTCCGGTTTTTTTATTCCCTCCCCTGCTTTTTTTGGTATTTCTCCAATGCGAAATACAATAAATTCACAAATTTTGGTGTTATACCAATACCAGCGTACCGTTACGCACCCCTTCCGTATCCCCTGGCCCTGTGGGCCACTGACTTGTTCTACCCTTTGAGAACCTGATCGAAACCATTTTTGAAAACTAAAAAATCAGGTTATGAAAAAAATCAACCTCCTGATCCGGGATGAAACCGTTCAGGGCAACCTCCTGATTGTAGCCATCTTTGCAATGGTGCTTACACTTACCCTACTGACATGGGGTAAATAAAGCTGAGCCGCACCGAAGATCGCAGCATAGGCTGACACGCATGTTCAGCCTTTTTTTATACCCGGTATTCCAGAAGTTTCTGACTTCCGCAGTTTTAGTATTTATCTTTGCCCCATGCATTATGTATCGGTGGAGGGATTGACAAAGTCGTATGGCATACAGCCGCTTTTTGAAAACATCTCTTTTCATATTGAAGAAGGTGATAAGATCGCCATCATTGCCCGGAATGGATATGGCAAATCAACACTGCTCAGGATCCTGGCCGGAACGGAAACGGCTGATGAAGGGAAAGTGTGGATCAGTAAGGATGTAACCGTTGCGCTTTTTGAACAGGATCCAGTCTTTGAAGAAAACCTGAGCATCCTCGAAAATATTTTTCATCATGCGCATCCCGTTATCAATGCCATTGCACTGTATGAAGCTGCCTGCGATGACAATGACCCGGATAAAATGAACACCGCGATCATGCTCATGGATGAACTGGGTGCCTGGGATTTTGATTCTAAAGTAAAGCAGATTCTCGGCAAACTGAATATTCACCAACTGCACCAGGTCGTGAGTACGCTGAGCGGGGGACAAAGAAAAAGGGTCGCCCTGGCCAAAACGCTGATCGATATCGGGTTTGAGCATAAACATGTACTGCTGATCATGGATGAACCCACGAACCATCTTGATGTTGAAATGGTGGAATGGCTGGAGAACTACCTGAACCAGGAAAAAGTCACCTTACTGATGGTGACCCACGACCGGTATTTCCTGGATGCCGTTTGTAATGAGATCTGGGAACTGGATAAGAACGACCTGTTTGTGTACAAAGGAGATTATGAAAATTACATGGAGAAGAAATCCGCGAGGATAGAGAGTGAATCTGCCAGTATTGATAAAGCGCGTAACCTGTACCGTAAAGAGCTCGAATGGATGCGCAAACAGCCCCGGGCAAGGACCACCAAGTCGAAAAGCCGGCAGGATAATTTTTACAAAGTAGCCGCCAAAGCGAACCAGCCCCAGCAGGAACAACAACTGGAACTGCAGATGAAAATGAACCGGCTGGGCGGTAAAGTGGTGGAATTAAAAAAGGTCTATAAAAAATTTGATGAACAAATCATATTGAAAGGTTTTGATTACACATTCAAAAAAGGAGAAAGGATCGGGATTGCGGGAAAGAATGGTGTGGGAAAATCGACCTTTATCAATATCATACAGGGAACGGAAAAAGCTGACAGCGGTAAAATCAATATCGGGGATACCGTCATCTTCGGTAATTATGCACAACAGGGACTGGTGATCAAGGAAGATTGCAGGGTGATAGAATTTGTAAAAAATATTGCAGAACATTTTCCCCTGGCCAATGGAGGATCCCTCAGTGCCGTCCAGTTTTTACAATTATTCTTATTTGATCCCGACAAACAATACACCTATATCAGTAAATTGAGCGGCGGGGAAAAAAGAAGGCTCCACCTGTTGTCGATCCTGTTCAGGAACCCGAATTTCCTGATCCTGGATGAGCCCACCAATGACCTTGACCTGCCCACCCTGGGAGTGCTCGAAAACTTCCTGAATGATTTTCCCGGATGCATTCTCATCGTATCGCATGACCGTTATTTTATGGATCGTCTTGTTGATCACCTTTTTGTTTTTGAAGGCGATGGTATCATTAAAGACTTTCCGGGTAATTACTCGCAATACAGGATCTGGCAAAAGGAACAGGAAGAAAAAGCAGTTGCACCCTCCCCGGGTATAACCCTGAACGGCAGCGCCGGCACAGCACCGCAGCATAACGAGAAGAAAAAGAACAGAATGGGTTTCAAGGAAAAAAGAGAATTTGAGTTATTGGGCCAGGAAATTGAAGACCTGTCAAAAGAAAAAGAAAACATCACCCAGCAGCTTTCAGACGGGAACCTGCCCTTTTCAACCCTGAATAATCTTTCGGAACGTATTACCGCAATCAATAGTTTGCTGGAGGAGAAAGAGTTCAGATGGCTGGAATTGAGTGAGTTAGCTGAGCAATAAGCTATCCGGACCCTACCCGGTCCGCATATACTTGTAAAGTTCATAAATATTGCTATTTTTGCATAGATAATCCAACCCTCTCTAAATCACAGAATAGTTTATTGATCCCCACTTTTTAATCCGGTACTCACTCTGGAAACCGATTAATCCGTTTGTTTAATTATTAAATTTTCTGTGTATGAAAAAGATCAACTCAGCTTTGCACAATCCTAATGTACAGGGTGGTATTATTTTAACAATCCTCTTCGTAGGTGTTGTTGTGGCATTTATGCTGTCTTTAGGAAAGTAAGCACTACTTTATTCAAATTATTAGAATAACCTGTTACCGGGTTAAGGCTTCATATTCACTTATGAAGCCTTTTTTTATGCCAGGAAGGAATGGACCGCTGCCAGTATTTCATCTGTACTGATCTGGTTCATACAACGGAAATGCCCTTTGGGACATTTTTTATACCCGATTTTACTACAGGGCCTGCACCATAAATTATTGATCTCAAAACGCCGGTTCCAAACCTGCCGGTTCCCATAATAGGGATACATGCCAAATGCAGGCACCGTATTTCCCCAGATAGCAATAACCGGTTTTCCAAATGCAGCAGCGATATGCATCAACCCGGTATCGTGGGTGATAATGAGTTTTGCCCTTTTTACAAGATCGGCACTTTCATTCAAACTGAACTTACCACAGGCGTTATAGATTTTTACAGCATCGGTTGCTGCAATCAGGTCACCGTTTGCACGATCCTCTTTCCCGCCCAATAAAACCAGGGGGTGACTGATCCTGCTGCAGAGATCTTTGAGTTTTTCGACCGGCATTTTTTTGGTTGCATGTGCCGCACCGATCACCACCCCAATATAACCGGCATGGTGGGCCGCAGGAATATCTATTTGCTGCACCTGCTCATTTTCCGGGATAAAATAATCAAGACCCATTCCGTCGTTCTGTACAGAAAATGATGCAACAGTTGCCAGATACCGGTCTACAATATGGATATCCGGCATCAGGTTCCATTTAAGATTGGTATAAATGAATTTGCGCGTATTGAGTTTGTGAAATGAGAAATGTGGTACGCCCAATGCATTTTTCACCCGAAGGGTCCGAAGGTTATGATGCAGATCTATCACATAATCGAATTCCTCCAGTTGCAACTCATGTATCATTAATTCCCAGCTATGGGCCAATACATGGATCTTATCAATATAGGGGTTGGCCGCGACAACCGGCAAGAAGACCTCCTTGGTCAGGAAATGAATTGCTGCCCCTTCGACCTGTTTTTTTAAACAGCGGATAACCGGTGTGGTCAGCACAATGTCACCGATGGATGAAAAACGTATGATCAGGAATTTTGGCATGTTGTCAGGCAGGGAAGCTGGCCCTAATCCGGTTTTTTGTCAGTTTCAAGATATTCAAGGTCTTTCCCAAAAGTTTCCTTTGTAAAATAAGCCGCCGTGACCGTGATGAGCATCAGGATGATCGCTGCCAGCCATCCACCCGTATAGAAATCGGTTATTCCCCTCAGGAACTGGAACAAAGGTGTTATGAAAACAGCCAGCAGACCCCGCACCATATTCGGGATGGTGGTTGCGGCCGTTGCCCGCAGGTTGGTACCGAACTGTTCGGCCCCCATCGTTACAAAAATGGCCCAGAAGCCGGTGCCAAACCCTAAACCGGCACAGATCCAGTACATCCGGGCGGCAGTTCCGTTCCATTGCGCCGTAAAAAACAACAGCATAAAAACTGCAGTAATGCCGTAAAAAATATAGAGTGCTTTTTTTCTGCTCTTTAACCACTGACTCAGAAAGCCCACTATGATGTCGCCGACCGAAATGGCAACATAGGCAAACATAATGGCTTTACCGGGATCGATCTCTTCGGTAATACCCATTATCTTCCCAAACTCTTTAGAAAAGAACACCAATACCCCGATCACAAACCAGGTAGGCAGGCCAATCAGTATGCCCAGCAAATAACGGGTGAATCTTTCGCGGTTCGTGAACAGCATCAGGAAATTCCCTTTCTGTACCTTCATTTTCTGTACCGCCCGGAACATCCCGGATTCATAAACGGAGACCCGAAGAATCAATAAAAGCAGGCCCAATGCCCCGCCTATAAAATAACAGGTACGCCAGTTGAAATTCTCTTTGATAATAAATGCCACTATAGCACCTGTAAGACCAATACCGGCCACCAGGGATGTGGCAATACCTCTTTTTTCTTTGGCAATCAACTCCGAAACCAGTGTAATACCCACTCCCAGTTCGCCTGCTAATCCCAAACCGGCCAGGAAACGAATGATCTTGTACTGTTCTACATTGGTGACCATTCCATTGGCAATATTGGCCAGGGAATAAAACAGGATAGAGCCAAACAAAACGCTTAACCGTCCTTTTTTATCTGCGATGATCCCGGCAATGATGCCACCGATCATCAATCCGGCCATCTGCCATTGCAGGATCGCTTCCCCTTCGATGGTCAGCTGTTCACCCGACAATCCCAGAGATTGTAAACTCTCAATGCGTATGATGGCAAACAGGAGGAGGTCGTAAATGTCAACAAAATATCCCAATGCAGCCACCAATACCGCGATGTTAAAAACAGTGACATGCTTCGATTGATTCATATGCTGATCAGGTTTAGCCTTTCACCGGCAGGTCGGGATGATCTTTTCTTTTTGAAGTGATGAGTTTGAAAATAACAGGGGCCGTGGTTACAAAAACAATCCCGATCACAATAATTTCAAGATGTTCCTTGAGGTCAAATCCAAATTCGGCCAGTATCCATTTCTGCAAAAAATAACCGGCAAAGATCATACTGGTCACCCAGGCAATGCTGCCGATGATATTGAAAAAATGAAATTTTGTTTTATTCATTTGCACGATACCCGCCACGATGGGTGCGAAAGTCCTGATAAAAGGAAGGAACCGGGCGCCGATCACGGCAAGGCCGCCATGTTTTTCATAAAAATCATGTGCTTCATAGAGGTATTTCTTTTTATAGAGCAGGCGGTCCTTCCAATGATACATGGCCGGCCCCACTTTTTTCCCCGTCCAATACCCCACTGCATTGCCCAGTATACCGCAAAAGGCAATAAGGGCTACCAGGACAAAAAGGTCGAGCCATTCATTCTGAACCTGGCCCAGTCCAATTAGTTTCAAAAACTGGTGGGCAAGACCGGGTCCTCCATCCTCCATTTTATGGGCAAAGATGCCGGAAACAAATAAGAGGGAATCGCCCGGGAAGAAGAACCCGACAAACAAACCCGTTTCGGCAAATACCACGAATAATAAAAGCCAGAGACCGCCATTTTCGATATAGAACTGTGGCTGCAGTAACTGGGTCCATTGAAAGGCTTCTAATAAAAACATATTCATAAAAGTAAAGATTAAATAGCGTCTGCAAGTTTTTCATCAAATGCCAACGCCTTTTCGTCGTCAAATTCGCCCTCCCAGCGGGCCACTACACAACTGGCCAGGCAATTACCCACCACATTGATAGAGGTTCGGGCCATGTCCATTAATTCATCAATGCCAAAAATAGCGGCAATGGGCCATAAGGGTAAATGAAACTGGTCTGCCGTTGCAATTAATATCACCAGGGAGGCCCGGGGGACGGCTGCGACACCCTTGCTCGTCAGCATGAGGATCAGCCCCATGGTAACCTGCTGCCCGATGGATAAAGGGATATTGGCGGCCTGTGCCACAAAGACGGATGCCAGTGAAAGGTACAAGGTAGTCCCATCAAGATTAAACGTATACCCGGTTGGAATAACAAAGGAAACAATCTTGCGGGGCACCCCGAATTTTTCCATATTCTCAATGGCCTTGGGCAATGCCGAATCAGAACTGGTGGTGGCAAAAGCAATCGAAACCGGTTCCCGGATAGCCTGGATGAATTTCACAATTGGCAACTTGATGATCATCGCCACCGGCAACAGTACACATAGAATAAAAACAATCAAAGAGGCATATAAGGTCAGCACTAATTTGAAAAGATTGTGCAGCACCCCAATTCCTAAATGCCCGACAGTAAAAGCCATGGCAGCACCGATACCGATCGGGGCAAAATACATGATAATGTTGGTGAACTTAAACATGGCTTCCGAAAGACTTTCACAGGCACGCAACATCGGTCTTTTCTTATCCTCACTCAGCATAGCAAGACCGATGGCAAACAATACAGAAAAGACAACAATTTGTAACACTTTCCCCTCGTATATGGCCTTAATAAAATTGGAAGGGAAAATATCCACAATATGCTCATCCCAGCTCATTGCCGTTGTTTCAGGTAATTTTTCCAGTATTTCCGGTTGCACAATCCCCGACCCTGCCTGCGATAAATTGATTGCTATCAACCCAATGATCAGGGCAATTGATGTTACAATTTCAAAGTATAACAATGATTTCCATCCTAACCTGCCCACCTGTTTCAAATTGGAGTGGCCAGCAATCCCCACCACCAATGTTGAAAAAAGCAGGGGGGCTACAATGGCTTTGACCAGGTTCAGGAATATCTGCCGGAGAAATTTCAAATCCTGGGAAAATGCCGGAAACTCAAAACCGACAATGACGCCCAATACCATGGATGTCATGATCCATGCCGTCAGCGATTTTTTGTACCAGGAATACAGACAGAGCGAGAGCACGAATAACCATCGGCTGCCAGAGAGTACAAGAGGATTCATACTGATACCACCATACCAGTCAGCCACATGAAGAATGGCCGTGAGACCCAGAACTATCAAGACGACTAATGTTGCCCTTTTTAAATTCATATCGCCGGTTTGCGTAAAGTACCAAAACTAAGGAATTGAGTGGAAAAATTAGAGCCCTATTTCATCGATTCCGTTTACCATTTATCGCAATAATTATCAAAAAATGAATGAATTATATCCAAAATTTAAAATAAGTAAATATCTTACCCGCTTTAACAAAACGAAACCAATGAGAAATAGCCTTCGCAAAAAAGTTATTCTTTCTTTTTTGTTTTTATTGCCGGCCATCCTCTTTGCCCAGGGTGATCAAAAAGCAGGGCTGGACCAGCGTATCAACGAGTGGTTTGAACCCAAAACCCGGGTCTGGGAAAGTATTGTATTCTGGCAGGTACCCGGTACCGGTATCCCCCTGGTGGTTTTCGTTCTTGTGCTGGGTGCCTTGTTTTTCACGCTTCGTTTCAAATTTGTAAATATTGCAAAATTCCCATTGGCTTTAAGGGTTGTTCGTGGTAAATATGATGACATTGAACACCAAAGTGCTGCAGAAAAAGCACCGGTGAATATAGTGGATGGTGATATCGTTGATACCATCAGGGATGAAAGCAAGGATGGCGAAGTAAGCCATTTCCAGGCGCTGGCAACAGCTGTTTCCGGTACCGTAGGGCTTGGCAATATTGCCGGTGTTGCCGTGGCGATCGCCATTGGGGGCCCGGGTGCCACCTTCTGGATGATCATCTGTGGTTTATTAGGGATGTCGACAAAATTTGTTGAATGTACACTCGGGGTTAAATACCGTGATATCGGACCAGACGGTACGGTTTACGGAGGCCCGATGTATTACCTGACCAAAGGTTTAAAAGAAAGAGGAATGACCGGTTTGGGAAAGGCGCTGGCCGTCTTATTCGCAGTTCTCTGTGTGGGTGCCTCATTTGGTGGCGGTAATGCAGTACAGGCCAACCAGGCAACACAACAACTGATTTCTTCATTCGGACTGACCAATGATGGATCCATGGGTACCATCATTGGTATCATCCTGGCCATTGTGGTCGGTTTTGTCATTATCGGCGGTATCAAAAGGATCGCATCCGTAACCGAAAAGATCGTTCCCTTTATGGCCATCATCTATATCGGCGCCTGCCTGGTTGTTATTTTGGGCGATATCGGATACGCAGGTGCAGCACTAAAAAACATCTTCACACAGGCATTTACTCCCCAGGCAGGATTAGGCGGCATGTTTGGCGTTTTGATCCAGGGCTTCAGGAGGGCTGCATTTTCCAATGAAGCGGGTGCCGGCTCAGCAGCCATTGCCCACTCAGCGGTTAAAACAAAATATCCGGCCTCTGAAGGGATCGTTGCACTGCTGGAACCCTTTATTGATACGGTGGTCATTTGTACGATGACAGCCGTTGTTATTGTGATTTATAACCAGCGGATGGATGCATTTGCCTATGGGGGCGATGGAGCCGGTAATGTAGTGATCGGTGGTACTAATGTAGGGGGTGTTGACCTTACTTCCATGGCATTTAAAAGTGTGATCCCGTGGTTTCCCTATGTACTGACCCTTGCGGTGGTTTTATTTGCCGTATCCACCATGATCTCCTGGTCATATTATGGTTTGCAATCCTGGAAATATCTTTTTGGCAGAAGCAAGCTCTCCGACCTTACGTATAAACTGATCTTTGTTTTGTTCATCATCATTGGATCCGCTGCTTCCATGCAGGCGGTATTCAGTTTCTCTGATGCCATGATACTGGCGCTTGTGTTCCCAAATATGCTGGGATTGTTACTCCTGTTTCCGAAAGTACGAGAAGAACTGAAAAGATACCTGCATGCGATTAAAAGCCATAAATCCTAACCGAAATACTTAACTTAGAACGATTAAAAACCCACGAATGAGTTTATTTGTCAGAAAACCAATGGATGCTTTGATGAATGAGGCATCGGAAACCGGAAGTCATACGCTCAAAAGAACACTGGGCGCCGGCGGATTAATAGCTTTAGGTATCGGTGCCATTATCGGTGCCGGTTTGTTTTCCATTACAGGAATGGCAGCTGCTAACCATGCAGGGCCTGCCATCACGATCTCATTTATTGTTGCCGGGTTAGGTTGTGCCTTTGCCGGTTTATGTTATGCTGAATTTGCTTCGATGATCCCGGTAGCGGGCAGTGCTTATACCTATTCTTATGCCACGATGGGTGAGTTCATCGCCTGGATCATTGGATGGGACCTTGTTTTGGAATATGCAGTGGGTGCTGCTACGGTAGGTATCAGCTGGAGCGGCTACCTGGTCAAGTTTCTGGCCGGCTTCAATATCCATTTGCCCGACGCTTTAACGGTAGGCCCCTGGGATGGGGGTATCATCAATCTCCCGGCCGTATTCATTATTTGTTTGATGAGCCTTTTGCTGATCAAAGGGACCAAAGAAAGTGCTACCGTAAATGCAATCATAGTCACCCTTAAGGTTGCTGTCGTACTGACCTTTATCATATTGGGATGGCGATATATCAATAACAGTAATTATCATCCTTACCTGATCCCTTCAACAGAACCGGGACATGAAAATTTCTTTAATAATGGCTGGGGCGGTATCATCCGTGCGGCTGCGATCGTTTTCTTTGCCTATATCGGCTTTGATGCAGTGAGTACGGCTGCACAGGAAACAAAAAACCCGAAAAGGAATATGCCCATTGGTATTCTGGGCTCGCTCGCCATTTGTACGGTGCTCTATCTTCTTTTTGCCCATGTCATGACCGGTGTTACCAGTTATAAAACCTTTCTTGGTAACGACAGCAAAGATGCCATTGCTCCCGTTTATGTTGCCATTGAGCATATGGGCAGTACCACTAATGCAGCAGGCGTCATACAGCCCGACTATCCCTGGCTAAACAGGGCCATAGTCGTAGCCATCCTGGCCGGTTACTCTTCTGTGATCCTGGTGATGCTGATGGGCCAAAGCCGGGTTTTTTACAGTATGAGTAGAGACGGGCTGCTTCCCAAGATATTTTCCAGTGTACATCCTAAGTTCCAGACACCGGCCAAAAGCAATATGATGTTTATGTTGTTTGTAAGCCTTTTTGCTGCTTTTGTACCAGCAAGGGTGGTGGGTGAAATGACGAGTATCGGAACCCTGTTTGCCTTCATCCTTGTTTGTATCGGGGTTTGGGTGATGCGCAGAAAAATGCCGGAATTACCCAGGGCCTTTAAGACGCCCCTGGTACCACTGGTGCCCATCCTGGGAATTGCTGTTTGCCTATTCATGATGGTCTTCCTGCCCATGGATACCTGGATTCGTTTGATTGTTTGGATGCTGATCGGTATGGATATTTACCTGGTATATGGTGCCAAACACAGCCATCTGGGCAATGGAACTGATAACAGGAAGGGCATGAAGATTGCCCGGATCACCGGGCTGGCGCTTTGCGGCTTACTGTCCATCGTTGGTTTCCTGTATCAATATACCGTAGGTTTTGATCAGGACAGGACCTTATTGTACATATCACTCATTTTTGCCGCTATCCATCTTTTTGTGTACGTCAGAAAACTGGGGCGGATAGAACCGGATCAATAAACTTTTTTCGAAAGCGATAAAACCGCCCCTAAAGGGCGGTTTTTCATTTAGCTTCATTCCTGTAAATTTGCAGCCTTATTAATGCATTGAAATTATGGGAAGAATATTTGAGGTGCGTAAGTCGACCATGTTTGCCCGATGGGACCGGATGGCGAAGCAGTTTACCCGGGTCGGCAAGGAGATCGTGATAGCGGTGAAAGCCGGTGGCCCGGATCCGGCTACCAATCCAGCTTTGCGGCGCTGTTTCCAGAATGCCAAAGCGGTGAATATGCCCAAAGACAGGGTGGAAGCGGCCATCAAAAGGGCGATGGGGAAAGAACTGGCCAATTATGACGAGATCTTATATGAGGGTTATGGCCCGCATGGGGTAGCTATTCTTGTAGAGACGGCCACCGATAACCATGTAAGGACCGTGGCGAACGTAAAAAGTCATTTCAACAAGGGCGGCGGAACATTGGGTAATAGCGGCAGTGTGAGTTTCCAGTTTAAAAAAATGGGGGTGTTCAGGTTACATCCGGAAGGATTGGATGCAGAAGAAATGGAGCTGGAACTGATTGATTTTGGATTAGAAGAACTGGGAGAAAGTACCGGGGAAAACGGAGAAGATATCCTTGTGGTACGTTGTGCCTTTACCGATTTCGGCAATATGCAAAAAGCACTTGAAGATAAAGGCATCACCCCCATCAGTGCAGAACTGGAATGGATACCCACCACTACGGTTCCCGTAAACGACGAACAGGCAGAAGACGTCAGCAAACTGATAGAAAGGCTGGAGCAGGATGAAGACGTTCAGAAAGTATTTCACAATATGGCTTAATTGCCGAACAGGCACCCTGCTGTTTTGTTATATTCCTGATGGACCCGGTTTTACCAGACAATATCATCCTGTTTGACGGAGTGTGCAACCTCTGCAGCGGCAGTGTTCAGTTTGTCATTAAAAGAGACCGGGATCATATTTTCCGGTTTGCCTCCCTCCAGTCTGGTTTCGGGCAACATTTCTTATCCACGCATGGGCTCTCTGCCGATACGTTCAATTCATTTATCCTTTACCAGGATGGAAAAACATACCTCCGCTCAACAGCTGCGATCAAAGTATTTTCGAAACTGAAAGGATGGAAATGGACAGCTGTCTTTTTATATGTACCCTCTTTTATCCGGAATGGTATTTACAACCTCATTGCCAGGAACCGATATCATTGGTTTGGGAAAAAGGAAAGCTGCTGGTTGCCTACTCCTGCTTTACAGGAAAAATTTTTAGACTGAGATCTCTCCCTTCATATAAAAGGCGCACTGACCGGCAATTGTAACGCGGTCGCCCCAGAGACCACACCAGAGTTCTCCTCCGCGACCGGACAACTGTTTGGCGTGCATTTTTTTCTTATTCAGTTTTTCAGCCCAGAAAGGGATCAGTTGTACGTGTGCCGAGCCGGTTACCGGATCTTCATCAATCCCGGCCGTAGGTGCAAAAAAACGGGAAACAAAATCAATATCATCCGTGCCGGGAGCCGTGATGATTATTTTTTCAGGGATGGCCTTCATTGCTGTGAAATCAGGCTGTGCATTCATTACATCATTGGCGTGATTGAGTTCCACCACCAGGTCCCGGTGTTTATAAACACCCACAATTTCACGGATCCCCAGTATTTTTTCAAGCCCATCCGGATAGGTAGCAATCCTTTCCGGTTTCCAGGAAGGGAAATCCATTACATATACATCGGCTCTTTTTTCAACGACCAGTTTCCCGCTTTTGGTGGCAAAGGAAACCTCTGTTTTCTCAAAATCAAGATAATTAAAGATGACGAAGGCTGCGGCCAGCGTGGCATGCCCGCAAAGGTCAATTTCCAGTTCGGGGGTGAACCATCTTAATTCAAAATCAGCGAAGTGGTCGGAAGTGGGTACGAAATAAGCCGTCTCACTCAGGTTATTTTCCAAAGCGATGTTTTGCAGGAGTGCATCGTCGGCCCAGCTTGTCAGGGGAATTACAGCGGCAGGATTGCCTTCAAATATTTGATTGGTAAAGGCATCTACCTGGTAAATGGTAAGATTCATGTAATAAGGTGTGTGAGAATAAAAGTATCAAATTTTTATTAAAAGATACTACTCTGCCATCATTTGTTTAATGATCTGTTCAATTTGTTCGGCGTTGGGCTTGCTAAAATAGTCACCGTCACTGCCATAAGCAGGCCGGTGGGCCTTACCCGTTAGTGTTCTGGGCGCTACATCCAGCCAACGGTATCCTCCTTGTTCTTCCATTACCTGGTTGAACATAAAGGCGGCTGCACCCCCGGGAACATCTTCATCTACAAAAAGTATCCGGTTGGTTTTTTTCAGTGATTCGAGTATGGCATGATGGATATCAAAAGGCAACAGCGTCTGTACATCCACCACTTCACAACTGATGCCCTGGTTCTCCAGGTTTTTAACAGCATCCATGATGATGCGGAGGGTAGAACCGTAGGAAACGATGGTCATATCTGTTCCGGACTTCAGTATTTCGGGTATCCCTAACGGTACGGTAAAGGAACCGAGATTGGCGGGTAACTTTTCCTTCAAACGATAACCATTGAGACATTCTACAACTATGGCCGGGTCATTGGCCTGTAAGAGGGTATTATACATTCCGGCAGCCTGTACCATATTCCGGGGTACGCATACATGCATGCCCCTGAGTGCGTGAATGATCATGCCCATCGGGGAACCACTGTGCCAGATACCTTCCAGCCTGTGCCCCCGTGTACGGACAATCAGCGGACAGCTCTGCTGTCCCTTGGTGCGGTAATGCAGGGTGGCTGCATCATCACTGAGTGTTTGCAGTCCATAAAGCAGGTAGTCGATATACTGGATTTCAGCGATCGGCCTTAAGCCCCGCATCGCAAGACCAATACCCTGTCCCATGATCGTCAGTTCGCGTATACCGGTATCAAATATCCTGTTTTCACCATGACGGGCCTGTAAGCCGCTGAAACCCTGGTTCACATCGCCAATATGCCCGAGGTCTTCGCCAAAAGCCAGGACCCTTGGGTTCTGGGTAAATAATCCGTCAAAATATTTATTCAGCACCTCATAGCCGTTCAGGATCGTCTCCTCTTTATCATATACAGGTTTTATTTCCTTTACCCGGAAAGCGCTTTTTGGCCCCTCGTTGTATAAATGAGAATTATACAGCTGTTCATTTTCCTTCAGCAGGTCATTGTAATAATCCTTTGTCCAGAAGGCTGCATCATGGTCTCCGACCAAATTTAAAGCAGTATGCAAAGTGTAATGCACATCCCTGCGCAGGGGTTCACGGTTGGCGGAAAGGTTTTTTACCAGTTGCTGTATGGCATTCGCTTGCTCGGGGATATTCCCGGCAAGGCTATTGAGTAGTTCAATTGTTTTTGTTACCTGTTCCCGGATAGGTTGCAAATAGCCCAACCAGGCTTGGTGACGGGCTTCTTTGACAAGCCGTTTCGCCTCAGCCTCAATGGATTCCAGTTCTTCTTCGGCGGCCAGTGCGTTGGACAATAACCAATCCCTCATTTTCCGGATGCCATCCCATTCCCGTTCCCATTCCAGCCTTTCGGGCGATTTATAACGTTCATGGCTACCTGAAGTTGAATGCCCCTGGGGCTGTGTCACCTCTTCCACATGAAACAATACGGGTATATGTTCTTCTCTTGCCAGCCTGATGCCTTCTTCAAATGCTTCGCAAAGGCCGGCATAATCCCAACCCTTCACTTTATAAATGTGGATGCCATTGGTTTTGTCCTTTTTTTGCAAACCGCTTAATGCCTCGGAGATAGAACCCTTGGTGGTCTGGTATTCCCGGGGAACAGAAATCCCATAACCGTCATCCCATACAAATACGGCCATGGGTACCTGCAAAACACCTGCTGCATTCATCGCTTCCCAGAAAGCTCCTTCTGAGGTAGAGGCATCACCAATGGTAACAAAACAAACTTCATTGCCATTGTCTGACAACTGATCGAATGACTTCAGTCGATCAATATGCCGGAAACTTTTGGAAGCCAGCGCAAGGCCTAACCCCCGGGGCATTTGTCCTGCTGTGGGAGAGATATCAGAACTGATATTCTTCCTGTTGACCAGGTCGAGCCATTCCCCGTTTTCATCGGTAAAAGGGGTAGCAAAATGTGAATTCATCTGCCTCCCGGCGCTGAAAGGGTCATTTTTCAGGTCAGGATCGGCATAAAGCTGGGCAAAAAACTGCTGAACCGTGGCCACTCCGGCAGCAAATGCAAAGGTTTGATCGCGATAATAACCTGCCCTGAAATCACCGGGTCTGAAGAACTTGGCCATCGCTACCTGGGGAACCTCTTTACCATCGCCAAAAATGCCAAATTTCGCCTTGCCTGTCAGGACTTCTTTCCGGCCTAAAAGGCTGGATTCCCGTCCGATACAAGCCCATCGATAATCGTTGAGGACTTCCTTTCTGAACCTGTCAAATGACAGTTTCTCCTCCTCAATAAGCTGGATGGCAGTTGGTTTCTCCATGCAGCAAATCTACCTCAAAAAAATTATTTGCGAACGACTGTTAATAAAACCCCAATTTGTGTGCAGCCATTATATGAATTTTGGCATCTATGTTTTAAATTTGAATGTTTAAATCAACGAAATGAAAAAGATCTTTACCCTTTTTTGCCTCTCATTTTCAATGCTTTTTGTGAGAGCCCAGGAGTCGAATACCCCTGCTGCTGACGTATTGTCGTTTAAAGAGACCGCTCACGATTTCGGTAAAATACCCCAGGGCAAGCCTGTTTTTTACACATTTGATGTAACCAATACGGGTAAGGACTCCCTTGCCATCGCCAATGTGCAAACCAGTTGTGGCTGTACGACTCCCGAATGGAGCCGGGACCCGATTGCTCCAGGAGCTACGGCAGCCATCAAAGTGGGTTATAATGCGGCAGGAGCCGGTCATTTTGAAAAATATATTACCGTACTTTACAATGGTAACCAAACCAAACAGATCATTATTAAAGGTGAAGTTTGGAAGGCTCCCGATGGAAGTGCACCCTCCAACGCATCCATTCAATTATTAAAACAAAAAAATCAATAACAATGAAGAGTATCTTAATGACCGTATTCGCTTTTGTATTTGCGATGGCTGTATCAGCCCAGGAACAAAAAGCCGATGACCTGATTAAAATGAATACCGAATTACATGATTTCGGAAAAGTGAAACAAGGCACACCGGTAAGTTATTATTTTGAGGTCACCAATATCACCGATAAGCCGGTGGTTATCGAAAATGCATGGGCATCCTGTGGTTGCACCGTTCCTGAATATTCAAAAGAACCCATTGCAGCCGGTGAAACGATCAAGCTGAAGGTGCAGTACAATGCTGCCGCTGCCGGTCATTTTGAAAAAGACGTCTTTGTAAAACTGGCAGGCATCACCCAACCCAAAACCATCCATATCAAGGGTGATGTTGAAGCCCCGGGTAATTAACCAAATCATACTTTTTATACACCCCGGGTCACACCGGGGTTTTTTTATGGTTACTGCAAACCGGAAAACCGATTGCCCGTTATTTAACCCAGAGTACTGAGTTGCCGGTATTGTATTCGTTCTGCTCCCATAACTTATTATCCGGATCCCTTATCCATTCACCATCCACGATAAATTTATACAGGTGTTTGCCGGGGGAAAGATGTACATCACATACCCACTCATCTCCCCTCCTGGTCAACTTCAGGGTATAAGGTTTCCAGTCATTAAAGTCACCGGCAAGGAATATTTCATGCTTATCCTGGAACCCTTTCAGGTGAAAAGTATAATTGGGTTCCAGTACCAGTGTAGAGCTCTCCTGACCGGCAGACCTGTTGGCAGGAATCCCTAACGGATCGGCGATCCCCTTCCCATCTACGTTAAACTTATATTCATAATTACCTGGTCCTAATACATAGGGATATACCCATCCTGTTGCCATTTTCCGCATGAACAATTCATCGTCACGCCAGTTATTGAATGAACCCGATACAGTAACTTTTTTAGCATCCAAAAAACCCTCCAGCGTAAAAACATAGGGCTTACCGATTGTAATCACCGAATTATAATCGTTGTATTCATTGGGCAGTATTTCTGGGTTGTCCGGATCGGCCATCCACTGTCCATTGACGATAAACCGGTAGGTATGGGTACCCTCCGCCAGGTAAAGGGGTAATATCCAGGCTTCCCCCTCTTTTTCCATGGCCAGTTGCCCGTTTTTCCAGTTATTGAAGCTGCCGGCCAGGAACACTTTCCTGGCCCTGGAGAAACCGGAAAGCCTGAAAGTGATATTGGTGCAGTAATACACGGAATTAGTATTGCCATACCCGTCATTTTCATTCAACCGGTTATCCGTATCGATTGTCCAGTTACCATCAATAATAAATTTATACCAGTATTTACCCGGCGACAGCTTCACCCGCGCTATCCAGCCACTATCGGTCATGGTCATGGGTAAAGCTTCCGGATTCCAGTTATTAAAGCTGCCGGCGAGCATCACAGTATTTGCTTTGAGGTTATTGCGCAGGAAGAAAGTGACTACCGAATCCTGTATCGAAAACGGATTTTTGTTCCTAAACCGGTTATACCCATATTGAACGCTATTACTGACGGAGGGAAAAGCTGCATCAACAGGGGGTGGATCCTTGCTCATAAAAACGATCCTGGCACCGGGGTCATTGATATCATCAAATGAAAACAGGGGTTTGGTTAATGTAAATGATGAGGCATTATTAAACCCCAGTTCCCATCCTGCCAATAAAATAGAATCCTTACTCCCTGTTTTGATGAAACTTTTGATACCCAGCGACTGCAGTTCATATTGTTCAATAAACTGGTCCAGTTCAGCGGCCGGTAGTTTTTTACTGAGCCTGATATACATTTTACCATCCCTGACCGTATATACTTTTATGGAATCCTGTGCCTGCAGGTAAACAGCGCCAACCAGCAGAGTCAGCAGCAATAGCAGATGCTTGCCGAAACCCCCAATCATATTATGCAATGCCTTACTGTTCATTTCCATATATACATTTCCTGATTCACAAAGTTAAACCCAATTTTTTTCAGCGACAGGTAATCAAACCCGAGTACACCATCCACACATCCCCCAAGGGAAAAACAGGTTTTTTCAAGATTGGTGATCAGCACCGGCAGTTCTTTCACCGCACTGTTCCCGATCACTAATGCGCTTAGGTCTCCTTTCAGCACCTCCACATTCTTATTCCCCGCTCCGCTGAGTATCGTTCTGCCGGTAATATTGACCATTTCAAAAACCTTATTGGGCAACCTGCTGTCCAATAAATTAGATTCGGCACCGCTGTCAATGACCAGCCTGATTTTTTTCCCCGCTAATGTCGTTTTCAGGATGATCCGGCCCTCCGTCAATTGAATGGGCACCACCTGGTAAAGAGCAGTATCCTTTAGCAGGTCATGCCTGTAGGTAGACGCTTCCTTACGACCGATCCGATGCAGGTAAAGCAGATTTTTTTCATAATCAATGATCATTTCAAACTGCTTCAATAAACCGGTACCAATAAGTCCGAGGATCTTAACCCCTTTGCTGTTCTCAATATTTCCCAGGTTGGCCAAATCTGTCTTTACTTTATAATAATGGAATGGGCCCAGCGAAAAATCATTGACTACCGTTTGACTGATGGAAAATTCTGAAGCCGTAATGCCATTTCGCATTTCATCAGGTGCCACCGACTGATAATCCCGGAAATAGGTGATATTGAGCACCAGATTGGGACAGCCTGTATCCAGGATGAAATTACCTTCGGTGGTATCTGCTTTTGCCTGTAATAAAATCAGGTTGCCTGAACGATTGAAAGGAATGACATATGAAGCTGAATCATCTCTATCCTTCCGGAACTGCAGTATTTGATCGATCCTGAGATTCTTTATGTCCCCATCCCCAATAAACGCAGTGGCCTGTACTTCCCTTAACCATCCAAACAGGAGGCAGAAGGCCATTCCAAATTTTACAAGCCGATATGTGCTTATGCTCTTCATCTTACAGCCGGTAGCTAAAAATACATTTTCCCGGATTACAGGAATAGGACAGGAATGATAAGCGGTAGGTTACCGTTTTAACCCTGTAATTTTCGATTTCCATATTGAATGAATTTGGTCTGTAAGCGCCGGGAACTTCGTTAACTTAGTTTACAAATTCCCTGTTATGAAAAAGCAAACCGTTACGATGCTCTTCATTTTATTTGCCGGCATTGCCATGAAGGCACAGGTTGATTACCATCCATTTTTCAGCGATATGGAATGGCGTTGTATCGGCCCGTTCCGGGGAGGAAGAACCGTTGGGGCTACCGGTATTCCCCAGCAACCGAATGTGTTTTATATCGGTGTCAACAACGGGGGTGTTTGGAAAACGACAGATTATGGCAGGACCTGGAACCCGATTTTTGATGACCAGCCAACAGGTTCGATTGGTGACCTCGTGGTTTCGCCTGCTCATCCGGAAATAATATATGTTGGAAGCGGTGAAGGGATTCAAAGACCCGATCTTTCTGTAGGGAATGGTGTTTATAAATCGACCGATGGCGGGAAAACCTGGGTCAATACAGGATTGAAAGATGCCCAGCAAATCGGAGGAATGGCTATTGACCCTGTTGATCCAAACCGGGTATTCGTGGCGGCACTGGGCCATCCTTACGGACCCAACCCCGAAAGAGGAGTTTACCGGACCCTGGATGGCGGCAGGAACTGGGAAAGGGTTTTGTATAAGGATGAAAATACGGGTGCGATCCAGGTGATCATTGATCCAAACGATCCCCAGGTGATCTTTGCAGATCTCTGGGCCGGCCGGCAGGGACCCTGGGAAAATGGAGAATGGAATGGAAAAGAAAGTGGATTATTCAAAAGTGTGGATGGTGGTAATACCTGGAAAAAGATCACGAAAGGACTTCCCACCACTGATCAGGGTTTGGGCAGGATCGGCTGTTGCATCGCCCCCTCCGATTCAAAAAGAATGTATGCCACCGTGGATGCAGGAACCGAGGGCGGTGTGTACCGGAGTGATGATGCGGGTGAAAGCTGGACGAGAATACAAACTGATGGAAGGCTTTGGGGAAGGGGAAGTGATTTTGCAGAAGTTACCGTAGACCCCGGCAATGCCGATATCGTTTATTCGGCCAATGTGGTTACCTGGAAATCGGTGGATGGCGGAGCTTCCTGGGAGGCCTTTCGCGGCGCCCCGGGTGGTGATGATTACCACCGGATCTGGATCAATCCGCTGAACCCGAATATTATGCTGATCGCGAGCGACCAGGGTGCAATTATCACGGTTAACGGGGGAAAAACATTTTCCAGCTGGTATAACCAGCCCACCGCCCAGTTTTATCATGTCAGTACGGATAATGCATTTCCTTACAACGTTTATAGCGGACAACAGGAAAGTGGCAGTGTGGGTATTGCTTCCAGGGGAAATGATGGCGCCATCACTTTCCGGGAATGGCACCCGGTAGGTGCGGAGGAATATGGTTATATCGCAGCCGACCCGCTCAACCCCAATATCATTTATGGGGGCAAAATATCTAAATATGATAAGAGGACCGGACAGGCCCAGGATATATCACCCGAAGCCCTGCGAAACTGCAAATACAGGTTTGTGAGAACTGCGCCGGTCTTATTTAACCCGATTGACCATAAGACCTTATACTATGCAGGTAATGTATTGTTCAAAACACGAAACGGTGGCAATAGCTGGGAGGTGATCAGCCCCGATCTTACTAGGGAAACTTATGATATCCCACCAAGCGTAGGCATCTATACCCAGCCCGGCATGAAGACCATGCCCAGGCGGGGGGTGATCTATACCGTGGCCCCTTCTTACAAGGACATCAATACCATCTGGTGCGGCACAGATGATGGATATATCCAACTGACCCGGGACGGAGGAACAACCTGGAAAAATGTAACACCTCCTTCCATAACATCCTGGAGTAAGATTTCCCTGATGGATGCCAGTCATTTTGATGCCGGTACTGCTTATGCCGCGGTGAACCGTATCCGTTGTGATGATTTACGACCCCATATTTACAAAACCAGCGACGGCGGAAAAACATGGAAAGAGATCGTAAGGGGATTACCCAATGATCCTATCAACGTTGTGAGAGAAGACCCCAACAGAAAAGGATTATTGTATGCGGGCAGTGAGACAGCGGTCTTTGTTTCATTCGATGACGGAGAAAACTGGCAAAGCCTTCGGTTGAACATGCCTGCGACCTCCATTCGTGATCTTGTGATAAAAGATGATGACCTGGTGGTGGGAACCCATGGCAGAAGTTTCTGGATCCTGGATGATATAACGCCCCTCCGACAGATCACTGCTCAGCTGGCTTCCCGTCCGCAGTTTCTTTATCAACCCCAGGATGCCTATCGCATCCGGTGGAGTATGTATCCCGACACCCCGCTTCCACAGGAAGAACCTGCCGGCCAGAATCCTCCGGATGGTGCCATTATAGATTATTACCTCGGGGAAAATGCGCAATTGGTTTCACTCGAAATCATCGACAGCAGGGGAAAGACGGTCCGTCAATATGCTTCAACAGATACATGCTACCATGTACCCCCCAATAACGTACCCCCTTATTGGATAAGGCCGCAACGGATCTTATCAACGGCTGCGGGCCATCACCGGTTTACCTGGGATATGCATTACCAGCCTTTGAATATCCCACCCTCCTATCCTATCAGCGCCGTGTATAGGAACACTGACCCGGTACCCACATCTCCCTGGGTGATGCCAGGCACTTATCAGGCCAGGCTGACCATCGACGGGAAAACCTATACAAAAACTTTTACCATTAAAATGGATCCGCGGGTAACAACAAGCCTGCAAGACCTGCAAACCCAATTTGACCTTTCCTGGCAGTGTTACCAGGGCCGAAAAGAATGCCTGCAAATACTGGCAGGTCTTCCCGCCGGAAGTAATGACCCGGGATTCAGGAGACTGAGTTTTTCCTTTGCGTCCTTACAGGGCGTGTTGCAGGATAACGATATGCCTCCTACAAAGTCACAGCAATCGGCCGTAAAGGAATTAATAAAAAAATTGGAAGCATTAAAGCGAAGCAACTAATCACCAACAGGATATTTATCCAATATCGATTGAGGTTTATTGGGTTGCTGCCTATTCCAGGCCGTAATGACCAGTACCCATTTTCTCTCCGGCCAGACAATAATGTTCTGTCCACCGGCCCCCCTTGCCATAAAAACGGGAAGTCCTTCGTTTTTCCCATATAACACGGGATTAATCCACCAAAAATAACCGTAATCATATCGTTGGTAGACACCATTCCTCCCGACATTGCTGACCTTTGCCGAAATAGCATCCACAGAGAATTGTTTTGGAATTAGTTGTTGATCGTTCCAAACCCCTTCCTGCAGAAATAGCTGACCGATTTTTATCATATCCCTGGAGCTGAGTGAGAGCATGGCCATCCCATTCTCACTGGGACCACCATTACCCTGCCAGAATCTGTTCTGCTCAATACCCAGTGGCCCGAAGAGAAATCGTTTGGCAAAATCCTCAATCCGCATCTTCGATGACCATTGAATAATACCTGCTACCAACAAAGGAGCGGCATTGCTATAAACAAATTTTGTCCCGGGCAGGGTATCCATCGCAGTTGCAAGTACAGCCTTATACCAATTACCTTTTGTATTGATAATCTTCCGCCAGCTATTGGCCGTATCCTCCCAGGCACCTTCATTCCAGCGAAGTCCATGCTGCTGCGTGAGCAGGTCTTTGATGCGTATATGTCTTTTCATGGAATCCAAACAGTATCCTTCCGGCAAATAATCTCCGATCAAATCATTTTCACTACCAATGAATCGCTGTTGAATGGCACAACCCAGTAAAGCGGCCACCACCGTTTTCGTAGCCGATTGCAAAGGGTGCAACGAATCGGGATTCCAATGATTATAATATTTTTCAAAAATCAATACCCCGTTTTGCTGGATGAGCAAACTATGAATAGTCCCAAATTCCCCGGCCAGTATGGCACTATCCGCCTGCTCAAATGTAATTGGAAATTCCAGGGATTTGTTCTCCCCGCTGTGTAGCTCCAGGCAGGAATCCAGTACAGGAGAGATGGATACTATCAATATGATCATTAATCGCGTCATGCTGGTTGCTTTCAAAAACAAGTTCAGCCCTATAAGATTCAAATTGCTCCTGATTCCATAATACCGCTGTGGTTGAACTGAATACCCTGTTTCATCCGGCCAGTTCTGCTGTATACATCACTATCATTTGTTTAAAAAATTGAAAGGAAATTTCAGGTAATTTTGGGTACTACGGGAAAAGATATTGATTAGGGAAGTACAGCGTCGCATACAAATAATAAAAGCAACAAATCTTATGCATCATCTATAAATAAATATTTGTGATATCACAGGTAGAATACTAAAAATCCCGGAAATGATTGACCTGTTCAAAACGATACTTTTTATTGCCTGTTTTTCAGTTTGCAATAAAACTGACTGTCAGACCTTCCTGAACGGAGATTTCGAAATGACCAGTGCCACGGAAGACGAAATCAATTTGCCCAATAACCAATACAACAGTCTGATGTCGCAATCCTATGCGTTCGGATCATTGGGTAATATTGATATTATTCGTTCTGACAGTTTTTGTGGCCCCGCACAACAGGGAATCTGGTTCATCGCCATCACCGGAGGAGGATCGGATGCCCTGTCGCTGAAATTATCGTCGCCACTGGTTGCCGGCACTGCTTATGTCATCTCATTTTTTGACCGTCTTTGTCCTCCGGCATCCATTTTACCCAACCCTGTACAGGTGGGTGTATCAGACCAGGAAGATCAGTTTGGAACACCCGTCTTTACCGCTGGTATTCCGACTGATTCCTGGACGCAAAGAAAATTTAGTTTTATAGCCCCATCGAACGGACAGTTCATTACCGTAAGGGTGGAAAACGGAAATTCATTTAACACCTGGTGCCAACTTGATAATTTTTCTTTTGAATGTAATATTGATCTGGATATTGGAGCAGATACCCTTTTATGTGAAGGCGAGCAACTGTTATTACAAACACCCCCGGTCAATGCCAGCCTGCTCTGGCAGGATGGGTCCACAAATCCAACCATGCTTGCGCTTGTATCGGGCCACTATTGGGTCAGGGCTTCCAACGACTATTGTGTAGTGACCGACAGCATCCAAATCGTATTTGACAATTGTTTGTCTATGCCCCATATACCCAGTGGTTTTACGCCTAACGGGGACGGGAAAAACGATTTATTTAGGTTATTGGGTACGGTTTCTTCTTTTGACATGAAAATCTTCAACCGTTGGGGAAACCTATTATTTCATTCGAACGTTGCCGCCCGGGGATGGGACGGCCGGTTTGAAGGAAAGGAACAGCCTCCAGGTACTTATGTTTATATCATCAGATATACAACTGTACAGGGCGACCGTAAAACGGAAAGCGGTATCCTTACCCTGATCCGATAAGTTGACGGCATGAAGAGACTGTAAGGGATTCCGGTAAACCCTTCCGGGTTGCCGTCATTATTCTTTTTGGTATTTTTCTGGAATCCCCTTTTTACCTGTAAATTTAAGTAGAACATCCCCATCATGCCAATAGCTTCCAATCATTACAACATTAAGGGTCTTACAAAGGAACAGGTGATAAACGCCAGGCATCAATACGGGAAAAATATCCTCGAATATAAAAAAGAAAATGGACTTATTGACGCTTTGACCCGGCTGGTGAAAGAACCCATGGTCATCCTGTTGCTGGTCACTTCATCAATCTATTTTATCAGTGGCAACCCTGGCGATGGCATATTCCTGGCAGTATCCATCCTATTGGTAGCCGCTATTTCCTTATACCAGGATTCCAGAAGCCGGAATGCCCTCAGGCACCTTAAAGACCTGACCCAGCCAAAATGTAAAGTGATCCGGGAAGGCCAGGAGGAAGAAATATACAGTGAAGAATTAGTGACAGGCGATCACCTGGTCGTTGAAGAAGGGGGCATCATTACGGCTGATGGCCTCATCATCCATTCCAATGATTTCTCGGTCAATGAGTCCATTCTTACCGGCGAATCTTTTTCGGTCTTCAAGGATAAAACAGAAGGCAACAACATGATCTATGCCGGCACTACCGTTACGGGAGGGCTGGCAATCGCCATTGTTACCCAAATCGGAAATGCTACACAGTTGGGAAAAATCGGGAAAAGCCTGGAAAGTATCAGGGAAGAGAAAACGCCGCTCGAAGCACAGATCAATAATTTCGTCATTAAGATGGTGGTAGTGGGTATCGTGGTATTCCTGCTGGTATGGGGTATCAATTTTTTTCGTTCTTATAATATCCTGGACAGCCTGCTGAAAGCATTGACCCTTGCCATGAGTATTTTACCGGAAGAAATACCGGTGGCTTTCACCACGTTTATGGCACTGGGAGCCTGGCGTTTGATGAAAAAGGGGATTATCGTCAAACAAATGAAAACGGTAGAAACACTGGGTATCGCCACCGTAATCTGTGTCGATAAAACCGGAACGATTACAGAAAACAGGATGAGCCTGGCCCGGTTATTTTCATTATCATCCGGCAGGACCTTTACTGCAGCAGATGAATTGAACAAAGATGAACTGGAACTGATCCAATGGTCCATGTGGGCCAGTGAACCGATCCCCTTCGATCCCATGGAAGTGGCATTACACAGGCTCTATGAAAAGAAAATCATACAGGACGAAAGACAGCATTACAAACTCGTGCACGAATATCCCCTTGAGGGTAAGCCGCCCATGATGACACATGTTTTTGAGAATACCGCGGGCAACAGGATCATTGCCGCCAAAGGAGCACCGGAAGCCCTGATGAAAATCGGAAATCTTTCAGCAGCAGAAACTCAAAAAATTGAAACCCTGATTGAGGAGTTCTCCAAAGCCGGCTACCGGATCCTCGGGGTTGGCATTTCGGCATTTAAAGGTGATCATTTTCCCGAAAAACAACAGGCGCTTCCCTTTTCCTTCAAAGGCATCCTTGCCTTTTATGATCCTCCAAAAGAAAATATTGAAAATGTGTTCCAGGATTTTTACCGGGCGGGCGTAGATATCAAGATCATCACCGGGGATAATACAGAGACCACGGTCGCTATAGCCCAACAAATAGGATTCAGGAATATCCAAAACAATATCACCGGTGAGAACCTGATGGCATCAACTGACGAAGAGATCAAACAGGCAGTCAGCAATTGCTCCCTTTTTACCCGGATGTTTCCGGAGGCTAAATTAAAAATCATCAATACCTTAAAGGACCAGGACCAGATTGTAGCCATGACCGGCGATGGCGTGAATGACGGACCGGCCTTAAAGGCAGCCCATATTGGTATAGCCATGGGGAAAAAAGGGGCTGAAATCGCCAAACAGGCTGCCTCCCTTATTTTAACGGAAGATGACCTGTCAAAAATGGTGGAGGCAATTGCCATGGGGAGAAAAATCTATGCCAACCTCAAAAAAGCCATCCAGTATATTATCTCGATCCATATACCGATTATCCTGACGGTCTTTATCCCTCTTGTTCTGGGATGGAAGTACCCGGCCATTTTTTCTCCTGTTCATATCATTTTCCTGGAATTAATCATGGGACCGACCTGTTCCATTATTTATGAAAATGAACCAATGGAAAATAACACTATGATCCAGCCACCCCGTGCGATGACCTCCACTTTCTTTAAATGGAAAGAAATCATCATCAGCATCATCCAGGGCCTCATGATCACCGCAGGCACCTTGTTTATTTACCGGTTTGCCGTGGCTAAAGGATACGATGAAGCCCTTACCAGGACCATGACATTTACCACATTGATCATCGCCAATATAGTGCTCACGCTCACAAACCGTTCCTTTTATTATTCTATCCTGACCACCCTGCAATACAAAAACAATATGGTGCCGATGATCATCCTCATTACCCTGTCCCTGGTGGGTCTTTTGTTATATGTACCGCCATTGACCGGTTTTTTTGCGTTTGAAAAACTGAATGGCACCCAATTGCTGGTTTGTATAGCCACTGGTTTCCTGGCCGTGATCTGGGTTGAGGGGTATAAATGGCGGAAGCGGATTCGATGATGTTGACAAACAATTGCTTTCCTGATACTCTTCAAAAAGATTATAGAATTTCCATTTCCCACTTCACTCCTCCTTCTTACCTTTGAATTATGCTAACAATATCACATCGCGGGGAACAGATGCCTGCATCACCCATCCGTAAACTGGTGCCGTATGCAGAAGCAGCCAAAAAAAAAGGGATCAAAGTCTATCATCTTAATATCGGACAACCGGATATAGAGACACCGCCTGCTATATTGGATGCTGTTAAACATACCGATATCAGGGTATTGGAATACAGCCATAGCGCCGGCAACGAGTCTTACCGCAGGAAACTGGTCAAATATTATAAAAGAGTGGGCATTGATGTTACGCCTGAAGAAATCATCATCACGACCGGTGGCAGTGAAGCCATCCTTTTCGGATTTTTCAGCTGCCTCAATCCCGGCGATGAAGTAATCATCCCCGAACCCTTCTACGCCAACTATAATGGATTTGCCGTAGCAGCCGGTGTTAAAGTGGTCCCGATCACCGCTCATATTGAAAATGGCTTTGCCCTTCCCCCCATCGCCGATTTTGAAAAAGTGATTACGGAAAAAACCGGGGCGATCGTAATCTGCAGCCCCAATAACCCCACGGGCTATCTTTACAGCCGGGAAGAAATGGAAGCATTGAAAAAAATCTGTCTGCAACATGAACTCTATCTTTTCAGTGATGAAGCATACCGCGAGTTTTGCTATGACGGCGAATATATCAGCGCCATGCACCTGAAAGGGCTTGAACAACATGTGGTACTGATGGATACGATTTCCAAAAGGTATAGCGCCTGTGGCGCCCGGCTTGGCGCCCTGGTTACAAAAAACAAAGCGGTCTATGATACTGCCATGAAATTTGCACAGGCCAGGTTATCACCACCGGGACTGGCACAGATCATGGGTGAAGCTGCTGTGGACCTGCCGGAAGCCTATTTCGATGCCCCAAAAGCTGAGTATATGGCGCGGCGTGACCTGCTGGTAAAAAGGCTGAATGCGATGCCGGGAGTATTCTGTCCCAATCCGGGAGGTGCTTTTTATGCGATCGCCAAATTGCCGATCGACGACAGTGACCGGTTTTGCCAGTGGCTGCTGGAAAGTTTTTCCTACAAGGAACAAACCGTTATGCTGGCGCCTGCATCAGGTTTTTATGGAACCCCGGGATTGGGAAAGCATGAGGTCCGGCTTGCCTATGTCCTGAATCTTACGGCACTGGATGCTGCCATGGATTGTCTTGAAAAAGCCCTGGAAATGTATCCGGGCCGAATTACCATTGACAAGAAAAAATCTGAAATGTCAGTTTGACCCCAATTCTCCTACCGCATTATTTCTCTATCAGGAAACAGGGCCTTTTGAGTTTCTTTTCAAAATCAAAGCTGGTGGTGGCCCTGGTGATATCCTTTATTTTATCAGTATGGATTTTCGAAACCTCCAGAACAAATTTCGAATAATTGGTACTGAAATACAGTAACCCGCCAGGTTGGAGTGCGTCCAGGCATTGGTTGATCATTGTAACATGGTCCTGTTGGATATCGAAAATCTCTTTCATCCTTTTGCTATTGCTGAAGGTGGGTGGATCCATGATGATAATATCATACTGGCTCCCTTTTAAACCGGGAAGGTATTGTTTCACATCTGCATGGATGAACCGGTATCTTTCCTGATCGCTAAACGAATTGAGTTGCATATTCCTGGCTGCCCATGCCAGGTAGGTCCTGGAAAGATCCACCGTATCCACAGCCAAAGCGCCCCCGGCAGCCGCATACACAGAAAAGGAACCGGTATAGGCAAAAAGGTTCAATATTTTTTTCCCCTCACTTCTTTCACGCAGCATCTGACGGGTGATACGGTGATCCAGGAATAAACCGGTATCCAGGTAATCGCTCAGGTTCACAATAAATTGCAAATCGTTTTCCCATACAATTATTTCATTTTGCGACTGGTCCAATCGCTGGTATTGGCCCAGCCTTCCGGGTTTACGCTGCCGCAATTTTAAATAGACATCCTGGTCATTCACCCCCAGCACATCTCTTATCACATCAAGGCTTTCCTGTATCCAGGCCTCATGCGCTTCTTCCGACATCCGGTGGTTACGTTTGTATTCCGCCACATATAATTTATCGCTGTAAAATTCGATACAAAATGGAAACTCCGGTAAATCATGATCATAGAGCCTGAAGCAGGAAATACCCATCCGCTTTGCCTGTTTACCGGTATGCCGCATCAATTTGACCAGCCGGTTCCTGAACATATTTATTTTGTCGTTCTGCATTTCTTTCTATCAAAGATTTACGAAATTTACAGGGTTGGGCAGGAATCCCCTTATTTAATTTTTATCTGAAATAACAATCACTTCACCTTTGTACGCCATTGTTGACATAGAGACTACCGGCTCCTTTGCTGCCGCCAACGGCATCACAGAGATTTCCATCCATATTTTTGACGGTGACAAAGTAGTTGAAAAATTTGAAACCCTGATCAATCCCTTCCAATCCATCCCCCGGTATATTCAATCCATGACTGGTATAACTGATGAAATGGTTTCCGGCGCTCCCGGGTTCAAGGAAGTAGCAGGGCAGATCCATGCCTTGTTAGAGGATAAAATATTTGTGGCCCACAATGTTAATTTCGATTATTCCTTTATCAAGTACCAATTGGAATACTGCGGGTTTTCCTTCAATACCAAAAAACTCTGCACCGTTCGGTTAAGCCGCAAAATCTTACCCGGATTTGAATCCTACAGTTTGGGGAACCTGTCAAGATCATTAGGTATCCGTATCAGGAACCGGCACCGGGCCGGGGGCGATGCAGAAGCGACTGTTGAACTGTTCAGGCATTTGCTGGCCAATGACCAGGATAATTTTATTGGTAAGAGCCTCAAAAAAAACTCCAAAGAGCAGCTTTTACCTCCACATGTCCCAAAATCTGATCTCGACAAGCTGCCTTACTCACCGGGCGTTTACTATTTTCACGATAAGAAAGGGAAAGTGGTGTATGTGGGCAAGGCAAAGAATATCCGTTACCGGGTCAACAGCCATTTCAGTAATAATTCGTCCGGCAGGCAGAAACAGAATTTTATTCAACATGTATATGCCATCAGTTTCCAGGAAACCGGTACAGAGCTGATGGCTGCAGTTCTTGAATCGACTGAAATAAAAAAGATATGGCCCATCTTTAACAGTTCCCAAAAACGCTGGGAGAACGTTTATGGCATCTTTACCTATGAAGATCAAAATGGGTATACACGGTTGGCCATAGAAAAAAACAAGAAAATACTTCAACCGGTACATTCCTTTCATTACCTGATCGAAGGGCATTCCCTGCTCCGTTCGCTCATTCATCAATACCAGCTTTGCCCGCGTTTATGTTTTATGCAATCCGATACCGTTGCCTGCACCGGTTTGGATACCGGTCAATGTTTTGGTGCCTGCGAAGCCAAAGAAGAACCGGAATCCTATAACAAGCGGGTACAGGAAGCCATTGGTTCCATACAGCAAAACGAGTCCTTTATCATCCTTGACAGGGGCCTGAATGGAAGCGACCAGTCCTGTATACTGGTAGAAGAAGGAAAATTCATTGGCATGGGATATATTCCCATTGATGTACAGGTTCTGCATATTGAGCAGGTCAAAGATTTTATTCAACCTTATAAGGAAAACAGTTATGTCCGGAACCTCCTGCTGGGTTTCCGGTCAAAATATCCCGACAAGGTGATCGTACTGGAACAGCAAGACCGGCATTAATCCATCCAGGAAAAATCGGGTGCTTTTGGCATTTGAGAAAATACTGCTACTGCGATGGGAGGCGCCGGGATCAATTTTCTTTCGACCGTTTGCATCCATGCACCTTCAATTGTCAAATATGCGGCCGCTTTCTTTTCTGCCTTTTGTATGGTATGTTTTATAGACCAGCGCGAATAATCGCGGGTTGACTTCATGATCTCGAGATTAATACTGATAAGGTCACCATACCGTATCTCTTTCCTGAAAACGCATTCCTCCCTAAACAGGATTGGGCCGAAATGACCGGCACTCATGAGTGCAGTCGTTAACCCATGATTTACCAGGAACTCCATCCTGCACATGGAACCCCAATCATAATAGACCGCATGTCGTAAATGAAAATTCGGATCCAGGTCGGACCACCGTATCTGTAAGGGCAAAACAAAATCTTCCATTTTCTTTTATTTAAGCTTATTAAAACCAATCGCTGCCAACCCGCATACTGAAAATAATAAATACCAAAGTGCATTGTACCCGAAATGCTTGATTACCTGGGTACCGATCGTTGGAGCCATTACGTTTGCCAATGCAAATGAAATGGTGAACAGTGCCGCATACTGGCCCCGGTTGGTTTCCGTTGACCGCGATACCCAGAAATTATTAACAAAAGGGAACATCAGCATCTCTCCCAGGGTGATCATCAACATGGCCGCCCATACAAACCCGATGACCGGATGAATGGTCAGCAGGAGAAAGGAAAGACCAATCAATAAAGCACCCGTACCGATATAGATCCTGTCTGGTCTTTTCCCTTCCAGTTTAAAAACTAGGACCATCTCTGTTACCGCTATCAGCAAACCATTCGAGGCCAGGAGTATCCCGATGGCAGATTCATTTAATAGTACCACCTCTTTATAATACAGGGGAACAATACTGAAAAGTTGCAGGAAACAAAATGCCACAAGAAAAACAAGAAAGATAAATTTCAAATAGGTATAGTCCCGGTATGCCGATTTTTTTACCGGGATGGGATCTGATGATCCATTTTGACCCGTTACCGGGGAAACCGGTGGTTGCATCACGATACGTAACATTACAGCAGCAATGATACAGGTAAGTCCGTCGGTCCAGAATAGCCAGTCATAACTGATGGAGGCCAGGATCCCACCTGCAGCAGGTCCAATACTAAAACCCAGGTTGACGGCTAACCGGTTTAAGGAATAAGACCTGGTCCGGTTTCCGGGCTTACTATAATGGGCAATAGCCGATGCATTGGCCGGGCGGAAGGATTCCCCAAGGGTGCTTAAAAAGAATATACAAATGGCGATATGCCAGAAACCCCTCATCTGTCCCAGTACAATAAACATGCATCCGTTCAGCAACAGGCTACCAATCTGAACCTTATAAAAACCGATCTTGTCGATTAACCAGCCACCCAAATATGCACCAAGCATGGCCCCCATACCAAAAAAACCCATGATGATCCCTGCTTCCGCTATGGAAAAACCCAACTCCCGGGTAAGGTATAATGTTAGGAACGGGATCACCATCGTACCGCTCCGGTTGATGAACATCACCAGCGATAACCACCAGATAGCAGGTGATAATCCCACATAGGCATTTCGATATACACTAAGGCCTGATCGTAACATACGTTCCGGCGAAATTAATTGAAGCAGGGCTACCTTTTTATTTCCATATCCGGTATTTTTGCGGCTGAACCCGTAAAAATGAAAAATACAATACTATTCGTATCAACGGCCCTCATGATTATTTCCTGTACCCCGGCAAAAAATACACAATCAACAATACCGGCTACAGATACCGTAGCTGCCCTGTCTGTTCCTGATACCCTCAACAAGTCACAACCCCTTTTTGCCGACAGCCGGGATTCTGCCAGCTATGCGATTGGCATCTTTGTCATCAACTTTTATAAACAACAGGGTATTTCAGATATTAATTCAAAAATGGTAGCCAGGGCCATCGAGGATGCACAGCATATGATGCCGATGAGCCTGACCGACGCGGAGGCCAATAGTGCAATCATGGGCTATATCAATAAAGCACAGGCAGAAAAATCAAAAGCCAATATAGCAACCGGCGAAAAATTCCTGGCAGCGAATAAGAACCGTCCCGATGTCATAACCACGGCCAGCGGGCTGCAGTACGAGATCCTGCAAACCGGTGATGGCCCCAAACCGGGTATCGGCGATAGCGTTACCTGTCACTATAAAGGGTCATTTGTGGACGGCTCTGTTTTTGAGAATTCCTATGAAAACGGGAAACCGGTTTCTTTCACGGTGAGTGGAGTCATTAAGGGATGGACGGAGGCCCTCCAACTGATGCCGGTGGGTTCAAAATGGAAGCTCTATATACCTTACCAATTGGGATACGGGGTGAACGACTATTTTTCCATACCCGGAGGCTCCGCACTGATTTTTGAAATTGAATTATTGGGCATCCCGAAAAAGAATTAATCGTTCAGGTTTTTTTTCATCCGGTCGATCTGCCATTTGGTACCGAGCACGATCACTTTCATACCCGATGATATGATCGTATCATCGGGAGGATTGATCACAAATTTTCCTTCATCGTTTTTTATCCCGATGCAATTCACGCCGGTTTTCTCCCATTTCATCACTTCCTTGAGGGGCTGATCTTTTATATGCGTAGGCAAATAATCATAAGGCACCGATTCCATATGGATGGATTCTCCTTCTTCCCCCGACAGGTAATCGATAAACTCAATAACATCGGGTTTTGAAACCAGGGTAGCCATATGGGTGCCGCCGATCTTGTCGGGCATGATCACACTGTCGGCCCCCGCCTTTTTGAGTTTGGGCATCGAGTTTTTACCGGATGCCCGGCTGATGATCTGGATATTCGGGTTGATGGCCCTTGCCGATAAAACGATAAACACATTGTCAGCATCTTCGGGAAGCGCCGTGATGAGGGCTTTTGCCCGCTTAATACCTGCGCGGTACAGGACTTCATCCATGGTCGCATCGCCGACTATATAAACGAGATCAGGGTTGCCGTCCAGGTATTCGTTTACATACTCTTCATTGTTCTCGATGATCAGGAACTCCTCTCCATGCACTTTAAGTGTTTGGGCAGCCTGGCGGCCATTCCTGCCAAAACCACATATGATGACGTGGCCATGCATCTTTTCAATTGCTGACATAATTCTTCTCGCTTTAAAATATTGATTAATCTCACCACTGATCACAAACTGGGTGATACGGGTGATTGCAAAAGCAAATGTACCCCAGCTGGTCACCAACATAAACATGGTAAATATCCTCCCGGCATCCGTCAGGGGTTTTACCTCGCTGAAACCAACGGTAGTCACCGAAAGTGTGGTCATGTAAATCGCCTCGAGGAAAGTGTAATGCTCAATAAACATATATCCCACCACCCCGATGAAAGAGATGAAGCTAAGCAGGATGAAAGGCTGCAGTAATCTGAAAGTCCACTTTCTCAAAAGCGCTAAGTTTTATTTATTTCTGGTGATGGATCATTTCCTCTGCCCATTGTAAAGCTAAAGCAAACTGCTCATCCCGGGATATATTCGTATTATCCAGCACCCGGGCATCATCTGCTTTCCGCAAGGGACTTACTTCGCGGTTGGAATCAATATAATCACGCATCTCCAGGTTATTCTTTACTTCTTCGATGGTGATATTCGGGTTCTTGGCATAGAGTTCCTTAAACCTCCGTTCCACCCTCACGGCATTGTCTGCCGTCATAAAAATCTTCAATTCTGCGTGGGGAAAGACTACCGTACCGATATCCCGGCCATCCATGACGATTCCCTTCCTGGTACCCATGCGCTGTTGCTGGGCCACGGCAAATGACCGCACTTCCCGGATCGCAGCCACCTCACTGACTTTTTCAGCCACCACAAGGTCGCGGATCACATATTCCACATTTTCATCGTTCAGGTAGATCTCACTGACCTGGCTGGCCTCATTAAAAATAAACTCAAGATTGATTTCCTGCAGTGCCTCCCTGACTTTGACAGGATCGGTCCAGTCAACATGGTTGCGCAGAAAATAAAGTGTGATGGCCCGGTACATTGCACCGCTGTCCACATATACATAACCGAGCTGCTTCGCCAATTGCCTGGCCAGGGTGCTCTTGCCGCATGACGACCAGCCATCAATCGTAATAATGATCTTCTTTTTTGCCATTCTATATCAAAAATGCAAAAAAAAAATGCCAATCACTGCTGATTGGCATTAATATTTATGAATTAAAGATCAGGCTTTTGCTTTTTCTCCCTTTTTCTTATCCCCTTCTTTCAAACTGAAAATGATCTTCTCCTTTTCCTTGTCCAGGTCGGCTATCAGCACATCGCCCGGCTTCACATTCAGGTTCAGGATTTCTTCTGCCAGGGGATCTTCAAGATATTTCTGGATAGCTCGATGCAGCGGTCTTGCACCAAACTGCTGATCATATCCCTTATCGGCGATAAAATCTTTGGCTTCCTCTGTTAACTCCAGTGAATAACCGAGGGCGCTCAACCTTTTGAACACACCGGCCATCAGGATATCGATAATTTTAAAGATATCATCCTTACTGAGACTGTTAAAGATCACCACATCATCGATCCTGTTCAGGAATTCAGGAGAAAAAGTGCGTTTCAGCGCTTTTTCTATGACGGCCTTGTTGGCATCATCCTGTCCTTCTGCCCTGGAAGCCGTTGCAAAACCCACGCCGTCACCAAAATCCTTTAACTGGCGGACACCGATATTGGAGGTCATGATGATCAGGGTATTTTTGAAATTCACTTTTCTTCCCAGGCCATCGGTTAACTGCCCATCATCCAGCACCTGGAGCAGGATATTATAAATGTCCGGGTGTGCTTTTTCGATCTCATCCAGGAGGATCACCGAATAAGGTTTCCGCCTGACTTTTTCAGTCAGCTGTCCGCCTTCTTCATAGCCTACATATCCCGGAGGAGCTCCGATGAGGCGGCTCACAGTGAACTTTTCCATGTACTCACTCATATCGATTCGGATCAGGGCATCTTCAGAATCGAACATATAACGGGCCAGGGAACGGGCCAGTTCGGTCTTACCCACACCCGTTGGTCCCAGGAAAATAAATGTACCGATCGGTTTTTTCGGATCCTTTAGACCTACCCTGTTACGCTGGATCGCTTTTACCACTTTGGAAATCGCTTCCTCCTGCCCCACAACCATACCCCGCATATCCTCCGACATTTTACGCAGCTTTTCCGTTTCTGCCTGTACCATTCTTTTGACCGGGATACCCGTCATCATACTCACTACCTCGGCAATCTCTTCCTCACCGATCGGGTAGCGTTTATGTTTGCTTTCCTCTTCCCATTCCAGCTTGGCTTTTTCAAGGTCTTCTGCCAGGCGTTTTTCTGCATCCCGGAGGGAAGCGGCCTCTTCAAATTTCTGGCTTTTCACCACCTTGTTCTTTTCCTGCTTTACATCTTCAATCTTCTTTTCCAGGTCAAGAATATTTTGGGGCACATTGATATTTTTCAGGTGCACACGGGCCCCCACTTCATCCATCACGTCGATAGCCTTGTCGGGTAATAACCGGTCGGTCATATACCGGTCACTCAATTTCACACAGGCATCGATGGCCTCATCATTATAATTGACATTATGGTATTCTTCGTACTTGCTTTTGATATTATTCAGGATCTGGATGGTCTCATCCACAGTGGGCGGCTCGATCATCACTTTTTGAAAACGACGGTCGAGGGCACCATCTTTTTCAATATACATCCTGTATTCGTCAAGTGTTGAGGCACCGATACATTGTAATTCACCCCTTGCCAGCGCGGGTTTGAATATATTGCTGGCATCCAGTGAACCACTGGCACCCCCGGCACCCACAATGGTGTGGATCTCATCGATGAACAGTATCACATCACGGTTTTTTTCCAGTTCATTCATAATGGCTTTCATCCGCTCCTCGAACTGACCGCGGTATTTGGTGCCTGCCACCAGTGCGGCAAGATCAAGCGAAATCACCCTTTTATCAAACAATACCCTTGATACTTTACGCTGAACAATCCGCAAAGCCAGGCCTTCCACGATGGCGGTTTTACCCACACCCGGCTCACCGATCAGGATCGGGTTGTTCTTCTTACGCCGGGAGAGGATCTGAGAAACCCTTTCAATCTCGGCCTCCCTGCCCACAATCGGGTCGAGGGCATTCATTTCGGCCAGTTTGGTGATATCGCGGCCAAAATTATCAAGGACCGGGGTCTTGCTTTTTGCGTTTCCGCTACTGGCCTGACGGCCTTTCGACTGGGAGTATTTTTTCTCCTCATCAAAATCATCATCATTATCATCATTATACTCCGCACGGATATCGTTGCTTTTAACAACTCCTAATTCATTTCTGAAAAGATCGTAATCCACGTCAAATTGATTTAAGATTTGTGTTGCAATATTTTCTTTATTCTTTAAGATCGAGAGCATGAGGTGTTCGGTCTCAACGGTAGGGCTTTTCAGGGCCTTGGCTTCCAATACGGTGACACGAATCACCTTTTCTGCCTGTTTTGTCAGCGGAAGGCTGTTAATATTGGCAATATTCTTACCTGTTTTGTCCTTGACCGCCAGTTCGATTTCCTTCCTGAGCTCATACAGGTCGATATTGAAGCTTTTGAGAATGCGGACAGCAGTATTATCCCCCTCCCTGATAAGGCCAAGAAGAAGGTGCTCTGTCCCTATAAAGTCATTCCCCAGCCTTAATGCCTCCTCCCTGCTGAAGGAGATGATTTCTTTTACCTGGGCTGAAAAATTATTATCCATTTTAAGTTAATTGCTTGTGATACAATAATAACGAATATTTTTGACTAGTGTTCACCCGTTCTTACTAACGGATTGTTGATAAACTTAATTGTCATGAACGTCAAAATCGATACCAAAGAGAAATTTCATGTCATCACGCTGCCGGGACCTCAAATACCTGCTACTATGACAGAAGAACTGAGTAATAGTTTGTTGTCCTACCTACAAAATGACGTTAAAAACGTTGTACTGAAGCTGAATGAAATAGCCGGGATGGATATCCTGGTGGCTGAAACCCTTGTTAAGGTACAGCAAAGATTCTATGAAAAAAATGCTTCCTTTATAATTTGTGAAATAAACCCGGACCTGGACAAATTCCTGGAAGATCATCACCTGCTTGAACTCATGAATACGACGCCCACTGAATCGGAGGCCTGGGATATCGTTCAAATGGAAGAAATTGAAAGAGAACTGCTGGATAGTGATGATTTTGAGCTGGAAGGATAAGTAATTTTCATCATTCATACCCACATGTTTATCTACCGCTTATTTTGCGGCAGGTCTTCACCTCAATTTTTTGAGCCATGCTGATACCCGACCAGGTTCAATCAATGATCTCAGAACTGCTCAACACCGGAGAAGGGCCCTCATCAGCTCCATTGTATTGCACCCCGGTAAGCGGGGGGTCCATCAATAACTGCTACCGGGTATCTTCTGGAAAAGAGAAAGATTATTTCCTCAAGCTCAACAGGACCGATGCATTACCGGGTTTATACAAAAAGGAACAGGCAGGACTGTTGTGGATCGAAAAACAAGATGCCATCCGGGTGCCAGCCGTTATCAAAACGGGAACACATGGCGATTTCCAGTTCCTGTTGATGGAATGGTTGGAACCAGGCCTGCGGACAGAAAAATTCTGGGCATCATTCGGATCCCGGCTGGCCCGTCTTCATAGTTTGAGCCATTCCGCTTTTGGGTTCCCGGAAGATAATTATATGGGAGCATTGCCCCAGGTCAATGGATACATGGACAAATGGGAGGATTTCTATATCCACAACCGGCTGATGCCGCAGGTGAAATTGGCGGTTGACAACAAATTGATCGAGGAAACTGAAGCCCTGCAATTTGAAAAACTGTATAAAAGATTAACCGGGTATTTTGAACCGGAAAATCCTGCTTTACTACATGGCGACTTATGGAGCGGGAATTTTATCTGTGACAGCAACAGCGAGCCTGTACTGATCGATCCTGCCGTGTATTACGGACACCGGAGTATCGACCTGGCCATGACAAAACTTTTTGGGGGCTTTGACAAGTTGTTCTACGAAAGTTACCACTACCATTATCCCCTACCCGCAAATTACCAGGAACAATGGGATATCTGCCAGTTGTACCCCTTACTGATCCATCTCAACCTGTTTGGCCGTGGCTATCTGCAGGAGATCAAGGCCATACTAAAAAAATACATTTGATAGGGAAAACATATTTTCAGTGATCAATCATTAATTTAGCTCATGCTCGCAGTTACGATACTCGGAAATAATTCTGCCGTACCGGCTTTTGACCGTCACCCCACCAGCCAGGTCATCACCATGAACGGGACCAGCTTCCTGGTTGATTGCGGGGAAGGCACCCAGATACAGATGATGAAATACAAGATCAGGCGGTCGAAAATCTCACATATTTTTATTTCTCATCTTCACGGCGATCATTATTTTGGTTTGGTAGGACTGATCAATTCGTTTGGCCTGCTGAGCCACCAGCAGGAATTACATATTTTCGGTCCTTCGCCTTTAAAAGAAATTATCGAACTCCAAATGCAGGTAGCCAATACGACCCTGCCGTTTCCCCTGCATTTCCATACCCTTACACAGGAAAGCATGCTGGTGGACGAAGAGCATTTTTCTGTGAAGTGTTTCCAGACCAACCACCGGATCGAATGTTATGGTTTTGTGTTCACGGAGAAAAAGAAACCCCGCAAAGTCAACCCCGAAAAAGCAAAAGCCAAGGGCATACCCACCTCCTTTTACAATAAACTGAAAGAAGGCATGGATTATATGACCAAAGACGATGTACTGATCAAAAATGAGTGGGTAACGGAAGAGGCTCCCCGGGGCAGGGTTTATGCATTTTGCGCCGACACAAAATATGATGAATCGATTTTGCCGCATATCAAGGAAGCGGATATGATCTATCACGAAACCACCTATCTGCATCATTTGGAAGAAAGAGCTACTATGCGTTTTCATTCCACCACCAAACAGGCCGCCACGATTGCCCGTAAAGCAAAAACAAAAAAATTACTGATTGGTCATTTCAGCAGTAAATATGATACCCTGGAAGAATTTGAAAAAGAAGCCCGCGAAGTGTTTCCCAATACGGAACTGGCCATTGAAGGGGTTACTTACAAAGTGTAGCAAAAGCGACCGTACTAGTCCTGCAGGATCCATTGATAAAATTCAGGAAAATCCCTGCGCCAGCTGGCTTCATTGTGCTGACCGTCCTGCCTGATCACTTTTTTGATATAGGCCGGTGATACTTCCTGCAATTCCCGGCAGGCTTTTTCCATATCCGGGAGCATGGAATATCCTTCTTCGCCACCCATATAAAAATACAACCTGCTATTTATCTTATACCCCCTCTTTTCAATATCGTCATAAATGGAAGGAGCCACCCAAAAAGAAGGCGAAAACACACCCGCGCCCCCGAAAACTTTGGGATATTTCAAAACAGCATAAAAGGCAATAAGCCCTCCCATCGAACTACCGGCAATAAAGGTGTTCTTTTTATCCTTTAAAGTCCTGAAATGACCATCAACATAGGGCTTTAATGTTTTTACGAGGAAATCAACATATTCGTCTCCTTCCCCCTTTGCTTTATCAGTGCTGCCCGCGGTGGGATTCCCGCTAAAATCATAAGGGCAATATTCATTCATCCTCCGTGCCCCCCCATGATCAATGGCAATTACAATACAGGCTTTTGAAGCCGGTCCCAAACTGTCGAGGGCTTCATCCACACCCCATTCACCCGCATAGGAACTGCTGTCTTCGAAAACATTCTGACCATCCTGCATATACAATACCGGGTATCGTTGTGCAGTACCGGTATATCCAGCGGGGAGATAAATCCAAATCCGCCGCTTTCGGTTCAACTGTGGCAGGAAGAATGCGGTGTTAAGGATCTGTACATGCGAGCTGGCCGTGCTCTTCTTTATATTTTTTTTCCCTGCCGTTTTCCAGCTAGCAATATCAATACGGATCACGGTATCACTGGTGGCCAAAAATTGCCTGTTGCCAATATCATCTCCCGCAGCATTACACTCCACCTTATCCCAACTACCCTGTGTGATCTTATAGGCATAATTACCGGCAGCCAGCTTCATGTCGAGCACATAGGTATCCCCCTGTTTTGTAAACCGGAAACCTTTATCGGCAGGATCCCAGTTATTGAAGGAACCGGCCACATATATTTCATTCCCCGGTAAGGTTCCTTCCGGAACGGCATGGATAACCAGTTGAACTGTTAACTGGCATACCCCCACAAAGGGGAATAAAAAAATAAACAGTGCTATAGATATCCGCTTATTCATATTCATAGAAACCAGGATAACCCTGTACAGGATAGCAACGAGGGAAAAGGAATATCCAACTGGTAGGGTTGCCTGTATGCATCACTCTTTGTTTGAAAAACAAAAGAAAACTTATTCAGCGGCCTTCATCAATCCCCTGATCTTTTCAAGATGCTGATCACTGACCGGCCAGACCGGTGACCGGAAGCTGTTTTTGCAAAGACCCATGATAGACATATAGGCCTTGACCCCGCTGGGGCTGCCTTCTGTAAAAAGGGAATGGATGATATCCACATATTTATAATGCAGTTTTTGTGCTTCCTTAAAATTCCCATCGAGGCATAAACGCACCATCTCTGAAAAATCTTTCGGATAAGCATTGGCGATCACCGAAATCAATCCTTCGGCGCCGCAGGCGATCATGGGTAAGGTAATCCCGTCATCACCACTGATGACCATGAAATCATCGGGCTTGTTCTTTATGATCGCATGGATTTGTTCAAAGTTGCCACTGGCTTCTTTGGTGGCAAATATGTTTTTACAGGCGTGGGCGATTCGTAACTGCGTTTCGGCATTTACATTTTGGCCGGTCCTGGATGGGACATTATATAAAATGATAGGAAGGGGGGTTGCTGCATCAAGGGCCTGATAATGCCGGAAGATGCCTTCGGGGTTGGGCTTGTTATAATAAGGCGAAACGGAAAGGATGGCATCATAACCCTCCAGGTCAAAATACCTGAAACCTTCCAGCACTTCCTGCGTGTCGTTACCACCGATACCCGCCACGAGGGGAACCCTTCCCTTATTTACTTCATGGACAAAAGAAAACACTTTCTTCTTTTCTTCTCCATGGATCGTACCGCTTTCACCTGTAGTGCCCAGGACCACGAGGTATTCCACTTTTCCGTTGATCTGGAAATCAATCACCTTACTAAAACTATCCCAGTCAATAGACCCGTCTTCATGAAATGGCGTAATGATCGCCACGCCGGTTCCCCTGAATTTTTCCCTTAAAGACATGTAGTATTTTCCTTTTACGATTGAAGAAAATCAATTTACTTCTTCCCAGAATCCCATCTTCCCGAATTTCTCGATGCGCTTGCTGACCCTTTGTTCGGCGGGTTCCTGTTTCAGTTCTTTCAGCACATCGATCAGGTAATCTTTCAGGATGGTGGCTGCTTCATCATAGCTCCAGTGTGCGCCACCCACCGGTTCCGGAATAATACCGTCGATCAAACCAAAACCCAGCATTTTCTCGGCGGTTAACCGGAGTTGTTCGGCTGCCACTTCTTTTTTCTCCCAGCTTCGCCATAAGATGGAACTGCAGCTTTCGGGGCTGATCACTGTGTACCAGGTATTCTCCATCATAAACACGCGGTCGCCCACACCAATACCCATGGCACCACCACTGGCTCCTTCGCCGATCACCACACAGATCACGGGAACTTTGAGCCGCATCATTTCATAAATATTCCTGGCAATGGCTTCTCCCTGTCCCCTTTCTTCCGCTTCCAGCCCGGGAAATGCCCCCGGCGTATCGATCAGGGTAATGACGGGTTTATTGAATTTTTCAGCCAGTTTCATGAGCCGGAGCGCTTTTCGGTACCCTTCGGGATTGGCCATCCCGAAATTCCGCATCTGCCGCATCTTGGTGTTGATCCCCTTTTGCTGGCCAATGATCATCACGGTTTCACCCCCCAGTTGGGCAAAACCACCGACCATTGCCTTATCATCCTTTACATTCCGGTCGCCGTATAATTCGAGAAAACTATCGGTCATTTTCTCGATATATTTCATGGTATAGGGGCGGTCGGGATGCCGGCTCAGCTGTACCCTTTGCCAGCTGGATAGGTTCAGGGTGATCTCCTTTCTTTTTTCGATGATCAGTTCTTCCAGTTGCCTGATCCCGGTGCTATGGTCGATCTTCTTTGTTTCACTGCTTTTCTTAAGATGTTCGATCTCGTCTATCAGGTCTTTGATAGGCTTTTCGAAGTCTAAAAACTGTCTGTTTGCGTCGGTCGGCATAGGTTAAATTGAGATAAGTTGGTAAAGTTAAGGGTTGATATTTTTTTACAAAAAGTTTTGTTACCAAAAGCGATTTTCTCCTATCTTTGCCCTCCCTAAAAAAGGGATGGATCGGTAGTTCAGTTGGTTAGAATGCCGCCCTGTCATCTCGCCCGGGGCGAGACGGGCTGAGTTCTATGGTTTATTTAGCTCTTTGGATTGAATATGTATTATGTGTACATGATAAAAAGCCTGGTAGATAGTGATTATTATAAGGGGAGTACTAGTGATTATTTGAAGAGATTGGACCAGCATAATAATGGTGAAAGTCATTTTACCCGTACAAAAATACCCTGGAAACTAATTTTTGTACAGGTTTTTGAAAGTAAAAAAGCAGCCCTTATCCAGGAGAAA
>WGMO01000003.1 GCA_016125075.1 Terrimonas sp.
AACGCGGTGGTTCGGCAAATAAGCTTCCTATAACATCCATATAACTACAGTACCAAAACTCATTTTTTTAAATGGTCAAAAACCAAATACTGCCCTTTTAATGAAAAAAGGCCATCCTTTTTGGACAGCCTCTTTTTTTATACGGGGACTTGCCGGAATTAGCATTTTTTTTATTTTTGTATTGGATTTCATGATAAAATCCTTTTCCTGCCCTTACCTGTTAATCGCTTTGAGAAAAAAACATCCTGGGCAAAGCGTATGTTCCGGATCGCGGAATATTCGGGTTGAAGCCACCAAGAAAACAATATTTTTAACCCCATTGAAAAATGGGGTTTTTTCATGTGAAAAAAATAATAATTGATCATTATATCCAGGCACATGCACAACGATTTCCAATACTATCCTCACTCCGCTTTTTAATTACTTTAGCTGGTTTAGGACCCAGATTGTATCTTTACGCACCTTTCTGGATTGTACATACATTATTTTCATCTATAAGGCTAAACAATAACCGGCAGAAGGGTCCTGATAGATATGCTCAAGATTTTCATTAGGTTCAGAGATCGATTAAAGAATGCGTTTGACAGAATCGGAAATGAGCGGTTAAAGAATAACATGCTCCAGGCCTTACCCTTTTGGGTGGCTTCATTGATCACCGGGCTGATTGCTGTTTTTTATACAAAATTATTTGCCTGGGCAGAAAAAGGCACTTCCTACATCTATAACCATTTCAGCTGGGGTTTCTTTATTATCACCCCCGTATGTTTCATACTCTCCTGGTGGGTAGTGAAAAAATATGCCCCTTATTCCCGGGGCAGTGGCATCCCGCAGGTGATGGCAGCAGTTGACCTGGTTTCGCCGGGCAACCTTACAAAAGTGAACCGTTTACTGAGTTTGCGGGTGATATTCATCAAAATAATTTCAAGCCTGGTGATGGTATTGGGAGGCGGTGCTATCGGCCGGGAAGGTCCAACCATACAGATCGCCGGTTCGGTATTCCGTCTCGTCAATAAATGGCTGCCTTCCTGGTGGCCAAAAATATCCAAGAAGAATATGATCATGACCGGTTCCGCCGCCGGTTTAGCCGCTGCATTCAATACGCCATTGGGAGGTATTGTATTTGCCGTTGAAGAGCTTACCAAAACACATATCAGTTATTTTAAAACAGCATTATTTACGGCGGTCATCATTTCGGGTCTTACCGCCCAGGGTATGTTAGGGCCATACCTCTACCTCGGCTATCCCGATGTTTCCCATTTGTCATGGTACATATTTTCTGCCGTCATCCTCGTGGCAGCCATCTGTGGGCTGGGAGGCAGTATGATGTCGAAACTGATGTTGAAATTATTCAAATGGAAGAAGTCCTTTAAGCTTAGATATCAAACGATCTTATACCTCGCGGGTGGTGCACTTGTGATGGCGGCTGTTGCTTTTTTCCTGGATAAAGGGATCCTGGGTTCGGGAAAAGAACTCATGACCAGTACCTTGTTTTCCAGTGATAAGCATACAGCCTGGTATATGCCGATTCTCAGGATTACCGGGCCGATCCTTTCTTTTACCACGGGTGCTGCAGGCGGTGTATTTGCGCCTTCATTAAGTGCTGGTGCCAGTATAGGATCTGTACTTTCAGGCTGGTTCGAACTCAGCTCCGCCGATACCAATCTTGTAATTTTAGCAGGGATGGTAGGATTTCTGACCGGGGTTACCCGTTCTCCTTTTACATCGGCCATCCTGGTGCTGGAGATGACGGACAGGCATAATGTGATCTTTCACCTGATGCTGGCGGGTATGGTAGCCAGTGTGATCTCCCTGATCGTGGACAAACACTCTTTTTATGATCACCTGAAAACGCAATATATCCAGGAACTGAACCAGGAAGAGGATATCACTAAGCATATTCAGGGTTCGGATCAACAGGATGAAAAAACTGTTCCCTGATTCATTTGTTAATAAACTAAACAGCTTATTTTTTATGCGAGGGATGAAATGGGTCGGTATTGTTGCAGCGATTATCCTGGTTATATCCTGCTTTTTACCCTGGTATATCATTTCCTGGAAAGGGTTTACGGTTACAGGATTGGATGCCGGGGAAACATTTGGTAAGCCCGGGTATAATCATTTTGTATTTGCTTTCTTCTTTTTAGTGTTTTCCCTGATCCCGAAAGTCTGGGCGAAGCGATGGAACCTGTTGGTTGTCGGGTTGAACCTGGCATGGGCCGCCAGGAACTATTTTGTCATTTCAACCTGTGAAGCCGGGCTTTGCCCGGAGAAAAAAATCGGGATTTTCCTTGTACTGGGGGCATCTGTTTTGATGCTGGTGGCAGCACTTTTTCCTCATATGGAAATCAGCCCCGAAGAAAAAAAATAGGGATGCCTATCCACCAAAAAGTTTAGCGACTCCAAAAGCAGCACCGGCTGCCAATGCGCCGATCAGCATCACCCGGGTAGCGCCCCACCATGGGTTTACCCCGGTAATATTGCTCTTGAACCAACCAAAAATGAAAAGGAATAATAAGGTTAGGGCAACAGATATTTTAAGACCATTAACCGGGGAATCGACAAAAAAGTAAGGACTGAGGGGAACAAGCCCGCCAACAACATAGGACATGCCGATATTGAATGCAGATTTTGTTGCCCGTTTTGGGTCAGGCATATTGAGGCCCAATTCATATTTCATCATGAAATTGACCCATTGCTTTTTGTCCCTGGCTATTTCTGCCGTAGCCTGGTCCTGTAAGGCTTCACTTAAACCAATATTGGCAAAGAATTCTTTTGTTTCCTCAATTTCCCGCTCCCGCAGGTGTTCGACTTCATAGTATTCCCTTTTCAGTTCCGTATTATAATGGTCCTGTTCTGTTTTCCCTGCAAGATATCCTCCCAGCCCCATGGCAATTGAACCGGCGGCCACTTCTGCGATCCCGGCAATCACAATGATACTGGTTGAATTGACTGCTCCACTCAGGCCTGCCGCAAGTGCAAAAGGCACGGTTAATCCATCACTCATACCAATCACGATATCGGTCAGGAAGTCTGAACTTTTCAGGTGTTGTTCTTCATGATGCAGGTGGGTGTCCATGATATGAAGTTAGAGGATCCCTTTCATTTTTAATCCAGTACCCGCAGGCTTTTTTGTATAATACCCACACAATCCATGATCTGTTCTTCGTTGATCACCAGTGGGGGAGCAAACCTTATCTTGTCGCCATGCGTAGGTTTGGCCAGCATCCCGTTATGGGCCAGGGTAAGGCAAAGGTCCCAGGCCGCATCGGGATTGGGATGGTTGATCACAATGGCATTTAATAAACCTTTACCCCGGATGATGGAGATATGTTTAGATCCAATCTTCCCCAGTTCTTCCCGGAAAAGACGGCCCAGCCTCGAAGCGTTTTGGGCCAAATCCCCGGTCTTTAAAACTTCGAGGGCTTTCATCGCCACTTTACAGGCCAGGGGATTCCCTCCATAGGTAGAACCATGTTCACCGGGTTTGATCGTCATCATGATCTCATCATCTGCCAGCACGGCACTGACCGGCAACATTCCTCCGCTCAATGCTTTTCCAAGGATCAGTATATCGGCACGAACCTCTTCGTGATCGCAGCAAAGCATCCTGCCGGTACGACAGAGACCGGTTTGAATTTCGTCCCCGATAAATAATACGCCGGCCTGCGAACATAATTCCTTCGCAGCGGATAAATAACCATCATCGGGCACGAATACCCCGGCCTCACCCTGGATCGGTTCCACAAGGAAACCCGCAACGGTATTATCCTGTAATGCTGCTTCCAGTGCCGGTAAGTCATTATAGGGTATGGTGATAAAACCGGGTGTATAGGGACCAAAATTCTTTTTGGCAGCAGGATCACTGCTAAATGAGATGACGGTGGTGGTACGGCCATGAAAATTGCCTTCACACACGATTATCTTTGATTGCCCCTCTTTGATTCCTTTTACTTCATAGGCCCATTTCCGGCAAAGCTTGATGGCTGTTTCTACCGCCTCCACGCCCGTATTCATGGGAAGCACTTTGTCGTAGCCAAAATAGGCAGTGATGAATTTCGCATACTCACCCAACTGGTCACTGTGAAATGCCCGGCTGGTGAGGGTCAGTTTTTTTGATTGTTCTATAAATACGTCAACGATTTCCGGGTGACAATGGCCCTGGTTGACGGCGGAATATCCGCTTAAGAAATCATAATATTTTTTCCCATCCACATCCCAAAGAAAGACGCCTTCTCCTTTTTCCAGTACTACCGGTAAGGGGTGATAATTGTGGGCACCATATTGTTCTTCCAGAGCTAAATAATAATTTGTCTTTTCAGATACTTGCATTGAAGAGGTCATAACAATAATTTTTGAAAATAAGGGAAATAGGCAGGGACGCCGCTAGAGACAGGAGCAGGAATACACTTAGTGATTCAGCAAATCGAGGTGCTGATCCAGGAAAAACAATATCGAAGGAAGGGTTGGTATATTTAGTAATTTGCTGCAAGATACAAATTAACCCTTGCAAAAAAAACCGGTCATGTCTTATACGATACCCTCCCAGACCCGAATTGGTCATATTCACCTTAAAGTAACCGATCTTGAAAGGTCCCTGGCCTTTTACAGGGATTTACTGGGTTTCGAGGTGCAGCAATATTATGGAAGCAGTGCCGTATTTGTTTCCGCCGGCGGATACCACCACCATATCGGGTTAAATACCTGGCAAAGCAAAAACTCCGGGCCGGCTCCAAGGCATACTGCAGGTCTTTTTCATACTGCCATCTTGTATCCAACCCGCAAGGACCTTGCTGTTATTGTAAAACGCCTGCTGGATGCAAATTATCCCCTTACCGGGGCGGCGGATCATGGTGTTTCCGAAGCGATTTACCTTGACGATCCCGACCAAAACGGTGTGGAATTGTATTGGGACCGTCCCAAAGAAGCCTGGCCCCTTGATGAAATGGGCAACCTGTTGATGGTCACTGACCCCCTGGACCTCGAAGGTTTATTGCAGCTCGCCGGATAATTCCTTGATGAAATAATGTGATGGAAAACGGATTACAGGTTTTTCCGTTTTATCAAATATCCCGTATACAGTGGAGCCGGAACCACTCATGGAGGCATAGCGTGCGCCTGTCTTATACAACTCCTCTTTGATGACCTTAATTTCCGGGTAGGCTGCAAAAACAGGAATTTCAAAGTCGTTGACAAGTGTTTGTCTCCATTGCTCCATCGGTTTTTCGATGATCTCGCGCATCGGTTGATCAGGAACGGAAGGGGTGACCTGCTGAAATGCCCACCGGGTATTGATATGGATCCCCGGGTTGATGATGATGATTTTATATGCTTTAAGATCGAACTTTAACGCTTCCATTTCGTCGCCCCGGCCTCTTGCAATACAGGGTTGGTTCCGGATGAAAAAAGGGCAATCACTCCCCAAATTCAAAGCATAGGCTCTCAGCTGTTGATCGGATAATCCTAACCCCAAAATTTTATTGAGCATTTTTAGGGCAAACGCCCCGTCTGAACTGCCACCTCCCAACCCTGCACCCATAGGGATAGCTTTATGCAGGTGTATGTCTACTGCCGGTAAACCCGGGTGATGGCCCGCGAGTAAATGGTAAGCCTTCAGGCAAAAATTCTCCGATGTATTGTCCGTTGCGATAAAACCCGTTTGATGGAGGCGGGTCGACAAAGGTTTTGCCGATGCTCCCGGGCCAATAATTTCAAGCGCGTCAACAAAAGGGAGGGGATAAAATAAAGATTCAATATCATGAAACCCGTCTGTTCTTTTCCGAACAACCCGTAAGCCAATATTAATTTTACAATTGGGAAACTGGACCACGTTTGTACATCTGTGTGAGGGAAATAGATACCCGCTTTGAGCGCCTGCTCAATTTATTTTCTTTTTTTCCTGCTGTTAATCTCATCCCGGATCGCAATTGCCCGTATATAGTCCTCGTGTTCGAGCACATCATTGAGCAATTCATTCAGTTCCTCCAGGGTCATGGTCTTTAAATCTTCATTGATTTTTGAATCCTCTTCTTCCACCACGGCCTCCTTCGCTTTTTTCTTTTTACCCGAGGTTTCTTCCATCAGGATACCCGCACTTTCCAGGATATTTTCATAAGTATAGATCGGGCAGCCGAATCGCACCGCCAGGGCAAGTGCATCAGATGTCCTGGAATCGATTTCTACGGTATCATTATCGGAAGAGCATACCAGCTTAGAATAGAAGATGCCTTCCTGCAGGTCGTTGATGATGATTTCATGCAAATCAACGGCAAAAGCATTCATGAAGTTTTTCATGAGGTCATGTGTCAACGGACGACTGGGTTGCATTTTTTCAAGGGCTACTGCAATGGCCTGGGCTTCAAAACCGCCAATCACAATCGGTAAGCGGCGCAATCCGTTTACTTCGCCCAGCACCACCGCATAGGAATGGGTTTGCGTGATACTATGCGAAAGTGCAACAATTTCCAATTCTATTTTCTTCATAACCGTGCTACGAAACTAAGGTTTTTTAAGAAAAAAAGCGGCTGATTCCGCCGCTTTATTATCAATGCTCATGTGATTATTAGTGCCTTATATCATCCCTTTAGCTTTTTAACGGCTTCCGTAATTTTTGGAACCACCTCAAAGGCATCGCCTACAATCCCATAGTCGGCTGCTTTGAAAAATGGGGCTTCCGGGTCCTTATTGATGACAACAATGACCTTACTCCTGTTAACCCCCGCCAGGTGTTGTATGGCACCGGAAATACCGATCGCAATATAAAGGTTAGGGGCAATCGCAATACCGGTTTGCCCAACGTGTTCATGATGGGGTCGCCAGTCGGCATCGGCAACGGGACGGCTGCAGGCAGTGGCAGCGCCAAGGGCTTTGGCCAGGTCTTCAACAATACCCCAGTTTTCGGGCCCCTTAAGACCCCTGCCACCGCTGACCACGATATCGGCTTCCGTGAGGGGCACTTCCCCCTTCACTTTATTGACCGATTTCACGGTCACTTTGCCGGGTAAAAGTTGAATATCCTCTGTCACCACTTCAGCCCGTCCTTCTTTTTCCAGCACCGGGTATGCATTGGGGTTGAGGGTGATGATCTTAATGGCCGAGTTGATCCTGACATGGGCGAATGCCTTTCCGGAAAAGACTGTTTTTTTGACCACAAATCCATTGGAGGTATCAGGCAAATCCACAGCGCCGGTTACAAGACCGGCCTTTAGTTGGGCAGAAAGCCCGGGTGCAATGGCTTTACCATCCACATTGTTGGAAAATATGATAATATCTGCGCCGGTCCTGGACACGACCTGTTCAAGTGCCTGGATATAAACCTGGGCATCAAAATGATTCAAATGATCATTCCTGACCTGGTGAATTTTTGACACACCATACTGGCCCAATGCCGCAAGATCAGAGTCGCTATTTCCTAGAATAACTGCTTCTGCTGCAGTGCCTGACATTTCCGCGATTTTAGCACCATAACTCAGGGCTTCATAGGAAGCTTTCTTAATATGACCTTCAGACTGGTCTATGAAAATTAATACTGACATATTTTATTCAGGATTTTAAGTATTCATTAAAAGGCCTTCGCTTCCTCTCTCAACAGCCTCACCAGTTCTTCGGGCTGGTCGGCGGGAATCAGTTTTACACCTGCTTTGGCCGGGGGTAATTCAAAACCTACAATTTGGGTAAGCGGCTCAAGGGCTACCGGTTCAACCACTTTCAAAGGTTTGGTCCTGGCGGCCATGATCCCCCGCATATTCGGGATGCGTTGTTCAGCCATGCCTTTCTGGCAACTTATCACAAAAGGAGATTCAATTTCACAAACCTCTTCACCGCCTTCAATCTCCCGGGTAATCGTAGCCTTATTGGCAGTCCATTCAAATTTTGTAGCCATGGAAATATAAGGGAAGCCCAGCAATTCAGACAGCATCCCGCCAATCGATGCCCCATTATAATCTATCGTTTCCTTACCCGTAAACACCAGGTCATAGCCTCCCCCTTTGGCCACGGATGCGATCTGGGACGCCACATAAAAACTATCCTGGCTGTCTGCATTGATCCGAATCGCTTCATCACCTCCTAATGCCAGCGCTTTACGGATCACGGGATCTGCATCAGCAGTACCAACGGTTACAAGATGGATGACGACGGATGGGTCTGCCTCCTTAAGTTCGATCGCTTTTACAAGGGCATACCATTCATCATAGGGATTGATGATCCATTGAATGCCATTTGTGTCGAATTTCGTGTTATTGTCGGTGAAGGCTATTTTTGCCGTAGTATCGGGCGTCTTACTGACACATACTAAGATCTTCATGCAATGCAATTTCAGTTAAAGAATAATAGTTGTTTATGCAACTAATGCAAAGATAAGGGTATAAACTATTAAGTGTTAGTATTCGTTTAATTTTTTTTATCAATATGGACAGAATTGAAAAATTGAAGGAATTCCTGCTCATGAACCCTGATGACAGTTTTTTGCAACATGCATTGGCCCTGGAATATATTAAGCTGGGTGATGACAGCGGGGCCGGGCAGTTATTTGAAACCCTCCTGCAAAGGGATCCTGGTTATATCGGCAGTTATTACCATTTTGCCAAACTCAAGGAAAGGACAGGGGATGAGGCCGCGGCGATCGAATGGTATGAGAAAGGGATGGAAGTGGCAAAAAAAGCCGGTGATAACCATGCTTTCAGTGAACTGAAAAGCGCCCTGGAGGAGCTGACATTTTAATCCCCACGGGGCTTGCCATTATGTTGCGTTTGGAAGATTTCATATCGTTTATTCAGGAACAAAAGCTTTTTGCTGATAAGAACAGGTTACTCCTGGCTGTTAGCGGGGGTGTGGATTCTGTGGTGCTTTGCCATTTATGCAGGAATGCGGGTTTTGATTTTATGATAGCCCATTGCAATTTCCAGTTGCGGGGGCCTGAAAGTGAGCGCGACGAGCAATTTGTGAAGGCGTTGGCTGATCATTATGCCGTTCCATTCCTGTTGAAGCGGTTTGATACCCAAAATGAGGCCTGGGAATTAAAAAAATCGGTGGAAGAAACAGCCCGGGAACTTCGCTATGCCTGGTTCCGGCAAATACTGGAGGGAGAAGTTCCCATTCCATCCGGGCAGCCCGCTCCAGATCTTGTATTAACGGCTCATCATGCTGACGATAATATTGAAACGGTGCTGATGAATTTTTTCAGGGGTACCGGTATCAAGGGATTACGGGGAATGCAGCCCCGGCAAAATAAACTGATCCGTCCGCTGCTTTTTGCCCGGAAAAAAGAACTGGAGGCTTATGCACGCGAACATCAGCTCGATTATGTGACTGACTCCTCGAATGCAGCGGAAATCTTCACCCGGAATTTTTTCAGGAATACACTGATCCCCCGGGTAAAAGAATATTTTCCGGCCGCAGAAGAAAATATTTTACAAAACATTTCCCGTTGGGGGGAAGCGGAAATATTATACCAGGAAGCGGTTGAAGGACACAAAAGGAAACTAATGGAACAGCGAGGGGATGAATACCATATCCCGGTATTGAAATTAAAGAAGTCTGTTCCATTGGTAACCCTGGTTTATGAAATCATTAAAGACTTTGGGTTCTCAGCCCCGCAGGTACAGGAGGTCATTGCCCTGCTGGATCGGGAGTCAGGAAAATATATTCGTTCGGCTACCCATCGCATCATCCGGCACAGGAACTGGTTGATCATTGCCCCAATTGAAAACAAGGCTGCTGAAATGGTGATCATCGATGGGGAAGGCAATTGGGATTATCCCGGTGGCACCCTTCATCTTGAAAAACTATCCTCTCCAAAGATTTCTACCTCGAACCAGATGGCTACCCTGTCGGCAGGCAGGATACATTTTCCCCTGGTACTCAGGAAATGGAAAAAGGGAGATTATTTTTATCCCCTGGGGTTGAAGAAAAAAAAGAAGGTCTCCCGGTTCCTGATCGATCAAAAACTTTCCCTGTCTGATAAGGAGAAAATTTGGGTATTGGAGATGGATCAAAAGATCATCTGGATCCTTGGGCAAAGGATCGATGACAGGTTTAAGGTTTTGGATACCACCCAGGAGGTCTTAAAAATTACAATCGGGTAAAAATGGTTTTGCCGCCCTGATCTGGTCAATAAAATTATCCATGATATTGATATGACCAAACAGGGATACAAAGACCAGTGTGAAAACAATGCCAAAGATGGCACCCGAAATATGGGCACCGTGATTAATATTTCCCCCGCCTTTCCTGTCGAGGTAGGCGGAAACAGCAAGATAGATGATGGCAAAAATGTATCCGGGGATATTGATGCCCGGTATAAAAATGATCCCGATTCCCGAGGTGGGTAAGAGGACGATGGATGAAAAAATAACGGCCGATACGGCCCCCGATGCCCCAAGGCTCCTGAAATGATAACTGTCCCTGTGTTTAAAGAAATCGGGTACACTGGCAGCGATCAGCCCCAAAAAATACAGCAGGATATAGAAGAGTTTCCCCTTGTTCCCAAAGAGGCAGTTATAGTTGTACAATAATTCAAGGGTTTCCCCGAAAGAATATAAGGCGATCATATTAAAGGCAAGATGACCGATATCGGCATGAATAAAACCATGGGAGATGAAACGATAATATTGGTTGCGTCCCTGGATGGCCGGGGGATAGAAAATGAGATCATCGATCACCCTTTGGTTGGAGAAGCCTGAAATGGAGATGGCACAGGTAATGATTACGATGACGAGCGTAATGGAAATTGTCATTATTCGGATTCTGTTTTACAAGCTGTAAATCTAAAACCTATCAGTTGCAATCTGAAATCTTATTTATGGTGATATTTTTCATTCCGGATGATCGTACAGGCCCTGTAAACCTGTTCCGCCAGTATCAGTCTTACCAGTTGATGCGGAAATGTGAGGGAAGAGAGGCTCCAGGTAAAATCCGCTCTTTTTAACACGGCTTCATCCAAACCAAATGCACCGCCGATCACAAAAATAAGCTGCCGGGTACTGCGGTTAGCGGTTTTGGTTATGAAACCGGCAAGCGATACGGATGTCAGTTCTTTCCCGTTTTCGTCGAGGCAGACGAGAAAATCATCCTTATTAAGCCATTGCAAAAGGATTTCACCCTCCTTCTTTTTCAGGTCCATCTCACTCATCATACCGGCATTTTTCGGCACCGGAATAATGTTCCATTCCACCGGGTAATATTTGGAGATCCGCCTGGTAAAATCTTCCACCCCGGTTTTCACATAGGGTTCATGATTTTTTCCAATGGCCCAGAATTGCAGTTTCATACTGTAAAGAAAACGAAAAGGAGTGAATTTTTGGGTACTAGAGAAACTATGCGTATTTTTGCCGCCCATTATAAACCAGGCCCCGTAGCTCAATTGAATAGAGCATTTGACTACGGATCAAAAGGTTTCAGGTTTGAATCCTGACGGGGTCACAAAGCAATGATAAACGGTCTTGGAAATGAATAGTTTCTAAGGCCGTTTTTGTTTGGGGGTAAACATGGGTAAAACATTCTTTAGGGTGGTATGCCATGATACTTTAATGCCATAGATTTATAATTTACGAAGTTTATTTTAGTTATATACATGCACCATCACATAAAATTCACAGGCTGTTTTTTCAATGTCATTGAAACCAATTAAAGTACTCCTGCTGCCCCTATTCAGAAAGGCAATACTGATAGCATCCTGCCCCCATTTCGGAAGCTATGGACATACCAGCCACTTCCAATATCAATGACAACTGTACCGTTCCTGTACCTGTATTTTGCCCTTCTCCTTAGATGCTTGCTGTGAACCCAATCCGGGATTATAGGTAACGGGTAATTGTCCCGGCTCCATTGCTCTATGGTCAGGGATTGCCTCCCTTTGCTTCTTAATTTCTTGCTCATAAAAAGGATTTAGTACTCGTTAGGCAATAACATAGTGCCATCCACCAGCCAAATGGTAGCTATATCATAGGGGAAGTCACTAAAGGGTATGTTCTGGCTGGCAATTTTCTGGCTGTTGCCATCTGTTGCCAGTATAGTGAAGGAATCATCATTAACCCTTTTTAGCTCCCAAACCTGAAATCGGTGGCTGTTTACACTCTTGTAGCCCTGATAGCTGATAATAACATCAATGAGCCAGTAAGCCTTGCAGTTTTCAACCAAATCCCTCACTCCGTCTGTGTAGGTGATTGGGAAGGGTCTGCATGAATAGATGTTTTCTGTTCCGTTGTGTGAACCGAAGTAGTCATTTGCATTTCTCATAACAAAAATTTTATTTAAAAGAAAAAAGGAAAAAAAAGAAAGCAATGGAATAGGTGGTGTAGCAAAAAATCCAAAAGGAAACGGAATAAATGAAAGCCTTGTGTGATGGCCTTGTGTTTATGCCGTAAGCTTTTGGATTTTTTAAGCAAGGGGCTGTGCCAGCCACCTATCTTAGCTTCACTTTTTTATTTTCCTTTGCCTTTTAAGATTTTACTTGCAGGAGTTGCTGAGAATTATTTCTTGTGCTGAAGTGTAAAGGGCTCTGTTTTCGTTGGCCTCTTTAAAGGTTGCATATTCACGAAGAACGGGAATGACATCTGAGTTAAGAAAGTAGTTTTTCTTAATTATATCTATCAAGCAGGATTTAATAGCCTCTGATTTTTTCTTATCACCGTTATTGATGGTATATATCCTTGACAGCAGGTCTATGTACTGATTTGACTTATCCATAACGGTACAGGTAAAAAAGATATACTGTTTGGTTGTGTCACTATTCTTTTCCTGCATTTCATATACCTTATCCAATAAAGCCCTTTGACGTGCTATGACCTTGTCGGCAGAATCCGTGCTAACAGTTGGGGACTGGCTTACCTCTTCTTTACCCTTTGCAGAATCTCCGGTGTTGCAGGACAAACAGGTAAAGAAAAAGAGCAGGGGTAATAAACTTTTCATGTGTAATACTTCATTTTTTAAGAAACCTCATTCTTCTTCGTCCCGGTAGGCTTTCTTTTGCAAATGCCTGATGTGGGCATCATGGTATTTCTGCTTCTTTGCCAACTCCTCGTTCTCCCTTTTCAGTCTTTTCATCTCGTCATTTCTTTGCCCTATTAGCATACCGACCCATACCACACCACCAAAAATGAGGCAGCCAATAAGAAACTTCCCGATTTCACTCCCAATTGCTGCCAAAATCAATATGGTTACTGTCAGAAGCATTAATTATGCTAATTTAAGGATAATTCTCCCTATGCCAAATTCTCCTTAAAATCTCCCTTTGGGGTTGTGAAAAAACAATCTAAAAGGGTGTATTACAGGGACGATGCCTTTCTCCAGAAGATTGGGGAAAGGGTCAGGGAACTACGTCTGGAAATGAACATGACACAAATGGACTTGGCCTTTAAGTGCCATGACAAGGATTATTCCCAAATAAACCGGGTTGAATTGGGTAAGGTCAATTTCTCTGTGTCTTACCTTTCTCTAATTGCTGATGCATTAGGAGTTACTCCACATGACCTGTTGCCGGCAAAAAAGTGAAATTTCTTTTCAGTGGTTTTGATTTGGGATAAAACACATCTCAAAAGAAACCTGACAGGAAAATAATTTAGAAGGTGTCCTGTAGAATTCAGGAAAGAAAATACAGCATAACTCCCGAAAGTGAAACCACCCCAAAATCATCAATCTAAGTGACTGCATGAATAAGAGGGGGTACATCAACTCTCAACGATGAGTGGGGGTATTTATGAGGGACTGCTCCTTCTGTATAGATATTTTTAAGGTTGGATTTCGGGTCTTGTTTGGCCTTGCATTTTTTCAGCATCTTTTAACAATCTCTTGAAATAATCTGAAATAAGTGCCCTGTATATCTTGAAAAGCCACGGGGTAAAAAAGAAGATTATTAGCAACAATACGACACTTAAAATAATGAATATAATCAGTAACGTCATATTACTGTTCATCATGCTGCTATGAAAAACTATATATTGTATTAGGATAATTAAAATAAAACTCAATGATTCAATAATTTTATTCTCTTCCTGAATTACTTCTACTGACAAGGCAATATTAGCTTCATGTATTTTCTCTATTGGTAATTTTTTTAGCTTATTAAAAGCTTCATTAGCACCAGCTATCTTGAATCCCTTCCTTGCACCGGTTAGTTGCCGACTTGCTAAAGTTTTTTCAGCAGGATGAAGCATTCTATAAACTACAAAGACAATAAGGCAAAGAAGTGGATATATACCAAAATATAGTATCAGGAAAAAAATCATCCACACTATTGTCAGGGGACTTAATAGTGTCTTCAGAATAACTTCAAGACTTAAATCTATTCCCTCATTAATAAAAAAATGACTATAAAGTGCTGTTGCTGTTATAACCGAAACAAAAAATATTATGAGCTTTATCAAAAAGGTAAATTGTTTGCCAGAGGTACTTTTAACTATTAATGTAAGCAGTTGTGTGCCTAACTCAGACATATTGGAGTTGTTAAATTCAATTATTAATTTATTGGGCAATTATCACCGTCTTTTGTCATGAATTACTAATTACTTCGGCAATTTCTTTTGCAATTTCTTCAACAGTATAAGAAGATGTGTTTCTTGCTACCTTGTCAGCTAAAGAAGGACTGTATTCTACTATTTCCTTTTTGGTTATGTTATGCCATATTGGTAATATAATTTGTTCCCCACTTACTGATTTCGTTATAATGCCATCTAATTCATAGTTTGTCCATCCCTTTTTAATAAAATCTTTCGAAAGCACTACTATTCCAAATTTACTATTACGAAGCCCTGCATCAATTTTTCTTCTTAAACTATCCCCAATTTTCATTTCGAATTCATCATACCAAACTTTCAACCCTTCAACAATCAATGCATGTGCTAATGGTCTGACGACCTCGGTCTTGTCCTCAGAAGCATGAGAAATAAAAACATCATATTCTTTTTCTATTTCATGGTCATCTTCTATACCATATTTATTAACAAGTGAAGGGACGGATGCAAGGTCAGGTTGATTCAGAGTAGGTAAGGCACTTGGCATCATCCTAATTGATGAACGGGTAGTTCCTCTCAATCCTTGCATGTCAATTGTCACATGCCATTGTCCAGAGCTTGGAATGGGTAATCTAATAGGAGATTTTGTTGCCAAACCACCATAATACTTATGTTGCCTCCCACTTCGATAATTGGAAAAATTGGATGAATCCATCAGTCTTACATTTGCTGCACTTCCAGATAAAGTTATTTCTACTATTTCACCACGTTGCTTATGCCCTAAATTATAATGAGTAAAATTCATTTTCTAAAGTTTAAAAGATAAATAAAATGTGCAGCTTTTCAACTGCACATTATTTCTTAATCATACATATGCTCCAGTTACTTCATGCACTGTAGCAGTTGGAGCCTCCCGTTTACAATTTTCTTTCCCCTGGTCTCTGCCGTAAGAAGAATTGTAGCCTTCACTTTTGCCGATGGCCTCTCCATTTGCAGCATAAAGAGTGAAGTAATGCTTCCCGTCATTACCAGTAAAAGATTTGTAATACTGCTCATAAGGGGAATGCCTTTTAACGGAATCTATACCATTAAGACACCCCTGTTTTGAGTTATAGCCTTCGGACGAGGAAAGGATTGTTTCATTGTTATTATCCTTCAATCTGAAGTACCATTGTGAGTTTTTGGAACTCTGGCCGTAATAAAATTTAGACATTGTACTAAATTTTGTAGTAAATAAATATTATTACTGGCACTAATTGCACATTAGACAATATGCAATACATTTGAAACAGTAATGCTTAGGCCCTACCACGAGTTTTTTGCATTATCTGAAAATGGGGGACGTGCAAGCTTCCCCCATTTATTTTTCATGAAAGATCATCGTCGTCATCAGTTTCTTTGTCATCGGCTTTTAATTTTTCTTTATACATGAATTTATAGACTTTTATTCCTCCAATCTCCGTAGGAATAATATCAAACGAGACTCTTTTTGCACGATATGGAAGTTCCATACTATCAAAAAGTGCTTTGGTGTTCACATAATAATATGCTCCTGCCTTGTTGATTTTAAAAGTGTCCTCATCCAACTCCTCGGTGAAAACGACATACAAATTTTTATCGTTTTTATCCTTTGTGTTATGACCTATTTTGATACCTTTTTTCTCATTTAGGCCAATTTTCTTTATTGCAGCATCAGTGAAGCCTAATTTCCCTGTAATATGAATTGTGGCCTTCATATTACCTTCAAAATCCTTCGGTTTAAAAAACGAAATTTCCATACAGCTAAAGTAGGAATTAATGCAAAATAAAATCAATTCCTTTTGCCATTTCTTGTGTATTCTCTTTGTTTAATGGAGAACAGTATTGAATTTCAATTAGTTAAATTTATCCACATTTCTACTCATTTCCTTTTCTTGTGCCGTTCCTTGGCAAAAATCCCAGCCGTATATTTATCATACAACTCAAAGAGGAATTCAATTCTTTTTGTTTCATTGGGAAAAGGCTGTGGTCTGTAACATAAATCCACTGCCTTATCAAGTGCTTGGTGAGCCTTAACCAATACAGGGGGCATTGTGTTAGGGTCATACAAATCTGCAAGGCTGCTATCGGGGAACTGTGCCCTTGCATCTAATACACCTTGTGCTGCTTTTTCAACTATGTCTTTTTGTTTTGCTGTAGGATTGTCAGGCCACGGATAATTATTATAAACAATTTCGTTAGAGTATTGAATGTCACTTTTGGTTCTTCCAGCTACATACCATGTCCAACACATATGTTGCTTTGATTGCAAAACTCCAAATTGATATAGAGTACAATCAGGTATATAGGAAACAGTATTATTGATAATGTTGATTGGGTCAAGATACATGAACGGAATATACTCCCTCCTTTCGGAAGATACCTTTGGGAAAACCAAAAAGCTTTTATCAGGCTGCCTATCTTCTGTAAATAGGGTTGGAAATTTTGCCCAATCTTGTGTTCTTTTCTTTGGACTTTCAAGACGAAATTTTTTTACTGCTTCAACTTTCCTTTGAATAATTGGAATTCCTCTAAATAACTCTGGGCTAATATCTTTTAACCAAAGGCACCATCTTCTTCTTCCGTTTATAATATCTCCACCACTAAAGAAGGGTCTTATAAACTTAATAGCATTGGGGTAATTTGCAATTATTTCCTCACGTTCTTCTTCAGTGATTTGGAGATGCCCATCATCAGTAGCCTCACTTCCTTTGATGATTGTTGGGGAATTACCAATTGGGGTACTTCGACTTTTTATAAGAATATTCTTCCCATTTACCAAATAGGGGTTTATATTTTCGGCCTTAAACTCTACTGCATCTCCTCTGACATCATTATAAACGTATAATAGTTTATTCCCTATATCGTAATTGCTGAATCCAATAATAACAACGTGAACTTTTGCATTATCTTTTGCTTCATTACTCCAACTGAAGGTTCTATGAGCAAAATGAATTACTATTTTGTAACGATGAAGGAGTTCATTCCACAATACTCCGACTTGTTCTCCGATAGTAATGCTGTTAGTGGAAACAAATGCAACCCGGATGTTCCCCCTTTGGTATTTTTGGAGATATTCTGCTGCCCTAATATACCATGCTGAGACATAATCCAAAAGTCCTGCATTTTCAACTCCAACAAAAACCAATGCCATATCTTTCTTTTGATTAACATCTTGTTCTTTTTTTCCTCTAAAAGGGGGATTACCCAAAATAAAGTCATACACAAGTGTATCATCTTTGGTAGATGCCTGTTCAATTAAACTTTGCCAATCAATTTGCAAGGCATTTCCATGCTTAATAGTAGCACTTTTCCTTAATGGCAAACGGACATAATATTCCCCAAAAGCTTCACTTGCCAGCATGTTCATTTGATGGTCTATTAACCACATTGCTACCTGTGCTATCTGTGCCGGAAATTCTTCATATTCTATCCCATAAAATCGGTCAACATCTATAAGGAAATAATGACCTATATCAGTTACCTGTTGACCTTTTAATAGCTTCTTTACTACCTCTATTTCCAATAACCTCAGTTCCCTGTATGCAACAATTAGAAAGTTCCCACATCCACAAGCAGGGTCTAAGAATCTCAGTTTGCTAATTTTTTCATGGAACTTGAGAAGTTTATTTCTGTTGCCTTTTACTGAATCAAATTCTTTCAAAAGGTCATCAAGAAAAAGAGGCTTTATCAGTTTCAGGATATTCTTTTCACTGGTATAATGTGCCCCTAAATTCCTTCTGGCTTTTTCATCCATTACGGACTGGAAAAGTGAACCGAAAATGGCCGGTGAAATACGTCCCCAATCCAGTGAACAGCATTCCAGGAGAATGTTTCTCATTTCACTGTCAAAAGCTGCTGTAGGTAAATGCTCTTCAAACAGCTTTCCATTTACGTAGGGAAAAGCATCTAAGCTTTCATCCAGATTCTTAAGCCTGTTCTCCTTGGAAGTATTCAGTACTTCAAACAGTTGGGCAAGGTGTGCAGCCAAGTCACTTCCGTCAGGTGCAGTTTTAATGTCCAGATATTCATTGAAAATGCCCCGTTCAAAAATGTTTGTATCATCAGCAAACAAACAGAACACTAAACGAACGAGATACACTTCAAGGTTATGGCCTGTGTAACCAATATCCTTTAGTTTGTCATGCAATTTGCCCATCAACTCAGCAGCATCAATGTTCACCGGGTCTTGTTCCTTGAAAGTTCTTTTCTTGTACCCGGCAATCTCACTGAACAAGCCGACATTGTTTACAAAATCAGTAATCTTAAATTCACTGTGGGTATTGCTGTCAAGGTCATACAGCCTGAATCTTGCAAAGTCACTTATCAGTATGTATTTGGGAAGTTCCTTATCTGTAAGGCCGGGGAAATAATCTTTGGCTTGCTGGTATGCCCTGTCTAAATCCCGTCCTCGGCTTTTATGCTCCACCAGTATCATGCCCTTCCAAAGCAGGTCTATGTACCCCTGCTTGTCATCAATCTTCTTTACCTGTTTTTCAAAAGTGGCTACTCTCCGTCTGGATATGCCAAATACCTCAAAGAAGTCATCCCAAAAGGACTTGGCTTCGGCATCTTCATTTGATTCATCCTGCCATTCTTTGGCAAAGGCAGTAGCTCTGGCTTTGATTTCGTTCCAACTCAGGGGCATAGGTCTAAGGTGGTGGTTTTCTGCAAAATACGAAAAATAATTGTTGGTCTGGGGCTTGCTTTTGTAGAGAAAAAATCTATATTTTGGGGCTATCTAAATCTTATACTATGCATCCCTTCAAAGAACTTCAAAAATTAACCCCTAAGTATGCTAAACAATTATCAAGGACACTGAAAGCCCTTTCAAAAATCTCCGAAAACGAGAATCCAAAGAAAGAAGCTGAACTAATAGCCAAATATGAGGAGGAAAAGAAGGCTACGGATGAAATGGCTAAAAGGTTTCAGGAATTAATAGAATTAGATAAAGAGGGGTAGCATTATGCAAAGGGTAGCAGTTTAATACCACCCTTTGCAAGGATTGCAAATTTTGCAGTCTATTGTTTCTTGTATTGACCCGTTGGCAAAAGCATTGCTAATCCCTTTTTTTTAAATGCAGCAATGCAATAGTAAGCCGTTCGTTGAGAAAGCCCGATTTCCTTTGCTTTCTCTAATGCCTCATCCATAGTAAATTCATCAGTAAGGGCAACAAGTAATCTTTGCTGGCTATCAGTCATGTTCATGTACCCTTTGTTTGGCAGCAATTCATAAGCATAGTAAGAGTGATGCAGATAGGTTCGAGTTAACAGGGTTGCAGTTCTTAAAGCATTGTCTTTACATTCAATTTTCTCCTGTACTGAGCCACTTTCACATTCAAATAAAAAGGAAAGGGTTGCAGCTATCTTTTGTACCACTATGAAAGCCCTTTTTACATTGGCCTGTAATTCGTAGTTATCATCATACCTTTCATAAACAGGATGAAGGGCTTCCTGTATTTCCGTTAATTGTTGCTCAGTGAAACCAATGTTTACCTTTTTAAATGTTAGCATAGCCTCGTAGTAATCATTTGCAATTCCTGCAAATTTTGCAAACCGGGTTTCAAGGTCTTCCTCACTTTTCATTCTTCCGAAAAACTTTAATCCTTCTCCTGAACTGTCAAACACATAATAACAACCCCGGCTGAACAACCCATTTTCTGCTGATTGCATCAGACTGGTGAATTGATTGGCTGTACCTGAAATAGCCAAAGAAAGTTTTAGTTTCTTTATCTCCAAATGCTCTTTGTCAATCTTTCGGTACATAGAGTAACTTTCATTTTCAAAACACTTACGAATGATTTCAGAATAGTTACCCCATTCTTGCCTGTTGGCATTGACAATAGTATCTATTTCGGATTCAACCATGATGCCTGCCCCTTTGTTCTTTTCCAGTAATTGAATTAGTCCGGCAGAACTAATATTAGCCGGGATAAAGAGTTTGTTTGTGGTTTTAGAACCAATTCTTTTGCTCCTTGCAGCAAAGGTTTCTTTTATTTTCTGTGCAATCTTGGCTGAGTAGTTTAATGCTCCTTTTCCACTGGCTGCTGGTGCAACAATAATAGATACCAAATTTGTTGACACTTCCTTTTTGTCCACTTCGTTGTAAGCATACAGGTTATGGAAACACCCACCTAATACAGCCAATGCTCCTGTCAGATAAACATCTCTTTCATATTTATCAGTAAAGATGAGAGATGACTCTTTTAATAAATACGGGAGTTCATCATAGACGACATCAGGAATGAAATCATCTTTTGGTGAGTGGCTTTGATAGTAAGAATTGATTGCTTTAACAACCTCCTCCAGCATTTTATTTGGGTCGGGTTGTTCGTTGATTATTTCCTGTGACATGATTTAGTTTTTAAGTTTAGAAATATGCCAATTGTTGCAACATCATTGACAGTCCAAAACTCTAAACAATATCATCGGTAAACAATCCTATTGTTATCCTAATAGGATAAGATAAATATGGAAATGTTGTGTAGGCCAGGTGATTAATTAATAACCCAATTCTATCCTAACACCCACTTTTGCACGTTTTTCCGGCTTTGATGAATTGAGATAATCTGAAATGGTGTTTATTGTTAAGGGTTCTCCTCTTACATCTATAAAGTTGTTTAATAATAAGGCTTCAAGCTCGTTTTTTTGGGTTTTTAATAACGGCTTGGTCTTGTTGTTCTTTCCCTTTTCCTGCCCCTGCCAGAGGTCATAGAATAGGGTTGCCAGTACATTGGTTTTACCTAACCACTGAATTTTAGGGGTGTTATTTGATTTTGAAATGGGGGATTGAATGAAGGTGTCATTCAGGTGTGTTATGCAAGTTTGTAATTTTGCAATCACTTTTTCCCTGTATGGGTTCAGGTCTTTGGCAAGGTCAATAAGCTGAATAGATTTAATGAGTTGTTTCAGGATTTTACTCATCAGTTGAATATAGACTTCAGTTTTATCATTGTCCAAATCTTTAAATGCTTGCTCTTTGATTTGCTTTAGAAACAAACGTTGCCTTTCCTCATAACATTCTACAGTATAGTTTCCGTCAGAAGTTATCGTTCTGTTACCAACATACTCAGCATAAATGTGTTGCTCCTCTAAAAGCCTCCCAAAGTGAGTTATATTACCTCTTGTCCAGACTTCATCATAGAACTTCTCCAATACAGAAAAGTATTCCTGTCTTCGGGCTTTTAGGTTAGTGTAAAACTCTTTTTCAGCTATTCCGTTTAAGAAAGTAAGGGGGTCGGTCATGGTTGATTAGTTGTTATGACCCTAAGTTATTAAATGCTTACCATCCTCTGAAATAGGAATGCAAAGACTGCAATTCTTGCAAATCGGGTAAAAATAACCTATAAGATTAATAAGCCCTTTTGTGTTCAAATCTGGCTAAATTTTTGTATATTATATTATCCCCTAACAAGGCCAATGTTTGGGCTACCAGATTGTATCTTGTAACCCTCTCCCGAAAGTCCGGCTTCCATAATTGGGGCTGGCACAGTCAACGAAAATTTAAGGTAAGTATTGAGAGCTACCCCTATGGGTTGTCCTCTTAATCCAAAGCCCTTTTATAAGGGTATAGTTCTTTAAGCAGGATATTATGGCTTGCATACCCTGAACAAGTATGCATAGTATCAGTCCGGACAGCCAGAGGATGGTTTCCAGTAACAAATGATTACGGACATAAGACAGTGGATTATAGTAGCACGAGGGTATATCGTGTAAAAGTTTTCTCCACTACCATATAAAAGTACCTCCTGAAGGGATAGTTCCTACTGGCATTACGTCATTTAATGAGTTAGGCAGCATTTTGCTGTACTATACGGTGGAAAGATGTCTGGGTAGTTAGGGCAACCTAACAGCACTGTGGGAATGAAAGCTTGAATAGTACGAAACAAAGCATGTCGTCATGCACATTCTGTTATGGTAGATAAGTCTGCCAAAAAGTACAGAGGGGTGTGGTATGTAAGTACAAATATTTTATCATTATCCTGCAAACTAAGATTCTGAATTGGCACTTCTGGCTATAATAAAAAATGCCAGAACTCATGTTCCGGCACTGTATAATAAATCATTTAGGAGTTATATCCTAAATATCCTCCAAAGCCTGAATGATACCCTTATGAAACCTTTCTATTTCTCTTTTATGGGTTTCATTAGGCTGATAGGATTCCAGCATGGGTTTTATTTGGCTATCCGTCACACATTTTAGGTAAGCCCCAATTTGTTCTAACCCTTCTTTCGGGTTATTGAGTTCTTGGTTGTTTGTTTTCATAGTTATTGAATTTAAAACAACAATCATAATCAAAAACTATACCCACAGACCCAATAATTACACTTACTAAAAATAAATTTTATGGAAAATTTCGACCTGCTGAAAATTCTTATAAAAAAATATGGAGGCATCGTTGATAGGCCAACGAAAAGTGAATTACAGAATACAGTTTTGAAAGAATACTGTAGAAGGGAGCCAATTACCAATGATGAAAAGAGCCATATTGCTGACATCATCAAACAAATGATAAACAACTACTATGATGGTGGGTAAATAAGGGGAAAAGCAAGATGCCGGTAATGCTGCCGACACCTTACTACATTATTGATTAAAAATATCCATTGCTTTATCCAATTCTTCACTTACAATCTTGGCATAGACCTGTGTTTCCTTGATAGCACTATGAGCCATCAACTTTGAAACCTTGTCTATAGTTATGCCCTTCCGTAAAGCCATTACAGCAAATGAGTGCCGGGATATGTGAAAGCTTAAACGTTTTTGTATCTCTGACTTCTTAGCAAGAATTTTCAGATTCTTATTTATTAAGGTGGTTGCACTTGTTATTGCTGCATCCAGTGCCACAGGGTCATTCATATTCAGTGTAGGCCGGAGCATTGGAAAAATGAAGTCATCCCTTGTGGTATCTTCTTTTCTGTATTTACTTATTATCTGTAGCCCTTTGTTCGGAATCTTTATACTTAACTGTGCACCCGTTTTTGTTATAACAATATTCAAGTATATGCCATCAAAGTTTGCCCATTTCAGTTGTAGCATATCTGAGACACGTAGGCCACCAGTATAACAAGCAAACACAAACATATTTTTGCTTAATTCCAAACGGCTTCCGGGATTTACATTGCATCCTTCTATCCGGGTTAATTCTTCTTCAGTCAAGTAATCCCGATGTGTTCTTTCCTGCTTTATTTTATACTTCCTGAAAGGATTAGTTTCATATCCAATTATGTCGGACTTTATGGCATCATTGAAAACTTTACGGATAAACTTCATGTCCTTTCCTACTGTGTTGGTTACATTGCCATGTACCTCCCGAAGGTACTGTTCATACTTCATCAGGAATTCCGGTGTAATATCATAGAACGTAAGGGAGAACTTATATTCCTTCAATTTTTCAACTACTGACCTGTTCTTATCGTAAGTGCCTATTCTTCCTTCCTTCTTGTATTGAGCCACTATGTTCTCAGCAAATGAAAAGAAATCCTGTGGCTTCTTCCCAAATACCTTTTCTTTCAGGTTCTGACTGGTAAAAGATTTGGATAAAGTTTCATGCTGCAATACTGTGTCCTGTATCTCGGTGAACTTGTTTGATAAGTAGCTGTTGAGCCTTGCACTATTCCGATAAGTGGATTTTACTTTATTCTTTTTATCATCCCATTGATTGGGTGGTATCATTATGCCGGAAGCTATGTAACTGGCCTTTCTATTCTTTATTATACGGAAGTGTATTGGAGCTTCATTCTTGGCATTTATTTTATCTTTTCGGTAAACGATTGTTACACTTGCCATTGAACTAACATTTGGGGTAAACATTGGGTAAACATTTCGGTCTGGAGCCTGCTTTTTGAGTTGCAGGATGTTTACCTCCCAAATTCTAAGTGTTTGAAAATCCGTAGCTCAACTGAATAGAGCATTTGACTACGGATCAAAAGGTTTCAGGTTTGAATCCTGACGGGGTCACAATCTCCCTTCCCGCGTAAGCGGGAGGGGAGTTTTATTTGGGAGCGGGGAATGCCCACATTCAAAAGCGGACAAATAAAAAAGCCCGGCGCTGCGAAGCAGCGGTCGGGATATGGGTAAGGCCAATGCGCCTGGATCATGAAATAATCCTGACGGGGTCACAAAGCCCTTCCTGCAATTGCAGCATGTGCTTTTATTTTGGATAAAAATTGCTGAGGGAAATATACCGATGCGGCGGAAGATCATCTTAACCCGAAACATTATCACTTTAACTGCGTCTTGATTTCCGGGGTATCAAGGGTATTGATATGGGTTACGATACCCGTTTTGTTGATCTCGTCGCCTACAAAATACATATCGATTTCGCCGATGTTCTTTGCATTTATTTTACCGCGGTAACTGCATACATAGTCATGCTTGATGATTTCATAGACCGAAGAGGAGATATTGACCTGACCGGGTTGACCGTTACTTTCCATCCGGCTGGCAATATTGACGGTGCTGCCCCAGATATCGTAGGCATATTTCTTTTTACCAACCACCCCAGCTACCACTGGTCCAACATGGACGCCGATCCTCAGTTCCCAGGGCTCCAGGCCCAGGAAATTCCTTTTCAGGTTATAATGTTTAATAAAGTCCCTTATTTCAAGCGCCGCTTTGATGATTTTCTGAACATGGTCCTTGTCTTCAGTAGGTATACCTCCTGCACACATATAGGAATCTCCGATCGTCTTGATCTTTTCCAGGTCATATTTGCTGATGATATTATCAAAGGCAACAAAACACTGGCTGAGTTCTTTGACCAGTTCCTGGGGTGATATCTTATCTGCTATACGGGTGAATCCTTTGAAATCAGTGAACAATACCGAAACGGATTCAAAGTTCCTGGGAGTTGAATACCCATTGGCCTGCAATTCCCCGGCCACTTCTGCGGGTAAGATGTTCAGCAGGAGGTCTTCAATTTCTGCTTTCTGTTTATTCAGGATTTTATGGGTTTTGACCTTGATCCGGTAGTTCCTGAAAATCAGGATGGCGATCATCAGTACCAGCCCTAACCCTACCAGCAGGGCCTGTTTGGCTGCTTTCTGACGTTTAAGTTTGAGGTCAGTTAAGGCCATGTCCTTGGTCAGCAGGTTGATTTCACCCTGTTTCTTCTGGAGGTCAAAATCAAATTGCAGGCTTCCGAGTTTTTTTGCGGTGGCAATATTGTACAGGGTGTCTTTAACTTCAGAATAGAGCGCCTGGTATTTAAAGGCATTCCTGAAATCGTTGAGTTGATTATACGCTTTGGCCATTTCTTCATAAAGGTCCTTAAGTTCATTGCCTGCCTTGATTTCCCTGGCAGGGTCAACAGCCCTTAAGAAATAATTGATGGCAATCCGGTTGATACCCTGGTCGGCATAAATTTTTCCCAGGCCGGTCAGCGATTTGATTGTAGAGATCTTGTCATTCCCTTTTTCCGCGAAATTCAGGGCGATATTATAATTCTGCATCGCCTCGTCATATTTGCCTTCCCGTTCATATAATTTTCCTAAGGCAATGCGTGCATTCATGCTGTTTTCCGAATTACCATAGGCTTCCAGTGATTTATTGAAATAGCGCAAAGCGTTCTTGTCATCTTTTTTGTCAAAATAGATAAATCCGATGTTGACAGCCAGGGTGCCAAGTTCTTCCGTCTTTCCCAATTCTTCACAGATCGGTAAGGCCCTTAAGTAATTTTCAAGGGCCTTATCGTAGGTGGCCGCTTTGAGTGAATACAGGCCACCGATATTATTTAAGGCGATCAGGGTCCTGTACCGGTCACCGGCTAATTCTGAATATTTAAGGGATAACAGGTAGTTCTCAAGCGCTTTCTCTTCACCTCCCTGGTCATAATACACGACCCCGATATTGCTATAGAGGTTGGCCATACCCACATTGTCACCGATCTCCTCAAATAATTTGACCGATTGGGAATAGTAATCCAACGTCTCAACGTATTTCCCCTGGAAATAATAAGTGATGCCGATATTTTTCAGTGCATAGGCTTTTCCTTTTAGAAAGCCAAGCTGTTCTGCCAGGTCCCTGGCCTGGATAGCCAGTTCACGGGCTTTCTCAATATCATCTGAAAAATGGGCGGCACTTTCTTTTATCAGGTTGTTGACGATGACCGTGTCCTTTTCCGCCAGTTCTTTTCCAAGGCCGGTTTGTGAAAAGGCGGAAAATACAGCGAGTGCCCAACAAAATCCCAGTATAATTCTTTTACCAATCATAGCCAATCTTCAAATAATAGATTCCGATATTTCATTGTTCATTTACAAGTTATCAAATAAAATCATTTCCCTTTAGCCTTTTACAATCCGGATAGTTTTAAACAGCCCACTTTCCAGTTTGATCCTGATCAGGTAAAGCCCCATCGGTAAATGCGATAGATCCAGTTCCACGGCATTTTCGGAAATATGTCTGTTGATCTTTGCGGGAAAGGTTCTTCCATTCATATCCAGTAACATGATCTCATGATTCCCGATCTTTTGATCCGGGATATAGATGGTCACATTTGTGTGTGCCGGGTTCGGGTAAGCCATTGACTTATTAATCTGTGCTTCTCCGGTTTCTGTTGCCACCAGCGTTCCCCCGCTTGACCCAGTTGTAACATAGTTACAACGTCCTGATGAAGAACTGGCATCTGAGGCCACGGCAGATTTATGGTTGCTTTCATAGGTTGAGATTTCCCATGTAAGCTTGTTGCCGTCAAACGGCACTTCAAATCCTGTCATGCCCGGAGGGAATAATGCCGGTTGTGCCGACCCGTCAAAGCTACCACCCTGTGAAGAGAGGTTATTGTCAGGACCAATTGGCACATACACCGGTGTCGAATTGTTATTATTACAGGTAAAATGTGCAATATATTGGAATTGTCCCGGTAAGGGATTTATCACTTCCACCACACAATCCAGTTTTGAGATCAACTTCTTGGCACCTGGTCCCTTGGGATTGACATAGAGGGTACCATTGGTATAAGTTATTGCATAATTGCCAGCATTAGCAAAGGAGGCCAATGATGGGATGATCGTATATACACCTGCAGGGCTCGTTGATTTGGAATAGACCGGCGAAGTGGTGTAATTGGGTGTTGCATTATCATTATACTGTAAACCCGTAATTGTTACGGTTGATGAAGCGGAAGGAAGATTATCTCCCTTATAGATTGCCTGGATACCGGCTACGACCTGGAGCGGGGCTTTTTTGATTTCAAATGAAATGGCGCCTGTTAAATTCAGGGTGTAATTGTTACCGGCAGAAAGACTACCTAGCGTAAAGGCATAATTCCCTATCGTATTATCGGGTGCCCTGCTCAATGTACCATTGAAACTGTTTCCGGATATCAATGATTCACTGGCAGTATACGTAAAGCTGGGGTCTGAACTGCCATACACTTTATTTTGACCGGCATTGGGAAGTATATTAATGGCCCTCTTATTAATGGTAAAGGTATTTGTTCCACCCAGGGTCAAGCTGTAATTGGCTCCTGCACTTAAAGTTCCCAGCGTATAAGCATAGGTAGCAACATTATCGCCAGCGGACCTGCCGAGTGCCCCACTGAAATTGTCGCCTGTTTGTAAGGGTTCGCTGCTGGTATAAGTGAATACCGGGTCGTTGTCTCCATATACTTTGGACTGGTTCGGGCTAGGGGTAATGGTGACCGGTCTTGCCGTGATGGCAAAACTGGCTACAGGTGCAGTAGTGGAAAGTGATAAAGTATAATTGTCGCCTGCGGAAAGGTTGCCTAGCGTATAAGCATAACTGTTAACATCCGATCCTTCCACACGGCCTAAAGCACCGGTGAAATCAGCAGCTTTCAGACCGGCATTGTTGGTAAACGTAAATGCAGGGTCATCATCTCCATATACTTTTTCCTGTCCCGGATTGGGGGTAACTGTGACAGCTGCCGGTAATATGGTAACCACCCCGGCAATATGGGTCACTTCAAAATTATTATTGACAACTGAACCGGGAATCAAATATTGATTGCCCACATCCAGTCCCGTGATCATGTTCAGTGATTTCAACTGGTTAATACCAAGCCCGATTTCATTTTCGTTGAGGATGACAGCATCACGGTTCTGGCTGTTGACGATCGGAACGGCCTGCCCGTTGACGATGGTGACGGCCTGCCCGTTGACGATGGTGACAGCCTGTCCGTTGACGATGGTGACTGCCTGTCCATTCACGATGGTGACAGCCTGGCCATTGACAATCGTAATGGCCTGTCCGTTTGTATAGGATTCCATATCCACCACACCTCTTCCATTCACATTCGACAGGGAAGTAAGCATATTGGTCTGTGCCGAATTGACATTGAAATCAAGAATGGATTCCTGGGTTATATCCACAACCTGGGTGGCACTGGATACATAGGTGCCATTGACCAGTTCCTGGTTACTGATCGTCCGGGCATTTTGAAGACTCTGTGTACTCACCTGGAAATTCAGGTTATTAATATCTGAAGCGCTAAGGTCAATTTCGTTTACCTGTGCCTGTCCGTTGACGATAGTGATTGCCTGGCCATTCACAATAGGTACGGCTTGTCCGTTTACAATGGTAACGGCCTGCCCGTTGACGATGGTGACGGCCTGTCCGTTGACAATGGGGACCGCCTGTCCGTTCACGATCATCACGGCCTGTCCGTTTACTAACCCAAGGATATCATTGCCCTGAGCGTCTTTGGCAATCTGGCCCTGGTGTGAAGCCTGTAAGGTTGCTAACACAGCATCCAGGTCCTGGATACCGGTTGTATCAGCGGCATTGGTCAAGGCATAGGTAAATGCTGCATCGGGTAGTTTTTCACCGTATGTAACAGTAATAGGTAGGGCTGTTACGGTAACCGGTAATTTTTCTATGGTCAGATCTCCTGCTTTGAATGTATAGGCGTAGATCTCCTGCAGACGAACATCATCCGGGTTTGCCGGATCAAAAACCCGGGCCGGAGTAATGGAATAGGTACCGATATTACTGCCCACCGCAACACCGGTGGGTAAATTAAAGCTTAGTAGATCCAGACCGAATAATTGGAGGACATCCTGTTCTGTCTGGCCGGGTTGCTTTGGAAGGCTGTCCAGTGGTATGCCATCAACCGTAATGGTTGCTGTAAACGCAGGGAAGGCCTGGGCATATTTTGTTGACTTGTTATCCGCCGTTATAACGATATTTCTTTTTGGGACACCGGTAAATTTCAGTCCTTCACTGGTTCCTCCATCACCTGCATTGGTAAGGGAAGGGGTATATACCGTGATCACGGGGTCTCCAATAAAGGCAGGAACTTCCGCAGTCAGCAATTCAGAATTCTGATAAGTAGTAGAGAGTTCCGTCTCCCCTAATTTCACAATTGATGTTGAACTCAGGTTTTCACCTGTCACCGTCAATTCAAACGGGGCAGGGCCCGGTGTTACATATTGAGGAACGACCAAACGGATCAGGGTAGGGTCAGGTGCAGCAAAGGTCCGCATGGCCGAATCTGCATTTACGAAACCGGCTCCGGTAGCGAAATCAAAACCCGGGGTATTCATATCCGTTGCTGTACTCAGCAGTAAGGCCTTCATTGCTGCCGGGGAAACTGTCTGGTTGAGGAATTTTTTCTTTCCTTCCATGATCAGGGCTGCCACACCCGCCACATGGGGTGCCGCAGCTGAGGTGCCGAAGAAATTGGAATAATTCAGGTCAGGGTCGTTCGGACTGTTGTAATCAGGACCCATGTTCACCGTTGTGGTCACACCATCGGGCCCCACCAGGTCCGGTTTGTTCCTGTTGATAGCGATATTATTGACCACCACCAAAGAATTTCCATCACCGGTAGATGAGAATGATTCAAGGCTCAGCGGTCCCGGATAGGGTGGGGATATTTTATCAAACCTGGCGGCACCCACTGTAATAGCTGAAGCCGCATTGGACTGGCCGATAATCGTAGATCCGCCGGTTGTGTATTCATTAAAAGTGATATCTCCCTGGAAAATAACAATCTTAAATCGGGCAGGGTTACTGGTCAGGGTATTGTTCAATACTAATAAATGCGTTGCAGCAGGTCCTGAATAGGTAAAGGGCATGAATTCAATCGGGTCGCCATTCAGGTTGTTCCTGTTAAATCCAAAAAGTGCCGTACCATCGGTATTGGGTGTCAAATAGAAATCAAGGTCATTCCGGGTGCCGGCGGTTTCGCCTTGTGAGTAAATATCATCCAGCCATTGCAGCACCATGGTATACTGCTGTCCCGGTATAAGTGTGATGTCAAGAAATGCGTCATTTGATCCAAAATCATGCGCTTTTCCTGTAAGGTTGCCGGGTGCCGGCATGGGGTTGAAATTATTTTCATAGGATTTACGGGCAAAGTTCCCGGAGGAAGTGATATAGGTTACCCCGGCATCCGTAACGTTTTTTACCGCATTGGCAACCGCACCATCTTTCAGGAAGGGCTCGGTGATATAGGTAATATCGTCGACGATAATATTACAACCTTCCTGTTTCAATTGATCGATACCAGCGGCAAAATCACTTGAGGTTTCCACCCCGGTCCTGAAATACAGTTGTGCCTTAGGAGCCAGGTCATGGATGATCTGTAGCATGGCCCTTCCTTCATCCGGTCGTACAAAGGGAGATTCCTTTAATACGGTTACCGGTACCGGATCACTTGAATTGCCCGGACCCGGTAATTCCTTGTTGCCCATATCCTGTTCATAATTACTGTTGATCAGCGGACTGGTAGTTACCGTACTGGTATTAAAACTATTGGAAAGTACACCGATCTTGATCCCATTGCCACTCAAATCATAACCCTGGCGTACCAGGTAAGCCCGGACGGACGTGTCGCCCTGGGTAATTTTTCCGGTTGAATCGGCGATGAAATTATTGAAAGCCCGGTAATAAGGCCTTACATAAACGATTTTGGGAGCCAGGTATGGATCATTCCTTAATAGATCCAGCTTATTGATGGGGAACAAACCCGTAATGATAAAACTGCTTGCATCTTCTCCCAAAAAATTACTCATGTTCCAGGGTGCACCGGATAGGGCTGACTTCACATTGGCATATTCCCCCTGTTTGGCGATCACATCAATAAAGATCTTGTCATTCTGGAATTCAAAGAATGGTGACTGTGTGCCTCCTGCATTATAGGTTTGCAAAACGGCATCCAGTTCTGAACCAATGATATCATTGACTTTTCCGGTAACAATAACCGTATCCGTAGAAGAGCAGCCTGCTGATGCTGAAGCGGTCACTACATAGGTGCCCGCTGCAGTAACCGTAATCGAAGGCGCATTCAATGGGGTCGTAATGATCCCGCCCTCTAATGCCTGCCAGCTATAATTTATTCCCTGCGTGGAAGATATTGCCGTTAAGATTGTCGGGTTTTCAAAATCCAAAGGCTTATCCGGTCCCGCACTGATATCCGGCGGTACACAAAGCGGGAAGGGAGCGAAATTAACGGTGACGCCACCCTGTAAATTAACCTGAGTTCCACTCCACAATGCCCCGGTAAAGAGGGAACTGGGGCCGGTGGGTGATCCCAGTTTGATGGCGGCATAAGGAGCCCAAACCGTACCCAGCCAGGAAGCTGAATTCCCGTTTCCGTTTGAACCGTTTGTCATGTTAAAAGCTGCTGTATTATCATCCGGATCAGCCGAACCATTGCCATGCGTTTCGGTGTATATCCTGTTGGCAGACCCACCGTTTACCAGGTCGGTATTTGTTTTATTGATGATTACGTCCTCATACACATAGATCTTGAAATTTCCGGTGGCTGTGTTTAGAAAGTCAAAAATGATATTACTGTTTGGACCATTGGTTTTAAATGATTTAAAAATATAAATACCAGGCCCGGAAAAAGTGAGGGTACTATTCTTCTTAAGGTTTACATCTTTATATGCACCCGGTGTAATTGAAGTTGAATTTGTGATATTGGTGGTGCCATAAGAAGGGAAAGCTGTGATAGCTGGCATTTCCGGAAGTATTGGTAAGGCGGGAGCGCCGGTAACTTCACCCCCCGAAGGGACAGGGCCTGAATAGGTTGTACCCAAAGGGTGCGTGACCCTGCCGCTAACAATACCGCTTCCAATAATAATATTACCATTTACATCAATATTACCTCCCAAGGATGCGTTGTTGCCAACTGAAAGAATGGTGGTATTCAGCACCTGTGAATTGGCAGCAGTAATTTTTCCGTTAACGATATTGATATTATAGAGTTGGATAGTGCCCCCACTGTTGACATTCCCAAAAGCATTTAAATCTCCGGTAGATTGAATGAACTGATAACTGCCAATATCACCCCCGGTAATATTGGAGGAGGCACCCAGGATTACTCCATAACCCGGAGAAGAAGGTGCCGTTTGCCCGGCGGCAGGCTTTCCGCCAAAAATGACATATTCACCAATTGTTTTTTGCTGCGCCCAGATAGCATTTCCCATCAAAAAAAAGAGAATAGCTGCCAACAAAAATTTGAACTTAAAAAAGCGGGTGATTTTTTTTATCATGATATCCTTTTTTGCCAGTACCTGAAGAATCTTGCGTAAAAATTGGGCTTTTCTTGAAAAGGATAATGATCTTATAACAGCTTCTTAAGCAAGGAGTTGGATGTTATTTTTTTTTCAATAAGCTGAAAAAAAATAAATGTAATGACAAATTTTTAGTAGGATTGAGGAGGGTGGGGATTATCCTGATTACCGGAGAATTTTATTCTCATCAATAATTAAGGTTCAATAATACCATTTTTTTTTAATAATTACAATTTTTATTTTACATAAATTACTATTAATCAATCGATTTCAACTTTGTTCGTGGTTATTTATTCTTCTATATCTGTAGACTTTTACGAAAATTCATCCATTTAGTTTAATGGCCTGATTTGATGTTGTATTTAAAGGAGCAATCTGGTTTTGTAGATATATTACTACATTATTAATATATCTAACCTACAAAGTTCAAGGATATATTTTTGAAATTTTGCAGGATTAAACACCTGATATGCTATGGAAACTATCACCATTTTATTGGCTGATGATCATAAGTTGATCCGTGACGCCTGGACCTTTATGCTGAACTCCGATCCCCGTTTTGAAGTTTGCGGAATTGCTTCGACGGGAAAAGAAGTCATTGAACTTACAAAACAGCTTAGCCCTTCGGTGATCCTGATGGATATCAACCTGGGGGAGATTTCCGGATTCGATGCTGCTGAAATCATTTTGGCGGATAATCCCGGGAAGAAAATCATTGGGGTATCCATGCATTCTATTCCTGCTTATGCCAAAAGGTTATTTAAAATTGGCGGCAAAGGGTATGTAACCAAAAATTCATCCAGGGAAGAGTTTATCCAGGCCATCCTGGAAGTGAATGCCGGCAAAAAATATATCTGCCATGAAATCAAAGATGCCCTCAGCCAAAGAGAATTTGAAAACGAGGCAGGTCCGGATATCAATGCACTTTCTAAAAGGGAATTGGAGGTGGTGAAATACATTAAAGGCGGATTGTCATCTAAAGAAATTTCCTGTCAATTAGGGCTTTCCTTAAAAACCGTGGAAGTGCATCGTTATAATATTCTTAAGAAACTGCAGCTTAAAAATTCAGCCGTCCTGATCAATTTCCTCAATATGAACGGATTTTAATTCCGAAGCCTGTAATCGTCTTTCCTGCACCAGGCATAAGGGGGGATAATTCTATTTTTTCAGGGCTCAATACTTTAATAATTTCACCAGGATTAAGAGGTATTAGCATAGTTTCCGGTGATAAACTAATGTATTTTCATGTCAAGACAAAAGATCATTTCAACTATCTCTGCCTGGTTTATCAGGCGACCCATTCTGAGTGGTTGTATCGCATTTTTATTGTTAGCCCTTCTCTCCACCCTGCTAATTTATCAGCGGTATAGGTTGTTGGATGCAAGTGATCAACGTGATACCCGTAATGTCCTGGAGGCTACCAGGAACCAATTACAGCAATCCATTGACAATAGTTTAACGGCCACCCTGGCTTTATCCTTCATCATCAACAATGAAGGAAAACCTGAAAATTTTGATTCTGCAGCTGCTGTGATCATGCGCAATAATCAATATTTTGATATGTTGGAATTGGTCCCGGATGGGGTTATAAAATATATCTATCCCCTGAAAGGGAATGAGGTGGCATTGGGCTATAATATCCTTGCCGATACCACCAGGAATGAAGAAGCAAGAAAGGCCATCGAAACGGGGCGTTTATTTTTTGCAGGCCCCCTTGAATTGAAGCAGGGTGGCACCGCGGTGGTGGGAAGGTTACCGGTATACCGGCAAGGGAAATTCTGGGGTTTTTCTGCTGTGGTGATAAGACTTGCACACCTCTTAGAAGCTGCCGGCATTGATACTTCAGGGAAAAAGGGCTATTATTTTCAATTGTCGAAGGCCAACACTGAAACCGGGCAGGAAGATTTTTTTCTGCAGAAAAGAGATTATCGAAAATCAAAATACGAGGCAGAGGTTCTGATACCCGATGGGCAATGGAAAATTACGGCTACGCCTGTGCATAAAAATGCTGCATTAAGCGGCATGGTGATGATGATCATACTGGGCTTCCTGTTATCCTGCTTTGGTGCCGGGCTGGTTTATTATATCACCAAAAAACCTTCCGATCTTCAAAAGCTGATTGAGTTAAAAACAGCTGAACTCAGCCAGAGCAAAAAAAGGAATGAAGCGATTCTTAATGCCATCCCCGATACCATGTTTGTACTGGACCGGGCAGGCAATTTCATCGGTTATAATAACCCCAAAGGGAATCCTACCTATACCTCGCCTGATCTTTTTATTGGGAGAAATTTGTCGGAAGTCCTGCCCCCCGAAATCGCCAATGCTTCTTTAATTAATTTGGAAAAGACATTTGCGTCAAAGAAAGGAGTCAGCCAGTCTTATGAGTTGGAATTAGCGGGTGAAATCCGGCAATTTGAAGCACGTTTTGAAATCAGCGGAAACGATGAAGTGCTGGTGATCATCCGCGACACCACCGAGGGAGAAAGGATTCAGCAGGCCATGCTGGAAAGTGAAAAGAAATTCAGGGCCATTTTTAATTCATCCTTCCAGTTCACCGGTCTCCTGACGGTTGAGGGCAAGATATTGGAAGTGAACCAGACTTTTCTCGACTATCTCCAGGTACAACCCGAAGACCTGGTGGGAAAATATTTATGGGACATCCGGTTTTGGAATAATGAACAGGAAAGAATCGAGAGGATCGACAACCTCAAAATGATGCTGGAAAATGCCGGAAGGGGATTAACTGTGCGACAGGAAGTTGATATCATTTCAACGACGGGTCAAATTGATACCGTTGACTTTTCGGTGAAGCCGGTCAAAAATGATCAGGGTGAAGTGGTATTTCTGATACCGGAAGGAAGGGTCATCACCGAGTTAAAGCAGGCTGAAGCAGGATACCGCCAATCCCACCAGCAGCTGACCCGCCACCTCGAAAATTCACCCCTGGGCGTGTTGGAATATACCAATGAATTATTAGTGACACAATGGTCAAAACGGGCGGAAGAGATCTTTGGCTGGACCAAGCAGGAGATCCTGGACCAGAAGATCACGGCATTTAACCTGATTTATGAAGAGGATCTGCCAAAAACCAACCGGATTGCCAAAGAATTGATGGAGGGAAAAGTGAGCGGTAATATTTCCTATAACCGCAACTACACCAAAGACGGGTCCATCGTTCATTGTGTTTGGTATAATTCGGTATTGTTCGACGAGCACCTTAAGCCGGTATCCATCATGTCGCTTGTACAGGATGTGACCCATGAAAAAATGGTGGAAGCAGCCTTGAAGGAAAGTGAGTTAAAGTACAGGACTTTGATCGAACAGGCATCAGATGCCATTATCGTTTATGAACCTTCCGGCAGGATCGTGGAGTTCAATGAAATTGCTTTAAAATATACCGGATATAGAAAAGAAGAAATCAAAAAATTGAATATTGCTGACTTCTTATTCCAGGAAGACCTGCATAAAAAGCCATTACAATTCAGTGAATTGAAAAGGGGGAAGCCGGTAACGGATCACCGCAGGATCAGGCGACAGGATGGTTCGGATTTAATAGTTGAGTTGAATTCAAAGTTGTTGCACAACGGTAATATTATTGCCATTGCCCGGGATATAACCTACAGAAAAATCACTGAAGAAAGGCTGGCGGCATCTGAGCGAAAACTCCGGCAGGTCCTGTCCAGTACTACTGATAATTTTTATGTGATAGACACCAACTATACGGTGATCCTGATCAATGAGACTGCAGAACGAAACCTTCAACTGGCATGGGGGAAACCGGTAACAGTTGGCACCAATATCCTGGAGGTTATTCCTGAAAATGGACACGAACCTATCAGAGAAAGTTTCATTCAGGTTTTGGATGGCAAGGCAATCGAATATGAAATCAATAATGAGATCCATAACCTGCCCGAATGGGTTTTAGTCAGTATGACACCGGTTATTGACGAAGAAGGTATTGTTTCCGGCGCCTATGTTGTGGCAAAAGATATCTCCGAACGAAAAAATGCAGAACGTGAATTATTCCAGGCAAAAGAAAGATATGAAAGGATAGCCGTTGCGACCAATGATGCCCTTTGGGAATATGATATCTTGACTGGAAAAATATGGTGGAACCTGCGGCATTATCAATTTTATGGCCATAATCCGGACCTGCCGCCACTTTCCCAGGATGAATGGGAGAAAAGAATATTCCCGGAGCATACACAACAGGTGATTGATAGTTTTAACAAAGCCATTCACTCCGGTGAATTGTTATGGACCTGTGAATATAAATTTTTGATGCCCAATCATCATTATGCATATGTCAATGACAGGGTTTTTTTCTACTATGATCATAACGGCGATCTTATCAAGATGATTGGCTCAATGTCAGACATCAATGAAAAAAAAAAGAGTGAGGAAAAACTAATTGAGAGCGAAGCTAAATACCGGTCATTGGTTGATCAGGCCGGTGATGCCATCGTTTTGTTGGATAAGAATGGCAAAATTCTGGAGGTGAACAAAAGTGCAGCTGCCTTACTGGGTTACAGTATCTATGAAATGGAAAATATGTCCCTGATTCATATATTGGCTGAGAAAGAAATGGAGGCGGGCACACAGGATTTTTACCTGCCTGAAAAAGGGGAGGTTGTCATTGAAAGAAGCATCTTGTTAAAGAAAAACGGTGATACGATTGAAACCGAGATCAATACAAAGGTGCTCCCCGATGGCCGTTACCTGTTTATTATCCGGGATTTATCGGAAAGGATCAGGGCACAAAAACAGATCGAAAAGGAAAAAGAGCTTTCAGATTCCATCATCAACAGCTTGCCGGGCATATTTTATTTTTTTGATCATACCGGCAAATTTTTACGGTGGAATAAACGATTTGAAGATGTTTCGGGATTTACCGGTCCTGAAATTGCAAAGATGCATCCGCTTGATTTTTTCCAGGGGCCTGACAAATCAGTCATTGCCAGCCGCATCCAAATTGCCCTGGAAAAGGGTATCAGCGACGCGGAGGCTAATTTCACTAACAAAAACGGAGAAACCATACCTTATTTCCTGACCGGCGCTTCCATAAACAATGATGGAGTGATGTGTGTACTGGGTATGGGTATTGATATCACGGACCGGAAAAGAGCTGAACAGGAGTTAAACCATTCTTTCCAGGAGGTCAGGAGGTTATCCAATTACCTGCATGATGTGCGGGAAGAAGAACGTACCCATATTGCCCGGGAGATTCATGATGAACTGGGGCAACAACTAACGGTTTTGAAAATGGATATTTCCTGGATCCATAAGCGGATGGTTACAGATGACCCGGTGGTCAGGGAGAAATTGCAAAGTTTACTTCAATTAGTGGATACAACGGTGAAAACGGTTAGAAAGATTTCTTCAGAACTGCGGCCCAGTATGCTGGATGACCTTGGTTTGATCGCAGCGCTGGAATGGCATAGCCAGGAATTTGAAAAACGGTTTTTGATCCGGGTACAATTTGATGCGGATGTTCAGGATATCCTGCTGCCCCCCAAAATATCCAATGGTATTTTCCGTATTTACCAGGAATCTTTAACCAATATTGCCCGTCATGCTGAGGCTACCGAGGTCAAGGCCAAAATCAGCTACCAGGATGCTGTTTTCACTTTAACGATTGCAGATAACGGAAAGGGATTTTTTAAGGCTGCTATTGAAAACAAGAAAACATTGGGTATATTAGGTATGAGGGAAAGGGTTAAAATGCTGGAAGGGGATTTTGAAATCACCAGTCTGAAAGGGAAGGGTACGATTGTTAAAGTGGCCATTCCCCTGAAGCAACACATTAATGAATTAAAAAGATGATTAGACTCCTGATAGCTGATGATCATGCCATTGTGAGACGAGGGTTACGACAACTTATAACCGAGGAATACTCGTCTGCCCTGATTGAAGAGGTTGGCGACGTGGAAAGCCTGATCGAAAAAGTGATCAGGAACGACTGGGATGTGGTTATTTGTGATATCAGCATGCCCGGAAGGAGCGGGTTAGAAGCCCTGTTGCAAATCAAACAGATCAAACCTTCGTTACCGGTGCTGATCATGAGTATGCATTCTGAAGATCAATATGCGCTTCGGGTCATCAAGGCGGGTGCATCGGGATATCTGAGTAAGGATACCGTGCATGAGGACCTGGTTAAGGCGCTGAAAGTAATTCAGAACGGCAGAAAGTTTATCACGCCTTCCATTGCTGAAAAACTGGCAAATGCCCTTGGTCATGATGATAATAAAAAACTACATGAGTTTCTGAGTGACCGGGAATTTGATGTTTTTAAAATGATTGCGGCAGGGCTTTCCGTGACGGAAATTGCTGAAAAACTGACTTTAAGTGCCACAACCATCAGTACCTACCGGTCACGAATACTGGAGAAAATGGGCATGAAAACCAATGCGGATCTTACCCGCTATGCCATTGAGCATCGTCTGATCTGAAGCATCGAAGTCAACCTGAAAAATTTAGTTGATGGTACTGGAAAATGATTTGCCCTTATGGGTAACGGCAGTCCGCATCCTGGGTTGCCCGAAACAAATTACAAACCGGTGAAATTTATCATCCCTAAAACTGCCATCTGACAAATGCTTCCATGGCAGCATAATGGGTGAGCCCAAGGTCGGCATAGAGCCTGGCCGTTGCCGCATTTCTTTCCTCTGCGCGTTGCCAGAACTCCCGGTCATCACTACCCTGGAAAGGCACCATGTCTTTTTGCGACTGGTGGATAAAAATTCCAAAACGTTTTTTCAATACCTGGTCAGGACTCATTGGAATGGCCATCTGGATCTCTTCAATATTCCATTCCTGCCAGGCCCCTTTGTATAACCAGAGCCAGCAATCCCTGATCCAGTCCGCTCCGGTTTGCTGGATCCTTTTCAGGGCTTCAAGTACGACATTGAAACAGACAATATGAGTTCCGTGCGGATCTGCAAAATCGCCTGCACAGTACACCTGGTGAGGTTGAATTTTTTGCAAGAGGTCAATGGTCAACAGGATATCATCTTCACTCATGGGTTTTTTTTCAATGGTACCCGTTTCATAAAATGGAAGATTTTGAAAATGGATATTCTCTTCAGGTATCCCCACATACCGGCAGGTTGCCCTGGCCTCACATCTTCTGATCAACCCTTTGATGGAACGAACAACCGGCACATCCTGCTGGTTTTTTCGTTTGTTATGGATGAATGCCTCGGCTTCATCCAGGATCAGGCTTGATTTCCGGGTATCAATGCCGGCAATTTCCTCAAACCCCACGGCAAAATCCAGCATCCGTGTTACGAACTCATCGGTTACAGCAATATTTCCCGAGGTTTGATAGGCAACATGAACATCATGTCCCTGGTCATGCAGGCGCTGAAAAGTGCCGCCCATACTTATGATATCATCATCAGGGTGAGGGGAAAAGATCATCACTTTTTTAGGATAAGGCTGGCTTCTTTCCGGATGGGTGGGCAATACCACATTCGGTTTCCCCCCAGGCCATCCCGTTATTGAATCCCGCAGCATATAATAAACCTGGAGATTGATTTCATAGGCATCCCCTTTTTCCACGATCAGTTCACCCAGCCCATATTCATTATAATCATTATTGGTGAGTGATAGTATGGGCTTTTTCAACTTAAGGGCCATATTGATAACGGCTTTTTTGACCATGGCGGGTGTCCATTCGCATTCACCGGTCAACCAGGGCGACTTAAACCTGGTGAGTTCCTGTGAGGCAGATTCATCCAGCACAAAAACTACATCATCATGGTTTTGGAGCAATGAGGCCGGCACCTGTTCTGTATCATCCTGTTCACAGGCCTTTTGAATGACGGGTGCTTTACCGGGTCCCCAGGCCATGAGGATGATTTTTTTTGCTTTCAGGATCGTGCTGATGCCCGCCGTGATCGCCAGTCGGGGAACTTCCGATATGTTGGCAAATTCATACGCATTGGCCAGCCGGGTGGAGGTGTCTAAAGTGACCATCCTTGTTTTGGAATACAAACCTGATCCCGGTTCATTAAACCCAATATGGCCGTTATTGCCAATGCCCAGTATCTGTAGATCGATGCCGCCAGCTTCGTCGATCATCTTTTCATATTCGAGACAATGTTTTTTGATTTCCTCTTTGGGTAATTCGCCATTCGGAATATGGATATTGGCCTCATCAATATCGACATGATTGAAAAGCTGCCGGTGCATGAAATGATAATAGCTTTGCATGGCCTCCTTATCAATAGGGTAGTATTCATCCAGGTTGAAAGTGACCACATGTTTAAAACTCAGCCCTTCTTCCTGGTGTAACCGAACCAGTTCCGCGTACATGGTCTTCGGGGTGGAACCGGTGGCAAGACCCAGGATGCATTTTTCGCCTTTTTTTTCTTTTTCCCTGATAAGGGTAGCAATTTCCCGGGCTACGAATTGAGAGCCCTGTTTCAGGTCGGGGAATATTTTAACGGGGATTTTCTCAAACGAGTCAACCATACTCATAATTCGGTAATTTATTCAGCTCGAAAATAATCTCTTCCTTCCAGTATTGGATAGAAAAATAGATCCAATATTTAATCCAATACTTCAATTTCATCAATGAACAACCAGGCCTTATTACCCGCACCGGGTTTACCGGCTGGTATTTCACCCCAATTGTCAATGATGATCTTGATGAACCTGGTGTTGACCCTGTCAAGCTGGATTACCATCTTTCCATTACCATTATCCGAAGGAATGGCAGCCTGATCGCCTGCTTCAGCAGCGAGGTTGAAACTGGTACCATTTTCAGAGACCAGGACCCTGGTTTGCCTGGGTTTCCATATCCAGCTATTTTCTTGTTCAAAAAAATGAACAACCACTTTTCCGACTCTTTCTTCCTGGCCCAAATCGATAATTGCGATACAATCTGTTCCGGCAAAACCCAGGAATTCCTTGCTTTTAGATAGCCCTTTTTCGTTTTGGATACCATTCACCAATGTGAATGCGCCATCGCCCGGGTATTTTTCGGATAGCGGGGATAAAAGAGTAATCCTTTTGCCGGTAGCCTTGTTCAATATAAAATTTTGGGTTATTGAACTGAGTAATTGATTTTCTCCCGCTCCGAAACGATTAGCGGTATAAGTACCGGAATGGGTGATTGCCAATTGGCCGGGTTTCCCGCTGATCGGGGAGGGCTCTATTTTCCCGGTATCTGAAGCAGGGAAAGCTTCAAATTGAATCCGGTCTTCTTGGTGGTCAGCGATAACTTCCCAAATGACTCCCTTTTCATCATCGGTTGGTGGCCTGACGGAGCTCTTCAGGTCATAAAATGCTTTACTATATGTGGCATTCCATAATCCATACCGTTGAAACTGGGTGGGAAGTTTTTTTTCAAATTTTGTCCATTGTAAATTTTGCCCCGGACTCCATAAAATTTCACTTAATGCACTCAACCTGGGAAAGATCATGTATTCCACTTTTTTCGGGTTGTCCATGTATTCAGTCCATACATTGGCCTGGGCACCCATTACAAATTTTGACTGTTCCTTATTCAACTCCTTTGGGATGGGTTCGTAGGCATACACTTTCTCCAACGGGTTATAACCACCAATCGTGAGTGAGTCTTCCTGCTCGCTTTGTGCATGATCAAAATATACCGGGTTGCCCGGCGTCATGATAACAAAATGATTTTGTTGTGCTGCTTCAATGCCGCCCTTCTCACCCCTCCAACTCATCACAATGGCGTTCTGCGCCAATCCACCTTCAAGGATCTCGTCCCATCCGATCAGAGTCCTCCCTTTCCGGTTGAGAAATTTTTCTATCCTTTGGATAAAATAACTTTGTAATGCATGTTCGTCTTTTAAATGTTCCGCTTTGATCCTTTCCTGGCAATGAGGGCATCTTTTCCAGTTTTCTTTAGGACATTCATCACCCCCTACATGGATATACTTTGATGGGAAGAGTTTCATCACTTCATCCAGCACATCCTCCAGGAACCGAAAGGTGGAATCTTTTCCGGCACAAAAAACATCATTAAATACACCCCAGGTTTCCTGTACCAGTTTGATCCTTCCTTCCTGCTGCTCCACCATGCTTTTCTGGGAGATCATGGACAATGGAATCTTTGTTGGTTCATCCGGGAAACAACTCAGCCAGGGGTAGGCTGCAATAGCCGCACTGCTATGCCCTGGCATTTCAATTTCAGGAATAACGGTGATGAAACGGTCTGCGGCATATTTCACGATATCTTTCACCTGCTCCTGGGTGTAATATCCCCCATGCGTTTTGTTATCGTTCCCTTTACCAGGATAATGCCCCATGATCGTACCATTGCGCCAGGCCCCCGTTTTGGTGAGATTGGGATATTTTTTTATCTCGATGCGCCATCCCTGGTCATCAGTCAGGTGCCAGTGAAAATAATTGAATTTGTGATAGGCGAGGTAATCAATGTAACGCCTGATAAAAGCAATATCGAAGAAATGCCTGCTCACATCCAGGTGCATGCCCCTGTAGGCAAATCGGGGGTAGTCATAAATATAACAGGCAGGGATATTTAATTTTCCGGATGCTTGTTGTTCTACCGGTAATAATTGAATGAGAGTATTGGTTCCATAAAAAATACCTGCCTGTTTGCCCTCTATGATAATCATATCATTCTTTACGGTGAGGGCATAGGCCCCGTCCGGGTGGTTGGTGTTATTTTGTTGTTGGAAAATGACCGCTTTCTCATTTTCTGTTGCCGGGTGCCCAGATTTGATCTTTAAGGACAGGTGGTAGGTTTCTTTCAGGTAGTCGCGGAAAAAGGAAGCTGATTTCTTTCCTGTATCATCAGTATAATATAGCGTTGTTAAAGCGGAAAGCGTGGCAAAGCCCGGGTTGTTTACAATATGTACCGGTTCTGGGATGATTGGCAAATCCTGGGCAAATAACGAAAAGGGTAAGAAAATAAGGAACCCGATAATACGCTTCATAGTGATCAATTTCAGGAAAGAATTTCCATTCGAAAGTAACTTTTTTTGACTAGACAGGTTGGTGACCTGTACCTGGAAATAAAAAATGCCGGTTTCGCCGGCATCTGATTGATAAGGATCATGTTCTTATTCCTGCAGGACCCCAAACTTTCCGGCATTCATATCTTTCATGGCCTGTTCAACTTCCTCCCAGGTATTCATCAGAAAGGGTCCATAGGCCGCAATGGGTTCATCAATGGGCGCACCGGAAAGGATCAGGATGGTGGCGGTATCGGAAGCCTCCAGGGTAAATATTTCTCCGTCATTCTTAAAAAGGACAAAATGATCCGTGCCAACATTTTCTCCATTTACTGTTATACTGCCTTCTATTACCAATAAACCGGTATTGAAAAATTGAGGAAAACTGAAATTAGCCGAGGCTCCTTTTTCCAGCCTCGCATTATAGACCTGCATGGGCGAGAAAGTGGAAGCAGGCCCCTGCACCTCCTCGTAAGACCCTGCGATGACTTCGATGGTTCCCCCATCAGCAGGCAATTGGTATTTTCCCATTTTATTCCTTGTGATCTCCTGGTATTGGGGAGCCGTCATTTTATATTTTGCAGGGAGGTTGACCCAGAGTTGTACCATTTGAAAGGGTCCTCCTTTCCGGCTGTATCCTGTTTCGTGGTATTCCTTATGCAATAAACCCGATCCCGCCGTCATCCATTGCACATCTCCTTCACCAATCACTCCGCTGTTTCCGGCGCTGTCATGATGGGCCACTTTCCCGTGGTAGGACAAGGTGACGGTTTCAAATCCGCGGTGGGGATGAACACCCACACCCCGGGGTTCTTCGCTGGGAGAAAAATCGATCCTGGCGTTATAATCAAGCAGAAAGAATGGGCTCATCCTTTTCTTACCAATCAAAGGGTGACCCGGAAAAAAATTATGCACCCGGAAACCGTTGCCCACCATATGGGGTGCCGGTGGCGGAATAATGGCTTCGATCGATTTTATTTTTTCCATATTGATTCTTGATTAAACGGGGATTTCCATCAAAAGTAATTCGGTTGAGCTATCGGCCATGATCTCGATAGTTTCCGTACCCGTAATTCCCATCCCGTCCCTGCGTCCCAGCTTTTCGCCATAGATGGTCACTTCCCCTTCTATCACAAATGCGTAAACGCCGTTACCTGTTTTTTTAAGGGCATATTGCAGGTGAAGGTCCTTGTCCAGTTTGCCCAGACTGAACCAGGCGTCCTGGTGAATCTGTACGCCGCCATCCTGTGAACCGATTGGGGATACAACCGTCAGCAGTTTATTCGATTTTTCTTCCGGGGAGAATTTTTGTTGATCATAACGGGGCTGTACATTTTTCTTATTCGGGAAAACCCAGATCTGAAAAAAGCGAACCTCTTTATCGCTGTTTTTATTCTTTTCTGCATGCTGGATACCGGTTCCCGCACTCATAACCTGTACATCACCTTCCTGTATTACCTGCACATTGCCCATATTGTCTTTATGTTCGAGTTCCCCGAAAGTGGGAATGGATATGATTTCCATATTATCATGCGGGTGGGTGCCAAATCCCATGCCTCCGGCAACGGTATCATCATTTAAGACCCTTAAGGCCCCAAAATGCATCCTCTCCGGGTTATAATAACCGGCAAAACTAAAACTGTGATAGGAGTTCAGCCAACCGTGATCAGCATGCCCCCGGGTGGCGGCCCTGTGTATTGTTGTTGTCATAGTAAATCCTTTTTTTCGATTACATTGTTACTATCTCTTTTTCATGGGTCAGGGATTCTGCCAACCATAAAAATTCCTTTACAAAATTATGAACGTTGTTCTGGAAGCTCTCATCCAGGAGGTCCCCGTCGGGGCTGAATTTCTTATCGACAGCCGGTACGATAAGCATATAGGGTGATCCAATGCCAAACAAAGCAGGCACTAATAACAGCAATTGTTGGGATGCTCTCATTCCACCCATTGCTCCGGGTGAGGCTGTAACAATTCCAAAGGGTTTGTGGTGCTGCTTCGGAAAGTGATCCAACAGGTTTTTAAGGGCAGGGGAGTAGCTGCCATTGTATTCCGGTGTGACCAGGATCAGGGCATCTGCATGAAAGATCCTTTCACTCAGTGGTTTGAATTCCTCCGGTGTATTTTCGATGGAGGTAAATACGGTTTGAACAGGGGGCAGGTTCCAGTCTTGCAGGTCGATAATATCAACATGGTGATCTGTGGTGGTTTTCAGTACGTTTTTAAGGTGATAGGCCACCCTGCGGGTCAGGCTTTGGTTACGGGGACTTCCAGATATGATTTCTATTTTCATTGTATTGATTTTAATGTAAAGGTAAATAATCAATGTTTAAACATCAAATTTATTTCCAATTAATATTTCTGGAAGATTTGACAGTATATCAACAAGAAAAGCCTGCAAGGGTTGCAGGCTTTTGCTGTTTTGTCAGATTTTATTTCAGAACAGGAAGGATTATATGGGATGGATGCAAAGCATCGTGGTAGATCCGGATAGCTGATTTTATGAAATCAGCTTCCCCGGCTTCATAAATATTGATAAACTGCTGAGGGTTACGATCGGCCAGGGGAAACCAGGTGCTTTGGATCTGGATCATGATCCGGTGCCCCTTTTTAAAGGTATGGGCAACATCAGGAAGCGAAAACCTGACCTCTTCAATTTTTCCGGGTTTGAAAGCTTCCGGGTTTTCAAAGCTGTTTCTGAACCGGCCCCGGAAAATTTCAGCCCGTACGAGCATTTCATAGCCATTCATGGGGTAGGAGCCTCCACCGTCCCTTCCCCTGGAAGGCTGATCTCCGGGATAGGAGAAATCATCCGGAAAAACATCAATCAGCTTCACTACAAAATCTGCATCTGTGGTTGACAGGCTTGTCAGAAGATCGGCAATAACAGCCCCTCCTAAACTGATATCGCTGTCAAGCAGGGGTGTTGAAAAGCTGAGCACATCGGTTCTTCTTTCTGCAAACCGCTGGTCGTCGGTCATATAGGCCCTTGTCCTGGAAAAATGAACATCCTCTGTATAGGGAACCGGGTGTGCGGGATCGCTGGTGTATTCGCTGTACCCTTTCTTATTTGTGGGTTTTTCCCAGGACAACTCTCCGCCCGCTAATAAATAAAGCGGCTGGTCTACCTCATTAGCCGGTGGCCATTGATCAAACTGGTGCCATTTGTCCTCGCCGGAAAAGAAAATATTTGCATTTTTAATGGATGAAATATCCCCTTTACCCTTTAAATAATAATTGAAATAGGGAATCTCGATATTATTCTGGTACCAGAACGAAGTATTGCTGCCAAACCGGACATTTCCCATTTGGGTACCATCATTCGAAGCCCATTGGCCATGATACCAGGGACCCATTACCAGCCTGCTATTGGTTTGGGGACTTTGCTTTTTCAATGCCTTATAAAGATTCCAGGCACCCCAACAGTCTTCCGCATCAAAAAGGCCGCCTACGATCATGGTGGCGGGTTTGATATCAAACATGGCCACCCTGGCGTCTCTTGCCTTCCACCAGTCATCATAATTCGGATGCTGGTACATTTCATGCCAAAATTTTATGCTGTCACCAATTTTATCGGCCAGATTTTTTAACGTGCCGTTTTCCAGGTAAAATTTATAATTGTCTTTGATGCGAAACTGATAGCCCGGGGAGGCAACAGTTGTAGGTTTGGGGCGGGGTTTACCAAAGGAAGAATAGAAAACAAATCCATCCATGGGAAAGAATGCACCGTTGTGATGAAAATCATCGCCCAAGAACCAGTTGGTTACCGGTGCCTGTGGGCTGGTCGCTTTCAGGGCAGGATGGTTACTCGCAGCTGTCATGGTAGTATAAAAACCAGGATAGGAAATACCAAAACTGCCTACCCGGCCATTGTTATAAGGGAGATTTTTTACCAGCCAGTCAATTGCATCGTAGGTGTCGCTGGCTTCATCCGTCTCTGCACCGGTTTTATCCTTTTTGAAGGGTCGGATATCTGCAAAGGTCCCTTCGCTCATCCAACGGCCCCGCACATCCTGAATGACCATGATATAGTTTTCGCGCAGGTAATAACGCTGGTAGCTGTTCCAGAAAGGACTGAAATTGTTTTCACCATAGGGCGCGCAGCTGTATGGGGTCCTTTTCATGAGGATGGGATGCATTTCGGTGGTATCCCTGGGTATATAGATGGACGTAAACAGTTTAACGCCATCGCGCATCGTGATCATCTTTTCCATTTTATAATAATGGTCCCTGATCCAGAGCGAATCCTGTGAAAACTGTGCAGCACCGGCAAGATAAAGAAACACTAAGGGTAAAAAGAACAGGCGTTTCATACTTTATTTGTTTTGAAACATTAAATTTAACCATTCTAAATCAAAGCGAATGAATGAGAATGAAGCACTGATGTCAAAGTTCTATACAGCTTTTCAACAAAAAGATTACCATACCCTGCAGCAATGCTATCATGATGAAGCCGTTTTCAGCGATCCTGTATTTGGCCTGCTGAATGCAAAACAGGTCAGGGCCATGTGGGAGATGCTGATCAAATCCGGAAAAGACCTCCTTATTGAGTTTGAAGACCCGCAATCCCCGGACGAGTATGGTACCTGCGAATGGACAGCCGTGTATACTTTCTCAGCAACGAAAAGAAGGGTTGTGAACAGGGTCAGGGCCTATATGAAATTTGCGGATGGCAGGATCATCGAACACAGCGATGCCTTTAACTTATATAGTTGGACAAAACAGGCTTTTGGCTGGAAGGGACTGGTATTCGGTTGGTCCGGGTTCATGCAGCACCGGATTCATAAAAATGCCGTTAAAAAATTACAGGCATTCATGCAACGAAATAATTAATTATGGCAAACAGGAGAAATTTTTTGCACACTTCTTTTTTCAGCGGGCTGGGTCTTTTTTTGTATAATAAAAGATTTCCGGCACAGCCATTCTCTGCTGCCCCCCAGGGACAACCTGTCGTGATCTCAACCTGGGATGCCGGCCTGCAAGCCAACAAAGCGGCCTGGGAAATTCTGAGTAATGCGGGTGAAGCCATCGATGCTGTAGAAAAAGGGGTGATGGTCACCGAGGCATCGCAGAACTGTTGTGTAGGACTGGGGGCCAACCCCGACCGGGATGGTTTTGTTACGCTGGATGCTTCCATCATGGACCATCGTTTTAATTGTGGCAGCGTAGCCTTTCTGGAACGTATCAAACACCCGGTGTCGGTGGCAAGAAGGGTAATGGAAAAAACACCCCATGTGATGCTGGTGGGAGAGGGAGCACAGCAATTTGCCATTGCAGAAGGGTTCACCCTTGAGGAACCGGTACTGTCGCCAGCAGCCCAAAAAGCATATGAGAACTGGTTAAAAAAATCAACTTATAAATCCCCTTTGATCAATGTGGAGAATAAAAACGGACATGGACCTTTCGCCCCTGCCAAATTGGAAGACGGGGAATGGAACCATGATACCATCGGTATGGTTGCCATGGATGCCAGGGGAAACCTCAGTGGCAGTTGCACAACAAGTGGTGCGGGTTTTAAGATGCGTGGTCGTGTGGGAGATTCACCGATTATCGGTGCCGGTCTTTATGTTGATAACGAAGTGGGAGCCTGTACAGCCACCGGCCAGGGTGAGGATGTGATTCGCGTGGCAGGTTCACATGCAGTGATTGAAAAGATGCGGCTGGGGATGGATCCGGAAGGAGCCTGTAAGAGTATCATAGAAAGGATCGTGAAGATCAAAGGCGAAAAAGTGAAAGATATACAGGTGGCATTTTTAGCCCTTGACCGAAGGGGCAGGGTGGGGGCATTCTCTATCCATCCCGGCTTTAGTTATGCATTAAGAAAGGAGGGGGTGGAAGCACTGGTGAAAGCCCCCAGCTGGTTTTTGTAAAATAAATCCCAGTTGATATTTTAATAAAATACAGGTACAATTATATGTACCCGTATTCAACAACACTGATTGACAGTGACCTTGATTCAATAATCTATTTTAAAAGTTCATGTCTTATCTTATTGAGATTGCCGTTTCAGATTTTCAAACTGCCGAGGCAGCCATTACAGGAGGGGCTGACAGGATAGAATTATGTGCCAATCTCCATGAAGGCGGTACCACTCCGTCCCTGGGAGTCATAAAAAAATGCAGGGAGCGTTTTGATATTCCTATCTACCCGATCATCAGGCCAAGAGGAGGCGATTTTCTTTATTCCGCCGAAGAATTTGCCATCATGTGTACGGATGTAATGAAGTGCAAAGAATTGGGATGTGACGGCGTGGTGTTGGGGCTCTTAAAAAAAGATGGCCATCTTGACCTGCAAAGGACATCCCGGTTGCTGTCACTGGCATACCCGATGCCCGTTACCTTTCATCGGGCTTTTGACCGATGTATTGACCCCTTTGTGGCACTAGAGGAACTGGTTCAGATCGGGGTAGAAAGGATTTTGACATCCGGCCAGCAGCTTACTGTTAATGAAGGGGCGGACCTGATTGCTGCATTGAACAAGGTTGCCGACCATCGCATCATCATAATGCCCGGCAGCGGTGTTAAGGAATCGAACATCAAATGGCTGGCGGATAAAACCGGTTGTAGGGAATTCCATGCCTCCCTTCGGGATAAAGAAAAAACGAAAATGGATTTTATCCATCCTTCATTTTCCAACCAGGAGGAATATTATCTGAATAATATGATTGATCCCGTTGCGGTTCAGTCATTGCGCAAGGCGTTAAGCTGATCTAAATTTTTAAACTTTTCATATATGCTGCATCCACCTTTGCAGCTTCCAGGGGGCTTCCGTTAGGATAGAATTCCTGTTCCACAATATAATATTGCATCCCGTTTTCCTTAGCTGTTTTCAGGATGGAGGGATAGTCAATGGAACCGGTACCCAAATCAATTGAATTTTTGCCATTATCTTCAACAGGGGTCTTTGTGCGATCTTTAACATGGCATAAGCGAAAACGGTTCTTGTATTGCTTTAACCATGCCTTGGGGTCCTGGCCGCCGGTTACTACCCAGTACAGGTCTATTTCAAAATCCACTAATTCCGGGTCGGTATTATTCATCATGACATCCTGGGGTAATTGTCCTTCGATCGGTTTAAATGAATAATCATGATTATGATAAGCAAAGCGGATCCCTGCTTTTTTACAGATTTCCCCTTTGGCATTGAAATCAGCTGCAATTTGCTTATAGTCATCCAGGGTCCTGGGTTGTTTGGTAGCGGGATCAACAGGTCCTTTGTACGGGCAAATAAGGTATTTCATACCGATGGCAGCTGCTTCCCCTGCCTTTCTTTCAAAATCAACATCGATATTGCAGTGGCTCGATACTATTTTGATACCCAACTCATCCAGGAAAGATTTGAACTCCGTATTTCGCATGCCCCAGAAAATACCCTCACTGCCCTCATAACTTTCAATTTGCTTATAGCCCATATCGGCAACCTGGCGGATAATTCCTTTGGGGTCTTTGGGCAGATCATCCCGAAGGGTATACAATTGCAGGCCAAAAGCAGGTAATGCGGTAGGTGCATCACCGGAATGACTGGCCAGTTTGCAGGCCATGGGTCCAATGGCTAATGCGGCTGCAAGGCTGCCGCCTGTTTGTAAAAATCTTCTACGGTTATAATACATGATTTACTTATTTAATATTTTATGATCATGATGTTGCCCAGGCTTTTTCGCCTTTTTCATAGGGTATATCACCTACATATTTCTGGGGTATGGCCAGGTAACGCAATGCCTGGGTGGCTCCGGGTTTGGAAGTGAAATATCCCAATAGGGTCAATTGCTTAATCAAAGTAAAATAATGAACTGGTTCATCTTCTTTTTTGTCTTTCTGGTATGACTGGGCGGCTTTATCTAATTTGATCAGCAATTCTTTTCTTTGATCTGGAGTGGCTGCTATAAAATCATGTTGAAACAGCTGGACGGATTCCTGGTTCAGCTGGTCAATCCCTTTGATAAATACTTCCTTTTCGCTCTGGCTATAACAATCCATGACCATGGTATTCATAAAGGCTCCGACTGCAGCGGCTTTTGCCCCGGGTGTTTCTGTGGCAGGAATGATCGTTTCGCCGATTTCATCCAGGAGGGAAATGGTGGATTGGCTGAGTGGGAATGCTGTCATTTTCTTATCGGGCGATTGACAGCCCGATAAAAAAAGATCACCGCCCACCACAGCTGCGCCTGTGAGGGTGGCTACCATTTTCAGTAATGATCTTCTGTCCATAATCAGATATTCCCTTTTTTTAATTCATTTACGGCATGATGGGCTGCCCTCGCTGTCAATGCCATATACGTCAAAGATGGATTCTGGCAGGCAGATGAAGTCATACAGGCCCCATCTGTTACATATACATTGAGACAGTCCCAAACCTGGTTATTGCCATTCAGCACAGAACTTTTCGGGTCACGACCCATCCGGGCCGTTCCCATTTCGTGAATACCATGCCCCATGGCATGACCGTTATCCCAGGTGTCGATATTTTTGACGCCGGCAGCCTCCAGCATTTCCTTTATTTCCCTGACAATATCCTTCCGCATTTTCAGTTCATTTTCTTTTAGTTCCGCATCCATCCTCAAAACAGGAAGGCCCCATTTGTCTTTAACATTGGGGTCCAATGAAATATTATTTTCATGGTAAGGAAGGGTTTCTCCAAACCCGGTTGCACCAATTTTCCAGGGGCCTGGTTCGGTGATCGCTTCTTTGAAATTGGCACCGATATTCATTTCGGCCACATCACGGCTCCAATTCTGGCGGCTGGCAGCCCCCTGGTAGCCAAATCCTCTCCTGTAATCCCGCTTATCTTCAAAGAGATTGGCAAATCTCGGAATATAAAAACCATTGGCCCTTCTTCCATAATAATATCGGTCTTCATATCCTTCCATGGTGCCGGAGGCCCCAAGGTTATAATGATGGTCCATAACATTATGACCCAGTTCTCCGGAACTGCTTCCTAATCCCCCCGGCCAGATATCGGTTGCAGAGTTGAATAAGACCCATGCCGAATTAAGGGCGGAAGCATTCAGGAATACCACGTCGGCATAATATTCATAGGTCTGGTTGGTTGCTGCATCGAGAATTTCAACGCCTTTTGCTTTTCGGGTTTCCTTGTCATAAAGAATTTTCGTGACGATAGAAAATGGCCTGACGGTCAGGTTTCCGGTGGCCATTGCTGCCGGAAGGGTAGAGGATTGGGTGCTGAAATAACCACCGAACATACAGCCTTCCCAGCACCTGTTGCGAAACTGGCATTGGGTTCTGCCGGGTAGGGGAGCCGTTAAATTCGCCACCCGGCCAATAATCAGGTGACGGTTACCGTTAAATTTCTTTTTGATCCTTGCCGCCACTTCTTTTTCTACAATGTTCAGGTCCATGGGAGGTAAAAACTTTCCATCCGGTAGTTGGGGAAGGCCTTCCAGTGAACCGCTAATGCCGGCAAACGATTCCACATAATCATACCAATGGGCGATATCATTATACCGGATGGGCCAATCGATCGCCCATCCATCCTTGAGGTTGGCTTCAAAATCAATATTACTCCACCGGTAACTCTGTCTGCCCCATAATATGGAACGCCCGCCCATTTGATAACTTCTCCACCAGGTAAAAGGTTTCTCTTCTGTATAGGGACAATCTTTTTCATTGGCCCAATAATCCATCACGGCTTCTGCTGCTGCCCAGCCCCGGTGAATGACCGGATAGTTTTTTCTTTGTTCGGAAGTAGTCTTACCCCGGTATTTAAATTCCCAGGGATCGAGGGGAGCCGTTTTGTAGTCTTTGATATGCTCAAAATTCCTGCCTCTTTCCAGCATCAGGACACTGAGCCCTTTTTCGCATAACTCTTTTGCTGCCCATCCGCCGCTGATCCCGCTCCCGATAACAATTGCCTGGTAAGTATTTTGTTTTTTTGCTTTTGTGTTCAGGTTTACATCAAGGGAATCTCCGGGCATTTTTTTCTTGTTTTAGTTTAATCCTGCAAATAGCTTATCTCCTTTTTTGTAATCGAGGTCGCCAATATATTTACCGGGTACGGGTTCATAACGGAGGGCCGTCGTTCTTCCTTCTTTGGAAGTGAAATACCCCATGATCGTCAGTTGCTTCATGTACTGGAAATAATGATTCGGGTCTTCTTTCTGCTTGTTCTTCTGGTATTCTGCCCTTTCCTTGTCCAGGGCAACCAGCAGGGACGTCCTTTGCTCGGGGGAAGCTTTCATGAAACCGGTACCATGCATTTTGTCGCAGGCCTCATCCAGTTTTTTCATGCCCGCATGAAAATTTTCCTGGTCTTCGCGGGTATAACAATCGTTTACCCAAACTTTCATGAACAGCCCCACTTTTGCTTCTTTTGCCCCTGCAGAACCCGTTTTGGGCAGGATCGTTTCTGCCACTTCATCAAGAAAGGCAATATCATCATCCGTAAAGGTAAGCCCGTTTCCTTTTTCAGGATTTTTACATCCTGCGAGGAAGAATTCACCACCGATTACCGCACCACCGGTAACCAGTGCAATCATTTTTAATAATTCTCTTCTTTCCATTGGTATTAATATAAGTTTATAAATTTCCTTTATTAAGTTCATTGACCGCAAAATCGGCAGCCCGGGCCGTTAAAGCCATATAGGTCAATGAGGGGTTGACACAGGATGCTGACGCCATACAGGCACCATCGGTCACAAAAACATTTTTACAATCCCAAACCTGGTTGTTACCATTCAGTACCGAATTTTTCGGATCCCGGCCCATCCTTGCTGTTCCCATTTCATGGATACCCATACCCGGGGCATAATCATGATCAAAAGTCCGGGCATTCTTTGCTCCGCCTATTTCCAGCATCTCTTTCATATCTTCCATCATATCCTTCCTCATCTTTTTTTCATTTTCCTTGATCTCAACATTCATGGCCAGGACCGGTAAGCCCCATTTGTCTTTTTTATTCTTATCTAGGGAAATCGTATTCTCATGGTAGGGAAGCATTTCTCCAAAGGCAGTTGCTCCGATGCGCCAGGGTCCCGGTTCAGATAATGCTTCTTTAAAATCTGCCCCGATATTCATTTCGGCAATTTCCCGGCTCCATTCTTTCCTGCTGGCCCCGCCCTGGTAACCGAATCCCCGGAGGTAATCCCGTTTATCACCAAAAAGGTTCCTGAAACGCGGGATATAAAAACCGGTAGGCCGGTACCCGTAATAATATTTGTCTTCATAACCTTCCATGTCGGCATCGGCACCACAACGAAAATGATGGTCCATCACATTATGCCCCAGTTCACCGCTGCTGCTGCCCAATCCCTCCGGCCAAATATCGGTTGCTGAATTCATCAGGACCCAGGTGGAATTGAAGGAAGACGCACAGAGAAACACTATTTTACTATAATATTCTTTTGTCAGATTGGTTTCTGCATCCAGTATCCTGACACCTTTGGCCTTTTTGGTGTCTTTGTCATACAGTATTTCCGTAACGATGGCGAATGGTTGCAGTTTCAGTCTGCCTGTTGCTACGGCAGCCGGTAAAGTGGAAGACTGGGTGCTGAAATAGGCGCCGAAAGGACAACCGTTCACACACATGTTTCGGTACTGGCATTTTTCCCTACCCGGTAATTTAGAAGTAATGTTGGCCGACCGGCCAATGATAAGGGTCCTCCTGTTTTCGTAGTGTGCTTTGATCCTGGCCGCCACATCTTTTTCAACGATATTCAGATCCATACCGGGCATGAATACACTATCAGGCAATTGGGGAAGGTTTTCATAAGTGCCCTGTATCCCGGCAAATTTTTCAACATGGCTGTACCATGGCTCAATATCTTTATAACGGATGGGCCAGTCGGTACCGTAGCCGTCACGGGCATTGGCCTCAAAATCAAAATCACTCCAGCGGTAACTTTGACGGCCCCACATGAGAGAGCGCCCTCCTACATGGTATCCCCTGAACCAGTCGAATCTTTTCTCTTCGGTATAGGGGCAGTCTTTATCACTGGCCCAGTAGTGAAGGTTGCGTTCATTTAGGGGATAATCCCTTTTTAGGACCGGGTAATCTGCAATCATCTGTTGTGTTCTACCGCCCCGGTGGGGGTAGTCCCAAACGGGTTGATTGCTTTTCTGGTAGTCCTTAATATGTTCAATATTTTCTCCACGCTCCAGCATCAGCACAGAAAGCCCTTTTTCTGTTAACTCCTTGGCGGCCCAGCCACCACTGATGCCGGAGCCTACTACGATCGCGTCAAATGAATTGTCTGCCATAATGAAATTGAATGTTTATCGTTTCAATAATTAATTTTATCGGGTATCAGATATCACAAATATGCACCGCCCGTTTTAAAGCATCTAGTTTGCCTTTATTATCAGGTGATGTGGGTATGAATTCCTGTGCCACATAACCGGTATAACCAAGATCATGGATGGCTTTCATGATAGCAGGATAATACAATTCCTGGCTTTCATTGATTTCATGTCTTCCGGGAACACCACCGGTATGGAAATGCCCCAGGTACTGAAAATTATTCCGGATCGTCCTGATCACATCTCCCTCATCGATCTGCATATGATAGATATCATAGAGCAATTTGAAATTCGGAGACCCCAGTCTTTTACACAATTCCACGCCCCAGGTTGTTTTGTTACATTGGTAATCCTTGTGATCCACTTTGCTGTTCAATAATTCCATCTGTACGGTAATACCGTTCTTTTCGGCCAGCGACATAATCCTTTTCAATCCTTCCACGCAATTCTTCCAGCCCGTTTCATCATCGATGCCCATTCGGCTTCCGCTGAAACAAATAATATTTTTATAACCGGCCTTGACCATCAGGGGGATCGTTTCCGTATAATCATGGACCAGCTGGTCATGGAATTTTTTGTTGTTGAAGCCCTCTGTGAGACTTGTTTTTCCCCCATGATAGCACATGGTGGAAATGAGGTTGTACTGTTGTACCGTACCCCATTCGGAAGGCCCCAGCAGGTCGATACCCACCAGGCCAATCTTTTTAGCAGCGGCACATAATTCTTCAAGGGGAATATTTTGATAACACCAACGGCAGGCTGAATGATTGATATTGCCCTTCAATTTATTTTTTTTTGAGGATCCTTCGGCAGCCATGGCAGTGAGGGAGGATAAACCGGAAAAAGCGAGGGTACCGGCTGCTATGTTTTTTAAAACCTGTCTCCTGTTTGTGTGTTCTTTCATACAGCTTAGTCAAATGAATATACGAAATTCGGCTTGTTATTGTGCGGCTTGTAAAACAACTTTCTTTTTCCCCCGCATATAAATCAGTAAACCGGTAAATGCTACAATTAATATTATGGGAATTATTAATGTGGTATTGATGATTTCAGGCCCTGCAGCTTTATTGGCTGCATTCAAAGCATCTTTCATCTCAGCAGTCGCTTCAGCTGAATTGTACAATTTGATATCGGCTCCGGCGGGTAACTTTCCGGCTATCAGTTTGTCATATACGCCACCCATGAACATCATGTAAAGCGATACGGCAAACATACCGGCACCTCCCATCAGGTTGATGCCTACAGCCCCGGTCTTTGGTAAGTATTCAGATACAAAACCCAGCATGGTGGGCCAGAAATAACAAACTCCCATACCAAACACAACGGCCCCAAAAAATATCATATTTCCGGAACTGTGCCCCAGCAGGTATAATCCGGCTGCCGCCAGGATGGCCGACATCAGCAACACGCCCTGGGGAGCCAGCCGGTGAACAATGGGGCCGGCAAAAGCCCTGCCGATCACCATGATTCCGGTGGATACGGTTAGGATCAATAAGGCGTTATCACTTACATTTTTCAATAAGACATCGATCCATTGTCCGGTAAACAGTTCTGTGATGGCCGTTCCGAACATACAGATGATCATAAAAATAAATAAAGGATTAGCCAGTGATTTGTACATTTCTGCCGTTGAAATTCCGCTGGCCACCCTTTCGGTTGGCGGAAAACTTTGTTTCGAGAAAATGAACCCGTAGAGCACGGCAGGGATCACCATCATGGCCATCTGTATCTGCCAGCTGATGGCTGCTTTATCAAAAAAGTACACGATCAGTGTACCCAGCACGATACCACCGGGGAACCACAGATGGAAATGATTCAGCTTAGTGGTCTTGTTATCCGGGTACAGGGAAGTCACAAGGGGATTACAGGCAGCTTCCACCGTTCCGTTGGCGATGCCGATAAACAGGGTCGAGATAAAAAGCGCCCAGAAAGGGTTTGCAAATTTTCCTGCAAAAATTGTCAGTGCGATCCCGGCAATATGAAAAATAAAAGCAAAGATCAGCAGTTTTTTCATACCGATGATGTCGACAACCATTCCGCCGATGATGACAGCCAATGGGAATCCCCAAAAGGCCGTGGCTGCGATGGTGCCTAACTCGGCTTTATCCAGGTTAAAATCCGTACCCAGCCGGTTCAGGATACCTGCCCGGATGCCAAATGATAAGGATGTGACCAACAAGGCCAGGCAACTGGCTATAAATAACTGGTTACGTTTTACAGGATGCATATCGTTAGATTTGTTTCAGTATGTAAAAGCTAAATGTACTATTTTTAATCACTTATAGTTGTTAGTGGATAAAAAAACATTACGAAATAATAATCTAAGACCATGAACAGAAAATTACGCATGGGAATGATTGGCGGAGGGCCCGGTGCATTCATTGGCGGCGTGCATAGAATTGCAGCCAATATCGATGGGGAGATTGAATTGGTATGCGGGGCCTTCAGCAGTGATCCCCAAAAATCAAAACAGGCCGGCAAAGCACTTTACCTGCCTTCCTCAAGGGTATATGGTTCCTTTCGGGAAATGATATCGGCAGAGCAATCACTCCCCCCGGGTGAGCGGATGGATTTTGTCAGTATTGTAACTCCCAACCATATGCATTTTGAACCCGCTAAAATGGCCTTGGAAAAAGGGTTTCATGTAGTATTGGATAAACCTATGACCCTTACGCTCCGGGAAGCAAAACTGTTAAGGGCAGTTGTTACGAAAACAGGAAATGTTTTATGCCTCACACATACATATACCGGTTACCCGATGATCAAGCAGGCCAGGCAAATGATTAAAAAAGGGTTGCTGGGTAAGATCAGAAAGATATATGTGGAATATCCCCAGGGCTGGCTCAGTACTTTTCTGGAAAGCGCTGATCAAAAACAGGCAGCATGGCGTACTGATCCAAAACGCAGTGGTATTGCGGGCGCCATGGGTGATATCGGAACCCATGCATTTAATATGGCCGAATATGTTTCTGGTTTAATAACCACAAAAATTTGCGCAGACCTGAATATTGTTGTTGAAGGCAGGAAACTTGATGACGATGGTGCCGTACTCCTGAAATTTGACAATGGCGCCAGTGGGGTTTTGATGGCCAGCCAAATTGCTGCCGGAGAGGAAAACAATGTCAAAATCAGGGTTTATGGAGAGAAAGGGGGAATTGAATGGCAACAAAATGATGCCAATACACTTTTGGTGAAATGGCTTGACAAACCTGCTGAAATTTTGCGGGCCGGCGGAAATTATCCCAAATTAAATTCATTTGCCTTGCATAATTGCCGTACCCCCGGCGGCCATCCCGAAGGTTATCTTGAAGCATTTGCCAATCTTTATCGAAATTTTTCTCTGACGGTTAAGGCCAAGATGGATAAGCAAAAACCCAAAGCCGAGTGGTTGGATTTTCCGGGTGTTGAAGAAGGGGTTCGGGGAATGGCCTTTATTGAAAACGTAGTGGCTTCATCAATATCAAAACAAAAATGGTTTGATTTTAAAATTTAATTTTTAAAGAAAATATTATGACAACAATTAAAGGGCCTGCTATTTTTTTGGCACAGTTCATGGGTGACCAGCCTCCTTTTAATGATTTAAAAACAATCTGTAAATGGGCAAAAGAACTTGGTTTTGTCGGGGTACAGTTACCTGCCTGGGATAGTCGTTGCATTGATCTGCAGAAAGCAGCAGAAAGTAAGACCTATGCAGATGAATTGAAAGGATTGGTCAATGATTGTGGCCTGGCCATTACAGAATTATCCACGCACTTACAGGGCCAGTTGATTGCGGTGCATCCTGCTTATGATTCCCTGTTTGATGGATTTGCACCCGAACCGGTAAGGGGGAACCCAACAGCCCGGACAGCATGGGCCAAACAACAGTTGCTGTGGGCGGCTAAAGCTTCACAGCATTTGGGACTGGATACTCATTGCACTTTTAGTGGGGCATTGTTATGGCATACGGTTTATCCCTGGCCACAAAGACCGGCCGGATTGGTTGAAACGGGGTTCAGGGAACTGGCAAAGAGATGGAAACCCATACTGGATGAATTTGATGCCTGCGGTGTGGACCTTTGTTATGAGATCCACCCCGGTGAAGACCTGCATGATGGCATCAGTTATGAAATTTTCCTGCAGGAAGTTGGAAACCATCCAAGGGCCTGCCTCCTCTATGATCCTTCTCATTTTGTGCTGCAATGCCTTGATTATCGCAGTTACATCGACATCTATCATGAACGCATCAAGGCCTTCCATGTAAAAGATGCCGAGTTTAACCCAACGGGTAAACAAGGCGTATATGGCGGATACCAGTCCTGGATCAACCGGGCCGGTCGTTTCCGTTCACTGGGCGACGGACAAGTTGATTTCAAATCCATATTCAGTAAACTGGCTGCCTATGATTATAAAGGCTGGGCCGTGATGGAGTGGGAATGTTGTCTGAAACATCCCGAAGACGGAGCAAAGGAAGGGGCTGTTTTTATCAGCGACCATATTATTCGCGTAACAGATAAGGCTTTTGATGATTTTGCCGGTACGGGGAGCAATGAAAAATTTAACCGCTCGGTTTTAGGATTAGATTAATAACTTTGAAGTCAAAATAATACACAATGAAAAGAGTTTTTCTATTATTGATCATTTCAGCCATTACATTTCTTGCCTGCAACAGCAGCGATTCCAATTCCGGTTCACAAGCAACCGAGACGCCTGCAGCGAAAGAAGAGCCTAAAGTGAATCCGGATTATGAAAAGGGACTGGCGATAGAAGCCAAACAGAATTGCAATACCTGTCACAGAATCGATGAAAAACTGATCGGGCCCTCTTATAATGATATTGCAGCAAAATATGCAGGTACCAGTGATACCATTGTTGCCCACCTGGCAAAGAAGATCATTGCCGGGGGATCTGGCGTTTGGGGAGAAGTGGCCATGGTGGCTCACCCTGAATTATCCGTTGAGGACGCTGAAGCGATCGTTAAATATATTTTTACGTTTAAAAAATAATAATTGATGAAATCAAACCTATTCATGCTGCTTGCCCTTTTCGTTTTCATGTCCTGTAATGACAGCGGTGAAAAGAAGGAAGATAATACGCAGGACAAAACTGTTGCAGCCACTCCCGATAATACCCTGAGCGAACAGGAAAAGAAAGATGGATGGCAACTCTTGTTTGATGGCACCACTAAATCCGGGTGGCATGTTTATGCGAATAAAACAGACGGAAGTGCCTGGGTTGTTGACAACGGAACCCTTCACCTTGCCCCACAACAAATGAAAGACTGGCAGGCCATGGGCGGGGGCGATATCCTGACCCAGGACGAATATGAAAATTTTGACCTAAAGCTGGATTGGAAGATCGACAGCGGTGGTAACAGCGGGATCATTTTTTATGTGCATGAATCCGATGATACCGTTAAATATAAGCATGCCTGGTACACCGGCCCTGAAATGCAGGTACTGGATAATGCCGCCCACCCCGATGCCAAGATCATCAAACATCGGGCAGGAGACCTGTATGACCTGATTACCAGTTCTCCGGAAACCGTTAAGCCGGCAGGTGAATGGAATCATGCAGAAATAAAAGCTGACCATGGTTCCCTGGAACTATACCTGAATGGTACAAAAGTGGTGTCCACGACCCTATGGGATGACAACTGGAAAGCATTAATCGCAGGCAGTAAGTTCAAGAATATGCCTGAATTCGGCACTTACAAAAAGGGCAGGATTGCGTTACAGGACCATGGCAACAAAGTGTGGTTTAAAAATATTAAGATCAGGCCGCTCTGAAAAAACTTCAGCAATAAAAAGCCCATGCCGGATCCGGTATGGGCTTTTTTTATGAATCGGGAAACAATTACACGAACCTCCGGTGCATGGAATTATTTCCACGCAAAAAATTTATTGAAGGGTGGTAATCTTTAATACATTAGTCGGTAAATGTAAATGAACGGGTGTGCTGCCGGTGCTGACAACCACATCACCGCTTTTAATGAATCCCCTTTCCTTTAAAATGTCAATCTGGTCAAAGATGATATCATCAAGGCTTTCCTCTTCGGCATAATAGAAGGCACGCACCCCCCAGCTTAAACTCAGTTGGTTGACCAGGGTCTTTTCCTTTGTAAAAATATAGAGCGGGGATTGAGGCCGGTAACTGCTCAGCATAAAACCGGTATAACCACTTTGCGTCATGCCGATCAGGGCGTTGGCGTTTACATCATTGGCCAGTTTACAGGCATTGTAGCAGATGGCGTCGCTGAGGAAGGAAGGGGAGTGGGGAAGCGGTTTGAGCATTTCCTCACGGTTATAGTCATATGCTTTGTGTTCAACTTCCAGGATGATCTTTGTCATCGTTTCCACCACCAGTTTAGGATATTTGCCGGTAGCAGTTTCACCACTGAGCATCACCGCATCAGCGCCCTCTAATACCGCATTAGCGACATCCGTGATCTCACTTCGGTTGGGTTTTGTACGTTCCATCATGCTTTCCATCATCTGTGTTGCCACGATAACGGGTTTTGCCCGGTGGATACATTTTTTGATGATATCTTTCTGGATCAGCGGTACTTCTTCTACCGGTAATTCAACACCCAGGTCGCCACGGGCAATCATGATGCCATCACTTTCCAGGATGATATCCCGGAGATTCCTGAGCGCTTCCGGCATTTCTATTTTTGCAATCACTTTTGATTTACTGCCGGCATCTTCAAGTTTCTTTTTCAGGTCGATGATGTCAATGGTCTTTCTGACGAAAGAGAGCGCCACCCAATCCACTTTCTGCTCAATGATAAATGCCAGGTCGATCAGGTCTTTTTCTGTCAGGGAAGGAAGCGAAATATTCGTATCGGGAAGATTGACCCCTTTCTTGGGCAATAATATGCCTCCCAGCAAAACTGCTACTTTTACATTCTTTTCCGGAGTAATTTCGGTTACCTGTACCTCGATCTTTCCGTCATCGATCAGGATTTTTTCACCGGGTTTTACATCCTTGTGCAGGTCAGGATAGGAGACAAATATCTTTTCCTTGGTCCCTACCAGTTTTTCGTTGGTAAAGGTCAGGATATCCCCTTCATTCAGTTCGAGGGCACCTCCTTCGATTTCACCCACGCGTAATTTGGGCCCCTGGAGGTCAGCGAGAATGGAAATATTATAGGGTTCTTTGACATTGATCTGGTTGATCAGGTCAATAATCTTTTTCTTATCCTCATGGGTGCCATGGGAAAAGTTGAGCCGAAATACATTCACCCCGGCCCTTACCAGTTCTACAAGTTTTTCATACGTGTCACAGGCCGGGCCAACGGTCGCAACGATCTTTGTCCTTTTTGAAGCATGCTGCCGGCCTGCTTCCTTATCGAATTCTTTGTGAAAATATTTATCTGCGTGTTTTGCCATTATTGTTTTGTTTATGCTGGTGATTTAACTGGCCAGTATCTTAACGATCCGCATCCACTCATCGCTGATTTTTGCCTTGTTTTTGACGGCGGCTTCCAGGGGTATATAATGCATCTTATTGTTCAGGATGCCTACAAATACATTGTATCTACCTTCCACGAGGCTTTCCACCGCATGAAAACCCATCCGGCTCGCGATTAACCGGTCGAGGCAGGAAGGGGAACCACCTCTTTGGATATGACCGAGTATACAAACCCTGATCTCTGCCTGTGGTAATTTTTCGGAAATCGTCCTTTCTACTTCATCGGCCCCGCCGAAATCATCACCTTCTGCCACCACGATCAGGTTGACCAGTTTTTTCCTGCGTTCCTTTTCCTGCAAAGACCTGATCACGTCATTGATATCTGTCTTCCGCTCGGGGATCAGGATATTTTCCGCACCGGTGGCAATCCCGCTGTGCAGGGCGATATAACCGGCATCCCTGCCCATTACTTCGATAATAAAGATCCTGTCATGCGCATCCATGGTATCCCTGATCTTGTCGATAGCTTCAACAGCTGTGTTCACCGCCGTATCAAAACCAATCGTAAAGTCAGTACCATAAATATCCTTATCAATCGTGCCGGCAATCCCGATGCAGGGAATGTCAAATTCCTGGCTAAATTTTACGGCTCCCCGGAAGGATCCATCTCCCCCGATTATCACTAAACCATCGATCCCCCGTTTTTTTAATATTTGATAAGCCTTTTCTCTTCCTTCCGGTTCATAAAACTCCTTACAACGGGCTGTTTTCAGGATAGTTCCGCCCCTTTGAATAATATTGGCTACTGAACGGGAATCCATTTGTACAATATCGTCTTCTATTAAACCCTGGTACCCCCGCATGATACCATATACTTCTAACCCATGGTATAAGCCGGTGCGGACAACAGCCCTGACAGCAGCGTTCATACCTGGTGCATCTCCACCCGAGGTGAGTACCCCGATCTTGGTTACTTTTTTTGCCATTCTTGATTTTCCTTTGTTTAAAAATTGTTCATTATCAGCCAGTAATCGTCGGAAAAATCGATTTTCTGTTTTCTTAAAGCCACCAAAAATACGGGATTGTTTTGATAACAACCGGTAGTTGTGAGCGTTTCGTCGAAGCCATTATTTCTTTTAAAAACCGGGGTTTGTAACCCCGGCAATAACATGACGATAAACCATTAGGCACACTGACGACAGGACATTTCTATTCCTATCTTTGAAAACATGAAAATTTTGATCACCGGGGCCAATGGACTGCTTGGTCAGCATCTTGTGAAAAGGCTGCTGGAAAAACCCTACCAGGTTATTGCCACCGGAAAGGGGGATTGCCGGTTACCCTTTGAAGAAACGGAGGGTTTCCGGTATTATCCTCTCGATATTACCCTGGAAAGCCAGGTCCATGACGTGCTGGAAAAAGAAAGACCTGATGTAGTGGTGCATGCGGCAGCGATCACACAGGTTGATACCTGTGAATTGAACGCTGCACAATGTGAAGCGGTTAATGTGCAGGGTACCTCTCATGTATTGGTTAACGCCGAAAGTTTTTCCGCACATTTTATTTATGTTTCCACTGATTTTGTTTTTGATGGGGAACAGGGTATGTATAATGAGGATGACGAACTCCGGCCTGTCAATTTTTACGGGTTTACGAAAATGCAGGCTGAAAGCCTTACCGAGACCAGTGAAATCCCTTTTACGATTATAAGAACCTGTCTCGTGTATGGCAATGTATTGAACGGGACCCGGAACAATATACTCACCTGGGTAAAGGAAAGCCTGGAAAATAATAAAGTGATCAGGGTCGTAAATGATCAATGGCGTACCCCCACCTATGTGGAAGATCTTGCCAAAGGAATCGAGCTGGTGATTGAAAAAAAAGCAACCGGCACCTTTCATATTTCCGGAAATGAATGGTTATCTCCTTATGCGATGGCCTGTGGAGTGGCCGATCAGTTCGGTTTCGATAAAAAACGGATCGTTGAAGTGAGTGCCGGAACATTTTCACAACCCGGCAAAAGACCTCCTAAAACAGGATTTGTCATTGATAAAGCTGTCCGTGAATTGGGGTTTCAACCCATTAGCTTTGAAGAAGGGTTGAAAAAAACCTTTCGGGTTAAAAGCTGAAACTGATCCCCCCTTTAATGAAAAAGGGTGATCCGGTAGTGTAATGGATTTCTGAAACTGGAATTAATTCATTTTGTAGTCTTGATTCCGTATCGAACTGAGCTTCTCTCCATTCGCTATTCAACAAATTCTCAACTGCTATCCAAAACCCTGATTTTTTTATTTTAAATCGTACAATCCCATCCAGGATAATATACCCTTTTGCTATGACTGTATTGGTTTCATTCGCAGGACGGTCAGCCATCATTCTGTAACGAATGGACCCTTCAAAACCTTTTTGGGTCTTTGCGGTAATTCCTCCAACACTGGTAAAAGAAGGGGCGAGGGGTATATAGTTTTCATTTTTTCCCCTGTCAACTGCTCTTGCCCGTGTTAAATTCAGGTCCAGGTCACCCAATAGCCAAGAAGTAAGCTGGTAACGCATGGAAAGATCAACACCCCATCTTTGCGTTCTGCCCCCCGGTTCAACAATGCCTGCATCACCAACATATACAAATTCCTGTTGCGAAAAGAGTTGCCAAATAGCTGTCTTAACCACAAGTCTTTTGAATGCTTTTGCAATCAGTCCCAGGTCAGAACCAAAAACCCTGGGTAAAATTTCTTTTGCCCGGTTGTCAAGGATGACCCGGGTATCGTTAGAATGAAAACCGATACCATTATTCAGGTATATTTTGAGGGAAGGGGAGAAGCTATAGATGAAATTAAGTTTTGGGCTTATGATGCCCCTGTATTGTCGTTGGGTGACGGATGGGGTCAGTAACAGGTTGGTGTAAACAAACCTGAAATGGTCAAATCGGAGTCCTCCCCGCATGGCGAAATGATTATTAAACTTAATTTCCTGGTTCGAGAACAGGAAGCTATTCGTTTCATGGATATCACCTTTTTGAAGATATTCAATGAATCTTCTGTCAACGGTTCGGGATAAATGGATATTATCAATATCATCATGCCGAAAACCTGCGCCAAAACTGGAATTGATTTTTAAACTGCCCAGCTGCCCGCCTTTTACCATTGAAGTGGTATATCCGAATAGGTTCCTGTTCTCCATTTGTTGGATCTCATCCCCATTGACAGGATCATTCAAATAAAAGGTGAAATTAGAAAAGAGGTTAAAATCATACCGGGTATAATATAAAAGGTGGGTACTCTGCCAGTTTTTTTTCCAAAGTTTGCTATATTGAATTTTGAAGTTTGTTCTCCGGGTATTACCTCCTTCTGAATCATCAATCGATCCATACCGGCTAATCGTTCCGTTTTTTACGGCTCGGTCAGGTATTTGTCCCGAGGCATTCCATTTGCTGTCAAACACAGATCCTGAAATGTAGAGTTTTGACTGGTTGTTAAAAAAGGCACTATATTTTCCCATCAGGTTGAAACGGGCAAAATTTTGATTTTTTTCAAAATAACCATCGCTGTAAAAATATTCGGTAGCAACATAAAATTGTTGCTTAATTTTTTTATTTTCCCGGTTGAAAAGTTTTATCAATCCGGCCACCCTTTTTGTTGCAAATTTTCCGGCTTCGATTTTTAGGATATTTTGACTTATGAAATCTTTGGTTGAGATATCAACAAAACCTGCAGTGGCGAGGTTCCCTTTCTCAACAAAATAGGGACCTTTATCGAAATTTATTTTTTCTATAGTTTCCGGTATCAGGAAATGAAGGTCAGCATAACCCTGCCCATGGGCATGCGAAACCATATTAACAGGTATGCCGTCAACAGTTATATTGATATCTGTTCCATGGTCCAGATCAAATCCCCGCAGAAATATTTGTTCTGCTTTTCCGCCTCCTGCATGTTGTGCAATGAATAATCCGGGTACGATGCGCAATACATCCTGTGCTGTATTGACAGGTCTTAACTGTAAATCAATGTTGCTGATTGTATTAAGGGATGAACTTTTTGTGCTCATGAGGCTGATGGTGGCAAGATCCAAGCCCGTTCTGTGCATCGATACGGAAACATAAGATACAGAATCGTTTTTAATTCCAACCGGTATGATCTCCGTTTTATAGCCAATATAGGATATTATGAGTTGGTATGAACCTTCTTTCAGCCCGCTAATGGTAAATGCCCCGAAAATATCTGCATCTTCTCCAGGTCCATGGGCCAAATTTATGGTAGCTCCATTTAAGGGCTGATGTGTGTCAGCATCATTGACCCATCCACGGATCATTCCCTGCTGCGCTATCAGGGAATTTACCAGGAAACAAAAAAGGAGGGTTAGGGTGCAATTAAATTTAAAAGACATTTTATTGCTTTTATAGATATACGGCAGTATTCATTGTATGGATTAAAATTAAATTAAGACAACCGTTTTCAAATCTTTTTTTTATAAATCAATCTATTCTTGAAGGAATGCCGTAGATGAAGCTATCTAATCATCCAGGATAACATTTATCCTGCCATCAAAATCAAATTAAAAAATTATGAAAAAGAAATTTCTCTATGGGGTCCTCCTGGGAATTGCACTGACCGGCACCATCCTTTTTGCCGCAGATCATATTGATGCACCCGCAGTGACCGGCAGTAACAGCGCCAGCCTGGGTACGGATATCACCGATCTTTATGCTTTTCAAAGTCCGGCTGATAACAGTAAGATGGTATTTGTCATCAATACCCAGGGGCTTTTGTCGCCTTCCTCTACCGCTGGCGCCCAATTCCCATCCAATGCGATGTATGAATTGAATATCGACAATACCGGAGATAATGTTGAAGACCTTGTTATTCAATGCCTGGTAAAAAACAACAAATTACGGGTATACGGACCTGTTGCCCCGGCAACTACCGGCCTGTCCAGTACAGTGAAAACCGATGGTATGATGACGGAAGCCACCGTTACAGCTTATGGGGCAACTGCGCCTTCCCTTGGTATGAAGAATGGTATTCAGGTATTTGCCGGGCCCAGGGATGACCCCTTCTTTTTTGACCTGGTAAGCTACCAGGGAGTATTGAATGGCATGCAAAGCAGTTTCAATAATCCGGGGTCTGATACCTTTGCCGGCACCAATGTCATGTCCATCGTTGTTGAAGTCCCAAAATCGATGCTGGGATCTGCAACTTCCATCAATGTTTGGGCCGAGTCTAAAATCAAATAATCATTCAATTCAATAAAAATACCAGAAATGAAAAATTTAAACAGAACTTTCTTCGCCCTGTCCCTGGGTGCCATATCGCTGATCAGTTGTAAAAAAGATAAGCAGGAAGATAATTTTGATACCGCCGGTACTTATGTACAGGTTGACCAGATGGGAAGACCTGCTATCAATACAGTTTTTGTCAATTCAGCAAGAAAAAATGAATTCAATACCACGATCCCTACGGCCATGAATGCCGCCTTTAATGCCCAGTTCCAGACTGTATTATCCGGTTTCGGCTATACGACAAATATTCTTTCCCTGGACAAAGCCAGTTTTGCGGGTGTTTTGGCGACAGATGTACTGAATGTAAGCATGAATGGAACAACCAGTTTTTATGATGGTACCAATGTACTGACGGGCAGAGCCTTGTCCGATGATGTGATCACCACCGAGCTCACCCTGATTTTTGGTGGGGCAGACGGTGCACAGAACCCGGGTTTAAGTGATGACCATGTGGATGCCAATGATAAGGCCTTTTTGGCCAGTTTCCCCTACCTGGCTTCTCCCTGGTAATGGATATTCCTTTCATGTATTCAGGCTTTCTGCATTTTTATATTTATGCAGAAAGCCTTTTTTACGAAACTTACTAAACTATATGTTACTGTTTCAAACTTTGTCGGTACACCATGGTATGCTGCGGAAAGCCGGATTGTTTTTGCTGCTTTGCCTTTTTAATTCCGGAGCCTTTGCCCATGAAGTGGTGCTGGAACTGGATAAGATGTCCGGATATAAAGCCGCCCGTGTTTATCTCGAAATGGGGTATAAACATATCCTGCCACTGGGATTTGACCATATTCTCTTTGTGCTCAGTCTATTCTTACTGAGCACAAAGTTAAAAACCGTACTCTGGCAATCCCTGACCTTTACGATCGCCCACTCGGTTACATTAGGACTGGCGATGTATGGAGTCATCAGGCCGCCTTCCCAAATTGTTGAACCCCTGATCGCCATTTCAATCGTTTATGTGGCCCTTGAAAACATCTTCTCTCCGCGTTTAAAAGCTTCCAGGATTGGCGTTGTATTTCTTTTTGGCCTGGTGCATGGAATGGGTTTTGCCGGTGCCTTATCCGGATTAGGTTTGCCGGATGGTTCTTTTGCAGTATCGCTTGTTATGTTCAATGTGGGTGTGGAACTGGGACAACTAACGGTGATCCTGCTCGCCTGGTACCTGATGGCAAAATGGGTGGGTGATAAATCTTACTACCGGAAATATTTAGTGATTCCATTGTCGACGATCATTGCAATGGTTGCTGTGTACTGGACGATTGAAAGGATTTTTTTATAAGGACTTTTTCAGGTCCCTCAGTTGAGATGGGGTTAGATCATATTTATTTTTCTGTGCAGCTTCCAAAAATCTTTTCGCATTATACCCTTTCTTCATTTCCTGCATAAGTTTTCCCATATAATAAAGTTCAGGACCTTCCAGCGGTTTCCCGGAAACGAACTGTCTGAACACTTCATATGCTTTTTCCTTTTTGTCATTATTGAGTAATGCCCAGGCATACCATGCGTAGGTTTGGGGTGTCCTGCGGTTCATCAGTTCCTGCTCTGACAATTGAAGCGCCGTTTCAGGTTGTTGTAAAACGCCGGTATAGAGGGTAATCAGGTATTTGTTATACATGTTTTTGTATTTTTCATGACCAGCCATTTTAGCGTATGCAAGTGCAAGATTTTTAAAACCGGTACGGTCGCCGGCAGCATCGGAGGTATAAGCCATTTTTAGCAAAGCATCCGGGGATGCAGTATGGGCCTGAACAAATTCAAATATTCTTCTGGCCAGGACAAAATTCCTGTCATGCTGGAGTGCTATCCAGCCAATTCCCAGCATGCTGTGAAAATCAGTTCCGTTCAGGTTGATACTTTCCTGGTACAATTGATAGGCTTTTTTCAGGTCACCCTTATGGATGCAGAGATCCGCCGTGTTAGACAACGCAGCCTGTTGCAGGTACTTGTTTCCGTTTGCCTTTTCAGCTGCGAGCAGCATGTAATGGATTGAACTGTCTAATGATCCTGCGTAATGTTCAAATTTTGATTTGCGGAAATAATAGGCATAGTTGTCCCTGGGATATATCCTGTTTAAGGCGTTTTCAGCTTCTTTATAAAAACCTGTTTCGAAGAAGACATCAAAAGAAGTGACAATTGTTGCAAAATTATCACCGCTCAGCTGACGAGCTTTTTCCAGGCAGGATCTTGCTCTTTCAAAACGGTGTTCTAATTGCGAGAGGGAAGCAAGGTTGAGTAAAATCCCGGATTCGTGCTGTTGATAGGCTCGGGAAGCAGCCGATAAAAGGCTGTCAGCAGCCAGCAGGTCTTCAATATCTCCAAAAAGATGAAAGCGGGCAGAAAGTGCCGATGAAAGTTTAGGCCCGTACACAAAGTTGTCGGGTAAACTATCCATTCTCTTCTTCCAGAAACTGTAATTACCGTTGATGGCTTTTGCAGCTTCGGGTAGCGAATAGTTTTTCAACAGGCTGTCTGCATAGCTAATTTCAACAATAGGTCTGTTGCCTGACTGGCAGGCTGAAAACAGGGAGCAAACCAGGATGAGCAGGGAGGAGATTTTCATGAAGATCCGTTTCCCGCATATACGAAAAGAAAACTAATAAAGATTCACCCGCCGGATTAATGACTTTTTCCATAGGCCATCTCACCAGCTCGGATCGCAACGGGCAGGTTGTTTTCCTTTGGTGGGATCGGGCAATTGTATTTGCCGGAAATATAAGCACAGTAGGGGTTATAGGCCTTGTTGAAATCGATGGTCACCCGGTTGTTTTGAATTTCATTCATCGTAAAATCATAATATCGGCCCCCTGAATAGCTGTCAATGCCCGTGGTGGCATCTGTAAACGGAAGAAACAGGTATTCCCGGTATACGGGGTCCTGCATCAGGCTTTGCGACTGGTATACCTGGAGCGAGACCAGGGTGTCATGGATGTAAAATGAAAGGGTCCCGTACACCCTGTAATTCTTACGGATCAGTCCTGAGGTTTCCATCCTGAACCAGGGGCTGTTCTCTTTTTTTTCGAAATGACAAAGGACCCGGTATTGTTCATCGACGGGGAAAAAATGCAGGTATTGCTTGTCCTTACCGGTTACCACTTCATGGTTCCTGATATAATTCCTGATATAGGACTGTACCGAATCGCGATATTCCCTGTTGCCCTGAGAAAAACCAGGTATAACAAACAGGAAGGAAAAGATGGTCAGCAAAAAACCTTTCATCCGTTAAAGGTAAGTTGAATTGAAAAAAAGGCCATGCTGCTATTGCTTTATTATTTTCTCAGCAATGCTGATGTCGCCGGTTCTGAATATCAGCAGGTAAATGCCTTTTTTCAAATGTTGGAGGTCCATTGAATAGGTATTCAGCCCTTTTTCCAGGTTGATATTCATTTCAGACATTAGTGTGCCGGTGGCATTATAGAGTGCAATCACCGCTTTTGCGGCATCCGGTGCAACCAGGTTAATGCCCACTTTATCCCTGACGGGATTCGGGTATATCTTTTCAAACATGAAATCTGTTGTATAATCCTTTCTGACCGATACCACTTTCGAATATTCAGCACGCCCATCCTGGTCAACCGACCGGATCCGGTAAAAGAAATCCGGGCCGGGAGGCTGGTTATGGATATAAGTATACGTTTGAAGGATATTGGAGTTGCCCGTGGCTTGTTTGGTTCCGATAGTGGTCCAGTTTCTTCCATCGGGACTATATTCAATTTCAAAATGGGAAACATTTTGTTCAGTAGCCGTTTGCCAGGTCAGTTCAATGTCGTTGGTATTTATTTTCCTTGCTTTCACGGAAACAAGGGTTACGGGCAGGGATATATTGCTAAGTACGCTGATTGCTGCAGCGGATAAGGCATCAGCATCACAGGTTGAAGTGTTCCAGTTGCCCGAAAAACCATCCGACATGATATTGGCAGAAATTCCTGCTGTGGAAGTATTGGTTCCGGTAACCACCACATTAAACCTGAATGTTCCGGATAGGGTAGTCGTGTTCCTGCCATAATTATTACCTGGGTTTCCATCATTGTCCTGGTCATAATATACACCGGGTCCAGCAGATCCCGGTCCATTCCCGGTAAATCCATAACTCCATGTCCAACGGCCATTTCCGGGAAAACCTGTCCTCGAAAAATTCAAAGGGGTTGCAAAACTGAAATCGGATCCCAGGTTGATTTGAACACCATGCCACCAGTTCCCGCCTGCCTGTACGTAAGTTCCCCCAACCGTTACCGTTACCCTTACTACCGATCCTGCCGTATAGGGGTGCGCAGGACTGCCATCTCCCGACCCGCTTACCAGGGTGGAGGAGCCAACAAAAGTGGCGTTGGTACCACATTGAGCATTAAGTTCTTGGGAAATAAGGGACAGCAGGAGAAACAGGACAAGTAATGTTCTTTTCATAGGTTTGGATTTCGAATAAGTAAAAATACTTATCCAAAATCTGAATGTCAACCATATAAAATTTAAGTGTATGCACTTATTTTAGTCTTTTGTTCCAAATTTTTTTATCTTATTGTTAAATAAACAGATACACATTAAATATATTTTTCAATTAATTGAAATTCATATATTTAATTGATTAGCATCAAGAGATTTTTTCGGGATAACAAAGCATTTTTGATGTTTTACCATCGATATACACTAGACACCAGGCCTATCCTGCCTTTTTGGAGCGGGGTAAAAATATTTCTGCCATCATGCATCGGGCACTGCCGCCCCCGTTTTTTTCAATGGTTGAAAGTTCGGCATGAACGATGGGATTATAGCGGGTTAATTGCCCGATTTGTGCCGGGTTTAAAGATTGATAAGCCTGTGTGGACATGACCAGTAATTTTTCCTGCTGCCTGTTTTCCACCTGCAGCATATTCCCGGCAAAATGATTGAGTTGTGTTTGGGTAATTTCAATGATTTCTTTATCGCTGCCTGATATCAGTTTGACGATATCGGCTTTTTCTTTTGCATCGGTGATGGCATCCAGGCAAATGACAACATACCGGTCTGCCACACACATCATAACATTGGTGTGATAGATTTCGTCGCCATTTTCATCCGTTGCATGAAAAACAAAGGGTTGGTACCCAAATTTTTTACAAAACGCAGTCAATAAACCCGGATCGGTTCGGGCTGACAGGCAGGCATAAGCTATTTTATGATCACGGTCTAACACCATGCTGCCTGTTCCTTCCAGAAAAACACCTTTATCCTCATTGAGGCTGAGGTCTGTTATGCTGGCGATCGTGAATGATGTTTTGATGGCTTCCAGTACATGTTCCTTGCGTTCCTGCCTTCTGTTGACTGCAAACATGGGGTACAGTACCACCGATCCGTCTTCATGAAATGAAATCCAGTTGTTCGGAAACAGGGAATCCGGGGTATGGGGGATGGGGGTGTCTTCCGCAACCATGACGCTAATGTCATTTTTCCGGAGGGTATTCACAAAGTCATCAAATTCCCTTAATGCTTTTTCCTGTGTGTTTTCGTTGTTTCCAGCAACCTGGAAACGGTTATTGACAGCGGTCTCTGCATTAAAGCCGAAATGCACCGGCCTGATCATTAATATGTTTGAAGTAGTGGGCATAATACAAGTTACAATTCATCTCTCCATAAAGGCATACTCATACAATGAAATCCACCTCTAGCCCTCGACAATTCGGCGGAGGGCATCAGGATCAAGGTGTTTTCAATTTCAGCGGGGTCCGTTTCATTATTTTCAAATTGTGCGATAAGGTCGCCGGCCTCAATAATCCTGAATCCATTTTCCCGGAAAGCTTCTACCGTCTTGTCATTACGGTCATAACCCAACACAACCCCTTCCTTCAGGGCGAGCAGGTTGCAGGAGTCGGTCCATTGTTCCCGGGCGTCGAAGGGGAACTCATTATTTCCCGAATAAATGAATTTTACCTTTTCCGAACATTTCAGGTCATTTTTGCTGATATCTTCCAGCAATTCTTCCAGGCTGTCGAAATGTATCGGGTTATCAATATCTTTCTTTTTGAATTGTATGATTTTTATTTTCTCATCTTTCCTGGCAACTTCCAGCACCCTTTGAACCGGGTCGGCGTCCTCTTTTTTGATTGATTTTTTTGAAAATACCCCCAGCATCACCCATACATGCTGTTTTACCTGTGTGAAAACAGTGTCAATATGCATATAATCCCTTTTGCGGGGGATCTTGATCACGGTGATCTTTTTTACAACTGATTTTTCAAATAACACATTGATGGCCTGGTGAGCGGCTTCCATTGATGTCCTTTCGCTGACCCCGATCAGTAAATGATCCCGTGTTACCACCATCACATCACCTCCCTCCAGGGTTACTTTTTTATCATCTCCTTCTTTAGGCATCAGGAAATGATAGGAGGTGTCGGGAAGTTCAATCACGTTGTCCCTGTACGCTTTAAAAAAGGGGTGGTTGTAAAAGATATATTTCATAAGCAGCGCCTCCCTTACCCGCGCTTTTTTCGCCGGCTTATTGAGCAGGATATAATCGTTGATTACAATCCCGATATCCCGGGTAAAAATAAAATTGGGGATGGGGGCGAATATCATCTGATGGTCATTGACCGAACCACTGATAAATACCTTTGCCAACTGGGTGGGTGATAAAGTGGATAATTCGTTTTGTGTTTCATAAGAACAACCTTCGATGGCGCACACTGATGCTATGAGTTTCAGCTTGATCTCGTGATCATTTAATATTTCACTTAATAACCATTGTATTTCAATTACCCGGTCTGACTTAAAGAAATCTTCATTATCGGGTTTGTAAAAACTTCTTCTATTCTCCAGGTTATCGACAACGGAGAGCCGTCCTTTTATTTTTCCCGGATCGAGGAAATAAAGCAGCAGTTTGGTATAAAAATCATATTCCTTTCGCCGGATCGTATCCAGGTGTACAATATCTTCAAATAGCCAGTCCTGTGCCTTGGAGGGTACCACCTTACCAAGCCCGCTATCCGGACTGTGCACCAATACCCTTCGCAGACGTCCAATTTCAGAAGTAACGGATATTTTCTCTTTGTTTTTTGCCATATAAGGGATTTAATTGCAATCTTCCGGTTGGAAAATTGTTCCATTTTGATTTTATAATGTCATTAATCTGGTAAAAAGATGTTAGTCAGTAACCGGTAAATAGCCCAGTCGGTGGTTTGTATTGTAGTTTTGAAGGATGACATATACTAACAATTGTAAGCAAAGTTAGTAAAATGGCTGCATCTTCCTATTTTGAAAACAAAGTGATACCCCGGTTATCCTGTCATTTATTTCAATTTATCCTAAATTTTTATCCCGGTAAATGTGAATAAATGGTTTATTACCAATAAGTTTATATACGTCCAATCGCTTATATTCGCCGCTATAAAACAGGAGGAAGCTGTGCGTTTAAAAAGTCTAGAGATCAAAGGTTTTAAAAGTTTTGCAGACAAAACACTGATCAATTTTGATGAAAGTATTACTGGTATAGTTGGCCCAAACGGGTGCGGGAAATCCAATATCGTGGATAGTATCCGATGGGTTATCGGTGAACAGAAAATCAGCCATCTGCGTTCAGAGAACCTGGAAAGCCTGGTGTTCAATGGTTCAAAATCAAGAAGCGCCAGCGGTCTGGCCGAGGTGAGTCTTACATTTGAGAATACCAAGAACCTGTTACCCACCGAATTTAATACCGTCACCATCACCCGCAAATTCTACAAAAGCGGCGAGAGTGAATACCGTTTAAATGATGTGCAATGCCGGTTAAAGGATATCCAGAATCTTTTTATGGATACGGGTGTATCGACCGACAGTTATGCCATTATTGAATTGGGCATGGTCGATGACCTGATCAAGGATAAGGATAACAGTCGGCGCCGGATGCTGGAACAGGCTGCCGGGATATCCATTTATAAAACAAGAAAAAAAGAGGCAAAGCTTAAACTAGATGCCACCGAGCAGGACCTGGCCAGGATTGAAGACCTGCTTTTTGAAATCAATAACCAGTTAAAAAGTCTCGAAAGCCAGGCCAGGAAAGCCGAAAAATATTATGAGGTAAAGAAAGAATACCGCGAAGTCAGTATCGAGTTGGCAAAGGCAGCCCTCGAAGGATTTAATATCACGTTCAAGGATCTGAATGAACAGCATAATACAGAAACCGATAAAAAGATCCAGCTTGAGGCATTGATCGCTAATGACGAAGCAGCCCTGGAACTGGAAAAATCGGGTTTCATTGAAAAAGAGAAGGAATTACAATCCCTGCAACATGCTTTTAACGACCTGCAGCAATCGGTTCGCATCAAGGAAAATGACAAAAACCTTGCTGCCCAAAAATTGCAATACCTTAAGGAAAAGGAAAAGGGTTTGCAGGAATTTCTATTAAAAGCAGGAGGGCAGCTTAAGGGCATTGAAGAAAGTATTGCTTTCACCCAGGTGCAGGTCGATGAAGAAGAAAAAGGGTTTGAGACCCTTAACCATGAGTTTGAAATTATTCGTGAACAGGTTGACCAGCAAAAGAATATCCTGGCAGAAAAAAGAGGGATACTTGAGCAATTACGATCTTCTCACCAGCAACTACAGCGTCAGCAGTTTGATGCAGAAAAAAAGGGGGCTGTTTCTGATACATCCATCCAGAACCTGCAAAGAGCGATCGCCCAGATTGAGGAGGAAAAGGCAAAACGGGAGGAACAGCGTCAACACCTGTCTTTAGAATTGCAATTGAAAGAAAAGGAGTTGAATGTAAAGAAAACAGACCTGGAACAGTTGCAGCAACATCATGATTTCACCAAAGAACAAATCTTACAAACCCAATCGGTACTGGAATCCCTTCGCGCCGACCTGGCGGAGGAAAACCGGAAACTGGATGCCCGGAAAAATGAACATGATCTGCTGAAAAGCCTTATCGATACGATGGAGGGCTATCCGGAAAGTGTCAAATTCCTGCACAATAACCCGGATTTGGGTTACACGGCCCCCATCCTGTCTGATATCATTTATGTAAAAGAGGAATACCGGACAGCCCTTGAAAATGTATTGGAACCCTACCTCAGTTATTATGTTGTCAACAACCTTCAGGACGGGTTGAAAGCCGTTCACCTGCTGGATGCAAATAAAAAAGGAAAAGCGAATTTCTTTTTGCTGGAAAAGATCACCGGTTTTGATAACCAGGATGCGGGGCACCAGTTGAACAATGCCATACCAGCTTTGCAGGTGGTGGAAGTTGAAGAAAAATACAGGAAACTGGCCGAGCACCTGCTGGGTAATGTTTTTATAGCTGATAATGAGGAAGCGCTCAATAACAGCAATGGCTTTGTGGTGATTGAAAAGGAAGGACGCTATGTGAAAGGGAAATATTCCCTCACCGGAGGCAGTGTCGGGCTCTTTGAAGGGAAAAAGATCGGAAGGGCGAAGAACCTTGAAAAACTTGCAGAGGAGATCGACCAGCAGCAACAAGTGGTTGACCGCCTCAAATCGGAAATCCAGATACGTCATAACGAGGTGCTCGCGTTTAACGAGGACCTGCGGGAGAATGCGATCCGGGAAACGGAAAAAGAGATCCAACAGACCACCAACCTTGTTTTTTCCCTGCATAACAAACTGGAAAACCTCCATGCCCTTCAGCAGCAGAGTGATCATCGGGCGGGTGAGCTGGAACAGCAGCTCGGGCAGCTCTTTATCTCGCTGGAAAATATAAGGACCGAACTCAGTGCCTTCGAAGAAAAATTGAACCAGAGTTCAGCGGGCCTGCTGGAAGCCGAAGCAGCTTTTATGCAGGAGGAAAACAATTTCAATGATATCAATGCAAGGTATAATGAATATAACCTGCAGGTAACAAAACAGCAAAGTAAGATCGGGTCACTGCGGCAGGAGAAAGAATTTAAATCGAACCAGCTCAATGATCTGCACCTCCAGATTGAAGCGAACCAGGTCCAGCTGAATGAAACTACCCAGGAAATCGCAGCTTCAGCCCAGGCGGTTACAGCAATTGAAGAACAACTGCTGGGTATGATCAGGAAAAAGGAGGAGGAGGAGCAGAAACTCAATGAAGCCGACCAGGCCTATTATAACTGGCGTAACCAGCTTACAGAAAAGGAAAGTGAGCTGAGACATAAAATAAAAGAAAGAGAACAGGTGGAGCATCTGCTCGCCGAAATAAAAGACCGGTTAAATGAGGTTAAACTTCAACTCGCCGGAATGAAGGAAAGACTGAATGTGGAATTCAGGATTCAGCTGGAAGACATACTCGATGAACCCAGGACCGGGGAAGCCACTGCAGAAGAGTTGCAGGAAAAGGCAGAGAAAATGAAAAAGCGTATGGAAAACCTGGGGGAAGTCAACCCGACCGCAATCGAGGCTTTCCAGGAAATGAAAAAAAGGTATGATTTCATTTTAGAACAGAAAAATGATCTGGTCAATGCCAAAGAAAGCCTGATGCAGACCATCCAGGAAGTGGAAGCCACCGCAAACCAGAAATTCCTGGAAACATTTCATGCGGTGCGTGAAAACTTTCATGCGGTTTTCAAGACTTTGTTTACGGAAGATGACCAGTGCGATCTTGTTTTGGAAAATCCTGAAAACCTGGCTGAAACAGGCATTGATGTTATTGCCAAACCCAAGGGGAAAAGGCCTACTTCGCTTACCCAATTGAGTGGGGGAGAGCGGACGCTTACTGCCACCGCACTTTTATTCGCTATTTACCTGATCAAACCGGCCCCCTTCTGTATACTGGATGAGGTTGATGCGCCCCTGGATGATGCCAATGTGGGCAAGTTTACAAACATGATCCGCAATTTCAGTGAGAACTCGCAGTTTATCATCGTTACGCATAACAAGACCACGATGAGTACGGTGGACGTGATTTATGGGGTTACCATGCAGGAACCGGGTGTGAGTAAACTGGTATCTGTTGATTTCAGGAATCTAAGTCAAAATTAGCAGGGATACAGGATATTATTAAGCCGGAACATCGTTCCGGCTTTTTTCTTGAACAACATTTTATCGGTCTGAACCAGCCTGTTCATGCGTTTTTTGCCGGTGTTTGATATCAAATTTGAGTTTATGGACGAAAGCACTGCCCATGAAATAAACACCCAAAGAAAAACAAAGGGAGTCCAGTACTGCGAAAATGACCCACCTGGAAGTATCCTGCAGGTAGGCCAGGGAGTAATAAATAAAAAAGACGGCGATTACGATCAATAAAAATCCCAGTAAAGATTTGATAATCCATTTGTCATAGTGGTTGCTGGCCATGGTTTAAAATTTCAATAAATGTAGAAAAAATAAATATAATGTTAATTAGTCATCCTGAAGACCTTTTTGAATCCGGGGATTTGATAATTTTAATGTTCAATAATGGATATGAAGAAGATACTTTTTTATTGTTTGATAGTATGGTTTTCTGTACCGGTACTGGCACAGGAGAAGCCCGAAGGATTGTTTATCAATTCAAAGGCACCTGATTTTAAGGGGAAGGATCAATTGGGGAATGATATCCGGCTAAAGGATATGCTCAAAGAAGGGCCGGTAGTCCTTGTTTTTTACAGGGGAGAATGGTGTCCCTATTGCAATAAAGCCTTAAAAAAACTGGAAGATTCCCTACAATTTATTACTGATAAAGGGGCCCGGCTGATTGCTATAACACCAGAAAAAACCCCTTCAGTAGCCAAAACGGTCGAGAAGACGGGAGCTAGTTTTTCCATTATTTCAGATGATAAGCTTAAGATCATGAAAGCTTATGATGTGGCATTCCAGGTCGACGAAAAAACAGTAAAGCGCTACAAAAGCTTTGATATCGACCTGGCAGGTAATAATGGCGACAATGGGGCTTATCTTCCGGTTCCCGCCGTTTATATTATCAATAAGGAAGGCTCCGTTACGTTCCGCTACTTTGAGCCGGATTACAAGAAAAGGGTTTCGGTAAAAGAAATTCTGGATAATATCCAATAAAGGATCAGGCAATTTCCGGCATTGGCTTGTAGGAGCTGTTATTGAATTAATTGATCCTGAGTCGCGCGATCTTACCGTTATTGCCACTGAGAAAAACGGCAGTACCGAATTTAGCTGCCTGGCAGCTGTGAAATCCGCTATTACTGATCAGACTCCAGTTTTTTCCACCATCATAAGAATAGTCCACGCCGTTGAGTCCGCAACTGATGATTTCCTTTTTACTGAGGTATTCTACACAGCTCCTGTATCCATGCGGGGCAGTATGGGGCTGCTTCCAGGACCTGCCCCTGTTTTCCGAATAGGCACAATTGAGACGGGTTGAATCCGGGTGGTTAAAATCACCTCCTACAATGATGATCCTGCTACCGGCATTTTTTCTGTAATCATCCCAAACGGCTACCGAGTTGGCACCCGTTGTTTCCCGGCCCTGTAAAATGGGGATGCTGATTTTTTCATTGTTGATAAAAAGATGAGATTGAACCCCACCGCTCGCCAAAAACAGGGATTGGTTATAGAGTAGGGAAATATTGGTTCCGCTTGCAGCAAAAAAAGCCTCACCGGTGTTTGCGGTAGGTCTTTCATCTGTTGTCAAACTGTTCCAGGTTTCGCCACCATCAGTTGTTTTTGCCATGAAAAAATGACCATCTACAGGGTCACCGATCACAATGCCATTGGCAGGAGTACTAAAATCGAAGGCGTCGAGAAACATACCCTTTGTCTTGTTTTCATAAACAATTTTCCAGGATTCACCGCCGTCATGGGTTTTTAGGATATACGCCGGTTCCCCAATGGACAGCATGACAGCCGTGGAAGCATCAAAGGCTTCGATATCCCTGAAATCATTTTTCTCAAACCCTTTTACAGTGATCCATTTCCAGTTTTTACCCCCATTACTGGAACGGCCCACTACGCCGTTGCTACCGCTCACCCAAACAATATTATCATTCACAACACTCAACCCTCTTAAACTGGTCTGCATGCCGGAATCCAGTATTTCAATGAAAGGATGTTTGTTTTGGGCGGTCAGGTCACTGTTAGCGAATAATAATGCCAGCAGGAATAATACAGGTATTGTGCGACGCATTGATTAAAGCAGTTGGGATTGGAGAACAGATTTTTCAACGATACCGCTTTGACGCCATATTTCTTTTCCATTCTTGTAAATGATAAAAGTAGGGTAAGCTTCCACGTTCAGCGGTTGCAGGATATTGGTATGGGTCCCTACATCCACCCTGATCAGCGTAAATTTGCCTTGTAAGGATTTTTCCAGGTCATCCAATACGGGTTGCATTTTTACACAGGGAGGACACCAGTCTGCTCCAAAATCAACCAGAACAGTGCCGGTACCGGGAATCATATGCTGATAGTCGTCCAGCGTCATTTGTTGCTGGGGTGCTGAAGTTTCTACCGGTTTATGGTCCCTCTTCCACTGAATAAAACCACCCTCCAGTTCAGTGACCTGTTTGAAGCCGTTTTTACGCATCCAACTGGCAGCTGCAGCACTCCTTGCACCACTGGCACAATAGATCAGTACCGGGATGTTTTTGTCCATGTATTTTATACGGTCCTGGAATTGTGTGCTGTTGGTCCAGTCGGCCAGCAGGGTATTGGCAATATGGCCGTTATTGTACTCGCCGGAAGTTCTTACATCCAGTAATTGCACATTTTTGGCATGGAGTTCCTTTTCAAATGCATCTGAGTTGACTTGCGTAGCACCGGATGTCTGGGCATTACAGGAAATAAACAGGGCCGTAGTCGTAACCAGGCCAATTAGGAGGTTGAATATTTTCATGGGGTAAAAATAAATTTTCTTATGACATGGCAGGTGATAATTAGTACACAAATTGTCGGTTGGCTGTATTATTCATCATCTTCTTCATAATACGCATCCTCGCTGTTGTAATACTTTTCCCATTCCCGGGTCGTATCATCCGTCAGGCATTCCAGGATATCATGGATCGGATCGTTCTTTTTCTTCCATTCCGTAACCATGGGTTCATCATAGCGGGTGATGAACATACATACATCCGATTCAACCGTTGCCTTGATCAGGCTGATGGGGCTATTAATTTTTTCCTGTACCAGGTAATAGCATCCTGGTTCAAGTAATGCATACGTATACATATTCTTACTCCTCTTTAATATATGTTATCAAACGGTGATAATGGGGTAGTGCAGTGAAATTAATGGGTACTTAGTAAGTTGATTCTGGAAAATGCTTCAATGGGTCAGTAACCAAATTTAGGCGATTCCCCCGTACCGGGAAAGCAGAATTTGGCAATGGAGAAAAATTTAAGAAAAAATAAAATATTTATATTGAAAATCAAATAAATACAAATATAAATAAATATAATTTTATAAGCTCAGCGGACTGGATTTATCTCAAATCTTTCACTTGAACGGAGGAGATCCTTGTCTTTATTTTACAATCGCCATCGCCATCCCATCGTGCTCCTTGGCCCCAACCGTTTGAAAAATTGTGGCAGTTACCTGTTTGCATTGCGACAGGTAATCGTTAAACCGCCTCACACCCATCACCCTTTCATCATGATCACCTGTATCCAGAACCTTCCCTTCCCTGATCACATTATCTGCGATGATGAGGGTACCGGGTCTGGAAACCTGCAGGGCCCATTGGAAGTATGCTGTGTAAGGTGGTTTGTCGGCATCAATAAAAATCATATCAAATGGCCCGGCTTTTGACCCTACCAGTGCAGGAAGGGTTTCGATGGCATTCCCGGTTTTGATCGTGATACGGTCAGCTAATCCGCAACGGATGAAATTCTCTTTTGCCACAGCAGCATGCTTTTCATTGCTTTCCAAAGTTAAAAGATGACCATTTTCCGGGAGTGCCCTGGCCATCCATACCGTACTATAACCGGCCAAAGTTCCCAACTCCAGAATATTTTTTGCATGGCAGAGTTTGGCCAGTAGATGCAACAATTTTCCCTGTGTGGGAGAAATACTGATCGATGGAATATCGTTTTCAATAATGGATCGTTCAATGGCCGCAAGGCAGGGGTCTGTTTCAACAAAAAGCCCTGTGATATACTGGTCAACTTTTTCAAATAATTGCTGGTGCATTTTCAGAATTTTAATGGGGAGTGGTTTTATTGATAGACCCTCACATAATCAATTATCATTTGCTGTGGCCAGATCGAGGTATCGATGCCCTTTTGCCCGCCCCAATTTCCGCCAACGGCAATATTGAGCAATAAATGCATTTTGTTGTCAAATGGCCAGTTGGAATAACCGCTTTTATCGTTGGCATAACGGAAATACACTTTTCCATCCACCGAGGTTCGAATGGTATCCTTATCCCATTCCAGCCCGTAAACATGGAATTGGCTGGAGCAATCAGGTATTTCAATAGTATCCGTTTCATTTCTTCCTCTACAATGCACAGAACCCTGTATGAATCCCTGGTTAAAACCGACATGCTCCATGATGTCAATTTCTCCATCCTCCGGCCAATGGAAGGGGGTATTAGAACCCAGCATCCAAATAGCCGGCCAGGTACCTCGGCCTTGCGGGATCATGGCCCTGACCAGGATTTCGCCATATTGCCAGTCGCCTTTTCCTTTTGTATGCAGCCTGGCAGAACTGTAATCAGCCCCTTCCCATTTTTCTCTCCTGGCTTCTAAAATCAGGGAACCATTCTCCACCCTTGCATTTTCTTTTCGGTGGGAAGTATAAAACTGTATTTCCCGGTTTCCCCAACCGTGTCCGCCTGTATCATAGTTCCATTTTGTGGAGTCGGGTAATCCTGCCTGTTCGAACTCGTCATGCCAAACCATTTTTTTGGCGGTAGAAGGAATATGGAAGGCACATTGTGTGAAATCAATAACCAAAAAAAAGAATAAAAATATCTTCATAACAGTTGTTAGTGGGTGTGTTGTGAAATAGCCGGTGGATAAAGTTAGTCGAATATGGAATAAAATTTGGCTGAAATACGGCCGGCTGTTATTTTTGCATACAAATGAATTTATTCTTACACATCGGTCATCATCATACTTGCCTGAACAGGTAAGCCGGTGGTGCTATGTGTATAAACATAAATCGCTTTAAAAGGCTTACCGGATGGTGGGCCTTTTTTATTTAAAATAATGTATATGGAAAAAACTGTTATCCGGATTGCCATTCAAAAAAGCGGAAGGCTTTATGAAGACTCGGTGAAACTGCTGAAAGAATGTGGCATTGATCTCCGGAATGTAAAAGACCGGCTGAAGACTGAAAGTGATAATTTCCCGATGGAAGTGTTTTTCCTGCGGGATGATGATATCCCTCAGTATGTGGAGGATGGTGTTGCCGATATTGGCATCGTAGGGGAAAATGTTCTCTATGAGAAGAACAAGGATGTCAGTGTGGTGGAAAAACTGGGATTTGGCAAATGCAGGCTTTCATTTGCTATTCCTAAAACAGATGAATATACCGGGATGCATGACCTTGCCGGCAAAAGGATCGCAACCAGTTATCCATTCCTGGTGAAAAAATATTTATCGGAAAAAAATGCAGTAGCGGAGATCCATGAGATCAGCGGTTCAGTCGAAATTGCTCCTGGCATCGGTTTATCGGATATCGTATGTGACCTGGTGAGCAGCGGCTCGACATTATTAATGAATGGGCTGAAAGAGGTGGAAACGATTTTACACTCCCAGGCGGTCCTAATTCGCAACCATTCTTTTAATGGCGAAAAACTGAAATTGCTCAACAAACTGGTCTTTCGGATCAATGCGGTTAAAAAGGCAAAGCATAATAAATACATCCTGCTCAATGCCCCCAATGACAAACTGGAAGATATCATTGCCCTGTTACCCGGCATGAAGAGCCCGACGGTGCTCCCCCTTGCGGAAACGGGTTGGAGCAGTGTCCATTCGGTTTTGAATGAAGACGTTTTCTGGGAAAAAATTGAAAAATTAAAAGAGGCAGGTGCACAGGGTATCCTGGTGATTCCAATTGAAAAAATGGTGATTTGATCTTTTAACGCTTACAAGATGAAAATATATAAATACCCCGGCAGGAACGAATGGCCTGAAATTTTAAAAAGGCCCGCCTATGATGCCCGGCTTTTGGATAAGAAAGTGGGTAAAATCTTAAAGGCTGTACAAAAAAACGGGGATCGTGCCGTGAAGAAGTTTACGGCAGAATTTGACGGCGTCCGGTTACGAAAATTAGAAGTGACGGGAAAGGAATTCAGGGAGGCGGAAAAGGAACTGGGAAATCCGCTGCAGAATGCCATCCGGATGGCGATGGAAAACATTCAGAAATTTCATCAGTCGCAAGCAAAGACCGAGGAGGTGATCGAAACGATGCCGGGTGTGAAATGCTGGCGGAAAAGCCTGGCCATCGAAAAGGTCGGTATCTATATACCGGGTGGTACAGCGCCCCTGTTCTCCACTATTCTGATGCTTGCTGTACCGGCTGTGATGGCGGGTTGCCGGGAAATCATTATGTGTTCTCCTCCCGGCAAAGACGGCAAGTTGCATCCGGCCATTTTGTTTACTGCAAAACTGGCGGGTGTCACCAGGATATTTAAGGTGGGCGGGGTACAGGCTATAGGCGCTATGGCCTATGGTACAGCAACCATACCTGCAGTATATAAGATTTTCGGGCCCGGAAACCAATATGTAACGAGTGCCAAAAAACTTATCCAGCAGGATGCAGTGTCCATTGATATGCCGGCAGGACCCAGTGAAGTGGCGATCTATGCTGATGAGACCGCCATACCGGCATTTGTGGCGGCTGATCTTTTAAGTCAGGCAGAACATGGAGCAGACAGCCAGGTTATACTGGTCAGTAGTAAGGAAGGGGTATTGGAAGCAGTCAGCAGGGAGCTCAAACGTCAGTCAGCCATGCTTAACCGAAAAGAACTGGTGGAAAAAGCCCTTGCGCACAGCAGGATGTTGTTGGTGCAATCGGAGAAAGATGCTATTGACATCCTCAACGATTATGCAGCAGAACACCTGATCCTCAACTGTAAAAATGCAGCGGCCCTGGCTGAAGGTATCAGGAATGCCGGTTCGGTGTTCCTGGGTAATTATTCCCCTGAAAGTGCAGGTGATTATGCCAGCGGAACGAATCATACCCTACCGACAAACGGATATGCAAAAGCCTATAGTGGCGTAAGTCTGGATAGTTTTGTGAAAAAGGTAACGTTCCAGCAATTGAGCCCATCCGGATTGGAACAGCTTGCGGATGCTGTCATCCTGATGGCGGAAGCAGAGGGTCTGCAGGCGCATGCCCGTGCCATCAGCATCAGAATCGATAAAACCCAAAAGGAAAATTGATCATGTCTTTCAATCTAAACAACCTGGTCAGGGAAAATATTAAAAATTTAAAGCCTTATTCTTCGGCCAGGGATGAGTTCAGGGGGGAAGCCCATGTGTTCCTGGATGCTAATGAAAACAGCCTGGGTTCGCCATTGGCAAAATGGTATAACCGCTATCCCGACCCGCTCCAAGTTAAAGTGAAAGAGCAACTGGAAAAGATAAAAGGCGTGGCCGTTCCGAATATCTTTATCGGAAACGGGAGCGATGAATGCATTGATATTCTTTGCAGGGCCTTTTGTGAACCATCCATCGATAATATCATCATTTGCCCGCCCACTTATGGTATGTACGAAGTGAGCGCAGGGATCAATAATATCGGGATAAAAAAGGTGAACCTCACGCCTGCATTTCAATTGGACCTGGACGCAATCGAAAAAGCAATCGACGACCATACAAAAATGATTTTCCTTTGTTCTCCGAATAATCCTACGGGGAATGCCTTACATTACCAGGATATTGAAGTCATACTGAATAATTATTTTGGTCTTGTCGTGATCGATGAAGCTTATATCAATTTTTCAAGACAGCATTCGTTTACCAAAGAACTGAACAATTACCCGAATCTTGTTGTTTTACAGACCTTGTCCAAGGCCTGGGGGCTTGCCGCTTTGCGATTGGGTATCGCTTTTGCCAGTGAGGAGATCATCCAGGTAATGAATAAGATCAAGCCACCCTATAACATCAACCAGGCTTCCCAGGAAATAGCCTTAAAAGCCCTTGAAGAAGTGGAACAGGTAAATGATATGATTGTTGAGATCGTAGAGCAAAGAAAAAAGCTTGAGGAAGTATTGTTGAAGATCCCGGTCGTTATCCATATCTACCCATCGGATGCCAATTTCCTGCTAGTAAAAGTGACGGAACCAAAATTGATTTACAGGTTCCTCCTGGAAGCCGGCATCGTGGTAAGAGACAGGAGCCATGTTGAACTTTGCGAAGGATGTTTGCGGATCACTGTCGGTACGCAGAAAGAAAATGATGAAATGATCCGTTTATTACAGCAATTCAGCCTGAAAAATCAATAAATTTATCTTTTTTAAAAAATGTGATTATGAAATATAGCAAATACCTCCTGATCTTTTTTACCGCTTCGTCTTTTCTGGTTGCCTGCGGTAACGATTCTACAAAAGCAAAGTCAGGCCCATTACCTGCCGGGGATGATCCCCGCCTGGTGTTGCCCGATGGTTTCAGCGCTTTAAGGATCATCAAAGACCTTGGAAGGGCAAGACATATTGCAGTGAGTGCAAACGGAGATGTATTTGTGAAGCTGGATAAATTATATAATGGAAAAGGCATTTACCGTTTGCATGATAGCGATGGGGATGGCATTGCCGATGACATAACCGGTTTTGGTGATTATAAAGGAACTGGTATCGCAATAAAGAACGGCTATCTCTATGCTTCATCCAATTCGGAAGTGTTCCGGTATACTATCGATGAATCCAGTGGCAGGGTGGACGAGGGTTCAAAAAAAAGGATCATCACCGGTTTGGTTGACCAGGGCCAGCATAATTCGAAATCCATTGCATTGGACAATAGCGGGAATATTTATGTAAACGTAGGGGCACCCTCCAACATGTGCCAGGAACAGGATAGGGTGAAGGGCTCACCGGGGAAAGATCCCTGTCCTTTACTGGAAACGGCAGGCGGTATCTGGCAATTCAGGGCTGATGGCCAGGACCAGAGCTACAAGGAGTCAGTCCATTATGCCACCGGTTTGCGAAATGTGGTGGGACTTGACTGGAATACCAGCTCCAACGATCTCTATGTAATGCAGCATGGCAGGGATATGTTGTTCCAGTTCTATCCAGAATTATTTGACCAGCAATCGGGTGCCAACAATCCCGCCGAAGAAATGTTCCGCATTAAAAAGGGGGATGACTGTGGATGGCCATATTGCTATTTTGACAATGAAAAAAAACAGAAACTTCTGAACCCGGAATATGGGGGTGACCGGAATAAGGTGGGCCGTTGTGAAGATAAAAACCATTCCATTTTACAGTTTCCCGGACATTTGGCACCCAATGCCTTATTGTTTTATACCGGAAACCAATTCCCGGAAAAATATCAAAATGGTGCCTTTATCGCCTTTCATGGATCCTGGAACAGGTCCCCAGAACCACAGGCCGGTTATTTCGTCGTTTTTGTGCCCTTTAAGGATGGGATGCCATCCGGTGACTGGGAGGTCTTTGCAGATGGCTTTGCCGGCCCGAATATCAACAAGGCAGAGTATCGACCCTGCGGACTTGCCCAGGGACCTGACGGGTCGCTTTATGTAAGTGATGACCGAAACGGATCTGTATGGAAGATTACGTATAAAAAATAACGAAAATCAAATATGCGCATATTGTCCGTATCGGCTGTACTGTTCCTTATGATCCTGCTCAGTTCTTTTCATTTCATGCGGCAGGGTGGCTTGAAAGAGACGCTGGAAAGAGGCCAGAAAGTATATGCTGCAACCTGCATCGCCTGCCACCAGGCCGATGGCAATGGTTCGCCGCCCATGAATCCACCCCTGGTAAAGACACAATGGGTGTTAGGGGATAAAAAAGCGCTGATTAAAATTGTACTGAAAGGGTTGAAAGGAGGAGAAATCGAAATTGATGGAGATAGCTTTTATAACCCGATGCCGCCACTCGAATCGATATTAAACGATCAGCAGATTGCAGATGCCCTGACCTATGTACGAAAAAGTTTTGGGAACAATGCCAGTATTGTTTCACCCGCAGAAGTAAAAGCAGTGCGCGCAACAATAAAATAATTATGAAGAGGGTGTTATTTATAGACCGTGATGGTACGCTGATCAATGAAGCTCCGCCTACCTACCAGCTCGACGCCTTTGATAAACTAAGCTTTTATCCCGGGATGTTCGAATTCATGGGGCGTATTGCCAGGGAACTGGATTATGAACTTGTGATGGTCACCAACCAGGATGGGTTGGGTACGGCTGCATTCCCGGAAGACAGTTTCTGGCCCTTGCAGAACCTGGTGATGAAAAGCCTGGAGGGGGAAGGTATCCTTTTTTCAAAAGTATTTATTGACAGATCATATCCTGAAGATAATTTGCCTACCCGTAAACCCGGTACCGGTATGTTGACTGAATACCTGGACAATGAAAAGTATGATATTCCCAATTCCTTTGTGATCGGTGACCGTATCACCGATATGCAGCTGGCAAAGAACCTGGGATGCAAGGGTATCTGGCTGAACAACGATCCCACCCTGGGTGGGGGTGAAATAAAAGACAAAGCGGAAGCATTAAGGGATACAACGATATCCCTGGAAACAACGCTATGGGCTGAAATCTATTCTTTTTTAAAACTCGGATTACGGAAAGTGCGGTATGAAAGGAAGACCAGTGAAACGGATATTGTCGTTGCATTGAATGCAGACGGTTCGGGAAAATCCGTCATCAGGACCGGGATCGGTTTTTTTGATCATATGCTCGACCAGGTGGCCCGTCATGGTAAGGTGGACCTGGATATCCTTGTAAAAGGCGACCTGCATATTGATGAACATCATACGATAGAAGACACCGGTATTGCTCTTGGGGAAGCCTTTGCAAGGGCCCTGGCCGATAAAAGAGGCATGGGAAGGTACGGGTTTGCATTACCCATGGATGAAAGCGAGGCAAAAGTGCTGATTGATTTCGGGGGCCGCAGCTGGATCGTTTGGCAGGCCGAATTTAAAAGGGAAAAAATCGGCGATATGCCGACGGAAATGTTTTTTCATTTCTTCAAATCTTTCAGCGATGCTGCAAGATGTAATTTGCATATCGAATGCAGGGGAGACAATGAGCATCACATGGCGGAGGCGATCTTCAAGGCTTTTGCAAGGGCCATCCGGATGGCCGTGCAGCGCGATCCTTTCAGCAATCACCTGCCCACTACAAAAGGAATTTTATAAAAATTTGGTGAAACGGATTTTGCTCATCATATTTGCAGTGTAATGAATCAATCGTATAATAATCAGTGGTGGTGGCATACAAACTCTTCAGGGGTGCTGTAATGTCATTACTTTATTTATAAGGTATTCAGAAGCCCCCGAAATGTCGGGGGCTTTTTATTTTTCATCGCGGAATTGGAAAACATGAAGAAAATTGATATTAAAACAACCTGTAAAAGACTGCTGGCTGATGTGTATACGCCCGTTGGTATTTACCTGCGTTTGCGTGACCGGTTCCGGGATACGATCCTGCTGGAAAGCACAGACAGCCATGCCGCCGAAAACAGTTATTCCTTTATTTGTATCAATGCCATCGCCGGAATAGAGGCCATCAATTACGAGAATCTTGAGTTCAAATTACCGGGGCAGCAAGCAGCAAAGATTTCTATCCAGGACCGCCAGGATGTACCCGGGCATTTATGGGACTTTATGCAACAATTCAATATGCATAAACCTATAATCAAAGAAGGGGCATATGCCCAGGGTCTTTATGGATATACCTCTTTTGATGCGGTTCCGTTTTTTGAATCCATACAATTTGTAAAACCGCCGCAGAATGGCATATCCCTGCTCCGGTACCGGTTATACCAGTACGTGATCGTTTTTAATCATTTCAAGGATGAACTCTTTATCTGCGAAAATCTCATCGAAGGCATCGAAAGTGAAAGGGAAGGAGTAGAGTCCCTGATCCGCAGCAGGGATGTTCCTGTTTTCCCTTTCATGGCAAAAGGGGAGGAGACTTCTGATATGACCGATGCAGCATACATGGAAATGGTGGAGAGAGGCATACAGCATTGTCACAGGGGCGATGTTTTCCAGATCGTACTCAGCCGGTGCTTTCATCAAAGCTTTACGGGGGATGAATTCAATGTATACAGGGCCCTGAGAAGCATCAACCCTTCGCCCTATCTTTTTTATTTTGATTACGGGGATTATAAACTGATGGGTTCTTCGCCGGAGTCACAGATCATCATCCGTCAGGGAAAGGCAGTGGTTCACCCTATTGCCGGCACTTTTAAACGGACTGGGGATGATGCATGGGACCAGAAAGAGACCGAACGCCTGTTAAAGGATGCAAAAGAGAATGCTGAGCATGTCATGCTTGTTGATCTTGCCCGTAACGATTTGAGCCGGGTTTGTGATGAAGTTTCAGTTACCCATTACCGGCAGGTCCAGTATTACTCGCATGTCATCCATCTGGTTAGTGAAGTGACCGGTTCGGTGAAAGAAGGGAGCAACCCTTTCCTGTTATTGGCGAAGACATTTCCCGCAGGCACCTTGAGCGGGGCGCCAAAATTCAGGGCCATGGAGCTGATCGATCATTTTGAACCCACCGCAAGAAGTTATTATGGCGGGGCTATCGGGTTTATCGGGTTTGACGGCAGTTGTAACCATGCTATTATGATCCGGACATTCCTGAGCAGGCATAATACGCTCACTTACCAGGCAGGTGCCGGAATTGTAGCGGCCTCTGTTCCGGTCAATGAACTGGAAGAAGTTGGAAATAAATTAGGGGCCTTGAAAAAGGCGATTGATTTTGCAGCAGCCATAAAATAATTAAAATGAAGGTCCTTGTTTTTGATAACTATGATTCGTTTACCTATAACCTTGTTCACCTGGTGGAAAAGATCACGCATGCCCGGGTAGATGTTTTCAGAAATGACCAGATCGCCATGGAAGCCATACGATCCTACGATAAGATTATCCTTTCGCCGGGTCCGGGCATTCCGGAGGAGGCGGGATTGTTATTACCGCTGATCAGGGAGTATGCTTCGTCGAAATCCATCCTGGGTGTTTGCCTGGGTCACCAGGCAATCGGGGAAGCTTTTGGTGGTACCCTTGTGAATTTAACAACGGTTTATCATGGCGTGGCTACACCCATCTTTGTGGAAAATAAAACAGTTGCCGCCCGGAGTGGGCTTTTCCGGGGTTTGCCGGATGAAATAGAAGTGGGGCGTTATCATTCCTGGGTGATCAGTGATGTTGATTTTCCTAAAGAACTGGTTATTACGGCAAGGGATGAGGGGGGGATGATCATGGCCTTGCAGCATACAACCTATGATGTGCAGGGCGTACAGTTTCATCCGGAAAGTGTATTGACACCCATGGGTGAAACAATATTAAGGAACTGGCTTTCCTGAAATCTACGAACAAAGCATTTTCAAGTTTGGAAAATCATAACAAATCATGAAAAAGATTTTACAATACCTGTTTGAACATAAGACGCTGAGCCGGGAGACGGCAAAAGAAGTGCTGGTGAATATCGGGAAATCTGTATACAATGAACATGAGGTTACAGCATTCATGACCGTGTACCTGATGCGAAGTGTAACAATCGATGAATTACAGGGCTTCCGGGATGCCCTCCTGGAACTATGTGTGAGACTGGACCTGGGTACATATAATACCATCGATATCGTAGGAACGGGGGGAGATGGAAAGAATACCTTTAATATCTCCACCCTAAGTTGTTTTATCGTAGCGGGCACAGGCCAGAAAGTGGCCAAACATGGCAATTACGGGGCTTCTTCTGTTAGCGGGGCCTCCAATGTCATGGAACAACTGGGATACCGGTTTAAAGTAGACAATGTTACATTAAAAAATGAACTGGAAGAAGCAGGTATCTGTTTTCTTCATGCTCCTTTGTTTCACCCGGCATTGAAAACTGTCGGCCCCATCAGGAAAAATCTCGGGATGCGAACTTTTTTTAATATGCTGGGCCCGATGGTGAACCCGGCCCATCCCGCCTATCAACTGGTGGGCGTTTATAACCTGGAGATGGCGAGGATCTATAATTATCTGCTGCAGCAGTCCGGGAAACCCTTTACAGTAATCCATAGCCTGGATGGTTATGATGAGATTTCCTTAACCGGCGATACAAAAGTCATTACAAATGATGGAGAGTATGTCAGGACACCTGAAGCATTGGGCAAAAGGATGGTGCAGTCATCAGATATCTATGGAGGGGCGACTGTTGAGGAAGCGGCCGGTCTTTTTGCCAGGATATTAAAAGGGAAGGGAAGTTTTGCCCAAAATGCTGTAGTATTGGCCAATGCGGCTATGGCCCTGCATTGTACAGGGAATTACGATGAATATGAAGCAGCTTATGCGGCGGCAGTGGAAAGTTTGGAACAGGGAAAGGCCCATGCTTGTTTAGTCAAATTATTGGCCCTTCAAAATTAAAATTGTAGCAGGCAGTTATGAATATGCTGGATACCATAGTGGCGTACAAAAAGAAAGAGGTCAGTGACCGTAAATCGGGCAGGAAGATCGCCGAACTGGAAAAGTCGGCATTTTTCGGCAGGCAATGTTACTCACTGGCAGCTGCTTTGAAGGATGAACGGCAAACAGGTATTATTGCTGAATTCAAACGAAAATCACCTTCAAAAGGGATGATCAATCCCCAGGCCGATATCCTGAAAGTGACAAAAGGGTATACGGATAACGGGGCTTCCTGCTTATCGGTGCTGACCGATGCCTATTTTTTCGGAGGGTCTTCAGAAGACTTAGAAATGGCGAGGGTGAACAGGATACCCATCCTGCGAAAGGAATTTATTATTGATGAATACCAGGTTTATGAAGCCAAAAGTATCGGCGCTGATGTAATTTTACTGATAGCGGCCTGCCTGACACCCCGCCAGGTCAGGGAACTGGCAGTGTTGTCGGGGAAACTGGGTATGGAGGTGATACTTGAGATCCATGATGCAGAAGAACTGGGACATATAACGGATGAAACATCCATGGTGGGTATCAATAACCGTAACCTCAAGACCTTTGAAGTCGATATCGACCGAAGCCTGAGGATGTCGGAAAAGATTGCGGCTGATAAAATAAAGATAGCAGAGAGCGGAATCAGTACGATTGAAAATATTCTTTTATTCAAAGAACATGGCTATAAGGGTTTCCTGATCGGGGAAAATTTCATGAAGCAACCCGACCCAACGATTGCTTTTGCTGAATTTGTAAATCAATTAAAAGCAAAAGCGTTATGAGAATCAAAGTTTGTGGCATGACATTGCCGGAACAGGTAAATGCCCTCGAAGAGATGGGGGTTGACCTGGCTGGCTTTATCTTTTATCCAAAATCGCCAAGATTCGTAGGCAATAAGATTGCCCCGGAGAAAATGAAAAAAACCGGTGGCCGTATCGCCAAAGTTGGGGTGTTTGTAAATGAGGATTATGAAAAACTGATGAAAACGGTAGAAGACTACAGGCTGGATATGGTGCAACTCCACGGAGATGAGTCGGAACGCTATTGTGAAAAAGTGGCCAATTATGTTTCCGTTATCAAGGCTTTCCGGTTAAGTGACAACGACCCAATCGAGTGGATGGTACGACCCTTTGATGACTGTTGCGACATGTATATGTTTGACACGCTGGGGGCAGGCTATGGCGGTACCGGTAAAAAATTTGACTGGAATATCCTGAAAGGGAAAGTGATCGATAAGATTTTTTTGCTGAGCGGTGGCATTGAACCGGGCGATGAGGAAAAACTGAAAGCCTTCGAAAAAGAACCGGTGGCCGGCAAATTGTTTTCAATTGATATCAATAGCAGGTTTGAAGTGAGTGCAGGGGTCAAGAATATGGAAAAAGTTAGAAATTTTGTAAATGCATTGAAGGGGTGAAAATAACAATGAAAAACCTTTTGAATAGCGGCGGCTAAAAGCAATGAGCAACATGACAACAACATTTAAACAACCCACGGAACATGGGTATTACGGAAAATTTGGGGGTGCCTATGTGCCTGAAATGCTGCATCGGAATGTGGAAGAACTTCGATCAACCTATCTGGACATAATCTATGAAGCAGCATTCCAGCAAGATTTTAAGGCCTTACTCAAAGACTATGTGGGGCGGCCAACTCCCTTATATTATGCAGAACGCCTCAGTAAACATTTTCAAACAAATATTTTCCTGAAACGGGAAGACCTTTGCCATACAGGTGCCCATAAAATCAATAATACAATTGGACAGATATTACTGGCTATCCGGCTGGGCAAGAAAAGGATCATTGCAGAAACCGGCGCTGGTCAGCATGGCGTTGCCACTGCAACTGTCTGTGCCCTCAAAGGCATTGAATGTATCGTTTATATGGGGGAGAAAGATATTGAAAGACAGGCTCCCAATGTGGCAAGAATGAAGATGCTGGGTGCCAGGGTCATCCCGGCTGTAAGTGGTAGTAAAACCTTGAAAGATGCCACCAATGAAGCGATCCGCGACTGGATCAATCACCCTAACGATACACATTATATCATCGGTAGTGTGGTGGGACCCCATCCTTACCCCGACATGGTGGCCAGGTTCCAGAGTGTAATCAGCGAGGAAATCAGGTGGCAGTTACGGGAAAAAACTGGCAAGGAATTGCCGGAATATGTGATAGCCTGCGTTGGCGGCGGGAGTAATGCAGCCGGGGCCTTTTATCATTTTCTGGATGAGGAAAAAGTACAGTTGGTTGCCGTGGAGGCAGCCGGTAAAGGTATTACAAGCGGCATGAGTGCTGCGACCACGCAATTAGGCAGGACCGGTATCCTGCATGGCAGTAAAAGTATCGTCATGCAAACGGAGGATGGCCAGGTTACAGAACCCCACAGTATTTCAGCGGGCTTGGATTACCCTGGTATTGGCCCTCTTCATGCCCATTTATTTGATAGCAGGCGGGCAGTTTTTATGGCCGCTACCGATGAAGAAGCGATGCAGGCTGCCTTCGAACTTGCAAGACTGGAAGGAATCATCCCGGCACTGGAAACGGCCCATGCGCTGGCGGCACTCCGTGATATGCAGTTCAGGACGGACGATAATGTGGTAATATGTTTAAGTGGCCGGGGCGACAAGGACCTGTCCATGTATGTTAGCGCCATGAAATGAAAAATAATAAAAATGCGATATTTATGGGTTCTATTATTGTTGTTGGGAACATGGAGTTGTAAAACAAAACCTTTTTTGAAGGTCAGTTTGAAATCTGAAAAACTGCGCGATGATTGCAAAGGAATGGATATGGCATTCAGGATGAATTCAAACCTGAATGGTGAACGTTATGAGTTTCAGCGCTGTCTTGATGCCGATTTTTCGAAGGAAAAATTTGAGGCCCTGCGCGAGGGTGATACTGTTGTGTTGAAATTCAAACGAACCGGTTCCCGGCAGGCACTGTTTGATATCACCATCGATATCGATAGCTATCCGCGCTATAATTTTTTGACAATAGACGGGGAAACATTTCCCATAATACCGGTAGGAAGTTAAAGCGTTTTGTGCAATACCGATGTAGGAAAATAATATTAAATGCAGTTTTAAATTAGATCATAAACCCTTATCGCTTATCCGGCATAAGGTTATCAGGACAGGACGATGAACAGGTTACAATTACTATTTAAAAATAAGAGCAGCAGGGTGCTCAATGTGTACTGCACGGCTGGTTATCCCCACCTGGACAGCACCCTTAATGTCATGAGGGCTTTGCAGGACCATGGAGCGGATATCATAGAGATTGGGATGCCTTATAGCGACCCGCTGGCAGACGGGCCGGTTATTCAGCAAAGCAGCAGTATCGCCCTGGGGAATGGGATGACCATTAAAAAGTTATTTGAACAATTGAAGGACTTTCGATCAACGATCCGTATACCCGTTGTGTTGATGGGCTATATGAATCCGGTATTACAGTATGGGTTTGAACAATTTTGTGCCGATGCTGCTGATGTAGGTATCGATGGATTGATTATCCCCGACCTTCCGGAATATGAATTTGACACTGAATATGGACCGATCATCCGGCAATACGGTTTAGATTTTATCTTTCTCATCACACCCGAAACATCGGTGGAAAGAGTGGAAAAACTGGATGCGAACAGCAGTGGCTTTCTCTATGCTGTATCCTCATCTTCCACGACCGGTTCGGATAAAAATATGCCTGATGTAAAAGACTATTTAAAACGGATCAACAACCTGGGTCTCCGGAATCCTGTCCTGGTGGGATTTGGCATACGGGATAAAGAAAGTTTTGAAGGGGCCTGTGCACTGGCCAATGGTGCAATCATCGGCAGCGCCTATATAAAAGCTTTGGGAACGGGTAAAAATATCGAAGAAGCGACAAAAGAATTTTTAAATGCAGTATTAAAATGAGCGGAAGACGGGACTCGAACCCGCTACCTACAGCTTGGGAAGCTGTCGCTCTACCAGATGAGCTACTTCCGCTTGTTTCCAGCGCAATCTATAAAAAATGTTCGAAATATCGAACATTTCGCTGATTTTCAGATGTTTGAAATTTCGAACATCACATGATTTTAATGTCAAAATGTTCGATTAATCGAACAGAAGCCGATGCAATAATTGGAGGAAATTTCTGTTTTAACAACATTCCACATGCAAAATGTATGCAAATGGCAAAAATTAACCGTCCCTCCACCTCAATCGTGCTTGACACACGTTATCAAAGAACAAACAAAACGTATCCTGTAAAGTTAAGGCTAACATTCCGACAAAAGCAATACTATTACCCGACAAACATCTATCTAACCCAAGCTGATTTTGACCGAATGAATGGGCCAAAGCCCCGTGTAGCATTCCAGGAGTTAAAAAGGAAAGCCTATGATGAGAAATACCGGGCCGATGATATTATCGAGGATTTGAGGGATTTCAGTATCCAGGCATTCGAGGCAAAGTTCCTTGCGCCTAAAAACCTCACCACTGACCTAAGCAGCCTTTTTGAATCTTACTGGAAAAAGCTACAGACGGATGGAAAGGCTGAGGGTACAATTGCCCTTTATAAGACCACATTATCTTCTATCTTAAAATTTCATCCCCACTGCCAGGTTACAGATATAACGGTTTCATGGTTGAAAAGCTATGAAAACTGGATGCTGCATGAGCAAAATAATAGCTCTACAATTCTAAGCATCTATCTCCGCAATCTCCGTGCAGTGATAAACCGGGCCATCAAAGTGGATAAGGTAATGAATGAAGACCTTTATCCCTTTGGAAAATATGGTTATTCCATACCGGAAGGCAACAATGATAAGCAAGCTTTAGACTTTGCAGACATAGAGAAGATATTTAGCTACAAACCTGTTGCCGTGACTGCCGAAGATAATTTTTACCAACGCAACAGGAAAGAAAATATCAGAAAGGCGAGGGCCTTCTTCTGTTTTAGTTATTTGGCAAGCGGCATGAATTTAAAGGATATGGCCTTACTAAGGAACTCAGATATTACCAATGACCAAATCATCTATTACAGGGCCAAAACCGCATCCCGGAGAAAGAAACCTCAACCTATCAAAATACCGCTCAGAAAGGAAATAAAAGGTATCCTACGAACCTGGGGAAATAAGAGCAAAACCCCGAATGATTTTGTTTTCGACATCTACACCCCAGAAATGACACCCAAACAGCAAAGGGCCAAAATCCAGGAGTTCAATAAATTCATGAATAAATATCTTGGCTTATTAGCAGAAGAAGAATTAGGTATCCCAAGGTTTACTACTTATGCAGCAAGACATTCATTTGCTACAATTCTGCGCAATAGCGGTGCGCCTACCGAGTTCATCCAGGAATCATTAGGTCATGAAGACCTGGCCACGACACAAAATTATTTGGCTGGTTTTCCTGATGCCATGAAACGGAAGTGGACTGAAGCTTTGACTGATTTCAAAAAAGCGTCTTGATTTATTTTCAAATTTTATGAGAGTATTTATTCCAGAAAATATCGAGATTGAAGAACTTCTAAAGAAAACTCCGCCTAAAAACAACGGTAAACCAAAGAAGGATTATTTAGCCTATGTCATGGGAGTGGTGAGTGAAGAAATCTTTAAAAGGCGGAATCGGCTTGAAGTTGACGAGTATGTTCCCATCTATAGCAAACTGTTAAAAGAACTGATTGGCAGCAACTATAATAAATATCTTGACTATCTGCGAAGGACAAAGATTTTAAAAAGAAATAAACAATATACAGAAGGAAAGAGTAGGGGCTATTATTTCAACAAACCATATCTGAAAGGATTTAAGCCCTACACAATCAAAGACAGAAAACTAAGACTTAAATTAAAAACATATTTTGAAAAGGAAGAAAGGGCGGCAGTAAGAAAACTTCCATATCTCCATAAATGGATTAAAAGCGGAAAGCTATCAATTGAAAAAGATTTGGCTCAGTCTGTTTTGCCATTAAAGTATAATGAGAAAATAAATGCACCGAAATCTTCGAAAAGCAAGATGTCAAAGGAAGAAATTGCTAACATATCCATGTATTGTTGGCAAAGAAGTATTGATAGTTTTTACAACGGAATTTATGTTAATAGATTTACAGTTGATGACGGAGGCGGAAGACTGCATACTGCTTTAACTAATATATCCCGAAGTTTTAGAAAGTACTTGAAGTATGACAACCAAACATTAGTTCATGTTGATATTGCCAATTCACAACCCTATTTTGCGGCAGTATTGCTAAATCCCAGCTTTTGGGAATCATCAATGCTTAATTCACGGCAACGGCAGCGAATCAGACAAAAGTTAAATAAAAGGAAAAAGCACCCGCAACCCCAAAATGAACCTAAAGCCAAAAAAGAAGGTTTTGAAATATCCCCAAAGCTAAAATCTGATATTAAGTATAATAAGTATTATTCACTACTTATGGTGCTTAAATCAGATGAAAGTGAGTCCCAGAGGGAGTTTGAGCGATACAAAAAATATGTCAGTTCGGGACAGTTTTACCAAAAAGTAGCGGATGAATTTAACAACGCTGTTAAACCCCGGAAAGATGCAATGAGGGAAGATGTCAAAAAGTGGATGTTCGAGGTATTTTTTTCCAAAAATCCACCTTTCTTGGTCGAATCGTTAGAACGTCCACAATCTAAGTTGTTCCGTCAGTTATTTCCGGCAGTTAGTCAAATCTTTAAGATAATCAAAAAAGACAAACACAATACTCTGGCTCTTTTACTACAGAATCTCGAAAGTCAGGCCCTACTTCACTGTATATGCCGTTTAATAGCCAGGAAACACCCCAAAATTCCCTTATTCACCATTCATGACAGTGTTGTTACCACAGTAGGCAATGAAGGCATTGTAAAAGAAATAATGCACCAAGAACTTGAAAGATTAACTGGTCTGCCTCCTACACTAAGGATTAAAATTTGGGACGAACATTATGATGAGTAAAATGCAAATTAGTTTTTACAAGGCTAATTAGGATTCAAACTATTTTTTCCCGGTTGGCTTTTTTTCAATGGCTTTAACAATCAAGTCGTACAATTTTCTGCTGTCAATATTTATAAGTTGGGAATAAGCGAGAATTTCCTTAACGGTAAATTTTTCAGGATTCTTTATTTTTTCTGTCAACCTCACAAAATTTATTCCTGTTTCCTTCACAAATACAACTTTAGGAACAATCTCAAAAATTTCGGAGAAGGCTTTTATTTCTCCTGAATCAATGTATGTTTTTAAGGCATTAAACCTTTTGTCTTTCACTTTCATTGTGTTTGGACAAAAGGTATATTGGATTAGGGGTATGTTTTACAAAAAGCGATTCTATGTATTTGTAAATCATACAAATTGTATTATTTTGGCGGTTAAAATGTATGAGATGATATAGCCATGCTAAAATGGCTAAAAAAAATACCAACTATGAAATATTCAATCCTTTTGTTTCTGCTCGTTATTTGTGGCGAAACATACAGTCAGGAATTACCCGTCAACCCCCAAACCGGTCTCATTTTTATTAAAGATTCAGCGGAAACAAATGGCAAGTCATTGCAAGAAGTAAAGGATGTACTATCAAAGTGGGCATATACGCTTCTTGATGAGGGGAATCTTGTCAAAGTATATAAGCTCGACAATTCAAAGCAGACTGAAAAGATTTCAATCAATCTGCCTTTATGGTCGGTTCTCACGCAGGATAAGGGTGGCAATAAGTTTGTAATCAATGGCACGCTGACATATAGCAAAACCAAAACAAAAGGACTTGCACCAACCGTAACTTTTGGTGCAGTCAAATTTGATTTTTCATACACTATTAGTGCAAATAGATTAATCTATGAATTCACCAATTTGGAATACAGTCATGATATGGTGCATTATGGAAAGTTTGAAGGGGATAAGCCGCCAAGTGATAATTACAACAACTCATTGCTTTTTAAGATGAGCAAAAAAGAGTGGGCGGCTGTGAAGACAGAGTATTTCGAGAATCTCAAAGTCCTTACTGCAAACTTAAAAGAATATTCAGGGAATTTATTAATGAGCAATCAGGCCATAACAAACAAGTCTCCGATAAATTATGAATCATATAAGAAGATAACAACAGGAATGAGCTACGACGATGTTGTAAAGTTATTAGCAGTTGAAGGAAAGGAACTCAGTAATGGAATCACGCAAATAAATGGGAAAGCCGTAACTCAACAGACAATTGTCTGGAATGATTTAGACAAAACCAAAAACATTACAATCACTTTTACGGATGGAAAAGTGAGTTCAAAATCTCAAACTAATTTATAGTAGTCTTATGAATGCCTATTTCATCAAAACTGATAAGAAACAATATGGGCCGCTAACACTTGAAATGCTCAAATCTCTATCCATTCATAGAGATACCATGCTGTGGAGAAAGGGAATGAATGAATGGCAGAAAGCGGAAGAGTTTCCGGAGCTACAATCAATTTTTACGGACGTACCTCCAAACTTGGACGGTACTTCGTTTCATCGGCATTCCTACATAAAAAAGAAAATACTGCTCTTTAGACTTGCCAAATGCGTAAAGCCAGCGTTAATAGCTTCAGTTATTCTGACAATTTTAACTGCTGTTGTCCTATGGCTTACTTTTAAACCGAACAAATTTGGCGAAGCGGAGGTTGAGCGAATTAATCAGTATTTCAGGGAGCAACAGTTAAAGTTTCAAGCTCAGCAGATGGCGGATGAGGCTGAAATGAGAAAGTGGAAAGAGTATGAGAGACAGCATCCAGAAGTTGAGCAAGAGAGGAAAAGGCTAACAGAAGGAATCAATAACCCATTCAAAGATGTTGGTGTAGTTCCCATCGGCCCAGGAGCAAGTATTCCCTACGAATATGTGGATGGTTTTTGGGATTATTGTAAAAACGCCGATGGAGAGGTATTTCTTAACCTAACAGATATTAAGTCCAGTTTCGATAGTCGCAGTTCATATCTGACCAAAAAAATCGTAAAGATTTGTGTGTTTTCGTTTTTGATATTCTTTGCGACAATATTGGCATTTTTATATTACAAACATGGTTTAGTAAATAGGAAAGTATCATGATTAACTCAACACTTAAACATTGGCAGGCTTATTAATCTTATAAAAGCAAATGTATATTACCCCAATTACGAGGATGGTTTGCGTGCTTGATGGCTATTTAGAAATTATAAACAGCTATCAACGGAATCTTGTTATGGATATTAATCAAGATTTTCATTTAGAAAATACAGAATCAGGTATATATGTCCGGCGCAATCCTGAAAGCCTACATAATCTAAAATCTGAACCCGGAAAAGCACGCCAAATTGTCGCCCACATGAAGAATACATTAAGAGGTGGCTGTGGTGGAAAAAATAATATTGATTCTTTGGAGACTTTATTAAAGCAACATGCTTCCTATTTTTATCAAAATGACTCCGACTCATTTCTGTTTGCTGAATCTGTTGTCTGCCGAATGATTGAATTAGCTGCCGACGACAGCCAGTTTTCTGAATTCTCTTATTTTTGAAAAAAGTAAATCAAATTGGAATAGCTCCGAAAGGTGGATTTTGAGTTCCAACACAGTTTTTTGTTAAAGATGCGAATAAGTTTAACAAGTTAAAATAGTAGCTATTACCGATTAATAGTCCCAAATACTTCTCCGATTTTTTGGTTGGGGAGTGTAGTTCGGCGGAGTATATTCAATCAATTGATTTTGATTTATCCATTGATGCTTCACTTCCTTTTCGTGCGTCCAAGAACAGTGAACTTTATTATTTATAAAATTGTAGCTGCCTGCACTCATTACTGGATAGGTATGAGTTGATAAGATTACCCTCGTTCCTTCCTCAAATTTTTGTTTAGCTTTTAGTTTTTTTCTTACAAGAGCTATGAATATAACAAGAAGTATTAAGCCTACAGTAAAAGCCAGAAGTTGACTTACAGTCAGCACAATTTTTTGGCTTAATAAGGCTTTAGTAGCTTTAGCAATTGCAAAGACCGAAAGCCCTGTAACGATTGCAAAAAGGGCAATAATCTTTTCTACTGAAGTCTCAATGAGTTTGTCATATACCTTGTCCGAAAAGCTGCTCATCTTTTGTTTATTTCATTAAGAGATTAACGGTAAAGCTAAGAATTTAAAAACCTCCGGCGCACCAGAGGTTTTATTAATCAAAAACCATTAACCATTAAACCTTATCCTATGAAAGAGGTAAGTTAGTTATTATTGTCCGATATAGTGAGGCTGAATTTGTCACAATTTTTGATGATAATTTTATCAGAATTATCACAGGATTTTGTGATAAAAATTTGGAGTGCGGATTGCCTGTAACTTTTTTTCGATTTTAAATTCTAAATATGTGCGAGAGAAAGGATGTGGTCAAAACCGGCCCTTTTTGGCTCTTTTTTGGCTGGGCAAAAAAAACACAGGTTTTTGGTCATCAATATCTGAAAAATGAATTTTCGAGCAGTTTTTCACCTTTCTAATTTGCCTGTATCTATTTCCAGGCAAGGGTTTTCAGCCGCCACTTTAATTTGGGCTACTTTTTCGCCACGTCGCTAAAAATATCCTCTTATTTTGCTAATATCGCATACTCTTGGGAATGTAATCTATGTATGAGGGGCCAGACCCACCCACCAATAGAACCCTCCCAGCTAACCCCTCTGGCGGTAGCCCCCGGTATCTTGCTCCCAATCACTTTTGAAATTTGATAGCCGTAAAACGAAAATAAACCTTGTTATATTGGATTTTTTGGGGGAGAGTGAAACTGCTCCCTTCGCAAAATGGTCTGTAAAAAATTAATTAGCCGGATAAGTTGATGAGACACGATTCAACGATTAACTTTGAGATGACAGAAAAAGCTCTTTTCCTCTATTTCGGCTGATTTGTATGCAAAATCTATGTAAATAAAATCGGCAAATTCGCTGGAAATCAAGACTGGTAAAGGTTTTCAGAGTAGCTACCTACAGCTTGGGAAGCTGTCGCTCTACCAGGTGAGCTACTTCCGCTTGAACGATAAAATTCGAATGTGAATTTAGTAATTATTAAATATAATGCAGGCAATATCCGGAGTGTTTTATTTGCTTTGGAGCGGATTGGCATGAATGCCCTCGTTACCGATGACCCGGAGCAGATACTCCGGGCGGATAAAGTGATTTTCCCGGGGGTGGGTGAAGCCAGTTCTGCCATGCAGTATCTCCGGGAAAGGCAACTGGATACCCTGATCGCCGGGCTGAAACAGCCGGTACTGGGTATCTGCCTGGGTTTGCAACTGATGTGCCGTTTCAGCGAGGAAAATGATACGAACTGCCTGGGTATCTTTGATGAAGTGGTAAAAAAGTTTGAACCGCCTGTCAAAAATTGGAAACTGAACAGTTCGGAACCCCGTATTAAAGTTCCCCAGATCGGTTGGAATTCCATTTATGGCCTGGAATCGGAATTGTTTAAGGGTCTCCCGGAAAATAGTTTTTGTTATTTTGTCCATGGCTATTTCGCTTCCCTGGGAGCACATACCATTGCCAGGGCCGATTATATTCAGCCGTATAGTGCCGGCCTGCACCGGGATAATTTTTTTGGGGTGCAGTTTCACCCTGAGAAATCTTCACTGATCGGTGAAAAAATCATTAAAAATTTTATAGCACTTTAATATGCAGATCATACCGGCTATCGATATCATTGAGGGCAAATGTGTCAGGCTGACAGCGGGTGATTATACCCAGAAAAAGATCTATAATGAACATCCTCTTGAGGTGGCCAGGCAGTTTGAAGATGCGGGTTTGTCCCGCTTACACCTGGTTGACCTGGATGGTGCCAGATCCGGAAGGGTGAAAAACTGGAAAGTATTGGAGTCCATCGCCGGAAAGACATCCCTGGTGATTGATTTTGGGGGAGGGATCAAAAAAGAAGATGACCTGCGGGTGGTTTTCAATTCGGGTGCGGCTTTGGCAACCATCGGCAGTATCGCCGTAAAAGACGAAGCAACATTTATCGGTTGGATAAATAAATTTGGCGCTGAAAAATTCCTCCTGGGGGCCGATGTGAAAGATGAAAAGATCACGATCGGGGGCTGGATGGAAACAACAGAAATCCTGGTAGATGATTTTATTGAAAAATACAGGAAGCTCGGTATTATACAAGTGTTTTGTACGGATGTCAGTAAAGACGGTAGGCTGGAAGGTCCTGCGACAACTTTGTATCAGAAACTAATTGAAAAGTTTCCCGATCTTTTTTTGATCGCCAGTGGAGGGGTCAGTTCTTTACAAGACCTGGAGGAATTACAGGAAGCCGGTTGCAGTGGGGTGATTATCGGGAAGGCGATCTATGAAAGCCGCATCAGCCTGCATCAGTTAACAAGGATGAATAATAATTAAATGCTGACCAAAAGAATCATACCCTGTCTTGATATTAAAGATGGAAGAACGGTAAAAGGCACCAATTTTGTGGACCTGAGGGATGCCGGTGACCCGGTAGAACTCGGGGCCCTGTATGCACAACAGGGAGCCGATGAATTGGTGTTTCTGGATATCACGGCTACGGTCGAAAAAAGAAAGACGCTCAGCGACCTGGTGAATAAGATTGCCCACCACGTCAATATACCCTTTACAGTGGGAGGGGGCGTGAAGTCGGTGGAAGACGCTTCCATCCTTCTTAATAACGGGGCCGACAAGGTATCCGTCAATACAGCGGCAGTAAAAGACCCTTTATTGATTCCGCAACTGGCCAGAGAATTTGGCAGCCAGTTTGTGGTATTGGCCATTGATACCAAATTGGAAGAAGACGGGGAATGGTATGTATATCTTCAGGGGGGAAGAAAAAAGACGGAGCTGACCTGTTTTGAATGGGCCAAACGGGCCGTAGAAGCCGGTGCAGGAGAGATATTATTGACATCGATGAACCATGATGGTACCAAAAAAGGGTTTGCTGTTGATATTAACAGAAAAATTTCGATGTCCTTACCGGTACCGGTTATTGCTTCGGGGGGCGGCGGTACAGCTGCTCATTTTGCGACGATATTTAAAGAAGGTCTGGCAGATGCGGCCCTGGCAGCCAGCATTTTTCATTTTAAGGAATTGTCGATTCCTGAATTGAAAAACTATTTGATCAGTGAGGGGATAGCCATTAGGATCTGACATTAGCTTTTCCTTTGTCAGGTTGGCAATTGGTTGAACCCATTTTATTATGCTTAATTTGAAACAACAATTTTTTTACGCTCAAAAAGCGATTCGATGAAAGTAGATTATAACAAATACGCGGATGGACTGGTTCCGGCTGTGATCCAGGATTTTAACACGCAAAAAGTCCTGATGCTGGGGTTTATGAACGAGGAGGCAGTACAGAGAACGATGCAGGAAGGGAAAGTGACATTTTTCAGCCGCAGTAAAAACCGGCTGTGGACAAAGGGCGAGGAATCGGGCAACCATTTGATCGTTAAAGAGGTCTTATTGGATTGTGACCAGGATAGCCTGTTGATCAAGGCCGAGCCCCTGGGTCCTGTATGTCATACGGGGGCCGATACCTGTTGGAATGAGAAAAATCATAGCAGTGATTTTCTTCATTACCTGGAAGAGATCATTGCTTTACGAAAAGACAGCGAAGATCCGAAGTCATATGTAAGACAGTTATTTCAGAAAGGAATTAATAAAATTGCTCAAAAAGTCGGGGAGGAAGCGGTCGAACTGGTTATAGAAGCAAAAGATGTTAATAAAGACCTATTTTTAAATGAAGCGGCTGACCTTCTTTTTCATTATTTAATTTTGCTGCAAGCTAAAGATTTTGCCCTGGAGGATGTAACAGCAATCCTGCGGGAACGTCATCAACACCGTTAATATGAAACAAGCGATATTGGTATTTTTTTTATGGATATGGTACACTCCTTCACAGGCACAGCAGGATCCTGTAAAGGACAGCTTTACCGTTAAAGGCAGTATTGTGGGTTTGTCCAATGGTGTCCTGGTAAAGCTCCTGAACACAAATGATAATATGGTATTGGCGTCCGATACCATTCATAACTACAAATTCTCCCTGAAAGGTCATTTACAGGAACCGGATATTTACTGGCTGGTGATTGGCAACGAGTCACCACAGTACCTCTATCTTGAAAACAGTGATATCAGTGTGGTTGGAAATAGTGATAATGTAAAGGACCTGAATGTTTTTGGATCATCATCCCATAATGATTATGTAGCGTTCAAAAATATCTTTAACCCGCTGGTGCTTTCGATGAATGCCTATGTGGGTGAGATCAATAAGTCGGCAGAGGGCGCCGTTAGGGATTCCCTGATCGAACTGTATTATGGTTTACTGGCCAGGGTTCAAACCTCTATTGATAGTTTTGTACAGGAACATCCATCCTCTTATGTTTCGCCATTTGTCTTATCGGTCACTTCCCAATTTTATGATGATCCCGTATTGCTGGAAAACAGGTTCAACCGCTTAGATGAAGCCATCCGGACTTCCAGGGCCGGAATGGATTTAAAGGCGTTTATTGACTATAATAAAGTGGGGGCGGTGGGAACGGATGCGATTGATTTTACACAACCGGATACTACGGGTACTCCTGTTTCCCTTTCCTCTTTCAGGGGTAAATATGTGCTGGTTGATTTCTGGGCCAGCTGGTGTAGCCCCTGTCGTATGGAAAACCCGAATGTAGTTGCCAATTACAATAAGTTTAAGGAAAAGAATTTCACCGTTTTGGGCGTTTCACTGGATCAGCCCGGAAAAAGACAGGCCTGGATACAGGCGATAAATAAGGACAGGCTGACATGGACACAGGTCAGTGACCTTAAGTTCTGGAACAATGAAGCAGCCCAGCTTTACCGGGTGCAGAGCATTCCTTTTAATTTTTTAGTGAACCCGGAAGGTAAGATCGTAGCAAAAAACCTCCGCGGGCAGGACCTGGAAAATAAATTATGTGAATTATTGGGATGTAATTAAAAAAATACCGGGCTCATGACAAACCCGGTATTAAATCTGAAAAATAAGTGATCTTAATTGATATCCTCTTTGTTATTCAATTTTTCGATCATTGTTTCCACAGCTTTTTTGTTAGGTTCATTCGGTGATAGCGGCAAAGCTTTCGTCATATATTTTAAAGCATTTTTAAAATCACCTGTAGCCGAATATCCCCTGCCCAGTCCAACGAGGGTGGTAAATTGATCTGGATTCTTACTGTAATTCAGTTTAAAAATTTCAAGGGCTTCATTAGTCTTCTTTTCAGCGATCAGCTGCCTGGCATATTGATGCAAGTCATTTACATTGCCTAATGGTATGGCAATTTTCATTTCGGCCTCCGCCTCTGCATTTCTGCCCAGTCCATTCAGTACACTGGCCCGGTTAAGGTGTGGAAGGAATTCTGTCGCGCCGCCAAAAAACGGACCGGTTGCAGAATCTGCCCACAACAAGGCTTCATCCAGGTTGGTATGGTGCTGTATACACCAGTAAGCTGCCTGGTCCCAGGTCTGCCAAACAAAACCCTTTCTGTTTCTGAGTTCATTTCTGAATACCGCTAATTGAGTCTGTTCTAAATCCACTTCCACTTTGAAGGGTATCATTTTCTTTTCCCACTTCAAAGCCACCGTAGCGCTGTTATCGGTTTGGTTGATGAATTCATATTTTAGCCATTCCACTGATTTGTCAAGGTCTACAGGTTTTACCGTAACCCGAAGGGCATCTTCATTTGGATCGTAGAAAAAACTGCCCCAGGAAACACTGTTATGGGAAAAGATGACAGTACAAACATCCGGTTCATAGGCAACGAAAAAACCATATTTTCCTGCCTTTAGGTCCTTCCCTTCAATTTTAACGTCGGTCGAAAATTCAATGGTGGTGTTTTCATTGGCCCCGGCACGCCAGGGAGCAGCCGTCGCTGTTCCAAAACCAAGGTTTTGAAAACCCGTATGGACGATTGGAGTGCCATATATTTTACCTTCCCGGCCTTTTACACCAGGCCGGTCATAATGAATTTCCACCTGGGTAAGTCCTACCTGTTCACCTACCATGGCTTTTTTATTACCACCGCTGGGTGGGGTGGTCAGTTGCGCGAAACAGTTTAGTGAAAAGAAAGTCAATAATCCTAAAAGTGTATTTTTCATATTTCTCAATTTTAACCACAATCTATTCATTTGGTCGATTATGGGTGTATAAAAATTATGGAAGCTTCAAATGGTTGATAAGATGGCTTTTCAGCTGATATTCGGATAAAGGCATGTCAAATTTTTACTTCCTTATGCAAAATGAGCTAAATCCAGTTTACCATAGCTTCGGATTATTCAGGAAGGCGCTTAACTTAACTGTCTTTTATAGAGTTGAATGGCATTCTCAAAACCCAGATAAAGTGCATCGCAAATCAATGCATGGCCAATACTCACCTCATCCAGTTGGGGTATATGCTGTTTTAAATATTTAAGGTTGTGCAGATCCAGGTCGTGCCCGGCATTGATACCCAGACCAAGTGCTGTTGCTTTTTCGGCCGCCCGTGCATAAGGTGCTGCAGCCTTTTCCTGTTCCCCTTCGGCATACAGATGGGCATAAGATGCTGTATAGAGTTCAATCCGGTCTGTTCCGGTCGTCGCCGCGGCCTCAATCATTTCTATTACCGGGTCAACAAAGATCGACACCCGTATTCCAGCATTTTTGAAGACAGAAATAATATCTTTAAGGTAGTCCTGGTGTTTGAGGGTATCCCAGCCATGGTCACTGGTCAGCTGATCCAATGCATCTGGAACTAAGGTTACCTGATGGGGTTTCACTTCCAAAACCAGGTCGATAAATTTCTGTTCAGTACAGTTGCCCTCAATATTAAATTCTGTTTTGATGATCCTGCTGATATCTCTCACATCCTGGTAACGGATATGCCGTTCATCGGGCCTGGGGTGCACGGTAATACCATCTGCCCCGAATAATTGGGCATCGATGGCTGCTTTTACAACGTCGGGGTTATTGCCCCCCCGGCTGTTCCGGAGAGTGGCAATCTTATTAATGTTGACAGAAAGTTTTGTCATGCAGCAAAGCTACAACGCATTCATAAAAAAACCGGCTCTGGGATGAGCCGGTTTCTGAAAACCTTTGCGGGGTTCAATTATCTTGTTATGATCAGTTCTTTTTGTACTTCTACGCCATCGGCATTTCTGATGATCAGCGTATACCTTCCTGCAGGCCATGGTAAACTGTATTGATTGAGTTTACCGGATAATGTCCAGGTCTGCATTTTTTGACCCATTTGGTTATAGGCTGTTACAGAAGCTCCGACAAATTCAGGTGCTACCACAACCTTTACATCACCGCTCAGGCTTGGGTTGGGGAAGATATTGATCTTATTACTGCTGCTCGCAATAACAGTGAATACATCCGTGGCTGAGCTTACACATCCATATTGGTCAGTATAAGTGTAATTCACCTGGTGGTTGCCCTGGGTAAAGGCAGCCGGGTTGATCATGGAACCACTGATCCCGGTTCCGGAATAAACCCCGCCTCCCGGAGCACCGCCGCCCAATGATTGGATCGGGGAGCTGACATATAAGGTGTCAAATGGCAGGTTCAGGGTTGATGGGGTGGGTGGTACCACAGTCACATTGATGGTATCGCGTTTGAAACAGGATTGTGAGTTGGTTACCTGTACCCAATATTGACCTGTGGTAGCTGCTACAATTGTTTGGGTAGTGGCGCCTGTATTCCAAAGGAAGCTGGAACCGGAAGGTTGTGTGCCCGCATCAAGGGTCTTTGTTCCTCCCTGGCAAACAACGGCATCAGCACCGAGGTTGACGACTGGTTCAGGTTTCACCACTACATCAATGGCGTCAGTATTGGGACAACCTGTGCCGGCAGCAGGAAGTGAATCATTAAATACAATGCGCCAGCTATTGATTGTACCCTGGTCGCCGGTAAAATAGTCAGTTACCCTGATTGACCAGTTACCATTGGGGTTTTGGCCATTAAATACGCTGAAAGAACCCTCCGGCAGATAAGTGCCGGTAAAGGGCGGGGTTCCGCCGGTAATGGATGTTGCTGCGGTAGCAGTAAAACAGGTATTGGTGTAATTATCACCTGATCCACCGTTACCGATTGAAAGATCCATAGTGGTACCGTTCGGGGATACCAGCAGGATATCCATATCGGAATCCCAGGTATGGGAGATATTGATACAAACGCTATCCACACTGTTGGCATTCATACTGGTATTCAGCAATCCGGATACTGCTTGTGTTGAATTCACAGTTTGCAGGTCAAAAATACCTACCGGGGTACTAGTCGAATATGTTTTCTTGCCCGGACCGTTTAATAAGGGGCTGGTTACCGTTACAGAATAAGTACCCGAAGCAAATACCGTAATATTTGCGGTTGTTTCATTCGTACTCCAGAGATAAGAAGAACCGGCGGGCTGTGCTCCCGGGTTCAATAAGATTCCACTATTGGCGCACTCATTCACATCAGGACCCAGGTTAACAACCGGGACCTGGTTGATGGTTTTGGAAGTGCTGAAATCATCATTGGCGGGATTGCCATCACCCACAGCGGTTGCATTGACCGCGAAATTATAGTTACCTGAATTGCTGAAAGCAAAGGCCGGAGATACACTAACGGTGGTGGTGGCCCCGACTGCCAAAGTTCCGGTATTCAGCGTGCCGGTTAATGTTGCGGTTGTGGCACCGGTTACATTTATGGTCACGGTTGCAGGGTTAACACTAAAATCAATCGTCGATGCGCCAAAATTCTGAATGGTAGCCTGCAGGTTACTGGCCGATGGGGAAGGACAGGTTACGGAAGGAAGAGTCAGACCTGTGGCACCGATATCGGCAGCAGGAACTTCTTCCATTTTGAAATCATCAAAACTCAGGTACCAGGGGTTGCCGGTGGGTTCATTTACCCTGATGGCGAAATAATAAACGCCAGAACTTGAGGGGGTGAAGGATTGTTTCACTTCTGTATAAACCGTCGGCCCCGGTGTGCCCGTATTCAGGAAATTATATAGCAAGGTAGCACCGGTTGAATTTTGGGCTGAGTTATAAAAAATATCACCTACCCAGGATGTGCTTCCATCATAATCGGCATACCAGAAGGAGAAATTATATTGTGTTCCGGCTGTCAGTTGGAAGCCGGGGGTCCAGATATATTCATTTGTTGCAGACCAGGGAATTTCAATAAAGTTGGGTGCAGACCTGGCATTGGCATCAAAACTGGAACTACTGTTATTGGCCGATCTCCAGTCGCCATTTTCCTTGAACCAGCAGTTAGGAAATATCGTTGATCCAACGGAAGCCAATCCGTCGAAATTCTCTGTCCAGGGCAATATTGTGATCGGGGCACAGGCTGTTGTAAAGCTTGTTGTAACCCAGGCACTGGTTGTGGGCCCTGCACAGCTTGACCTGATACAGAAAGTGTAGGTAGTGCTGGGTAATAAACCTGTGAGGTTTACAGACGTCGTAGCAGTGGTACCGGTATTGCCGGGTGAAGCGGTTCCACAGGCACCTGCTCCCAGGGTGTTGATTTCCCAGGTATAGGAATTGGCAGAGCCACTGGCGGTCCAGCTAACTGTAGCAGAATTGGTAGTTATGGCAGAAGGAGTTAGGCCGCCGGGGGCTGAACAGGAAGGAGCCGTCCAGGTAAAAGTAAGTCCTGAAGCCGGAGGGGTGACCGCAGTCGTAGTTGTTGCATTTTGACACCCTTGTGTATTATTAGATGCAGAAGATGTTGCATTCCAGTCATGGGGAATTGTTGTTGTACGGCTATTCCAGTCAGTAGCAGCAATTCCCCCTAATCCAACCTGGTCGATTGAGGAGGTCGCGGTGGTAGTATTAAACACAATGGTTCCATAAACAATTTGAACCGTATTGCTCGTCTCATTCAGAATGATCTGAAAATTGAAATTATCTCCCGTTCCTGCAGTTCCGAATCTTTTATAATTGGTGAATTGAATGACACATTGCCGGTTAGGGGCACTTCCAATGGTTTCGATCCTTATCTCGGCACCGGTCTGTGCCTGTAAATCCCTTCCCATTCCAGCAATCCTGGCCCTCAGATCTGCAGGTGTATTGGTAGCGGTGGATGCCAGGGGTACATAGGAACTCGTACTGTTGATATCGACACTTGGTGTAAGGGCAGACTGGCCTAATGAAATCCAGCCATTGGCATTGACAGCAAAACGGTCATAGACAGCACCATTGTAAGTAAAGTTAAATCCAATCGGGAACCCCGGGCCTGTCAGTATGGTGGTACTTCCAAGCGGTGAACCCGGGTCAACAAATCGCTGATCGTCGGTACTGGTATTACCCAATACGGTTCCGCCGGTGATAGGCGTATAAGTTCCTGATGATTGCGAAAAATTATAGGCACTGACCTGTGCCTGGGTATTGATTCCTTGAAATAAAATAATAGCAGAAAACAGAGCTAAGTAAAGCTTTCTCATACGCCGGGTAGTTTTGGTAATAAAATGAATGTTTAAAAAACACCAATTTGAGCTATGAATTTAGGTATATTTTCTTAACTGGAAATATTTATTTTTCCCTTTGATAATGATCTATTTATATCTCTTTCCAGGTATGGTCTGCCAGTAGTTGTACGGCGGCGGTAAATCGTTTATAGGGGCCTGTTTTGCCCCATTCTTTTGGCGATACCAGCGACAGGGTGAAACTGTCATCTTCCTTTTCATAGAGATAATAGGTTTGACCGATATTGGGTTTGAAGGACAGCCGGGCTTTATAGATCATCAGGGAGAGTTCCTTCCTTTTTTGAATTTCCTGTGCCTGTAATGCCAGCAGTTCGATTTGTTTCCTGATCTGGTCAAACTGCATGTTCGTCTGCTCTTCCATCGCAGTCAGGGCCTTATGCCTGATCATCCCTTCTTCGTTGGGTTTGATGACCGCACCTGACACAGCAGCCGAATAAGGCAGTACACTCAATTGTTTATGAAAAATCTCGGTATTGGTAAATGCGGTATGGTCTGGACGGTAACCCTTTTCAATAATCTTTAAATACCCGTTGGGTTCAATGCTATGGCAGATTTGGAGTACCTGCTCCTGTTGTCTGAAAAAAATAAACTCCATAGAAATACTGTCAGGAAAGATGACCTGGACTGAATCGGCCAAAGTAGTATATGCTAAGGGGTGAATATCTCCGTCTGCAGGAATTTCCATTTCCGAACGGAAAGCCTGGTTTTCCAGGTTCTGCCAGTTCTTTTGGATCCTCAATTTTTTTTCACCTTCGATGGCTACAATTTTGAATATTCCATTTTTGGGGCGCTCCCCGCATTCATAATGACCTTTTTCAGGGAAAAGTTGCCAGCTGGCCATGAAATTATAGGCTTGTACCATATGATCTGAAACAACAGTTGGTGGGTAAAAATGTTTAGGATTCTTGATGCATAAGTGTAATCAAAGAGGGATCTTCATCCCCTCCCGTGCCAGTCGGTAACCCTTTTGTTCAATGTCCATGCTTTCCTTTCCATCACGGATAAGGGGGTTGGTATGATTGAAATGAATAAAGATGACCTTATTTTTCTCCTGCGGTGTAAGACTGTCAAATAGTGCGATGGATTCCCGAACAAAAGGGTGGGGTACCTCCCGCATATCCCTTTCGATTTCCCCGTTTTGCAGGAAGGTACCGTCAACGATCAACTGGTCATTTTCCCGAATCATCTGGATGATATCCTGATCCCATAGCTGCCATTTATCGATATCCGGGATATATAGTATTGCACCGGAAGAACTGCAGATCCGGTATCCGACAGTTTCCGAATACTCGTCTCTGTGAGGAACCCGTATTGGTGTAACAGTTATCTTACCCGCTAAGGCAATGGGTTGCTGATTTTCGAGGGTTGTGATCTGTATATTTTGGAGTTGCACTAACAGGTCCCAGGGGCCGTTATTTTCCAGGAAGGTTTTCATACCTGGCATGGCATATACCGGAACCCCCTTCGCCGACATGGCCTCCCTGCCCAGCATCATAAGACCGGTATAATGCCCAATATGGGCATGGGTCAGGAATAGGCCATCCGGTTGTGATTTTCTTGTCAAACTGGCAGTCTGCAGGGTTTCCCATTGCCGGGTGAAATCTGGGGTGGCGTCAAACAGGTATAACTGATGACTGGAAGGGATGACCAAACCAAGGGAGGCCACCTGTTTACGGGTCTCCTTTCCGCTCCAATAGGCTTTACAACATTCCTTTTCACAACCAGCCTGGGGATAGCCGGCATCCTGGGCAATACCCAGGATAATAATATAAGGGTGATCATCCGGAAGTGCAGTTCGTTTACCCCGGCAACCGGTACAGAGAATAAAGATTGAAAGACATTGAATAAAGACTTTCCACATGGGTTTTCAAAAAGGCAATATAATCAAAAACCCCGGCAAAATACCAGGGTTTTTTTGTTCAAAGGTGGCGGATTAAATTATTATTGTTTGATGATTTTTTCGTTGTAAGCGATGCCGTTCGCCGGGATCAGTCTTAAGATAAAAGTGCCGGTACGCAGCGTGTTAACGTTGATGGTGTTTACACCCTGTTGCAGTTTATTTTCCAACAACAGTTTTCCCGTCAGGTCATACACCTGCGCTTTGATAAACGTATTGCCATTATCACCATCATTAATCAGCTGGATATGATCCTTTGCCGGGTTTGGCCATACTGAAACCGATTTGTTTTCATTGTGAAGGGTGATAACCCTTACATCCGAATAAGTTTCATTCCCGTTAGGGTCAAGCTGTTTCAGCCGGTAATATTGTTTGCCGTTCAGGTTATTGATATAGGTATACACATAGCTGGAAATGGTTTTGGGATCATTCTTACTTTTTACATAGGAGATATCTTCCCAGGTATTGCCATCCAGGCTGTGCTGGATATAAAAACCTTTGCTGTTCTGCTCAAAAACATCCCAGCTAAGGTTTACGGTATTGCTTTTCTGTACCGTTACATTGAAATTTTTCCAAAGTACCGGTAATATTTTGTAAGGGAAGCTGCAGGAAGTAAGGTCATTTCCCACATCACTGGTGGTAAAGCTTCCTATAAATGTCAGGGATAAATTATTTTCTAACCGGTACAGCCTGTTGCCGCTTTTGGTGGCCATATAGATCTGGCCGGTTGGGTTAAATGCTATACCGGCAAAGCTCTGACCTGTGGGTGTTGAAGCAGACGGATCAATAACCCTTGTTACGGTAAAAGAAGCCTGGGGGGTCGTGGGAAGGTTCGCGGGGAATTTATATAAACCATAATTAGAGTTACTGGCAGTAACCAGCCAGATATTGCCCCATCCGTCAATTGCCATATCTCCTGCATTTTGCGACTTGATAATACTGCTTACGTCATTGCCGTCCTGGTCTTTAATGACCGAAGTGATAAAGGTCCAGGTGTTTAGTGTGATATTATAATAACTCATTGTTCCATTCACATCAATTACATAGTAACCCGTACCGCTCGAACTTACGCAACCAGTATGAATATCTGCGGTATTTGTACTGGTTGCCAGGACGGTCACCGTATTCGTTGAAGGGTTGAAGGAGACAAATTCTTCAGGCGAGGATGTTACGTTTCTTTTAAAATAGTAGAATTTACCATTTATATAATTATAACCAAGGCCATTAGCACTGCTGGGAGAATTACCTGAATAAGTATTGTCTTTGACTACAGTGCCCGTAACAGCGGTGTTCATGTTCACTTCATAAATCATTCCGTTACCAGTCAGGCCATAGATATATGTATTGGGATCAGTACATACAGTTGTAACCTGTGCAGATGTTTTAAAGGTGACAAAAAGCAACATCAAAAACACAATCACATACGAATTTCCTTTTCTAAGGGTAGAGTTCAGTTTCATCTTTTAGGGTTTTACGAATTAAATAAAAACTGATTTTTCTACGGATCAATTGGATAAGGTCAGATACGAAAAAAATCAACCTTTAGTTTTTTTACTTATTTGAATCCGGTAAATGATGAAGTGAAGTTGCGACGAGAAAAATACGTAGTTGTACTGCAATTCATCATAAGGTTCGGATCTAATACGATGTAAATATCTTACATGAAATACGTATTTGCAATAGAAAATCTACGTATTGATTACAGGGGATTTTACGATTACTAGGCTAACTGCTTAAATACCAAACAATCGTATTTTTTACAACCGGGAAAAAACTGCCCATAAAAGACATTTTTTTTCAACCAGCGTAAAAAAAGCCGGATCAAATTTGATTGATCCGGCTGCTATTAATGATTGTTGATCCTTATCGGTAGCCCATCCAGGTCCTTGTATCCTTGTCAAAAAGAAAGAAGATACCATTGGTATAAGCAAAGTTGAGCCGCTCACAATCAGGGGAACCTGCAGGTAATGCTGCCATCCGGGTCATATAACCTGTTTTCCGGCTATACATTTCGATCCGGCCTTCGCCAAAGTTTAAGACAGCGAATTCGGCATTTTTGGAACCGGTATAGATGATACTGGTGGTATTGTATTTTTCTTCAATAGCATCACCGGCAACGGATCCCCCGTCTTTTTTTGAAGTTTGACCCAGGTGCAGGGTAATGGTTTCGGATTTTATACCGCCGGGATAACTCCAGCCTACTGCATTACCGTCATGATCCATAAAATAGACCCTGCTCTTTTTAGCATCAATGGAACCGGCACTTTGGGCATCCGGCTGGTGCATACCTTCAAGGATATTGACGACTGAAACCGGTATACCACTTGCATTCAGTTCATAGGCCTTCCAGCCTTCATCATTATAACCATTGACCTCGATCTTACCGGATTTGCTGTTAAACCATACGCCCCTGACATCCACTTTTGTAGTCAGGTCATCGGGCGACAGTAGTTTACCGCTTTCATTAAAAACACAAAGGGGAAATTCCGAATTTCCTGCAAAAGCTGCATAATATTTTTTTTCTCGCGAATGCCAGGCTACACCTGCTCCATTATTGCCGCTGCCATCAGCCATCTTTAAGGATAAGGTGAGACTTAAATTTTGCGATTTCTGTGCCTGACCCTCAAAATAGCCCATTGCCAGCAATAGAAATAAATACATGATTTTATTTGTCATAGCTTTAATTTGATCCAAAATAAATAACTATTTCTTTTTCAGGCAATACCTTTATTTGGGTATATGAAAACTGTTCAACAAAGTGAAGAGCCTGCGCTGATTCTTATCCCCACCTGTTAATAACTCTAAATCCTAAGGGCAATGCCTGTTTTGTTATATTTGCCCGTACCGGGTTGACCAGTATTTGTATTGATGGAATTATCTTATTGTTAAGTGCTTATGGATTTTTGTTCAGGTTAAGAAAATACTGTCAGGACAATGGAAAAGTTGAACGTTGCGGTGAATCTTCGATATCGCTGTCAGGAATGGTCCGGGGGATCAGATGATGAAAAACTAAATCGTACCAAATGGCAAAAGAAAAGGATAACGGACTTTTTGAATATACGGAAGACAGTATAAAAAGTCTTGACTGGCGGGAACATATCCGTCTCCGGCCCGGTATGTATATCGGAAAACTGGGTGATGGCAGCAGCCCGGATGACGGGATTTATGTACTGATCAAAGAAGTGATCGATAATTGTATCGATGAATTTACCATGGGGCATGGGAAAACGGTCGAGATCACGATTGAAAAGGGTGTGGTGGCCGTACGGGATTATGGAAGGGGGATTCCCCTGGGAAAAGTGGTGGATGTAGTGAGCAAGATCAATACCGGCGCCAAATATGATAGCAAAGTGTTTCAGAAAAGTGTGGGGTTAAATGGGGTGGGCACCAAGGCCGTGAATGCCCTGAGCAATTATTTTAAAGTCACTGCATTCCGGGAAGGAAAAGAGAAAACGGCTGAATTTTCGAAAGGGGTGCTGACCAAGGAGTTCAAAGAAACCAAAACGACCGAACCCAACGGAACCCTGGTAACTTTTATCCCGGATGATTCTGTTTTCAAGAATTATAAATATATCCATGAATACCTGGAAAACCAGATCTGGAACTATTGTTTCCTGAATGCCGGGCTGAAGATTGTCCTGAACGGAAAATCTTTTGTAAGCCGAAATGGTTTGCTGGACCTGCTGCAGCGTAAAACCAATGAAGATGAAATCCGTTATCCCATCATACACCTCAGGGGAGAAGATATTGAATTGGCCATGACCCATAATAATGATTATGGTGAAGATATTTACAGCTTCGTCAATGGCCAGCACACCACACAGGGCGGTACGCACCAACAGGCTTTCCGGGAGGCCTATGTTAAAACGATCCGGGATTTTTTTAAAAAGGATTATGATGCAGCAGATATAAGGGGCAGCATCGTAGCGGCGATTTCCGTTCGGGTGGTGGAACCGGTGTTCGAGTCACAGACCAAGACTAAACTGGGTTCTGTGAATGTGGATGAAGGCGGTCCCAGCATGCGCCAGTTTGTTGGTGATTTCCTGTCCAGGGAGCTGGATAATTTCCTGCATAAGAATCCGGCAACCGCAGATGCTTTAAAGAAACGGATCGAGCAAAGTGAAAAAGAACGTAAGGAATTGGCGGGTATCAAAAAACTCGCCAACGAGCGGGCTAAGAAAGCAAACCTGCATAACCGAAAACTCAGGGATTGCCGTTTCCACCTGAATGATGAGGCACCCGCCAAAGGGAAAGAAGAGTTTTTCTCCAAACAAAAGGAAAGTACCATTTTCATTACCGAAGGTGATAGTGCCAGCGGTTCCATCACCAAGGCAAGAGATGTGGAAACACAGGCTGTATTCAGCCTGAGGGGAAAACCCCTCAATTGTTTTGGCCTGACCAAAAAGGTCGTTTACGAAAACGAAGAATTCAATCTTTTACAACATGCCCTGAACATCGAAGACGGGATGGATGGGTTACGGTATAACAATATTGTCATCGCTACCGATGCTGATGTTGACGGCATGCATATCCGGCTATTACTGATGACCTTTTTTCTCCAGTTTTTTCCGGACCTGGTCAAACATGAAAAAGTGTATGTATTGGAAACCCCTTTGTTCCGGGTGCGGAACAAGCAGGAGACCATCTACTGTTATGATGAAAATGAGAAACAGGCTGCCATCAAAAAACTGGGAAATAAGCCGGAAATAACCAGGTTCAAAGGCCTGGGTGAGATCAGCCCGGATGAATTTGCCAGGTTCATCGCTGCTGATATGCGTAAACAACTGATGCGCCTTGATGCGGGAGATCATATTCAGCAATTGCTGGAATATTACATGGGTAAAAACACACCCGACAGGCAGGAGTTTATTATTGAAAACCTGAAAGTGGAACTGGATGAACCCGTTGAAAATTTAAAAGCTTAAACAAGATCGTGTTTGAATTTCACGCAGATAAGAAAAGGTATTTTGACATACAGGCAGAAAATGCTGCCGAATATGTGATCCCTTTTATTGAAGCGGCCTTTCCTATTCAGCCGGGTATGCGGGTGCTGGAGATCGGATGCGCCGAGGGGGGAGTTTTAAAGGTCTTTATTGATAAGGGATGTACCGGTATTGGCGTGGAAATGGATGAACCCAGGCTGGTACTGGCAAGGGATTTCCTGCAAAAAGAAATCAACGAAGGTAAAATCAGGTTTATTTCAAAAGATATTTACCAGGTGGACCTCGATGCTGATTTCAAGGGTGGTTTTGATATCATCGTCCTGAAAGATGTGATAGAACATATTCACGACCAGGCAATACTGATCGGTTGGATGAAAAAATTCTTGAGACCCGAAGGAGTAGTTTTTTTTGGATTTCCTCCCTGGCAAATGCCTTTTGGCGGGCACCAGCAGATCTGTCAAAAAAAATGGCTGGCATCGCTACCTTATTATCACCTGCTTCCGGCGGGTTTGTATAAATGGATCTTAAAAAACAACAAAGAACCCTGGGAACATTTGCTGGAAATAAAGGAAACCGGGATTTCGATTGAACGGTTTGAAAAGATCGTGAAGAAAAATGATTACAGGATCATCAGGAATACCCATTTTCTGATCAACCCGATCTATAAATATAAGTTTGGTTGGAAAGCCCGGAAACAACTGGGAATGATCAGGGCGATCCCGGTTTTGAGAAATTTTTTTACAACCTGTGTCTATTATTTAATACAATCAAATGAACAAAGATGATGCATATAGTCTTTAATGAGTCTGAACTTGCATTGATGAAAGAAGTGATGATGCTCGATGCGACCTTAGCGGGAGAAGTGATCCTGATACGGGACGACTATGCAGTGGGGCCGTTGGCCGGTATCGATACGGAGGAAGGCTGGACAATACGACAGGAATGGTGGCAGGATCTTCTCCGGCATTCCCACTATAAGGAAAATGAAATCACTCCTGTCGATGACCGGGAAACGATGAAACTGATCACAGAAAAACTGGACCAGGACCCTGAGGAACAATTATGGATATGGATGGGCCAGAACCAGCATGATGTATGTGGTTATTTCTGGATGATCCCCCAATTAAGCACTTACCAGGGCCGTGTAATGGTTCTGTATATGAACAATCTTCCTTTTATCAATGATAAAGGGCAGTTGTTCTACCCTTCCTGGCTTCAGGAAATCCCTGCCCGGGAATTCGTAAAAGCCAAAAAACTGGCAAGACCCGTAACACTGAGTGAGTTTGAAGTGGATCCCGACGAATGGCGCAGGCTTGCTGAAGAAAATGGCAGTGTAAGGGTCCTCGAAGGAGGAAAAAAAATCCTGAGCAAAGACGAAACCTTTTATGACACCGAGATCTTGAAAAACCTGAATGCAGACTGGCAGAAGGGTTGGCGGGTGGTGAGCAATACCCTTCACAGGATGAAAATCAAGACCGGCGATGTATTTATCGAATGGAGGATCAAAATGCTGGTCGATCTGGGAAAGATTGATCTGGCAGGCGAAGCCGCAAGGGGTTGGAAAGATATCGACCTTAAACTCGGAGGTATCCCATCGGCAACAGCAAAATCGGAAAACGAAAATGATAATTGAGCCATGAAAAACCTGTTAAAAACCGAAGAATTATTGATGTGTGCGGCCGCAGTTTATGCACTTTGGTTTTCCGGAGCCTCCTGGATATTTTATCTATTGATGTTTATTGGTCCTGATATTGGGATGCTGGGTTATTGTATCAATAACAAAACAGGCGCCTTTACTTATAATCTATTTCACCATAAGGCCATAGCCATTGTCTTATTTTTTGCCGGTTACTATACCGGGTCATGGGGACTCCTTGTGACCGGTATTATTCTTTTCGGCCATGCCTCCATGGACCGGTTCTTTGGCTATGGACTTAAATTAAAAGAAGGATTTAGTTTTACCCACCTGGGACCCATTGGAAAAAATAAGCAAGCAGTGTAACAATGAGTGCAGCAAAAAATAAGAAAATTGATGTAACGGCTAACGAGTCCGGTTTACATGGCCAGTATAAGACCTGGTTCCTTGATTATGCTTCCTATGTGATCCTGGAAAGGGCCGTGCCGGCTGTTGAAGACGGGTTGAAACCCGTACAAAGACGGATTTTACATGCGATGAAGGAAATGGACGATGGGCGATTCAATAAGGTCGCCAATATCATTGGGCAAGCCATGCAATACCATCCGCATGGTGATGCCAGTATTGGGGATGCCCTGGTAAATATCGGGCAGAAAGACCTTATGGTGGATACCCAGGGTAACTGGGGGGACGTCAGGACCGGCGATGATGCCGCCGCCGCCCGGTATATTGAAGCCCGGTTATCAAAATTTGCCCTGGAAGTTGCCTTTAATGCCAAGACCACTGATTGGCAACTCAGTTATGATGGCAGAAAAAATGAACCGGTCACCTTACCGATGAAATTTCCATTGTTATTGGCACAGGGAGCGGATGGAATTGCAGTAGGACTTTCTACAAAAATTCTGCCGCATAATTTTTGCGAACTGATCGATGCTGCCATTAAATATTTACGGGGAAAAAAGTTTGACCTCCATCCTGATTTCCAAACCGGGGGCATGGTAGACGTTACGGATTATAACCAGGGTAAACGTGGAGGGAAAGTCAAAGTCAGGGCCCATATCGAAGAGGCGGATAAGAAAACACTGCTGATCAAGAGTGTGCCTTATAGTGTTACGACCACCCAACTGATCGATTCCATTGTAAGGGCCAATGACCAGGGCAAGATCAAAATAAAAAAAGTGACGGATAATACGGCAGCCGAGGTGGAGATCCAAATAGACCTTGCGCCCGGTATCTCCCCGGATATCACAATTGATGCGCTGTATAAATTTACCGACTGCGAGATATCCATTTCGCCCAATGCCTGTGTGATCGTTGAGCATAAGCCCCAGTTCCTGGGGGTGCAGGAATTATTAAAACTGTCTGTTGATAAGACAAAAGACCTCCTCGAAAAAGAACTTAAAATCAGGCTGGCGGAGCTCCAGGAAAAATGGCATTACACTTCCCTGGAAAAGATATTCTTCGAAGAAAAGATATATAAGGAGCTGGAGAAGAAACACGAAACCTGGGATAAGGTTATCGAGGCTATCGATAAGGCATTTGTTCCCTTTAAAAAACAGCTAAAAAGGGAAATCACTCGCGAAGACATCATCAAACTCACCGAAAAACCGGTTCGGAGGATTTACCGGCTGGATATTGATGAACTGAATGACCAGATCAAAAAACTGGAAGCGGATATCAAACAGGTCAAACATGATCTCAATAACCTGGTCGATTTTGCCGTGGCCTATTATGAAAACCTGTTGACCAAGTACGGAAAAGGGAGGGAAAGAAAAACGGAAATCCGCCAGTTTGAAGTGATCGAGGCCAAACAAGTGGCGATTGCCAATACCAAATTGTTTGTGAACCGGGAAGAAGGTTTTATCGGTACCAGCCTGAAGAAAGATGAATTCCTGCTGGAATGTTCCGATCTTGATGATATTGTAGTTTTTGCGAAGAATGGAATCATGAAAGTGGTAAAGGTGCAGGATAAAGTTTTCATCGGCAAAGATATCCTGCATGCTGCCGTTTTCATGAAGAATGATGACCGAACTACCTATAATATGATCTACACTGATGGCAAAACGGGCGTCAGTTATGCAAAAAGGTTTAACGTGACCGGGGTAACCCGCGACAAGGAATATGATCTCACCAGGGGTACGGAGAAAAGCAAGGTGCAATATCTTTCCGTCAATCCTAACGGTGAGGCAGAAGTGGTAAAGATCCTGCTCACCCCGGGCAGTAAAGCCAGGATCAAGGAGTTTGACTTCTATTTTGAAGAATTGGCCATAAAGGGCCGGAACAGTATGGGTAACCAGGTCACCAAGTATGCCATCAAATCGGTCCGGTTCAAGGAAGCGGGTAAAGCCACGCTGGCGGGTAAAAAGATGTGGTTTGATGATAAGTTTGGCAGATTGAATGCAGATGAAAAAGGTATATTCCTGGGCATGTTTGAACCTGATGACAGGATCCTGGTGATTTTCCGGGATGGCAGTTATGAGGTTACTGACCAGGAACTCACCCAGCGTTTCGACAATGATAATATTTTTCTGATCGAGAAATTTGATCCTGAGAAGATCATTTCAGCCGTTTACCTGGATAATGAAAAGAAACAATACAATGTAAAACGGTTTAAGATTGAAACCTCTACGTTAAAAAGTAAATTCCTGTTTATCAAAGAAGGGAAGGGTAATTACCTGGAAGCGGTGACCACCGATGCCTTGCCGGTCCTGGCAGTTCAGCAGGGAAGGGGGTCGCAGGTAAGAAGGGGGAAATTCAAGATTGAAAAAGTGGTGGAAGTAATGGGTTGGAAGGCAGTGGGGAATAAATTACTGGATTACAGCAAAAGTGTGGAGATGGAATGGGAAAGGAAACAGGATAACCAACAGCCGGAGTTATTTGGGTAGTTTGCCCGGGCAAGCGTATCGGCTCTACACTTCAAAACTGCATTATTGGGTTAATTGATAGGGGATTCCATCGATTTAGCGTTTCCTTCTCAACCGAATCGTGGCATTTTTTTGCAGGTCGCTGGTGAGCCGTAACTCATATTTTTTCTTTCCATCGTTGACAATCATAAGGGCAGTATTGGGAGGGATCAGCCCCAGGTTTTCTGCAAACATGCTGATCTCATTATAAGCCCTTGTGGTATCCAGCGGAATATCAAAATGGATGGACCGGGTACTAAGCCGCTGGCTGAAGGCGATTATTTGGTTATTGAAAAAAACGGATATGGAGTCGCCATCTATCTCCCCATTGTCATAAAAATCAACCTGGACGGAATCTGCATCCACTTCTATTTCCTTGACAAGTTCATTGGTACGCTCCTTATACTGGTTGTCGATATAATAATTGATCACTTTCCGTGGCTGTATGGACACCGCCACCAGTGTATCCGCTTCATCAGGTTTCCATACCTGGAAGGACTCTTTTAAGGTCCTGATGGCAAAGGCTACCGAATCCTGGTTGGAGATATCTTTATTGAGCTTCAAACTGAAATCAATAGGAGGGCAGGTATACTTGTACTGGGGCAGGCTTTGAAAGGAACCATTTAAGGATGATCCCACTTTTGCCACCCTGAGGGTAGCGGCAAAATCCATGATACAATCCACATCCATATTCATCGAAGAACCATAATAGGAGATGGGTATTTCTTTGATGAAAACAAGCCTGGAATAGGGATTATAAGTCCCTTTGACATGAAAACTCCTGAAGGTGTTTTTGAAATAATAACTGAGTACACCGGTAATATTATTCCCCTCCTGTTTCAAGATCAGTTCGACAAGGTAATTGCTGGCGGAACTGTTCACTTTCACATTGGCATTTCCATACCAGTAGCCTTCAACATGCTGACCATTACTGCTGATCGCAATAAAAAATAATATGGTAACAAGTATTTTCTTCATACTGATTTGGCAGATCAAAAACCATGCTTGTTTACAACGATTGCTTTCCTCATCTATTACCCTTCATTTCTTTTCATTTCCCGGTCTACATCCCTTTTCCGGATGGATTCCCTTTTGTCGTACAATTTCTTCCCTTTTGCAAGACCGATCTCAATTTTGGCAAGATTTTTTTCTGTAAAAAATATGCGTAAAGGGACCAGGGTATACCCTTTTTCCTTCAGTTTTGCCGCGATCTTCCTGATTTCTCTTTTCTGCAATAACAGTTTCCGGTCTCTTACGGGATCGTGATTATTTACGGTGCCATGCGAATATTCGGCAATATGCAGGGATTTGAGGATCATTTCGCCCTTATGGATCTGGCAGTAACTATCGTTGAAACTGGCCCTGCCGGCCCTTAACGATTTCACTTCGGTACCGGTCAACATCATCCCGGCAACGTAATGTTCGTCGATATGATATTCAAAAAAGGCCTGGCGGTTTTTTAGTTCCATGCTGGTATAAAAAAAGCAACAAGCAAATTAGAAAGCTATGCCTGTTGCCGTAAAAAGATTACATATTCTAATTTTCAAACATCGTGAATACAGTGGCCAGTTTGTCTTTCATTTCTTTTCTGTCGATGATGAAATCCAGGAAGCCGTGCTCCAATAGGAACTCGCTTCTTTGAAAACCTTCCGGCAGGTCTTTTTTAATGGTTTCTTTGATTACCCTGGGGCCGGCAAAACCGATCAATGCACCAGGTTCGGCAATATTGAGATCCCCTAACATACCAAAGCTGGCAGAAATACCCCCAAATGTAGGGTCAGTGAGCAGGGAAATATAAGGAAGCCCGGCATCGGACAATTGGGAAAGTTTACCGCTGGTCTTGGCTAGTTGCATCAATGAAAAGGCACTTTCCATCATGCGGGCGCCGCCACTTTTACTGATAACGATAAAAGGCAGTCGATGCTCAATACAATAATCCACCGCCCTGGAAAATTTCTCACCCATTACACTACCCAGGCTGCCCCCGATAAACTCAAAGTCCATACAGGCGATCACGACACCATGATCCTTGATCTTGCCGGCCGCCACCCGCATTGAATCCTTGAGATCCGTCTTGCTCCAGGTTTCTTCCAGTCTTTTCTTGTAGGGTTTGAGATCGGTGAATTCAAGAAAATCCTTTGAACGGATATTGTCAAACAGTTCCGTGTATTCGCTGTTGTCAAAAAGGGTATTAAAATATTCTTCGCTGCCGATCCGGTGATGGTAATTACAATTCGGGCAAACAAAAAGGTTGTCCCTGAGGTCGGAGGCAGTGCAAATATGATTGCACTGCGGGCATTTGGTCCATAGTCCTTCCGGCGTCTCTTTTTTTTCATGCGTGGAGGTGAGGATCCCTTTTCTGATCCTCCGGAACCATCCTGTTTTGGTACTTTCTTTGCCTTCTTCACCCGCCAGGTTGGCATCAAAATCTTCAACTTGTTTTGCCATAACTTTCGTTATTCAGGCAACAAATATAGGGATTGTTCCACTTTATAAGGCAGGGTTGCAAACAAAGAAATAAAGACTAACTGTATAACTATCAATTGTTAGGGGCGCCACTGTCGATCCAGCAAATGATGGAATTCTTTTGGCTGACGGTCAAACTTCCTGTTTTGGGCATAATTCCCGTTACAATTGCGTTTCTGATACTGGCTCGGGCATTGAAAATTTCGGAATAGGTTGTCAATTGCCCGGGGCCATTAATGCTGCCGGTTATATGGCACCCGCTTATAGCACAGGAGTTTTGAATAATCGGTGCCACATTTGCAGCAAAGGCCTTCGGTACCGTAGAGCAATCCAGTGTTCCTCCACCACCTCCGGATCCCCCTCCGGGGTTTCCGCCAGTGCCCCCATTACTGCTTTTACTACAGGAAACAAGGATGGACATGGAAAACAGGCTTAAAGCGAAAATTATTTTTTTCATATTCAGCGGTTTTATTGCTTATTGAATATGAATCGGCGGTAGCTGTAAAATAGTTGCCCACTGCATTAATATTATTTGGCCTGCACCAGGAGGATTATAAATGGCTAACTAAAATCCAATGAAGGATTTGTATAAGGGATGCTTTGTGTACGTAAGTTGATCACACTTATCCAAAGAGGTCACTGCTCAGGTAGCGGTCACCGCGGTCACAGGCTATAAAGACAATACAACCAGCAGCAAGTTCCTTTGCCAGCCTGATGGCCACTGAGGCTGCGCCACCGCTGCTCATGCCCGCAAATAATCCTTCTACCTTGGCCAGCTGACGGGCCATACGGGTGGCTTCTTCCTGCGACACATCAAAGATCCTGTCGACCCTTTCCGGTTCAAAAATCTTTGGGAGATATTCCCTGGGCCATCTGCGAATGCCGGGAATCGATGACTCTTCAGTAGGTTGACAGCCGATGATCTGGATGTTTTTATTTTTTTCTTTTAAAAACCTTGAACATCCCATGATCGTTCCCGTGGTCCCCATTGAACTTACAAAATGGGTGACCTGTTCCTGTGTATCCTGCCAGATCTCAGGACCCGTTGTCAGGTAGTGAGCCCCATAGTTATCGGGATTCGCAAACTGGTTCAATATATAGGCTTCGCCTTTTTGGGCTTTATCTTCTGCATAGTCCCTGCAGGCTTCAATCGAGTCGAGTAAGGTTACTTTAGCTCCGTATGCTTCCATCGTTAAGGTCCTTTCCCTGGTGGAAGAAGAAGGCATTACCAGTTCCATTTCCAGGTCAAAGATGCTTGCAATCATCGCCAGTGCAATACCGGTGTTACCACTGGTCGCTTCAATCAATTTAGATCCAGGTTGAATCTCCCCCCTTTCCATGGCGGAACGGATCATGTGTAAGGCCGGCCGGTCTTTAACACTGCCACCCGGGTTATTCCCTTCAAGTTTTGCATAAATGCGTATAGCCGGATTGGGGTTCAGTTTTTTAATTTCAACCAGGGGTGTCCTGCCTACGATATCTGCTATATTGGCCATCATCAAATATTTGTTTGTTCCACCACTTCCACCTGTGCTTTATGGTAAACAGTAGAATGAGGAGGGACCGATTTAGTGAGCCATACATTACCCCCGATAATACTGTAATGACCGATCACTGTATCACCCCCCAGGATGGTGGCACCGGAATAGATGATCACATGATCTTCCACGTTCGGGTGACGTTTAGTAAACGCCATATTTTTTTCAACGCTCAGGGCTCCTAATGTCACCCCCTGGTATAATTTCACATGATTACCGATCCGGGTTGTTTCCCCAATCACAATCCCTGTTCCATGGTCGATAAAAAAATATTCACCGATGGAAGCAGCCGGATGGATATCGATTCCTGTTTTTGAATGTGCATACTCCGTAATGATCCTTGGAATCAGCGGTATATCAAGCCCCAGCAAGGCATGGGCGATCCGGTAAAAGGAAATGGCATAAAAACCCGGGTAAGCCCTGATGATTTCAAACCGGGTCCTGGCGGCGGGATCCCCGCTCAGTAAAGCTTCCAGGTCGGTATTGAGTAACCGGTATAGTTCTGGTATCTGGTTAAAAAATGCTGCGGCTTTTTCACGATTGTCACAACCACTGCAGGCCTTGGTGGCATCAAAAAGATGCACCAGTTCCAGCGACAAATTATCAAAACTGGCTTTTATTTCTTCCAGCGAAGCATGAAAACAGGCAGATTTTTCCGGATACAGGAGGCAGATCAGTTTTTCAACCCATCCCGCAATTTTCTCATTGGGAGGAACGGCCTCTACTGCCTGCTGTTTTTCGTAGATGTACCGGTAAAATTCATTGGTCATAAAACGGTCCTTTGTGCCCTGTGAAATTAGGTTATTTATAACAGGAGAATTTCAGATTAGTTGCGAATTGGGAAATTTAATGGTTAAGAAAAACCGAAAATACGCGTGCCCGGTTAAAAATGTATTGGAAACAAAACAGCCCCTCGGGGAGGGGCTGTCAAAATTAATCTTATACAGATCATGCATTCCTGTTCAGACAGTTCAGGTCTTCAAAGGCGACCTCGAGTCTTTTAATAAAGCTTTCCTCTCCTTTTCGTAACCAGTTTCGGGGGTCATAATATTTCTTATTGGGCTTATCTTCCCCTTCCGGATTCCCTAACTGACCCTGCAGGTAAGCCTCATTCTTTTTATAATTGTTCAGCACGCCTTCCCAGAAAGCCCATTGCATATCGGTATCGATATTCATTTTGATAGCGCCGTATCCGATAGCTTCCCTGATCTGGTGTTGCGGACTACCGCTACCGCCATGAAATACAAAATAAACGGGCTTAGGGGCCGTCTTGAATTCTTTTTCAATATAAACCTGGCTGTTGTGTAAGATAACAGGGCGCAATTCAACATTGCCGGGTTTATACACACCATGCACGTTCCCAAAAGCAGCAGCCACGGTAAAGAGGTTGCCCACCTTACCCAATTCCTTATATGCATAAGCAACATGTTCAGGTTGTGTATAGAGTTTATCATTCTCAACATCACTGTTGTCAACACCATCTTCTTCACCACCCGTTACTCCTAATTCAATTTCAATCGCCATCCCCAGGGGTTTCATCCTTTTGAAAAATTCAACAGATGTGCTGATATTTTCTTCAATGGGTTCTTCACTCAGGTCAAGCATATGGCTGCTGAAAAGCGGTTGCCCTTTTTCTTTATGGTATTGTACACCGGCGTCAATCAGGCCACTGATCCAGGGCAGCCATTTTTTGGCAGCATGATCAGTATGCAGGACGACAGGTACCCCATAATATTTCGCAACATTATGGATATGCAGGGCGCCGGAAATGGCCCCGCTGATATTGGCCTGCATGTTGTCATTGGGCATCCCTTTGCCAGCGATGAACTGGGCACCGCCATTGGAAAACTGGATGATCACAGGTGAATTGACCTTGGCAGCTGTTTCCAGTACGGCATTGATACTGTTGGTGCCGATGGTATTGACGGCAGGTAAGGCAAACTGATTGTCTTTGGCATCGTTTAAGAGGGCTTCCAGTTCTTGGCCGAACAGGACCCCGGGTTGGTATTTACTCATTATTGCGTTTTGTTTTGCGTTGCGAAGATAAGATGCAATTTTTTATTGCTCTAACAATTGCCCCTTACACTTGTTAGTCGTTGAATTTGCCAAATTGTTTTTGGATAAGGAGCAGGTTTTTGCGCAGGGTTTGTTTCATATGGATTTTAACCAGCTGGCCCATCGTTGCGGCCCTGTTATAGTGGGTGGTACCGAAATAGCTGTTTAATTCATTTTTCAATTGTGCTGTTTTTTCGGGGGTCGATATATTGTCTTTTCCCATGATAGTCAGCAGATCCATCAGGCGGTACCGGGAGGAGGCCACCCGGAAGGCCATCATCGTCCTTTCCTCCGATTGATATTGAAGGATCGAGTCGTGGTTCAGGTGTTTCAGCGTCAGTTCAACCAGTGGATAGTTCTCTTTAAAGAACTGGGGCAGGTAGAGGTTCTTTCTTCCTTCATAGGATTGCTGGTCAAAATCAATCGCCCTGATCCGGTACTGGTAATCCTCTATATCGGGGGTGATGTCGATCACAAAATTATAACTGCGCATATCCCCCAGGAGGTGGACAAAACAACGTTCATTGAATTTAACGAATTCCTTCGCCAGCCTGATCTTATTGGTACTGGGATCATGCATCATGTCTTTGATGAACACATCACCGGGTATGCCTGCGATATGCTCTTCCACCAGGGTGTCCATATGGGTATAGAAATGGATACGGTTGGGGGAAAGGATATGTTCCAGTTCAAGGCCATAGATCCTGGAGGCATCGGCAACTTTGATATAATAGTGGTCGTAATTGTCGTTGAATTTATTCACGATCCTGATACGGAAGGGATTGGAGTTGCCAAAAGTGCAATAATCGATCCTCGCCACATCAAGGTGCTTTGTGAAACTGAAATCACCCTCAGTTTTAAGGGTGGCATAGATCTCCACCAGACCTTTGCGGATAAACTCCAGTTCACGGTTATCATACAGGGTCTTTTCCCACAGGGTATGGTTGCCAAATTTATCTTTTAAGGGAACGGAATAGGTAAATTGGAGAAGGTCCCTGTAGGTAACCGGTAATTTCATTTCCCTGCCGTAATTCTTGAGGTAGGAGCGCAGGGATGATGAAACCGGGTACATGGGTTTCTTTCGTGAGGGTTTATCGTTTTCCCCCAGTTTTACATTATTGGTATTTTTTATAAAATCCACCAGGCTGAAATTAAGAAAAAGATCCCTGAAGCGCTTTGTATAATTTATTGAAGTAAGCAGGTGCCTGCTCCAAACGGCTGCCGTACCAGCTGAACATTTCCCCGTCGGCACAGGCAATTTTAGTTTTCGGCATCAACTTTTGCAATGGGGATATATGTTTTTCAGAAAAAGGATAGGGCTCAGATGAAAGCAGGACCAGTTCAGGTTCCCTTTCAATCAGTTCGTCAATACTGATGACGGGATACCTTGTCCGGGAGCTAAAAATGTTTTCAAATCCGGCTTCCTGCAACATAGCACTGATAAAGGTATCCCCCCCGATGGTCATGTAGGGGTTTTGCCAGATGAGGTAGGCCGTCTTTATTTTGTATTGCCGTGAAGGCAGCTCGGAGAATGCAGTTCGGATCCTCTCCTTCAACAGGCCTGTTCTGGCGGTTTTCCCGGTAAGGTATCCGATCGTATTAATCATGTTGAGGGCATCCTTAAGGTGATGAATATCGCTTACCCATACAGGATAGTCCTCTGCCAGTTTTTCTACCTGCCCTTTTTCATTCTCTTCTTTGTTGGCGATGATCAGGTCCGGATGTAAAGCATGAACCTGGTTGAAATTTATTTTTTTGGTGCCGCCGACCTTTATTTTCGACCTGAACCAGGATGCGGGGTGGATGCAGAATTTGGTGATACCCACCACTTCGTCCTCCAGCCCGATGGCATGCAGCAATTCGGTTTGGGAAGGCACCAGCGATATGATCCTTTGGGGATGATCCCGGAGGCTTAATGGGCGTCCCGTCTGATCGGTGATGGATAACATGACAACCGGAAAGTTACTGGATCGGGATTACAAATGGGAGGGGAGGGTGAAAATCACCGTTACCCCCTGCTGCCTTCTTGCTTTTTAAAAAGACAACAGGAGGGTATCAGATCATACAGGTCATCAAATGGAATTGGACAACGGTGATAAAATCAGTTTCAAGCCTTAACTGAACCTGAATGGTTTTCTTAGGGTTGGATGTTTTCAAAGGATGGATCGGATAGGGAACGGGTTACAGGATCTTGGATTATTTTGGTTTTCAGGGATCGGAAAAAAAGAAGTTGATTGATATTGGATTTCAGGTTTGGTTTTTTATAGGATTGGGGTTAGTTTGTCGCTGGTTTTTCCTGGATATGGGTATGATTGATATATCTATCAATCAACTTCTGGTACAAAAGTATATTTCAATTGCAATAGCACATAGCGCAAAATTGCTGATTTTTTTTACGTTGTTTTTAACATAAAAAAAACAAAATACGAGTTAATTCACTTCGTAGAAATACGAGAAACGGAGTTCCACATCAGTTGGCAAATGCCTGTATAACGTCATATTTTGTTACGATATGATAGTTGCCGGCATCGTCTTTTGCCAGAACGGCACCATTATCCTTGTTGATCAGTTTGCTTAATTTTTCCACGGGTGTTGAGAACGCCACAACCGGGTAGGAAGGTTCAAGGATGGACGCAATTTTCTCATCCTTGATGGCGGGGTTGTTGAATATTTTTTGAAATAACCCTCCTTCACTGATTGCCCCGACAGGCCCGGAACCATTCATCACGGGGATATGCTCAATGTCGAACTTTTTCATCAGTTCTACCGCTTCGGCAACGGTCTGGTCGGTATTGACCGTTACCAGTTTCTGGGTTCCCCGGGCACTGATAATGTCTTTGAATGTTTTTACATCGAGAAAGCCCCTTTCAATCATCCATTGATCATTATAGATTTTCCCCACATACCGGCTTCCATGATCATGAAATATACAAACTACCAGGTCGTCTTTTTTTAAACGTGATTTTAATTGTATCAATCCCTGGATACAGCTTCCGGCACTATAACCGCAAAAAAGGCCTTCCTCTTTTGCAAGTTTCCGGGCCATGATAGCGCCGTCTTTATCAGTGACCTGTTCAAAATGGTCAATGACGCTCATGTCATAATTGGCCGGAACAAAGTCTTCGCCAAAGCCTTCAGCGATATAGGGGTGCACTTCATGCATGTCGACCTCTCCGGTCCTGAAATATTTTGTCAGCAGTGATCCGTAGGCGTCGATGGCCCAAACCTGAATATCAGGATTTTTCTCTTTCAGGTACATAGCGGTACCCGTAATAGTGCCGCCGGTACCCGCGGTAACAACAAGGTGTGTGATCTTACCGTCGGTCTGGTTCCAGATTTCCGGTCCCGTTGTTTCGTAATGCGCCAGCCGGTTTGCCAGGTTATCATATTGGTTCATATGGTAAGAGTTGGGGATCTCTTTGGCCAGCCTGGCCGCTACACTGTAATAACTCTTGGGGTCTTCGGGTAAAACATTGGTAGGACAGATGATGACTTCTGCGCCTACAGCTTTCAGGATATCTGCTTTTTCCTTGGCCTGTTTATCTGTGGTTACAAAAACACATTTATAACCCTTCACAATGGCTGCCAGCGCCAATCCCATACCGGTATTGCCACTGGTTCCCTCAATGATGGTGCCTCCCGGTTGCAGTTTACCTTCCTGTTCTGCCACTTCCAGCATCTTTAAAGCCATGCGGTCCTTAATGGAATTGCCGGGATTGAAATAATCCACTTTTGCAGCCACGAGACAAGGGAAGTCCCGGGTGATCTTATTCAATCGAATTAAGGGTGTATTGCCAATGGTTTCAAGAATGTTGTTTTTAATATCCATACCATACGAATGTTTATTCGTGGCAAATGTACAAATTTGATAAGGTACGGGCGTTAAATAAAAGAAAATACCCTTCCTGAAAACAGGAAGGGTATACCGGACTTAATGAAATGAATCATTAAGCTTTTTTATGAATTTGTTTTCTTTGATTGGCCAGGTAACGATCCAGCAGCATCAGTCCCAATACGACATTCAACATCATAAAGACATTTACAAACGTATTATTGAAGATCTTACTGAAATCAATTTTATTGATATCGATCGGCAGGTTACTGGTATCGGTTGGGGCCGACCAGTCTACCTGGGCGATGCCATAGATCGTGAATGCGAGTATCAGGGTAATAAAGAATCCGCCGATGCTCCAAATGATCTTTTTGTTGATATAGCTTTTGGCCGCCGGCGCAATATGATACTTCGCAATTTCCTCCATTACGTTCTTGGTGAAGCGCATGGAAGGTTCTTCCAACTCGGTGCTTTTGAGCAGTTGGTGGGCTTCCAGCAATTCATGGTATTTGCTTTTCCATTCGAGGTTGGAGGAGAGCATTGCTTCGATAGCTGATTGTTCCTGGGGGGAACTCAGCCCGTCGATATAATCCCATAACCTGCTTTCTGTATTTTGTTGCGTATCCATACGCTTAGTTTTATTGTGATTAATTTAAATCTCTTACTTCCTGTGCAAAATGCAATTCCATTTTTTCCTTTAATCGTTGTCTCGCCCTGTGTAAACGAACTTTCACCGTATTGGGTTCAAGGCCGAGTATCTGCCCGATCTCTTCCAGCGACTGTTCGGCCTTATAAAATAAGGTGATCACCTCCGCATCATCCGGGTTCAGCATGCTGATGGCTTTGGTTACCATAGTCAGTTTTGATTTTTGTTCAACCTGGTTGGCACTGAAACCGGAGTCAACGTTGTCTGCCATTTCAAAAACCTTTTCATTGTCCAGTGAATAGGTATCGAGCCTTTTTTTCCGGAGAAAAGTGATACAGGTCGTATTGACAATGGTGTACAACCAGGTACTGAATTTGGATTCCCTTCTGAAATCTGCCAAAGAGCGATATGCTTTAATAAAGATGTCCTGGGCCACTTCCTCCGCTTCTTCCCGGTTCTTGATAAATCTTAATACCAGTGTGAAAACATAAGGCTGATAACGGTTTACCAGTTCGGCATAGGCATTCTGTTCACCCTGCAGAACTCTGCTAATGATCTCATTATCATGTAGTCCGGTCGACATCTCTTATTTAGACTACTCAATTGGTTGGTAGGTTACTGTAAAGTTAGTATATAAATAAAGTTGTTTTCAATATAATAAGACTTCCCAGTATGTGCATGACGGAATAAAAAGTATAATTATTTGGTAATCAATTTTTTATTAAATAATTCTTAACATATCAAGTATTATTGATAGCATAAATAAAGGAAGGGACAAACTTAATTGCCGGGTTTTGTAACCTGGGGAGAACTCCTGTAGTCCTATTGATTGTAAATGTTTTACAAAAAAGTTCTTAAAAACGGTAACCCGGCATAAAAACCGGTAGTCAAAGAGAACAAATACAAACAAAATCTTTAAAAAATAAAAATTAAAATTATGAACGGCGGAGAAATGTTAATTCCGATTTTAGTTCCCCTTGGTGCTTTTGCAATGGTTTTCGGTATCGTCTATATTAAAAGCAGGGAAAATATGGCAATGATTGAAAAAGGTATGAATCCCAAGGAATTTGCCAACCGGCCCGCTCCTTACAGAAATCTTAAAAACGGTTTATTGTTTTTAGGTGCCGGATTAGGTCTGCTGGTTGCCTATTTGCTCGATACGTATACAATTCCCTTTAATGTGGAACCCGCAGGTCTTTACTTTGCATTGATTGCCATCGGAGGCGGTATTGGCCTTGTATCCTCCTACAGGGTGGAGAAAAAAGAACTTTTGGATAAGGAAAACAGGAACTAAAACGACGAAACCAACTTTGTAAATGAGGTAGTATTCAGTTACTACCTCATTTTTTTGTCAGGTCATTAACCGCTTTGATAAAAACGGGATCATTATTGTTCAATACCTCGTACAGTCCCGTATTGCGCCATTTATAACGGGCAAGATTGGCAGTAAATCTGTTCAGGATCGTCTCTTTATCATGCGCGGAGGCTTTGCTGATATCATTCGTATCCTGAGCCGCATAAGCAACAATGTCTTTCCAGACCTGGTTCGACTTATTAAAACGCTTCTGAAAATCATTTATGCTGGAAAATTGGTCGATCATCCCGCGGTTGTCAATATAATAATGGTAAACGAAACTATTGAAATCGGAATTATAAAGAAAACGGCTGGTGACCGGTGCGATCTTGGAGGTATCGATCGATATGAATTCGTCGGGCATGATCCCGCCACCTCCATAAACGGGTCTTTTCTTGACAACCGTCCTGTAAATTTTGCCGTTGGCGATCTTATTGCTGTCGGCACTCACCATTTCCCCGGTCGTATACCTTTCCCAGATCTCATCAATGTATTCTTTCTTTCCATTTTCATAAGGCCGCTGGATACTTCTTCCAACAGGGGTATAATACCGGGCGATGGTCAGCCGCAGGGCAGAGCCGTCACTAAGCGGGTATTGCTCCTGGACAAGGCCCTTGCCAAAACTCCGTCGGCCAAGAATGGTGGCACGATCCCAGTCCTGGAGGGCGCCGGCCACCACCTCACTGGCACTGGCCGATAATTCATCAATCAGGATGATCAGCTCTCCGGTTTCAAACAAACCGGGTCTTTTGCAGTTGTATTCCCTTCTTTTGGAATTCGTCCCTTCGGTATAGACAATGAGTTTATTATCATCCAGGAATTCATCGACCATATCCACGGCCTGGTTGAGTAATCCGCCCCTGTTGCCCCGCAAATCAAAGATCAGTTTCTTCAATCCCTGCTGCTGGAGTGATTCAAGGGATTGCATGAACTCCCGGTAAGAGGATTCGGAAAATTTATTCAATTTGATATAGCCGATAGAATCATTGACCATGTAGGCGGCGTCAATGGCTGGCACCGGGATCCGGCCCCGCACGATCGAAGCCTTTTTTTCCTGGTTTTCCCTTAAAACTGTTAATGTGACCGTTGAACCGCTCTCCCCACGGACCATTTTTCTAACGGTTTCGCCATCAATGTTTTTACCGGCAACCTTATTGCTGTCGATCGAAAGGATTTTATCACCCACTTCCAGTCCGGCATTATCGCTGGGACCGCCCGGCAAAACATACAAGATGTTGATCGTGTCGCTGAAAATATTGAATTCAATTCCGATGCCATCAAAATTACCCATGATATCTTCATTCACCTCCTGCAACTGGCTGGCTGGAATATATACCGAATGGGGATCAAGATGGTTGATCATTTCCTGGATGGCATCATATTGTAAGGAGTCCGTTTTAACGGAATCGACATATTTGAGTTTTACCAGGTCCATGATTTCCTGTACCGAGGTTTTTTTATCGGTTTTGAAAAACCCGGAGCTGTTGGGGGTTGTTTCCCGAAGTTTAAAGCCAAAATACATACCACCGATCAGCACTACCGAGAAAATCATGGGTAGCCAAACCTGTAATTTTTTATTCCTTATCATCATTGCTTTCTTTGTAAATTGTCTGCAAAATAATTGATTTGAGCCGAATGCCCTGCACGGCCAACCCAATTAAACAAACCTTTAATAACCAAGTTCATGCCAGATGTGATTCAACTGATTGCTGATAGCGGCGCCACCAAGACCGAATGGTGTTTGCTGCAGCGAGGCAAAACGAAACCGATCAATACCCAGGGCATCAGTCCATATTTTCAGTCCCCCTCAGAAATTGAAGAATTATTGAAGCAGGAACTATTGCCCAACATTAAAATGCCTCCCCAACAGATATATTATTATGGTACCGGCCTGGCCAGCACGGAAAATGTAGGGATCATCAAAAAAGTATTAAAAAAACTGTTTCCCGGGGCCAAAGTAGCGGCCGACCATGATATGATGGGAGCTGCGAGGGCTCTTTGCGGGCATCAGAAAGGGGTGGCCTGTATTTTAGGCACAGGTTCCAATTCCTGTTTTTATGATGGGAAAAAGATCATCAAAAACAGGCCGGGACTGGGTTATATATTGGGAGATGAGGGGAGCGGGGCCTATCTCGGAAAAAAAGTGCTGCAATATTTCTTATATGAAACATTTGATGAAGACCTTCAATACCGGTTTACTTTAAAATATCATACAGACAGGGCTACCATCCTTGACCATGTGTATAAAAAACCCCTCCCTAACCGTTATCTTGCGGGATTCGCCCTTTTCCTGGCGGAAAACAGGGGACACTATATGGTGGAAAATATTATTGAAGACGGGTTAAACGACTTTTTCTTTGCGCATCTTCATAAGTACAGGGAAGTGTGGACATCACCGGTCAGTTTTGTGGGAGGGGTGGCTTATGGTTTTAAGGATGTTTTAGCAGAACTTTGCCGCACCTATCAGTTTGAATCGGGTAAAATATTGAAAAACCCCATGGAAGGATTAATTGAATATCACAGACAATAAGCAGGTATATGTCTTTTGAAAAAATCACCGAACAAACCAGCCCGTACCGCCATCTGGAGAAGATGACGATCGAAGAGATCCTGTTCAATATCAATAAAGAAGACAAGACCGTTCCAATGGCGGTGGAGAAAGCGATCCCCCAAATTGAGAAATTGGTGGAGGCCGCTTCCGATAAGATGCTGAGCGGGGGCAGGCTTTTTTATGTAGGGGCGGGTACCAGCGGCAGGCTGGGCATCGTAGATGCCAGTGAATGCCCGCCTACTTACGGTGTCCCTTATGGTTTGGTAGTGGCGGTTATTGCCGGAGGAGACAAGGCTATTACCACTGCCGTTGAGTTTGCAGAGGACAGCCGGGAAGAAGGATGGAAAGACCTGTTAAAAAACAATATCAATGATAAGGATTTTGTGATCGGAATTGCCGCCAGCGGCACCACTCCCTATGTGATTGGAGCGCTGGAAGCCTGCCGGCAAAGAAATATCCTTACCGCCTGTATCACCAATAACCCGGGTTCCCCGCTTACCCGTGTGGCCGATTACCCGGTTGAAGTGGAAGTGGGCCCTGAATTTGTGACCGGTAGTACCCGCATGAAAAGCGGCACCTCCCAGAAACTGGTATTGAATATGATATCCACGGCCATCATGATCCAGTTAGGAAGGGTGGAAGATAATAAAATGGTAAATATGCAGCTGAGCAATGAGAAACTGGTGGACAGGGGGACTAAAATGGTTATGGAGCGCCTCCGGCTCAACGATTATGAAAAAGCAAAAGAACTTTTGCTGAAATATGGCAGCGTAAGAAAAGCGGTTGAAAGTTATGCATGAGATTGAACCTTTTTACAACTGGCGGCATATATATATCAGTGAGGAGGACAGCCGTTCTCCCTTCTTTGGCCGGCAGTATTCTGAATTCGAATATTCCCTTTCTGTCTATAATTATTATATCCATCCGCAATGGGATGATTTCGGGAGCAGGACCCTCTATATGAAAGTGCTGATGGCCGATTATACCGAGAATTATGCAATTATCGAACTAATCGGGGAATGGAACGATGCTATCGAAAACGATATCATGACGCTGAAAAGGGATGTGATCGATGATTTTATCGTTCAGGGTATTTCCAAATTTATCCTGATCACCGAAAACGTCCTTAATTTTCACAGCAGCGACAGGGATTATTACCAGGAATGGTACGAAGAGTCGGAAGAGAACCGGGGATGGGTCGCCATCCTGAACATGCCCGAGGCCACCCAGTATGATTTTCGGAAAGCAAAACTTGATCATTATGTGGAAATGATGGAACTGCCCGAATGGAGGGTGTATAAACCCTTCCATCTTTTTAAGAAAATTGATGCAGAACTTACCTCTCGGCTATCGCATGGATGATATTCGTCATATTTTGATTTTTTTATAACAATATTGGCTACCGGTTGTTATTTTTGCAACCAAACTTATACTCCTACCTCAATTAATCTGATTTATGAATTGGTCTTCGATATTATCATCTTCGATCGGGAAAAAAATTGTGATGGCAGTGACCGGGTTGTTTTTGATCTCTTTTTTGCTGGTGCACATGGGGGTCAATGCCTGTATATTCAAAGACCTTTTTGACCCTACCGATAACGGTGATATGTTTAACCGGGCTGCCGATTATATGGGTAAGACCGCTCTGATCCGTATCATGGAAGTAGTGTTGTTTGCAGGTTTTTTTGTGCATATTATCCAGGGTCTGATCCTGGAATGGGAGAACCGCAACAAAAGAAAGAAAGGATATGCCGTGAACCTCGGCAATAAAGGCAGCAAATGGTATAGCCGCAGCATGGGATTACTGGGTACCATCCTCTTATTATTCCTGATCCTGCACTGGTGGCATTTCTGGATTCCTTCCAGGTTTACCCATGCAGGACTGGAGAATCCCATTCTCCTTTCTAACAATAGGGTATCGCATGATATGTTTAAACTGATGACCGTTACCTTCAGCGAATGGTGGGTGGTGGTGGTCTATGTACTGGCCTGTATTTCTTTGGCCTACCATCTCCTGCATGGTTTCCAGAGCGCTTTCAGGACCCTGGGTCTCAGCAATACCCGTTATATCAAACTGATTAATGCACTGGGTGTTGCATATTCCGTAATTGTGCCCCTGGTTTTTGCCCTGATGCCCATCAGCATGAAAATGGGCTGGGTAGGATTTTAAGATGATAAATGTTCCAACAGTTGAATGGAGCGTCGCAACAATTGTTGAACAGAATGGCGAAAGCCTGATAACAAAAAATAATTTTGATACAAATTTTGGATATGCTTAATTCAAAAACTCCTGCCGGACCTTTAGACCAGAAGTGGACAGACTATAAAGGACATGTGAAACTGGTGAATCCCGCCAATAAACGAAAACTGGAAGTGGTGATCATTGGAACCGGTCTTGCCGGTGCTTCTGCTGCTGCATCCCTGGGTGAGCTGGGATACAAGGTAAAAGCATTCTGTTTCCAGGACAGTCCGAGGCGTGCGCATTCGATTGCCGCACAGGGAGGGATCAATGCAGCCAAGAATTACCAGAACGACGGCGATAGTGTTTTCCGTCTCTTTTATGATACGATCAAAGGAGGCGATTACCGTGCCCGGGAATCCAATGTTCACCGGCTTGCCGAAGTAAGTTCGAATATCATTGATCAGTGTGTGGCACAGGGTGTGCCCTTTGCGCGGGAATATGGCGGATTGCTGAGTAACCGTTCCTTTGGGGGTACCCAGGTACAAAGAACATTTTATGCCGCCGGCCAAACCGGACAGCAATTACTGATAGGTGCTTACCAGGCGCTGGAAAGACAGGTAGCTCTGGGAAATGTTGAAATGTATAACCGTCATGAAATGCTGGATGTGGTGGTGATCGACGGTAAAGCCAGGGGTATTATTGCCAGGGACCTGGTGAGCGGCAAACTGGAGCGGCATTTCGGGCATGCGGTATTGTTATGCAGTGGCGGCTATGGCAATGTATTTTATTTGTCCACGAATGCAATGGGGAGTAATGTAACTGCAGCGTGGAAAGCACATAAGAAGGGAGCCTATTTTGGCAATCCCTGTTTTACACAGATTCACCCCACCTGTATACCAGTTTCAGGTGATCACCAGAGCAAACTCACCCTGATGTCAGAATCTTTGAGGAATGATGGAAGGATTTGGGTGCCGAAAAAACAGGGGGATAACAGGAAGCCAGGAGAAATTCCTGAGGAGGAAAGAGATTATTACCTTGAAAGGAGGTATCCCGCATTTGGCAACCTCGTTCCCAGGGATGTTGCCTCCAGGGCGGCCAAAGAGCGCTGTGATGCGGGTTATGGGGTAGGCTCTTCCAAACAGGCAGTGTACCTCGATTATGCTGATGCCATCAAACGTTATGGTCATATCGAAGCGGGAAAGCAGGGTATGCATGAAGCGGATGAGGCCACCGTGATCCGGTTGGGAAAAGAAGTGGTGAAAGAAAAATACGGGAACCTCTTTGACATGTATGAAAAGATAACCGGCGAAAATCCCTATGAAGTACCCATGCGGATCTATCCGGCCGTACATTATACTATGGGAGGCATCTGGGTTGATTATGAACTGATGACTACCGTGCCGGGTCTTTATGCCCTTGGGGAAGCCAATTTCTCCGACCACGGCGCCAATCGTTTGGGGGCTTCTGCCCTGATGCAGGGATTGGCCGACGGATATTTTATCATTCCGTATACCCTTGGCAGTTATTTGTCGGATGATATTCGCACGGCTTCCATTCCAACCACAGATCCTGCATTTGAAGCAGCCGAAAAGGCTGTGCAGGAAAGGATCCAAACGCTGATGAATATCAAAGGAACCCAGACCGTGGAAAGTTTTCACAAACGCCTGGGTAGGATCATGTGGGATAAATGCGGAATGGCAAGGAATGCGGAGGGATTGAAACAGGCCATTGCAGAAATTCAACAATTGAAAAAAGAATTTTGGAGCGATGTCAGGATTCCGGGAGCGATCGATGAAATGAATCCCGAACTGGATAAGGCCAACCGGGTGGCTGATTTTATTGAATTAGGGGAATTGATGTGTATTGATGCCCTTGACCGTAAGGAGAGTTGTGGTGGCCACTTCCGCGAGGAAAGCCAGACCGAGGAAGGGGAAGCCAAACGGGATGATGTAAACTTCGCTTATGTTTCTGCCTGGGAATATAAAGGAGAACATCAATGGCAATTGCATAAGGAAGAACTGGAATTTGAAGTGGCAAAACCCACGCAGCGTTCCTATAAATAATTGAACCTTTTTTGAAAAGCATTTGAATAGCGTTTATGGAACATAAGAATATCAATCTTACACTGAAAGTCTGGAAACAGAAAAATGGCCAGTCACAGGGCCGCTTTGAAACTTATTTGGTGAATGATATTTCAACGGAAATGTCATTCCTGGAAATGTTTGATGTGCTCAATGAAAGGCTAATCAAAGAAGGTAAGGAGCCTATTGCTTTTGATCATGATTGCCGGGAGGGTATTTGTGGTATGTGTTCGATGTATATCAATGGCCGGCCCCATGGCCCCTGGGAAGGGACCACCACCTGTCAATTGCATATGCGCGCATTTAAAGATGGGGAAACCATAGTTGTGGAACCCTGGCGGGCCAATGCCTTTCCCGTACTCAAGGACCTGATGGTGGATCGGTCTTCTTTTGACCGGATCATCCAGGCGGGTGGTTTTATTTCTGTCAACACCGGAAATGCGGTTGATGCCAATGCCATGCCGGTTGAAAAGGATAAAGCGGATGCATCATTTGCAGCAGCTGCCTGTATCGGTTGCGGCGCCTGCGTTGCAGCCTGTAAAAACAGTTCTGCCATGCTTTTTCTTTCTGCCAAAGTCACACACCTGGCCTTATTGCCCCAGGGCTCTCCTGAAAGAAAGACCAGGGCCCTGAATATGATCGCCCAGATGGATAAGGAAGGTTTTGGTGCCTGCACGAATACCGGGGCCTGTGAAGCGGTATGCCCCAAGGAAATTTCAATCACCAACATTGCCCGGCTCAACCAGGAATACCTGTATGCCGGTTTGACGGCTGATAAATAATTGTTGGTAGAAGTTTCGATCCAGCCCTTCCATCAGAGGGCTTTTTTGTTTCCGGACCCTTCCTGTAAATATTAAAACAGTCATCATGAATATCAAATACCTTTTACCGGCTGCAACCCTTATTTTTTTATCATGTAACAACCCGTCAAGCGTGAAAAGAACAAATTATCAATGGCCGGTGGGGGTGCAAGCTCCTGTTGCCAAAAAGATCGATACGGCCCTGGTGGCCCATGGCGATACCCGCCACGATGAGTATTATTGGATGAATGCTTTTTTTAAAAAAGGCCCCAAGAGTGATGAAGTGGTAAAATACCTTACCGAAGAAAATAATTACCTCGACACGATGATGTCGGGTACAAAAAAATTACAGGAAGATCTATTTGCAGAAATGAAGGGGAGGATCCAGGAAAAAGACGAATCTGTTCCCGCCTACCAGAACGGTTATTTTTATTATTCAAGAACCGAGGAAGGAAAACAATATTTCAAATATTGCCGGAAGAAAGGGAGTTTGGATGCACCGGAAGAGATCCTGCTGGATGCGGATAAGATGGCCGAGGGCCATGGCTATTTTTCAGCCAGGGGGTTCAGTATCAGCCCGGATAATAAGCTGATGGCTTTTGGGGTCGATACTGTTTCCAGGAGACAATATGTAATACTTGTCAAAAACCTCGAAACAGGAGAACTCCTGGTAGATCAGATCACCAATACGGGAGGAACGGCTGTTTGGGCCAACGATAACAAAACGTTTTTTTATACCTATAACAACCCGGAAACACTTTTATCGGAAAAGATACAAAGACATGTGCTGGGTAAACCCGTCACCGACGACAAGGTTGTGTACCAGGAAAAAGACCCCTCCAACTATATCGGGGTGGGCAAGACCCGTTCCCGGAAATATATCACCATCTATTCCGGGGGAACACTTTCCTCCGAAATTCGGTTGTTGAATGCCGACAATCCCGATGGGGAATTTGCCCTCTTCCAGCCCCGGATGAAAGAAGTGTTGTATAATGTTGATCACTGGGGAGACCGATTCCTGGTAACGACCAACTGGAATGCCCGGAATTTCAAATTGATGGAAACGCCGGAACTGAAAACGGGCAGTGAGCACTGGAAAGATGTTATCCCGCACAGGGAGCATGTACTGCTGGAAGGAGTAACCGTATTTAAAGATTTCTGGGTGATCACCGAAAGGGAAGAAGGACTGCTGAAGATTCGGGTTCGCGATATGACGACGGGCAATGAACATTATCTTGATTTCGGGGAACCCGCCTATGCCGCCTATGTGGGGGATAACCGGGAATACGAGTCCGGTACCCTGCGGTATAATTATACCTCACTGACTACACCTAATTCAGTATATGATTATGACATGAAGGCAAAAACCAAACAACTGAAAAAGGAACAGGTTGTTTTAGGCGGGTTTGATAAAAATGAGTATGTGACCGAAAGGGTCTATGCCACGGCAAGGGATGGCGTAAAAGTGCCGGTTTCCATCGTCTATAAAAAAGGGTTTAAGAAAGATGGCGGGTCTCCTTTGCTGCTCTATGGTTATGGTTCCTATGGTGCAAGCATGGATGCCAGTTTCAGCAGCAGCCGGCTCAGCCTTCTGAACAGGGGTTTTGTGTATGCCATTGCGCATATTCGTGGTGGCCAGGAAATGGGAAGACAGTGGTATGAGGATGGGAAGATGATGAAAAAGAATAACACTTTTAATGATTTTATTGATTGCGGACGTTACCTTATCGATCAGCAGTATACGGCAAAAGGACATCTGTACGCCCAGGGTGGTAGTGCAGGGGGGTTATTGATGGGGGCGGTCACCAATATGGCACCGGATCTCTGGAATGGAGTGATTGCGCAGGTTCCTTTTGTCGACGTGGTGACTACTATGTCTGATGTTTCCATCCCTTTAACCACTAATGAATTCGATGAGTGGGGCAACCCTATCACCAACCAGGAGCAATACCTGTATATGAAATCTTACTCGCCTTACGATAATGTAGAAAAAAAGGATTACCCGAACCTGCTGGTATTAACCGGTCTGCATGATTCACAGGTGCAGTATTTTGAACCCGCAAAATGGGTAGCGCGTTTAAGAGCCATGAAGACCGATGATCATTTATTGTTGTTGAAAACGAATATGAAAGCAGGTCATGGCGGCGCTTCAGGTCGCTTTGATTACCTGAAGGATGTGGCCCTGGAATATGCTTTCCTGATGGCATTGGAAGGAATTCCGGAATAACCTATTTTCTTTCCGTCCAATAAAGGGAGGCATTGCCTCCCTTTATTTTTGTTTGAAAATCAATGAAGATGAACGTTTTACGCAATAAAATCCAGAAATTTACGCTTAACTTAAAAATAGCTGCTTTTGCATCTGAAACGGCTTATATTTTATCTTTTTATCCTATGGTTTGGTATTCAGGAATCAAGTGCACAGTTTCCTGGTGGAAAACCCGGGTCAGCATCCAACCTGCATGTAAAAAAACTGCCTGTTGTGGCAGATACCCTGTTGATAGATACCCTTAGCCTCATTCCCGGCACTGTGTCGGTGGAACAAATACCCCCCGCAGATTTTTCAATCGATTTTCTGAATGGTTTATTGATATGGACAAAGCGGCCGGCAGCAGACAGTATTGTCATCCGGTACCGGACCTTTCCGGTCAAACTAAACGCGGTAACACAAAGACTAAATTTTGACAGTGTTTCCTACAAATTCTATTATGAACCAAAAGTCTTCCGGTATGGGAATGAAACGGCCGATAAAGGGGTCTTTGATTTTGGCAATATCCAATATAACGGGAGTTTCGGAAGGGGGATCTCTTTTGGGAATAACCAGGATGCAGTAGTCAATTCCAACCTCAACCTCACCCTGAACGGCATGCTGGGCGATAGTATTGAGATCAATGCTGCCATTACTGACAATAACCTCCCCATTCAACCTGATGGCACGACGCAGCAGCTCAATGAATTTGACCAGGTATATCTTCAGTTTAAAAGAAAGAACTGGCAGTTAAGCCTGGGCGATATTGATATCCGTCAAAATAAAAGTTATTTCCTGAATTTCTACAAACGTTTACAGGGGGTGTCTTTCCAGACGCAGAACGCAGTGTCCAAAAAAGTGAATGCCAACACCCTTGTGAGTGGTTCCATTGCCAAGGGAAAGTTCACAAGGAATATTTTCCAGGGCCTGGAAGGTAACCAGGGGCCTTATCGGTTAACGGGAGCCAATAACGAATTTTTCTTTATCATTCTTGCCGGAACGGAGCGGGTCTTTATAGATGGACAGTTGCTGCAGCGGGGAGAGGACCAGGATTATGTGATCAATTACAACACTGCAGAACTGACCTTTACCCCTAAGCGGATGATCACCAAAGACTCAAGGATACAGGTTGAGTTTGAATATGCCGACCGGAATTACCTGAATGCCAATCTTTATATTTCCCAGGAATTCGATATCAATCAAAAACTGAAAATAAGTCTGGGCGTCTTTAATAACAGCGATGCTAAGAACTCCCAGATCAACCAGATCCTGAATACGGATCAGAAATTTTTCCTTTCCACGATAGGCGACAGCATTCAAAAGGCCCTGTATCCATCAGCGATCTATGACACCGCTTTTGATGCCGGGAAAATTCTCTATGAAAAAATTTATTATAACAATGGAGCCGATTCACTCTACCAGTATTCAGTTGACCCTGCACTGGCTAAATATAATTTGTCCTTTATCGATGTTGGACAGGGTAACGGTAATTATGTTCCGGATTTTAATGGCGCCAATGGTAAAGTGTATAAATTCATCGCACCGGTTGCTGGTGTCAGGCAGGGGAATTATGAACCGGTCATCATTTTGGTGACACCCAAGAAACAGCAGATTGTCAACCTGGGAGTTGATTACACTGTCAATAAGCATACCAGCATCAAGACCGAGTGGGCACTCAGTAATTATGACGCCAACACTTTTTCGCAGAAGAACAACGGGGATGACAAGGGGATTGCCCTTCGGCTGCAACTGAATAATACCAGGGCATTGAAACCCGGTTCGAAAAAGAACCTGCAACTGGCAACCGGGCTTGATTATGAATATGTGCAAAAAAAATTCAAACCCCTTGAAAGGCTCAGGAATGTTGAATTTTCAAGGGACTGGGGTCTTCCGTATCAGCCAATGCCTGTGGATGAACAGATCCTGAAAGCCACGGCCAGGCTGCAGGATGGAAGCGGCCATTCGTTGGATTACCGTTTTACAAATTATCACAGGAGTGATAATTACAACGGATTTCAGCAATCCATCGAACACGTTATCAATGCCAATGGCTGGGTGGTCAATAACCGGTTTGTGATTACCAGTTTCAATGCTGCCGCTGACAAGGGAACTTATATTCGGCCCGTGATCGATATCAGCCGCCAGTTGAAGAAGATGGGGGACTGGCGACTGGGGGTTAACTATGCCGTTGAAAATAATGCGGCGAGGAATAAAGTAACAGACACCCTTACGCCACTTAGCTTTTCTTTCGACAGTTATTCCTTTTATCTGCGGTCTTCAGAACGGAAAAAGAACAAATACGGGATCACCTTTTTTTCGCGATCGGATAAGTATGTTTCCGGGAAAGATTTTATCAGGGGCGACAGAAGTTATAATGTGAACCTGCAGACAGAATTACGTGCCAATGAAAAGCACCAGGTTATCTTTAATACGACGTACCGTAAACTGAAAGTGCTCGACCCCATTTCTCCCCAGAAGGATGATGAAACGATACTGGGAAGGGTCAAATATGAGGTCAACAACGAATGGCGCGGCCTTTTATCCGGTTTTGTACTGTATGAACTGGGAACAGGCCAGGAACAGAAACGTGATTTTGCCTATCTCGAAGTACCTGCCGGCCAGGGTGAATATACCTGGAATGATTATAATGGTGATGGCGTTCAGCAATTAAATGAGTTTGAAGTGGCATTGTTTTCCGACCAGGCAAAATTTATCCGCATATTTACCCCAACCAACCAGTTTGTGAAATCCAACTATATCACTTTCAACTATGACATCAGGCTTTCCCCCTCTTCCGTCATGAAAAAACAGGGGCTGAAAGGTTTTAAAAAATTAATATCCAAAACAGGACTTCATTCCTCCTTCCAGGTCAGTAATAAATCTATTGCCAAGAACGGGTATGAGTTAAACCCGGTAAAACTCGCCCTTAGCGATACTTCGCTCATCACTCTCGGATCCGTTTTTTCCAACACTTTTACCTTTAACCGGCTGAGCAGCCGATGGGGATTTGATATTACCAGTATTGTCAGAAGCGATAAAGCGTTGTTGACCTATGGTTATGAAAGCAGGAAAAGGAATGATATCGCCCTGAAAATGCGCTGGAACATCAGCCGAAGCACCAGTTTTGATATAACCGGCAAAAAAGGACAAAACGCTTTGTTTACACCCAGTTTCAGTAACCGTAATTATGACCTCGGCATCAGCACGGCTGAACCCAGGATCATCTTTATACAGGGTACCCGGTTCAGGCTGGTAACCGGATATAAACTGGATGTAAAGAAAAATGATGAAATATATGGGGGGGAGAAGTCTGTATCCAATTCTATTAATCTCGAAACGAAATATAATGTTTTACAAAACAGTTCAGTAACAGCCAAATTCACTTTTAACAATATCAGTTTCAATTATCCCACCAATACCACGGTGAGTTATATTATGCTGGATGGGCTCTTGCCGGGTAAGAATTATTTATGGAACCTGGAGTTTACAAAACGCCTGATCAATAATGTCGAATTAAATATCCAATATGAGGGACGTAAACCCGGAACAGCCAGGACGGTTCATGTAGGGAGGGCCACGATCAGGGCATTATTCTGATAAATTTTTACAGGTACCGCCAAAAGGATTTGGATCGGCAATACCGGAGGTTGACAGTCCGCTCTGCAGATTTCCGTTTATACATTAAAACGGAAATGCATGATATCGCCGTCTTTAACGATATATTCTTTTCCTTCTATCCGTAGTTTTCCGGCTTCGCGACAGGCCGCTTCAGAACCATACTGGATGAAATCATCATAGGCGATCACTTCTGCTTTGATAAATCCTTTCTCAAAATCGGTATGGATCACGCTGGCAGCCTGTGGTGCCTTCCATCCTTCATGGATAGTCCAGGCACGGACTTCCTGTACACCAGCGGTGAAATAGGTAAAGAGGTTGAGTAATTTGTAAGTGGATTTGATAAGACGGTTCAGGGCAGGTTCCTTCATCTTGTATTCATCCATGAACAGCTGCTGGTCATCCTTATCTTCCATTTCAGCGATCTGGGCTTCTATGGAATTATTCATCACGATCACTTCTGCCTTGTCATGTTTCACCGCTTCCATTAGCGCGTCGGAAAACTTATTACCGGTATGCATCGAGGCTTCGTCGACATTGGCTACGTAGAGGACTGGTTTTTCGGTCAGTAAAAAAAGATCGGCAATGGCCGGCCTTTCTTCGCGGGTAATATCCAGGTCACGAATGTTTTTCCCTTTTTCCAGGTGTTCCCTGCACCGGATCAATACTTCCAGTTCGATTTTCAGTTTGGGATCGATGCGGGCCTGTTTTTCCGTTTTCTGTATCTTCTTTTCCACGCTTTCCAGGTCTTTTAGCTGGAGTTCCGTATCGATGATCTCTTTATCGCTGATGGGGTTGATGGCACCTTCTTCCCGGAGGATGTTTTCGTCTTCAAAACAACGGATGACCTGTATGATGGCATCTACTTCACGGATATTGGCGAGGAATTTATTTCCAAGGCCTTCGCCCTTGCTGGCACCCCGGACCAGTCCGGCGATATCTACAATCTCAATTTGTGTGGGAACGATCCGGTTGGGAATGACCAGTTCTGCCAGTTTATCCAGGCGTTCATCGGGTACATCCACGAGGCCAACATTGGGCTCGATGGTACAAAACCGGTAATTACTGGCCTGTGCTTTTGCGCTGTTGCTCACTGCGTTGAATAAAGTCGATTTCCCGACATTGGGAAGTCCCACGATCCCTGCTTGTAATGCCATGCTTAATTTTTCAGGCCGCAAAGATAATGGTTAAGCTTCTTTTGATGGCATCAAATTACTGGTTTTGTAATGGTACATCCACGACCCAGTCTTTTAAGGAGGCCTTGCCTTTTAGGTTATACCCTGCCCAGCGGAGGTTCCATATCCCGCCTCTGAGGATATTGATATTTTGATAACCCATCTCCGTGAGCATTCTGGCAGCATCATAAACTTCAGGCTGGTTATTAAAAGTGCATAAAACTACCATCTTTTCTTTTGCCGGCAGGGTTGGATTGTCTTTTAAAGTTTGAAAGGGAATATTGATGGATCCTTGTATATGACCGATGTTTTCCCAGTAATTTTTTGACTGGTTGTTATACTGGTCTTTACTTCTCAGGTCGATGACAACTGCGGGCGTGGTTTTCATTTTTGTGTCAAATGCAGTCGCAGAAATGATGTGGTAGGGTGCATTGCTTTGCCATTTGATAACGGAACGATTGCCATTATTTACTTCTTCATCCACCCAGGCATCCATACCGTTGAAAAGGATACTGATGTTTTGTATACCGAGGTTATGCAGTAAAATGGCAGCATCCGGGCTTTCGTTGCCGGCTTCATCGACCAACAAAATGGGCTGGTTGCCGGGAAGGGTTGAAATTTTGCCCTCCAGTTCACTGAACAGGATCGGGTGGGCTGCATCAAGTCGGCCCATCACATTTCTTTTCTCATAGGAACTGATCCCCCGGAATAGCGAATCTGCCCGCAGGTCTATAATAAAGAAAGGGTTTGATTTTCTGGCCTGTTCCATCACTTCACCGGGTGACAGAATAGTGTAGGGAAGATTGCTTGTATACAAGATTTTATAGCAGGAGGGAAGCTTGTTTTTTTCCATGATAATATCCGTCATTCCACCATTGATGTTAAAGATCCTGGTAAAGCCGCTGTCCGCGAGCATCCGGGAAGCACGGCGGCTGCGCTGGCTGTGCGAACAATAAATGAAAATGGGTTTATCTTTCAGGGCTTCCAGTTCCCGCCACCGTCCTGCCAGTTCCGTAATATTGATATGGGTTGCATTTTTCAGTCTGCCGATATTCAAGCTTGCGTTGGAACTGGAACTGTCATAATATTCCCCGTTGCTCCTTACATCCAGCAGGGTATATCCTTTATTTTCATTGAGTGTTTTACAGAGGTCTTCCGGGTAAACAGTCCGGTATTTGACATTATCAAATTGGAACTGCTGGGGAAAACACTCTATTGTAAGCGCCAAAGCAGCCAATAACATATACAGTCGCATATGATTTATTTTTGAAGTTATAAGTTAATCGATTTCCTTCCGAATTCAATACCGGAATTTATAAAAGGTATTTTCGTCCCGGTAAAATGACTGATTTTTACACCTGTTTTTTGGGCCGAATCTGGCCTAAACAACTAATTTGGATTAAATTCACCCATATAAAACTTTAATATGGCCTTAAGCAGGATATGGGCATCATTTATCATCGTTGCCATTCTGGTTGCACTTGCGAGAATGATGGGTGGGGATGGTAAGATTTTCAACAGGATGGTAGTAGGAAAGTCTTCTGATAAATATGACAGTGTCTATTATTACGCGGTTGGGAATCCTTCTTCGCTTGGCTTATCGGATACATACTCGGATTTTTTGAAAGAATATGGCTACTATGAAACCGGGACGGTTGCAAAGGCTTCGGTATTGCTGGTTAATTCCCTGCAAAATGATTCTGCCTCCATCATTCAATCCCTCCATCCCGGTATCGATGTATATACCTATGTTTCTATTCAGAAAAAATTCACTAAGAAGGTCGACGGGGTTATAGAAACCGCTAAAAATGCGGTCATTGATATTATCATTCCCCTGATCGGTGTACTGGCTTTATTCATGGGGTTCCTCAATATTGCCGAAAGGGCGGGAGGGGTGAGGCTCTTATCCCGGATCATCTGGCCATTTTTTTCAAGGATATTCCCGGATATTCCGAAGGGGCATCCCGCTACCGGTCATATGATGATGAATTTTGCAGCCAATTTACTGAATCTTGATAATGCGGCTACTCCCTTTGGCTTAAAAGCGATGGAAAGCCTTCAGGAATTGAACCCTAACAAAGCGGTCGCTTCAAATGCACAGATCATGTTCCTGGCCTTGCATGCTTCGGGCCTGACCCTGATCCCTGTTACGATCATCGCCTATCGTTCTGGAATGGGAGCGGCCAATGCAACCGATATATTCATACCCTGTATGATCGCCACTTTTGCGGCCACCATGGCCGCGATGTTCATTGTTTCCCTGAAACAAAAGATTAAACTTTTTCAACCCGTGATCCTGGCCTGGGTAGGAGGTCTGTCGGCCGTTATCGCCCTGCTGGTCTTGTATGTTGTAAGGTTGGATTCAACCCAGGCACAGTTATTCTCGAATGGACTCAGCAACGGGATCATCCTGTTTATTTTTATTGTAATCGTTATCGGTGGATGGTATAAGAGGATTGATGTATTTGATGCATTTGTGGAAGGGGCCAAAGGTGGGTTTGAAACAGCCGTAAGGATCATTCCTTATATTGTTGGAATGTTGGTGGCCATCAGCATGCTCCGGACCAGCGGTACCTTTGACATTGTTATAGATGGTGTAAAGTCCCTCTTCATGGCATTGGGTACAGATACCAGGTTTGTAGACGGATTGCCGACCGCCCTGATAAAACCACTCAGTGGCAGTGGTGCCAGGGGCATGATGCTGGATACTATGAAAACTTTTGGGCCGGATTCATTTGCCGGTCGGCTGTCCTCCATTTTGCAGGGCACCTCCGATACCACCTTCTACGTGGTGGCCGTTTATTTTGGGGCTGTCAATATTAAAAACACCCGTTATGCCATTGCGGCGATGTTAATGGCTGATCTTGTAGGTATCATTACTTCCATTTTACTGGCCTATCTCTTTTTCGGGGGATAAAAAAACCACCTCAAAGAATTGAGGTGGTTGACTTTAACACTGCTTATGCTATATGAAAAATCTATCGGGTATAGTATAAAGAAACCTGTCTTCTCCTCGCGTCTGAAGAAGAAGAAATCGTGGAATATCCTCTTGAAAAAACAGTCATGACGCGTTGGTTCGGAACTGTATAGGTCCCTGAAGGATAGGTTGCCAAAGAGGTGCCACTTCCTGCAGGCTTTATTTCCCATTTGCCACCGGTTCCCTGCACCAGGGTAAATTCATTGCTCTTACCCATGAATGGGATATTACCGGCCACCAATGTTCCGGCAAAATAAAGGTCAACACCTGGCAGATCGGGCATCAGGTTTACAAACCGGTAACGGGTGAATCCGGAATCCGGCTGGCTCATATTTTCCATGATCAGTGAACTCCTGGCAGAAGAACCCGTATCGGCAATATGGAAGGAATAATAATTGCCAGCTGTAAGATTGGCAGTTCCGATAAATAGTTGTGTGGAATCAGCCGTGGAAGCTGCTTTGGGAATGGTAACGGCAAAAGCAGCACTGGTGGCTTCAGTGGCAAAGTAATCCGCCTGGCTGCCCCCCCCGGTATTCAATCCGCCTCCCGGAAATGGATAAGCGTAATTGATCGTGCTGCTGACCCGTACTCCGTTGATCTTTAGCTGGACTGCCGGGTTGTTCTTATAGGCGCTGGCATAATTCAATTTTACAAAAGCCTGCTGGATATTGGCAGGGGTCCTCAGCAGGGGAATATCCGGGGAAGCTTGTTTTTTACAGGATAAGATTCCCGCCAGGCCCAGGATGATGGTTGCTGATATGATTTTATTTTTCATAATTTTTCTTTGTTTTTAAGGTTTAGAGAACCAGCATTCAACAGTATGGTAATCTGGATCTGTTGCCCCGATCCTTCTGAGTTCTTCGATATTCCAAACATATTCCGAATTATAACGGGGTCTGACCCTGTAGGCAGGTTTTCCGTTATTATCAGGGAAAAGTAAACTTCCTGTTGGCGGGGCAAAATTGGTATAGACCTGTTCAGTTGTCACCGGATCAATATCAGTATAATGATACCTTCTCAGGTCAACCCATGTTTCTGTGTTATTAAATCCCCAGAGCGAAATATATTTTTGTAACATAATTTGCGCCAGGGTCAGGCTGCTGGCAGCAGCCGGAACAACGGCGGGGTTGGCAAGGAAATTATTCTTGATGGTAGCGGTGATTTCATTGCCGGAGGGTATGTTCTGATTAAAACGGGTCATCAGCATATCAAAACTGTACTCAATCCCTTTCTTGTAAGCAGCCAGCGCCAGTGTCTTGTCATTCTTTTTATAGGCAGCTTCCGCTTTCATGAATTGTATTTCTGAGGCAGTCATGATGGGGAATTCTCCATTATCACGAAATACATATTTGGCATTAAGGTCATTAGGAGGGAACGGCACAGCTGTGGTTCCACCCCAGAAATTATCGGGCCGGTCGGCAGCTGCTAATGCTGTTTCTCCAGCTGCAAGGGGTAAGCCCTTCATGGAACCGTTGGAGGAAGTGCGCAGGTAATACCATTTCCGCGGATCATCCACGCCATTGAATGCGGGGTTTGCACCCTGCAACAGATCACTGATGAATTGTGACTGCCGGAAATTGGCCATATTTCCCCGGAAGGGCCCGAAGAAAGAGGCTTCGTCATTCTTTCCGGAATTGGCCCATTTAACGGTTGCGTCATCGCTGGCATCAGCTAATGACTTGTCGCAATATGCGATTACAGAATCTGCATTGTAATTGCTTTTGTTGGTCAAATGATGAAAGGATCTGGCTAACACACCGTAAGCAAATTTCTTCCATTTGGAAGCATCACCATTATAAAAGTATCCATCACCCAGTGCAAGGTTGGCCTGGCTGGATGCGCCATCAGTCCTTTCCAGGTAACTGATTGCCGTGTGGCAAAGTTCCCGCACATAGGCATACACTTCTTCCTGGGTATCATATTTGAAGGTCAGCAGATTGGTATTGAATGCTTCTTTGAGGATCACATCCCCATGATAATCGGTGAGGGTAAGCCAGCTCCAGGCCATAATGGCGTATCCCACACCCACATAATCCCATTTCTGTTCCTCTGCTGCCCAGTCAATCATCCTCAGCACATTCTGGCCCAGCAACCAATAGTGGTTACGCCAGATATCTCCCATCGCATCGCTACCAGAGAAATAACCCATCCTTTCAGCCGTATAAGAACCGGTTCGGTAAGAAAAGTTTTGTATATACAAGCTCAGGTATCGGTTATCTCTCTGTAGATCCTGTGCTATATTATATATTACCGCCGGCAATAACTGCTCTGGCGGAACCTTGGTCGGGGCATTGGGGTTCAGGTAAGCATCATCCACCTTCTTACTGCAGGAACTGGCCAGCAATAAAAAGACCGAAGTGATCAGGTAAAAGCGAAATATCTTTTTCATATTCATGATTTTTAAATTTTAAAATCCGGCACGGAAGCCAAAATTGATACTGACAGGTGTGGCAATATTGCCATAGTCAAATCCAAATCCCCCTACACCCCTTGATCCCGGGGTATTACCGTTAACGGCCGGATCGGCTCCAGAGTAATTGGTGAAAAGGATAAGGTCATTTGCGGTAACAAATGCACTCAGGCTTTTCAAGAATTTGAACTTTGAACTTAATTTCTGTTTATCAAAATAATAACTTAAGGTGATATCCCGCAGGCGAAGCCAGCTGATATCCTTTTCGATGAATTGTTCTTCCGGTAAGCTGGTGTAAAAGTCTGAGCGCAACATCGGGATGACCGCAATATTGTTTGCAGTCGGTGTGGCCGAATTTTCAAAACCATCTTTCAATACACCCTGTATAACGACTGGCTGATCACGGTCCAGTGTCCTCACACTTTTTCCAATGAGCGTTAGGAATCTTTCGGTTCCATTATAGATATCTCCGCCGGATTTCAAGTCCCACAACATGTTAAGGGACCAGTTTTTGTAACGCAGGTTATTGTTAAATCCTAAGGTGAAATCCGGATTCCGGTCGCCACGGATCTTGAACTGACCATCAGATAAAGGTAAACCGGTGGTTGGATTGATCAGGATCTGTCCGGCATCATTGCGCTGGAAACCATAAGCAGTGATACTGGTGGTAGGCCCGCCTTTTACCAGCCCGCCTCTTGCATTGCCATATAACCAGGTATCGGCGATATAGAATTCAGGCACATTGGCCGGCAGGGACAATACCTCATTCCAACCTTTCGCAAAATTGAAGGTCATCGTCCATCTCCAGTCTTTTTTCCTGACCGGGTTGATATTGATGACAGCCTCAACACCCTGGTTCCGGGTGGAAGCTGCGTTCAGGGTATTCAGGATAAAACCGGTTCCATAACTGGCCCGGAAGTTTTCTACGATCTGGTCAGTATTCTTTGTATTATAATAGGCCATGTCAATGCTGAACAGGTTATTCAGGAACCTCAGTTCTGTACCGATTTCATACGTATTCTGACGTTCAGGTCCCAGGTTGAAGTTATTATTGGTAAACCCATACGTAAAACCGCCTCCACTGGAATTGGCAACATTAAAGACCGACTGATTGGAATAAGGACTGTTTGACCGGGCCGTTGAGGCAAGAGAGGTTCTGATCTTTCCATAATCCAGTACCGTACTGTTCTTCAGGGCAGGTATAAGGTCCGAGAAGATGATACTGAGACTGCCGCCCGGGTAATTGAAAGAACGGTTCACTTTTGGCAGGGTGGAAGGTTCTTCGAAACGGTGCGTATAGTTCAGGAAGATGATATTTTTCCAGTTCAGGGCCAACTCACCAAAATAGGCAAACTGGCGATAGATGACATAGTTGGCATCACCATATAATGACTGCCTGCTTAACCGGACGCGGGTAGAAGGATCTGTATTGGAAGAATCCCTGCTGTTGACATCCGCGAGCTTTGATCCGGAAACAGCCACCATATCGGTCCTGTAATCCTGCCACATGGTTCCCACCATCAAACGGGTATTGAAGTTGCCGAATGATTTTTTGGCGGTCGCATTGATGGTATGGTTATAACCTTTGTACTTCCTGTAATAATTGTCAAGGTATCCGTTTGTGGAGGCCGAATAATACGCAGACTGGGGATGATAGAAGGTGTAACCATCCTGGTCATACCAGTCATAGCCAAAGCGGCCGGCAATGGAAAGCCAGTCAAAAGGATTGATATTGATACCGGCTGTTGCAATATAACGGGTCAGTTCATCCCGGCTACGGTTAAAATTCACATTAAATAAAGGATTATCTATCTCGGCATTGGGATCACCACCGGGATAAACCTGCACCTTGTTACCGCTGTTATCGAGATAAGAAGAAATATCATTATTGGAAGGCCATTGGTAAAGACTCAGCATATATCCCCCGGCTCCCCGTAAAGGTTTGTCGTTATTGCTGCTGATAATTGAAAAGGCAGGCGTGATCTCGATATATTTACCAATCTTGGTATAATTCGACAAACGAAGGTTGAGTTTTTTATACCGGTTATTCGGAACAACGGATTGCTGGTCAAAATAGGACCCGGAGAAACGAAAGGAAACATCCTTTTTGCCAAACTCCAGACCCAGGTTATGGGTTTGGGCAAATCCGGTCTGGAAAAATTTATCTACGTTGTCATAGATTGTTGTTCCGTCGGGATATTTCGGTCCGAAATAGCTAAACACTGCATCTGCGATGCCATTGGTACCCGGCGCATACATACTTTGCGTCTTGGGTAACCTTTTAATCGTCTGCACCCGGAAACTGTTGTCGTATGTAACTGATAATTTACCATCGGCGTTCCTGCCTTTGCGGGTTGATATCACAATGGCCCCTGCACTGGCCTGGCTTCCATATAAAGCAGTCGCTTCAGGTCCTTTCAGTACTGTGATCGACTCGATATCCGAGGGATTGAGGTCGGCTATACGGTTGGTATAATCGTTATTGCGGTTAGGCCTGTCCGATGCAAGCCCAAGTCCGCTTCCCTGGTTGCTGTTTTCATCCAGTGTCTGGTTATCTACGATCACACCATCTATGATAAAAAGAGGCTGGTTGCTTAAGGCCAGCGAATTGAATCCCCTTAATACGATATTGGTAGATGCGCCCGCCTGTCCTCCCGTGGGGGTGATGCTGACACCAGCCACACGGCCCTGCAAGCTGTTGAGAAAATTCTCGCGTTGTGTTTCGGCGATTTCTGTCCCCGATAGTTTCTGAACAGAATAACCCAGTTCCCGGGGATTACGTTTGATGTCCATCGCTGTTACTACAACTTCCTCCAGCGAATTATCCCTGTTGACCATCGATACCGATACGGTAGCGGTAGAATTGGTGACTTTAACGTCGACCGGTTCAAGACCCACATACGTAAACTGGAGAACATCCCCCGTCTTGGCACTGATACTGAATTTACCATTTGCATCAGTTTGGACAGCGGTATTGCTTCCTCTTACTTTTACGGTTACTCCTGATAATGGGGTATTATCAGTCGGTGACGTAACGACACCGGTAATGATCTTTTGCTGGGCAAATAAAGAATTGCCAAGCAGCAACAGAACAGCGACTAGTGAATGCAGAATTTTTCTCATAGCGAAATTTTAAAATTTGTTTGCATGATGAATGTGACAGGCTTTAGCCCAGCATTTTGGTTTTTATGTTCAATTGGATGGTACATATTTTTATAAAATTTCAATTCCCATCTGCCGGTAGGGTTGCATCTTTTTATCATCTTTCGGTAATTCAGTAATGATCGTGTCCACCTGGCTGACCGTACAGATCTGTATGGGCTGAAAAGAATTTATTTTTTCAGCAATCGTAAGACAGATAACTTTTTGAGATGATTCAATCATCGCTTTTTTCAATTGCACTACATCCCAGTCGTTGTCGGTGATGCCATGTTCAATATCAATGGCATTGATCCCCAGGAAACAAAGGTCAGCCTTGATCTGCCTGATTTTATCAACGGCCTCACCGCCCACTGTAATTTTTGAACTTTTTGATACTTTGTCACCTATCACAATGACTTCGATGGTTGGATGGTGCATGTATTCCACCACAGCGGGGATACTGCCTGTGATAAATGTGGCTTTTAACTGGGGAGGAAGTACACGGGCCAGTTCAAGGATCGTGCTGCCCCCGCCCGTCAGCACAAACATCCCGTCCTGGATCAGGGAAACCGCTTTTTGTGCAATGATCTTCTTTTGACTTCTCGAATAAACCTGGGTGGGAGAATAATAAACCTCGTTAAAGGAAGGGGAGAGGGCTCCTCCATGAACTTTGATCACCTTGCCGGAATCGGAAAGTTCCTGCAAATCACGCCGGATTGTGTCTTCAGACACATTGATATCCACACTCAGGTTAGATGATAATACCTTATTGTGCAGGTTTACCTGGTGGAGAATATAGGCATGCCTTTCCCTTTTAAGCATAAGCATTTGGTTCCAACCAAATTTATAGCATATTCCCGCAAAAAACCGCAAAAGTTCGAAATTTTTTACCCCCAATCATGAAAAAACCTGCATAAAATGTGGATTATGCAGGTTTATATAAAACGGTAGCTGGGAAGTTTTAACGGGAATTAAAGGTAAACCTGATGCTAAGCCCCAGGGCCGAGGGTTCAAAATTAATATCACTAATGATGTTCAATTCGGGTTTCCAGTCAAGTGACAGGTTAAGCGGAAGGTTTTGAAACTTATAATCGAGGCCAACGATTCCCTGTGCGCCCACTAAAGGATCCGGTTTTGAAAAGCCGATATACCCGCCTGCGCCATAAAACCATTTAAGCCCCTGGGTATTGTTGATGGGTTTATGCACTTCATACAAGGCTCCCAGGGCTGTAGGGTCGCCAAATGCAAACATGGCTTCGATGGCTGATTTCTCATTCAGAAAGAATTTGAATGTTACAGCATTGTTAACGACAGCCCCGGCAGAACTCAACCGGATCCCCAATCCTGTTTTATAATCCTGAGCGTGCGATGCCGTTACCAATAATATTCCTGTCAAAAAAGTGATAACAAATTTTTTCATGGTGGAAAGTTTCTCTTCACAAAACGAAAACAATGCCAAGTAATTTTAAATAAAATGCAAAAATGATGATAAAACGGTTCGTAGTTTGGCCTGGCTTACCTGAAGTTGGAGAAAACTATTGAAAGAGTTCGTATTTTGATTTTGGTCTTCTGTCATCCATCCATTTAAAGTTTTGAAGCCGCATTTCTGTCGGGCTTTTTTGACGGATGGGCCAAAGCGTTCCCTTAACGCCACTGCGGGCCACAATCCTTTTCAATTCCTGTTGGAAAAAATAGATATCATAGAGGTCACATTCCGACTGGTTGACACCGGTATAAGCGCTGTCCTGGTCCTGCAGGTAATAGATACTCTGGGCACCGCCCCTGGCTCTTGCCGAATCAATGTCGCCATCCGTAAACCAGGCATCCAGTCTTCTGGATTGTACCTGGTTGTAAACTTCAGGGTCCAGTTCACCGGCCAGGAAGCTATTATTAAAAGCCTCCATCTTGCTCGCTTTCTTATTTTTTGTAAATAATAATATTGTATCCCCAAAAACCTGGTTTTTGTTGGTCCACACAACCGGATCGTCATAAAGCCGGAAAGTGGAATCCCTGAAAGAATAGAAAAGACTGTCACATACTGCCTGTAAAGAATCAGAAAAGATCCGCACATTCCCGTAAGCTTCAAAGTAGCGGTTGGTACTGTCTTTGTTTTGCAGGGTATCAGCATCCATCACAACAGTCCCCACAATCATCTCTTTTTGGGGAGCATGGTCCATGGCAACGGAATCACTGGCCAATACCTGTTTTACAATCGGGCCCTGGATGGTAGAATCTTTTGTTAAGCCACCCAATTTTAATGAATCATTCCCCACTACCAGGTCACTGTCCACCGGGCTGAGCGTATCGCTCACTTTGGGTTTTACAAGGTCCGTTAGCCGTGCTGAAAAAAGAGTGTCTGCAGCAATGAAAATGGAATCATTATCCTGTTTGATGATCATCACCGGGTTCCGGGTGGCCAGGAAGGCATCTTTGTTCTTATCGACAAAAATATTATCCGCCAGCACCGTGCGGCCTTCTGCCGTATCCCTAACGATACCCCTGCCCTGGATCTGGATGATGCCCAGGCTGTCATTATTATAAATATAATCACCGGTTACCTGCAATGAACCGTCGTTGATGACCGACCTTCTCCCAAATTCCGCATTTCCTGTTTTCAGGTTATAAAATCCTTCACGGGTATTGATGGTGCGCCCCGTACTGTCACGGATAAATGTTTCCGCAATAAACCTTGCGGTTTCCGTTTCCGTATTATAAAGTATCGAGTCCGACTTTACATAATAGGCCGGATCTTTGAGTTCCACGTTTTTTTTGAAATAAACATCTTTCAAGTCGGAATAGTAAACGCCTTCCTTACTGGTCACGATAGTTTGTTCATTGACAACCGTGCCACCGTTCTTATAGGTGCCAATCTTCGTGCTGACATCATATTCCAGTTCATTGGTCGTAAGAACACCCTTGCCATCTGTGAGCTTGACATTTTTTTTCAGGTAGGCAATCTTTGTATTGATATTGTATAGCAGGTAATCGGAATAAACATCCGTCGTATCGCTGTCGTTGAGATGGACATGACCAAATGCTTCAAATATTCCTGTTTTTTCATTTTTAACACAGCTGTCACAGTCAAAATAGGAGTTGCCTTGCCGGAGTTTTACATTGCCCGACATGATCTGTAATTCAGTTACGGAATCGATTTTTCTGAATTCGAGCGTTTTACTTTGCAGCACTTCTACAAACCTCGACGTGTCCCTGGGTGTGAAACTGGTGGTGATGGGGGCTTCCTGGCCCATTACAGATACTGTTGTTATCAGCAACAGTAGAATCACCATGTTTTTTTTCAGGAGATACATCAGTTCTTTTCTATAACAACAGAGTCTTTTGCTGTAGGCGAAGATAGGGGGCCACTCTTGTCTTTTTTGCCAAAAACCGAAACATTAACGTATCGTTTTGGATGTACCCTTACATCATCCAATAAAGTTTCCAGGCTGACAAGTGTGTTGTTTAAATTTATGTAGAGTTGTTTGTCGTTCATCAGTAATCCGAGTGAACCGTCCTTGCTGTCAATTTTGCCAACCACATCTTTAAATTGTGCAATCGTCGTCTTTACCTGTTCCAGGGTGCCTGCCAGGTCCAGATCTGCCATTTTCCGGGTCGCAACCTGAACATTCTGTAAAACTGAATCTACTTTATCATTGTTGTTTTTCAGGTTGCCGGTAATGGCGCTTACATTATTCAGTGATTGTGCCAGCGCCCCGGTTTGCGTATTCAGCAATTCCTGCAGGGATGCCGACGATAACATCAGGTTGCTGATAATGGATTGAATATTTCCTTTTGTATTGGGGTCAAATATCTTGTTGACCGAACTCATCACCATTTTCAGGGAATCCAGCGATTCGCGCATTTTACCCAGGGTGGGATTGACCTGTGCTGTCACACTCGACAGCAGGCTGGCAATCTTATCGGTTTGCAGGGTGTCACCATTGTGCAGGTATTCATTGCCCGTGCCTTTCTTGATATCAATATAGCCCGTACCCAGTAATTCGGATTCAATAGTGGCCACCGAGTTCACAGGAATATTGACATCCCTTTTCATATTGATGGTAATGATGATACCGGTAAGCTCTTTATCGATCTCCTTGAAATCATAAACAGAACCAACTTCAAGACCGTTTATTTTGACCGGATTGGACTTTTGAATACTGCCGAGGTCGGAGAAGACAGCATAAAGTTTTGTCTGCCGGTTGATGAGGTCATTCCCTTTCAGAAAATTAAAACCCAGGATCAGGAGTGTAAGTCCTACTATGACTAAAATGCCAACTTTTGTTTCGTTACTGATTTTCATTTTCGGTTTTTTGCGCCAAAGGGCTCTTACCGGCGGCAAATTAGTAAATAATTCCCATCAGATGAAGCCAGATGCGGGAATGCGGGTGAATAGACAATTAAAGCCCGGCAGGCACCGGGAAGGTTTGAAGAGGGGCCGGATATTATTTATTACTGGTTTTTACAGTATTCCGGTTTAATACAGCTGCCGTTTTTACGGGATCCCGGGAGACCGGTTTTTTGCTGTCATTATTCTGGGTATTCCCGTTTTTCAGTTTCTCCAGCCAGTCGATATAATTTTTGACCGCATTGGTGATGCTGATGCAGATTTCCTCCTGCCCTTTATCGCTGTTCAGGTAATTTTCTTCGTCTTTGTCACTGATAAAACCGGTTTCAACCAGGATGCTCGGCATTCCGGTAGCCTGGAGGACCCAGATTCCCGCCTCATTTCTTTGCTTAACCCCCCGGCTAAACCGACCGCCGGCAATAAATTCCTTTTCAACAAAATCGGCTAGCGTAACGCTGTTTTTAAAAAATTTGCGGGTATACAAGAGGCGCAGGGCCTTGATCACCGGGTCATTTTCATCGGGAGCAACGATGGTGCTGTCGCTTTCACCATACATGTCTTCGGTCCGGATCACCTCGCCTTTTGCGTCGTTCCTGTCTACGGCCCAAACAAAGGTTTCGGTGCCGTGAGCAGGGTTGGGCGTATAATAGGTTTTGTAAATGGTTTGTTTAACTTTTTTTCCCTTTCTTTTCACCCATCTGTACCCGTTTGGCGTCCTGTGCCTGATGCTGGGAGCAGAATTGCAGTGGATCGCTATAAAAAGATCGGCCCCGGATTGGTTCGCAAAATCGGCCCTGTACCGCAATCCTTCATTCTTGGTAGGTTTGTTTCCTGCCATCACGTTGGTGGTTCGGGTATACAAAACTTTTAGGTCGGGTATCTCCTTTTGTAACATCTTTCCCAGTTTGAGGCTTATTTCAAGGCAAATCTGCGCTTCCGTGGAATAGGAACCCTTTGCACCGGGGTCAATCCCTCCGTGCCCGGGGTCAATAATGATCGTATTGACACTTTTTTGAAAAAAAGAGGCCGGAACAAAGGCCAGGAAACCGACGGCAAAAACAACCAGGAAAAACAGGAATGCGTTTCTTTTCATATTACCGGACTTTTAAAAAAAGGTTAGTTCAATCTTCACAATCATTTAGGTATTAAACATTTATTTTTGCCCATACCGTATGAGTCGACTGCGCAAAATTAGCTTAAAAATCCTGTTGTCTGCCTTGCTGACAACAGTATTATTTTTTACACAGACGTGGAAAACCGCTGCACATATTGCCTATCATACCGGTTTTGACAGCACTTTAACATTTATTAAGGACACAATCCCTCCCAAAAAGCAGGTAAAGAAAAATATACAACCCCTTTCAGTTTTAAATGAGAACAATCCTGCTGTCAGCAATATTCCCAATACGAATAACAATCTAAGTGCTGCTGTAATAGATACGGTTCCCGTTTTGCCTTCGGATTCTGTTCAGCCCATACAAAAAATAGATAGTTTCTCCCTCAAGCTTTCAAAAGATTCGCTGGATGCTCCCATTTATTATGAAGCGGAAGATTCCGCCGTGGTGGTGGTGGATTCGGGTAAAGTGTTTCTGTATGGAAAAACAAAGACCAATTACCAGGATATTGAGCTGACGGCCCCCAGGGTGGAAATGGATCAGGAGACTATGATTATCACAGCCGTCAACAGTAAGGACTCAAATGGTGTAACGAGAGAAAGGGCAAGATTTGTTGAAGGTGAACAGGATTTCCAGAGCGATACCATCCGGTATAATATGAAAACCCAAAAAGGCTTAACCAATAACACCTATACCAAAAGTGATGAAATGTATATCCAGGCCGATAAATTCAAAAAGATCGGTACAATCGTCTATGCCAGTCATGGCGTGATCACCACCTGCAATTACGATGATCCCCATTTTGGATTCCGGTATGATAAAATCAAGATCGTAAATAATAAGGTGGCTATTTCCGGGCCTATCCACCCGGAATTTGAGAAAGTGCCCATACCGATTTATCTCCCTTTCGGATTCTTTCCCCTGAGCAAGGGCAGGCATTCCGGGTTATTGCCTCCCCAGTTCACGGTAAACGACCAGTTTGGAATCGGGCTGGAAGGAATCGGTTATTATAAAGTACTGAACGATTATATCGATATTAAATCGACAGCCAATATTTATTCTTATGGGGGTTGGGCGGTGGAAGTAGCACCATCTTACCGTAAGCTTTACCGTTATTCGGGAAGGCTGAGCTTCCGTTACCAAAGCACAAAATTTAATTTTAAGGGGGATCCCGATTTCAACAAGACAAAGACATTTTTTGTGAACTGGTCGCATTCTGTAGATAGCCGGGCCCGTCCGGGAACGAGTTTTTCTGCCAACGTTTCTGCCGGATCCACCAAATTCAACCAGTACGTGGCCTATAGCCCGAACCTTAATTTCCAGAACCAGGTAAGTTCTTCCATCACCTATGCCAAATCCTGGCAGGGTAAGCCCTATAACCTAACCTTGAGTGCCAATCACAGCCAGAATAACCGGACACGGCTCATCAACCTTAACCTGCCCAATATTGGTTTTTCCGTGAGCACTTTGTACCCCTTTCAGCGTAAAAAAATGCTCGGAACACCCAAGTGGTATGAAAAACTGGGGATTGCGTATAACGGGTCATTTACCAATTCAATCAGTTTTTATGACACCCTTACTTATGGCAAAAATGGGGTGAAACCTTTTCTGAAATACTTGCTCGATACGGCTTATTATTCTGCCCGTCACAATATACCCATTACCTTGTCTTTGCCACCTATCCTGAATGGTAACGTGATCATATCTCCGGGCATTTCATATGGGCAGAACTGGATTCAGCGTACCACCACCTATGCCTGGAATGATGTAGCAAAAAGGGTGGATACCAGTTTCAATAAAGGATTGTTTATCGAACAGACTGCCAGTTTTTCTTTAGGGTTCAGTACTGCTGTGTATGGAACTTTTCAATTCAAAAAATCAAGGATCATTGCCCTGCGGCATGTGGTGAGACCAACGATCGGGTTCAGCTATACACCCGACCTAAACAAGAATTACCTGAAAACAGTGAAAGTGGATACCGCCAACAGAACCGTCAATTATAACGCAATTGGCGGGGGAACCTATCTATATGCTTCCAGCCGGAAATTTGCCGGGATGAATTTCAGTATCGATAATAACCTTGAGATGAAACTCCGGTCAAAAAAAGATACCGGCGAAAATGCCATCAAGAAAGTGAAACTGATCGATGGATACGGTTTTACCGGCAACTATAATTTTTTACAGGATTCATTAAACCTGAGTGATATCTCCTTTTACCTCCGCAGTACCTTATTTGAAAAGATCAATATTTCAGCCAGTGCCACCCTGAATCCTTATCAATATGACAGCAGGGGTTTCAAGACTCGTAAATATGCCTGGCAGGGTGGAAAATTCAAACCCGGACGGATCAGTGGGGGAAGCCTCTCCATGTCAACCAGTTTCCAGAGTAAACCCAAGGACCCGGAAAAGGAAAAACAGAAACAGAAAGAAATACAGGAAAGTTATTCCAATGATCCTTTGTTACAGGCGGATCAGCAACGCCTGATGGATTATATGCAACAAAACCCCAATGAGTTTGTTGATTTTAATATCGACTGGAACCTGAACCTGAGTCTTTCGCTGTATTTTTCGGAACGCCTGAAACCGGATTACAGCGGTTTCGAAAGAGAGATCACCTCCAGCGTCAATTTCTCAGGAGGCTTTAACCTTTCCCCCAAATGGAAACTATCGGCCAATGGATTTTATGACCTTAAACAAACCAAATTACAGACCTTTCAATTGAGTATTGCCCGGGAAATGCACTGCTGGCAGATGTCGATCAATGTTACGCCGGTGGGGCCTTACCGGTTCTTTAACATCAGCATCAACCCCAAGGCTTCTATACTCCAGGACCTCAAGATCAACAGGACCCGTTCCTTCTATGGCCAGTGATCATTGCTGGTGGCGGATGTAATAATCTTTCATGATTTCATACACCCGTTGCCGGAGTGCTTCCACGGTTTCCTGTTCTCCCGGAATGATGGGGGCCAGAAAATGCATCTGCAGCTTTTTTGGAATGAAATAAAAGAATTTATCCTGTGGCAGGGCTTTTTTAGTATTGAAGATGATGGCCGGGATGATTGCCGTGTGGGTTTCTACCGCCAGTTTGAATGCCCCGTCGTAAAACTTTTTCAGGGGTTCCGTGGTACGGTTGCGGGTGCCTTCGGGATAAATGCACATGTGCATCCCTTTTTTCAGGACCCGTTTCATGTCTTCAAAGCTTTTTCTCCGGCTTGCATCACTTTTCCGGTCAACCAGCACGGCCCCTTTCCGGTAATAGAACCCAAACAAAGGCACCCGGGCGAAAGAATTCTTGGCAATCGTCTTATTGGCGCCGGGAATAAAGGGAGAGGAGAGTGGAACATCCATCATGGAATTATGATTACAGGTAACGATATACGTTGCCCCTTTTTGGAAGTTTTCCCTGCCGGACACTTTTACCGGGCATCCTACCATTGTTAACCATACCCGCATCCAAACCCGGGCAATGCTGATAAAGATCACTTGTCCTCCTGGTTCGGGTATCAGCCAGCAGAGCATGGAAGGGATATAGAAAATAATAAAGGTGATGATAAAACTGAAAAGCCCCCAAAAGGCCCAGATACGGCCAGCTATGTTTTTAAATATTGTCATTCCGTTCAATCCATTAAGTTTTGCCATTGCTGCCAGGTCTTTTTTACAGGCATTACCCGGAAAGTTTATGAAAAGTCCTTAAATATCGTTTCCCGGATGGCCGGCCATTCGTTCTTTAAAACACTATAATAGATGGATGTCCTCCTGCGGTTATTCCACATCGTCATATGACTGCGCAGGATCCCTTCTTCCGTGCCTCCAATATTTTGCAGCCCTTTTCTGGCCCGGGCGTTTTGCACATCCGTCTTGAATTCAACCCTTTCATATCCGAGATCTTCAAAAGCATAACGCATCATGGCAAATTTAGCATGCTTGTTGATTCCGGTTTGTCGATAGGGCAGGCCCAGCCAGCTCCAGCCAATTTCCAGCCGCAGGTCATAGGGGGAAATATTGCCCATACTGCTGCTGCCCGCAATTTGGCCAGTTGCTTTTTCAATAATGGTGAAAGGCCTCCTGGTATTGGCAGCTCTATCTTTATGGGCCAGTTCCATCCATCTTGTCAATTGTTCTGGATCGCCGAGGTTCAGGGAAAAAAAAGACCAGGTATCGATGTCTGCTTTTGCCAAAGCCAGGAATGCGTCATAATCCTTATCGGACAGCGGTCTTAAGATAACCTTTGCCGTTTCCAGTTGTAAATTTTCCGGTATCATCTTTATTGTCTATGCTCTTTTTCTGTGTGTGTTTTAAAGTTTCCAGTCAATGGGGTCAATCCCGTGGGCTGCAAGATATTCATTAGTTTTTGAGAAATGACGGCATCCGAAAAAACCGTTATGAGCCGAGAGCGGGGAAGGGTGTGCTGCTTCGAGAATCAGGTGTTTTGATGCGTCGATCAATGCTTTCTTTTCCCTGGCAAATTTCCCCCAAAGGAGGAACACGACGTGTTTTTTTTCCGAGGATATCTTTTTGATGACCGTATCCGTAAAAATGGCCCAGCCAATTTTTGAATGGCTCATGGGTTCATTGGCCCGCACGGTCAGTGAAGCGTTGAGCAGCAAAACGCCCTGCCGGGCCCAGTATTCAAGATTACCATGGGTCGGAGGGGAAACACCGATATCTGACTGGATTTCTTTAAATATATTGATCAGTGAGGGCGGTTGGGAAATACCCTGTGGAACGGAAAAACTAAGACCCTGGGCCTGACCGGGACCATGATAAGGGTCTTGACCCAGGATGACGACTTTTACAGTGTCGATCGGTGTTTTTTCAAAGGCATTGAAAATAAGTGAACCTGGAGGATAAATTATTTTGCCCTGTTTTTTTTCAGTTTTGATATGATGAACGATTTGCTGAAAATAAGGTTTGTTGAATTCCGGCTTCAGGGCTTCTTTCCAGTGCGGCTCTATTTTTACATCCATCAGACAAAGAAGATTTGATTTGGGAATTGAAGGTAAGAAAACAGGAATGAAAAAGCCTTCCGTTTTGGAAGGCTTTGTGATCCGGATTGGATTCAAACCAATGACCTATTGCTTAGAAGGCAATTGCTCTATTCAACTGAGCTACCGGACCGCTTTTCAGAGGCGCAAAGATAATAAAATCAGGCGACCGGTAAAACTGTTATTTCATTTCGGGAAACCGGAATCCATTCAGGAATATATCTGTTTTTGAATCAATAGCATCCTTTCGAGAATAGGCATAGAGCACAGCTATGAAACGGGTATCAGCCCATCCTTTTATTTTGATTTGATTTTTGTCTTTGTCCTCCCAGTAGTCAATAACGCCCCTTGTGTTTTCAAGCCCCTGGAGCCGGTGTCCTTTTCCATAACCTGCCGCTCGGGTGACATCAAAGGATAGTTTTAAGAAATCCAGGTAACTGATCAGCAAGGCTTCGGCAGCGGAAAGGTCACTGGTTTCATCATACAGTTTAACACAGATGATCCCATAAGTAACGCTGTCAACTGTGCATGCTGCGGTCCAAACGGCTGAAGAATCTTCACTCCGGTTCAATTCAAATTCACCGGGATCGCAAAAATTATAGGCCTGGCAACCTGAATTACCAATTGGATATTTTTGAAGTTTTTGTGCATCCAGGGAAGACTGCCAGAACAAAAGGAGGAGGTAGAACCAGGATTTTGACATTCTAATTATTTTTGATAAAGATAATTTTATAAGAAAGGGCAGGTATACCCTTTAGGCGGTATATCAGTTATTCATTTACTTTGGGGCAAGATTCATGCACATGCAAACAGGTTTCAAATACGGGATCGACCCCCTGACGACAGGGAAGGCCATTGCCATTGCGTCCGGAAAACTCAGGGCCTATTTAGATGAGACAGCCCTTCAAAGAATCAGCGCGGCGGAAAATCATGTACGGGATATTGTAACCCGGGAAAAAACGGTCTATGGTGTCAATACCGGTTTCGGCATCCTTTCCAATACCCGGATTTCTGCTTCCGACACAATCACCCTTCAGCATAAGATATTGCAAAGTCATAGCGTTGGTGTCGGGGATCCTATTCCCGCCGAAATTGCAAAGCTGATGCTGGTTACGAAAGTACATGCCCTGGCACAAGGGTATAGTGGCGTCAGGCAGCAAACGCTGGAAAGAATTATCTGGCATATTGAAAATGACATAATTCCAATTGTGCCGGAGAAGGGTAGTGTAGGTGCCAGTGGAGATCTTGCCCCCCTGGCGCATTTATTCCTCCCCTTAATTGGCCTGGGGGAATGTTACCTGGATGGAGTAAGATTGGAAACAACAAAAATTTTAAAGCAAAAAAATAGACAAGCTTTACAATTGGGTCCAAAAGAGGGACTTGCATTGATCAATGGTACGCAATTTATTCTTTCATTTGCTGTGAAGGCAGTTCAAAGAATGCATAATTGCCTGGAAGCAGCCGATATTATTGGTGCCATGAGCCTTGAAGCGCTTACCGGTACAAAATCCCCATTCGACCAACGCCTTCATGCGTTACGTCCTTTTTCCGGCAACCAGCTGGTGGCGCAACGTTTAAGACTGCTGCTGGAGCATTCTGATATTATGCAAAGTCATATTGATTGCGGCCGGGTGCAGGATCCCTATAGTTTAAGGTGTATGCCACAGGTACATGGCGCTTCACGGAATGCATGGTTACATTTAAAAAACTTAACGGAAGTTGAATTGAATGCTGTTACCGATAATCCAATAATATTCAACCAGGAAGATATTATTAGCGGGGGTAATTTTCATGGACAGCCCCTTGCCCTGCCTCTTGATTATGCCTGCTTTGCTGCGGCTGAAATCGGCAATATCAGCGACCGGCGTTGTTATTTATTGCTGGAAGGGAAATGGGGTTTACCCCTGTTATTGATGAAGAATGTGGGTTTGAACAGCGGCTTTATGATACCACAATACACTACGGCCGCATTGGTTTCTGAAAACAAGACCCTCTGTTTCCCTTCCAGTGCGGATAGTATTCCTACTTCCCTGGGACAGGAGGATCATGTTTCAATGGGCAGCATCAGTGGCAGAAAAATAAACCGGGTGCTTGATAACCTTGAGTTTATCCTTGCTATTGAATTACTATCAGCCTGCCAGGCGATTGAATTCAGAAGGCCCCTGAAAAGCTCAGCGCTACTTGAATTTGCACATGACTATGTGCGTGATTTTGTTGCCTTTGCAGAAGAAGACAGAATATTTGCTGAAGATATAAACCAGGTGGCGGGTTTGATTAAGGATTTTCGGTTTGTTGAAAAATTTAATGAATTCGCCGACGGCCTGCATATTGAACTCAGCAAGGGGTATGATGAGTTTTCATTTTGAGTCAATGTCCATTCAGGGCTTCTAAAAAAAGAGACCCCCTAAAAGGGGGTCCAGGTAATTTTCTTCCTGTAATTTATTTTTTCATACGCTCGTATACTTCAATGGATTTTGTACCGTCATTATTAGCCATTGTCTGGGTAAAGCCATCTGCGCCATTCATGGTGATGTCAATATCGAAATCATGACCTTTTACAGCAGCATAGGTGGAAGCAGTCATTGACTCTTTCAGTTTATTATCATTGAGGGTAAATGTGCCAAATCCCATACCGGTATGTGTTTTGTTAAGCGAATCCGTCCAGGTATGACCCCAGATCACATGACCTGCATAGAAGGTCTTGTATTGAGTGCTGCTGACATCAGTGGTATCGGTACCTGAGATAATCATTCTTTTTGTCATTTTCCAGGCACCATCAAGCGCCGATTTGGAATCTGTGCCAACAGACTGGTAATCCTCGGTCATCTGGAACGCATCCCCATTGTTCATGGTCATATTATTGATTACCTGTTTGTACCCTTTGTCGGTCTTTTCAATGATCAGTTTGAAAGTTCCCGGATTTCCCACGGCAGAATCCCATGCATTGAAAATGACATTTTCGGTCACAGTATCCTTATCTACGGAATAGGAACCGATGCCAAATGCACTGACGGAATCAGCGGGGTTGACATTGGCATACATCATATAATCCTCCGTATAAATTTTCATCTGGACGCCATCCAGCACAGTCGTATCCATTTTGTCATTTTTGGCGGAATTGGAAATCATTTTATAGGCACCCGGCATCGTGTTGGTAGCTTTATCCTCCGCATTGTTACAGGCGACGAGTAATAATAAAGCAGAACCGAAAAGTAGTTTCATTTGATATGTTTTATGTTGGAAAAATTAAAAATACAGGGTTGCCAGTGTTCCCAAAGTAACGGAAAGTGAAACTTTCATGAAGGATAGGACGCAATTTAAGGAAATTAACCCGGTCAATACACAATTAGGGTTTGTTTTTTTATTCTTGGTAATTTTGGGAGCCGGGAAAAGTAAAACGGCCCCGATTTTTTATGCAAAGGATTTGCACATCAGGACATTGGGCCTATTTTGCTGCAGATATTTTATAATCAACATTGAAGTTGTTGATCATTTTTATTAAAGGCGATTTATTGACAAGAGAAAAAATCATATTATGAGTACCATTACGAAATCTCAATACGATCCGGTGAAGTACAAAACACCAGCCGGTACTTCATTACAATGTAAAGGCTGGATCCAGGAAGCGGCTTTGCGCATGTTACTCAATAACCTCAATCCCGAAGTGGCTGAACGTCCCGACGACCTGATTGTATATGGAGGAAGGGGTAAGGCTGCCCGCAACTTTGAAGCGTTGGATAATATCATCAGGGCTTTAAAGGTGTTGGAAAACAACGAATCTCTATTGATTCAGAGTGGAAAACCGGTTGGGATTTTACAAACACATGAGGATGCCCCAAGAGTATTAATCAGCAATTCCCAGTTAGTGCCCAATTGGGCAAACTGGCAACATTTTGACGAGTTGGAGAAAAAAGGGTTGATGATGTATGGACAGATGACTGCGGGAAGCTGGATCTATATTGGTAGCCAGGGTATCGTTCAGGGCACTTACGAAACCTATGCCGCACTGGCTGTTAAACATTTTGGAGGATCGTTAAAAGGTACCCTGAATGTAACGGCCGGTCTGGGGGGTATGGGCGGGGCACAACCCCTGGCCATCACCATGAACGAGGGTGTGGCACTTGTGGCTGAAGTTGAGGAATGGAGGATCGATAAAAGGATAGAAACAAAATACCTGGATGAAAAATATATCGATATCGATGAAGCGATTGACCGGGCTTTGGAAGAAAAGAAAAAAGGGAATGCTACCAGTATTGGTGTTTTGTGCAATGCGGTACACCTGCTTCAAAGGCTGGTAGCACGAAATATCGTTCCTGATACTCTTACCGACCAAACCTCGGCACATGATCCATTGATCGGTTACTGGCCCCATGAAATTTCATATGAACAAGCTAAAATATTAAGGGAACAGGATCCTGCATCCTATATTCACCGGGCTTATGAAAGTATGCATCTACATGTTCAGCTCATGCTAAAGTTAATGGACAGGGGAGCCATTACATTTGATTATGGCAATAATATCAGGGCACGTTCACAGGAATTTGAGGACAGGATCAAAAATGATACAGCCAATTTCGAGCCCTCCCTATTCAGTTTCCGGTTTGGAAGAAGTTTTGATTTTCCCGGTTTTGTTCCCGCCTATATCCGGCCGCTTTTTTGTGAAGGGAAGGGACCATTTCGTTGGGCAGCACTTAGCGGTGACCCGCAGGATATTGCTGTTACGGATGAATTGATCGCCCGTCTTTTTCCGGAAAACAGGTCCCTGCTGCGATGGTTAAAACTGGCCAAAGAAAAGATCGCATTCCAGGGACTCCCTGCCAGGATCTGCTGGCTGGGGCAGGGGGAAAGGGAAAAAGCCGGATTGGCCTTTAACGAACTGGTCAGAACCGGAAAGGTAAAAGCGCCCATTGTCATTGGAAGGGATCACCTGGATACAGGTAGTGTGGCCAGCCCGAACCGCGAAACCGAATCCATGAAAGATGGCAGTGATGCAGTTGCAGACTGGCCCATCCTGAATGCGCTGGTCAATACTGCAGGGGGTGCATCCTGGGTTTCCTTACACCATGGAGGGGGAGTGGGCATGGGGTATTCTATTCATGCCGGTATGGTAATCGTAGCAGATGGAACTGATGAAGCAGCAGCCAGGTTGGGCCGGGTATTAAGAAATGACCCGGGTATGGGTGTGATCCGTCATGCAGATGCCGGGTATGAAATTGCTAAGGATACCCTCCAAAAAAACGGGTTGGATTTTACGGACAGGTTGTAGGATGATAATATGATGATGGATGCGGGAAGACAGGATGAATAACGCTGAGAAGACTGGGCCACCAGTTTTACCCTAAATACCGGTCGATCACTTCACTGAATGCCTCCAGCGAAAATGGTTTTTCAAAAAAAACATCGGCTCCGTTTTCTAAGGCTACGTCCCTGACAGCAGCAAAACCCGAAATCATGATGATCCTGATACCGGGTTGCTTTTTGCGGATATAACTGATAAAATCAACGCCATATCCGTCCGGAAGCTGGTTATCCAATATGATGAGGGGAGGCTGGTGTGTTTCCAGGTATTCATCTGCATCCAGCAGGGTGGTCACATAATCCAATTCCAGGTCTTTTTCATTGAGGATCATATCCAGGATCAAACCAATCTCACCCTGGTCTTCTACCACGAGTATTTTTTTTGCTGCGGGGGGGTCTGTTTTCTTGATGGCTTCCATGATAAGTGGTTTTGTTGTTTTGTATTTCATTTTCCGGAGGGGTACAGATTAATATAATCAAATAGCCTGCCTAAATGATTTTCTACTGAAATTATTTTCACCCGAACCTAAAATGAAATTATCTTACCCTATTCCCTTTATTTTCCTAACTTCCTGTTAACATTGAAACCGGAATACCTCCCTTTGATGACTTCCCTATTATTGATTCGCCTTTTTTAATTAAAAATTTTTTACCATGAAAAGAAGAGATTTTATTCATCATTCATCCCTGATCGCAATGAGTGTTGGTGTTTTTGGTAAGATCAAATGGAACGGCAGATACTATGTGGGCGAAGATCCCACCACCACAGATATACTGGGACCATTTTACCGCCCGGGAGCGCCTATACGAACCGACCTTGTACAGCAGGGAACCAAAGGGCAGATTCTCCATTTCAGTGGTTCTGTTTTTGCAAAAGATGGTAAAACACCCCTCAACAATTCGCTGGTTGAAATTTGGCATTGCAATGAGGATGGTGTGTATGATAATACTTCCGACCAATATATTTATCGGGCAGCCTGCAAAACCGGTAAAGATGGTAAATACCATTTTAAGACCATTATGCCCGTTCCTTACCCGGCCGGACCCACTGCAACCCGTCCGGCGCATATTCATATGCGTGTTTCCGGGAATGCCCAGCAGGACCTGGTTACCCAAGTGTATTTCAAGGGCGATGAATACATTGCGAAGGACGATAGTGCCAGTGATCCCCAATCTCTGAACCGGATCCTCGGGTCTTCTTTCAATGACAAAAATGAAAGAATCGTCAAATTCGATATCGTGTTGCAGGATGAATATGTACTGGATGATGCTGCCTTTAAAAAAATAACCGGCTTATATGAAATGAGCAACAAGACAAATATGGAATTTTACCGGCAGGGCGACCAGCTTTTTGTCAAGGTTAATGGCCAGATCATGGAAGCCATGGACTATAAAGGGAATAACAGTTTTGAAGGCGGGTTGGGTAGGGTAAAGGCTGTATTTACTATTATTACCGGTGGAGCTGTCAAAGCAAACCTGAGTTTAGGGGAAAAAATGAAATTCGAAGGAAATAAAATACTCAGTTATCCAAATTAATTTTCTTTTGGGTTCCGCGGGTGCAATTTCTTGCATAACATATACCTGAGCGTGCCACCATTCATCAATCAATCATCAAGTTGTTAAGTATCTAAAATCTGTTTATGAATAAGAAGTTTTTCAGTTTATCAATTGTTTTATTGCTGGTTTTTTCAGTTGCAGCGCAGGAAGGGGTCGATATGTCAATGATGCAGAAGATCAGAGAGGAGGAGAAAAATAATTCTCAGGTGGCCATGATTGCTCATCAATTAACAGATGTCTGTGGTCCCCGTCTTACCAATTCCCCGGGTTATAACCGGGCACTTGATTGGCTGGGTTCCATTGCCAAGGAATGGGGATTAAACAATGCAGGAAGGGAAGCCTGGGGTGAATTCGGAAAAGGCTGGAGTAATGAACAGGGAACATTATCCCTGAAATTCCCTTATTATGAAAATATAATCGGTTATCCCGTTCCCTGGTGTAAGAGTACCCGGAATGCAGTTTCCGGTGAACTGCTGATGCTGGATGAATTGGATTCCGCAGCCATCGATCAGGCAGGCGCATCCCTCCAGGGCAAGATCGTGATGTTAAAACCCTCTTCATTTAAAATACCCGATGCCTTCAAGGCATTTGCGACCCGTTATGGCGACAGTTCACTGGACAATATCCCTGAAAAATATATGTTTACCCGCAGCCAGATTAATATGTTCCTGCCTTACCTGAAAAAGGAGTATTACACTAAATTATACCTGGAAAAAAAAGGAGCAGTAGGACTGCTGGAAAGCAGTTCCAATTCAATTGACGGAACAGTATTTGTTGATGGCGGAGCCGGTTATGCAACGGGCTACGAAGCCACCCTTCCCGAAATGAAGATCAGCCGGGAAGATTATCTCAAACTGGCAAGGCTGATGATGGACAAAAGGAAAGTGGAAATGGAAATGAATGTTCAGAACACTTTTTACGACAGTGATCTGACAGGATATAATTTTGTAGCAGAAATTCCCGGAACTGATCCTGCTTTAAAAAGCCAGGTTGTTATGCTGGGTGGCCATCTTGATAGCTGGGCCGGCGGAACAGGGGCTACGGATAATGCAGCGGGTTGTATAGCCACACTCGAGGCTATCAGGATTCTTAAGGCATTGAACATTCAACCCCGGCGTACGATCCGCATCGCACTTTGGGGTGGGGAAGAACAGGGCTTGTATGGTTCTTTTGGATATGTAAAAAAACATTTTGGTAATCCTGAAAACATGAAATTGACACCCGAGCAGGCAAAAATTTCGGCCTATTATAACCTTGATAATGGCAGTGGCAGGATTCGGGGGATCTATACACAGGGCAACGAAGCCGTCAGGGATATATTCAAGGCCTGGCTGGCACCATTCGCAGATATAGATGCCAATGATGGGGTAACGCTCAGCAATACCGGCAGTACCGACCATATTAGTTTTGATGCAGTCGGCATCCCTGCATTCCAGTTCATCCAGGACCCGCTGGAATATGAGACCCGTACCCACCATAGTAATATGGATACATACGATCACTTATCCATCAGTGATCTGCAGCAGGCAGCTGTGATCATTGCAGCCTTTGTATACAATACAGCCATGCGGGAAAAAATGCTGCCCCGAAAACCATTGCCTAAACCCGAGAAATTTGTTTTTGATGTAGACTTTCCAATTTGATCGTTCAGGAAGGGAATGATAAAGGGTATAAAGTGCGACCCATCCTTTCTCTGCCAGATCCCGGTTTCAGCGTTGTATGCTCATCCGGTAAATGATCTATTCGCTAAGTGGTAGTCCATATCTTTGCTTTTAAATGATCCTTATGGAATTAGGTGTTGGTATGTTTGGCGATAATCATTACGATCAGGAAGGTAAACCACGATTACCCGGACAGCGGTTAAAGGAACTGATCGAGGAAATCAAACTCATGGATGAAGTGGGACTTGATTTCTACGGTATCGGGGAACATCATCGCCCGGACTATGCGGTTTCCACTCCCGAAATAATTTTGGCCGCTGCTGCTACTGTTACGAAGCAAATTAAGCTGGGCAGTGCTGTTTCGGTCTTGAGCTCCTCAGACCCTGTGCGGCTCTACCAGAGTTTTGCCACCATTGACCTGATCAGCGATGGCAGGGCTGAACTGGTAGCCGGCCGGGGAAGTTTTATCGAATCCTATCCGCTCTATGGATATCACCTCGAAGATTATGATGCGCTTTTCGAAGAGAAACTTGACCTTTTGCTGAAAATCAATAAACAGAATCCCATCAGCTGGAAAGGGAAATTCCGTCCTGCCCTGAACAACCAGTTGATCCTGCCCAGGGCAGTCAATGATGATCTTGCGATATGGGTTGCGGTTGGCGGTACACCAGAGTCGGTACTACGTGCCGGTAAGTATGGGTTACCGGTCATTTTCGCCATCATTGGTGGCAACCCTGCACAGTTTAAGCCTTTGTTTGATTATTACCGGGAAGTCTATGCGCATTTTAATCATGATGAAAAAAAAATCCAGGTGGGGGTGCACATGCATGCCTTCTTTGGTGATGACAGCCGGCAAACAGCCGATGCTTATTACCCGCTTTACGCTGCTCAGATGAACAGGGTTGGCAGCAGCCGGGGCTGGCCTCCATATGAGCGACAGCAATATGATACTGGTCGGGGGAAAAAAGGTCACTTGATCATTGGTGATGCCGAGGAATCCATTGATAAGATTTTGCAAATGGAAGAACTTTTTGGCTTAACCCGTTTTTCTGCCCATATGGATGTGGGCGGCCCTTCCCATGCCACATTGATGAAATCTATTGAAATATTCGGAACCCGGATTGCCCCGAAGGTCAGGGAAGCTTTAAAAGGAAAATAAACCACCCCTTCCCAATCAAACATTACCGTTATTATAGTTAGCCAAAGGGTTTGTCAATGGCTGTACTTGTTTTGGAAAACCATTGGGGGCCTTCTTCTGTCATGTATACACAATCTTCCAACCGGACCCCAAATTCTCCGGGGATGGCGATGGTGGGTTCCACACTGAAACACATGCCGGGCTGAATGAGTTGTTGATTGCCCTTTACCATATTTCCCCATTCATGTCCATCCATACCAATACCATGACCGGTACGATGTGGCAATCCCGGCAATTGGTAACCGGGCCCAAAGCCAGCGTCGGTAATCACTTTACGGGCAGCGGCATCGACTTCTTCGCAGGCCGTACCGATTTTAGCGGCTTCAAAACCAGCTGTCTGAGATTTTTTTTCCAGGTTCCAGATATCCACCTGCCGTTGGGTTGGTGTTTTTCCAAATACCACGGTTCTTGTTATATCGGAGGTATAACCTTCGATACTGCATCCGCAATCCATTAATACAATATCACCTTCCTGTAAAGTACGGGGTTTCACACTTCCGTGTGGAAATGCTGAGGATACGCCAAAAAGCACCAGGGCGTCCGTATTGTTACCACCCAGTTGCTGCTGAGCGTCTTCTATGATACCGGCCAGTTCACCCTGCGACATGCCTTCTCTTAACCGGGAAATACCATGTTGTATGCCGGCAACAGTAATATCACTAGCTTTTTGCATCAGGGCAATTTCTGAAGCTGATTTTATAAGACGGCAAGGCATGGTGACCGGGGTACCACTTACATAATTATAATTTGGGGCTTCCTTACGGATACCATCCAATATGAAAAATCGTAACCGCTCTTCCATCCCGATATCGCCTGCAGGGATCTTCGCATCCTGAAGGGCTTTGGCCACCATCGTATAGGGACTTTCGTCTTCCTGCCAGGGATATACTTCTTTGCCGATCTTAATCAATTCCCGAAGCCGGGATTCTTCAAAACCGGGGCATACATACCGGGTTTCGCCTTTAGCCGGTATGATAGCGAGCATGGGTCTTTCGCTGGGCCACCAACTGATACCGGTAAAATATTTCAGGGAGGTTCCACTATCTACAATCAATGCACCCATTTTCAACGCTTGCATCAAATCCTGGGCCTTTGCGATGCGGGATTCCCTTTCTGCAGTTGTGATAGGCACTACATCAGCGGTCATAGGAGTCAGTGCAGGTGATATTTTTTCTTTTTCACTTTTGCCCAGGTTACAGGCACTGATCCCGGTTGCTACCCCGGTGGCGGTGAGCGTGGAAAGACCGATAAAATCCCTTCTTTTCATTTATATTTATTTAAAATGTTGATGGATTGAAACAAAGTATGAAGTTAAGCATATCTTAAACCCGATTATCATGGGGTGGATGAATTTTATGAGATAAAGAATGTCAAAAGATGTCTCCGATTTTTTACGGATGGAACCATCAACACCGGTCATTTCTATCCGTCGAATAATTACCATGCCTAAACTTTAACAACATATTCGTCATGAATATTTCAATACTTTAATTGCCTATTATGCAAGAAACAACCAGCAACAAAAAGCCATTCTTACTGATGATGGTGACTGTATTATTTATATCCAGTTCCATGAAGGCGCAGGAAAGCGGTAGGGATTGGACTTTCCTGCCACCGTCCCGGCTGCAACCGTTTGAAATCACAACAGGTCAAACTGAGCTGTTTTGGTTACCGCGTGATAAAACAAACCAGGACAATCATCAGTGGGGTAGTCAGTTTAAGAGTGAGCAGCCTGAAAAATACCGGGAGAATGAAGATCGCTTCTTGTGGCTACAATATATGGATAAGATTGCCCGGCCCGTTTTGCTTAACCTGGCGAACGACCAACTGAAACTTGCCATGCCCGTGATGGTTTCAAAGAAAGCAGATAATCCCGCAGGCCGCAAGGAAGTGGCGCCCCTGGAAGCATTGGGACGCTTGTTCAGTGGTCTGGCACCCTGGATCAATGCCGATGGCGGTGCTGATGAAGAAATTAAGCTTAGGGATCAATACCGGAACTGGTCTGTAAAAGCAATTGCCAATGCGGTGGACCCTTCTGCAAAAGATTATATGCAATGGACAGGCGGGCAACCCCTGGTGGATGCTTCATTCCTCGCACTGGGACTGATCCGGGCCCCCTGGGTTTGGGACCACCTTCCTGAAGCAGCCCGGCAAAACCTTGTGGCTGCCTTTCTGCTGACACGCGGTACCCTGGCGCATTATAATAACTGGATTTTGTTTGCGGCCATGATCGAAACATTTTTTTATAAGTACGGGTTGCCCTATGATGGGGCAAGGATTGATTTTGCAGTGAATGAATTTGCCCGGCACTGGTACACCGGCGACGGGATGTTCAGCGATGGTATGCAATTCCATCTTGATTATTATAACAGTTTTGTAATACAGCCTTACCTGTCTGCGATCCTTGAAAATATGGATCCGCAAAACCATCGGTATGATTTTTTCCTCTCTCCTTTCAAAAAGATCAGGGAACGGTATGCCGTCCTGCAGGAGAGACTGATTAACGCCGATGGGAGTTTTCCTGTTTTGGGACGATCAATTACCTATCGGGGCGGTGTTTTTCATCACCTGGCAGATATGTCATATAGAAAAAGTTTACCGGATGGAATCCTGCCATCACAGGTTCGGTCTGCGTTAACGGCCGTGTTAAGGAAAACCCTGGATGGGGTTTCGGTATTTGATAAAAATGGGTGGTTGGCGATTGGATTGAGCGGATCGCAGCCTTCTTTGGGAGAAGGGTATATCACGACCGGTAGTTTATACCTCTGTGCGGAGATATTTCTTCCACTCGGTCTGCCTGATACAGACCCATTCTGGTCGGCACCTGCGGCGCCCTGGACATCCGTCAAAGCCTGGAACGGAGAGGATATCCCGGCAGACCATGCCATGGAAATAGATTTTTGACAATGGAATATAACAGGGATCAGGTTGGGATCAATCAATGATCTTCTAACCTATTTCGTTAGGGAAAAATTATACTTTTTCACAGCTTTCCTGGCCTTACCGTTACTGCCAATCACCGGGTTCATGCGGGGAGCTGTTAGCGTTAACTTGTCTTTTACCTGTTGTTGGAGAAAACTATTATCAGGGGAGGGAAAAACATTATTGATGGTCACATCCCCATCCGGTCCAATCTCGTATTCGACAAGGATATAATAAGTTCCATTCCTGATTTTTTTATTGGGTAATACTTCTGTTGTAAGGTCTTTCGTCACTTCATCCATATAATTTTTCCAGATGACATTATTATCAGCGGGTACTGATTTAGTGACTTCCGCTCCGGCGTCATTGGTTGATAATGAATTTCTATCAGTCTTCAAATTACTATCCAGGCTGGGGGAGGCGCTTTTTGTGAGCATTATTTTTACCGAATCCTGGACCCTTTTCTTACTGGTATCAATTTTTGCAGATAGGTCGTCATCTTTTTTTACCACGGTTCCGGAATCTGTTTTCATCTTGCCGCTATACAATAAATCCTTAAGTTTTTGAGAATGGGCGGTGCATGAAACCAGGATAAAGACAAGAATGATTATTTTTTTCATGATGCAATGATTTGATACCCGAAAACAGGTAAATAAAACTACAATAAAGTTAAGTACAATAGTTGTTAGTGGCTTCATAAAATGGAAGGACTTCTCCCTGGTCATAGGATTTCACAGAAATCGTTCATATCCAAAACAAGTGGAGAATTGGGTTCCCCCCGGGTCGGGTATTGTCAGTTCACGACCCAGTTTTTAATACGCAACACCGGGTGGGGGAGCAGGCCGTTAAAAGAATCTTCATAAACAAGGCCGATCCCTTTTGCATAATAGTAGGTGTGTATTTCACCGGTAGGCAGGAGGTTGGAACCGGGGCTGGCAACCTCCGGTATCATCCGGATTGTATAGATATGCGAGAAAAGGGTTGAATCGATAACCAGTGTTGCATCATTGTCTGCACAAATAAAATGATACCGAAGCGTGTATATATCCACACCCAGGCTGGTTCTGCCGGAATAGGAAGGTGAATACCAGCTATAGCCTTTTGCGATATTTTCTTTCAGAAAATTAAGTTCGTCGTATAAGGAGGGGGAGAAGTTGAGCGCACTGGTAAACGCACTCAGCGAAGTATATCTAAAATAATCATTACCTGATTTCCGGTAAAATTGTTGGTTGGTTGCCGGGTAGAAATTTTTGAATTCATTCATGACCTGATGGTTGCTACCATTCAAAAAAAGGTTCCCGGTAACCGTCCTTTCGATTTCAAATCCCGGGAAGATGAGATCCTCATAGTTCCAGTGACTATTATCCGTCAGGGGAAAATGATCCGGGTTTACTCCGGCATTGGCATTATGTAATGCGTCCTGAACGCTGATAGTGAACTCGCATTCTGAATGGTTAAATGTTATCCGGAAATGATAGTCTCCGGCTAATAATGGTTTTCCACTGCCTGGCAATTTCAGCGTCACTAAACCTGTATCCTGAAATTTACCCGTCGCTAAAAAAGAAAAGCCATTGACCCTGTCCGTTTCAACCTTGTAATTACCGGTTTTCTCTACATAAACCAGCACCGTTAAATAATTACTATCGCTTAGGGATTTCCCTTTACTATAAGAACCCGAAACTGAGATAGAACTGCATTTATTATTGATATTATTAAACAAATGCCCGACCGCTTTCTTTCCCCCTTCAAAACTATAGTCCTTTTTACATGCCATTAGAATGATTGTACATAATATAAACGGCCATGGAAACCTGAAACGATTCATTTGACAAATCTAATTCTTTTCTTTATTTGGTATCCTAATCGCATTTCCGGAAAACCACGCTGGTTTTTTTGAGTAAAACTGCATTTGATGGCTGTTCAAATTTGAGATGGTCTTTTAAAATCGATTATGATTTTTACGAATCATATTCCTGTATTGAACTTTGTTTTAAGTATATACTCTTATAAAAAAGTGAAAAGATCTATTGCAGATCCTGATCGCAATAAAGATCACCAGTTAAATGTGAATTTGTGAATAAGTTTAACCAATAAGAGTAGTTATTATTGGGTTTCTTGCAGCCACTATTTAATCAAAAAATTCAATTTCATGAAACAACTGCTGACTGCTATTGTCATTTTATTTTTCATTCCCGCATCCTCACAAGTTTTATGTGGAACAGCCAATGAAGGAGGATCGGTAACACTGACGGCCCCTGCTGGAAATATTTTTACCAGCATCGAATTTGCCAGTTACGGAACTCCCAATGGAAGTTGTGGTGCTTTTACCATCGGTGGTTGTCATGCTGCCAACAGCCAGACGATCTGTGAAACGGTCCTGGTGGGTCAGAATTCTGCCACGGTCAATGCAACAAATGCGGTCTTTGGGGATCCCTGCGGAGGGACACCAAAACGCTTGTATATCCAGGCCCGATATGCATCGACCCTTCCATTAACGCTTTTTTCTTTTTCGGCCAGGCAGTTTAATCCTGGCACGATCCAGTTGTATTGGGAAAGTGCCAATCAGGTCAATACCGCTTTCTTTACAGTCGAAAGAAGTGAGGATGGTAGCCGGTTTGAAGAGGCAGGTCGCATCAACACCACAAATAATAGCGCTGGTCAATACAGCTTTACCGACCACTTGCTGGGGATTGCAGAGGCTTTTTACTATCGTTTGAAAATCGTAGAGGTGGGCGGCACCTATCGTTTTAGTCATGTATTGCGGGTGGTAGCCGGTTCGAAACCCAAGTCGCTTTCCGTATATCCAACGCTGGCCAGTGATATAATTACGATAACCGGAAATAAGGTGCAACCAGCCATGATTATCAACAGCACGGGTCAACTGGTCAAAATGGTTACACTATTTGATGGTTACTTTACCCTCAATATCTCGGATTGGCTGAGAGGGGTTTATTTTATCAGGACCCAGGAAAAAGTTGTCAAATTTGTGAAGAACTGATTCCGGAGGTTTTAGGGGACTTGGAAAAGGTTGGAAAACTGTTTTCAAACCAGTTCAAATTTTAATTATCTTCCCCAAAAACTATTCATGATAAAGAGAAAATTAGCTGGGGCATTCCTTGGCCTTGTCTTATGTTTTTCTGGGTTTTCCCAGTCTGAAGCATCCCTAACGCTATTAAAGGCCCAAAAAGACAGTATGCTTAAAGCGGCCTACCAGGAAGATTCTTTAAAAATTGAAAAACAATTTCAACAGAAGGAAAAATGGGAGAAATTAAAAGCCAGGACCGTGCATCCTGTCTTTAATAGTGGAGACTTTTCCGGCGTGATTCCCGTAGAAAACCCGACGGAAATCCCTGATCCCAATATGGACTACAAACTCTTATTTGAACTCACTTTCAAGAATCCGGATTCCCTTGCGGCAGAACTCAATTTCGGATTAGTGGAGGTTACCCGGATCATTAACCTGCATGCCCAGGCAGGTATTCCTATAAAAAGAATAATGCCAGTTATTGTTGTTCATGCCGGTGCGCTGAATGCCTTTACCACCAATACCTATTACCAGGAACATTTCCATAAAGACAACCCCAATCTCGATCTCATTAGCCAATTGGAAAAATTCGGTACAAAATTTATTGCCTGTGGCCAGGCGATGGCTTTTTTAAATTTTAAGAAAGAGGATATGTTGCCCTTGGTCAGGATATCACTCACCGCACAAACTGTTTTATCATCCTACCAGCTCAAAGGCTATGTACTATACAATTTGACCATGAAAGATGATTAATTCACCTGCTTATTTGAAACAATTTAGGAATTGGTAAAAGGGAAGCCTGTTTACGGATTCTTTTTTAAGATCTTATCAGGATTGTAAATAGATTTTGCAGTTCGGGATATTTTCAGTACTATCTGATAATATACAGGTGCAAATCCTCATTAATATACAAAAATTATTTTCTTTATGAATGTCATGAATTTCCAGGATTATGATGTGATATTTAATGTATTTCAAGCATTGGAAAAAAGACATATGGAAGCAGCCAGCGAATGTTTGGATGGCAATTTTAAATCTGAAATTCTGAAACAACCGGTTGGCGCCACTCAGTTCTTAGAGCTTTTCCGCCGTGTCAAGGAAGGTATGCCCGATGCCAGGTTCACCATCGAAGACCTCACATCTGATGGAGAAACTTTCAAAGCCAAAATAAAAATCAGTGGTACCCATACACATATTATTCCCTCGTTAAGGAAAGGGTGGAAAGCATTAAAGCCTACCGGTAAAAGGATCAATAAAGTGGAAGCAGCTGTTGAGTTGGTGCTGCGCGGTAGCCGTATTGTAGAGATACGCAATTGTGAATCCGGAAAAGGCGCCATTGCCGTTTTACTACAGGAATTGGAGTTATTGCCTAAAAGTTATTCGTTAAATTAGTCAACCTGGCTAGACGAACTGAACCGGATTCTTCCTGGAATCCGGGTTTTTTGTGGGTCATTTGGGATGGTGTTGTAAAAGGTTCTCCGCAGCATTATATTGTTCCTGTTCACCTGGCTTTAAGATTTGCCGGCAATAAGATTGTCGAGGAATTTGGCTATTATAACCGTTCGGCTATCAATGAAGCTATAAAAGCGATGAATGCGGCTAATAGCACCGCGCAGTAAATTTGTTCCTTTAGATTGTATAAGAGGGGCCCTCTTTTGCTGGGGTTCCGGATGGGATATTCAATGCATGTCAAACTCCCAAACAGACCTGTATCGTCCACGCTCTTCCGTATATTCGAGAAGTGCCTTATAAAAATGATCCGCACCGAGTGTGGCACTATCTCCAATGATAATCAGTTGCTCTTTGGCACGGGTCATGGCTACATTCATGCGTCGGTAATCCTTTAAAAAACCGATCTCTCCTTCGTCATTGCTCCTCACAAGGGAGATGATGATATTGTCTTTTTCCTGTCCCTGGAAACTATCAATGGTACTGATCCTGATTGGCTGCCGGAGTTGGTCCCTGGCCAGGGTTACCTGGCCGGCATATGGGGAGATAAATGCTGTTTTAGTTTCATCAAAGGTTTCCTGTTCCAAAATTTGTTGCACGATATGCAGTTCGCCCTCATTTTGCAGGCTCGTACCATCGGGGCCTTTTTTTTCCTGATATCCGGAACCTGCAGTATCAATAAATGTAATATGGACATGGATATCGTTGAGTGCGGGATGTGTGTTTAAGCGGTCCTGATAAAAATAAGTATTGCTGAAACCTGCTATGGATCGACGCATCCTGTATTGGGTATCCAGCAAATAGTTGTCCGCAGTACTATTCATCGCTATTTCAAGGATGGAGCGGTTAAATCCCGCCTGGACAGCTGCCTGGCTTAATACGGTGGGTGGTAATTGAAAATGGTCTCCGGCCAGTACATATTTTTCTGCCAGCGGGAATATACACCAGGCAAGGGGCTCTATACATTGCCCTGCTTCATCCATCACCAGGGTTTGAAAAGACAAATGGTTGATTTCCGCATCATAGAGTCCGATGGGTGTTCCGGCAATCACAGCTGCCTCCCTGAACATTTTCTCCTCATGGTAATGCTGCAAATTCCTAATTTCGTCTCGGATTGACCTTACCTCTTTGAAAAGCAGGTTTCGTTGTTCCCTTTCGGCTTTGCCAAAACTTCTTTTGTATTTAAGTGCCATCCTCCTGAACTCTTCAGCCCTGATTTTCATTTGCTTGATCTCTTTCATCACCCGGCTGCTGATCATCTTACCCTCGGGGGTATGATTGAATATTTTTTCATCCACCTTACTCAGGTTTCCTACCCGCAACAGGTTGACTGATCTCTCAATAAGCCCTTTTGCAATATTGTCCACCGCAGTATTGCTGGGTGCGGATACCAGCACTTTTTCCCCCGATTGTACAAGTTGCAGGATGGCTTCGATCAATGTTGTTGTTTTCCCGGTGCCCGGTGGGCCATGCACCACCACCAGGTTTTTATTTCCCATGACTGCCATCACCGCCTGTTGCTGGCTTTCATTCAGGGCTTTATTTTGGAAGACGGGTGGTTTTTCAATACGGCCTTTTTCGTTGCTAAAGGGCTTGTCACCCTGTAGTTTTTCAAACAGATTGTATAGTTCTTTCTGCTTTTCAAGGTTGGTGATGACTTTTTTCATGATACCCGTGGTGCGGGTATCCGGCGCCAGTTTAATTCCTACGGCATCCTCTTCGATCCAGTCGGGGAAATCGGGTGCAAAGAGTCGGAATTCGCCGTTCTTCCCATCAAGACTCAACAAAACTCCTTTTACCGGTTCTTCACCAACCTTAAAGCATTCGATAGCAGCCCCATCTTTGAACTGGCTTATTTCCGGCGGAAATGAGAGTTTAAAACTGATTTCGGGATAGTCTGCAAACCCGAAGCTCTTTCGGGTCACAATGATGGGATGTATAGCCAGTCCTTCGGCTTTAAGTTGTTTTAACGTGTGCTGCTGGTCGAGTCGGTATCGCTGTACCTGTTCTTTTTCTTCCAGTTCTATGCCTCGTAATAATGCGCTGATATGCGGATGCATGAACGAAAGATAGGGATGAAGCCAGGGATAAAAAAATTAATGAAAGGATAAACGGACACTCATTCCCTAAAAATATATACCATATACTTGAAATCACCGTATCAGGACTGCCGTACCCTTTTCCCTGTAGATTTTGTCGTCGGCACCAATACCCTCTGTAACCCATACTAATACCTGTGAGGCCTGCGGCCGGCCGTTGATCTTTCCATCCCATCCTTTTGGATCAGACTGCAGGTCAAAAACCAATTGCCCCCAACGATTATAGACCCTGAAATATTTTAATGCTTTTATACCCGCTGCAATAGGTTTCAGATAATCATTTAAACCGTCATTATTGGGCGTGAAGGCCGTGGGTACATAGATATTTACCTTTTTAAATGATCGTACCAACTGGGTATCTACAGTAAGACAACCGGCATCGGTTGTTATTTGAATGGTATACAGGATATCAGTTGAACCGTTATAAACGGGATTGACGATGGCCGGATCATCAAGGAAAGCTATGGGATCCCATAAGGTGGTAATACCGAAATTTCTGGCCGCCAGTTGCCTGGGGTAATTGACCACGGTATTTTGTACCGGATAACTTATCCCGGGAACCGGGGTTTCAATAAGAATATTTTTTTCGGCAGTCCTGGCTGTACAACCGTCATTATTTGTCAAAAGGGCATAGTATGATCCTGATGCCGGAACCCTAAAACTTATCTGGTTGGAGCCTGCTAAAGGGTTGTTATCCCGGAACCACTGTACCGTATTGCCGGGTTGTACAAACAGCACAGCACTATCATTGCTGGTGATGCAAAATCTTTCTTTCCCGGTTAATCCCAGGCTGGTATCGGGTGTAGTAACCCGAACAGTTACGGTATCGGTACTAACGCAACCGCCACCCAAACTCCGGGTAGTCAGTACATAAGTTTGGGTAAATGCAGGGCTGGCCCTGGGGTTAGCAATATTGGGATTTGATAATCCTATCGGTGGATCCCATTGGTAGACCAGTCCAGGAATTGAGTTGGCTCCTATCGGAACCGGATTAAGATTACAGGAAATGGTATCCGGTCCGGCATTGGAAATTACAGTAAGGGTATCGAGCATCCTGGCATAGAAAGTATCGGGACAACCATAACCATTATAAGGAATGACCTCCAGGGCTAGCGTAGTCCCGGAGGGTGGGGGCGGATTTAGACTGATCGTCTGAAAATTGCCCAACAACTGCGTGAAGTTGTTATTAAACCAGGTATAATTCTGGTAACCGTAGGGACCTGTTACCGTAACGGTTGTATCATCCGGACAAAAACTGGCACCTACAAACTCACTACTGCACTCGGAATTGACATCAATATAGGCATACCCGAAATGACGCCTGAATGTACAATCGGCTGTTTTAAAGAACAGTTGGATGGTTTTACCGGCATGGCCATTCAAATTGATGGATACGGTTGTCCAGTCCTTACACCAAACATTTACCGTGTCTTTTTGAATCGGTGAAATAAAAAAACCGGGTAATAAGGACCCATTGGGAAAAAACGTGAAAGAGGAACAGTTGATCAGTTCATTATCGGTCAGGTTATTGATCTCTAGTTCCAGCCGGGGTTGTTGGAATTCCAAATGATTAGGATCCTGGAAAACCACGGCATAATGATAAACCAATGAATAGGTGTCCCGGTTGGATGGGATTGTAAAAGTATAGGAAATGCCTTCGGCTTCTGTTCCGCCCAGGTCGTTTCCCAGCCGGATCGAATAACCACTGCCATTCGGGCAACTAATAGGAAAGCCACCATAATAATCATTGCCATTATTTTGTGCGGCACTATACATCGTGTGCCGGTTATTGATAGGTCCGCCCGATGGCGTGAGTACGATTTCATTCTGATTATTATTGGCAAATACGGTACCGGTATAACAGATCCAGTTGGCAAATGTCCCGGTTTCGAAATCGATATTCGGTGGACAGGATTGGGCTCCTGCATTGATTGAAAAACGGAAAACCAGCAATATTGTAAATATTAAATGGGTAATCAGGTAGCGGGAGATGGTAATATCCTTGGGGAACAAGTTTTGCACAATCCTGATTTTTCCTGTTTAAAGCTAAATCAATATTGTCAATAATCGATCAGACAGCGAGGGGGGTTGCCCGGTTTTTATTAAAATCAGGGAGGTTAAAACCCTTTTTGATCAGCAGAACAGTTTTAGGGGCAATGAATAATACTTTTTGAAAAAAATTAGTTGGAGATGAATTTTTAGTTTACCTTCACACGGTGACCAGATAGTTCGCGCACATTCAGTATTAGACCGACTCAAAGTTTTACTTTTTCCCTGTATTATTTTATTCCTCTTTACTATTTGTACCTGGCTGCCGTCACAGGTATTATATTTCTTATTTTAAATTATTGTTTTATGAACATGTACGTTTCGAATTTAAGCTTTCATACAGATGATCAGGCTTTAAAAGCATTATTTGCACAATTTGGCAATGTATCTTCCGCAAAAGTTATTTCAGACCGTGAAACAGGCAGGAGCCGTGGTTTTGGTTTTGTGGAAATGGACGATGCAACAGAAGCAGAAGCTGCAATGAAAGGGCTGAATAATAAAGAAGTTGAGGGTAGGGCCATGTCGGTTAGTGTGGCTAAAGAAAAAGCACCCCGCACAGATAATAAAAGATGGTAAGCTGAATTTATCTTCATTCATTCAATTATTTACAACATTGATTCCGGTACTGAATAGTGCCGGAATTTTTCTTTCCAGGTACTTTTCATTTAACGCGGTTATTGACAGTAACAGAAAAAATAATACGGGAAACCCAACAATGGATCATGGATATGGTCATTGGGTGCAATTTTTGCCCATTTGCAGCAAATGTCATCCGTCGGGCTAAAGTGTATTACCGGGTGGAACCGAACCCGGATCGCCATCAGTGTATGAATGCGGTACTCCTCGAAGCTGAAAGGCTGGACCAGCATCCGGAAATTGAAACTTCTTTTTTGATTTTTTCCAATGCCTGTGTTGATTTTGAAAGCTTTCTTGATCTGCTTCAACAGGCCGAACAGAAAATGCATCAAAATGGTTACACCGGTGTTTATCAGCTGGCAAGTTTTCATCCCCTGTACCGGTTTGCCGGATCAGACGAGCCGGATCCCGCAAATTATACCAACCGGTCACTGTATCCTATGCTTCATTTTCTCCGGGAAAACAGTATCGAAATAGCGCTGGAAAATTATTCAAGCCCCGAAAAATCCCCCTCCGCAACATTGCTTTTGCCCACGAAAAAGGGATTGATTATATGCGTTTTTTAAGGGATTCCTGTTTTGATTTTAAAGAAGATTCCTTTTGATTTGTATTGATCATTCCGGTTTACCACCCTTTGTATTTCCCGGTTATCCTTTTTTCCTCTTTTCCATTTGCTGTAATCATTATTTTTAAGAAAAACATCATGAAAAAGAATTTCATCTTTTTTGGCGTCTTATTTATACAAATACAAATGATGGCACAGGACAAACCCTATTATTACCAGATTCCGGAGGCACCCGCCAGTTATACAGCCACGAATGTTGCGGCAAGACTGGTTGACGGATTAGGGTTTCGCTATTTTTGGGCAACGGAGGGGTTGAGACCGGTTGACCTTGCCTTCAAACCTTCTGACAGTGCCAGGACCTCACTGGAGACCCTCGAACATATTTATGGGTTGACAAATGTTTTGCTGAATGCCGTACAACAAAAGCCCACCCAACCTTCCAATACCGTGGAAAAGCTATCCTTTGAGTCCATCAGGGCAAAAACCCTTCAGAATATCCAAAAGGCCAGTGAAATACTTAAAAAACAGCAGGCAAAGCTGGAGGATTTTGATATGATATTTGAAAGGCCTAACGGAAGCACTTCCTTTCCTTTCTGGAACCTGGTCAATGGCCCCATCTCCGATGCTTTATGGCATGTGGGACAGGTAGTCACATTCAGGCGCTCTTCAGGGAACCCCTTGCCAAAGGGTGTCAATGTATTACAGGGAACCAAAACAGAGTTTTGATAGGGATCCGGCTTTTCGGCCGACTGTCATAATGAAGATGGACTTCTTCCTTCTTTAAAAACGGGATAACTTTTATCAGGTGGGAGATTAATTTATGTCATGCTCCGATAGGGTTAAAGGGCCTAATTTGTGCTGGATTTTTATTCAAATACCAACTACTAAAAGATATTTACTATGAAAAAAGAATATTGGATTAATATTAAAAAAGTCGATAACAGACTGGTTATTTTTCTGAATGGGGAAGTGGTTTGGGATAGCGGTATTGTGCATGATGACCCCGACCTGGATCAATTTGTAGAAATAACGGATATGTTAAAAGAACATCCGGCTTATACCAGTGAACTGATCTTTGAAGGGTTTAATGATACCTATAATTCTGCCAAGGATGATGACCTGAACCCCTGGCATTTCAGTTACAGGGTTTTTGAAAGGAATATCGATGCGGATGGCAACATTGTCAGCGAAGTGGATATCATCATTCCTTACGATGAGAAACATTTATCAAATCCCAATATGCGGGCGATCAACAACAGCTACAAAATTGTCATGAAAAATGAATCCTTCAAGGTTGTGGGTAACTCCTTGTCCCAGCAGTTTTATAAATAGCGCCGGGTTTTTTAATTTTTCATGATCTTGAATTCAACCCTTCGGTTAAGTTGACGGCCTTCATCCGTTTCATTGGTAGCAACCGGTTGTGTTTCGCCATATCCATGTGAGGTAATCCGGTTGGCCGCAATGCCTTTTGACAGGATATATTCCATTACGGACCTGGCCCGGTTATCACTGAGTTTGAAATTATATTCATCAGAACCCTTGCTATCCGTGTGGGCGCTCATCTCTATTTCGATGGCGGGGTTCTCCCTGAGCAGGGTCACGACACGGTCCAGTTCAACAAAGGACTCCGGTCGCAGGTCCCATTTGTCAAAATCAAAAAATACGTTATTGAGTCTTACCACCTGGCCAATTTCAATGGGCACCAGGTAAAGATCTTTGTGTATTTCTTTATAACCCTGTTTGAACAGGGAGTCCAGATTCAGGTTCTCGGATTGGGCAAAAAAATGGTCTGCCGTGGCCCTGATCAGGTAATTTTTATCATAGGGCAATATGATCTTAAAGGATCCGTCATCGGGATCGGATAGTCCGTTTCCGGCTTCCTGGCCGTCCGGAAGGGTTTCATAGAGCAGGGAAGCGCTGATCGGTTCCTTCGTCTTTTTATTATAAACATTTCCGCTCACCATTACCACCGGATCGGGTCGCTCGATCTCCAGTAATTTAATCCTTACGATATCGCTTTCCCCATACCCGTCGGTATTGCTGGTCATATAGGCAAATTCTCCCCCGGCATCCAATGTAAAAAATGCATCAAATCCGGGTGTATTGATCGGACTCCCCAGGTTGACAGGTTCGCTCCATTTTTGCCAGGACTTATCCAGTCTTTTTGTTTTCCAGATATCATTATCGCCTAGACCACCTGGCCGGTCACTGCTGAAATATAAAGTAACCCCGTCGGCGGCAAGGTAGGGAGTCATTTCATTGTACTTTGAGGTACTGATATTTTTCCCCAGGGTTTTCGGTTCGGTCCAGGTGCCATCCGGTGCCTGGAAGGATACAAAAAGATCATTGCTGTAACTGTTCTTTTCCGGTGACATATACATCAGTAAAGTCTTTCCGTCATTCGTCATGGTGGCCCCGGATTGAAAGCCACGGTCATATTTCTCGTAATTCTTAATAAAAAGCATATTGGGTTTGCTCCACCTCCCATTTTTTTGACGGTAGCTTAAACTCAATCCATTGCTGTAATAGTCGCCTTCTACAAAAGCCCCTCTCAACAGGATCTTGTTTTTATCAGGCGAAATCCAGTACACTGCATTATAATACGCCGTATTGAAGGGCTTACCCAGGTGCATGGCCTCTCCCCAGAACCCCGAGCTATCCCTTTCTGCATACCAAATATCCTGGGAGTTCCGGATGGTCTGGTAATGTGTGTTCAGGGGGTCATTTTCGCAAATAAAAAATAACAGATCGCCATCCGCCGATATAGTAGGCCTGAGTTCGGAGAGTTTTGTATTGATATTGGGTCCAAGGTTTTCCACCTTCATGATCGTGCTGGCCTTAATGATATTATCCTTCTGGGGTTTTAATAACCCTGTTGTATCAGGAGAGGGTTGCGCGGCCAGGTATTGCATATACAGCAGCAGCGAAAAAAAGAGGATGGCTTTTTTCACGACATTGGATTTTTCAGAAAAATAATGGGAATTACCTAGAAATAATAGTTAACGCACTTTATTATTTTATTGTACAGGCAAAATACATTTTTAACCTGTTGGTTACTAATGAATAAGGACCATGCTTCCTTTTTCTGAACTGGGCAGGCCTCCTGCCAGTTGATACTGGCATTGCCAGATATAAACACCTGTGTTCTGAGGCTTTCCCTTGTATGTGCCATCCCATCCCATTGCGGGGTTGGTGCTGGTGAAGACGAGGTTCCCCCACCGGTTGTATACAGCAATTTTGAATTGAATCAGGTCGCCATAGGCCCTGACCTTAAATTGATCGTTCAGGCCATCGTTATTCGGTGTAAAAGCAGTGGGAATATAAATCCCTCTCTTACATTCTTTTTGCCAAACCCGGATTGTATCATAACCCTGGCATCCATTCTGGTCTTTGACGGATAAACTGTAAATACCTGCTGTATTGATATTGATTTGGGGAGCAGTGGAACCCGTAGACCACAAATATTTACTAAAACTTCTTTCAGGAATGATCGACAGTTGATCATAGCGGCAAATACTATCCATATCCTGTAAGAAATTGGAGGGGGGATCATGAAAGACCAGGATCTTTACGGAATCGGCTCCCCGGCAATTATTGTTATCGGTAACCAGAACCCAATACTTTCCGAGGGTATCTGTGGTGAAGTCGGCGGAACGGCTTCCATCCTGCCAAAGGTAACTGGCAAATGAACCTGGATGGAATGTTAAGGCCGAACCCAGGCAAATCCCTCTGTCTTCGCCGAGATAAGGTTTTGGGTTAGCCATAACCGTAAGTTGGGTGATAATCACCGAATCACAACCCTGTTGAGTCACGAGGGTATCCCGGTAAGTCCCGGCATCAGTTTGATAGCTGCCGCCGGCATAATAGGATTCTCCTTCACAGATCGAAACGGGGATGGTTGTATATTGCCTCGGATGAACCAGGAGTTGAATGGTTCGGATGCTGTCACAACCATTACTGGTCTGAAAAGTATCGATGAATGTGCCGGTGGTGGAATACCCCAGAAAACTTTCCCCTTCACAAATAGTGCCGGACAGCGAAACATACTGCTTCGGGTTGACCCGGAGTTGCAGCGTGCGAATACTGTCACAGCCACCCATACCCGTAAAAGTGTCCGTATAAGTGCCGGCAGCATCATACCCTTCATAGCTTTCTCCTTCACAAATCGTTGCATTGATAACCGTTTGGATCGGATGCGTGATGGTGAGGTTCAAATTGACTATACTGTCACATCCCGCAGTATTGGTAAAGGTATCGCGGTAAAATCCGCTGGTATTGTACAACTGGCCGTTCCAGGTATAGTTTTCACAGGCCGTGACAGCAAGCGTGGTGTCCGTGCCACTGATGCTGAGGTTCAGGGTGATCATACTATCACATCCGGCTGCATTCATCATGGTTTGTACATAAATTCCGGTTGAAGTATAGGTTTGCCCGTTCAGCTCAAAACTGTTACAGGCCGTTATATCCATGACAGAAGAAGTGGCGCCATCGCAATTGCTCAGTTTGTGTACAAAAGCGTTAATGGAACCGGAAGCGGTTAAATAAAAAGTAGGGAAAGCAGGATCGAAATCAACTGTTTCGCTGAAGAATCCTGTCGTGTAAATATGCTCTGCTGCATCCACCGCCATACAGGCCGGAGCATCGGATCCGGCACCGCCAAATACCCTTACCCAGGCCAGGATGCCGGATGGGTCAAACTTTAAAATAAAAACATCATTCTCCCCATTGGCAGTAAACCGGACAGCACTGGGCCCCGGATCGAAATCAACAGTTGACCGGTAATCACCGGTAAGAAAAATTCCCCCTAACGCTGTAGTGGTAAGATGATTACTGTAATCGGATAAAGGACCTCCAAGCTGTTTAGCCCAAATAAAACTTCCCGCGGTACTTAAGTTCAAAAGAAAAACATCGGTACTCCCTTCTGATTGAAGATTGAATTGGCCGGATCCCGGATCAAAATCGACGGTTCCCGAAAAGTTGCCGGTTACATAAAGGTTTCCGGCCACATGGGCATTGAGCGAGATGCCCTGGTCATCACCATTATCACCGATCTGTTTTACCCAATTGAAATTGGCGGTGGGATCCAGTTTCAGGATGAATATATCATTACTGCCGTTTGAGCTCAAAGAAAAAGAATTGATCCCCGGGTCAAAATCGACAACGCCGCTAAAGTATCCGGTCAGGAAAATATTCCCGGATGGATCAATGGATATGGAATGAGCAGCTTCATTCATCAGGCCGCCGATTTGTTTTACCCAGGACAAAACATAGTTGCCCGATAATTTCAATACGAAAATATCATTACCCCCTAAAGCTGTAACGGTGCTCAGGTTAGCGCCAGGATCCATGTCAACCGAATGATCAAAAAGTCCTGTCAGGAATATGTTTCCGGCTGCATCTGTTTCCAGGTCATGAAACTGGAATACAGTATTGTCCAGGCCATCTATCGATGCTCCGGAGATGAAATTCCCGTTATTATCCAGTTTGCAGATAAACCCGTCAATCCCCATGGAATTGGAAAGGAAGAATGAACCCGGACCCGGGTCCAGGTCAATGGTACCGGAGTAGGATCCCGCTAATAATATATCGCCATTGTTGTCAATCTGAAGGGGATCGCCGAAGATTTGAACATCATTGATCTGTTTTGCCCATATAAAATTTCCAAACGCATCAGATTTGCTAATAAATAGGGCAGTACCAGTAGGATAGTTGAGGAAAAAATTCCCGGGACCCGGATCAAAATCAACATTCCCTGAAAAGGTTCCGGCCGTATAAACATTACCGGCTGCATCCAGTTTTACCGATACCCCATTGCTTACCGGCCCATCAAAATGTTTTGCCCATGAGAACGTAATATTCTGGGAGAAGACCAGAAAATGGGTAAGTAAAAAAACTATGAAAAAGAATGTCCTCATGTAGACAATCAATGGGGGATGTTTATCACTAAATGTAAGGGTATTGTCAGATTTGAACAGGGTCTGTTTAATGAATATAACTGATTTGTCAGGAAATTAAAAACAGCCATAAAATGCATTTTGTTTGACGGGCAAAACCGCCGAAACTGCTAAAGACGGTTGATTTACGGGTAAATCTTTTGGTTTCATGTAAAACAGGCATCTATAAAAATTACAAGTCCATTTTGTTCAAAAGCCTGGAAGCAGCCGGCCGGAATCAGGAAGGCAAAAAAAAGCAGCATTTTTTAAATGCTGCTGAAAAATGTTCTATCAAATTATAAGGAAATGATGCTATTGGTTCCCCCAAAAATATTGGGCTGTAGCCCATCAGCTTCCGGATCATTGATCCACTCCTTTCCATTGATGATATATTTGAACTCATGTGTTGAATCTTTAGGAAGATTTACATCTGCAGTAAAACTGCCATCTTTTTTCCTGCTCATGATCACAGCATGTTCCCAGTCGCTGTTCAAACCGAGTATTTCGATTGTTTCGGCATTCTCAACCTGGAATGAAAATTTCACTTTGCAATAATCCTTGGTTTTGTAATAAGTCTTCTTTACCATTTTTGTCATTTTAAGGTTTGAAATAGAGGTCAACACATGGCAGGCAAAAAATGATCCGGTTCGTTATTCCGGGCAAAAATGCAAAATTAAGAACATTCGTCTTTTTTGTTCAAAGTTGTACACAGACGTGGATAAAAAGCATATTCACCAAATGATGCGGCATTGAAGCTCTAATGAAGATCAGTAGAATAGGGTTCTAAATCTGCACTTTAAGAGAAAATTTTGTATCCCCTGGTAACCACCGGGTCAAGATTTTTATGTCGTTCAGCGGCCCGATAAATTCCGGTATTACAAATTGATCTTTCTGCTCTATTTTCGGAATATGAAAACGGCAACGGTACAGGAAATAAAACAGGAATTATCCTCCCTGAAACCCAAAGAACTGATTGATCTTTCCCTGCGATTGGCCAGGTTTAAAAAGGAGAATAAAGAACTCATGACCTTTCTTCTTTTTGAGGCACATGACGAAGCGGGATATGTAGCCGGTATTAAACTGGAGGTAGATGAATTATTTACTACCATCAATACCGCGCATTTGTACTTTGCCAAAAAAACAATCCGGAAAATACTGCGGTATATCAACAAATATATCCGGTATACCGGATCAAAAGAGGTTGAAACGGAACTGCTGATCTATTTCTGTAAAAAATTAAAGGAATCAGGAATACCGTTTGATCAAAACCTTGCTCTGCACAATCTCTATCTCAACCAGGTCAGGAAAATTAAAAAATCGATCCAGGGCCTGCACGAAGACATTCAGCATGATTATCGAAAAGAGCTGGCCTTATTGGATTAGTTCTTTGCAGAATATTTACATTTGCGCAATAACATACCTATGATATCCTCTGTAAATGATTTCCACAAAGTTTTTTTTATTGGGATCGCCGGTACGGGCATGAGCGCTATTGCACAGTATCTAAAAGGAATTGGCAAGGAGGTGGCTGGCTCTGACCGGTATTTTTCAGTGGAAAGCAAAGGAGAAACCCAGGAAAAACTGGAAGCCCTGGGTATCCAATGCTGTTTACAGGATGGTTCAGGAATAGCTCCCAGCACCCAACTGGTGGTAGTGTCTACCGCCATTGAAGACACGGTGCCGGATATGCAGCAGGCTAGGGAATTGAAAATTCCCATTATCCGCCGCAGCGAACTCCTGGCCATGATCGCCACCAGTAAAAAAACCATTGCAGTAGGAGGTACTTCCGGCAAAAGCACGACCAGTGCCATGATATTTGATATTTTAACGGCAGCCGGTATAGAACCGAGCATCATCAGCGGGGCCGGCCTCGTGAGTATTATCAAAGAAGGTAAGATCGGGAATGCAAGGGTAGGAAAGGGGGAATGGCTGGTGATTGAAGCCGATGAAAGTGATGGTTCGATCGTACAATACAAACCGGAGATCGGGCTCTTGCTCAATGTTGATAAGGACCATAAGGACATCAATGTATTAATGGAGATCTTTACGGTTTTTAAGAATAACAGTCAGAACTTCATTGTCAACCAGTCACACCCGCTGGCCAGTCAGTTGTCTAAGGGTACGGAACATGATTTTTCAATCAATGGTGAAGCTGCCGGAACGCAAGCAGAAGGATTTTCACAAACAGGACTTGAAATTCATTTTACCATCCAAGATCAGCCTTTTTCGATCAGGGTGGTCGGTCAGCACAATATGGAGAATGCAGCTGCAGCCGTAGCCGTTTGCCGGGAATTGGGAGTCAGTTTGGCTACCTGTGCCGGAGCTTTGCAAAGTTATGCAGGGATTTACAGACGGCACCAGGTTCTCGGTAAAAAGAAAGGGGTTATGGTGATTGATGATTATGCCCATAACCCGGTAAAATGTGCCAAATCCATTGAGGCCTGTCAGCATATTGCCCCCAAGGTCATTGCCTGGTTCCAACCGCATGGCTACGGACCTACCCGGTTTCTGAAAGACGATTTCGAAAAGGAGATCGGGGATGTTTTAAGGGAGGAAGATGAAATATGGATGAGCGAAATATTTTATGCTGGCGGTACCGCAGAAAAAAACATTTCAGCTGCTGACCTGATCGCTGAAATAAGGGCTGCCGGGAAAAATGCTTTTTTTGTTGAAAAACGGGAAGAATTCCTTGAAACGGTAAGACCCCATCTTACGCAGGATTGTGTTCTGCTGTTGATGGGAGCCAGGGATCCTTCTCTGGAATTATTTGCAGCATCTGTTTGGGAAAATCTATAATACATGACAACACTCGTCACCAATATCAGCCAACTGGTCAATGTTCGGGAAACGCCACAGTTGTTGCGGGGTAAAGAATTGAATGATCTGCCCGTGATAGAAGAGGCTTTCCTCCTGATTGAAGATGGGTTTATTGCCGGTTTTGGAAAAATGGATGCTATTGATCCTGCCAGCCTGAAGATCAGTCACCAGGTTGATGCCGCAGGGCAATTTGTCCTTCCCTGCTGGTGCGATAGCCATACCCATCTTGTATTTCCTTCCAGCCGGGAAGACGAGTTCCGGGACAAGATTAATGGATTAAGTTATGCAGCGATTGCGGAGAAGGGTGGTGGTATCCTCAATTCGGCCAAAAAACTTCTAGCAAGTTCTGAAGACAGCTTATTCAACAGTGCCTGGAAAAGGTTGGAAGAAGTGTCCAAATTGGGGACAGGTGCCATTGAAATCAAGAGTGGTTACGGATTGAGTACGGAAGGCGAGTTAAAGATGCTAAGGGTGATCAAAAAATTGAAGGAGCGTTCCAATCTGCCCATTAAGGCAACCTTCCTCGGTGCACATGCATACCCCCCGGCATTTAAGGATGACCACGAAGGGTATATCAATGAGATCATCAATGAAATGATACCCAGGATCGCTGCTGAACAACTCGCCGATTTTATTGATGTGTTTTGTGAAAAAGGTTTTTTCTCTCCCGAAGAAACTGAAAAGATTTGCAGGGCCGGTTTGCAATGGGGTCTCCGGCCAAAGATCCACGCCAACCAGCTGCACCTGTCAGGAGGTACCCAGGTGGGGGTGAAACTGAAAGCTCTTTCTGTCGATCACCTGGAAACGATGGATGAAGCGGCCATACAAGCGCTGGCTGGTTCCGGTACGATCGGAACACTTTTACCAACAGCCGCATTTTTTTTACGGATGCCCATGCAACCCGCCCGTGCACTGATTGATGCCGGTTGTGCCATCGCTATTGCTTCCGATTTCAACCCGGGTTCATCCCCCAGCGGCAACATGAATCTGGTGGTGACAATGAGCTGTATACAAATGAAAATGCTGCCCGAAGAAGCCATCAATGCGGCAACGATTAATGGTGCCTGCGCCATGGATCTTTCTGCAGTTACAGGAAGTATTACTGTCGGCAAAATGGCTAACCTGATTTTTACAAAACCAATCCCTTCGATCGCCTACCTCCCTTATGCATTTGGCAGTAATCTGATTGATAAAGTGATGATCAGCGGTGGCTGGATTTAGGGCCTATTTAGATTCGACTTCATGCTTTTTATTCTGTAATTTCCCGCCATGAATAATATAGAAGCGGAAGAACTGCTTATTATTTTTTGCAGCCTCGTGGTACTTTCCTATTTGTTTTCCATCATTGGAAAATACCTGCGGCTGCCTTCTGTTCTCCTGCTCTTATTTACAGGTATGGGCATTCGGGCTATTGCCGACACGTATAATACGGCCATCTTAATCCCTAACAGGATCGTTGAGGCGCTGGGTGTAGTAGGGCTGATCATGATTGTACTGGAAGCCGGGCTTGACCTTAAGATCGAAAAAGCCAAATTGAAACTGATCCGGAATTCCTTCCTGTCGGCCCTCATCATTTTTCTGTTATCGGTGGCCTCCTTAACGGCCCTGTTGAATTTCTGGCTGAACGAGGAGAATATCCTGAACTGTATCATTTATGCGATACCGTTATCTATCATCAGCAGTGCCATCGTTTTACCCAGCCTTCATACCCTGAATAAAAATCAGCAGGAGTTCCTGGTATATGAAGCATCCTTTTCCGACATCATCGGTATCCTGGCTTTTAATTATTTTATTGCAGAGGAAATCATGACCTGGAAATCGTTTGCTGTGTTCGGAGGCGGTATCCTGGTCTCCATCATCCTGTCCCTGGTGCTGTCACTGGTCCTTTTCCTGATCCTGGCAAAAGTGAAACTCAATATCAAGTTCTTCCTGATATTTTCTTTACTGATCCTTTTATATGCAGGGGGGAAGTTGTTACACCTGCCTTCCCTGCTGATCATCATGATCTTTGGTTTACTGATTAATAATTGGGACAAGATGAAATGGGAGCGCCTGACAAGGTATTTTCCGGAATCCCAGATTTCGCCCCTGCATGAATTATTGCATTCGATCACAGCCGAATCCTCTTTCCTGATCCGTACATTCTTTTTTATCCTTTTTGGGTATTCGATCGACCTGCATTTGCTGATGCAGGAAGAAGTGATCGCAGTGGGTTTGATCATTGTGTTCTGTTTATTGCTGATCAGGTTCCTGTACCTCCGTTTCTTTGTCAAAACGAATGTTTTTCCTGAATTGTTTTTTATGCCGAGAGGTTTGATTACGATCGTGCTTTTCTATAAGATCCCGCAGTCGATGAAACTCCATGATTTTAACGATGGCATCCTTTTTTTTGTCATCCTTACCACCAGTATCATCATGGCCCTGGGGATGATCTTTTATAAAAAGAAGCCAGATGAGATCGTTGAAGAAAGGCAGTTTGTTGAATCAGAGATATTCTGAAAAAACACCCTGTACACCGGGAACAACGGATGCTGGGGCTGGTAACATTTAGTGCAGGATATGAACGCATACCTGTATTCCTGGAAAATATATTCCTTTAGCAATATCTTAGCACTGTAAATTTATTTTCATGCAACAAATCATTGAATGTGTCCCTAATTTCAGTGAAGGAAGGGACATGGCTGTTATCGGACAAATTACCCGCGAAATTGAATCCATAGATGGCGTACGTTTACTGGACGTTGATCCAGGCAAGGCGACCAATCGCACGGTGGTGACCTTTGTGGGTCCACCCGACGCAGTGATCGAAGCTGCTTTCCTGGCCATTCAAAAAGCGGGTGAACTGATTGATATGCGCAAACAAAAAGGGGCCCACTCCAGAATGGGTGCCACGGATGTTTGCCCGCTGATACCCGTTGCCAATATAACCATGGAGGAAACCTGTCAGTATGCCCGGGCTTTAGCCAGACGCGTGGGAGAGGAATTACAAATACCGGTCTATTTGTACGAAGCGGCACAAACTGATAAATCGCGAAGCAATCTTTCCGTAATTCGGGCGGGTGAATATGAAGGTTTTTTCGAAAAAATCAAAAACCCGGTATGGAAACCGGATTTCGGTCCCGCAATATTTGATGCTAAAAGAGGAGCCACGGTCATCGGCGCGCGGGATTTCCTGGTGGCCTATAACGTGAATCTCAACACGACATCCACCCGCAGGGCCAATGCGATCGCTTTTGATATAAGGGAGGCCGGAAGAAATATCATCGAAAACGGGGTCAAAGTCAACCAACCGGGGTCTTTGAAATCTGTAAAAGCCATTGGTTGGTATATCGAAGAATATGGTATCGCCCAGATCAGCATCAATCTTACCAATCTCCAGGTTACACCCCTGCATATTGCGTTTGATGAAGCCTGTAAGAAAGCAGCGGCAAGGGGAATAAGGGTAACCGGCAGTGAACTGGTTGGATTGATCCCTTTGAAATCCATGCTGGATGCCGGTAAATATTTTCTCCGGAAACAGAAACGTTCGTTGGGGGTATCGGAAGCTGAACTGGTCAGGATCGCCATAAAATCGATGGGACTTGATGAACTCTCTCCATTTGATCCCAACGAAAAAATCATTGAATACCGGCTCAGGAATGATGCGGAATCTAAATTGGTCAAAATGCCTTTGAATGCATTTGCCGATGAAACCGCCAGCGAAAGCCCCGCACCTGGTGGGGGTTCTATTGCTGCCTATATCGGTGCATTGGGAGCGTCCCTGGCTACGATGGTGGCCAATCTCTCCTCGCATAAAAGAGGGTGGGACGACCGTTGGGAAACATTCAGCGACTGGGCGGAAAGGGGGCAGTATTATAAGGATGTGCTCCTGCAACTGGTCGACCTGGATACAGCGGCCTTCAACAGGATCATGGGGGCGATGGGTATGGCAAAATCAACTGAAGCAGAGCAATCAGCCAGGAATAAAGCTATACAGGAAGCAACCCGTTATGCCATCGAGATACCTTTTAAAGTGATGGAAACCGCTGCTGAAAGTATGGACCTGATAAAAGCTATGGCAGTCGGGGGCAACCCTAACTCTGTTTCGGATGCAGGAGTTGGGGCTTTATGTGCACGGTCAGCTGTCCTGGGTGCCTTTATGAATGTCCGGATCAACGCAGCCGGTTATGCGGATAAGGAATTCGTCACGGAAATGATCAGCAGGGGAAAAAAGATTGAGAATAAAACAATAGCTTTAGAACAGGAAATCTTAAATATTGTCAATGAAAAAATCGGATGTTAACGAAATGGCTGATTCTTTTCAAAAGCAAAATGCCATGCATCATTTCAAAACCTATCACAAACAGGATATCCTGTCCCTGACAAAGATCAGGCGATTTGAGACAAAACTGGGCGAAAGGCTTCAGGTGATCCACGACACCAGCAATATGGAAGCATCCATCAGTGCTTCCACAGCACAATATGTATTATTCGGCATTCCGGAAGACCTTGGTGCAAAAGGAAATCATGGTATAGGCGGAACAGACACGCTGTGGATCCCATTCCTGCAAAGTTTTTTGAATATCCAGAGCAATGATTTTTTTGACGGGGATAATGTACTCCTGGCCGGACATTTTGATTTTGGCGATATCGAATACCTGATCGATACTACGGCCAAAAGTGAGGATGAAAAAATTGAAGCCTATCGCCATGCCGTGAATACAGTCGATAATGAAGTTGAGCAACTGGTCAAAATGATTACGGCGGCAAAAAAGATACCGGTGGTTGTTGGTGGCGGGCATAATAATTCATATCCCCTGATCAAAGGGTCTGCTAAAGGCTGGCATAAGGCGGGCGTTATACCGCTGGCTCAGATCAATTGCATCAACCTCGATGCCCATGCTGATTACCGCCCGGCAGAAGGCCGGCACAGTGGTAATGCTTTTCGCTACGCCGAAGATGATGGTTATTTACAGAAATATTGTATTATCTGCCTGCATGAAAACTATCTGCCCCAGAATGTCTGGCTCGATATCGTGAATAACCCGTTTATAGACTTTATCACGCATGAGGACATCTTTATCCATGAAAAAAGAAGTTTTATGCAGGCGGTGGCCCACGCTACCGGGTTTACAGAAGACACGATGACCGGTATCGATATTGACCTTGATTGTATACAGAATACGTTGAGCAGCGCCATGACCCCCGTCGGGATCCTGCCCAAACATGCCCGGCAATATGTATCGTTTGCCGCTGCCGATTCCAAACCGGCATACCTGCATATCTGTGAAGGGGCAACCCGACTTGCAGATGGAAGGGTAGATGCTACTAACGGGAAATTGATCAGCTACCTGGTAAGTGATTTTATCAAAGCCCGGCAATCAGTCTCCTGATGTCGCTTCGAGTTTGACGATCTTTTCAAACACCTGTTCATATTGCCGGTTCATGGAAGCCAGTTCGGAATTTGTTTGTTTGTAGTCAGACTCCGTTTGCAGGAATTTTGCTTTATCCAAATAAGTAGAGGGATCAGCCAGGTCGGCCTCCAGTTTTGTTTTCTGTTTATGCAGCAGGGCGATCTTTTCTTCCAGTTGCTGAAAAATCCGCTGTTGTTTCTGCAACTCCTTTTTTAATTCTTTATTGATGGGTACAGCGGGATGGTGGTTGGTGCCGGAAGGAGGAGCGTCTGCTGCGGGAGCAACTGTTTTTTCGGTATTGTTTTTCCGTTTGGCTTCCCCTTTCTGGTTGCCGGACTCCGCTTTCTTGTTTTCAATCTCTTTTTTGGCCATCCTTTCTTTCCAGGCCACCCATTCTTCATAGCCCCCTTTGAATTCCTTGATCTGGTGATCGACGATCTCCCATATTTTGTTGGCGGTTTTTGACACAAAATAACGGTCGTGACTCACCAAAATGATACTGCCCTGGTATTTGTTCAGTGCTTCAATCAAAAGGTCGCAGCTATGCATATCCAGGTGGTTGGTCGGCTCGTCCAGCATAAGGAAATTGGCCTTACTCACGATGGTCTTGGACAAAGCCACCCGGGCCTTTTCGCCCCCGCTCAATATTTTTATTTTTTTATCGGCATCATCACCGCTGAATAAAAAACAACCCAGGAGGCCCCTTAATTCCAGTTCCGTCATCTGGCTGCCACATTCTTTCATCTCATCGAGGATGGTATTTTCGATATTCAGGGCTTCCAGCTGGTGCTGGGCATAAAAACTTTCCTCCACATTATGGCCCCATTTTCTTTCACCCTTTGAAAATTTTTCCACACCGGCAATGATCCTTAACAAGGTGGATTTACCTTTCCCGTTGGCCCCGATCAAGGCAATCTTGTCGCCCCGGTCGATTTCAACCGAAGCATCTTCGATGATAACATTATCACCAAATGCTTTGGAAACATGGTGCAGTTCAACCAGTACTTTACCGGGTGTTTTGTCCACCCTGAAATTGATCCTGATATTGGGCCTAACCAGTTCGGCGTCTTCGATCCTTTCCAGTTTGTCCAGCTTTTTCATGATACTCTGAGCCATGGCTGCTTTGCTGGCCTTGGCCCTGAATCGCTCAACAAGCCTTTCGTTTTGCCGGATATAATCCTGCTGGTTCTCGTAAGCCTTCTGCTGCATTTCTAACCGGATGGCCTTTTCCTTTTCATAATAGTCGTAATTGCCAGCGTAGATGTGCAGGCGTTGCTGGTACACTTCAACGATCTTTGTAACCATCCTGTTCAGGAAATACTTATCATGGCTCACAATCACAACGGATCCCTGGTAATGCAGCAGGTATTTTTCCAGCCATTCAATGGAAGGGAGGTCAAGGTGGTTGGTCGGTTCGTCAAGCAATAAGAGGTCCGGTTGCTGCAGGATCATCTTGGCCAGTAACACACGCATCCGCCAACCCCCGCTGAATTCCTTGTAGGGCCGGTGAAGGTCCTGGTTGGGAAATCCAAGACCCTGCAAAACTTCTTCCGTTTTATGATGGATATTATAGCCTCCCTGGGTTTCCAGTTCATGCAGCTTGTCGCTGTATTCATGCAAGGTTTTTTCATCCCCGGTTTTTTCAAGTTCTTTACCCAGGGCTTCAATTTCCTTTTCCAGTTGCAGCACTTTCTCAAAGGCGCTCAATGCCACCTGGAGAATCGATTCATTGGTGTCGAAACTCAGCAGGTCCTGGTGCAGGTAACCAATACTCGTGGTCTTACTCCGTTCAACTGAGCCGGCGGACGGGGTATACTGACCCACGAGTAATTTAAGCAAAGTAGATTTACCGGTACCGTTATACCCGATAAGCCCGATACGTTCGCCCGGCTGAATATGCCAGGTGGCTTCTTCAACAATTACCCTTGATCCAAATTCGAATGTCACATTAGTCAATCCTGCCAGCATTTCTTCTTTTTTTAACAGGTTGCAAAAATAACGATTCGTTATTGCTGGCACTAAGATTTATATTTGCAGCGAATAAATAAGTATAAATTTTTATGTAATGAAGAAGATATTGCTGGCTTTACTTATTCTGGTCGTAGCCGTATTGATTGCCTGGAAGTATTTTTTCAGCGGACGGTCCAATACGGCTGACTCGGGGAATAAACTAACCGCCATGGCCGTCAGTAAACATAGCCCCGCATTTAATGCCTCAATGCAAAAGGTGATGGATGATTATTACCGGATGACCGAGGGGTTTGTCAATTGGGACACGAATTCCATCCGGCAATCGGCCAATGCTTTAAAAGCCTCCCTGGACAGCCTGAAAATCGGGGAAATGGCAAAGGATTCGGCTATTTATCCTACAGCGCTTGGACAATGGGAAGCCGTCAAATCGGAAGCGGAAGGTCTTATGAATGACGAGGGAATTGCTGAAAAAAGAGCTTCTCTGAATATGTTATCCCAGCAGTTATTCGACCTGTTAAGGATTATCCGCTATGATCTTGCCAAAGTGTATTTCCAGGAATGCCCCATGGCCTTGAATAATTATGAAATGGCCGCCAACTGGTTGAGCCCGGTTGATTCCATCCGGAATCCTTACCTGGGAACCCGGGACCCCAAATATGGCGATAAGATGCTGACCTGCGGGAGTTCAAAGGTAACGCTGGATTATCGGGTAACAGACACAACTAAAAACTAATTTATCTGTTATCACCAACATGAGGCGCATCCAGTTATTTATTGTAGGCAACTTTATCCTGTTTACCGGTATTGCACAGAACAAATTCACACTGAGCGGTTATATTAAAGACAGCCTATCAGGAGAATCCATTATCGGGGCCACGATCTCCGTCAATGGGCAGTCGAAAGGGGTGACCAGTAATTTGTATGGGTTTTATTCCCTTACACTTGATGAGGGCAGCTACTTACTAACGGTTTCCCATGTCTCTTATCAGCCAAAAGTTCTGGACCTGCTGTTTGAAAAGGATGCAGAACTGAATATTGGTATGATCCCCAAATCTGCGGTAGGTACCGAAGTGATCGTTTACAGTAAACGGCGAGATGCCAATGTCAAAAACGCCCAAATGGGCAGGGTGGATCTTTCGATAGAGCGGATCAGGAATATCCCGGCTTTTTTGGGAGAAGTAGACATCTTGAAAGCCATCCAGTTATTGCCAGGTGTCCGTAATGCCGGTGAAGGGAATGCAGGGTTTTATGTACGGGGAGGCGGTCCCGACCAAAATCTCATCATGCTGGATGATGCTGTTGTTTACAATACCGGGCACCTGTTCGGTTTTTTTTCCATCTTTAACTCCGATGCCATCAAGAATACCGCATTGATCAAGGGGGGGATGCCCGCTCAATACGGGGGCAGGCTTTCCTCGGTCCTGGATGTTACTATGAAGGATGGCAATTCTAATAAATTCCAGATGGATGGGGGTATTGGATTGATCGCTTCCCGTTTTTCGGTACAGGGGCCGATCAAGAAAGAAAAGGCGTCCTTTATCCTATCTGCCAGGCGGACCTATGTTGATGCATTGGCGAAACCCTTTATTAAGAAATCCAGCGCCTTTTATGGTTCAGGATATTATTTCTATGACCTGAATGCCAAAATCAATTACCGCTTCTCTGAAAAAGACCGATTATACCTGAGTGGTTATTTTGGGCGGGATGTCTTCAATTTCAACAATGCCAAGCGCTCTTTTAAATCCAATATACCCTGGGGAAACAGTACCGCCACCCTTCGGTGGAACCATGTTTTCAGCAAAAGATTATTCTCCAATACGACAGCGGTTTATAATGACTACAAATTTAAATTTGGTGCAGCCCAGAACAATTTCGAGGTTAACCTCAATTCGGGTATCAGGGATGCCAACCTGAAAATGGATTTTGATTATTACCCTTTGCCCCAGCATAAAATTAAATTCGGGGGGCTGTATACCTATCACCGGTTTACACCCAATGTGGTTTCTGGTCGCCAGGACTCAGTCGTCTTCAAACCCAATAATGAAGACAATAAATACGCCAATGAATATGCACTCTACGTACAGGATGACTGGGAGATCGGGGAAAAGTTCAAACTGAATTATGGTATCCGGTATAGCGGCTTTATACAGGTGGGTCCTTATACCAAATACCGGAGGGATGCCGATGGCAATAAGCTTGACAGTACTGTTTATAAAGGGTTTGAAACCGTAAAGCCCTATGGTGGCCTGGAACCCCGTGTAACCCTTCGTTACGCATTGAATGATGAAACATCGGTCAAGGCGGCCATCACCAGGAACTACCAGTATATACACCTGGTAAGCAATTCGGGAAATACGCTCCCGACGGATCTCTGGGTTCCCAGTACCTATATTGTACAACCGCAGATCAGCTGGCAATATGCCGCAGGTTTCTTTAAAAATTTTAAAGATAACCAGTATGAGACCTCGGTCGAGGTCTATTACAAGGACATGAAAAACCAGATCGAATACCGCGAGGGCTATACCCCGGGCCTGGAAGACCCTGAAAGGGAATTTGTTTTTGGCAGGGGTTGGAGCTATGGTGCTGAATTTTTTGTGAACAAATCAAGGGGCAGGTTTACAGGTTGGGTAGGGTATACCTTATCATGGACCTGGCGGCAGTTTTCTGCCTTGAATAATGGTGAAAAATACCCGACCCGCTACGACAGAAGACATGATATGAGCGTGGTGGCCAACTATGAGGTCAACAAGCGCTGGAAAATCGGTGGTGTTTTTGTTTATGGTACGGGCAATGCAACAACTTTCCCGGAAAGTTTTTATATCATCGACGGTGTCCTGACCCAGGAATACAGCAAATTGAACCAGTATCGCCTTGATGCTTATCACCGTCTTGATCTGGCGGCAACCTATACACCGGAACCGAAGAAAAAACGCAGGCTGCAGAGCTACTGGGTATTCAGTATCTATAATGTGTATAGTCGTCTCAATCCTTATTTCATATACTTCGACCAAACCGGTAGTCCCTATGACGGATCGCTCAAAGTGGAAGCCAGGCAGGTATCTTTATTCCCCATCTTACCGACTGTGACCTGGAATTTCAAATTTTAACCTTTTGCTTTTGTAGTAGGAGTCAAACATTAAGCGACTCGCAATGACTAGACCGGCCATCCAGAAAATATTCCATTTGTCGCGATACGATTGCAATAAGATTTTAATCCCCACACTGATTGATAAAATACTTTAACTTTCAGGGACTAAAACTTCAAACCATGCGACAGCTTTTTTCTTTTCTGCTTTTATTCGTGTTCATTTCATTGTCCGCCCAAACTGAAAAATTGGATGTCACGGCGATGGATAAGATCAAAAAGGAAGGCCTGGACCATTCCAAAGTGATGGATATCGCCTTTCATCTTACGGATATGAGCGGCCCCCGGTTAACAGCCTCTCCCGGGTTCATGCGGGCTGCTAATTGGGCAAAAGAAGAACTGGAAAAGATGGGTCTAAAAAATGCAAAACTGGAACCCTGGGGAGATTTTGGGAAAGGCTGGGAACAAAAGAAATGTTATGTGGCCATGACCGCTCCTTATTATTTCCCAATTATTGCCCAGCCCCTTGCCTGGACCGGTAGTACACCGGGGGAAAATGAGATAAAAGGGGAGATCGTGTTGGTCAAAGCGGCAGATACAACTGAATTATTGCAATATGCCGGAAAACTTAAAGGAAAGATCGTGATGCAATGGAGTGATGCAGCGCTGGAGCCCTCTTTTGAACCCGATGGCAGCCGTTTTGATGAAGCTGCACTGGAAAAGATGGCGAATGCAGCCGGGCCCAGTGATGAACCCCGCGGTCAAAACAGGCAAAATGCCAATTCTGCGGAACAACAGGCAAGAATGAACCGGTTTCTGTTGCTAAGACGCATGCGGGAACTCCTGGCCAATGAAAAACCAGGACTTATTTTACAAATGAGTGCCAGGGGAAATGACGGTACTATATTTGTCAGCAGCGGAGGTTCCTATGTGAAAGATGCCCCGGAAGCGCCTGCAAGTGTAATGCTGTCGAGTGACGATTATCTCCGCATTCAAAGATTGATTGAGGCAGGTGAAAAGGTAATGTTGGAAGCCAATGTTAAGACCCGTTTTTATGATCAGGACATCAGGGGTTATAATGTAATTGCGGAAATTCCCGGAACAGACCCCCTTTTAAAAGATGAAATCGTCATGTTGGGAGGACACCTGGATAGCTGGCATGCCAGTACCGGGGCCACCGATAATGCTGCCGGATGTTCGGTAATGATGGAGGCCGTCAGGATACTATTGGTATCGGGACTTAAACCCAGGAGAACAATAAGGATCGCTTTGTGGAGTGGGGAGGAACAGGGTCTTTTCGGATCAAGGAATTATGTAAAAAATCATTTTGCCGACCCTTCCACCATGGAATTGAAACCGGAACATAAAAAAATTTCTGCCTATTATAACCTCGACAATGGTACCGGGAAAATCAGGGGTGTATACCTGCAGGGCAACAAAGATGTAAAGCCCATTTTTGCCGCCTGGCTTGAACCCTTTGCTACCATGGGTGCCAATACCCTGACGCTGAACAATACGGGCGGAACAGACCACCTGTCATTTGATGCCGTGGGCATACCCGGTTTCCAGTTCATACAGGACCCGATAGAATATAATACCCGGACGCACCATACCAATATGGACAGCTATGATCACCTGGTGGCCGATGACTTAAAACAGGCTTCAGTTATCGTGGCTGGATTTGTATACAATACGGCGCAACGTCAGGCAAAGATTCCCAGGAAGGAATTACCAAAGCCCAGGGGTGCCAACCAGCAAAGAGGTTTTTAAGGATAAAACAATTCAGGCAGAAGAGGCTGTCCAAAAAGGGGCAGCCTCTTTCAGTTTTCAGGGTTGGTTTATTCACAATTGAACTGTATAAAAAGCGGTTGCAAAATGTTTATCAGTTTTTGAATTTTGCTGTATAAATTTTTTGTATGGCCAAGCCCC
>WGMO01000029.1 GCA_016125075.1 Terrimonas sp.
GAAAAACGCGGTGGTTCGGCAAATAAGCTTCCTATAACATCCATATAACTACAGTACCAAAACTCATTTTTTTAAATGGTCAAAAACCAAATACTGCCCTTTTAATGAAAAAAGGCCATCCTTTTTGGACAGCCTCTTTATTGTTATATGATTTATGGCTGGATCTGCCCCCATCCCCACTTCAGGAATTCCGGCATCGCCCTTCCCCAGGTTTCAACATCATGTTTCCCGTCTTTATAATTGATATACACAATATCATCGATCAGGGAATACCCTTTATTCACCAGTTCCTCTATCAGACCAAGGGTATCATCGATGGAGTCAATAACCCCGTTATTATTCCTGTCCATTTTTTCATCCAGGGAGCCGGTGGTAAAAAAGAATTTCAAACCCGGTGAATATTTCCCTTCCCTAACCAGTTTGTGCATGATCCGGTCTGTAGCTTCGATATATCCCTCATCAAGGTCTTTCCGTCTCCACCATAAGGAACCAGAAAATACGCCTGCCCGGATGAATGCTCCCGGCATACTCCAAACCACATCAATAGCTGATAACCCACCCAGTGAAAATCCAGCATAGGATTTATCCCTGAAACTCCTGATCCGGTAAGTGGTTTGTATATATGGGATGAGTTCTTCTAAAACAAATTGTTTATGCAGTTCCGCCTTTGCACCACGACCCATAAAATCAGGCTGGGAGGCCGTACCGTATTCCATTCTTCTTTCCTCACTGCAATGAATACCCACGCAGAATAACGGCGCAATGATCCCCTCATTGATATGCCGGGCCAGCATCCTGTCAAAATGAAATTTGGGCAGGTCCTGCCCGTCATTGATCAGGAGTAAACTGAGTGCTTCGGGTTTTGAAACCTGGCGGGGCATGTAAAAATCAACCTCCACCTTTCGTTTTAGAAAAACCGACAAAATACTCGTCCTTTCTACATGAATTCCGGGCACATTTACTTCCTGCATAACCCCAAAAATAACAATTACTCAATTATCATAAACAACTGCTCTATTAAAGGGTATTTTTGTTAAATTGTCGTTCATAAAATACATTTGAACAGAAAGCACCAAAACTGAATTATTATGAAAAAAATCGGAGTCCTGTTTGGCAAAGAACGTTCCTTTCCCATGGCATTTGTTGAAAGAGTGAACAGCAAGGGCGTTCCCGGCATCGTGGCAGAGCCCGTCAGGATTGATAAAACCATGCAGGGCGAATTCTGTGGTTATGATGTGATCATCGACAGGATCTCACAGGATGTCCCTTTTTACAGGACTTTTTTAAAAAATGCTGCCGTTACCGGTACCGCAGTTATTAATAACCCTTTCTGGTGGAGTGCCGATGACAAATATTTCAATAACTGTCTGATGACGAAGGTTGGGGTGCCTGTTCCCAAAACAGTCATATTGCCTTCGCGGGAACTACCGGATGATACCAGTGACGACTCTTTCAGCAACCTGGCCTACCCAATGGACTGGGAAAGCATCTTTAAATATGTTGGATTTCCTGCCTATATGAAACCGTTTGCCGGCGGGGGATGGAAGAATGTCTATAAACTCAACCATATGGATGAGTTTTTTGAGAAACATGCCGAAACGGGTCAGCTGGTCATGCTCTTACAGGAAGAAATTGTTTTTGAGGAATATTACCGTTGCTATTGCATTGGCGGTAAACACGTGCGCATCATGTCGTATGAACCCCGAAACCCGCATCATCTGCGTTATGTAGCCGACTTTGCCCCTTCCCGGGAAAAATTGCAGCAGATGGAAGAAATCGTTCTCCGGATCAATGCCTACCTGGGATATGATTTCAATACCGTAGAACTGGCATTAAGGGATGGGATACCCTATGCCATTGATTTTTGTAACCCCGCACCAGATGCCGAGAGAACCAGCGTGGGAGAGGAAAACTTTGAATGGGTGGTAGAAACGGCTGCGAATTATGCCATCGAAAAAGCTTTGGAAAACCAACGGGACCGGGATAACCTCCTCTGGGGAGAATATATCAAAAGAAGTGCTGCCCATCAACCTTTGATCTGAACTGAAACATGAACATCAACTATAAGTCATTTACACTGGGGGTTGAAGAAGAGTATATGGTACTCGACCCTGAAACCCGGGAACTGAAAAGTCATGAGCAAAAAATTGTTCATGAAGGTGAAAAAGTGATAAAAGACAAAGTAAAGGCCGAGATGCACCAGGCCGTGGTAGAAGTTGGCACAGATATCTGCAAAGATATTGATGAGGCTTTCCTGGATGTAGCCCATTTACGGAAAACCATCGCTGCTATTGCCGGCAATCTTGGTCTGGCCATGGGTGCCGCCGGAACCCATCCTTTCAGCCATTGGGAAAGACAACTCATCACCGATCATGTACGATATAACGAGATCGTTAATGAATTACAGGAAGCCGCCCGCAGTAACCTGATCTTTGGATTGCATGTCCATGTGGGGATGGAAACCAGGGAAATGGCTATGCACATAGCCAACTCCACCCGTTATTTCCTGCCCCATATCTATGCCCTCAGCACCAACTCCCCCTTCTGGGAAGGCCGTCATACGGGATACCGTTCCTTCCGGACGAAGGTATTTGATAAGTTTCCCCGGACTGGCATACCGGAGGTATTTGAAAGTATTGAAGCCTACGATAACTATATCAAGTTACTCGTGAAGACAAACTGCATTGACAATGCCAAAAAAATATGGTGGGATATCAGGGTGCACCCTTTTTTTAATACGGTGGAATTCCGGATATGTGATGTGCCGATGACCGTCGATGAAACCATTGCCCTGGCTGCCTTGTTCCAGGCGATCTGTGCCAAGATCTATAAGCTCAGGACACAGAACATGAATTTCATTCAGTATTCAAGACACCTCATCAATGAAAACAAATGGCGGGCCAGCCGGTATGGTATAGATGGCAGGTTAATCGATTTTGGCAAGGAAGAAGAAGTGAATACACGGGTCCTGATTTATGAATTACTGGATTTTGTTGATGACGTGGTGGATCATCTTGGGAGCCGGCACCGGCTGGCCTATATCCATAAAATACTGGAACACGGTACCGGCGCCGACCGCCAGCTGGCGGTGTATGAAGAAACAAAAAGCCTGCTGAGTGTGGTGGATTATATTAAAGACCAATACCTGACAGGTATATAAACCGATCTATGGCAGAAGACCTGGTAATAGTAAATGGATCAAAAGAAGAGCAATACCTTGCCCTGCTACCACAGATACATGGTTTATTGGAAGGTGAGACAGACCTGGTCGCCAACCTTGCCAATATCGCTGCCGCCCTCAAAGAACAATTCGGATGGTTATGGGTAGGTTTTTACCTGGTAAAAGATAACGAATTAGTGCTGGGGCCATTCCAGGGGCCGATTGCCTGTACCCGGATAAAAAAAGGCCGGGGTGTTTGCGGCACCTGCTGGGAAAAAGAAGAAACATTGATTGTGGATGATGTGGAACAGTTCCCCGGGCATATTGCCTGCAGTAGTTTATCAAAATCTGAAATAGTCATACCCATCTTCAACAACAACACCCTGATCGGTGTTTTGGATGCGGATAGCGAATCTTTGGCCAGTTTTGACCAGGTTGATAAAAATCATCTGGAAAAGATAGTAAGTCTTATTCCGCTTTAAATTAGATAGTTATAAACCTCCTTTTATAATCACTTTCTCTTTTTTGATATTTATTTGAATACAGAAAATACAGAATATCAATTATTTAGCTAATTTTGCCTTGCCGCTTAAGGCCTGAAAAAACCGAACCAGCTTCATGAAGAGTCTGAATCAATTAGTAGACCCTGTTTACCAGCAGCCAGCATCCTTTAGCCGTTATGAGCGTTTCTGGCTAAAATATATGAATGACAAAAGGGATTTTTCCTTTTTAAAATTACTGACCCTTATTCACCTAACGGTTATCCCTATTGGCATTCTCCTGTTTACTCCCTTATTCAAAGGCTATATTTGGTGGATTGTATTCGGAGTGTGGTTCTTCCTGGCACAGATCCGACTCAGGGGCCCTTTTGGCCTGATGCTCCATAATATTACTCACCGCAGGTTATTCAAAAAAAAATATAACTGGCTCAATAAATATGTTACCTGGTTTGTTTGCCCTTTCTTTGGACATACGCCGGAAACCTATTTCGCACACCATGTAGGCATGCACCATGAAGAAAACAACATGCCGGATGATGCCAGCAGTACGCTCCCCTACCAACGGGATTCTTTAAAAGACTTTCTGAAATATTATCTCAACTTTTTGTTTCTCGGGTTCCGGGACACCTTTCTTTATCTTTTTACAAGGAAAAAGAAAAAATATTATGTCAACCTCACTTTTGGGGAAATGTCTTTCTACGCAGCCTGTATCCTGCTGTGTTTCATCAACCTGAAAGCAGCCCTCTGGGTGCTGATTATTCCATTCCTGGTTTCCAGGCTCATCATGATGCTGGGTAATTGGACACAGCATGCTTTTGTGGATCCCGTGGATCCTGAAAACATGTACAAAAGCTGTTTTAACTGTATCAATACGAATTACAATACAAAATGCTGGAACGATGGTTACCATCTTATCCATCACCTGAAACCCGGAGTGCATTATACAGAAATGCCGGTACTGTTCATGAAAGAAGCTGATAAGATTGCCAGCCAGCAATCACTGGTTTTTGACGGCATCCATTATCTGCATCTTTTTTACTACCTGATGGCCAAACGTTATGATAAAATGGCTGCACACTTAGTCAATATCAACAACTGTTTTTCCTCGGAAGAGGAAGCCATCCAAATTTTGCGGCAACGAACCGAAAGATTCCATAACCTGAAAGTGGCCTGAAACCCTGTTTTTCCCAGATGCAAAATTTGATGCCGTCCATCCATATCAGAAATATACTTCCGCAGGACAATCCAATGCTGGCTGCCATCATCAGGAATACACTGGCAGAGTTTGGCGCCAATCACCCGGGTACCGTTTATTTTGATGCCGCCACGGATTCCTTATACGAATTGTTCCAGGAACCGAAATCAATATATTTTGTTGCTGAATGGAATGATCAGATCATCGGGGGAGGTGGCATATTCCCTACACAAGGCCTGCCCGCCGATACCTGCGAGCTCGTCAAAATGTACCTGCTCCCGGAGGGCAGGGGAAAAGGCATCGGGCAATTACTGATCGCCCGCTGTATCGAAACCGCCAAAACATTTGGCTTCAGCAAAATTTATCTGGAAACCATGCCCGAACTCAAACAGGCGCTGAAAGTCTATGAAAAATTTGGATTCCGCTACCTCAATGCCCCCCTGGGTAACAGCGGCCATTTTGGATGCGACCTATGGATGATCAGGGACTTGATAGCTAAAGCATAACATTTATCACTGAGGCTGGCTGATTGGCTTCACTTCATAAACAGGGCTAAACAGGTAAATCCTGCCTGTTTTAACTTCTGTACACTTATATCGCTTGCGTTGTTTTTCTCCCCGTATAAACACTTTTCCGTCCTCCAACTGGAACAAGGAATCTTCCGGAATCTCTTCCACAAGTTTCAGCGGGTTGTTTGGACGGTCATATTTTCTCAGCACCCTGATAAGCCCATCTTCCCCGCAACTGCTGGCAGCAGGATTGATCATGGATTGCTGTAACGCTGCCTGGATATCGGAAGGAAACACTTTGTTTTCAATGAACCGGGCCAGCAATTGGGCATAGCAATTTTTCCATTCCCTGCCATGGGCGCTGACCCTGTGACCATATTGTTCAAACACAATCAGGTGCGCCAGTTCATGCAGGGTGGTGATCAGGAAAGCATAGGGGTTCAGGTTGCCGTTCACACTGATCCTGTGATGCTGAAATCCTGTTTTATGACGGTAATCCCCCAGAACTGTTTTTCTTTCCCGGGCAACGGTGAGGTGCACCTTATAATAATGAAGGTATTGAACGACACTTTCATAAGTGCCCTCCGGTAAGAATCGTTGTAAACTATCGAGAGGAACTTCTTGCTTAGGCATTTTTATTATTCTTGGACAGGATCATCAACCCCCTCACTTCAATGAAAGTATACACCAGGTATAATCCCATGCACATAAAAAGACCCGGCTTATTGACGTCTTTTTTCATCACCATAATATAAGCAAATGCGACAGCTGCCAGTAAAAAAAGCTTGAGGATGAAACTTCCATAAATGAGCCTGAAGAATGCATGATTGTTTTTTGACAGGAGACCCTTTGCACTCATCATAAACGAGATCAGGGTCACCAGGAATATAAAGGCATTCCCAATGATCACGACATCTTTATCGATATTGATTGCCTGCAGATTTTCCGGGAAAAAGAGGAAAAATGAATTCAGGCCTATGAAGAGAATAGTTCCCGGCAAAAAAAGCCGCATCGGTTGCCGCGCCATAAGCGTAGATTAATTTTAGTTGCAAAGGTAAACAGCGGAAAGTTCTTACAGCACATTATTGGTCAGGCAAACTAACCGGTCAATTGATCAACTCGGTCACTTCTTCCCTATCGGTCACGCCGGACAGCATCCCCGGGCCGGTTTGGCCCATATGACATTGGCCATTAAATGTTGCGCTCGGTTCCACCTGCAATTTGACGGCATAGATATTTCCCGAAACCACACAATCCCCTCTTAACTGGAGGATATCTTTCACCTTGATATTACCCGATACTTTGCCTACGATATCGGCCTGGTTCCCGTCAATATCGCCTTCTACCACACCACTGGCGCCAATCACTATTTTAGAACTGCTTTTTATATTGCCGATAATGGTACCGTCAATACGCAGGTCGCTGTTACTGCTGATATCGCCTTTTAGGGTGGTACCGGCACCGATAAGGGTGGTACCGCCGTTTGTTCCGTTAGATTTTTCGTTACTCATAGTTTCCTTGGATTTAGCATTAAACATAGATTAGTATATTTCAGTTGTCAAACTCATCTTTGGGCACTTCAATCTTCGTAGTATCAAGGTTTTGCGGCACATCACCCCTTAATACCTTTTGAAGTCCTTCAATAAACTGCGCCTGGTTCCTGACCTCATTATTCAAAGAATCGACCGTATATTTCATCTCCCTGTTTTCCCTTACCTGGCCATACGTGTCATACCCCGGGATGTATACTTTTAGGGGCGTAAAAACGATCAGCGCCACGGTAAGCCCTACCAAAACAACAAAAATGGTGCTAAGTGTCACGTAAACACTCATCCTCGACAACTTAAACGTAACAACCTCCTCGTAAGTATCATCATTCATCACCACAAGCCGGTAGCGGTTTCTAAAACGCTTTAAAGGGGATGTTTTTTCAGGTTTCACAGACATGTATTAGGAGTTAAAGTTAGGAAAAAGAGGTCTTTTATCTTATTGTTAATCAAAATTTAAGGATAAAAAAACTGCCATTTCCCATAATAAAATATTTGATTTTCAGTTATTAAGATTTTAGATTGCGACGGAAATGCGAATAATCAGAAAAATTATTGCCTTCACTGCTTTTCTTACCCTTTGTCAAATACCTTTCCAATCCTTCTGCCAGCTGGGAATTTCATTTGACATTAAGAAACCCCGTGAATATGAGGACCGTATCCTCCAGTCTGAAAAGACTGGGGAAAAAAAATTTACCACCCCCCGGCGCTTCATCCAAAACACGGTAACACATTATAATTATTTTTTCAATGCCAATAATACTCTTAACGAGATCATCGAACAGGCCAAGATGCAGAACCAGGATGACTTTACGCAACTGCTTGCCTTTTATAACTATAGCCTTGACAATACCTCAAAAAACACACAGCAGCTTGATTCTGTCATCTACAAATCCACCACCGGGCTTGTTTTGCACGACCTGCGGAACGACTGGGCCGACAACCTCTATCTGCTGATCGGGGCCGCTTATTATTTGCGCAAAGACTTTGATTCCGCTTTTCTTACTTTCCAGTTTATCAATTATGCTTTTGCAAAAAAGGAAAAAGACGGCTATTACCAGACAATTGGTAGCCGGTTGGACGGGAACAGTGCTGTATCCATATCCACCAGGGAAAAAACCAGCCTGACCAAAAAAATATTTTCAGAACCTCCCAGCAGAAATGATGCCTTTATCTGGCAGATCCGGACTTTCATTGCCATGGACGCCTATGCTGAAGCGGCCAGCCTGATCGTTACTTTAAAGTATGATCCGAAATTCCCGTCGCGGCTGCAAAAAGACCTGGCCGAGGTTCAGGCGCTATGGTATTATAAACAGCATTCCTACGACAGTGCCGCTGCCTACCTCGAAAAGGCATTGGGCAATGCACCCACAAAAAGTGAAAAGACCCGGTGGGAATACCTGACCGCCCAACTGTATGAAATCAGCAAGGGGTATGAAAAGTCAAAAGAATATTATGAAAAAGTGATCAGCCATACCACCGACCCGGTCATGGAGATTTATGCCCGGCTCAATGCGATCAGGATGAATATAGAAGGCGGCGAAAACTACATCGACCGTAATATCGCCGACTTAAAAAAGATGGCCAAAAAAGACAAGTATGCCGACTACAGGGATATCATCTATTTCACGATTGGACAGATGGAACTAGACAGGGGCAATTTTGATGCGGCCGAACAAAGTATCCTGAAAAGCACAAGCTTTGCCAGCAATAACGAAGCCCAGCGAAACAAGGCCTTCCTTTTATTGGGGGAAATGGCCTATAACCAAAAAAAATACCGGCTGGCATCTGGTTATTATGACAGCCTCAAACTTACGGACCCTTCGCTGCGTGATGGCAACCGATTAATGACCCGAAGGGATAACCTCAAATCAATTGCCACCCCTATTGATATCATCGAAAGACAGGACAGCCTGCTTCGGATTGCAGCCCTCCCGGAAATTGAAAGGACGGATTATGTGAAAAAACTGGTCAAACAATTAAGAAAACAACAGGGTCTGAAAGATGATGATAAAAGTATTTCTTCTTTCCTGCCTTCCACCCCCTCCGCTGACCTGTTTAACCCGGGCTCCTCAAAAGGCGAATGGTATTTTTATAATCTCAATTTGAGGACGAAAGGGGCTACCGCTTTTAAAACCAAATGGGGTAACCGGTCGAATGTTGACAACTGGCGAAGGATCACTGCTGTAAATGCTACTGCGCAACAAAATCTCAATAATGACAGGTCAAATATAGCAGCCGATGTGACCCCCGAGAAGCAGGAAATCAGTTTTGAGGCCCTGTACAATAACCTGCCCCTGACCGCCGAACAACTGGCCATTACCAATGATTCAATCAGTAATGCCCTGTTTGACCTGGGTAAAGGATATGCCGAAAAAATAGAAGATTGCGAATATGCCATTTCCACCCTGGAATCACTGAGGATCCGGTATCCGCAATTCCCAAAAATGGACCAGGCCTTATTTACACTTTATTACTGTTACACAAAAACCGGCAACACTGATAAGGCCGCTGCAATTAAAAAAATAATGAATGATCAGTTTGGTGACAGCCGTTTGACATCAATTGTTACCACAGGTAAGGACCCAGGCATGAAGAATGATACGGAGAATCCCGCTATCAATGCCATCTATGAAAAGATTTATGATCTCTTTATTGAAGGCAGTTTCCCCGAAGCTATCCAACAGAAAAAAGCTGCCGATAGCCTTTATGGTTCAAACTACTGGTCGCCGCAATTGCTCTACATCGAAGCAGTTTATCATATCAAACAAAGAGAAGATAAACCCGCATTTGAAGCCTTGCAGAACATTGTTTCAAAATACCCCGATCACCCGCTTGCCGAAAAGGCCCGCACACTCATTGACGTACTGGGCCGCAGGAAAGAAATTGAAGAAGAACTGAAAAACCTGGAAATTGAACCCCAAACTGCTGATTCGTCTGCGCTGGTGACCCAGGGTATCAATAACCCCATGACCAGCCCTGTAAATAACGATAGTGTCAAAATGATCAATCCCGGTCAGCAAAAGACCGATTCTATAATAAAGCCCGGGGACAAAATCACAGATACCCTTGTTGCTGCAAAAACCAATATAAACAAACAGGCTGTCACAACTGCCTATAACGCCAATACCGGCGCTCCGCATTTTGTGCTTATCATATTAAATAAGGTAGACAAGGTATGGGGAAATGAAGCCATCAACGCATTCCAGCGTTATAACAGGGAAAAAACGGTAACCCAAAAACTAACAGCTTCCCTGGTTGACCTTGATGCCGAAAACAAATTACTGCTCATCGGGAATTTTGACAATGCAGAGGCTGCCATTCAGTATGTCAGTGATGCAAAACCGATAGCAGCCACGAGAATTGTACCCTGGCTCACCGCTACGAAATATTCATTTTCTGTGATTAGTGAATCCAACCTGGAATTATTGGAAGAAAAAAAGAATATTACTGAATATCAAATGTTTATACACAGCTTATTCCCGGGTAAATTTTAAGAGTTTCTTTTCTTCTTAAACAGGTCGCTTTTGTTAGCTTTGAGAAATTTACCGGTGGTTTGGCCGGAATTGAAAAACCTATAACACCATGAAACGCTCCGTAAGGATCTTTTGGAAATTATTCTTTGTTGGATTCCTGGCCCTGGTTGTATTGATCTTGACTGTGAATTTTGGTGTATGGGGCAAAATGCCTTCCATCACAGAACTGGAGAACCCGACCATTCTCCAGGCTTCTGAGGTATATGCAGATGATGGGACACTGATGGGCAAGTATTACCTCGAAAGAGGAAACAGGACCAATGTTCAGTATAAGGATATCTCCCCCTATGTGATCAATGCCCTTGTGTCCACCGAAGATGAGCGGTTTTATAGCCATTCAGGTATTGATTTCAAGAGAACGATCAGTGCTGTGGCCCACCTGGGTCAGAACGGCGGAGCCAGTACCATCACCCAGCAATTGGCACTTAACCTTTTTAACAGCAGATCCTCCAACCCCTTTATGCGGTTGATCCAGAAATTACAGGAATGGATCATTGCCATCAAACTGGAAAGAAATTTCACTAAAGAAGAGATACTGGCCCTGTACCTGAATGCTGTCTCTTTCAGCGAAAACACTTATGGCATCCGCAGTGCTTCGCGCACATTTTTCCAGAAAGAACCGGATCAGTTGAATATTGAAGAAGCAGCCCTCCTGGTCGGCATGGTAAATGCCCCCAGCCTGTTTAACCCGCGGCGCAACCCAAAAGCTTCCCGCGACAGGCGAAATGTCGTGATCAACCAAATGGTAAGGAACAAGAAGATCGACCCGGAGCTTGCGGCCAAACTGAAACAGACCCCCATTAAGTTAAACTTCAGGAAACTGGACCAGAATACCGGGTATGCCCCCTACTTCAGGGAAATCCTACGGGAAGATGTGAAATCCATTCTCAAGGATATAAAAAAACCCGATGGAGGGAGCTATAATATTTATTCCGATGCATTAAAGATCTATACCACCATCAATCCAAGGATGCAGGAATATGCCGAAGAAGCAGTAGCATCGCATATGCCCACGATGCAGAAAATTCTTGAATCTACGGCTAAGATAAAAAACGGTAGTATCTGGAAAGGGTTTGATAATGTTGTGGAAGCCGCCATGAAACAAAGTGACCGATGGGCAGCCATGAAGGACGAAGGTTATACCGAAAAAGAGATCCGCAGGGCCTTTACCCAAAAAACACCAATGAAAGTTTTTGCCTGGAATAAGGACCGGGAAAAGGATACGGTGATGACCCCTATTGACTCCATCAAATATCAGCACCAGATCATGCAGTCTTCTTTTATGGCCATGGACCCGGTTACCGGTGAAGTAAAAGCCTGGGTGGGTGGTGTAAATTTCAAGACTTTCAAATATGACCATGTCAACATAAAAACGAAACGACAGGTAGGTTCCTCCATCAAACCACTTTTGTATACACAAGCCATGGAAGAAAGGGGCTTTAACGAAATGACAGAATGCGAAAGGGTGGCCCAGTATTTCCCCGGGCAGGGTTGGGTGCCTGCCGGCAAAGGAGGTAAAGAAGGTACGATCAGTTTTGCAGGAGCCCTGGCCTTCTCCGACAACTATGCTTCTGCATTTGTGATGAAAGCAGTGGAGCCCGGTCCCTTTGCAGATTTTATTTCGCGTTTAAATATTCCTACCAATATCGGTCCCCACCCTTCCAATGCACTGGGCGCCTGCGACCTTTCGATGTTTGAAATGCTGTGGGCCTATACCATTTTTGCCGGCAGGGGATTTTCAACAAAACCCTATTATATTTCCCGGATTGAAGACCGCAATGGCAATGTGATCAAACGATTTGATTATTCGGTAAACCGAAAGGAGGCAATCAGTGAAGGAACCGCATACCGGATGGCCAGGATGATGCAGGGCACGGTCGATTTCGGAACGGCAGCGGGTCTGCGCAACAGGATCGGTGTGGCAGAACTGGGTGGTAAAACTGGGACGACCAATGATAACACGGATGCCTGGTTCATGGGCTATACCCCGCAACTGGAAGCCGGGGTATGGGTAGGTTGTGATGACCGGTTTATCCGATTAAATAAAAATGATGCAAGGGGTTATGGTGGTTATGCCGCAAGACCGATCTGGGAATACTTCTTTAAAAAAGTGTTGGCGGATAAAAAGCTCGGGTATGATAAAAATGCAAAGTTCTCCAAACCGGCAAACCTTGATTATGATATGAACAGTGCAGGATATATCAATGAGGAATACGTGGCCGAGCCGGGCGCAGAAGGCAACAATGTAGGTGCCGGACCGGCATCCGGATTTGAAATACTGGAAAACAACGAGAATATATTTCCGGATTCAAAGCCCATTGAAGATGATATTAACGCAAAAAAAGATTCGATACCCAAAGCAGTGATGCCAAAAAAGAACGGAAGCGATCCAAAGATCGGGGAGGCTAAACCTACGGATGATAAAAAGAAAAAAGGCCTCCTGCAAAAGATATTCGGGAAGAAAGAAAATAACCAGTAAACTTATTCTGCCTGTAAACGATCGATGGTCTCCTGGAATTCTTTTTTGTACGCTTCGAAATATTCTCCGCTGCCGGGACCATAAAATCCGGTATGGATGCTTTTCACATTTCCATCCCTCCCGATAAAGATAGTAGTGGGATACACTGAAATCTTATTTAACTGGGGTAATGATTTTTCCGTCTTTAAACTGTCTGACACCGAAACACCGGTGATCAGCATCGGGTATTGCACATCAAATGCTTTCTGAAATTTCCTTAAGCTTTTTTGCGACCTTTCAAAATCTTCCGAATATTCATAAGCGAGGGCAATGACCTCGATTCCCTCTTTTTGATGCTTGTTATAATAGTCGCTCAGGAACTTAGTCTCGTCCATACAATTAGGACACCAGCTACCCATCAATTGTATCACCACTATTTTTCCTGAAAACTGTGGATCCCGCAGGGAAACAACATTTCCATTAATATCCTTGAAGCTAAAGTCTAGCCGGCTATAACCATCCTTCAGATCCGTGGGTGAAATTTCGGGCGGCAGGGCCGATGCATTCTTTTCGGCCACCCATTCCTCAACCCCTGCAAAACCAGAATAAAAAACACCTTTGAGCAAACGGTCACCCAGCAATTTTCCCGCAAACATATAGGCATGCGCACCATCAAATGTGGAAAGTTTCAGGGAGTCGCCGGAAACTATCCCTTCGAGATACCGGTAATCACCGGAAGGAGTGATAACAGTTCCGGTGAGCCTGTTGCCTTTCTGCACTAATTCAGCTAGTGCCTTTCTTGTATACCCTGTAGTATTACGGGTCAGTTCCATCTCCCACTTTCCGCTGATATTCGCCATGGCATCGCCTCCGCTTTCGGAGAACCGGTACGACTGGTTGGGGTAAGCATAAAAATCCCAGCGTTGTGTGGCCCCTGCAGTGCCCTTTATCCAATTCCCTTTTAAGGAACCATCTTTTTGTAAGGCGGAGATAAAATAAGATTCAAAAAATGGCATGTTGAAATTGACAGAATCTTTTTTGAATACGATATCCCGGATGGGAATTGACTCCCGGTCATTGAGAATAAACAGGTCCCGGTGGTTCTTCACCCGCATATTAAAAATGATGGGATTGCCGTCCTCCCGGATGATAAAGGCCCGCCAAATTCCATTTTTCATCTGGGCAGGCTGGGCATTTGCACCCTGCTGAAGCCCGATTAAAAACAAAAAAAGTAAGTATGTAAAAATCTTCATGCCTGCAAGATGCATAATTTCAGGTAAGAAACCCTGTCATTGGGGTGACGAAACGGAAAGCGTTCAATATTTTAACATACCGAAAATCATTTTCCCTGCAGGTTCTGGATCATATCCTTTGTCATGGCAGGAAGATCATATTCATGTTGCCAGCCCCAATCATTTCTGGCAACGGTATCATCGATACTCTGTGGCCAGCTTTCGGCAATGGCCTGCCGGTAGTCGGGCTGATACCTGATTTTGAAATCCGGCAGGTACCGGGTTATTTCTGCAGCGATCTCTTTCGGTGAAAAACTGATACCGGAAACATTATAGGAAGTGCGGATGGTGATTGTATCGGCAGGCGCCTCCATCAATTCGATGGTAGCCCTGATCGCATCGGGCATATACATCATCGGCAGGTAGGTATCTTCCTTTAAAAAACATTCATAGTGGCCCTCCTCCAATGCTTCATGAAAGATTTCAACTGCATAATCGGTTGTACCGCCACCGGGTGCAGATTTATAGGAGATCAATCCCGGATACCGGATACTTCTTATATCCACCCCGAAACGTTGATGAAAATAATTACACCAGAACTCGCCTGCATACTTACTGATACCATACACTGTCGTGGGTTCAATGATCGTTTGCTGCGGACATTGCTGTTTGGGGGAAGTGGGTCCAAAAACGGCAATGGAGGAAGGCCAGTACACTTTCATGATATTCTCTTCCCTGGCAATGTCCAGTACATTCAAGAGCCCCGTCATGTTGAGGTTCCAGGCCAGGTTGGGATTCTTTTCGCCTGTTGCGGACAGTATCGCTGCCAGTAAGTAAATCTGTGTGATATTCTGACGGATCACCTGTACATGGAGCATCTCCTTGTTCATCACATCCAGGCTAACATATGGCCCTGTGCCTTCCAATAAAGGATTCTGTTCCCGTAAGTCTGAAGCCACCACATTGGCATTCCCATAAATTTTACGCAGGGCAAGCGTGAGTTCCACCCCAATCTGACCGGATGCACCTATAACGAGTATCTTATCTTTTATCATGGATTAATAAGGAAATATTAGGAGTTATCGTTGAAAAATCATCCTTAGCGCTTCACAGACCGTAGCTCATCGGATTGGAAAAATTCCGGGACCGGCTGATTCCTGGCCTGAAGATAATTTTTATATTCCAGACTATTTTGCATCCGGAAATCAATCGTTTCATTGTAAAACCCGGAAACAGCCATCAGCAGTTCCGTGGTTTCGCGCAACCCATGTGATCCTCCCGAATACGCCGTTATGTAATCCGCCAGGTTATTTTTGTGGGCATATTCGCTGAGCAGCAATGTTTGCTGCCTGCCAATCATGATCCTTAACCCCACCGCTTTTGCCGCAGAAAAATCCAGCACATCATCAAAAATAAAAGCAATATCCTCCGGTAAGAGCTGGGCATTGCTGCAAATATGTTCAATTGCATTGATCTTATGTTTCACCCCAAAATACACGGCGTGAAAATGTTCCCTTTCTGCAAAAGCAAAGGATGATTCATTTCTTTCTCCGGAAATGATCGCGCAGAAGGGATTTTGCTGGTTTCGGAGATAATGGTTGAACCGCAGCAGGTTGGTGCCCATTGCATCTACTTCGCTAAATGGGCTCGATCCACTGGCATCCTTCCTGCCTTCGTTAAAAACACCATCCCAGTCAAAAACAAAGGCTTTGATATTTTTCAGTTTCTCAGCGATACCCCCTGAACTGGCAATGAACCGACCTTTGAACTGGTTTTCATCCATAAAAAGGTGCTTTGTATAAAAAGTTATTAAAGATCCTGGATATCGAGCATACCCACCGGCTTCCCGTTTTCAACCACCAATAAAGTGTCTACCGCCGTCTGCTTAAAAATCTGCACAGCTTCATTGAGCATGGCATTGGCATCGACAGTCAGCGGGTTGGCATGACATACATCGCCTAACTGTTTATCGAGGATATGATTGCCGTCTGATTGCAATAATCGCCGCAGGTCAGAATCCGTAAAGATCCCTTTCAGGCTGCCATCCGCATTCACAACAGCTACGGATCCGAAACCGAATTCGGTCATTTTGATAATGGCATCTTTTAATAAAATAGTAGCCTCCACCAGCGGATTGACGGGTTTGATGGCTTCTTTGACTTTGACCGTCATCAGTTTGGTATCACGGATGAATTGTTCGGTACCCACTGTGGTAAAGTTATTCTCTGTCAGTCCGGCCATGACCTTGTAGGGAACGGTAATAGTATGAACCCCGATATTGATCGCATTCCGAACATGCTCCGCATGCCGAACAGAACTGAACATGACTTTTGTCGGGTAGTTGTATCGGTTCACTGCATTGACACATTGTTCCACCAGGGCAATCGCATCATGACCCTGGTCCTGCAAACGGCCCACCAGCGGACATACATAAGTGGCCCCCGCCTGCATGGCCATATAAGCCTGTTGCAGGGTATATACCAGGTGGACATTCACCAGCATCCCCTTCTGCCGGAGCATATAACAGGCCCTAACCCCTTCTAAAGAAACCGGTATCTTGAAAACCGTTTTATTGATATCAAGACCCAGGTCCAGTTGCCTTTGTGCTTCTTTGAGAATTTCTTCTGCAGAATCACCCAGGGCTTCGATTTGGAGCACCGGAACAATCTTTGACAATTCTACGATTGTTGCATCGATATCAGCGATCCCCTCTCTTTGCATAAAAGTGGGGGTAGTCGTTAGCCCGTTTAAGAACCCGAGCTTAAAAGCCTGTTTTATTTCTTTGAGGTTGGCCGAATCAAGATATAATTCCATAATGAGATTGTATTAGATGGTTGTATTTAGCTTTATGCAAATGTAATCTGCTGGTTCCTGTATTTAACTTCCACCGCATGAATTTCCAACAGGGGTTTTAAAAATTCTTCAAGATCATAAACACATAACTGGCTGGCTGCATCACATAAGGCCTTTTCAGGCTCCGGATGGGTTTCGACAAAAATACCATCCACACCGGCTGCCACACCCGATCTGCTCAATACGGGCAGAAATTCCCGGGCTCCCCCCTTGGCATCGGCACTCGGAATGCCATATTTGCGGATTGCATGGGTAATATCAAACACCACCGGGTAGCCCGTTTTTTGCAGGTGATAAAAACTCCGGGGGTCTACCACCAGGTCATTGTACCCAAATGTATAACCTCTTTCTGTAAGGATGATCTGGTCGTTACCGCTGTCGACACATTTCTGTACCGGGTGCTTCATGTTCTCCGGGGCCAGGAACTGACCATGCTTGATGTTGACCACCCTGCCGGTTTTGGCGGCTGCAGTTACCAATCCAGTCTGCATACACAGATAGGCCGGAATCTGCAAAACATCACAAACCTCGGCTACGGGTGCTGCCTGGTCGGGATAATGGATATCGGTTAATACCGGAAATCCAAACTGTTCTTTGACCTTTGCCAGTATTTTGATGCCTTTATCCAGGCCGGGGCCATCATAATATTGGATGCTGCTCCTGTTATCCTTTAAGAAAGAAGACTTGTAGATGATATTCAGTTTCAACCTTTCACTCACCTCCTTCAGCTTTTCAGCAGTTTTCATCATGATCATTTCGTCCTCGATCACACAGGGACCTGAAATCACAAAGAGTTCATCCGCCCCGCAATTGATATTACCAACTTTTACTTTTTTTTCGCTCATATCATTAATACTTAACAGTAAGATCGTCGCTATTAAAATTGCTTGCAAAGTTAATGTTTTGTCCCCCAACCTTACCCGGTAAAGAAAATAAAAAAGCCCGGGCAAGCCGGGCTTTTCTTTTATGATTGGTCGTATTGATCAGGCATTAACTTTTCCTTTCACCTTGGCAATCACCTCTTCCGCGATATTGGTCGGTGCAGGAGCATAATGAGAAAACTCCATGGTAGAAGATGCACGACCGGAGCTCAAAGAACGCAACTGGGTTACGTATCCGAACATTTCGCTCAGCGGTACCTTGGCTTTGATCACTTCTGCTCCGGCACGGTTATCCATACCTTCCAGCATACCGCGGCGGCGGTTCAGGTCGCCTGTTACATCACCCATATACTGGGCGGGGGTAATTACCTCCACTTTCATAATGGGCTCGAGTAAAACGGGTTTTGCCTTACGGCCAGCCTCACGGAAACCCTGTTTTGCGCAAAGTTCGAATGACATGGCATCAGAGTCAACTGCGTGGAAACTTCCGTCGAAAATCCTGATTTTCATATTGTCAACAGGATAGCTGGCCAATACACCTGTTGTCATTGCCTGTTCAAATCCCTTTTGGATCGGCGTAATGAATTCACGGGGAATGGATCCACCCACGATATTGTTCACAAACTGGAATGATTTATCGGGGTTTTCAGCTTTCCATTCAGGATCAACCGGTCCCATTTCAAATACGATATCGGCAAATTTACCACGGCCACCCGTTTGTTTTTTCAGGGTTTCGCGGTGCTCAATACCTTTGGTAAAGGCTTCTTTATAGGCCACCTGGGGTGCACCCTGATTCACTTCCACTTTGAATTCGCGGCGCATACGGTCAACAATGATCTCCAGGTGCAATTCTCCCATGCCGCTCAGGATGGTCTGACCAGTTTCCTCGTCTGTTTTTACACGCAGGGTAGGATCTTCCTCTACTAATTTTGCAATAGCCATACCCATCTTATCAACATCTGCCTGGGTCTTGGGTTCTACGGCCACGGAGATCACCGGTTCGGGGATAAACATATTTTCCAGAACAATGGGATGATTTTCATCGCAAAGCGTATCCCCTGTTTTTATTTCCTTAAAACCAACCGCTGCACCGATATCACCGGCTTCAATGAAATCGACCGGGTTTTGCTTATTGGCAAACATCTTCATGATACGGCTAATCCTTTCTTTTTTACCACTCCTTACATTCAGTACATAAGAACCGGCATCCAGGTGACCGCTATAACAACGGAAAAATGCAAGACGGCCCACAAATGGGTCGGTCATGATCTTAAAGGCCAGTGCTGCAAATGGTTCTTTTGCATCAGGCTTTCTCACCATTTCCTCCCCGGTATCGGGATCGGTTCCTTTAATCGCCTCCACATCCACGGGAGAAGGCAGATAACGGCATACTGCATCCAGGGCCGTTTGTACACCCTTGTTTTTGAAAGAAGAGCCACACATCATGGGCACAATGCTCAGATCGATCGTAGCCTTACGGATGGCATTATGGATCTCGTCTTCGGAAATCGTATCCGGATTATCAAAGAATTTTTCCATCAGGTTATCGTCATATTCCGCAACGGCCTCCACCAGTTGGGCCCTCCATTCATTCGCTTCTTCCAGCATATCGGCAGGCACATCAATTTCGTCAAATGTCATGCCCTCTGTTTCCATATGCCAGATGATCCCTTTCATTTTAATCAGGTCCACCACTCCTTTGAAATTATCCTCAGCACCGATCGGCAATTGCAGAGGAACAGCTTTGGAACCCAGCATTTCACGAACCTGTTTTACCACATTCAGGAAGTCGGCCCCGGCACGGTCCATTTTGTTCACAAATCCGATACGGGGTACATTGTAGCGATTGGCCTGGCGCCAAACAGTTTCTGATTGGGGCTCAACGCCATCCACGGCAGAAAACAAAGCAATCAATCCGTCCAGTACACGCATAGAACGTTCTACTTCCACAGTAAAGTCAACGTGCCCCGGAGTATCGATGATATTGAAAGAATAGGGTTTGGTATCTTTTGTTGCTTTCCCTTTATCGGTTGGGAAATTCCACTGACAGCTTACGGCAGCTGAAGTGATGGTGATCCCTCTCTCCTTCTCCTGTTCCATCCAGTCGGTGGTAGCAGCACCATCATGTACTTCCCCGATTTTATGGATCATCCCTGTATAGCGAAGGATCCGCTCTGTAGTGGTGGTTTTACCGGCGTCAATATGAGCCGCGATACCAAAATTCCTTTGAAATTTTAAATCTGCCATGATTATTTGTTAATTGTAATTTTTGTTTCCCAGTTTTCTGTGCTTTTCAAATCTCCTGCCTGCTCCCATTTAAACCGGGCTTCCCACAGGAAAATCAAGCCACTTTTTGGAGGCGCAAAGGTAATGAGAAAAACCCATCCGCCAAAAGATGGGGAAAGAATGTTGACGGGCTGAAAAACGGGATTAAAGCACTGAAATATCCTGATCAGGCCCTGTTCCCCAATCCGGATTCAGCCCGAAAAATAGCCTGTAAATAATCAGGGAGCTCTTACCCATAAAAAAAGCCATCCTCAGTAGGATGGCTTTCCTGACAAGTGAATTTCTTATATCCTGAAGTGTGCAAAAGCCTTATTGGCTTCGGCCATCCGATGCGTGTCTTCTTTCTTCTTAAAAGCAGCGCCTTCACCTTTGCTGGCGGCAACAATTTCATTGGCCAGCTTATCGGCCATGCTCCTGCCATTCCTGTCCCGGCTATAGCGGATCAGCCATTTCATACTCAATGATATCTTTCTGTCAGCGCGTACTTCACTGGGAATCTGGAAAGTAGCACCTCCGATACGGCGGCTGCGTACTTCCACAGAAGGTGTAACATTGGCCAGGGCCCTTTTCCATACTTCATACCCGTCTTCGCCAGTCTGTTTTGTAATCTTTTCCATGGCATCATAGAATATTTCGAAAGAAACACTCTTCTTGCCCTGCCACATCAGGTTGTTCACAAAACGCGTAACGAGTTTATCGTTGAACTTGGGATCTGGTGCTAAAGGGAGTTTTTTGGCTTGTGCTTTACGCATGACGATTAAATATGCTTAATGATTAATTATTTTTTAGCTTTTTCTTTCTTCGTACCATATTTGGAACGGCTTTGTTTACGGTCTTTTACACCGGCGGTATCAAGAGAACCCCTGACAATATGGTAACGTACACCAGGAAGATCCTTTACCCTGCCACCCCTGATCAGCACAATCGAGTGCTCCTGCAGGTTGTGCCCTTCCCCGGGAATATAGGCAATCACCTCGACTTTATTGGTCAAACGAACCTTGGCTACTTTACGCAGGGCAGAGTTGGGTTTTTTAGGAGTGGTTGTATATACACGGGTGCATACACCACGACGCTGCGGGCAGCTATCCAAAGCACGTGATTTACTCTTTGCTTTAATAATTTCTCTTCCTTTTCTTACCAGTTGTTGTATTGTCGGCATTCTGAACCTTTTATTTTTGGGACGGCAAAGGTAAAGCCCTGTGGTCTAAATACCAAAAAATGATTGGCTATTTTACAAATGGGATACCGAAATGATAAAACAAGCTCCCAAGATACCCCATTAAAGAAATGAATAGATCCAAATAATTGGATAGCAATTAATTAACCTTATACATCCATTGATAGGGATCTGCAATATTTCCTTCCCTGATATCATTAAGCCATTTTCGGATCGAGGGAGCAATTTTATAGTCGGCGGTTTGAAAGGTCATCGCAATTCCCTGGTAATTCAATTCCTGAACGGGTGCAATCACCGCCGCCGTACCGGTACCGAAGATCTCCGTCAGTTTTCCCGACTGATAGGCAGCAACGATTTCATCAATATTGATTTTTCTTTCTTCCACTTTGATGCCCATGTCCTGCAATCCCCGGATAACACTATCCCTTGTAACTCCTTCAAGGATCGTTCCTTCCTCAAGCGAGGGGGTAACCGCTACCCCATCAATGATGAAAAAGACATTCATCATACCTACTTCCTGTAACCATTTATGTTCCTCGGCATCGGTCCATAAAACCTGGTCAAACCCTTTCTTATTGGCGATAGTGGTCGCCAGCATACTGCCCCCGTAATTGCCCGCATTTTTAGCATAGCCGACCCCACCCTTTGCAGCACGGGTGTAGACTTCCTCAACGGCAATCCGCATGGGTTTTACAAAATAAGGCCCTGTTGGACTCAGGATGATCAAAAATTTATAGGATTCAGAGGGTCTTACACCCAACATATGATCTGTAGAAAACATGACCGGCCTGATATACAGCGAATGATCCTTTTGTGAAGGGATCCAGTTGCTGTCAAGTTTGATCAGCTGGCGCATTCCGTCCATGAATATCTCTTCCGGTACAACCGGCATGTTCATTCTGTGGGCAGAGGCATTAAAGCGCCTGAAATTATCGTAGGGCCTGAAAATATAGGCCTTTCCATCCTTACCCCGGTATGCCTTGATGCCTTCAAAGATCGCCTGCCCGTAATGCAGCGCAGCCATGGAAGGGTCCATGAGCAAGGGCTGGTAAGGTTTGATTTCGACATTTTTCCATTCTCCCTTTTCAAAATCCGCTTCCAGCATATGATCCGTGAAATACCGGCCAAAAGGGATGTTTTCAAGGTTAATATCCTGCAGTTTACTCCGCTCTGTTTTCGTAATTAAAATATCCATAGATTCAATCATAAATAAATAGTTTTGCACTGCAAAGAAACAAAAAAATACTAACATTCGTTAGTGTTCAATACATATAATGAACATCAATAATATAACACTTTCTGAACAGCTTCTCTCGGAATTATATCCAACCCTTGTTGCAGATGTGGCAGAACAACAGGCAAATTTAACAATTCAGCCAAAAAATCAGGCAAAAAAATACCTTGGAAAGAACGCGAAACATATCCTGATTCTTTCAAAATTCCAGGATGCGGTGCATCTTCCCGATACCATGCTGGAATTTTTAAGCAATATCCTTTTAGCCTGTAAACTGACCCTGGCAGATGTTGCCATTGCCAATTTATCTGATTCTGACCAGGATGCCAGCCTGCTGCTAAAAGAAACTGACCCTTCAGTGGTTCTTTTATTTGGTATCGAGCCCGATGAACTCGGACTTCCCCTCCGGTTTCCCCAGTTCCAGGTACAAAAATTCAATAAAGTGACATATCTAAGTGCCGGGCATCTTGAATTGATAAAAGAAAATAAAGAGCTGAAATCCCGGCTCTGGAACTGTTTAAAAAACATCTTCAACCTTTGATTTTCCCGGAAGGATACAGCACATGAAACTGATTTTTGCTACAAATAATGTCCACAAGGTCCAGGAAATCCGTTCCATCCTGCACGATCAGCCCGAGGTCATCACCCTGCAGGAAGCAGGCATCGATATCGATATCCCTGAACCCTACGATACCCTGGAAGAGAATGCCTCGCATAAAGCAAAAACAATTTACCAGTTAACCGGTGAAAATTGTTTCAGTGAAGATACCGGGCTTGAAGTGGAAGCATTGGGTGGTGAACCGGGTGTAAAAAGTGCCCGGTATGCGGGCGAACACCGTTCTTTCGAAAAGAATATTGAAAAACTATTATTGCGCCTGGGAGAAAATACAAACCGGAAAGCCCGCTTCAGAACCATTATTTCGCTTATTTTAGCCGGCAGGGAATATCGCTTTGAAGGCATTTGCAACGGTGAGATCATCAACAAATTACGGGGAGGTTCCGGTTTTGGTTATGACCCCGTTTTTATCCCTGAAGGGGCTGAAAAAACCTTTGCAGAAATGACCCTTGAAGAAAAAAACCAGTACAGCCACCGGGAAAAAGCCACCCGAAAGCTGGTAACATTTTTGCAAACCTTAAAGAAACCATAATCATTTGAGCGATACAAGCAACCATAATCTTTCAGAAAGCGACTTAATTAAGGGTTGCATCGCCGGTGACAGACGTTTGCAGGAGGAACTTTACAATCGATTCTCTTCCAAAATGTATGGAGTTTGCCTGCGGTATGCTGCCAATGGTGATGACGCCCAGGATATCTTACAGGACGGATTTGTGAAGATCTTTAAAAACCTGGAAAAATTTCGCAGCGAGGGGTCCTTTGAAGGATGGGTCAGGAGGATTTTTGTCAATACTGCCATTGAACACCTCCGCCGGAAGACGCAGTTGATTTCGATCGGTGAAAAAGAGGAAAGGACCATCCCGCTCCATGAGAAAACGGCGCTGGACAACCTGGCCGAAAAAGATATTCTTGCCTTGATTCAGCAATTATCACCGGGTTACCGAACCGTATTCAACATGTATGTAATAGAAGGCTATACCCATCGTGACATTGGAGAAATTTTAGGCATCAGTGAAGGAACCAGCAAATCACAGTTGGCAAGAGCCAGGGTGATTCTCCAGCAAAAAGTGATAGAACATCTTGATAAGAGACATGAATAGCGATACCAGAAATAGGATGTATGAATATGAAGTCGCAGCCCCGCCTGCGGCCTGGGATCATATTGCGGAAGCACTTGAATTTCTTCAGGAAGACAAACAACTGGCCGAAAAGATCGGGTCCATTGCTGTTCAGCCTCCTGCCGGGGCCTGGAGCAATATCCGGAAATCGCTTGACGATACCGAAAAAGAAATTCCTTTACAAAGAAAGCCACATCGCATTATCCTGCCCATCCGGAAACTGGCAATTGCCGCTATCCTGATCGGATGCCTCGTGATAACTGCTGTTCTGGTCAACCGGCGCAATACAGAAGACCCGGTAGCCGTCAATACGCCCACCCCAGTTAATTCCCTGCCGCAACAGGCCCTTACGGATACCACAAAAAATACCAATGATAATGCTGCTATTCCCGGGCAAATTGCCAAAACCGGCCCTATAGCCGGGAATACGGCAGGAACTGTAATAAAGAACAGGAGCCAGACTGTTACCGAAGATAATCATTCTGAAGAATCGGTAGTGCTGGCTTCCAACAGGTCTTCCGTAGATGCTATTGCACACACCGGGGAAAATAATCCTGCAACGAATGGGAAAACGGCTGCTTTGGCCAGTAGTAATGCAGACCGGTATTACAACCTCCTGGATGAAAACGGGAACATCGTCAGGGTGTCCAAAAAGATCACGGCTCTTGACTGTGTGATAAAAAATGGCTTGATCGTTCCGTTTGATAACAGTTCAAATGCTGACCCCGATTGTATCGAAAAGGTCAGGGAATGGCATAAAATCATGACAGATGCCCCGGCCATTACATCCCCCCTTGACCTCTTATCGGTAATATCCTCCGGCACGTAATTCTTCCCGGAATATTTTGTAATCTTATGAAAAAAAAATTATAGCCGTGGCCGGAATCATCAGCAATATGCCCTCTCATTTTACTTTTTCAACGATTATCCCTGTCCGGATAACCGATATTAATTATGGCAACCATGTTGGGAATGATGCCATCCTTTCACTCCTGCATGAGGCCCGGATGCAGTTCCTGATGAGCCATGGTTTTACCGAATTGAATTGCGGCGGCCCCGGGCTGATCATGAAAGATGTGCAGATAGAATTCAAAAATGAAATTGGATATGGTGACCCGGTAACCGCCCAGTTAGTAACGGGTAATTTCTCCAAAGTGTCATTTGAACTTTTCTATCGCTTAAAAAATGAGGATAAAACCCTGGTTAATGCAAAAACAACCATGGTTTGTTTTGACTATGCTTCAAAAAAAATTGCGGCCATTCCCGCCATCGTTATGGAACAACTCAGTGCCCCGCACTAGAAGGGTAAAATATTCCAGAACAACTTAACGATCCTTCTCCGTTCATCGCTTTGCCGGTAATCCGTAATGGCTTTATCCGGAAACTCTTCTCCCCTTCCCTGCGGCAGCACCTGCGAGGAAAACAAACCAAATCCAGCCTTCCCCGTCGTACGGTCTTTGACCATCCTGTTAATTAATTTCCCCACCGACTCGGCCCTCAACCGGGATAGTTCCAGGTTCAGTTCGCTGGAACTGACCCCATCTTTCCGGATATTTTCCTGTAAAACCCTGGATAGCTGGCTTTCGGTATTAATGGGTTCTGCATCAGCATACCCTAATATAATAAAAGAGGCCGTAAGTTTTTTGCCGGGAAATTTAGCGGCAAATTCCACCATTTCATTCACGACAGGCGAAAAGATGGCCCTTGTGGAAAGGTTATCTGCAATCGTATATTGCCCGGGTTCAAATAAGGAAGCCGTATTGAATTGGGAAAACGTATTGGTAGAAAGGATCTCATTGACGATCGTGATATTTTCAAGGTTAACCCTGGCTTCGGCCAGTAAATTCATCGTCCGCTGGGCAATGGTATTCATATCGCTGTGCCGGATACGGGAATTGATTAATACTGAGTCCTCTTCCAAATGACTTTTAGTAACCCTTTCCAGCGAATCCGTATAATCCAGGATCTTTTGCCCGGATGCATCATCAATCAGTTGCTTTTCTGTTTTCTGACGGGTGGTAGTCCTGACCGCATCAATTTTTTCAACGGTTGCCAGCTCAATACTTTTTTTCTCTGCCAGTGTGGATGTAAGGTTGCGGAGTTTGTTCCCGCCAGCGCAGGAATACATCACCAATGCAATCAAAAAAAGGCTGCAGCCATAACCGGTAAATTTCAGGTTCCCCATGCTATAGAGATTATTTATAAAAGATCATACTATTTCATCGCCTGGATTTCTGCCAATAACCCCACGGCAAGTTCACTTTCCATCAGGGTAAGTTCATTGTACTTTTTGATGGCTTCCTGTTTTTGACCCGTTTTGATATAACAGAGGCCGGAATAATACAAGGAAGTTTCAATACGGGGCTCCGCTTTTTCCGCTTTTTTAAGGTGGATCAGCGCCTCCTGGTATTTCCCGGTTGCATAGAGCGAATAACCCAGTTCTGCAAATCCAAGGTAGTAGACCGTGTCGATACTGACCACTTTTTCAAGGTAGGGTATGGCTTCGGAAAAATATTTCAGTTCATTACAACACCAACCCGCCCAGTAATTGGCTTTTTTATTCCCCTTATCCAGCCTCAATACATCACGGTACCATTTAAGGGCTTCTTTCACATCATGCTTCTTATCCCGGTAAATATCCCCCAGGCCCAGTTTTGCAGACAAATTGACCGAATCAACCAAAAGAGCATTCCTGAAATACAGTAATGCCAGGTCGGTACTGTCGAGATGGTAATAGGCATATCCGGTTTCGTCGAGTACCCGGGCATCACCGGGTAAATACACATTTGCTTTCTTTAAGGCTTCCAGGGCAAGATCATGCTGCAACAATTCATTATAACACCATCCTATCTCAAAATAGGCTTCCCCAAAATCATTCCGAAGGGCCACTGCCTTTTTAAAAGATTCCAGTGCCAGGGTACATTTTCCTTCCGCTTTTAATTTTTTACCGGCTATGAGGCTTTCTTCGGCCGTCTGGCCAAACGATGCGCGACCTGTGACCAGGAACAATAAAAGAAAGTATGTGAATGTTTTAATCATTACCAACCGTACGGAGTCATTCCGGGAAATACAGAAAAAGCAAAATTATCGAAGCAACAAATTAAATTAAATTATTCCAGATATTCCAGCTTTCTTCTGCCTGTATCCTGAGCATTTCCATCCCATTCTGCACTTTTGCACCCCTTTCAGCTCCTTTCTGTAAAAATAGGGTCTGCTCCGGATTGTAGATGAGGTCAAAGAGAAAATGGTTGCCGCCGATAGCCTGAAAATCACTAAGGGGTGTTCCCGTGATGTCGGGGAACATCCCAATGGGGGTGGTATTGATGATCAGTTCATGTTCCCGGATCAAATCGGGCACAAGTTCCCCGTATCCCAGATAACCCGCTCCTTTTTCTTTCCGGGAAACGATCCGGAAGGGAATCCTCAGTTTTTTCAAAACATAAACAACAGCTTTGGCGGCGCCTCCGCTTCCGAGTACCAGGGCCTGCTGTAGCCGGGGTTCCCAATCAGACAACAGGGCTTTTTCAAAACCCACGACATCGGTATTATAACCGATCAGTTTCCCGTTTTCAAATTTGATACAGTTACAGGCACCAGTTTCTGCTACAACCGCTGTCCGGTCATCGAGAAAAGAAAGCACTTTTTCTTTGTAGGGAATGGTCACATTGAGACCGGCCATTTCATGTTCGGCAATCAGGGCCGGGAAATCATCGATGGCATGCAGCGGAAAATTTTCATACCGGCAATTCCTGATATTTTCCTTCCGGAATTTTTCGGCAAAATATTTTGTTGAAAAGGAATGAGACAAAGGAAACCCTATCAACCCATAGATTTTCATTGGGCATCATCTTTATTCAGGTAAAGATGAAATGTATCACCCCTTAAACCCAACCGCATGGCTTCAAGCGGCAGCATTTCAGAGGGGGCGATATTGCCCAGGTTCACATTGCAGCCGATCAGTTCAATAAAATACAGCTGCTGGGCTTTCTGGGGTGCTTCCCAGATAATTTTTTCTGAGGGAATCTGGGTGAGTATTTCCTGTACCAGTCCTTCCCTAACTTCTCCGCTTCCCCTGTAAATGCCAACATTTCCCGCTTCCCGGGCTTCAGCAATCACATAGGTGGATCCTGCATTCAGCTCTGCACGCATCAGTTCAATCCATTTATACGGGGGAATGATATGTGCGGCATCCTTGCTGCCCACTTCGCTCAAAACGATCCCGTGTTGTGTCAGTTTCTCTATATACCCGCATTTTTCAGCATGGGGGATCGTGATGGATCCATCGCTCACTTCCATATAGGTAATACCGTATTCCTTACAGATGGCTATATAATCCTCAAACTGGTTACGGATCAGGAAAGCTTCAAACAAAGTGCCCCCAAAATAAACAGGAATATCATAGGAACGGTACACCTTAAGTTTCCCTTCCAGGTTGGGCGTAACGAAGGATGTGCCAAAACCCAGTTTGACAATATCCACATGCGGACCGGAAACACTCATGAAATTTTCAGCTTCATTGATACTTAAACCTTTGTCCATCACCATAGTGATACCATCTAAGCGGGGCTTTTTATTTCTTTCCGGGATCTGCTTTAGGTTGAAATTCATGTAGAGTTGATTTGGGGAACAATAACTTTTTTAAAACAGCGGCAAAATTAGGGAAGTAAAGGGTAAATGCTATCAGGAAAAGGAATGATTTTCATCATCTTCACCTTCTTTTCTTATAACGGGCAATAACATCAACTACCTGCTGATGCTGTAATATCCCGGGATTCAGCTCTACGAATTTTTTCAGGAGTTTGGGAGCTGCTGTCAGCGCCTTTTCGAGTAAAAGCAGTGCTTCTTTTGTACTGCCGGCCACCAAAAGGAATGCACTCTTATAATAGAGAAAGATCGGTTTTTGGTGGGTAGCCACGAGCGCATGATCGGCCTGGAGGATGGCCTCATCATAAAATCCTGCCTTATACAAACAGCGCAACAGGGCTTCCCATCCGGCAACATTTTTAGCCCTTGCCGCCACCACATTAGAAAGATGGAAGATGGCTTCCTTGAAATCACCCAACTGTATCCTGCACTCTCCCATCAGGAGGTTATATTCCGGCTGAAGCGGGTGTATCTTCAATGCAGCTTCAATCTGCCGGGCGGATTGTGAAAACTGCCCTTCATTAAAATAGGTAAAAGCAAGCTTATAATACAGTTTGCTGTCTTCCGGGTTCATGTGTGATGCCTTCCGGTAATAGAACCTGGCCTGCCCGTATTTGCGCATCTTATCATAACAGTGACCAATCGCCTCATAGATCAGTTCTTCGGGTTTTGAAAGTTCAATTACTTTCTCCAATACCTCAATGGCTTCCTTATATTTCCTGAGCCGCATATAAGCATCTCCCATATTCCGGTAAGCATAATCAAATTTTTCTTCGATGGTCACGGCATATTTGTAAGCATCAATGGCCTTTTCATAGAGTTTAAGTCCCTGGTAAGCAGCTGCCAGGTTGAACCATGCCAGTTCATTGTAAGGATATTCGTCAATGATGCCCTGGTGCAACCTAATGCTTTCTTCATTCCTGCCGGTGAAATCCGTCCAGAAGCAGATCTTATACAAGGCCTCCTCGTTATTCGGGTCGTCCTCCAGTATGAGTTTAAGGCAATCGAAGATCTTATCAAATTCCTCATAATCATCATAAACATCCGCCAGCTCAAATAACAGGTCAATCCTTTCATCGCCATTAAAGAGCGAGAGGGCATCTTCCAGTAAAGCAACAGCCTTTTCCTGCTGGTCGAGGGCCAGGTAAGCATCCGTTTTTAGAATGTACAAATTGATATCCATACTGTCCAGCAAAGAAGCCTTATCCAGTATTTCCAGTGATTCCTGGTATTTCCGTGAAGCCAGCAGAACATCGGCCTTCTTAATGAGTAATAAGGATGAATAAGGGTAGTGCTCGGTGGCATGGTCGGCCGCCTCAAGAGCATTCGGCAATTCTTCCCGCTCATCAAAGTAATCGATTATCTTTTCAAAGGAGTCTTCGTCAAGAAAGGAATGGTGCCGGCCATTTTTCAGATTCTCATACTGCTTCAGCAGTTCCCAGAAACCTTCTTTGTCTTCTTGGTAAGGACGTTCTTTCATGAATATCAAAGGTTTAGACAAATTAAACTATTTTCTAAAAAAAACTACCTTTTTAGTAACATTTTTTCACTTCCAGCGTTAAATAAATACTAATAATCTGGACAAACGGTTTTTTTATCAATTTTTTTGTATTTATCTTTGTTACGAATGATGTTTAAATCTTCTATATACACCGCTATGCTGCGCAGGAATATTGTAACCGCTGTTCTGGTTACTGTTTCTGCTATTACAGCTTTTGCTACTTTAGGAGATGGGAATGCAAAGAATAAGAAAAGTTCTTTGCTGGCCAACCGGTATACAAAGATTACACCCGGTAAATTTTCACTCAAATCAGGTTACCAGTACCGTGGCAGCCAGATCATTTCCCAGCAATCTGAGAATAATATCATTTCCCTAAATTCAGTCATTACCTACCAAAAAGGTAATACCACGTATATTGTTCCCCTGAAAACAAAGCTGAATTCGAATACCAACGATAAGGTGAAGTTTTCTGTGGGTGTTCCTTCTCTAAACAAATAGCTTTCCCCGGTTTTTCTCTTTACTCTGTTCCGCCAATTTTTTTACTTTCTTCGTATGTCATCACCCTGTACCCGGTTTTAGGGAGGTCAAACTTTGACACCGGTACGATATTGAAGCTGATTTTTGAAACCGTGTAGGTGATCTTTATTTTCCCAAGACTGGATTCATATTCCATGGCAAGACCCGGTAATGACCGGTTGGCATATTGAAAATCCCTGTTTTCCGGAACCAGTTCTTTCGTGAAATACACAGTAAAAGAAGTTCCGTCCTTCAGGGTACCAACGGCTTTCTGGCATTGATATCCCAATATTTCTTTATACTCATCAAAATATTTAAAAACAACCCCTTCATATTTTTGGTTGGAAGCTTTCCAATCCCCTGCCGTCATCGTGATCATATACTTTGACTCACCATATTCCTTTAATACCGTAGCGGCACCTGTACGGGCATCCACAATGGTGGACTGGGTCCCCAATGAACTAACCAGCTCTGACCTGCTTTTATTGGCTTTCAGGTAAACGACACTTACCGCACCGTCAAACATATCAGCAATCTTTGGATCGGTATCACCGGTATTGATCACAATATCATAAGTGATCGTTCCTTCGGTAATTCTTTTCTGCCCGGTGACCTGTGCCGACACCAGGAAGGAAGCTCCGAGCAGTATATATAATAAACTATTTCGCATTTCTACTGATTTGAATCAACTACCCAAATGACGGTCTAAATTAGTTAAATAGTTGTATTAATGAAAAAGAAAACCGGGTATCCCCTTTACAGGAAATACCCGGTATACCATCTTTAACAAATCCTGTCAGCGCTTGCCTTTTTGTTGCATTTCTTTTAACTTTTTCTGTGACTCCTGCATCTGTTCCATCCTTTCCTGCCATTTTGATTTTGCCTTGGGTTTCTTCCGGTTCTCGTCCATCTTGGCCAGTATCTTATCATGATCGATGATATAATTCTGGATCACAAACTGGATAACCAGTGTAATCAGGTTTGAAACCGTATAATACCAGGTCAATGCCGAAGGGAGCCTGTTGAAAATGAATAAAAGGAAGAAAGGGAAAATATAGGGCATATACTTCAGCATGGGGTTGCTCTGGTCAGGCGTCATACTCATGCTGTACAGGGAAATCAGGAAACTGGTGATCACCGCCGTGATCGTGAACATACTCAGGTGATCGCCGAGTAAGGGTATGGAGGTGCCGAAATGGATCACTTTGTCATAAGCAGACAGGTCATTGGCCCATAAGAAACTTTGCCCGCGCAAGTCAACGCTGGCATTAAAAAAACTGTATAAGGCAAAGAAGATGGGAATCTGTAAGAGTGCCGGTATACAACCGCCCAGTGGGTTAACCCCCGCTTCCCGGAAAAGCTTCATCTGTTCCATGCTCATCTGCTGCTGATCACCTCCGGTCTTTTCCTTGAGTTTGGCAATTTCGGGCCGGAGCACCTTCATCTTGGCGCCACTCAGGTAACTGGAGTAGGTAAGCGGAGATATAAGCAAGCGAATGAATATCGTCAGTAAGGCAATGGCAAGACCAAAACTACCGGCAAAATTCCTGATAAAATCAAAAACAGGAATCACCACATATTTATTGATCGGTCGTACAAAAGCATACATTCCCTGGCCCAGGTTGACCAGTTTCCCCATCTGCATATCATATTGCTTCAGGATTTTATAGTTCGAAGGCCCGTAATAAATGCTAAAAGGAACGTTGATATCATTGCCACCCTTCAGCTCCATGCGCATCGTGGCCGTGGATTTTACAACGATATGAACTGAGTCGGGTGGAATGGTCCATTCGATCTTGCCCGAATTGAAATTATCCTTGGCTACCAGGATGGTATTGAAGAAACGCTGCCTGACACCCAGCCAGTGTACAGGATTCGAGAACTGTTTATCACTCCTGCGGCCGATGGTGTGATAATCAAATTCGCCATCGGTAACATACCCTACCTGAGTGTTCTGTTTTTCAAAGGAAAGGTCGCTTTCCTGTTGTACCGCTTCATATTGCCAGGAAAGGTTCAGCACACCCTGGGTCAGTAACTGTTCAGCCCCTTTAAACTGGATATCAAAACCAATCATATAATCATCCGGCCTGATCACAAACTGATGGGTCACCGAAGGACCTGCACTATCGGAGAGCAGGGTAAAGCTGATCACAGAATCGCCATCCCGGTTGACCGATTTTTGGAAAGACTGGAAATAGAAATCCGTAATCTGTGCGCTACGGCCACCGGTATTGATCGTATAGTCAATCTTATCAAAATCGCTGCCCGCCAGCTTGACCCTGTTACTATCCTGGTTCCTGAAATTCTTCAGCTCCACCCATCTGGGTTGTCCGCCCTTATTGGTAAAAGCAATCCTGAGCACTTTATTCTCGACATAAAAAAGTTCTTCCCTGCCTTCGGCTGCTGTTTTATACTGACCGGCTTTTTCAAACTTAACCTGGGAATCAATTCTTGCCTCATCCCTGATGATACGGGATGTATCCTGCTTGGGCCGTTTTGCGAGCTCTATAGAATCCTGGCGGGCCCTTTCAATGCTCATCGCCTGTTGCTCCTTGCTGGTATATGCAAAATAGCCAATCAACAATATACCCAGCAAAACGAAACCGATAATCGTATTACGATCCAAATTCATTCTTATGAAATTTTAAAGAGGGGCAAAGATAGGGATTTCCACTGCGTTGGTGGCATCACCATCAGAATCAGGTTCTTTACTGTAAAACCCTGTCAATAAGGCATTCGGAAGCTTTATCAACCCAATTCAGATTGTAAAACGGGTGCTTTCTGTGCCGACTTGTTCTCATTGAATATTTTAGAAGCTGCAACAAAATGAACAAATAAGGGATGGGGGTTTTCAACGGTGCTTTTCAGTTCGGGGTGATACTGAACACCAATAAAGAATGGATGACCGGCTATTTCCATAATCTCAACAAGACCGGTCTGCGGATTCTTACCACTGGCAATCATCCCTTTTTTCTCAAAAAGTTCCAGGTACTGGTCGTTGAATTCATAACGGTGCCGGTGTCTTTCACTGATCTGCACAGCGCCATAGATCTTATGGGCGAGGGTGCCCTCTTTGATATCACAGGGATATGCACCCAGCCGCATGGTGCCCCCCATTTTTGTAACTTTTTTCTGCTCTTCCATCATATCAATCACCGCTTCCGTAGCATCAGGATCCATCTCCCTTGAATGCGCATTTTTCAATCCCAAAACATTCCTGGCAAATTCAATGACAGCCATCTGCATGCCGAGACAAATACCAAAAAATGGCAAACCTGATTCCCTTGCATATTTAACAGCGGTTATCTTTCCTTCGATTCCCCTGTGGCCAAATCCCGGAGCCACCAGCAACCCGTCAAGGCTGGATAATTTTTCAGCCACATTTTCGGGAGTGATAAATTCAGAATGGATATACTGCACCTGTACCTTACATTCATTCATGGCACCGGCATGTACAAAAGCCTCCAGGATCGACTTGTAGGCATCCTGCAATTCCACATATTTACCAATAAGACCGATATTGACTTTTGCTTTTGGGTATTTCAACTTATTCAGGAACTCTTTCCATTTTCCGAGTTCAGGTTCATGGTTATCGGGCATATTTAGTTTTTTCAGGACAATCCTGTCCAGCTGTTCATTCATCATGATCAAGGGCACTTCATAAATTGTGCTGGCATCAACGGCTTCAATGACGGCTTCGGGTTTTACATTACAGAACAAAGCAATCTTTCTTTTTATCTCCTCGTTGATCGGTTCTTCGGTACGACAGACCAGGATATCCGGGAACACACCGCTTTCACTCAGCATTTTTACAGAGTGCTGCGTAGGCTTTGTCTTTAATTCTTTGGCGGCTTTCAGGTAAGGGATCAGGGTGAGGTGCACTACCAGCAGGTCATCATCAGCCAGTTCCCATTGCAATTGACGAACCGCTTCAATATAAGGCAGTGACTCAATGTCCCCCACGGTTCCCCCGATTTCGGTAATCACGATATCATAATTGCCGGTTTTACCCAGCTCGAGCATCCGTTTTTTGATCTCATCCGTAATATGGGGAATGACCTGGACTGTTTTTCCCAAATAGGCCCCTTCCCTTTCCTTATTGATCACGGTCTGGTATATGCGGCCCGTAGTGACATTATTGGCCTGTGAAGTGGGAATGCTCAGGAACCTTTCATAATGCCCCAGGTCCAGGTCGGTTTCTGCACCATCATCGGTCACATAGCATTCACCATGTTCATACGGATTTAAGGTACCGGGATCCACATTGATATAAGGATCAAATTTCTGGATGGTCACCCGCAATCCTCTTGCCTGCAAAAGTTTGGCAAGCGATGCCGCAATAATCCCTTTACCTAATGAGGAGGTTACCCCTCCGGTTACAAATATATACTTGGCCATGTGAATGGGTTTTAGCAATTTTTCCGTTTACTATCATTTCAGGAAAGGCTAAGCCAATAAAAGTCAAATACTGCTTGTCTTTTTAGGCAGTGTCATGATCAAAAAACTTTAAAAATTTTTTCAGAAAACTTAGCCCTATCCATACGACCAGCGGAAAGATGTTCAGAAGAATATCCGGGAGGTCATGCAAACCTACATTAATTTTTCCGGTCATAGAAAATTTATGGGCCAGCTGTGGAAAAGTCAGACAAAATCCTGATTATTCCGGTTAATATCAGATTTCGTTATGGGTTTTTGCTATTTTGGCCTTTAAAACCCGGTTGCATGAAAAAAATTTGTTTGTTAGCAATTCTCGGCTTTTTGACCTGTTGCGCCAAGGCCCAAAAAACCTATATCTGGTGCGGGACCCTGATTGATGGCATATCAGCTGAACCCAATAAAAATGTAACGGTAGTGGTGGAAGGGAATACCATCATCGGCATAGAATCCGGGTACCTCCAACCCGGTGTCCATGATAAAGCTATTGACCTGAAAACAAAAACGGTTACTCCCGGGTGGATGGATATGCATGTACACCTGGAAGAAGAAACCAATCCGGCCAGGTATTTAGAGAGATTTACCCTGAACCCCGCAGACCTGGCTTTTCGATCCGTCCATTATGCCGACGCCACCCTGATGGCGGGTTTTACCACGGTCCGTGACCTGGGTGGAACAGGTGTAAATATTGCTTTGAGAAATGCAATCAATAAAGGGTTAATCACCGGCCCCAGGATCTATACGGCCGGCAAAGCCATTGCCACTACAGGCGGGCATGCCGATCCAACCAATGGTTACCGTAAAGATCTGATGGGCGATCCCAGTCCTGCAGAAGGGGTGGCCAACGGACCGGATGAATGCAGAAAGGCCGTACGACAGCGGTATAAGGAAGGCAGTGACCTGATCAAGATCACAGCAACCGGTGGTGTTTTAAGTATGGCCAAAAATGGAAAGAACCCTCAGTTTTTTGATGATGAACTGGAGGCTATCGTTCAGACAGCCCGGGATTATGGCTTCAGGGTTGCGGTGCATGCCCATGGGGCTGAAGGCATGAAGAGGGCCATTCGGGCGGGTGTGAACTCCATCGAACACGGTACATTTATGGATGACGAAGCCATCCGGCTTTTTTTACAATATGGTACCTGGTATGTTCCTACCATCACGGCGGGCATGTCTGTGGCCGATTCCGCAAAAATACCCGGTTACTACCCTGCAGTAGTGGTTCCAAAGGCCATGGAAACCGGCCCGCTGATCCAAAACACATTTGCTAAAGCCTATAAGGCGGGTGTGAAAATTGCTTTTGGAACAGATGCAGGCGTTTACCAGCATGGTAAGAACTGGCTGGAATTTGGATACATGATCGATGCGGGCATGAAACCGATGGATGCCATTAAAGCGGCTACCATCAATGCAGCCGATCTCTTAGGCGAAAAAGACAGGCTGGGGAGTATTGAAAAAGGTAAACTGGCCGATATTGTTGCAGTGGACGGGGATCCCTTAAAAGACACAAAGGTTTTTGGCAAGGTGGTATTTGTGATGAAAGACGGTCATATCTATAAACAATAACCCCCGGGATATTAAAAAAACGGGATTTTAGCATCACAGCTCATCCCCGAAATTTAACACAGGCATACATCAACGGAGAAGCAATGCTATTGTAAAACCATTCATGTTCCAGCCCTGAAAGTAAGTATCGGTTTTAATACAAAAAATAAAACGGCAAATGCTGCAGCTGATGTGATGAATCTTTACAGGCCGATTGCATCTATTGGCTAAACAAGCGCTAGCTTCTCCATTAAAAAATTAATTTTCTTGGTTGCTGCTTAAACTATTTAACCACTGTCCTGTTATCATCGTTCAAATCAAAAAAAATAAAACCATGAAAAGAAGATTCATTCAATTTTCGGCGATGATGCTGGCCGTATCTGTTTTCTTTGTTGCCTGTAATAATGAAACAGATGGCAAAGAAACAGGAACTCAAGAAAATACAGTAAAGACCGAAGCTGTTAAGCAAGAAGAACCAGTTGCTAAAAACATTGTTGAAACCGCCATCGCATCTCCTGACCATACTACATTGGTGGAAGCGGTAAAAGCCGCCGGCCTGGTGGAAACACTGAGTGGTACCGGACCCTTTACTGTTTTCGCGCCTACAAATGCAGCATTTGCAGCCTTACCGGCCGGTACGCTCGACAATCTACTGAAGCCTGAAAACAAAGCTGATCTGACCAGCATCCTGACTTATCATGTTGTTCCCGGAAAAGTAATGTCTTCCCAATTGACCGATGGACAAAAAATAAAAACAGTAAACGGAGCTGAATTGACTGTGACGATCAAAGACGGGAAAGTGATGATTGATGGCGCCAATGTAACAGCTGCTGACCTTGACTGTTCAAACGGGGTGATCCATGTTATCGATGCCGTAGTGCTTCCCAAAAAATAATTGAACTCTTTATTAAAAAAAGAGGCTGTCCAAAAAGGGGCAGCCTCTTTCAGTTTTCAGGGTTGGTTTATTCACAATTGAACTGTATAAAAAGCGGTTGCAAAATGTTTATCAGTTTTTGAATTTTGCTGTATAAATTTTTTGTATGGCCAAGCC
>WGMO01000011.1 GCA_016125075.1 Terrimonas sp.
ATCCCCGCCATTGTCAACCCGAACGGGTAATAATGGAATTAAGGAAAAACCCTTATTGGGCTTGGCTTTCAAAGAACTGCTCTATTTATAAATTTAAACCAAAACTGAGAATAAATGTATGTTTCAAAAGATATTTATTGCTAAATCTATGCACTTATTTTTAATGATTTTAATGCGGGCATTTCCAATAGTTTTTGATAAGCAGTTTTTACCTCTTTTTCTAAATATTCCTGTGCTATGGCAACATACTTAAAGAATTCTTTGCTTCCCGCCGCATGACCAGAGATCTTTCTTACAATATTTTCGGGAACACCCAAAATCAAAAACGTAGTAATGGCAGTTCTTCGCATGGTATGCGAAGTTATATGCTCGTGAAACTGCCATGAACCACCCTTCGCATTCTTTAATTCAATCATTCTTCCCTGAAGACTGATATTCTTGGGCAATACCTGGCTCCACCCGGCCTTCTTAATAAGCTTTTTAACCTGGATATTCAGGTTGGTGGAGGATAACCTTGGTAATAAAAATATCCCTGCTTTTCTTTTGTTACGGTAAATAATGTCCAGAAGATAGTCTGGTACGGGAACACGTATTTCTGTTGTAGTTTTTTTTGTAAAAAGAAGAAGATAGTGCTCCCCGTTTATTATCGTCAAATTCCCCTTTTTGAGTTTCATCAGATCTGAATAACGCAGCGCTACCGTACATCCAAAAACAAATATATCCCTGGCCCGCTTCAAACCGGGGTTCAGCCCTTCATCAAAGACCTTATCAGATATTAAAAACTTAAGTTGTTCCGGGGACAGCACTACAGGTGTATTTTGTTGTAAGGGAATCCTGAATGATTTATGAAAATTTCCGATAACATAACCCCTTTCCTGCTGAAGATAATTAAAAAATGTTTTTATTGTTTTGAAATTATTTAAAACAGAATTATCATAATATTTTTTATCCTTATAAAGAAAATGAGAAAATTGCATAAAAAATCTTGACCAGTAATTTTTTTCACGTTGCAGCGTTCGCATCGAAGCACGATGTAACAACTGAATCCTTAAGGTAATGTCATTTAATTCCTGGAATTCTTCTATAAGATTAAGAACATAACGATAGTTTGTGATAGTTCCTTTTGTAATCCTTTTTCCCGAACTAGCCCGCCTTCTACCGGATAAAGACACTTTGATAAATTTTTGAAATTCATCTGTTACCATTAATTGATGAGCACCATTTTTCATACTATTTTTACTAAATTTTAAGATTTTCCCGGCAAATTTCAAACCTGCTGCCTGGATTTGGTGAGCCTGGCCAGTCCGGGGTATAAAGCAATAGTCACTTTATATAAAGCCCATCCTTCATTACTCCATCGAAAATAATATCGACTGTTAATCTTCATCAGCTATTCTTGCTTTGTCCTGCTTATAAGCATCAAACCGACTGTTCACTGATTTTATAAATACTGTTTTATTTTAATGGAGCCATCCACTTCGTCGGGGAAGCAGTATGCCATATATACAATTCAACTTTTCATAGATGAATTATTGTATGTCATTTCATCCCGGTTTAAAAGCTAAAATGGGTAACAAATACTTCGTGATCAGTAAAAAAGCATTGGAACCGAGGATTTCCGGAGTTTATAAATCTGGTCATTCCCGGAAAGAGACTTAACGTTAAAATTTATTTTCCCCGGGAAGCTACCAGCTTGCTAAAACTCAAACTCTCTTCTGAAGGCATTCCACCGTATACCAAAGGATACAATGCTCGTATTACTGGAAAGCGCCGGGCTGGCAGGGACATCGGTCTTCCGGTAAGCACCCGAAGCCTCGATAAAGAGGTTTTCCCTGAGTTCATAGGACAAAAGAAAGGATGCATACACCGTTTTGGCTTCCATCCCAGAACCGATCTTGTACCCATAGTCGCCCATCCGGAAGGGCGGCACATTGGGAAGGAATATATTACTGCCATAACTCTGCGCCCCGATATCCAACCCCTGTTTCCAGGCCATCAGTTTACCGATCAGCAGCCACCTGGGTGCCGGCTGGTAACGTGCGATACCGATCAGCTCCCTGAAATTGGCTCCCAACGGGTGGGCAAGCGGCTGGTTATAATGCGTATAATTGGCTACAGAATCGCGGTGCGAATAGGTAAAGGGCCGCACGGCATTCATCTCCACCTGCAGATCGAGGTTCCGGATATTGAAAGCATCGATATACCTGGCCCCCATCTGCAAACCCCATTTATTGGCCCACCAACCGGTATTGGCCTTGATCTGTTTGAGATTGAACTCATCCAGCAGGAACTGCCCGTAAACCTGGAACCTTTTCAGGATATTGGCCTTGACATCGATCCCGGCCACAGAATTATCGGCACTGCCATTCTGCTGCTCGATGGAACGGTAAAAGATCACCGGTACCAGGTAACCGAATTCAAAATGATTGCTGCGGCCAAAAACCACCCCTTCAAACAGACCCACATTGACGGATTTCGTCAGGTCCACATCCAGGTGATGAAAGGCGGCATATTTTTTCCGGAGCAAACGGTCGGGTCCCCGGGGTTCGGTCTGGTTCAGTTCCATGAAGAGGTTCTGGTAATTGAACTTCCAGATACGGGTATTGAGCTTGAGGAAAAGCGTATTGTTGCTGAAATCACTCAGGAAAAGGCTGCGATAGCCATTCCCGATAAAATTACGGTCATACCCGAATGTTATATCGATATATTTGGCCGCATTGAATGTGATGTAACCCCTGGCATCAAAATAATCAAAACCTGTGCCCTTGAAATTCTTGTAAAAACCCGCACCGGGTACGGATTTGAATTTATTTTCCCAGTTTTGAACATACACCGGGTCCCGCTCCTGGTTATCGGTGAGGTAAGCGGCAAAACCGATCTTGTTGGAGATCCTTCCCCTGAGCGTCAAACCCCGGGTATTCTGAAAGATGGATTCACTGTTCCCCTTCTCCCTGGCCACCTTGAATTGGATCACCGGGTTGATGATGAGATCGAAATCTTTTATATGGACCTCGTAAAGATTGGCCGGGGTCTGGTAAAAACGGCCGATGGGTTTTTTACTGCCAAGCCGGGCGCGTACACTATCCGGTAATAATTCCACATTGTTCAGGTAGAGGCTGCGGATATTATAGGCATCCACTTTTGAAACCGCCTGCATGCCACCACTGAGTTCAAATCGGTCAGGGGCTGCCACGGCATATTTCCGGTTGAAGGGTTTTGTTTTGGAAAAATTCAGGACAGAATCCCGTTGCGCTTTAATTTCCAGCCTTTCCAGGACAATGTTCTCTTTTGCATCCTGTGGAAGGAAGGTGGTTTGGGCTTTACTGCTTACGGCAATCAATAATAGGCATACGATCAGGAAGCTATTCTTCAGGAAAGGGATGCCATCCCGGAGGCTAATTTGATTAAATTGCATGTGATAATGGATTAGTCATGATATAACGAACAAATTAATGCAAAATTACCTGATAAAGAATATACAGGTTGTCAACGAGGGGTTGATAACTGTTAAGGATGTACTGATCAAAAAGGGCAGGATAGAAAAAATCGCAGCCGTCATCAAAGCAGATGACAGTAATTGTACAGAGATCAATGCTGAGGGGCAATACCTTTTCCCGGGTTGTATCGACGACCAGGTACACTTCCGGGAACCCGGACTCACCCATAAGGCCACTATTTATTCGGAAGCAAAGGCCGCAGTGGCCGGGGGTGTCACGAGTTTTATGGAAATGCCCAACACCATCCCCAATGCTTTAACGCAGGAACTCCTCGAAGATAAATATGCCATTGCCTCCCATACATCGCTGGCCAATTATTCCTTCTTCATGGGAACGGGCAATGACAATGCAGAAGAAGTGCTGAAAACAAACGACAGGAAAAAGAATATCTGCGGGATCAAGATCTTCATGGGCGCTTCCACGGGCAATATGCTGGTCGATAACCCGAATACCCTCGACAGGATCTTCCGCGAAAGTGAAGTGCTGATCGCCACCCATTGCGAAGATGAACGCATCATTCGCCAGAACCTGGAAAAAAGAAAAGCAAACCCTGCCCCGCTAACGGCGGCTGATCATCCCATCATCAGGGATGAGGAAGCCTGTTATGCCTCTTCCCTGCTGGCCATACAGATTGCCAAGAAATATGGAACCCGACTGCATATCCTGCATATCACCACCGAGAAAGAATTGCAGCTGTTTACTAATATGATGCCCCTAAAACAGAAAAGGATAACCGCAGAAGTCTGTGTCCATCATTTACATTTCACCAGCGACGACTATGAAAGGCTGGGTTATAAGATAAAATGTAACCCTGCAATCAAAGCGCCCCATAACCGCGAAGGATTGTGGCAAGGCCTATTGGATGACCGGCTCGATGTGATCGCCACCGATCATGCTCCCCATACCCTGGAGGAGAAAAACGGGCCCTATGAAAAAGCTCATGCAGGTCTGCCCCTGGTACAGCACCCGCTCTTGCTGATGTTGTATTATCAGCAGCAAGGAAGGATCAGCCTCGAAAAGATTGCCGAAAAAATGAGCCATGCCGTAGCCGACTGCTTCAATATAAAAGACCGGGGCTATATCAGGGAAGGGTATTATGCCGACCTGGTGATCGTGGATCCCCGGCAAAAAGTAAAAGTTACAAAAGAAAATATCCTATATAAATGTGGCTGGAGCCCGCTGGAAGGATTTACGTTCCCGGCCATGATCACCCATACTTTTGTAAACGGGCGACTTGTTTATGGAAATGGCGTATTCAATGAATCAGAGAAGGGAATGCGGATGGCGTTTGAACGATAAAAAAATCAAAAATACAAATAACAAATATCAATAAGCAATAGGCAATAGGCAATAGGCAATTGAAAATAATTATGCTTCACTTAAATCATAAAAAATTACGAGCATGGCAATTAAGCATAGAACTTGTATTGCTTATAAAAGAATTATGTACCTATTTTCCCGATGGAGAAAAATTTGTTCTTACCCAACAAATGAGAAGAGCGGCACTATCCGTACCCAATAATATTGCTGAAGGGGCTTCAAGAAAATCTGCAGTCGAAAGGAAAAGATTTTATGAAATAAGCAGGTCCTCACTTGTTGAACTGGATACGGATATAGAAATTTGCCTGTTACTAAACTATGTTTCACCCCCAACAAATTATAAAAACCGAAAAATTGATGGAGGAAATCTTTAAACTTTTATCAGCCATGTTAAAGAACACTCATTAAAATAATTGCCTATTCACTATTGCCTATTGCTTATTCACTATTGCCCATTCCCATAGCCCAAAGCCTAAACCCGAAACATGCTCATCGATAAAACCACTTTCAACGACATATCGATCTTTCAACAGGAAGAGGAATTTTCCATTTTCCATAAGCTTGACTTTACCCGTACCACCTACGGAAAGGAATGGCTCAAATATTTTTTCTCCGACCCGCATAAAGACCTGAACAGGATACTGGGCACCCAAAAGATCATTCGTACCCTGGCTGATATCCTGGACAACTGGCCGGCAGATATCTCCAATGGTACGATCCTGGTCATAGAAAAATACCTGGACTATAGCCTGGACCCGATGCCGGAATCACCCAACGCTTTTAACAGTACTCTTTACCGGTGGCTGCATAGTGAAGACTACTCGATGGTCCGATATTCCGTCAGCCATTTTGCCTATTTTTACCGGGGCATCCATCAATTAGGAAAACTCTTTGAGCATGTAGACCTCCCCGTATTCTTTAAGATTTATATTGAAAGGATATTACAGATCCTGAAAGAACCTGCCCTGCAAAAACTGGCAGCCGTTAAAAAAGGGGAAAAACTGACGGCCGCCGAAAACCTCTATTACGGATTTCACCTGAAAAACCATTTCAAGTCCAACACCCTGGAGTTGATTGATATATTCGGACGGATCGATGCCTGGTATTCCATGGCACATGCTGTAAAAAAATACAAGCTCAGTTTCCCGGTCTTTATCCAAAGTGATGCGGCGATCATTAATGCCAAAAAACTCTACCATATATTATTACCGCAACCGGTGGCCTATGATGTGGACATGAACCCGGAACATAATTTTCTTTTCCTGACCGGCGCCAATATGGCCGGTAAAAGCACCCTGATCAAATCAATTGGTTCTGCGGTATTCCTGGCCCATATCGGCATGGGTGTGCCGGCTGAAGAAATGCAACTCACGCTTTTTGACGGACTGCTTACCAATATCAATGTAGTAGACAATATCGCCAGGGGGGAAAGCTATTTCTTCAATGAAGTTCAACGTATCCGCAATACAATAGAAAAGATCAATGACGGTAAAAAATGGCTGGTACTGATCGATGAATTGTTCAAGGGTACCAATGTTCAGGATGCCATGAAATGTTCCCTGACCGTGATCAAGGGGCTGATCAAGATAAAAAACTCCCTTTTTATTCTTTCCACCCATCTTTATGAGATCGGTGAGGAACTTAAAAATTATAATAATATCAGTTTCCGCTATTTCGAAACCAATGTAACCGATGAGCAACTGGAATTCAGTTACCAGTTAAAAGAAGGCATCAGCAACGACCGGCTGGGCTACCTGATCCTGAAAAGGGAAAAAGTGGTAGAGATGCTGGAAAAACTATAACCCCTCTATTTATTTTCCAGGACCAGGTTCCTCCCCTTCCCCATCCCATTCTATAATCGGATTTTCTTCCAAAATCGAGAATACCTATCCAAAAAGTGGAAATCCATGATGAAAATTTTTTCGTAGATAATTGAAAATTAATCATATACAAATTGGCATGCCAATAGTATACCCCTATTACATAATTCGACCCCAAATGAAAAAATTATACTTTATAATCGCCCTTTTCTTCACAGCTGTTACCGTTTCTGCTAACCCTGTGATTACTGTTATCCAAAATGAAGGTAGCTGGAAGAATAATTCAACCTGGGACCTTAACCGCAAACCACAGGATGGGGATACCATTGTGATACCGGTTGGATTCATTGTTAAACTTGACAATACCCAGAACCTGAATAATGTTTATATCAAGGTGTATGGTACTATCGACCTGGATGGCGGTAAATTAAACCTGGATGCAAACAGCACCGTTATGATCTATTCAACCGGTGCAGTTATTGGTCATGGCAATAGTTCTGAGTATATCAGGATCGGTGGGGTGTATAAATTCAGGGGAACCTCCAATTACCAGGGCGGCCCATCCATTGCCAATGAAAACACGGGCACCTATCCTTCCGGGTTTGAAAGCACCGGTTCGGCCTCATTACCTGTAAAATTTGTAGGATTCAATGTGGCACGCCAAAACAGGGATATCTTAATACAGTGGTCAACATCACAGGAATATAACAGTAATCATTATGAAGTGGAAAGAAGTGATAATGGTATTGCCTGGAAGCCCATTGCCATCGTAACAGCGGCCGGCAACTCCAATACCATTCAGAACTATGCTTATACCGATAAATCTGTAACTGCAGCAAAGGTGTATTACCGGGTGAAGCAGGTGGATATTGATGGCCATTTTGATTATACGGTTGTACGTTCCGTGAGTATGGAAAGCAACAGCATTGTTCCGGTTAACGTGAAGATATCTTCCGGAAATAACAATACGGTTTACCTTCATTTTTCTGAAGAGATCAAAACGGATGTCATGGTAAGGATCCTTTCCATGAATGGAAGCCTGATCTACCAGCAAAAAATTTCCAACCCGGTGGGACAACAGAACATCACCGTTAATAATAACCTGCCAAAAGGGATCTATGTAGTCAATGTTTCTGATAATAAATCACTGAATACGGCAGGGCAGGTTAGTTTTTAATATAAGCCATTTGTTTTCAGGCAAAGAAAAGTACCCCCGCCGGGGGTTTTTCCATTTATTGGAAAAAAATTCCAAATACTGGAAAAATTGGATCGTTTTTATTTTTCAACTACTTCAATTTCATATAGTTATGAATTGGCACGCGAATAGCATATACTTATTCAACAAATTCGACCCTATATGAAAAATTTATACCTTTTAATCGCAATCATCTTTACAGCCTTCACGGTAGCTGCTAATCCTGTAATCACCGTTATCAAAAATGAAGGTAAGTGGAAGACCAATTCCTCCTGGGATTTAAACCGTAAACCCAAAAATGGCGATACGATTCTTATCCCTGTTGGCTTTACGGTTGTGCTGGACAATACGCAGAACCTGAATAATGTTTATATCATGGTGTTGGGTGTGATTGACCTGGATGGCGGTAAGTTGAAACTGGATGATAACAGTACTGTTGAGATCTTATCTTCTGGCGCAGTGATCGGGCACGGTAACAATTCTGAGTATATCAAGATCGGTAATGAATATAAGTTTAAGGGTACTGCTAACTACCAGGGTGGTCCTTCTATTGCCAATGCGTCTACCGGCGCTTATCCTTCTGGTTTTGAAAGCACGGGTTCGGCATCATTGCCCGTGAAGTTTGTAGGTTTTAATGTGGCCCGCCAGGACAAAAACATCCTGATCCAGTGGTCAACCTCCCAGGAATATAACAGCAACCATTATGAAGTGGAAAGAAGTGAAAATGGTATTTCCTGGAAACCCATTGCCATTGTTACCGCTGCCGGTAACAGCAATACCATCCGGAATTATACTTATACCGATAAATCAGTATCCGCTGCTAAAGTATATTACCGCATCAAGCAGGTGGATATCGATGGCCGTTTTGATTTCACGGTTGTCCGTTCGGTAAGCATGGAGACTAACAGCATTGTTCCTGCTGCAAATGTCAAAATTTCTTCCGGCACCAACAATACTGTTTACCTTCATTTTTCGGAAGAGATCAAAACGGATGTGATGGTGAAGATCCTTACCATGAATGGGAAACTGATCTACCAGCAAAAAATTTCCAACCCGGTAGGACAGCAGAACATCACTGTGAACAATAACCTGCCGAAAGGGATCTATGTTGTCAGCGTATCTGATAATAAAACCCTGAACACTGCGGGACAGGTGATCCTCTAATATAAGTTTTTCATATAAGGTCAACAAAGATGCCCCCGATTCGGGGGTGTTTTTTTCCCCGATATTTCAAGAAATATCCCCCTGTCCAATTACCGTTTCCAGACCAAATATTTCTTTACTTACAGGGATGCTGGTAAAAACATTTGGGAGCGCCGTGTATGGGGTGGAGGCCATCTCGATCACCGTTGAAGTAAACTGGATGGCGACAGGTAAAGAAAGCGTGGTGGTGGGGCTTCCCGACAGTGCCGTTAAGGAAAGTATGCAAAGGGTGGAAAGTACCATCAAGGCAAATCATTACCTGATGCCCCGCACCCGGATCGTCGTCAACCTTGCCCCGGCAGATATAAAAAAAAGTGGTACGGCCTTTGACCTGCCGATCGCCATCGGTGTGTTGGCCGCTTCAGAACAGATCCAGCATAAAGAGGCGATTGAAAAATATGTGATCATGGGGGAACTCAGCCTTGATGGTGAGGTAAGACCGATTAAGGGGGCTTTACCGATCGCCATCCAGGCGCGTAAAGAAGGCTTTGCCGGTTTGATCGTACCAAAAGTAAATGCAAAAGAAGCAGGCATGGTCAATAACCTCTCCGTTTATGGGGTCAGTCATATCAAAGAAGTGATTGATTTTTTTGAGCAAAATGAAACGGGTATTACACCGACAACGATTGATACAAAGGAAGAGTTTTATCATTCGCAATATAATTTCGAGATTGACTTTTCAGATGTAAAAGGACAGGAAAACATTAAAAGGGCATTGGAGATCGCGGCATCCGGCGGCCATAATGCAATCCTGATCGGACCGCCGGGTGCCGGAAAGACGATGCTGGCAAAAAGGTTGCCCACCATCCTGCCCCCCCTTACCCTGCAGGAGGCACTGGAAACGACCAAGATCCATTCGGTGGCGGGTAAACTGCCGGAAGATGCTACCCTTGTTTCAAGAAGGCCCTTCCGTTCGCCGCACCATACTATCAGCGATGTGGCCCTGGTGGGAGGCGGGGGCAATCCCCAGCCGGGCGAAATATCATTGGCCCATAATGGGGTATTATTTCTTGACGAATTACCGGAATTCAAGAGAACGGTACTCGAAGTGATGCGGCAACCCATGGAGGAAAGAAGGGTAACGATATCAAGGGCCAAAGTAGCTATCGATTTCCCTGCATCTTTTATGCTGATGGCATCGATGAACCCCTGCCCCTGCGGATTTTACAATCACCCCGAAAGGGAATGCACCTGTCCGCCGGGGGCCGTACAAAAATATTTAAACAAGATATCGGGCCCGCTGCTCGACCGCATTGACCTGCATGTGGAAGTGACCCCGGTACCCTTCAGTGAATTATCAGCCAACAACGCTTCAGAAAGTTCTCAATCGATACGGGAAAGGGTCATGGGTGCACGGGATATCCAGGCGGATCGATATAAGGAGCATCCCGGCATTTATTGCAATGCGCAGATCAGCAGTAAAATGCTGAAAGAAATCTGCATGATTGATACCGTAGGGGCACAGTTATTAAAGGTTGCCATGGCAAAACTGAACCTCTCTGCCCGGGCCTACGACCGGATATTAAAAGTTTCGAGAACAATTGCCGATCTTTCGGGCAGTGCATCGATAAAGGCCGAACACCTGGCAGAAGCCATCCAGTACCGGAGCCTCGACCGCGAAGGATGGGCCGGTTAGCCAATGCTTTGTCATGATACAATATTTATGCAGGCCATTCGTCTGTCATAACCAGGCATTTATCATCACATCAAATGGCAAACTACCTGTAATCTTGTCATTTTTCCCGAAATTGTACCTTCTTTGATGTTTAAACACGTTCATCTTATTTTTTACTGATATGAAAATATTACTGCATTACCTGAAACCCTATAAATGGCTGGTGGCCCTGGCCCTGTTCCTGGCAGCGATCAACCAGGTGTTTTCGCTCCTGGATCCCTTCTTTTTTGGTAAGATGTTTGACACCTATGCCACCCACCCTTTTGAAAAAGGGGCCTATGTCATAAAAGATGTGATGGGGGAAAGCGGCAAAATGATCAAACAGAAGATATTTGAACCCTCCGGTGAAAGAAGGTCTCAATCTGAATTTATCTGGGGCGTGATGGGTATGCTGGGTATCCTGATCAGTGTAGCGATGATCTCCAGGATCGCAAAAGCCTTCCAGGATTATTTTGGGAACGTGATCGTTCAAAAATTCGGGGCCCGGATATTCACCGACGGTTTAAAACACTCCATGAAACTCCCTTACCAGGAATTTGAAGACCAGCGCAGCGGGGAGACCTTATCCATCCTGACCAAAGTGCGAACCGATACGGAAAAATTTATCATCTCCTTTATCAATATACTTTTTGGCCTGTTGGTTGGTGTTATATTTGTTTCCATTTATTCTTTTTCGCTCCACTGGTCTATCATGCCTGTCTATTTTGGCGGCATCATGCTGCTGGCTTTCTTAACCAGTATACTCAGCCGTAAAATAAAGGGGATCCAGAAAAATATTGTCAAGGAAACCACGGCATTGGCGGGCAGTACCACCGAAAGCCTTAGGAATATTGAACTGGTAAAAAGCCTGGGGCTGACCGACCAGGAGATCAACCGGTTAAACAACAACACCTATAAAATACTGGGTCTTGAACTCAGAAAAGTGAAAAGTATCCGTACCCTGAACTTTATCCAGGGCACCTGTGTCAATGCCCTCCGGCAGATCATCATGTTCATGCTGCTTTGGCTGGTGTTTAAGCAAACCATCACCCCGGGACAGGTCATGACCCTGATGTTCTATTCCTTTTTTATTTTCGGCCCCCTGCAGGAGATCGGTAATATCATCATCATTTACCGGGAAGCCGAAGCTTCCTTGCAGAACTTTCATAATGTGATGCAGAAAACACCCGAACAATTACCCGAGAACCCCATTCACCTGGGGCCGGTAACCGAATTATCCTTTAACAAGGTGGCTTTCAAACACCAGTCAGCCACCCATAAAGCTATTGAGGATATCAGTTTCACCGCCAATAAAGGAGAGACGATCGCTTTTGTGGGCCCCTCCGGTTCGGGTAAATCGACCCTGATGAAATTACTGGTGGGTCTTTACCGGCCATTGGAAGGTTCGATCCTTTATAATGGCAAGGATGAAAACATGATCAGCTTTGAAGATTTGCGGAACCAGATCGGTTTTGTAACGCAGGATACACAGCTTTTTGCCGGTACCATCAAGGAAAACCTGATGTTTGTCAACCCGCATGCCACCGATGATGACCTGAATGAAGCGCTGGCAAAATCGGCCTGTACTAATTTACTGGCCCGGGCAGAAAAAGGACTGGATACCATGATCGGGGAAGGTGGCCTGAAACTATCCGGAGGTGAGAAACAGCGTCTTTCCATTGCAAGGGCATTACTCAGGAGACCCAATTTGCTGATCTTTGATGAGGCCACATCGGCACTGGACTCCCTGACGGAAGAAGAAATCACAGATACGATCAAGGATATCTCTTCACAACAAAACCAGATCACGATCCTGATCGCACACCGGCTCTCTACCATCATGCATGCCGACAGGATTTATGTGCTGGAAAAAGGGAAAGTGATTGAAACCGGAACCCATGAAAAACTGTTGGATGAAAAAGGTTTATATTTTGCCATGTGGAGACAGCAAATCGGTGAACGCAAAAAATTAACTGCTGCATAATTAACAGCCATGGGTTTATTTTCATTTTTATTCGGGGATCCTGTCACCGATGCCCTTAAGAAAGGAGCCGTGATCATTGATGTAAGGAATGCTTACGAATATGACCAGGGAAAAGTGCCGGGATCCATCAATATACCTGTTGACCGTATCAGTGCCAGCATAGAGAGAATCAGGGATATGAAAAAACCGGTCATCTTTTGCTGTTCTTCCGGTTCACGGAGCGGTGATGCGAAAACAAAACTGAAAGCAGCCGGCATCTCGGAAGTGTATAATGGAGGCAGCTGGCAGTCCCTGTTGAAAAAAGTTCAGTCCCTATAAGGAGATGGACTGTGCCTGGAACAATTTCCGATACTGCAATGGACGCTTCTTTTTTATTTTCAAAAACTGTTTGTTGAAATTGGCCAGGGTATTAAAACCGCTGCTATAACAAATTTCACTCACCGGTTTTTGGGTATCCGTCAACAGCTTGCAGGCATTCCCGATCCTTACTTCCTGCAAAAATTCGATATAGGTCTTTTGGGTGCATTTCTTAAAATAACTACAAAAGGCCGGAACGCTCATGGAGGCCATACCGGCGATCTTTTGCAGGGTTATGGGTTCGTCAAAATGATCGATGGTGTATTGATAAACCCTGTCGATCCTTTCTTTGTGCCTTGAACGGAATGCCTTTACTTCCTGCGTGGATACCGTTTCATATTCCTTTCTTGCGGCGATGACCTGTAAACATTCCAACAATTTGATCATCCTGGTAAGACCCGTAAAAGATTCAAGAGAGGCAATAGACTCGTATAACAAGCCGAGGCTGCTGCCCTTTATCCTCATCCCCATCAGGGCATTTTCAAAAAGCTCAAGGAGCAGGGCGGCTTCCGGCCTTTGTAAAAAATCATGTCCCAGGAAATATTCTTCAAATTGAATCACTACCGCACTTACATGCAATTGCCCATGGGCTTTTTGAAAAGTATGGGGCAGGTTGGAGCCCAGGAAAAAAATATCCCCTTCCCGAAAAGGGCCCACATAATTGCCGATAAACGCTGTACCGAATCCTTCTTTGAAGAGGATCAGCTCCAGTTCAATATGCTGGTGCCAGGGCACTTCAAATTGAGGGGTTTGATGAGTGCGCACATAAAAGGAAGTACTTTCATCAAGGTGCAGTTTTTCAATAAAAGGCTTCATGCCTACTATTTTAATAATAAATTAAGGCAATTTCTATATTTTTTATTAATATAGTTTCAGAATTAAGAAATAAAGTGGAAAAGAATCGAAATATTGCGCTTTAACTTCGGTCTGTTAAACGAAGCTGCCACATGTTATTGCTTGGAATCGATATCGGGACATCCTCCATAAAAGTATCAGTAGTTGATGCCGCTTCCCGGCAATGCCTGGCCACGGCCACTTACCCGGAAACGGAATCAGCCATTCAGTCACCGCAACCCGGTTGGGCCGAACAATCACCGGATATGTGGTGGGAACATGTACAACAGGCCATCAGGAAAGCGAATGCTTTGGGCCTCTACAACCCAAAAGATATTAAAGCAATTGGAATTGCTTACCAGATGCATGGACTGGTGATGGTCGATCAACAAAAAAAATTGCTGCGTCCTTCCATCATCTGGTGTGACAGCCGTGCCGTTCCCATCGGTGAAAAAGCATTTAAGAAAATAGGCAAAAAGAAAGCCCTTACACACCTACTGAATTCGCCGGGAAATTTCACCGCTTCCAAACTGGCCTGGGTAAAGGAAAATGAACCTGGTCTCTTTAATAAAACAGACAAGATCATGCTTCCGGGCGATTATATCGCCCTGCAGTTTACAGGTACCCTCACCACCAGTATCGCTGCTTTGTCGGAGGGAATATTCTGGGATTTTAAAAAAAACCGGTTGTCAGAAGACGTATTTGACTTTTTTGGTTTTGATAAGAACCTGATCCCTGCCATCCAGCCCGTATTTTCAGATCATGGCCAACTCCTGCCTGCCATTGCAGGTCAGCTTTCGCTGACACCTGGCATACCGGTAAGCTATAAGGCGGGCGACCAGCCCAACAATGCCTTATCCTTGAATGTGATGGAACCTGGTGAAGTGGCAGCTACTGCCGGCACCTCCGGTGTTATTTATGGTGTCAGCGATCAACTGACCTATGACCGTAAATCCAGGATCAACAGCTTTGCGCATGTAAATCATCGTGATGATAATATTCGTACTGGTGTTTTGCTTTGCATCAATGGTACAGGTATTCTCAACAGCTGGGTGAGAAACCAAATCGCTAACCATGAAGATTATATGGTGATCAACGATGCTGCCGCGTCCGTCCCAGCCGGCAGCAATGGTTTGCGCATCCTTCCCTTTGGGAATGGGGCGGAAAGGATGCTGAATAACAAAACGGTTGGTGCCCAGATCGGTAACCTGAACCTCAATCTGCATACCCGGGCCCATGTTTACCGGGCGGTGCAGGAAGGCATTGCCTGCGCATTTCGGTTTGGGCTGGATATCATGCGGGAAAATGCAATGAACCCCCGGGTGATTCGCGCCGGCAACAGCAATATGTTTTTAAGCCCCGTCTTTAAGGAGGCATTTGTCAACATCACGGGAGTGCCGGTGGAACTGCATGCCCATGATGGCAGCATGGGTGCTGCTCTGGGTGCCGGAATCGGATCAGGTATCTTCAAGGATGCCGGGGAAGCTTTTGATAAGGCCCATGTCCTGGCCACGATTGAACCCTGCCAACAGGAAAAATATGAGCCCGTTTTCCAGGCATGGAAAAAATGGCTCGATAAATTCATTTAAGAAAACAAACTCAATATATCCACCTGAATCATTCATCCCTTCTTTCGCAACGATGAAGGAAAAAACAAACAACTATGTCAATAATCACTGGTGACAAAGAATTTTTTAAAGGTATCGGGAAAATCAATTACGAAGGACCCGCTTCGGATAACCCATTGGCTTTCCGCTGGTACGATGAAAACAGGACGGTAGCCGGAAAATCCATGAAGGAATGGCTGCGTTTTGCCTGCGCCTACTGGCATTCATTCTGTGGCAATGGTGCCGATCCCTTTGGGGAACCCACGCACCTGTATCCGTGGAATAACCATGATGATGCCGTTGCACGGGCAAAGAGCAAGGCCGATGCAGCATTTGAATTCATCACAAAACTGGGCCTGCCCTTTTATTGTTTTCATGATGTGGATGCGGTCGATTATACCAACGATATTGCCGATAATGAAAAGCGGTTACAGGCCACTGCAGCCTATTTAAAACAAAAACAGGATGCCAGCGGCGTGAAATTATTATGGGGAACCGCCAATTTATTTTCCAACAGACGGTATATGAATGGCGCCGCCACCAACCCGGATTTTCAGGTACTGGCGCACGGTGGCGCACAAGTGAAAGCTGCACTGGATGCTACAATTTTCCTCAAGGGTGAAAACTATGTTTTCTGGGGAGGACGCGAAGGCTATATGAGCCTGCTGAACACTAATATGAAAAGAGAAAAAGAACATTTTGCCCGTTTTCTGCATATGGCAAAAGACTATGCGAGGAAAAACGGTTTTACCGGCAGTTTTTTCATAGAACCCAAACCCTGTGAGCCCAGCAAACATCAATATGATTATGACAGTGAAACAGTGATCGGATTCCTGCGCCAGTTTGATCTTTTGGATGATTTCAAGCTGAATATTGAAGTGAACCATGCCACCCTCGCAGGACATACTTTTCAGCATGAATTACAGGTCGCGGCAGATGCCGGTATGCTGGGCAGTATCGATGCCAACCGCGGTGATTACCAAAACGGCTGGGATACCGACCAGTTCCCTAATAATGTTTATGAACTGGCAGAAGCCATGCTGGTCATTCTGGAAGCAGGAGGATTTGGAGGCGGCGGTATCAATTTTGACGCTAAACGCAGAAGGAACTCAACCGATATGGAAGACCTCTTTTATGCGCATATCGGCGGTATGGATTGTTTTGCCAGGGCCCTTGTGGTGGCGGCATCCGTATTAAGCGAGTCGGATTATAAAAAATTCAGGACCGAACGTTATGCTTCATTTGATAATGGCAAAGGAAAAGATTTTGAAAACGGGAAACTGAGTTTGGAAGATTTACGGAATTATGCAGCAGAAAAGGGAGAGCCTGCTATAAACAGCGGTAAACAGGAATGGCTGGAAAATATCATCAACCGGTATTTATAACAATTTCAATCAATATCTTTAAACCCCTTAGTAAGGGGTTTTTTATTTATACTTAACCATTCATATGACGCAAACAATCCGATGGGGTATCCTGGGGGCCGGAAGGATCGCCCATACATTTGCCAAAGACTTTGCCGCTGTTCAACATGCCAGCCTGGTGGCAGTTGCAGCCCGTGATGCTGAGAAAGCAAGCGCTTTTGCCGATCAATACAAGATTCCAACGGCCTGTAGTTATGAAGCCTTATGGTCACACCCGGAAGTTGATATTATTTATATCGCTACTACCCATAACTTTCATTATGAGCAGGTGCTGCAATGCCTGGAACACGGTAAAGCAGTGCTTTGTGAAAAACCCATTACCGTCAATGATCAGCAATTGGAAAAACTGATGGCCCTCGCCAAAGATAAAAATGTTTTCCTGATGGAAGCGATGTGGACCTGGTTTCTGCCAGCGATCAGGCAGGCTAAAGACTGGATAAACGAAGGTAAAATCGGTTCATTAAAACTGATCCAGGCGGAATTCTGTTTCGCCCCCCCGGTTGACCCGGAAAAAAGATTGTTCAACCGTAATCTGGCAGGAGGAGCCCTGCTGGACATTGGCGTTTACCTTACCGGCATCAGTTGTTTCTTTACAGACAGTTACCCCCATACCATCACCGCTTCCGGCATCCTCGGAAAAACTGGTGTTGATGAAAAGACTTCCTTTACCCTGCAATATGATGATGTGACCGCCAACCTGTTTTGTTCCATTGTGGTCAAAGCCAGGAACTCGGCATTCTTCTATGGCGAAAAAGGATATATAGAAATCCCCCTTTTCTGGAGGGCGGCTGCTGCCCAATTATATGATTCCGACAATAATTTGGTAGATCAGTTTGTAGACGACAGGGTGACAAATGGTTTTGAATTTGAAATACAGGACGCTACCGATTGTTTATTGGCAGGAAGGAAAGAAAGCAGCGTGGTGCCGCTCAAAAAGAGCCTGGATATGCAAAAGATCATGACAACAGTGCGGCAGCAAATAGGCTTACGCTATCCGTTTGACTGATCATTCCTTCTTATCCTTGTTAAACATGTTGGAGAAAAAACCCTCCTGGTTCAGTTCTTCCATATCACTGATCTCCAGTTCAAGGGCCTTTGTACTTTGGGTGATCTCAATCAGGGAAATAAACAGTGATGCCAGTAAACTGATCAGGCTGACAGCAAAGATGATCTTTATCAGTTCCGTCCATTGCATATAGACCCCATACATCGTCACTACGCAACATAGGAAACTGAAAACACCGAGTGCCTGCATCTGGCGGACGAGGTTGATCCTTATGCGTAGTATCTTGATCTGGCTGATCAGCAAATGGTTCTTTTCGCCCCTGATGTATTCATCATGCAGTTTTCGGATCAGGTTGGCCAGGGCCAGGTAACGGTTGGTGTACGCCAGTAACAATAAACTGATCGCTGGAAAAAGCAGGGCGGGTGTGGTAAAGGTGATTTCCATTACCAAATATAATTAGAAAGCCGGCACTTCCGGTGCCGGCTTTTTCTAAATCTGGCATTCATTTACTTCGAAGAGAACCTTATTGGCACATCCAGTTTGACCGAAAAATTCCTGCCCATATTAAACACGCCCTGTCGGCCGGTCAACATATTTTCGGCTGTATATTTTAACCTGCTCAGGTGACTTTGATACGCTACATCTCCCAGGTTATTGATTCCCATAAATAAGGTAAATAGCGTATTGCCCCTGTGCAGTATATCGCCCCCCACTCCGGTGTTGATCAAACTATACCCCGGTGTTGCCGTTTCGGTATTGTAACCGGTAAATGGCTTTTGCTGGGCAAAGGTATTATCCAGTTCCAGTTTGGCATACCAGTTTTTCAGGACCTTCCCATTGTTGAAAAAATCAACCTTGATTTCATTGATCAGCCTTGCAGCCGGTATAAAAGGAAGGTTTTTGCTGCCATCCTGTTCTTTGTTCAGCAAACCACGGACCCATGAAAATGTATTTTCAATATGTAACCAGTCGAGTGGATGCGGGTGGATATCAAGATTAAATTCTGCCCCGTATAATTTTGCATTGCCCTGGTCAAATTGAAAAGCAAAGAACTGGTTCGAACCATCCATGAGCAGGGAATCACCGCCATTGACAGAAGATAATTTTCGGTAGTAGATAAAATTCTTTATCGGGTTATAAAAAAGGTTACCGGTAAAGGATACGTGTTCAGTAGTAATTTCAATGCCTGCATCCGTTTGAAAACTATTTTCTGATTTAAGGTCTACTGAACCGTATTCATAACGGTTGGTTCCTTCATGGGCCCCATTGCTGGCCAGTTCCGGTATGCCAGGCGCCCTGAAACCCCTTGCCAGGTTCAACTTCAGGGTGACTTCTTTATTGGCCTGGTAAGAAAATCCCAGGCTGCCGGAAACATTGGAGAATTGCTTATTAAAGGCGGCAAATTTGAGGTTGATTCCGTCAAAGAGTTCCTGAGTATGGATTGTCCTGTTATCAAAACGAATACCTCCGCTCACGGTCAGGTCCTCCCATCTTTTCTGGGTATACAGAAATGCGCCGATATCAAATAGGTCATATTCCGGGATCAGCGCTTCTGCACCTTTGTTACTGTTATTTTGTGTCATTCCGTTGATACCTGCTGTAGTCTTCCATTGTTTATTTTCAGCAAAATGGTACTGCAGGTTATAGTTAATGGTGCCAAGATCAAACCAAAGACCTTTTTGACCGGGATCCAGCACGTTGCCAAATTCCTGTCGCTGGTTTTGCTGATAGGCGGCGACAAGGGTTATCCTGTCTTTGCCTGCTCTAAAACTATTATCTGTCGCCAGTTTGAAATGCTTCACCCGCTGGCTGGGAATGAATGGATCTGTTGATAAAAAATCGGAATGACCGGCAATGATAGTTGATGCTGTTCCGCCATCGTTAACCTGTTTCAGGAACTTACCGGTTGCATCATCCCGATCCCCTTCCACTAATCCCAGCCGCTGGTCAAACCGGCTGATATACAAATGCGAGTATCCCCAACCCTTATTCAGGCCAAGGTAGGCGCCCATATTTTTTTCATTAAACTTAGAATTAAAAACATAGCCATCATATTTGTTCTTATAATCAGCAGCCGCCTGGTAAGAGCCATAAGCACCCCAAATAAAGCCATTATGATTCCCATCCAGTGCTGCATGAAGATTTCGCTGACGATTATTGGTCATGTAGGCTGATGTGACATTCCCGGTAATCTCCCCTTCATGGGCAGCTTTGATGGAAATGATATTGATCACGCCTGCCAGGGCATCACTGCCATACATCAACGAAGCAGGTCCTTTTAATATTTCCACCCTGTTCACATTCTGTTCATCAATTTCAATACCATGTTCATCGCCCCATTGCTGGCCTTCCTGCCGGATACCATCGTTTACCACCACCACACGATTATATCCCAGCCCCCGGATGGTTGGTTTTGAAATAGCAGGGCCAGTAGAAATCTGGGATACGCCGGGTGTACGGGATAGATTATCGATCAGGTTGGTGGAAATATTCCTGAACAGATCCTCCTTTTTCACGATGTTAACGGGTACCGGACTTCTTTTGGTGGAAGTGGCGGATGAAACACCTGTAACCGTTACTGTTTCGTTTTCTATATACGAGGGTGCCAGGGAAAAATCCCTTGTAATATTCCCTTTCAATTCAATATTCTCAACAATGGAAGTATAACCCAGATGGCTGACCTCTATGAGATATCGGCCCTCAGGAATGTTCTGTAACTGGTATCCACCCTTTTCATCGGCTGTCGTTCCCCGACGCAGATCAGGAAGGTACACAGATGTTCCCGACAAACCCAAACCGGTTTTCGCATCTATAATCCTGCCGCTGACCGAAGCCCTTTGCTGTGCATGGAGATGGAATACGGTAAAAAAACCAACAATACTTAATAAAATAAACTTTGTTCTCATACATGAAATGAATAGGCGAGAAAATAATACGCGTGCTCTCCCGGGTTAATTAATAATACTGTGTTCCTGCTAATCAAATAAATTTGAAAAAGATCTTTGAAGGGGGGCCGCGGAGAGAAGAGAACTTCGTTTCAGGAAAAGGAATAGAAGGGTCTGGACAGCAATAAAATTCGTGATGCGTAATCAGTGCAATGACAACCGGCAAATGGGCTGTTTCGGAAAAGGGAGTCAAAAAATCCTCGATACAGGTGCAGTTGGGGCTAATCAGTTTTGTATCCGTGGGGCTATCATTGCAGTGAGCATTAACGGAATGGTAATTATTATGCAGGTACAAACTAACGGAGACCTTCTGTACCAACAAAAGGATAAATAAGAAAGCGATAATTCTGGCAATATGATTATCCCGCCTTTTCATTTAAAAGTAAGGCAGCAAAATTATAGAAAAAATGCAACACTATTTCATATTATTGGTTGAACGGCAGGAGTTATTATTGCAACAAAATCTGAAATAGGTGATTAACTTACTTTCAAAATGCTAGTTTATATTCTCTATAATACCCGCAATACCCTGGCCACCACCTACGCAGGCCGTAACCATTCCGTATTTTTTTTGGAGCCGCTTCATATCATGCAGGTTTTGGATAGTCAGCTTACAACCGGTGCATCCCAAAGGATGTCCCAGGGCGATCGCACCACCGTTGATATTCACCTTTTCAGGATCCAGAGCTGCTTCACGGATCACGGCCAGTGATTGGGAGGCAAAGGCTTCATTTAATTCGATCAGGTCTATCTGACCAAGGTTCATACCGGTCTGCTGTAATACTTTTGGAATAGCCGCTACCGGGCCAATACCCATGATCCTGGGATGAACCCCCGCAACGGCTGAACCGACCAGCCGCCCGATCGGTTGTAACCCCAGTTCTTTCACCATTTTTTCGCCCATTACAATAACAAAGGCTGCGCCATCGCTGGTCTGGGAGGAATTACCGGCCGTTACACAACCTCCTGCAGCAAATGCAGGTTTCAGTTTGGCCAGTGCTTCTATCGATGTATCAGACCGGGGTCCTTCATCCGTATCGACTATATATTCTTTCTTTTTCCTTTTACCATTTTCATCCACATACACCTGTTCTACCGCGATGGGCAGGATACCATCCTTGAAATAGCCGTTATTGATGGCCTGCATTGCTTTCTGGTGCGAATGCAGGGAAAAGATATCCTGGTCTTCGCGGCTAACCTTGTACTGCTTCGCAACTTCTTCAGCCGTCAAACCCATACTCAGGTAATAATCGGGTTCATCTTTGGCGATCGAATAAGCTGGTACCGTTTTCCATCCTGCAGTAGGCACAAGGCTCATGCTCTCCGTGCCACCGGCAATGATACAGTCTGCCATACCCATCCGGATCTTGGCGGTGGCGATGGCAATGGTTTCCAGGCCACTGGCACAATACCGGTTTACGGTAAGGCCGGGCACATCAATACCCAGGGCACGGGCACTGATAATCCGCCCAAACTGTAAACCCTGTTCGGCTTCGGGTACCGCATTCCCCACAATAACATCATCCACCCTTTTTGCCTCGAGTTGGGGAATGGATGCCATCAACCCTTTTATAACAGCAATGGCCAGGTCATCGGGCCTCGTAAAGCGAAAAACTCCTTTTTTGGATTTACCCACTGCGGTTCTGTATCCTGCAACAATATATGCTTCCTGCATAAAACTATTATTTTAGTGAAACTGTATCAATATATAACAATGAACTACCGGCCCGGGTTTAACCCTGAAGCCATTGTCACCGGAAAACCTAATTTAGTTGTTTATGCAACTTTCTATACCAAAATTAACCAGTCTTAGCTTATCCTCCAAACCGGGAAAAATAAACTTAGTTTATCTTCGCCAGCCAATATGTATACATTACTCCGACGTTTTCTGTTCCTTTTTGATCCTGAAAAGGTGCATTATTTTTCCATGAACATCCTGAAGGGCATTTGCAGCATGGGATGGATGCGGCATCTGCTTGCCCGTTATTTTGCCTGTCGCAGCCAACCCGTCGGGATCTTTAATATCCGGTTTAAAAACGCAGTAGGGCTGGGTGCGGGATTTGATAAAAATGCAAAATACCTCAAAGAACTGGAAACCCTTGGTTTTGGTTTTGTGGAGATCGGTACGGTAACTCCCCTTGCACAGGCAGGCAATGATCAACCAAGGCTTTTTCGCCTGCCAAAAGATAAGGCCCTGATCAACAGGATGGGCTTTAATAACGAAGGGGTACAGGCTGTAGCCGAAAGGTTGAAACAGTGGAGACATGAAAACCACAATACTAAACTGGTGGTCGGGGGCAATATCGGTAAGAACAAATTGACCCCTAATGAAGAGGCTTGGAAAGATTACGAGATCTGTTTTGACAGCCTTCATCCCTATGTTGACTATTTTGTGGTCAATGTAAGTTCACCCAATACACCCGGCTTAAGGGCATTGCAGGAAAAAGCATCCCTGCGGAAGATCCTAACCCATCTTCAACAGGCCAATCATGATAAGGATATACTAAAACCGATTCTCCTGAAAATCGCACCCGACCTTAGCTTGGAACAAATTGACGACGTGATCGACCTGGCCCAGGAGATCGGCCTTGATGGGTTGGTGGTCAGTAATACCACGATCAGCCGCGAAGGGCTCTGTGAAGCTTCGCAAAATATTGCGAAGGAGGCCGGTGGTTTAAGCGGAAAACCGGTACAAAAAAAATCGACAGAACTCCTGCACTATATTGCAGATAAAACACAGGGTAAACTGCCCCTTATTGCATCAGGTGGTATCTTTTATCCTGAAGATGCCAGGGAGAAAATGGAGGCAGGCGCTTCTCTTGTTCAGGTATGGACGGGATTTATTTATGTGGGGCCCGCTATCGTAAAAAAGATCTGTAAAGGTTTGTCATCAAATTAAACATCAATAGATTCAACCGGCATTGACTTATGGAATATTTATTTACTTCAGAAAGCATCATCAGTTTTTTCGTCCTTGTCATCCTCGAAGTGGTGCTGGGTATCGATAATGTCATTTTCGTCAGCATCATCATGAACCGACTGGATAAGATCAAAGAGCAGCACACCGCGAGGCGGCTCTGGATGTTTACGGGAATCATTTCGAGGAGTTTGATGTTACTCGGTCTGGGATGGCTGTTATCACAGAAAGGGAAATCGATTTTTTCACTTGCCGGTAAAGGATTTGACATCGCGAGCCTGGTTATGCTGCTGGGCGGGTTGTTCCTTATCTATAAATCCGTAAAAGAGATCCACACCAAACTGGAGGGTGAGGATCCCAATGCAGTCACTAAAAACAAGAAAGGGATTTCCCTCAGCCAGGCGATTGTACAGATCATGCTGATCGACGCCGTTTTTTCATTCGACAGTATCATTACAGCCGGCGGAACCGCCAAACATGTGGAGATCATGATCGCAGCAGTTGTGATAGCCATGACCATTATGTTTCTTTTCAGTCCTAAGATTGCAGGTTTCATTCATAAACATCCAACACTTAAGATGCTGGCGCTATCCTTCCTGGTAATGATCGGACTCAGCCTGGTGATTGAAGGATGGGATGCCGAATCGGCAGAGCAGCTGCACCTGAAGAACTATATCTATTTCGGTATGGCCTTCTCCTTCATGGTTGAACTGTTAAACATGACCATGCGCAACCGGATGAAAAAACAGAGGGTCGTTGCCCTGAACGAGCCGGTACTCCCGGAAAAAGAAGAGGAAGGGTATTCAGATATGGCGAAATAAGCCGCTCTAAACCCCTTCCTCCGGTGGTATGATTTCAGCCTGCCCCCAGCCTGAATTATTTTTTATAAGGCAATGTCCATAATGCCCGCACCGTAAAGGCCCGGTTATAATCTTTACCATCCGTGGCATCTTTTTCTATATTGGACAATCCATGCATGTACCGCAGGTTGAACCCCACAGAATTCGAGAAGACATATCCCACACCAATGGGTATGCCAAAATGAAATGAATTAATATAATCCTTATAGTCATCCGTATTACCATCATAGTGGTCCTTGGCACTAGTATTAATCCCGGGCTGTACACCAAATTCAGCAAAAAAGCCCTGACCGGCCCTGTAATGGAACATGAGGGGTAGATTGATATAACTCAGAACCACTTTCCCTTTATAATATCCTTCATCATATTTAGAACCCAGCATATCATAACTAACCTGGCCGGAATACATGATATGCCCGTCTTTGCCAGGATCCAGGAATATCCCTGCTCCAACATGCAGCCCGGGCAAGGCCCATTTCCAGCTATCACCGGGGCTTATAGAAGAAAAATTGGCTCCGCCGGTAACAAAAAATCGAGGCATGAAGACTTTTTTATCCTTATCCTGGGAAAAAACCAAAACCGGCAACAAAAAAACAAGCAGTTGAAAAATTTTCTTTTTCATGTTAGTTGATTTAAATGATTAATGAATGGTTAATGGGCTATTCACAGGACATGAATTGGCAGGTGATTGTAAGGAATCGATCCTAATAGATTCAGCCAGGGGTGACCCGGTCGTTTTCAAATCTTTAAGCTTCTCATAAACGGCACAGGGCGACCCTCCCTTCCCCACAAGGAAAGGAAACCGTACCGTATTGGCTGACAATTGTATATCACTCACTGTATTAAAAAGATCCAGGGCAAATTGCATACAATTGTATTTTTTGATATGGTATTTATGGGCAGATAACTGAACCGCCTGTTCCAGCAAACGGGCAAATTCCCAGGCAGACAACGATTTGCTCAGGCGGATATCATATTCCCTTTTCTCATTATTCCCAATCTTACTGCGGATCTTATGAAATGATAAGCTCCAAAACATATGGAGCGGATACAAGCCAAATGACTGGCTGATAGTATCACCGGGAAATGGAATCTTATTTAATACCAGGAAGACATGACCCGGTTGACCATAATAGATGACCCTTGAAGGATTATCATTATCCGGCACATCGGCACACAAGAGCACCTCGTACTGTGCATTTGCATCCAATTCACCAAAACATTGAAACCGGCTGATGAGTTGCTCTTGTTTTCGAAGGTTATAAGCATGTTTTGTATCCAACTGGTACACTAACGAAACCGTATGTGTATTGCTTTCGGGGCTGAAGAAAAAACTGACAGGAAAAAATTGACCAACAGCGGTAAGAGGAAACGGGTTGATTATGAAAAAGAAAAACCAACCTATCAGGAACACCACATATCTCCCCCTTTCATATTTTGAACCTTTTTTAAAAAGACCCCTTGTAAAATAATATAATCGAAATGAAGGAGGCTCCATTTTATATTATCTTATTTACAAATATAAAATAGTTTAGGTCGTAAAACCCATGAGATGGGCCAACCGGAAAAAAGATTTACCGGCTCAGGAGGGTGGCTGCCACCAGCCCGGCTGTTTCTGTCCTAAGGCGTGTTGCCCCTAAACTAACGGGGATAAATTGATACTGTAAGGCCACACTGATCTCTTCGCTGCTAAAATCCCCTTCTGGGCCGATCAGTATAGACCGAACAGCAGTTTGGTTATCAATTAAATCACTCAATTCTCTTTTTTCGGTTCTTTCACAATGGGCTATAAAATGCTGTCCTTTTTCCCTTTCCTGCTGCCAGTAATCAGCCAATAATACGGGTTCCCGCAAAACCGGGAGCCAGCACTGCTGGCTTTGCAGCATGGCGCTGACACAAATCTGTAGCATTCGTTCTGTGCGAAACCGTTCCTTTTCTGTTCTTTCGCATATCAGGGGGATTATTGCTGTCACCCCAATCTCTGTGGCTTTTTCAACAAACCATTCAAAGCGGTTGGCATTTTTGATCAGGGAAAGGGCAATCGTAACCTGCCGAATAGGTCTTGGCAACTGGTTTTGGTGATTCACCCTGACCACGCAATGCTTTTTATGCACATCCGTAATGGAACAGGTTAGCAACTTACCCTTCCCGTCTGTAAGGTTTACAGCTTCCCCCAATTTCATTCTTAATACCTGTACCACATGCCTGGAGCTTTCTTCATTGAGTGTAACAGACGGGCCACCTTCGTATTCACTGATATAAAAAAACGGGAGACTCATGGAATAAAAATAAGTGAAAAAATAAAGCCCCGGCTCAACCGGGGCTTCAACGCGTTAAGGAATCAGTTGATCCTTTCCTTAAAAGGGATCATCATCATCCGGGGGAATATCATTCATTTTACTACCGGTCTGGTAAAAGACTTTAGGGCCATTGTCATCCTGCACCGGGCGCCAGTTGCTGCCGGGTAAACCAAAATCACCCTCTCCGCCATCTTCAATGAATTTTTGGATATGCAGCAAGGCCCGCAGTTTGATGGTTTCTAGTGAACCGTTACGGTGTTTGGCGATCCGCACATGGGTTTCCCCTTTATTATTCTCTCCCATTTCATTGCTGGTGATATCATAATATTCCGGGCGATAGAGGAACATTACCATATCGGCATCCTGTTCGATAGCGCCTGATTCACGGAGATCGCTAAGCTGTGGCATCTTATTCCCTTCCTTCCGGGTCTCTACCGCACGGCTTAACTGTGAAAGTGCTATAATAGGAATATTTAATTCTTTGGAAAGGCCTTTCAGGTTCCGGGATATATTACTGATCTCCTGCTCACGGTTACCCTGCCGGTTATCACCGGTTCCGCTCATCAGCTGCAGGTAGTCAATGATCACCATCCCGATATTATGTTTATTTTTCAGCCTGCGGCATTTGGCCCTGAGTTCAAAGATATTCAGGGCGGGTGTATCATCGATAAAGATCGGGGCTTGCGCCAGTCGCTGGATACCCCGCGCATACAATTGTTTCATTTCATGTTCTTCCATTTTACCCCGGCTGATTTTTTCCAGCCAGATCTCACTTTCCGCTGAAAGGATCCTTTGAACCAGCTGGCCGGCACTCATTTCCAAGGAGAAAAAGGCGACAGGCGTGGGCTTACTGGCGCTCAGGGCGGCATTGCGGGCAAGGTTAAGCGCAAAAGCTGTTTTACCCACGGAAGGCCTGGCTGCTAAAATGATCAGGTCGGTGTTCTGCCAGCCATAGGTTACCCGGTCCAGGGTAGGAAAACCGCTTGGGACCCCGGTCACATCTTCGTTCTTGTGCCGGAGGTCTTCGATCCGCTGAATGGTTTTCACCAGCACCGAGTCGATCGTGTCGAAATTTTTCCGCAGGTGATTGTTCGTGATCTCAAATAATTTGCTTTCTGCATCATCCAGGAGGTCAAACACATCGGTGGAATCTTCGTAGGCATCCCCAATGATCTCGCCACTGATCCGGATCAGCTCTCTTTGAATGAATTTCTGCAAAACGATCCTGGAATGCGCTTCGATATTGGCAGAAGAGACAACGGTGTTGGTCAGTTTCGTGACATAATAAGGGCCGCCGACAATTTCCAGTTCTTCACGGGATTTCAGTTCTTCCACCACCGTCAGGATATCGATAGGCTGGCTTTTCTGTGCCAGTCCCTGCATCGCCCTGTAGATACGCTGGTGCCCTTCCACATAAAAGCATTCCGGCTTCAGGATTTCCACAACAGTATCAAATGCATTCTTCTCGAGCATGATAGCGCCAAGTACGGCCTCTTCAAGTTCCTTGGCCTGTGGCGGCACCTTTCCATATACCATGCTGGTAAGGTCGGGGGTATTCTTTCGCCTTTGCTTGCGATCGCGGTTTAGGTTAGTAAGATCCATTAGAAAGTAATAGTAATGTAAAAATAAGCCTTCCCAATACCCTGGAAATAGTAAAAAGGTTTTTATTAAGTGATTGTTAACTTAATATGAACCTTATGTTATCCCAGGCCGGGAGGCGAATTTAAGTCTTAATAAAACGTTTTTGCCATCCTTTTTTATTCCCCCTGCTTCCACAGGGTTTTCCCCAATAATCAGGGTTTATTAACAAATCTGAAGCTGTCTTACACAATTTAAAAAAGTTTTGCGCAGTTTCCTGAATTAAACTCACATTCACTGTGCTAAAAAAAACAGGGCCTTTTTTTTGGTCAGGTTATTGAAACACCAGAATGAGGTTTTCAACCATTATGAAGGAAAAACCGAAGAAATTTTAACGCAGGAGAAGGCTCCCATAAGCCTTTCAGCGAATTGCAACTTTGTTTTATTTTTCCCAAAGCCGCTCCCCTGCTGCATTTGTAAATTCATTCCCGGTTATTCTCCGCAAGCCCCGGGCCCGTATCCGGCATTTACAATTTTGACCGCCCTGTTTTTGCCTTTCCTTTATCTTTGCCCATTGCCGAAAAGAAGATTAATACCATGAAGATTTCTTATAAATGGCTGTGTGAATACCTGCCGGAAAAAATAGAACCTGAAAAATTAAGCAGGATCCTTACCTCCATTGGTCTTGAAGTGGAAAGCCTTGAAAAGTTCGAAGAAGTAAAAGGAGGGCTGCAGGGGCTGCTGATCGGTGAAGTACTGACCGTAGATAAACACCCTAACGCAGATAAACTTTCCCTCACCACTGTTCATATCGGTAAGGGGGAACCCCTGCAGATCGTTTGCGGTGCACCCAATGTGGCTGCCGGGCAAAAAGTGTTAGTGGCACCGGTTGGTACCACCATATATCCCATAGCCGGAGATCCGCTGACGATGAAAGTCGCGAAGATACGGGGCCATGAAAGTCATGGAATGATCTGTGCAGAAGACGAAGTGGGACTGGGAACCTCACATACAGGTATACTCGTTTTACCGCCTGCAGCGGAAACCGGAACCCCGGCTGCCGACTATTTTAAACCTTACGAAGACTGGGTCTTTGAAATCGGGCTTACCCCTAACCGCATGGATGCCATGAGCCATTGGGGCGTGGCCAGGGACGTTTGCGCTTACCTGAGTCATCATGATAAGAAAGACATCAAGGCAAAAATCCCCGTTCTCAATGGCCTGAAGCCCGATAATTCCAGCCTGCCAATATCCGTTTCGATCGAAAACAAGAAAGCCTGTAGAAGATATAGTGGTATCAGCATCAGCAATATTACGATTAGCGAATCCCCCGGCTGGCTCAAACAACGACTCAAGGCCATTGGACTCCGGCCCATTAATAATATTGTCGATATCACCAATTATATTCAGCATGAAACCGGCCAGCCCTTACATGCTTTCGATGCCGATACAATCAAGGGTAGAAAAATCATTGTGAAAAATCTTCCGGAAGGGACTCCCTTTATCACCCTGGATGAAAAGGAGCGAAAACTGAGCAGTGAAGACCTGATGATCTGTGATGAAGAAGGGGGGCTCTGTATTGCCGGAGTTTTTGGCGGCCTTACATCGGGTGTAAGCATTACCACAAAAAATATTTTCCTGGAAAGCGCCTGGTTTAACCCGGTGGACATCCGCAAAACCTCCTTCCGCCATGGATTAAGGACCGATGCCGCCTCCAGATTTGAAAAAGGCATTGATATTTCCGGCACCGTGAACGTGCTGAAAAAAGCGGCAGCCATGATCAGGGAACTGGGACATGGAAAAATTGCTTCCGAGATCGTTGATATCTATCCTGAACCGGCAGTAAAAAACACTGTCTCGATCAAATACCACTACCTAAAAAAGCTCAGCGGCAAAAGTTATCATCCCGAAACAGTCATGCGGATATTGGAAGCATTGGGTTTTGAGATCCTCAAGGAGGGCATGGATGAACTTTGGGTCAGTGTGCCCTTCCATAAACCCGATATTTCAGTTCCTGCAGATATCGTAGAAGAGGTACTGAGAATTGATGGTCTTGATAATATATCCATTCCGACTTCCATCACCATCTCCCCCTCTGTGGCAGAAAATTATTTTGATGAAACCCTGAAAGAAAAACTGGCTGGCTTCCTGGTGGGTCTTGGTTTTCATGAGATCATGACCAACTCGATCACCAATTCAGCTTATTTCTCCGGCGATGAACTGGCCGGTTCGGTAAAAATGATCAATAACCTCAGCGCGGAACTGGATACCATGCGCCCCTCGATGATTGAAACCGGTCTGGAATCCGTGGCCTATAACCTGAACCGGAAAAACACCGACCTGAAATTTTTTGAGTTTGGAAAAACCTATGGATCTGCTGAGGCAGGGAAATATGTTGAAAAAGAGCATTTATGTCTTTATATATCCGGAAACAATGCAACGGATAACTGGAAACAAAAACCAGTACCGTCCGATATCTATTTCCTGAAAGGGGTGATACAGGCGCTTTTTTCCGTTGCGGGCATCCGCGAGGAAGCCATAAACCCTGAATCAATCCCAAAATTTGAAGCAGCCATTAGGGCAACCATGAATGGTGAAACCCTGGCTTTTGCCGGCCCTGTCCACCAGGACCTGCTCACACGATTTGATATCCGGCAACCGGTATTTTTTGCTGATATTGACTGGGAGACCCTGTTGAAATTTGCAGCAGTCCAAAAGGTCAGGTTTACCGGAATCCCGAAATACCCGGCCGTTCAACGCGATCTGGCGATTGTACTGGACAAAAAGGTACCTTTTGAACAAGTGGAAAAACAGGTGCAAAAGTTAAAGCTGAATAAATTGACGGGTGTCAAACTCTTTGATATTTTCGAAAGTGAGAAATTGGGTGCCCATAAAAAGTCAATTGCCCTTAGCTTTACATTTCTGGATGAGGACAAAACACTGACCGACAAAGAAATCGAAACCTGGATGGGAAAGATCACCGGCACGCTGGAAAAAGAGCTGGATGCGGAAATAAGAAAATAAAAAACATGGAAGCACAATTAAAAAGTATACAGGACAAGCTGCAGCAATTGCTCAGGCAGCAGGCTTCCCTGCAAAAGGAAAACCGCGAATTAAAGGAAGCGTTGAAAAAACTCAAAATGGAAAGCGGGACCAACCAGGAATATATCAATGGACTCCGGCAAAAGGTTGAAATACTGAAAATCAGTTCCGGGAACTGGAATGACACCGACAAGAAACAATTTGAAAAACGCGTAAGTTCCTATATCCGGGAAATCGACCGTTGCATTGCCCTTTTAAGCGAATAACTATGTCTGATCAGCTAATTCCCATATCCATTGTCATCGGCGACAGGAGCTATCGCATCAAGATTCATCCAAAGGATGAAGAAGTAGTGCGTAAATCTGTCAAAACCATCAATGATAAAATCCTGGAATTCCGGACCCAGTTTGCCGGTAAGGATATGCAGGATTATATCTCCATGGTACTGGTATGGTTTGCTACCGAAAAAAAGGATATTGTCGGAAATGGTTCCGAAAAAGAAACCCTCACCCTTCAACTGGACCAATTGGAAAAAATGCTGGACCAGGCACTGGAAAAATAACCCCTCTGTAACAGCAGGCTGCTCACTAGTATGTCTTACCCGGATCGATCAGGGCGGATAGTTTTTCCTCCAGGTCCTCCCCTCTCAGGTTCCTGGCAATGATTTTACCCTGGGGATCAATCAATATGTTTTGAGGAATGGCTTTGATCCCGTACATCACCGCTACCGCATTATCCCAATATTGGAGATCGCTCACCTGTGTCCAAAAAAGATGATCATCCCGAATGGCCTTCAGCCATCTTTCTTTCTGGTCCTGCCGGTCCAATGAAACGCCAAGGATATTCAGTCCTTTGTTACGGAAAACACTGTAGGCTTTTACGAGATTGGGGCTTTCAGCCCGGCAGGGACCGCACCAACTGGCCCAAAAATCAACCAATACATAACTTCCCCGAAAAGAAGATAAACTTACCGGTTTACCCAGGGTGTCGTTTTGGGTAAAATCCATTGCCATCCTTCCAATACCCGTTTTTTTGGCTATGTCAACCGCCTCTTTCAGCGCCAATACGGAAGGATAGGATTGATATTTTACAGGTAAAAGGGATATCAGCGGTTCCACGGATTCCGGGTTGATATCCCAACCGGCATAATCTTTTACCAAATACGCAGCGATCGGGCTGTTTGTATTTTTCTTGAAATAAGCGCCCTTAGCATCTTTTTCTTCGGTATTGACCTGGTCGAGTGCGGCAGAGATCCTCTTTTTCCCCTCTTCATCTTTTTGGGCATTGTAATCATACCATTGACTGATCAGCGCCTGTTGTTTATCCGCAATGGCCTGTAAACTTTCTTTAAATTTCTGGTACGCCGCATGGGCAGCTGACCCTTTTACCGAGATATTAGAAAATGAATCGACTGATTGTACACGCACCCTCCCTTTATCGATAAACAGGGAGGCATAATCGCGGGCATATTGCAGACCCGGCTTTTTTCCTGTTGCATCCGGTTTAAAGGAAGGGTACACGGAAAAAAGTACAGGCTCATGAAGGGTTCCGGCATAAAAGTAGTGGCCTTTATTCACCGGTACACTGTCATGGATCCGCTGGCCATTGTCCCTGTAGGAGAAATGAACCCATTCCGGCTCTTGGGATAAGGATTTCACCGTGCCAAAAATTTGAAAATCCCGGGTTCTTTCCTGTGCAGAAAGGAACAGGGGGAAAACAGCCATCACCAGGAAAAATGCTTTCATACAGGTCATTATTTGTCCTGCAAGATTAATGATTTAAAAGGGAATCTCCAGTCCACCCATCATATGCAAAGAAACCTCAAATTGATTGTTTTTGATTGAATTTCATGCAATTCAGTCTGTTTTGTATCTTCGCTGATTACCTGCCCCTTAGGCGGATTAACTGCAAAAGCAGAAGAATGCAAAAAACAGGAAATATCATTGAGGAATTAATTAAAAAACAAATTCATGGATCCCAATATTTTAACATCTATCATTGGCGGAGTAGCTTTAATTCTGGGAATTATAGCGGGTAAATTCATTTTTGCCAAAAGCACAAAACGTAAAATTGAAGAAGCAGAGCAACAGGTCAACAAAATCCTTTCTGATGCACGTTCATCTGCCGAAACCTTAAAGAAAGAAAAATTATTAGAAGCCAAAGAAAAGTTTGTACAGCTAAAAGCTGAACATGACAAAGAAGTTTTGGACAGGAACCGGAAAATCAGCGAAGGGGAAAACAGGATCCGGCAGAAAGAGCAGGGTATCAACCAGAAGGAAAGTAACCTTGAAAAACAGATCAAGGAAAATGAGGCGATCAAGGAAAACCTGAACCGCCAGATCGAGTTGGTGAATATTAAAAGAACTGAACTGGAGAAACACCAGGAGGAACATATCCGCAGGCTGGAAAAAATTTCCGCTTTAACAGCTGAAGAAGCAAAAGCGCAACTGATCGAGAGCCTGAAACACGAAGCACAATCACAGGCTTCCACCATCCAGCAGGAAATCATCGAAGAGGCAAAACTGAAAGCCAATAAGGAGGCCCGGAAAATTGTAATCCAGACCATCCAAAGGACGGCTGCTGAACAGACCATTGAAAACACGATAACCGTCTTCAACCTGGAAAGTGATGAAATAAAGGGTCAGATCATCGGCCGCGAAGGCCGGAATATCAGGGCCATTGAAGCGGCCACAGGGGTTGACCTGATTGTGGATGACACCCCTGAAGCGATCATCCTTTCCTCTTATGACCCCCTGCGCAGGGAAGTTGCCCGTTTAAGTTTGCAAAGGCTGGTAACCGACGGCCGTATCCACCCGGCAAGGATTGAAGAAGTAGTGGAAAAAACCCGTAAACAACTCGAGGAACAGGTGATGGAGATCGGTGAGAGAACCGTTATCGAACTGGGAATTCATGGCCTGCATAAAGAACTGGTCAGGATGGTCGGAAGGATGCGATTCCGTTCCTCCTATGGTCAAAACCTGTTAATGCATAGCCGCGAAACGGCGAATCTCTGTGCCATCATGGCTGCAGAACTCGGTCTTAATCCCAAACTGGCTAAAAGAGCCGGCTTGCTGCATGATATCGGTAAGGTACCCGATGAAGAAACAGAATTGAGCCATGCCCTTTTAGGGGCCAAACTGGCTGAAAAATATGGTGAGAATCCGGCCGTCGTGAATGCCATCGGGGCCCACCACGATGAAATGGAAATGCAGTATGTTATCTCCCCGATCGTACAGGCCTGTGATGCCATAAGCGGCGCCAGACCCGGTGCCAGGAGGGAGATCATGCAACAGTACCTGCAACGTATCAAAGACCTTGAAAACCTGGCAATGGCATACAACGGGGTTGAAAAAGCCTATGCCATCCAGGCGGGCAGGGAATTAAGGGTGATCGTAGAAGCGGATAAGGTAACCGACCAGGATTCCGACAAGCTTTCTTTTGAGATCGCCCAGAAAATACAGAATGAGATGACTTTCCCCGGCCAGATTAAAGTAACGGTGATCCGGGAAAAAAGAGCGGTGAATGTTGCCCGGTAATCATTCTAAAGATTTGAAGATTAAGCAATAAACAGTATTTCGGCAGGGCTAAGATTTTTTCAGATTTTAAACTTTAATCTTTGATCTTTTCCCCCTACCTTTGCATCCCTTAAAATTGAGCATTATGAACGCAGTAAATTATGTACACGAACAGCTGACAGGAACCAAGGAATTTCCAAAGTTCAAGGCTGGTGATAACATAACTGTCAACTATAAGATTGTAGAAGGCAACAAAGAACGTATCCAGAGCTTCAAAGGCGATGTGATCAAAAGGCAGGGATCGGGTGCAACGGCTACTTTTACCGTTCGTAAGATCTCTGATGGTGTAGGGGTAGAGCGTTTATTCCCCCTCTCTTCTCCCAATATCGATTCAATTGTACTCAACAAAGCAGGCAGGGTACGCAGGGCCAAACTGTTTTACCTGCGCAGCAGAAGCGGTAAGAGTGCAAGGATCAAGGAGAAGCGTATGGCTGTAGAAACAAAAACTCCTTAAAATAGGTTAATGAATTACAAAAAAGCGGAAGCAGGTATGTTTCCGCTTTTTTTGATATTAAAATAACTATACCTTTGATTTTGACACTTCATTATCCAGTTAATCAATAAAAAAATTACAATGGGAAACTTTGGTGCAACTGAATGGGTCCTGATCCTCCTCGTGATCGTTTTGCTTTTTGGCGGCAAAAAAATACCGGAACTCATGCGCGGTATCGGACGTGGCATTCGGGAATTCAATGATGCTAAAAATAACGTGAAGAAGGAAATTGAAGAAGGTATGACTGAGAAGGATAAAGAATCCTCTGTAAAATCATAATACTTCTCCGCCTATATCATTCCTAAAAGCGTCAGCTTTTGTTTGTATATAATTCCATCGAACGATATCATAGTTTACTAAATGACGGAACTGTTTCCTGTTTCGATACGGTAAACTTTTACCTGGAAAAAATTGAATCATCGCAGCATCTCAATGCTTTTACGGCGGTCTACGCCGAAGAGGCCCTTGCCCGGGCCGGTATGCTGGATGAGAAAAGAAAATCAAATCAACCCACCGGCAGGTTACATGGCGTTGTGATCGCTCTTAAAGATGTGATCGCCTATAAAGATCATCCTTTGACGGCTGCTTCGAGGATGCTGAAGGGTTTCCAATCCCTGTATTCCGCTACTGCCGTTGAAAAACTGTTGGCGGAAGATGCTATCATTATCGGTTCCTGTAATTGCGATGAATTTGCCATGGGATCAACCAATGAAAACTCAGTTTATGGCAGGGTGCTCAACGCAGCCGACACTTCCCGGGTGCCGGGCGGCTCTTCCGGCGGTTCGGCTGTTGCCGTACAGGCAGGTTTATGCATGGTTTCCCTGGGCAGTGATACCGGTGGATCCGTGCGGCAGCCAGCCGATTTTTGCGGCGTTGTGGGGATGAAACCCACTTATGGCACCATTTCCAGATACGGTCTGATAGCCTATGCTTCCTCTTTTGACCAGATCGGCATTTTCGGGAACAATATCCCGGATGTGGCCAGGGTCCTGGAAGTGATCACCGGGCCAGATGCCATGGACAGCACCTCTTCCCAAAAAAGACAGTTGCTCCCTGCCAGTTTTGGGGATAAAACAGAAAGAAAATACCGGTTCACTTATTTTGAAGAAGCACTTGAACATAAAAGCCTGGACCCGGAGATCAAAATGGCTATTTATGCGAGCATTGACCGACTGAAACAGGAAGGACACGAGGTTTTACCGGTCAGTTTTGAATTCATGGATTATATCGTACCCGCTTATTATGTGCTCACCACGGCAGAAGCTTCCTCTAACCTTTCTAGATATGACGGGGTAAGATACGGCTACCGTTCTGCCCAGCCCGCTGAAGACCTGGACCAGTTTTATAAAAATAACCGGTCGGAAGGCTTTGGCAGGGAAGTGAAACGCAGGATCATGCTGGGTACTTTTGTGCTGAGTTCGGGCTATTATGACGCCTATTTTACAAAAGCCCAGCAGGTCAGAAGGAAATTAAAGGATAAGACCCGTGAAATTTTTGAACATTTCGATTTCATCCTTTTACCCAATTCCCCGGCAGTGGCTTTTAAAATCGGGGAAAAAACTGATGACCCGGTGGCAATGTATCTTGCTGATATCTATACTGTTTTTGCCAATTTGACTGGTACCCCTTCCATATCATTACCGCTTTATACCCATTCTTCCGGAATGCCCTTTGGCCTACAGGTTATAGCAAAACCATTCGATGAGTTATCTTTGCTGGATATATCCCAAAAACTGATGCAGGATCAATAATTGAGGACAGGGAGAAGGCAAAACAGGGGTTGAACAAATGAAAAAAAATATCATTCTATACGCTTTGATCACTACCCTCGGGGTTACCCAGGTTGTGGCGGGTAAAAACCAAATGAACAATCCTTCAGCGGTTATGTCCCCTGCCCAATCAACCAAAAACAAGACAGCGGATACCACCAGGACTGCAGATACCTCCTCCCTGCAAAGACCTGAATTGAAGGAAGATCCCAAACTTGGTTTCAAAGATCTGTTCACAGAAGAAAATTCCACGGGAATCAATACCCGGCATCTCAACCCCAAAGCCATAAGCTTTGTAGAAGACTATATCAGGAAACAGGGGAAAAAAATGGAAGAGATGAAGGGATGGGGCAAACCTTATTTTGACATGATGGACGCCATCCTCACCCAGCATGGAATCCCCAAGGAACTGAAATATCTCGCAGTCATTGAGTCGCACTTAAAAGTGTATGCTACTTCCTGGGCAGGTGCCGTTGGTCCCTGGCAGTTCATGCCTGCCACCGCCAGGCGGATGGGTTTAAAGGTTACAGATTATATAGACGAGCGGACGGATTACTATAAAAGCACCCATGCTGCTGCCCGCTATCTCACTGAACTCTTTAATATATATGGTGATTGGCTGCTGGTGATTGCTGCCTATAATGGCGGACCGGGCAACGTGAATGCCGCTATTAAAAAAAGCGGCAGCACCGATTTCTGGACCTTACAGAATTACCTGCCGGTGGAATCAAAAAATCATGTAAAAAAATTTATTGCCACGCATTATATCATGGAAGGAGAAGGCGGTGTAACCACGCTGACAAAAGATGAAACCGGTGATTATTTGCTGACAGCACAGGAAAATGATGGCAGCCAGTTATCAAAAGACGAACTTGAACATTCCCAAACACTGGAACTGAAAGGAAAATACAATTCACTCGTCATTGCCAAAAACCTCCTGATGGATATTACGGAATTTAACCGGTACAACCCCGGTTTTGATAAACTACTGGCGGCTAACGGCAGTTATACCATGCGACTGGCTGCAGAAAAAATGGATCTTTTCCGTGTTAAAAAGGTTGCGATCCTCAATGAATCGATCCAGCTCCTGCTGGATAGCATGAGCCAGCCACTTTATACCTCAGACAAAAGGAGCACCCACTAAGACGGGTCCGGCAACAAAACCTTTTTGATGGCGGCAGCCTTCACCATACATTCTTCATATTCACTTTCCGCATCACTGTAAAAGGTAATACCCGAACCTGCCAGGAAAGCAAGATAACCGTCTTCCCTATTATAGAGCACGCTCCTGATGACGACATTAAAATCAAAATCAAACCCGGGAGAAATATAGCCAACTGCCCCGGAAAAGAGGCCCCGTTTAGTCTTTTCATATTGCTCGATCAGATCCATCACCTTTCTTTTTGGTGCACCGGTCATGGAACCCATCGGGAAAGTAGCATGGATAATATCCTTGAAATTGACGTCCTCCCTTAAATGACCGCTGATGGTCGAAATCATCTGGTGAACCTGTGGAAAGGAATACACGCTGAATAACTCATTCACCACCACAGTAGACGCTTTACAGATCTTGGACAAGTCATTTCTTACCAGGTCCACCACCATCACATTTTCAGAACGGTCTTTTTTGCTGGCGGCAAGTTCATTCCTGCTTTGCGTATCCCTGTCATGGTCTGACTGAAAACGTGCTGAAGTCCCCTTGATGGGTTGTGAAAGAATGATACCCCCCTCTTTTTTCAGGTAGCGTTCTGGGCTGGCACATACAAGAAAGCGTTGCCCGATCCTGTAAAAAGCAGAAAAGGGATTGGGTGAAACAGCGCTCAGATCGATATACAACCGGAGGGGGGATAGCTTTACATTTTCTGCGTAAAATTCCTGGCAAAAATTGATCTCGTAACAATCACCCCGAAGGATATGCTGTTGAAGCCGTTGAACAGTTTCAATATATTCATCCCTTTGCATCCGCTGTCTGATCGCTATCTGGTCTAAGGGCTCCTGTTCGGCTATTTCGGAAGCAGATTCCATGATCGATTTGAAAATAGCACCGGCATCCCCCTCTGTTATGATTTCCACGCAATCCGCAGTCAGTTTGATGATCGTGGCCGGCCTGAAAAAAAAGAAGTCCGGAAACCCAATATGGTCAGGATGGGAAGAGCTAAGTCCTTCCGTTTCATTTTTCAGATCATACCCTAAATGGCCAAACCACCAATGCCGGCCGGCATCGAGCTTTTGCTGAAAGGCCGCCAGCATATTCCCGGCATCTCCGGAGATGGACTCGATTGGGTCTACCGCCAGCAATATTTCCACACTATGCGGCCCCGTGGCATAAAAATGATTATCGAGGAAACAAAAAGTGCCAAACCGGTCAGCCCAGTTCAGCACTTTATATTTTATTTCCCTGAAATCGTCAATGGGAAATTTGCAGTTAGTATTGGTTGCGCCCCGATGTATGAAAGCTGCGTTATTGATCATTTAGAAATCATCATCATCTCCAAAACCATCATCATCATTGAATAAGTCCATATCCTTAAAATCATCATCAAACTTAAAGTCATCTTCTTCTTCCCCGGATTTTTTAGCAGGACCCGTACTGGTTTTCTTTCCTTTGGATTTGGGTACATCAAATTCGTCAAAGTCAGGATCCCAATCATCCTCCTCTTCCACTTTTTCCCAATCATCCTGAACATCATCATCGGCATCCTCATCATCTTCATCCTTTCCTTTTTTGGAAGCAGTTGATTTGCCCCCTTTCTTGGCTGAAGACTTCATATCCATTTCCTCATCAGGATCGATATCATCATCTTCATCATCCAGTTTTTTGGATTTGGAGGAAGATTTTCCTGCAGCGGGTTTAGCCGCAACAGGATTTGTCTTGACTGTTGATTTTTTATCTTTATCTGATTTAGCTGCCATAGTCGAACTGGATTATAGGATGTAAAATTTCAGCGAAGTTTTTAAATAGCCAAATTTTTTAAAAGGTATTTTCAGATAAATAAATTAAACTTTTTATTTAATTGTCAACAACTGATCCCTCCCCGGCCCGTTGGAAATATAATGAATATCAACTCCAAGATAATTATTTATAAACGCAACATAGTTTTTCATTTTTTCCGGGAGCGGGTCGCCGTTTTGTAATCCGGATGAAACTGTATTCCAACCCGCAATCGGCTCATATACAGGATCAATCTTCATTCTTGTCATCTGAAAGGGGATTTCGCTGACCGTTTTTCCACCCACGCTGTAAGCGGTACATAAATTGAGGGTGGGGAATTCATCCAGTACATCGGCCTTGGTCATGATAATCTTGGTAACTCCGTTGATCATGCAGGCAAATTTCAGTGCCACCAGGTCAATCCACCCACAACGGCGTGGCCTGCCGGTTGTTGCCCCGAATTCACTGCCTGTTTTGCGTAAGAGTTCGCCGGTCGCATCATGCAGTTCTGTTGGGAAAGGACCACCCCCTACCCTTGTACAATAGGCTTTCGTGACCCCCAGTACATCCCGTATCTGCTGAGGCGCAACACCAAGACCATTACAAACACCGGCAGAAATGGTATTGGAAGAGGTTACAAACGGGAATGTTCCGAAATCTATATCCAGCATACTGCCCTGGGCACCTTCGGCCAGGACTTTTTTTCCGCTGGCGATTTTCTGATTGATGAAATATTCACCATTAACAATATTGAGGTCTCTTAATAATTCAATGGCTTCAAAAAATTCCTCTTCCCAGGCTGAAATATCTTCTTCAAAAGCGTAGGTATCCAGGAGCCGCTGGTGTTTTAGCCGGAGCTTTATATAGGATGATATAAAACTTTTGTCCCGGATATCTCCCACACGCAAGCCATTCCTTCCGGTCTTATCCATATATGCAGGCCCGATCCCTTTCAGCGTGGAACCGATTTTTTCATTGCCTTTGGAAAGCTCGGCCGCTTTGTCAAGTGCCCTGTGCGTGGGCAGGATCAGGTGGGTTCGCTCGGCTATAAAAAGATTCTTTTTCAGGTTGACCCCGAAACCGGCAACCGTTTCACATTCTTTACGCAAGGTAACCGGATCGAGTACCACTCCGTTTCCGATCAGGTTGATTGCCTTTTCATGAAAAACACCCGATGGTATCTGGTGCAGTACGATCTTTTTGTCGCCAACATATAAAGTGTGACCCGCATTGGGACCTCCCTGGAAGCGGGCAATGATATCATATCCTTTTGCAAAATAATCTACAATTTTTCCCTTCCCCTCGTCGCCCCATTGGAGGCCTAATATTACGTCGATCATGATAAGTTAATTAATTTGGAACGGGGGCAAAAATAAGGCATCAGGATAAAGAATAGCGGTGCAAAAAAATCTCTTTTCAATCAATTTTCCACAAAGCTTTAGCGGATCAGTGTAACGGTTCCTTTTTTGGTGATAATCCTGCCATCCCTGGTTACGCCCTGTGCCATCCACACATAAACTGCGATCCCTTGTTCAACCCCAAGATATTTCCCATCCCAGCCTTCATTCAGCTGCGTGGTGGAATACATCAAACGACCCCAACGGTTATAAATCCTGAAATACCTGAGTTCTTTTATCCCCACCGGGAATGGCCTGAAAATATCATTTTTACCATCGCCATTGGGGGTGAATGCAGAGGGTACATAAAGATCCGGTCCATTATACACTTTGATGATGATATCCGCCGTTCCTTTACAACCGGCAATCGTAGAGGCCGTTACCGTAAGAGTGATATCATTGTTCACCGTGATAACCGGGTTGGGGATATTGGGATCACTCAAACCGACAGAAGGAGACCATGAATAATCTGTACCGACAGAACTGGCCGATAATTGAAACTGGTCGCCCGAATAGACAACCGTGTCTTTAGGAATTGTCAGCACCACAATCGGTGGCGTCACATCCACTTTTACCTGGTCGGTGATGACTGAGGTACATCCATTGGTATCGGTAACACTTAGATCATACAGGGTTGTTTTTGCAGGATTCACCAACGGAGCGGGGCTCAGCGGGTCATCCAGATAGGTAGAAGGTGACCAGCTAAACTGGACTCCACCCGATCCCTGCAACTGGTAAGACTGGCCAAAACAAATAAAACCATCTGGCCCAGCATCAGGTATCGGAGCGGGTAAGACCTGCACAAGGATCGTATCATTGATACTGCACCTGCCTAATGTTGCTGTTACAATATAATTGGTGGTCGTGACCGGTGAAGCGGTGGGATTGGCAATTGTAGAACTGCTTAAACCGGGTGCAGCTTGCCAAACATACTGTGTTGCGTTACTGTTTACCTGCAATTGCACGGAACTGCCTTCGCAAATGGTTGCATCATTCGCCGGTGATAAGGTCAGGTTATTGGTCAGCCCTACAACAATGCTGCCGTTTGCTGTGCAGTTTTTTGCATCCTTCACCGTAAAAGAATAATTACCCGGTGCCACATTAAAAATATTGGCGTTTTGATAATTGACCCCATCCAGTGAATATTGATAATTCCCATTACCCCCGCCGGCAGTAATTGTGATTTTGCCATCATTACCTCCATCACAGCTTGCATCGGTGGCAATCCCGGAAACCGTTAAGAGGGCTGGTTCTGTCACCACAATATTGTTTTGCGTAGAGAGACATCCGAGATTATCCCTGGTATATACCGTATAGGTGCCGGCCGCCACCGCAAAACTATCCCTGCTCTGGTAAGTTACCCCGTCTGTTGAAAACTGGTAAGGGCTTGTGCCGCCTGATGGGCTCATGATGATCAACCCATTGGATTGCCCATTGCAAAGTACAGGCTGAACGGCAGCATTAGCAGTAAGCACCTGCGGTTGGCTGATGGTAACAGCGGTAGTGCCGGCACAACCGTTATTATCCTTAAAGAAAACGGTATAGGTTCCAGCGGTGAGGCCTGAAATTGTATTGCTGTTCTGATAGTTAATACCATCCACCGAATATTGGTAAGGAGGGGTGCCCAGTCCTGGCCCAATATTGACTGTAATACTGCCGTTGGCAGCTCCATTACAGGTTACATCGGTCTTGGTGGTGGTAGCTGTAAGCGGTACACCCGGGGAAACCACTGCCGGCAGGTTGTTTAAAGAACATCCTCCGGCATCCGCAATATTGATGGAATAATTGTTCGCTGCCAGACCGGTAAATACGTTGCTGGCCTGGTAGGGTCCGCCATTCAGGGAATATTGAAAAGGTCCCGAACCATTGGTAGGTGTAACAGTAATGGTTCCATTCACCGCTCCACTGCAGGAAGTCGGTGTCGTAACCGCTGTTGCCGCTAATGGAGGACCGGTTGCCACCGAAACAGACAATCCATTTAAGGTACAGCCACCGGCATCAACGATATTAACCGTATGTGAGCCGGCAGCCAGGCCTGAAAAAGTATTAGCTGCCTGTAAAGCACCGCCATCAATTGAATACTGGTAAGGTGCAGCACCGGTTGAAGGTGTAACGGTAACCGTGCCGTTTGAGGCGCCGCTGCAGGTTGTTGCCGTTGACATGGCGGTGGCAGCCAGGGGCGGACCCGCAGTAACATTGACCTGTAAACCCGTGAGGGTACAACCCCCCGCATCTACAATATTGATATTGTGCAAACCGGAGGAAACACCATTAAAAATATTACTCGCCTGCAATGCACTGCCATCGATCGAATACTGGTAAGGCGCAGCACCGGAAGAAGGCGTTACGGTGATGCTGCCATTTGTTGCACCGCTGCAGGAGGTGGGCGATATACTGGTGGTTGCTGACAATGGTGGACCAGCAGTTACAGTAACCTGTAATCCCGTGAGTGTACAACCCCCTGCATCAACAATATTAATGTTGTGTAACCCGGAGGCAACCCCGTTAAAAATATTACTGGCCTGCAATGCACCCCCATCGATAGCATACTGAAAAGGGCCGGTCCCATTGGTAGGCGTAACCGTTATGCTGCCATTGGTGGCGCCGCTGCAGGAAGTGGGTGTTGAACTGGCGCTTGCGGCAAGGGGTTGCCCCACACCTACTATGGCCTGAAGATTATTCAGTACACATCCTCCCGCATCTGTAACGTTTATAAAATAGGTGCCGGGTGCCAGTCCCGAAAAAATATTACTGGCCTGGTTTGGACCTCCATTCAATGCATACTGATAGGGGGCGGTTCCAGTTGAAGGTGTTACGGTAATTGAACCATTATTAACACCGTTACAGGAAGCAGGACTCGTTGCAGCAGATGCCGCAATGGGAAACCCTGGTCCTACAGTTGCAATAATATTGTTGGCAGAACAGCCAAAGGCATCTTTTACAAAAATAAAATAGGTGCCGGGTGCAAGCCCGGTAAAGACATTGCTGTTTTGCCAGGGACCACCGGGACCCTGGTTGATATTATACTGGTAAGGCCCTGCCCCGTTCTGTGGGTTCACGGTGATAGTTCCATTGGAGGCCCCGGAACAGGAAGTGGGGGTAGAAACCGTTTGGATGGTAAGAGAGCCATTGATGCCGATGGTAGGCATCAGGGTGGAACTGCATCCGTTGGGATCCTGCACTAAAACGGTATAAGTTCCCGCGGCCAGGCCATTGAAAACATTACTCGCCTGAAAGGCACCACCATTGATCGAATATTGATATGGAGCCGTACCAACACCTGCCGGCACATTCACCGTGATGGTACCGTCGGGTGCACCACAGGTCGCGTTGGTATGCACCTCTGTTGCATTCAGGCTATTGGTCTTATTGACGGTGATCGTATCGATGGAAATGAGATCGGCGCCGCCGCTACAGGATGAAAAAGTTGTTTTTACGAGGAACTGCTCGGAACTACCGGCAGGGCAGATATCCGGAAACGAAATATCCAGCAACCCGGCCGAAGTGGTAGCGGTATCAGCAGATTTGATAAATGTACCCCCCAGGGTCAGGATCTCCGCACTCACAAATCTAGAAACACTCCCGTTTGGCGTAAAGCGGTAACCCTGGTTGGATGCAGTCCATTGGGTGCCGTTTTTTCCAGGGGCCGCAACTGCCTTTGTTCTTGTCCAGTCCTGGATCCCCAAAATGGCTTTCCCGTTATCAGAACTCGATGTACATAACAGTTTTTGCTCAAAATATATATCAATCAATCCTGTGGATTCGTAGAGCACGATCTGGAAAGTATTAGGGAAATTAGCCCCGCAGGATGCCCCGAAAATCCCAATATGATAAAAACTGATGATAAATTTTCTGCAGGGAGCCGTACCCACCACATCCCATTGGATCTTTCGGTCAAATGAACTGTTGGAGGGATCGAGATCGGAATATGCAGCCATGATACTGGCCTGGGGATAATACCACTGCGTCAGTTGCGCACAGGGTGTTCCCCCCGCCAGGGGAATGGGTGGGCTTACATGATAGGCATTGGCACAGGTACCCGAACCATTGGTCTGGTAATCAAAAGTGATGAGTCCATTTGACCCTACCACGACTTTTGAAAATACAGAATCATAGAAGCAGAAAGGGAAAGGCATATTGATCGTGTTGCTGAACCGGTCATCCACATACAATACCGGGTCCTGGCTGCCAGTGGGCGTTACGTAGGGAAAAGGGTTATAGGGGATGGTGGTTAAAGCATAATCACCGGTTGATTTTAAATGGGGTACCTGCAAACGAACGGTATCGCAACTGATCCCGCAGGAAAAATTAATGACCTTATTGTTGTTACCGGTAGGAACACAACTGGTCTGTGTAAAAGCCGTTCCGGAAATAGAAATAAGCAGTACGGTAAATAAAATAGCCTTGGCCCTCATCATTCTCATTGCAGGCAGTTTCCTTTTAAACATGGTTAAGAAGGGAAAGATACAAAAAAACCCTTCTTGGTAGAAAGGGCTGGGGAATAAATCAACCCGTATCCTTCAACAGTTCGGTGTCGTATCTATCAACGGACTGTATTCCAGTAAGTTGCTTTAACCTAATCACGAGTTCATCGAGCTCTTCCTTATCATGAACAAATACCCGGATATTGCCTTCAAACACCCCTTCCTTTGCTTCCACTGTGAGGGCGCTGATATTGATTTTTAATTCCCCGGAAATCAGGTTGGTGATCTTATTGATCACACCCACATCATCTAACCCGATAATTTTTAAGCCTGTCAGGAAAGAGATCTCCTTATTTTTTGCCCATTTTGTCTTCACCACCCGATGGCCAAAATTCGCCATCAGTTTTGCCGCATTGGGGCAATTGGTCCTGTGGATTGTTAATCCCTTTCCCGTCGTCACAAAACCAAAAACATCATCTCCGGGAATGGGCTTGCAGCAATTGGCCAGGTTATACACGATCCGGTCACTGCTTTCCCCAAAGATGATCAGTTCCGTATCCTTTTTACTTAAAGCATGTGCCCCATGATCGGGTTTATCATGCAATTGCTTTTCCGGCTTTGGCGATTCCAGTTTGTCGCCAAGCACTTTAAACTCCTTTAATTCTTTCAGGTCAATGGATTTCACCGCTACCTGGTAAAAAAGGTCAAGCTGGGAATGCAGTTTATAAAAAGCCGTCAGCTCGTCAATATTGTGCTGGGTAAAGGCGGCCCCCATGCCTTCCAGTTTTCTTTGAACGATATATTTCCCTTCATCCGCGATCGTCCTTTTTTCTTCTTTAAGGGCATCCTTTATTTTGTTTTTGGCTTTGGCGCTGACTACAAACTGCAACCAGTCTTCCGAAGGTTTTTGCTTATTGGATGTGATGATCTCTATTTGGTCACCGCTGCGTAATTTATGACTGATGGGCACCAGTTTATGGTTCACCTTGGCACCAATACATTTGGAACCGACTGCACTGTGAATGGAAAAGGCAAAATCGAGGGCGGTCGACCCAATCGGGAGCATCTTTACATCGCCTTTGGGGGTATACACATAAATTTCCTCTGCCAGGAAACTCGTTTTGAAGTCCTGCAGGAAATCGATGGAATCCGTATCCTGGCTGGTAATGATCTCCCGTATCTGTTCAAACCATTTTTCAAAACGGCTCTCCTCGCTGCTGCCTTCCTTGTATTTCCAGTGTGCGGCCAGCCCTTTTTCTGCAATCTCGTTCATCCTCTTGGTGCGGATCTGCACCTCTACCCATTTACCCTGGGGTCCCATCACGGTAGTATGCAAAGCTTCGTAACCGTTAGATTTGGGATTGCTCAGCCAGTCACGGAGCCTTTCCGGTGAAGGGGTATATTCATCCGTAATGAAGGAATAAACTTTCCAGCAATCTTCCTTTTCCCTGTCGGACGGCGAGTTAAGGATGATCCGTATCGCGAACAAGTCGTACACTTCTTCAAAACCCACCCCTTTTTTCTTCATCTTATTCCATATGGAATGGATGCTTTTCGGGCGACCGTAAATTTCAAAATCAAATTTGCCCCTGATCAGTTTTTCCTTAATGGGTTTAATGAATTCATTGATGTACTTGCTCCGCTCCCTTTTTGTTTCGGCCAGTTTCCGGGCAATATCCCGGTAAGTTTCCGGCTCCATGTATTTCATGGCCAGGTCTTCCATTTCGGTTTTGATATTGTAAAGACCCATGCGATGGGCCAGGGGGGCGTAAACATATACCGTCTCGGAAGAAATCTTCAGTTGCTTTTCGCGCTTCATGCTGTCCAGCGTACGCATATTATGCAGCCGGTCCGCCAACTTGATAAGAATGACCCTTGGGTCATCGGTCAGCGTCAATAATATTTTTTTAAAATTTTCCGCCTGCTGCGAAGCATTGATATCAATGACATTGGAAATCTTTGTAAGGCCATCAACGATCCGGGCAATTTCATTCCCAAATTCCCTTTCCACATCCTCCAAGGTGATGTCTGTATCTTCCACTGTGTCGTGCATCAGTGCACAGATTGTTGAACGCACACCCAAACCTATTTCCTCGACGCAGATTTTGGCCACGGCAATCGGGTGAAGAATATACGGCTCCCCGCTTTTCCGACGCATAGTTTTATGGGCATCTGCCGCCATTTCAAATGCAACACGGATCAGTTTCCGGTCGCCAGGTTTGAGTTTTGTTTTCAGGGAACGTAAGAGCGCACGATACTCCCTGAGGATCAGTTTCTTTTCCTGTTCCTCATTCAGGTTATACTTTGGTATTTGGGCAACGGTTTCCATGCTTTACGAAAATAACAAAAATGCCTTTCACTCTGTTTAAATTGCATGAATACCCCTACCTTTGCTGCCCCAAAACCGGATGTGGTGGAATTGGTAGACACGTCAGACTTAGGATCTGATGCCGCAAGGTGTGGGGGTTCGAGTCCCTCCATCCGGACCGATAAAGTTGACAAGTTGAAAAGTTGGTATGTATTGAACACGATCAACTGTTAGCCAGCCTGTCGATTTTTTGAATTAACAACTACTCAATTTATCATTATGGCAACAGTTTCGAGAGAAAATGTGGGATTATTAAATGAAAAATTATCGGTAACACTTTCAAAAGATGATTACCTGCCCGCTTTCCAGAAATCGCTGAAAGAATACGGCAAAAAGGCCAATATTCCGGGGTTTCGTAAGGGGATGGTACCTGTTGGCCTCATCAAAAAAATGTATGGCGGTTCCGTCTTTACCGATGAAGTGCTGCGGTCCGTTGACCGGGAACTGGTCAAATACATGGAAACAGAGAAACTCGAAATCTTCGCACAACCGCTTCCCGTGGAAATGGACATCCAGCAACTGGATATGAACAATCCGGTTGACTACACTTTTCATTTTGAGCTGGGCATGAAACCGGAGTTTTCACTGACCGACCTCGCCAAGGGCAAATTCATCAATTATAAGGTACAGGTTACAGAAGATATGATCGACAGTGAAATTACCCGCCTGCAAAACCGGTATGGTAATATGTCAGAACCCGAATCCGTAACCACGGAAGACAATGTGCTGAACGTACTTTTTGCTGAAACCGATGCGGAAGGCACTGAAACAGAAAACGGTATTAAAAAAGACAATTCGTTACTGGTTAAATATTTTGCGGCACCATTGCGGTCCAGCCTGATGGGTAAAAAGAAAGATGATGTTTTTACCGTTCAGCTCAACAGCGCTTTTGAAGAAAAAGAAAGGGAGTGGATCCTGGGTGACCTGGGGCTGGAAAAAGATGACGAAAAGGCGGCCGAAAAATACTTTAAGGTTACCATCACCAAAGTAGGCCTGATGGAGAAAAAAGAACTGAATGAAGAATTTTACAACCAACTCTACCCGGGGGCTGAATTAAAAACGGAATCTGATTTCAGGAATAAGATCAAGGGGGAGATAGAAGCATACTGGGCCAGCCAGGCCAGAAACCAGGTACACGACCAGTTATACCATTCTCTACTGGACCATACTGCGATTGAGTTCCCGGAATCATTCCTGAAGAAATGGATGAAGACCCAGGGAGAAACACCCAAAACAGACGAAGAAATTGAAAAGGAGTTCCCCAACTTCAGGAACCAGCTGAAATGGACACTGATCAGTGATAAGATCGTGACCGAAAACAATATCCAGGTGCTGCCAGATGAGATCCGTGACTTTGCCAAACAGCAACTTTTCGGATACATGGGGGGTATGGGTGCCGGAATGGACGAAAACCAGCCCTGGGTAAATGATTATATCGAAAAGATGATGAAAGACCGGAAATATGTGGAAGATGCCTTCAACAGGATCCAGACACAAAAAATATTTGAGTGGGCAGAAACACAAATCAAACCTGCCGACAAGGAGATCAGCGTAGAGGAGTTTACAAAGATGCAGGAAGAACATCACCACCAACATTAACAGGGCTGAAAAGAATTGGATTGACGGGTTGACAGGCTGAAAATCTTGTCAACCTTTTGTTTTTTTACTGGTCATCTTACCGGAAAGAAGTCAACTTGTCACTGATTTTGCAGTTACGGCATTTGGACGGATATTTGATACCTAAAGAAAATTGGAAATAAAAAAACTATGAGTTTACAATCTGAATTTGAAAAATATGCCGTTAAGCACCGTGGTATCTCCAGCAATACCCTCAATGGCTATGCTTCCCACCTGGTAACGGCCCTTACCCCCAATATTATTGAAGAAAGACCCATGAATGTGGCGGTAATGGATGTGTACAGCCGTTTGATGATGGACCGGATCATATTCCTGGGATACCCCATCAATGATGAAGTAGCGAATATTGTAACCGCCCAGCTGCTATTCCTGGATTCCACCGACAGGACCCGGGATATCAATATGTATATCAACAGCCCGGGTGGCAGTGTCTATTCCGGGTTAGGCGTTTACGATACCATGCAGTTCGTATCTCCCGACGTATCGACCATTTGTATTGGTGTTGCTGCCTCAATGGCATCCGTACTACTGGCAGCCGGAACAAAAGGCAAGAGGGCGGCTCTTAAACATGCAAGGGTCATGATGCACCAGCCCAGCGGTGCGATCGGCGGCCAGGCCAGTGATATTGAAATCACGGTGAACGAGATCAAGAAACTGAAGCAGGAATTGTACGAGGTCATCAGTAACCACTCCGGGAAACCGATGGATGTGATTGCCAAAGATTTTGACAGGGATTATTGGATGACTTCCTCCGAGGCTAAAGACTATGGCCTTGTGGATGAAGTACTGCTTACCAACCCGAGGAAAAACAAAAAAGATTCTAAATAAATTAAACCGCCTTTTACCATGTCATATATTCAATATTTATTCGATCAATGGAGGATGGATGAAGAAGAAGAAAGGGACCCCGCTGACAAACGGGATGAACTGCTGATGCTCAACAAAAGACTGGAAAAATATTTCTTTGAAAAACGCAGTGTGTATTTATGGGGGGTCGTCGATGACAAATCGGCCAGGGAAGTCGTTTCTAAATTCATGTTACTGGAAGCCGATAAACCCGGGGAAGAAATAAAATTTTATATCAACAGTCCTGGTGGGGTGGTGACCAGCGGTATGGTCATGTATGATACCATGAAAATGATCAAATCGCCCATCAGCACCATCTGTATGGGACTTGCCGCCTCCATGGGCAGCATACTCCTGAGCGGTGGCGTTAAAGGCCGGCGATTCATTTACCCGCATGGCGAAGTGATGATCCACCAGCCTTCCCTGGGGGGACATATTCAGGGCGTTAGCGCCGACCTGGAAATCCAGGCAAAACAAACCAGGCGGGTGAAAGAGATCGGTGCAAAGATCCTGGCTGATAATTGTGGTAAAACAATGGACCAGATCATGAAGGACTTTGACCGTGATTATTGGATGGATGCGGAAGAAGCCATACAATATGGCATTGTTGACGGCATCGTTGACAGTCTTTAATGGTCTATAAATCAATATCTTAAAACAATATATTAAAAGGTATTTCGCTTATCGTGCTCATTTAGTAACTTTATAGACTTGCGAAATGCTTCGTATGGAAAAACCCTAAAGAATGGCTAAAAGCCCCCTACATTGTTCATTTTGTGGCCGCAACCGCGATGAGGTGAAAATACTTATCGCCGGTCAGGAAGGGCATATCTGCGAAAACTGCGTTGATCATGCCCGGGAGATCATAGAACAGGAGTTAACCGTCAAAGAAGAAAAATCAAATACCTCTTTTAAGCTTACCGTTAAAAAACCGATGGAGATCAAGAAATTTCTTGATGAATATATCATCGGCCAGGACGAAGCAAAGAAAGTCCTGTCTGTAGCGGTTTATAATCACTTCAAAAGACTGCAACAAAAATCATCGGAAGCAATGGCTTCTGATGTGGATATCGAAAAAAGCAATATTGTCATGGTGGGCGAAACCGGTACCGGTAAAACATTACTGGCCAAAACCATCGCCAAATTGCTGAATGTTCCCTTCACCATTGTGGATGCCACCGTTTTTACCGAAGCCGGTTATGTGGGGGAAGATGTAGAAAGTATCCTGACCCGTTTGCTGCAGGTGTGCAATTATGATATTCCCGCCGCGGAAAGAGGTATTGTTTATATTGATGAAATTGATAAGATAGCCCGCAAAGGCGATAACCCTTCTATCACCAGGGATGTGAGCGGTGAAGGGGTTCAACAGGGCATGTTAAAACTGCTGGAAGGAACAGATGTGTTGGTTCCGCCACAGGGTGGCCGGAAACATCCAGAACAAAAACTGATCAAAATAAATACCCAGAACATATTATTCATATGTGGCGGCGCCTTTGATGGGATCGACAAGGTGATTGCCCGAAGGGTTCAGACCAATACGATCGGGTTTAACGTAGATAAGGAGTTGCAGGATTCCATGAAAAGAAACCTGCTCCAGTATGTGAATGCACAGGACTTAAAGACTTTTGGACTGATTCCGGAATTGCTGGGTCGTCTTCCCGTGGTCACCCATCTCGACCCGCTCGATGCTTCTACCTTAAGACAGATCCTGACCGTGCCCAAGAATGCACTGGTCAAGCAGTATACAAAACTTTTTGAATTAGAAGGCATCCAGCTGACCATTGAAGAAGAAGTGCTGGAATTCATGGTGGCAAAAGCCATGGAGTTTAAATTGGGTGCTCGGGGATTAAGAAGTATCTGCGAGTCCATGCTCACCGATGCCATGTACGAGCTTCCCTCTTCCGATATCAAATCCTTTACCCTGGATATCGATTATGCCCGTCGTAAATTCGATACCAGCAAGATGAGCCTCCTGAAAGTGGCCTGATGCCTTTATTCAAAATATTATCATGATATTTGGTCAGTTTTTCAACTGACCTTTTTTTTACATCGAATCACCTATACATATGAATGAACTGATCGACCGTTTACAAGCGGAAGCGGGATTAACCGAAGAACAGGCCCGTAAAGCCATAGAGACCATCAAAAATTTTGTGGTAGAAAAATTCCCCATGCTGGAAGGTGCGGTGGGCAGTGTTTTCGGCAACAGCTAAACGCTACTTCATCGGGTGACAATGTTTGTATTTGCCGCTGGCGGCTTCTATCGGGGTTACCGCCCTTGAGCAGGAAGTTAATACCAGGATCACAAGGATGGAAAGGGCAATGGCTTTTTTCATAGTGTAGCGATTTTGTTATTACTGCACTGCAATATAGATGCCAGTTTTGGTTATAGGAATAGTAGATTAACGTGGTTGAATTGCGCAGTAAGGCTGTAGCAATACCCATCAACGTTGAATAAGCCTTACACATCAGCTATTCAGGTACATATCCGGATAAAAAAATCCCGCCAGCTGGCGGGATATCGTAGGTGGGTACATTCTTATGGTTTTTCCGTCCTAACATTCATTAACTGCAACCCATACTGTTACCACAGTTCAGGCATTTATAACAGGTGCCGCTGCGAACGGTAATATGTCCGCAGGTATTACAGGCAGGGGCATCGCTTTGCATGCTTTTGGCTGCCCGGTTTACGGCATCCATGCCGGCATTACTTTCTGCCCGGACAGCTGCTGTCTTTTGTGCTTTTACCGGTTGCCCGTTACTGTTACCTGTCGTTCCCACAATCCTGATATTGGAAAGCTGGGGCTCCTGTTTTTCGTATTCCAGTGAGGTTGGTATATCATCCCAGTCGTCGGCACCGGTATTGTTGACTTCGGGCTTGTCGAGAATATGAACCAGGTCGGTCCTTCCCAGGTATTCATACCCGAGCACCCGGAAAATAAAGTCAACGATGGAAGTGGTGGTGCGGATATTCGGGTGCTCCACAAACCCGGCGGGATCGAATTTGGTAAATACGAATTTTTCAACATATTCTTCCAGCGGTACGCCATACTGCAGGCCCACCGAAATCGCAATGGCGAAACAGTTCAGCATGCTCTTCATGGTAGCGCCTTCTTTGGCCATATCGATAAAGATCTCTCCTACTGTCCCATCGCTGTATTCGCCGGTACGCAGGAACAATGCCTGGCCGTTGATCTTGGCTTTTTGGGTAAATCCACGGCGTTTGGCAGGCAGGGAACGGCGTTCTACGATACTGGCCAGTTTCCGCTTCAATTGTGTGTCCGGAGAAGCCTGGACCCTTTTTTGCACTTCTTCCAGCAGTTCCTCGATCGTCAGCTTGCCCATATCAACGATATTGGATTCGCTGAGAGCGGGTGTTGCTTCCAGGGTTTTTTCTTCTCCCTTGGCACTGTCTTCGCCGGTTTTCTTTTTCTTGTCGCTTTTATTACTCAGGGGCTGACTGAGTTTTGAACCATCCCGGTAAAGGGCATTTGCTTTAAGACCCAGTTTCCAGCTGAGCAGGTAGCAATCAGCGATCTCTTCTACATTGGCTTCATTGGGCAGGTTAATAGTTTTCGAAATGGCACCACTGATAAAAGGTTGAGTGGCACCCATCATGCGGATATGTCCGTGAGCGTGTATGAAACGCTCTCCTTTCCTTCCGCATTTATTGGCACAGTCAAAAACGGGCAGGTGTTCAGGTTTTAGCAGGGGCGCCCCTTCGAGCATCATCGTTCCGCAGATATAATCATTTGCGGCTTCAATTTCATCTTCGGTAAACCCTAAAGCCTCCAGCAGGCTCCAGCTAAAATCATTGTATTGTTCGGCACTGAAACCCAGTCGCTGCAAACATTCTTCGCCCAGTGCATATTTGTTAAATACAAACCCTATTTCAAAGGCAGATGCAACAGCGGCATCGAGTTTTTTGATCTCTTCGGCGATAAACCCTTTTTCACTCAGGGTTTGATGGTTGATAAAAGGAGCTCCTTCAAAACTGGCGTGCCCCACGGCATACTTCACTATATCATTGGCTTCTTTCTCCGGGTACCCCAGGTTCTTTAAGGCAGCCGGAACAGACTGGTTGATGATTTTGAAATATCCACCCCCAGAAAGTTTCTTGAATTTCACCAGGGCAAAATCAGGTTCAACACCGGTGGTATCACAATCCATGACCAGGCCAATAGTTCCCGTAGGGGCAATTACAGTAGCCTGTGCATTGCGGTACCCGTATTGCTCTCCCAACTCCACAGCTTCATCCCAGGCCTTACAGGCAGCCTTTAACAGGTAATCGGGGCAATGCTGCGCATGGATACCCTGGGGTTTTAAGCTCAATCCTTCATATTCATCTGCATCATAAGCGGCCAGGCGGTGATTGCGCATTACCCGCATCATATGGTGCTTGTTCTCCTCATATCTTGGAAAGGGCCCCTGGTGCTGGGCAATTTCGGCAGAAGTACGGTATGCCACCCCGGTCATGATTGCGGTTATGGCACCGGCAATGGCGCGTGCTTTTTCACTATCATAAGGAATACCGCTCACCATGAGCATAGTGCCCAGGTTGGCATAACCCAAACCCAGTGTCCTGTATTCATAGCTTAATTGTGCCACTTCTTTGGAAGGGAATTGTGCCATCAGCACGGAGATCTCCAGCACGGTGGTCCATAAACGGCAATTATATTCATAACCTTCCACATCAAAGGTGTAATTCTCTGTATTGAAGAATTTCATCAGGTTGGCGGAAGCAAGGTTACAGGCCGTATTATCAAGGAACATGTATTCAGAACAGGGGTTGGAAGCCCGGATCTCCCCGCCCTCGGGACAGGTATGCCATTCATTGATGGTGGTGTTATACTGTGTTCCCGGGTCTGCACAACGCCATGCCGCATAGGATATCTTGTTCCAAAGTTCCCGGGCGGGCAATTTCTTCATCACCCTGCCATCACTGCGGGCCTTTAATTCCCAGTCTTCGTTCTTTTCCAGCTTTTCAAAAAATTCATTGGGGATACGAACGGAATTATTTGAATTCTGTCCGGAAACGGTTCGATAGGCTTCCCCCTCATAATCACTGGCATAGCCGGCAGCGATCAGGGCCCCCACCTTTTTTTCCTCTTCCACTTTCCAGTTAATAAAATCGACTATTTCAGGGTGGTCAAGATCGAGACAAACCATTTTTGCCGCCCTGCGCGTGGTACCGCCACTTTTTATTGCGCCGGCAGCCCGGTCACCAATTTTCAAAAAGCTCATCAGTCCCGATGAAGTACCGCCACCGCTGAGTTTCTCTCCTTCGCCCCTGATACTGCTGAAATTGGTACCAACACCGGATCCATATTTAAAGATCCTTGCTTCCCGGACCCAAAGGTCCATGATCCCGCCCTCGTTCACCAGGTCATCATTCACACTGAGAATAAAACAGGCATGGGGTTGGGGACGCTCATAAGCGGAGGTAGACCTTTTTAATTCCCCGTCGGCCGGGTCCACATAATAGTGCCCCTGGGGTTTCCCTTTAATACCATAACTCTCATACAAACCGGTATTGAACCACTGCGGGCTGTTGGGCGTGCACATCTGGTTCAGAATACTGTATACAAGTTCCTCATAAAAAACCCGGGCATCGTTTTCGGAAGCAAAATAACCATAACGTTCACCCCAGACCCTCCAGCAATTGGCCATGCGGTGGGCCACCTGCTTTGCAGAGGTCTCTCTCCCCAGGCTGCCATCGGGTTGTGGTACGCCTGCCTTTCTAAAATATTTTTGCGCAAGGATATCAGTGGCAATCTGGCTCCACTGTTTTGGCACTTCCACATTATTCATTTCAAACACAACTTCGCCGCTGGGATTACGAATCACCGAAGTACGATAATCATACTCGAACATATCAAATACACTCACATCGTCTTTAGTGAAGCGACGGGGGAACTGCAAACCGCTTTTGGCGGAAGCCTGTTTTTTACTAGCCATAATTAAAAAGAATTTGTTGGTCTGGTTATAAAATCAATCTCCCTGGTGGAAGGTGATTACGAAAATATTTTTTTGACAGGGAAGTTCAAACCCTCAAATATCAACACATTGTGGAAAAGATTCAGGAAGCCTTGATAGCATTGCATTAGGCTGTTTTTCAACATTTTTAGGTAAAATTTTTTTTGGAAATTATACGCCGATTTATTACTCGGATTGTAAGTTATCCACCATCGCCTGAAATCCTTTACTGTTAAGGATTCATTAACTTTTTTCCGCTGAAACCCTTGATTTTGCTGCATTTTTTTTCGCTTATACGAGTAAAACCCTTGCCAACAGGCAACTTTACGGTAACGAAAAGATAAAATTCCGATAACATTGGAGGTTTGAAGTTTTGAATGGGGTTAATGGTTATTTTTAATTTTTATCCAACCGACGCCTTACAAAGATGCACGTTAAAAAAATACCGGTCCTCCTGGTTTTCTGTCTGGTTGCTGCCATCCCGCTCTCTGCGCAAACACAGCATTCCGTTTGGCTGGCTTCCTTTCAAACCTACCGGCTGGATCAACGCTTCAGTATCCATTTTGACGGACAGTGGAGAAGTACCGATCATCTTCAATCGATGCAAACATTATTGCTTCGGTCCGGGCTGAATTTCAGAACCGGCCGGCACCTGGTGGTATCGGCAGGCTATGCATTCATCAGCAACAGGAAATCGATTGCCGGCATTACGGGTTATGCCCCCGAACACAGGATCTGGGAGCAAGCAATCGTATCGCATACCCTAAAAAAAATAAATACCACCCACCGGTTCAGGCTCGAACAACGGATGATCAGTAACCATGTGGTGCGTAACAATGAACTGGCAAAAACAGGTACCCATTTTACAACGCGGTTCCGGTACTTTATCAGGAACACCCTTCCGTTTACCCAAAAAGAAATTTTCCACAAAGGTATTTTTGCGGCCATCCAAAATGAAATTTTCCTGAATAACGGGAACCGGTCGTTTGTGAACGGGAAAACCTTTGATCAAAACAGGTTTTACCTGGCGGTGGGTTATAAATTCAATCCCTCCCTGAGTATGGATTTCGGATACCTGAACCAGTATATCAATGGCAAAAACAGCAGCTCCACCAATAATCATATTCTGCAGCTGGCCACCTATACACAACTATAAGTTAATTTACGCCGTAAATCAGGCGGGGTAAAGACAAAAACTTTTTGCATTTTTGCAATAATCCCAACAGGCTAAGGATGAAGACAACTATTTACCAGGCATTAGCAGATAAGAAAAAGAAAGGAAAGAAATCCTTTGCAGTACTGATCGACCCCGACAAGGTGAATGAACCGGCCCTGGATGAATTAATTGATCTATCCATTCAATCAGGTGTCGATTATTTTCTTGCGGGAGGCAGCCTGGTGATCTCCGCCTATCTGGACGATTGTGTTCAATACATCAAGAAAAACTGCGACCTGCCCGTACTCCTGTTCCCGGGTAGCGCTTCCCAGGTTTCCCGTTATGCCGATGCCTTGCTTTACCTGTCGCTGATCTCCGGGCGAAACCCGGAATTACTGATCGGGCAACATGTGGTGTCTGCGCCATTTGTCAGGAAAAGCGGTCTTGAAATCATTTCCACGGGATATATTGTTGTTGATGGCGGTGCTCCCACCACGGTTTCCTATATCAGCAATGCGACCCCGGTACCTGCCGATAAGAACGAGATCGCGATGTGTACGGCGATGGCCGGAGAAATGCTGGGCATGAAACTGATTTACATGGATGCCGGCAGTGGAGCCAAAAGACCCATTAATGAAACCATGATCGAAAAAGTGGCTGCTTCCATCGAAATCCCGCTGGTTGTTGGCGGAGGCATTATTCATCCTGAAAAGGCCTACCTGAATTGTAAGGCCGGTGCGGATGTTATTGTTGTGGGAAACGCCATCGAAAAAGATGCCTCCCTGATCCGCGAAATGGCGGCGGCCGTCCACTCCGTAGCCGTTAAGATCGACTAGTTGAGATCTGATACCTTCACCCTGGCCGGAGTGTCCTTTCCCGAAATGATGGTTCCTGCACTGATGGCAATGGCCTTGATGATCTCAGTCATATTGTCGAGATCAAGGGTACTGACCTCATCGCTCACTTTATGATAATTGGGCTCATTATCCATTTTTGAAGTCGAGATCGTATGGGCCGGAACGCCCAGGCGGGCCAATGTGGCATTATCGGACCGATAAAATAAGTTTTGCTGGGTATAGGGATCCGGGTAAAACCGGAAATCCGAAACCGAAAGGTTCTGTTGCAGGATACTGCCCATATCGGTTTTATCATACCCGGTGATATAAGCAGAATTTTTACCCCATTTACTGTCGGTGCCGATCATTTCAATATTGAACATGGCCACTACTTTGTCCGGGGCCAGCTGTTTCGAAAAATATTGTGACCCGAAAGCTCCCACTTCTTCAGCAGTAAAGGCAGCAAAAACAAGGGTCCTTTCATTATTTCCCAGCGCCTTGAAATATTTTGCCAGCAGGATCACCGCCGTAGTGCCGGCAGCATCATCATTGGCGCCATTATAGATCGAATCCCCTTCCACGGGTTTGCCCACCCCTAAATGATCATAATGTCCTGAAAAGATCACCATTTCATCTTTCCTGCTTTTACCGGGAATGACCCCCACTACATTGCACAGTTTCCGTTCCGTTATTTCATGTACCGCTTCAAAACTGTAAACTGCAGGGTCCTTGTCCGTGAGCACAAAAACCACACTATGATTCGTTTTGAACATCCCTCTTTTTAACCCTGCCAGACGACCAAACTGTGAAGCGAAAGATGTATTCACCAATACCAGGAGATCCTTATTTGACTGCTGGATTTGCCTGGCCGCCGCAAACAGGTTTTCCCCCGAACCGATCACCCTTTTTTCATAGCCCGATTGTTCGTTTATTTTCAGGACCGGTTTACAGGTGACCACAATAATGTTCTTTGCTTCCACGGCCTCATTATCCATCACACCGGCTGCACTGATAAACCGGGGTTGTACCATCACAAATTCCTGCCGGTAGCCGGATTGGCCGGCCAGGGGAGACAATCCTGCCTGCCGGAATTCTTCAGCAATAAAACCAGCTGCCTGGTCCAATTCCGCCGAAAAGGTCTTTCGTCCTTTCAATTCGTCGGATGCCAGGTAATTTTCGATCCTGCTGACTTCAGCCGTATTAATCATCTTGTTGATCAGCTGGCCATAAAATAAAAAAGGTGTTGAACCAAGCAACACCGATACTAAAAATTTTTTCATGAATGTATTAGGTTGGATAATTTTTACAGACTCATCATTTCCTTGAACTTAACCGTTTGCCGGCGGCTCACTTCTATCTTTTCACCTCCTTTCAGCTCAAGTAATAAACCCCCGTTAAAATAGGGTTCAATCTTTTCAATCAGCCGGAGGTTTACGATATGTTTCCTGTTGGCCCGGAAGAAGATCTTTTCATCTAGTCGCTCTTCCAAAGCATTGAGAGATTTTAAGATCAGGGGCTTATTCGTCCCGAAAAACACTTTTGCATAATTCCCCACACTTTCAAACAACCGTATATCGGATAATTTTACAAACCAGCAACGCTCTCCATCTTTCACAAATACCTGGTCCTGTTCACCCAGGAGACCCTGGTTGTAGTTCTCTCCGGCGGGGGCATGCTCTTTGATTTCTGCCAGATGCAGCTTGCTGATGGCATCTGCCAGCCTTTTGGGTTCAACGGGCTTTAATAGGTAATCCAGTGCATTGACCTCAAAAGCTTTCAGGGCGTATTCATCGTAAGCCGTGGTAAAGATTACATGGGGCGCCCTGTCCAGCTCAGATAAAAGATCAAAACCGGTCTTCCCCGGCATCTGGATATCAAGAAAAACCAGATCAGGCTGAAGAGAATCGATCTTGGAAATACCTTCTTCTGCATTGGCTGCCTCATCAATGATTTCGATTTCCGGGAATTCCTGGAGTAATTTTTTCAATTCGGCCCTTGCCAGCCTTTCATCATCAATAATAATCGCTTTCATGTGTATTTTTTTAGATAGTAACCGGTATTTGTAATCTTGCCTCCACCATAGTCGGGGCAATCTGGGTGATTTCAAAACTCGCCTTGTCTCCGTAAAGGAGATTGATACGGTTAACCGTACTGGAAAGACCAAATCCTTCCCAACTCAGGGAATGGCCGTTGAGTTTCCCGGTATTCTGGACAGCCAATTCATGGAAATTATCCTTAAAATCAGAAATCACTTTGATCACACCGCCGTCAACGCGCCTGCTGATCCCATGTTTGATGGCGTTTTCAACCAGTGTCTGGAGCATCATGGGAGGCACCGGCTGACCAAGGGTATCTTCATCAATATCATATTCCACTTTCAACCTGTCTTCAAAACGCATGTTCTCCAGCGCCAGGTAGTCTTTCACAATATTCAGTTCCTTTTCAAAAGGCACCAGCTCCAGTTTTTCCGTTTGCATGCTGCTGCGCAGGATATTACTCAACTCGGTCACCGCATTTCTTGCCCTTCCGGGGTTTTCATCTATCAGGGCGCGGATGCTGTTCAGGGCATTAAAAATAAAATGGGGGTTGATATGTGCCTTGATCGTTTTTAATTCGAGTTCCTTCACCAGGGCTTCCAGCCTTAAGGTATCTAATTGCTGCCGCTGGCTTTTAGAAATATAATGATACATGAAGTAAATACTGTTCCAGATAAAAAGATAAATGAAAGAATAGAAGGTATTGGTCAGTATCACTTTATGCGTGGCAATCGATTTACCGGAAGAACGGTCAAGCGGTTCGAGATTGAACACTTTGTGCAGATAGGACTCCGAGGTACCCAGGATCAATGCAAACAAAAGGGTGATCAGGAGTAGGTTTAAGATCTGCTTGTTCAACGGTTTCATCAGTACATTGGCCGCCACGATCACCATTCTCATAAGGTGTGAAAGGGCCAGGCCCAGAGAAATATAAATCAGGAGCCGGTAATAGAATTTTTCATCGCTGATATTATTGAATACAAAAGCAAAGAAAATATTCACCAGGGTAAAAAGACCCCACCCCCCCATCTGGAACAACCAGTATTTTCTGGAATTAGACATATTAACTATAAATATAAATTCAAATTTATAAGATTCGGCCCCCGTTTTCGTTTTTCTTTTGACCAGTGGCAAATAGGGTCAGTAAATGGAAATTTAGCCCTGAATCAACTTATTTGCCTGATTTTTTGTTATTTATCACTTTGTTGATCACCTTGAACTTAAAATATTAATTTTACACCCAAATAAAGCCCCAAAAATGGAGATTAGCCCGGGACCATTATTAAGTTTGATCAATTCACCCGCCGACCTGAAACAGATTCCCCGGGAAAAACTGCACCAGGTTTGCGACGAATTAAGGCAATATATCATTGATGTTGTGAGTGTACATGGCGGGCATTTCGGGGCTAGTTTAGGCGTTGTGGAACTGAGTGTTGCCTTACATTATGTATATAATACCCCTTACGATCAGTTAGTCTGGGATGTCGGTCACCAGGCCTATGGTCATAAAATCTTAACCGGCCGAAAAGACAGTTTTGTTTCGAACCGTAAATACAAGGGCCTGAGCGGATTTCCAAAAAGAAGCGAAAGCGAATACGATACATTTGGCGTGGGTCACTCCTCCACTTCCATATCGGCAGCATTAGGGATGGCGATGGCTGCCAAATATAAGGGGGAGAATGACCGAAAATCGATTGCGGTGATTGGAGATGGCGCCATGACGGCAGGCCTTGCCTTTGAAGCTATGAACCATGCGGGTGTAGCGGATGCCGATGTCCTGATTGTGCTGAACGACAACTGTATGAGCATCGATCCCAATGTCGGTGCCCTGAAGGGATACCTCACCGATATTTCAACCTCGTATACATATAATAAGATCAGGGACGATCTTTGGAATATACTTGGAAAATTGCCGGTCGGTAAAAATTTTTCCCGGGAAATGGCCAGCAAACTGGAAGCCAGTGTGAAGGGAATGGTGAACAAGAGCAGTAATCTGTTCGAGGCCCTGAACCTCCGTTATTTCGGCCCCATCGATGGACATAATATTGCCAAACTGGTCGATACCCTGAAAGATCTCCGGAATATTCCCGGTCCCAAGTTGCTGCATATTGTAACGGTGAAAGGAAAGGGATACGCGCTGGCTGAAAAAGACCAGACCAAGTGGCATGCGCCGGGTCTGTTTGACAAAATCACGGGTGAAATCCAAAAGAAAAAATACGAACTGCCGCAACCTCCCAAATACCAGGATGTATTTGGCCATACGATCATAGAACTGGCAGAAAAAAATGAAAAGATATTTGGTATCACTCCTGCCATGCCATCGGGGTCATCGCTCAAATTCATGATGGAGCAGATGCCCGACCGCGCTTTTGATGTGGGTATTGCAGAACAACATGCGGTAACGGTAAGCGCCGGTATGGCTACGCAGGGCCTTAAAGTGTTCTGTAATATCTATTCCTCTTTCATGCAAAGAGCATATGATATGGTGATCCATGATGTGGCTATCCAGCGTCTGCCGGTTATCTTTTGCCTCGACAGGGCAGGACTGGTGGGCGAAGACGGACCTACCCATCATGGCGCCTATGATATCGCCTATATGCGCTGCATACCGAATATGATTGTCAGTGCCCCCATGAATGAAAGCGAATTGCGTAACCTCATGTATACAGCACAGCTTGATGCAACGGATAACCCCTTTGTCATCCGTTATCCAAGAGGTGAAGGCGTGATGCCCGAATGGAGAACGGAAATGAAGGCCATTCCCATCGGAAAGGGCCGGAAACTGAAAGATGGAAAAGACATCGCCATTCTTTCCTTTGGTCATCCGGGTAATTATGCCGCTGCCGCCATCAGGCAGTTAAAAAATTACGGGATCAATCCCGCCCATTATGATATGCGATTTGTAAAACCCCTGGATACGGAATTGCTTCATGAAGCCTGCAGCCGGTATGACCAACTCATCACGGTGGAAGACGGCACAATTATTGGCGGCTTTGGCAGTGCTGTTCTGGAATTTATGGCAGAAAACAGCTATAAAAATGACCTGAAAATGCTGGGTATACCTGACCGGCTGGTGGAACACGGTACTTTAAAGGAATTGCACCGGGAATGCGGTTATGATGCGGATGCCATTATCGAAGCAGTGAAAAACCTGCTGGGTGATAAAATAACCATTCAGCAATTCGGATAAATTGATGCTATAAACGAAAAGCCGGGATCCTAGGATCCCGGCTTTTCGTTTATATGCCTTTGCAAAGAAAAATTGCTTTCCGTTCCGTACCGTATGACTTAGGCCAGCGAGGCTTCCATTGAAATTTCTGCATTTAACAATTTGCTCACCGGGCAATTGGCCTTGGCATCGGCGGCACATGCTGCAAATTTTTCGGCATCAATACCCGGAACAGCTGCTTTCACCGAAAGATGGCTGCTGGTAATGGTACCATTTTCCAGGGTAATGGTACAGCTTGTATCAATACTGTCAGGTGTAAAACCTGCCGCCCCCAGTACAAAACTCAGTTTCATAGAAAAACAACCCGCATGGGCAGCCGCAATCAGTTCCTCGGGATTGGTATAAGTACCATCCTCAAATCGGCTTTTATAATCATAAGCGGTATTGGTCAATACCTTCGACTGAGTAGCCAGTGAACCGCTACCTTCTTTACCTGAACCTTTCCAGTTTGCTGTTGATGTTCTTTTCATGATTTTCGTTTATTTTAAATTAAGACGGTATTTCTGCTTCCAGTTCTGCGATCCTGTTTTCGGGTTCATTGTATTCGATGATAAAGTTATTCCGGCCTTCCCCGATCATGATCTTCAGAAATTTCTGCTGTACAAGTTCCAAGAGGGATAAGAAGATGAAAATGGCATGTACCCGGTTTTCACATTCATCAAACACCTTTTCAAATGACATTGTTTTCTGCACCTGGGCCCGTTCCAGCATATAATCCCTGCTGGATTCCATTGTGTAGTTATACCGCGTAACAGTATGAACCGGTTTGTTATGCTTATCATGCAATCGTTGCATGACCTTTTCAAACACCTTCATCAGTTTATAAAGGGTTACGGTTTGGATTTCCGTTCCCTCCCCTTCTTCTTCACCAATTTTGGTCAGCTCATCGTGGATATTACCCCTTTTCACCATCAGCATCCGCACGGCTTCCATTTCCACCATCTGCGCAGCAGCCTCCTTGTATTTTTTATATTCCAGGATCTTGTTGACGAGTTCCTGGCGGGGGTCGATCTCGTTCCCTTCCTCATCGATCTCCTTCCGGGGCAAGAGCATCTTGGCCTTGATCCTCATCAGTGTGGAGATAAACAGGATAAATTCACTCGACAATTCAATATTCAGAGATTCCTGGCTATGGATAAAATCAAGAAATTCGTTGGTAATCTTTGTAATTGGAATATTATAGATATCCAGTTCGTCCCTTTCAATGAAAAATAACAGGAGGTCAAATGGGCCCTCGAACTGCGGTAGTTTGATCTGGTACGATTCGTTATTCACAATTTGCGGTTTGTCGGTAATAATAAAGTCCCGTAAAAACGGGACTTTACAAATGTATGGAAATATTTACTTTAAAAATTTGTACAAAGACCAACTCCCAGCATGGAATTCATCTGGGCTTCCGCTTTGTTTTTCAAAGGTCCGAATTGCTTCTGGTTATCATCATAGATCAGGCTGAAACTGTATGTAACCTGTAACCAGTTGTTCACTTTCATGGTCAGCAGGCTGTTCAGGAAAACATCCACATTCCAGGGTTCCTTATCGATATAATCCGTAAAGAAATCAATCCGGGTCCTCAGATCGACATTTTTGATCAATTCTGTCTTTTTATACCCGATAGAAGCCATAGCACCTACCTGGCCATCCACCTGTCTTTCCGGATCGATGCCATATTTATCGGCCAATGACCTTTCATTTGAACCATCAGGTTTTACACCACCCTGGTAATTATAGCTGTAGGGGCGATTGGTGACAACAACCATCCTGGCCATCACGGGTGTGGCGAAAATGGTCAGGTTGCCGGATTTACAGGGAATCCATTCAAAACCAGGCGCCAGTGTTATATAACCCGGGGCCATAATCCCGGAGATCCTTCTGCGGGGAGACTCTGAATAATCAAAGCCATCACTGAACTGGGTGCGCAGGTTAAACCAACCCCCGATTTTTACCTTATCGCTGATGGCATAGCCATATTTGGAAAGTACATCAATCTTATCCTGCGATTTTCTGATCCCACCAGAGGTGGTATTGACCATACCATAAGCAAGATCGACTTCATTTTCCAGACTATGTTTATCTTTCTTATAATTGGCAAAATAATTGAACATGGCAGAACCCTGAAAGGAAAAGCGCTCCGCGCCCGGCGCCCAGTTACGTCCACCTCCCTGGCCAGCATTCAGCGAAATAAATCCGCCATTTTTCCAATGGTCATTTTTTTGTTTTTTGGATTTTTGCTGTGCAGTTAAAGAAAATGCAATAAATAGTACTGAGAGTGTAAAAATTAATTTTCTCATACAGTTAGTTGTTTATTAAATAGCCGGCTTTCAACGCCGAAGCCAAAGATAATAGTTTAATCGTTTATTTTAACCAGATTCCCGATTTTTCGGCTAAACCAAATTTTTACTGGAAAAGACCGCACTATCAGGCAGTTATATTCCTTCCCCCCCATAAAAAACCGCCCGGTTCAGCCCCGGGCGGTTCATTTTGATTTTGTCTTTTATCCCTGCTTTACAGGTTAACGGTCAGTCCGACACCGAGAATTTCCTTCACCTGTGTACGTTTAATAATATCATCGTCATAAATAATGTCCAGGCTGATATTGGTGGCCAGTATTTTAGTGAATTTAAGGGTCAGGAGATTCGTCATTAATACATCCACGTTCTGGGGGTTTCTTTTATAGTTGCTAAACAGGTCCAGCCTGCCTGTATAAGTTGCCCATGCCGCAAGAGGGGTAGTGAAACGGGTGGAGGCAAATGCCCCGAGTTCCAGGTATGATTTCTTATTTGGCGCTACCCCAAACATTTTCATGGCAAAAAAATCAGGATCCGTTTTCAACAGGAGTCTTGCCGTAGCGGGTGAAATAAAAAATGAAAACTTATCATTGGGCTGATAGCTGAACCCCGGAGAGAGCAGGATCTTACCCGGCGAAAAGAAACCGGATATCTTGGTGGAGGTCACAGATCCATAATCATAACCGGCCAGCATTTGTGTATTCAGGTTTGCCAACACCCCATATCCCCAAAAGCCCTTACCGATCTGCCGGGCATACTTACTCGTGATATCCAAACGATCATCAATTTTGCGGAATTTATTATAGCTGGTGGCATTTTGAAACCCGAGGGCCAGTTCAAAAAAATTATCCCAGGTATTCCTGTCCTTTTTGTATTGCACGGCATAATTAAGCATCCCGTTGATCCCAAAAGTATTTTGCTCCCCGCCGGCAGCCCAGTTACTCAGCGAACCCTGGTTCAGGTTCAGGATAAAAGTACCGCCTCTTTTCCACCCGCTGCTGTCCATGCTCTTGATGACTTTTGTGGATGCCGCCTGGAGTTCTTTGACCGTTCCATCCTGCGCCGCGGCATTACCGGCCAGGATAATACTGCCGATACAAACAATAATTTTTTTCAATTTCATAGTTTTCATTAAAAAAATCGGTAAGACAACAACAGGTCTTACCGATACTTGTTACAAAAATAATGCTCATTATTTCTTCAGGGCATCCCTGATCTCGCGTAAAAGCGTAATATCTTCCGGGGGTGCAGCCGGTGCGGCTTCTTCTTTTTTCTTCATGCTATTGATGGCTTTTATCACCATGAACATCACAAATGCCACAATAATAAAGTTGATGATTGCTGTAAGGAAATCACCCCATTTCAAGGCCACAGCCTCAGTTACCACTTTACCTGAAGCATCCAGCACGGCCTCTTTCAGGATAAACATATTCTTGGACAGGTCAGCCCCGCCAATCATCCCGATCAGCGGTGAAACAATCCCTTCTGTGAATGATGTGACCACTTTACCAAAAGCACCGCCCATGACAAAGGCAACAGCAATGTCGACCAGGTTGCCCTTCATGGCAAAATCCTTAAATTCTTTTAGCATTCCCATAATGTTGGTTTTTAGTGTGAGGAAATAATCGAAATATGAACTATGTCGAATTAATCAGTGAATCAGTTGCATAACAATTTATTTTTTCAAACCGGGATATTTCATATCCAATCCTTTTAGTAAATCATAGAGTTGCTGGGCAATCAGGTATTCCTTGTACCAGTTCTGGTCGGCAGGAACAATGGTCCAGGGGATATCATTGCAATTCTCGAAACAGTCCTCGTACACCGACATATACTGGTCCCAAAGTTTGGCTTCTGCAAAATCGTTTTCATTATACTTCCACATCTTGGCCGGGTTTTTCATTCTTTCCTGCAACCTTTGCTGTTGTTCTTCGGGTGAAACATGCAAATAAAATTTTAGCAGGTGCGTGTCATTGTGTTTTTCCAGGAGGCTTTCAAAATCATTAATGGCCTTCATTCTTTTTTTGGCCGTATCGTCATCGCACCAGCCATGTACCCTTGTAATCAGGATATCTTCGTAATGAGAGCGGTTAAAGATCTGGACCATGCCTTTTCCGGGTGTGTGTGCATGCACCCGCCATAAGAAATCATGCGACAACTCTTCTGCCGTGGGGGCTTTAAAAGATTTCACGGCAACGCCCTGCGGGTTCATCTGGCCGAATACTTCGCGGATAGCCCCGTCCTTGCCACTGGCATCCATTCCCTGAATAACGACCAATACCGAATGCTTTCCCTCGGCATATAAAAGGTTTTGGAGATCATCCAGTTTATTAAGAATTTCCCTTGTCTTTTTTTTGGTGACTTCTTTATCGGCATCTTTGGGAGACCTTGTGCTAAGAGCGGAAAGTTTAATTTTTGCCATGCAAGGTTTAAATTTCCACAATTTAAAAAATTTAGCCGTATTCAAACAGTTTACAGAGATTTGCCTTTTTTATGCAAACAAAAAAAGGGATCGTCAACTGGGGTATTTTCATTGTGCTTTGTATTATCTGGGGCAGTTCCTTTATTTTAATGAAATGGAGTAAAGAAGGGTTAAATGCCACCCAGATCGCCTCCGTTAGGATATTTTCTGCCGGATTTGTTTTTATTCCCTTTGCTTTTTTTCATTTTTCATCCATCCCGGTTAAAAAACTGCCCTTGGTATTATTGTCGGCGGTGCTGGGTAATCTTTTACCGGCCTACCTGTTTGCAGCCGCGATCGCCCGGCAGGTAGACAGTTCGCTGGCAGGTATCCTGAATTCTCTGACGCCGATTTTCGTGGTGGTGATCGGGTTATTGGTCTTTAAATCCAAAATCAGGCGTTTGCAAATCATCGGTGTGATCGTGGGTTTTGCAGGATTAAGCCTGCTAACCTTATCCAAAAACGGCATCAGTTTCAATAATATCGAATATGCATTATGGATCGTGCTGGCGACCGCCTTATACGGAACGAATGTTAATATTGTCAGCAAGCACCTGGGGGATATCAACCCCGTTCACCTTGGCACCGTATCGCTGGCTTTCATGACCCTGCCAACCATAATCGTATTGTGGTATTCGGGAATCTCCGGAATTGCTTTTGATGAACCGGAGGTGCAATATTCGCTGGTTGCATCTGTGATCCTGGGTATTGTGGGCAGTGCCATAGCCACTGTCTTATTTTATATGCTGGTCAAGAATGCCGGTGCACTGTTCGCCTCGCTGGTCACCTATGGCATTCCTTTTATCTCCCTGGCCTGGGGTTATATTGATGGTGAATCTGTCAATCTTATCCAGGTCCTTTGCCTGATGATCATTCTCAGCGGGGTCTACCTGGCCAGAAAATAAAAACCGGGAAACGAACCATCGGATCCCGGTAAACAATTATTGCTATTAGGCCGCATTATACAGCCATGATTTCCTTTTCTTTGGCCGCCAGGTGTTTTTCCACCATCGCAATAAATTTATCGGTGACCGCCTGAATGTTTTCTTCTGCATCTTTTGACGCATCTTCACTCAAGCCGTTCTTTTGCAGTTTTTTGATATGCTCGATCGCTTCCCGCCTGATATTTCGCACGGCAACCCTTGAATGCTCACCTTCTGCATGGCATTTTTTTACCAGTTCCCTGCGTCTTTCTTCCGTTAAAGGGGGTAAAAACAGCCGGATAATATTTCCGTCATTCTGTGGCGTAACGCCAATATTGGCTGCAATGATGGAACGTTCAATGGGCTGCAACATATTTTTTTCCCAGGGCTGTATGGTCAGGGTACGGGCATCCACCACACTTACATTGGCGGCCTGGTTCAAAGGTGTGGGAGAGCCGTAATAGTCTACCATTAAACCATCCACCATCTGCGGGTTTGCCTTACCGGCCCTGATCTTGATCAGTTCAGTTTCCAGGTGACCGATTGCCTTACTCATGGAGTCTTCGGCTTCCTCAATAATTAGACTGACTTCTTCTGCTGACATAACCAATAATTTGGGACAGCAAAGCTAATAAATACCGGGCAAGTTTGAACAGGTATTAACTATTAACGGGGATTTTCTCTACTTTATAGTTGTAGGAAGCGGCGGTTTCTTTTGTGATCTTTGGAATAGCCCGCTCTTCTTTTTGTCTGAGTTTGTGCTTACGGGCGCCCTTGAGGTACAGGAGTTGGAAAACAAGAAATAATGCCACCACATAGCCCAGGATGCTGAAAGAAACAACATAATTCCAGGGAATAATATTGAGAATCAGCAATACGGCAATGGGAAATGACAATACAGTTGTTCCGATAAGGGTATAAACAACCTGACGGTCTTTCAGACCCAGGTAAGCCAGGTGGTGCGTGATATGGTCCTTGCCGCCAACAAAAGGGGATTGCTTTTTCATCAGCCGGCGGATGGTGACCGTAGTGGTATCAATCAGGGGTACAATAAAAAACAATGCAGGGATAATAAAGGGTTTTATTTGAAATACCCCCTGGTTGCCATCATTGAACTGCCAGAAATAGAGGATACTGGTCGACGCCAGGAAAACCCCCAGGAACTGGCTACCCGTATCTCCCATATAAATCTTGGAAGGACTCCAGTTAAAATACAAAAACCCGATAATGGAACCCAGCACACCGATCAGCATGAACAAATAAAGATTGCCGGACACATTGCCGGAGAAAAGTATGACCGTGATAAGCCCCAGGATAATCATGGCGGATATGGATCCGGTGATCGCATCCATATTGTCAAGCATATTGATGGAATTCATTAATCCCACCACCCAGATGATGGTGAACAATATGTTGATGATTCCGATATTTGAAATATGGGTTTGGATACCGCAGGCCAGCAATATAACGGCGCACAATACCTGCATCAGGAATTTGATCAGGGGATTTGTATTATAAGCATCATCAGCCAGCCCCATCAGAAAACCCAGTGTTGAAGCCGCCATGATTCCGATCATCTGTTTATCCATCACAAAACTCTGCTCTTTGGGTATCAAGCCAATAATGGCAATTGAGATGAGAAAAACAATAAAGAAGGAAATACCCCCAACGGATGGTTTAACATGCGCGGACCAGCGAACCTGCTTAAAAGCAAGATTATTCCGGGACCCAAGATTAAAGGAAAATTTGAGTAACAAATAATTGATCAGAAACGAAACTGAAGCAGCAATTACGAAATAAAGCAGCAGAAAAGTTGTCGTTGTCATAAAGTCCTTTCTTTAGTCCCGATATTAATAGATTATTTCCGGGTGGTTATAATTACGGATGATGGCTACAATCAGGCAATAACAGGATTCGGTGGCAAAAATAGGTTACTCAGGCTTAGTTTGTGAATCCCCTTACAACTTTTTTAATGCACATATGTGATTATCAGGCGTTGAGCGCCAAATTTATCCACATAATTTTGCAATACAGGCCTCCCTTCTTAAAAAAAGTTGCACATTTGCACCAGTTCCAAAACGACATTTTGATTTTCTTTATTATAATAAGTTTAAAATCTTTTTAAATATTATGGCCACGCTTGTAGAAATTGCCTCTCAGATTCGGAGGGATATTGTTAGGATGGTACACGGTGCCAACAGTGGTCACCCGGGCGGTTCACTGGGTTGTGCTGATTACTTTACTGCATTGTATTTCAAGGTAATGAAGCATAATCCCCAGTTTAGTATGAACGCAAAAAATGAAGATGTTTTTTTTCTTTCAAACGGTCATATCTCTCCCGTTTTTTACAGCACGCTGGCCCGCAGCGGTTATTTTGATATCAAGGAATTGGCCAGTTTCAGAAAACTGAATTCAAGGTTACAGGGTCATCCGGCCACCCATGAACACCTGCCGGGTATCAGGGTTGCCTCAGGATCACTGGGCCAGGGGATGAGTGTTGCTATTGGTGCAGCACTGACAAAAAAATTGAACGGGGAAAATACGATCGTGTTTTCACTACATGGTGACGGAGAACTGGAAGAAGGCCAGAACTGGGAAGCGATGATGTTTGCAGCCCATCACAAAGTAGATAACCTGATTGCAACGGTCGATTGGAACGGACAACAAATTGATGGTCCCACCCAACTTGTTATGAACCTCGGTGACCTGGGAGCTAAGTTTGCATCCTTCGGCTGGCAGGTCTTACACCTTGAAAATGGCAACGATCCTGATGCTGTTGCTGCAAAACTGGAGGAAGCCAAAACATATACCGGTAAAGGAAAACCGATTGTTATACTCATGGTTACCGCAATGGGAAAGGGTGTTGATTTTATGGAAGGGCACCATGAATGGCATGGTATCGCACCCAATGATGAACAGTTGGCAAAAGCACTGGCTCAATTACCGGAAACACTGGGCGATTATTGATGACAGTGTAATCACAATTTTTTCCTGCTACAGCTGATGGTAACTTCCATCACGTATCTGCATGATCTATTCACTTCTTAAGGACAGGTCCCTTTTGGCTGCTTTGCCGGAGGGAATCCAGGCGGCAATGAAAGCGATGACAAAAACGGTTGTGCCTACCAATAAAAAATCAGTGAGCTTGATCTTCACCGGGAAATAGTCAATCAAAAAAGACCCGCCCCCCAGCGAAATCAGTTTATATTTTATCTGGGCAAGTGCGATCAGCAGGGCTAACAGCATCCCGATCCCCCCACCAATCACCGCCAGCAGGATGCCCTCGCTCAGGAATATTTTCTGAATAAAAGTTCGGTCACCCCCAAGGGCATGGAGTACACTCATGTCTTTTTCCTTTTCCAGTACCAACATGGTCAGTGCACCGATCATATTAAATGCGGCGACCACCAGTATCAGGCTGAGTACGGCATAGATCACCCATTTTTCTGCCCGCATTACAGAATATAATCCCTGGTTCTGCTGATAACGGGTCTGTACCTTATAAGCAGTTCCCAGCAGGTTCTGTAGATCATCCCTCAGCCTGTCGGCGTTTGACGGATCTTTGACAGATACTTCAAGGGCCGTATATTCATTTGCTTTCAGGTTCAGCATATCTTTTACAAATGCAAGATTGCTGATCGCATATTTATTATCGAAATCTTTCTGAATAATAAAGGTCCCGGTGGTGGTGGCAGTGCGGGACCGTACCGCATTCAAGGGGTCCAGGAAATTACTGGCGTCCTTGTTGGGAAGATACACCAGCAAGGGCAGGAGGTTCCTGTCTGTCATGATGCCCAGGGCGCTTTCAACTCCGGCACCCAAAACCAGGGAAGGATTTTCATCATTACCCAGGTTAAATGAACCTTTCACCATATTATCGGCCACACCGGAAACAGAAGGATAATCCTGATCCACCCCTTTCAAAAAAACCACCGACTGGTTTTCGCCATTTTGTAACAAGGCTTTCTCTTCAGCCGTGAGGGAGATCCCGGCCACATCCCTGACCGCCCTGATCTGTCTTAACTGTTCCGGGGTGATGCTGATTACCTTGCCCTGCTGGGCTGAGATCTTAATATCCGGGTAAAAAGAAGAATACAATGATTTTACCAGGCCTTCAAACCCGTTGAATACACTTAACACCAGGATCAATGCCGCCGTTCCGATCATCATGGCGACGATACTGATCCAGGCAATGATATTGATGGCATTGGTGGATTTCTTTGCTTTAAAATAACGCCAGGCGAAAAGAAAATGCAATGGTCAGGATTTATGATGATGAATCTTCCGCTTTATTCCCGCTTCCGGGTGTTTCCTCCTTGATCTTTTTAAAAAGCGCTTCCATTTTAAAAACATGCTCCAGCGTGTCGTCGGCAAAATATTTGATCTCCGGAATGCGTCTTAATTGCTGTTTCACCCTGGCTGCCAGTTCCTTTTTGATCTCCCAGGCACGGTCTTCGATCTTTTTCAAGGCAGCGGCGGTATCCTGCACCTGGAAAAAGCTGAGATAAATCCTTGCTTCCAGCAGGTCGGGGGTAATTTTTACACTGGAAACCGATACCATCCCCCCTTCCACCATGGATAATCCCAAACGCTGAAAAATATCATTGACTTCCTTATTGATAAGGCTTCCTACCTGTTTCTGACGTTTCCCTTCCTTCATAATCATAGCATTAATAGTGGTAAAATTAGTTACTTTGCTCCTTTTAACTGAAGGAATGAAGCAATATTCACGGATTTTTAAATACCTGGGGGTTTTCAGGGGAAAAATCATTTTATACTTTCTATTTACGGTATTGAGTATTGTTTTCTCCATTGTATCCATTGGCATGTTAATGCCTTTTTTCGACCTCATCTTCATGAACCCAAGGCCGGAATGCGCGGATTGCAGTGGTATTACACAGGTGAGCAATAACCCGCTGATTCAATACATAAAAACCTTTCTGATCAATTCCATCAATCATAACGGCAAGGTGGTTACCCTGGGTTTTATATGTATCCTGATGATCCTGTTCATCTTTTTGAAAAATTTATTTCTCTACCTCTCCTATTTTGTACTCAATCCGTTAAAAAACAAGGTGGTGAATAACCTGCGGGAAGACCTCTATGATAAGATCCTGAGGTTACCGATCGGGTATTTCAATGAAAAAAGAAAAGGCGACCTGATGAGCCGGATGACAACGGATGTTGCCGAAGTGGAAAATTCTGTGGTAGGCACACTTGAAGGTTGGATCCGGGACCCGCTTACGATCATCATCACCCTGATCGTCTTATTCCTGATCAGCGGGCAACTGACTTTATTCATACTCGTCCTGTTACCGATACTCGGTCTTGTGATCGGCAGGATCACCAGGTCGCTGAAAAAACATTCACAACGGGTAGCCAATAAATTTGGTGAAACGTTGTCAACGCTGGATGAGACTCTGGGTGGCCTCAGGGTGATCAAGGCTTTTAATATTGAAAACCTGTTACGCGGAAGGTTTGTGAAAACGAATAATGAACTGCTCCTGGCAAAAAACCAGATCAGCTATCGTCGCGACCTGGCTTCACCCCTTTCTGAAGTTATGGGTGTGGCATTGTTTTGCGGTGTATTATATTATGGAGGCCAGCTGGTGTTAAGCAAATCAATTGGCCTGGAAGCTTCTGCTTTTATCGGTTACCTCGGCATTTTTTATAACCTGATCAACCCGGCCAAAAATCTCTCCACCTCCTTCAGCAACATGCGGAAGGGAACGGCGGCCATCGGCAGGATCGAAGAGGTATTGAATACCCCCAATACGGTGGATGACAACCCCGAAGGCAAAACCATCCGTTCTTTTTCCGATGCCATCGAATTCAGGCATGTGCGTTTTGCCTATGAAGATGCGGTGATCCTGGACGATATTAATCTTGTAGTGGGTAAGGGGAAAACGATCGCCCTGGTAGGTTCTTCCGGAGCCGGCAAATCCACACTGGCCGACCTGATACCCCGCTTTCATGATGTAACGGGTGGTGAAGTGCTGATCGACGGCATCAACATCAAAGATTATTCCCTGCATGCCGTTCGCAGCCTGATGAGTATCGTAACACAGGAACCCATCCTGTTTAATGATACCATTGCCAACAATATTAAACTGGGTATGGACAATGCTTCTGATGAAGCAGTGATCCAGGCAGCGAAAGTTGCCAATGCCCATAATTTTATCCTGCAAAAGGAAAACGGGTATGATACCAATATCGGTGACCGCGGCTCCAAACTGAGTGGCGGCGAAAGACAAAGGCTGACCATCGCTAGGGCCTTATTAAAAAATCCGCCCATCCTGATCCTGGATGAAGCCACTTCTTCTCTCGACACCGAAAGTGAAAGACTGGTGCAGGATGCTATCAATAATATGATGCAGAACAGGACCAGCATTGTCATTGCGCATCGCTTATCCACCATCCGGCATGCCGATGAGATCATTGTCTTACAAAAAGGCCGTATTGTAGAAAGGGGCACCCATGACCAGTTAATGGCTGCCAATGGATTTTATAAACGGCTGGTTGACATGCAGGAAGTTCGTTAGCCGGATCTGTACACCGGAATTTTTATGAACCTTCGTATCTTTCCTTTCTCACCAAAGCATACACACATGAAAAGAAGCTTATCGCTGATTTCCTTTCTCAGCTTCCTGTCAGTCAGCTTAATTGCCCAGTTAAAACCTGTAACCTACCAACAGGCATTTGAAAATGCCCCCACCAGTATCCTGCAAAGGTTGCCAGAGGTCAGGGAATGGATAGACGATAATCATTATGCCCTCGTACAAAAAGATGAGACCGACGGGAAAATGAAAACATTTTCAGTGGATGTAAAGTCCGGCAAAGCTGTCGTAGTGGAAAACGAAACCGGCAAAACGGTGAAAGATGAGGAATTGACTACCCCGAAAGACGCCAAAAATATCAGTTTTTCCCCCAATGGAAAATGGCTGGCCTATACCTTGAAAAATGACCTGTATATCCGCAATATGGCAACCGGCACCGATACCCGGCTTACCAGCGACGGTTCAGAAAACATAAAAAACGGTTATGCTTCATGGGTATATTATGAAGAGATCCTGGGAAGGAGAAGCCGGTATAAGGCTTTCTGGTGGAGCCCCGACAGTAAAAAGATCTGTTTTATGCGGTTTGATGACACCGAAGTTCCCACCTTTCCGATCTATGTCATCGATGCTCAGCATGGCTACCTTGAAAATGAACATTATCCCAAGGCCGGGGATAAAAACCCTGCTGTCAGGATCGGGATCGCAGATATTGCCTCCTCGGCAATAACCTGGGCCGATTTTAATGAAAAAGACGACCAGTATTTTGGCACACCCATCTGGACACCCGATAGCCGTTTATGGGTACAATGGATGAACCGCGGGCAAGACAACCTGAAGATCTTTGATATCAGTCTTGACAATGGCCAAAAAAATGAAGTGTACGATGAAAAACAAAAAACCTGGGTTGACCTTGACCAGAATGACAGGATCGAATTCCTGCCCAGCGGGAAAGGCTTTATTTTAAAATCCGATAAAAGCGGTTGGGAACAGTTTTACCTGCACGATATGAACGGGAAAGAACTATCACGCATTACCAACGGGGAATTCACCGTAGGGGATATCTTTAAAATAGATGAAAAAAACAATACCCTCTATTTTAGCGCCAGAAAGGAAAACTCGGCAAGATTTGATCTGTACGCAGCAAGCTTTGACGGGAAAAAAATGATACGCCAGTCATTTGGTGATTACTCCTTCAGCGGAATGACCATTTCGCCATCCAGTAAATATTTCATCACTACCTATTCAAACCTGCAAACGCCCCCAACAATGGTGCTAATGGACATGAAAGGAAAACTGATCCGGGAACTGGGCAATGCAAAAGGCGATGCCTTTAATGAATACAACAAACCCCGATCTGAAATTGTCCGGGTAAAATCAGCCGACGGTCTTTTTGACCTGCCGGTGCGGATCACTTATCCTATCAATTTTGATCCGAACAAAAAGTATCCCGTACTGGCCAGTATTTATGGCGGGCCCAATGCGGGAACCGTGTATGATACCTACCGTTCTTTCCCACAGGAAACCTGGTGGGCCCAGGAAGGTATGATACAAGTGGCGTTTGATAACCGCAGCAGCGGTCATTTTGGGAAAAAGGGAATGGACTTTATCCACCGGCAGCTGGGTAAATATGAAATTGAAGATTATATGCAGTGTGCCAAATGGTTGCGGGACAAACCCTTTGTTGATGGTAACCGTATCGGCATTACCGGTGGTAGTTTTGGAGGGTACATGACCTGTATGGCATTGACCTATGGTGCCGATGTGTTCACCCATGGTATTGCCAATTCATCGGTAACCGACTGGCAGTTTTATGATACCCATTATACCGAGCGATACATGGACACCCCCGCAGAAAACCCCGAAGGTTATAAAAAAACATCGGTCATGACCTATGCGGATAAATTAAAAGGGGTACTCCGCATCGTACACGGAACCTCGGATGATAACGTGCATATGCAGAATACACTTGTTTTCATCAATAAGCTGGAAGACCTGAAAAAGAATTTTGAGATGATGATTTACCCGGGTCAAAGACATGGTATCGGTGGCCTGAAAGGGGTACATAACCGTACCGAAGCCTATAGCTTTTATTATAAATACTTATTGCAAAAAGAAATCCCCCAGGCTTTCTGGCAGTCATCCGGACAAAAAGCATTTTAAAAAGATCGGGCTGGAAATATTCCAGCCTGATCTTTTATTTCAACACTTCGCGGCTGATGACGATCTTTTGTATTTCGCTGGTGCCTTCCCCAATCGTGCAAAGTTTTGCATCCCGGTAATGCTTCTCTACCGGAAAATCCTTGGTATACCCGTATCCCCCAAAAATCTGTACGGCATCGGTGGCTACTTTAACGGCTACTTCGCTGGCATAATATTTTGCCATGGCTCCCGCCTTGGTCACGGGTTCCCCTCTTTGCTTCAGATCACAGGCCTGTAAGGTGAGCAGTTCCGCTGCCGCGATTTCGGTCGCCATATCTGCCAGTTTAAAGGAGATTCCCTGGAAGTTGGAGATGGGCTGGTCAAACTGGTAACGTTCTTTTGAGTATTGCAGGGCAGCCTCATAGGCTCCTTTTGCAATACCCAGTGAAAGGGAGGCAATGGAGATACGCCCTCCGTCCAGGATTTTCAAGGATTGTTTGAAGCCGTCTCCAATTTCGCCGAGCCTTTGAGTATCCGGTATACGGCAATTTTCAAATATCATTTCTGCCGTCTCACTGGCACGCATACCCAATTTATTTTCTTTCTTCCCCGCACTAAACCCCGGAGTGCCCCTTTCCACCACAAATGTGGTGGCATTGTTCCGGGCCCTGGGTTCTCCGGTTCTGCAAACGACCACTGCAATATCACCGCTCTTTCCGTGGGTGATCCAGCTTTTTGTACCGTTGATGACCCAGTCATCCCCCTCCTTCACTGCGGTAGTCTTCATATTACCGGCATCACTTCCCGTATTGGGTTCTGTCAAACCCCAGGCCCCGATCCACTCTGCAGTGGCCAGTTTTGTCAAATACCGCTGCTTCTGTTCTTCATTGCCAAAGGTCAGAATATGTCCGGTGCACAGGGAATTGTGGGCGGCCAGACTCAACCCTATTGAACCACATACTTTTGCTATTTCTTCGATGATCGTCTTGTATTCAAAATAACCCAGACCGGAACCACCGTATTTTTCAGGCACCAGGACACCCATTAAGCCTAATTTTCCCATTTCCCTGAATACGGCCAACGGAAATTCCTGCTTTTCATCCCATTCCATCACGAAAGGCTTAATATGCTGCAAAGCAAAATCCCTGGCCGTCTGCGCCACCTGAGCGGTTATTTCCGATTGCTTAAAATCCATTGTTTCTTTTTAAAGGATTGTAAAATAAAGAAGATTTAAGAACACTAACAAGTGTTAGTGCTAAATGGTTGTCTTTTTCTCGACGGGTTTATCAGGCGAATTTCAGTTTCAGCCCGTCATACGCCAGGTGGATGCTCCCGGGTAAGGTTGCAGAGACTGCAGCATGTAAACCCAGTTGATGGGATATATGGGTGAAATACGCCACGGGGACTTGCAGGTTTTGGACGGTGGCAATGGCCTCCGCAAGATTGAAATGTGAAATATGTTTTTCTTTCCGCAGGGCATTCAGCACCATCACTTCACTGCCCAGGATCTTTTGTTTTTCAGCAGCATCAATAAAATTGGCATCCGTGATATAGGTAAACTTCCCAAACCGGAAACCCATCACGGGCATTTTCAGGTGCCAGACCAGGATCGGGGTTACCGGAATATCGCCTATGACAAAGGGCTCGAGGTTGATCGTATGGAGGTTCAGTTCCGGTATGCCCGGGTATTTTGTATCGGAAAATGCATAATAGAAATCCCTGCGCAGCGCTTCTTCGGTCAGTGAATCTGCATAAACCTCCATCGGCTTTTTCGAAAAAAAATTAAAGGCCCTGATATCATCCAGCCCGGCAATATGATCCTTATGCGGGTGTGTAAATACCACTGCATCCAGGCGCTTAACCTTCTCCCGCAGCATCTGGTACCGGAAATCGGGGCCCGTATCCACAACCAATGTTGTTTTTGCAGACTGGACGAGAATACTTGACCGCAGCCGATGATCCATTTTATCGGTGGATGTACAAACGGCACATTCACATGCAATCATAGGAACACCACTACTGGTACCGGTACCCAAAAAAGTTATGGTAATCGGAGGACAAGTCACTGTTTCAAAAATAAGAGAAGTGAACGGCTAGAACAAGTCAGAAAAAGGAACTATTGATTTTCTTCCTGGAATCTTTCCATCACATCCGCAAAAACCTTTTGTGATTCCGGTGTAAGCGCTTCTTTGTCGATATGAAGCTGGGGAATAAGGTCGATCATGGTGTTGATACGGCCATCCATTTGCAGGAATTTATTCAGCACCACCACCTTCCGCTGCTCCAGGATACAATACCCGCTTTGAAAGGTCCCTCTTTCATAACGGATGATATATCCGGCTTCTTCGGCTACTGTTTGAAGTTTATCCAAAGTGGTTTGTGTGTATTTCATAGTACAAACGGCGTATTCATTTATGCAAATTTAAAATTCTGCCCGGGAACCCGGTAAGTACTTTTCCACAACATCATTTATTTACTGATCATCTTGATAACAGGTACGATCATCTCTTCGAGGCTTACGCCGCCATGCTGGAATGTGTTCCGGTAATAATTCACATAGTAATTATAGTTATTCGGATAACAGAGGTAGCCATCTTCTTTTGCAAAAATAAAGGAGGAATTTACATTGGGTACCGGCAGACCAGCTTCCCGGGGATCACGAAACGCAAGAACTTCCCTGGCTTCATAATTGAGATTGCGGCCATGTTTGTAACGGAGATTAGCGGTTGTCTGTTTATCCCCTACTACCTTATAGGGCGTCCGGACCCGGACGGTACCATGATCCGTGGCCAGTACTATTTTTATTTTTTTATCCGCAATCTTTTTGAGGGCCTGGTGCAGGGGAGAATGTTCAAACCAACTTTGCGTAATGCTGCGGTAACTCATTTCATCGCCCGCCAGTTCCTTTAATACTTCCATTTCCGTTCGGGCATGGCTCAGCATGTCGACAAAATTATAGACGATCACATTGAGGTCGTTCTCGAGCAAATTATGGATATTATTAACCAGGTCAAGTCCCGCCTGGTTATTCAGTACTTTAGTATAAGTGACCCTTAGGTCAACTTTTTTCAGTCTTTTAAGCTGGGCACGTAAAAATTTTTCTTCATGGAGGTTTTTGCCCCCCTCTTCATCATCATTTTTCCATTCGGAAGGAAATTGTTTTTCAATATCCACGGGCAGCATGCCGGAAAAGATCGCATTCCGCGCATATTGCGTAGCCGTGGGCAGGATACTGTAAAATGTATCTTCTTCCTGGATCCTGAAACTTTCTGCAAAGATGGGCTGGATGGCTTTCCACTGGTCAAACCGCAGGTTATCGATCAGGATAAAAAAAAGTGGTGTCCCTTTTTCCAAATGGGGCAATACTTTAAACTGCATCATATTGTGACTCATGATCGGGGCATCATCTGCACGGGCCCTGATCCATGATGCATAGTGCCTCGAGATAAATTTGAAAAATTCTGTATTGGCTTCGGCCTTTTGGGTTTGGAACACCTCACGCATTTCCGGGCTGTCACTTTTTTCCATTTCCAGTTCCCAGTACACCAGTTTCTTATAGATCTCCATCCATTCATTGTGGTCCGGGTTGCTATTGAGCGCCATAAAAAGGTTGCGAAACTGTTGCTGGTAGGCCGTGGTCGTTTTTTCTGCCACCAGCCTTTTATTATCCAGTATTTTTTTCAGGCTTAACAGTACCTGGTTGGGGTTGACCGGTTTAATCAGGTAATCACTGATCTGAGAACCGATCGCATCATCCATCAGGTTCTCCGTCTCGTTCTTGGTAATCAGAACAATGGGGATCTGCTGGTTTACTTCCTTAATTTTCGCCAGGGTCTCCAGCCCGGTGATGCCGGGCATCGTCTCATCCATTAATACAACATCGACCTGGTTTTCCTTTACAAAATCAATGGCATCGAAACCATTGGTCAGGGCATGGACCTCATAGCCCTTGCTTTCCAGGAACAGTTTTTGCGACTGCAGGCTCTCGATCTCATCATCTACCCAAAGTATTTTTCCTAATGCCATAGTTGAGGTTTTAGTGCATGTGCCATATCATTATTAATACCTGACTCCGAGACCGGCGCAAAGAATATCAATCCTTCAAATTTAGCTTATTAATGCCAGCTATCGTAGTTTTGCCAACTAAAGGAACAAAGGCTTTAACAAAAAGACAACAGGCGCATTTATATGTCGACAGACAGAAAGATTATTAACGATCCGGTTTATGGTTTTATTACGATAGACCATCCCCTGTTGCTGGATATCATTGCACATCCTTATTACCAACGCCTGCGGCGTATCTACCAGATGGCATTTGCACACCTGGTGTATCCCGGAGCCGTTCATTCAAGGTTACACCATTCCTTAGGCGCTTACCACCTGATGTGTAATGCACTCACTGAATTAAAAAACAAGGGTATCCCGATCACCGAAGAAGAGGAACTGGGTGCAAAAATTGCGATCCTGTTACATGATGTTGGGCACGGGCCCTATTCCCATACACTGGAAAATGAACTGATCCGTGACGTTCACCACGAAACCATCTCCCTGCTGATCATGCGGCTGTTGAACGAAGAGTTCAGGGGGCAACTGCAAACCGCCATCGATATCTTCACCAATAACCACCCCAAGCTTTTTTTACACCAGTTGGTGTCTGGACAACTGGATGTAGACCGGATGGACTACCTGAGCCGGGATAGCTTTTTTACGGGTGTTTCAGAAGGTGTTATTGCCTACGACAGGATCCTGAAAATGCTGACGGTACACCAGGGTGCCCTGATGGTGGAAGAAAAAGCAATCTATTCCATTGAAAAATTCCTCGTTTCCAGGCGGCTGATGTACTGGCAGGTTTACCTGCATAAAACGGTTATTTGTGCCGAAATGATGCTGGTAAAAATCATCAGGAGGGCCAAGGAACTGATCCTGCGTGGCGAAAAGGTGGAGGCTGCCACGACCGCTTTTAACTTTTATTTACAAAACCAGCATACGCTTCATTCTGTTGACCAGCACCTCGGTATTTTTTGCAGCCTTGACGACTATGATGTGATGACCACCGTAAAAAACTGGATGCAGCATCCCGACAAAATATTATCCCTGTTATGCCGTTATCTGGTAGACCGGAAATTGTTAAAGATCAAGTTGATTGCAGAACCTTTTCCTGCAGAAATGATCAGGGAAAAAACAAAAGAAGCCGTTCTTAAACTGGATATCACTGAAGACGAGGCCTCCTATTTTGTATTTACAGGAGATACCACCAATACGACTTATAACGTTATGGATGAAAGAATCAATATTTTGTTCAAAGACGGAACGGTGAGGGATATTTCGAAAGTGGACAATGCCCTGATTCATACTCAGGTTTCCGCCCCTGTTAAAAAATACTACATTTGTTATCTTAAATAGCCAAAGTTGACCGCCTGAAAACACATCATTACGACGTACCGGTGGCAACCAGAAGCTGAAAGCTGTTTTTATGACATTTACCGCTGCTCAAATAGCCATGCTCATCAATGGCAGGATAGAAGGTAGTGCCGATGCTTCTGTTACTTCTTTTGGCAAAATCGAGGAAGCCAAGGCAGGCCAGCTCGCCTTCCTGGCCAACCCGAAATATGAAGATTTCCTATACAATACGGCCGCCAGCATTGTCATTGTAAATGAGACCCTGCAATTAAGGGCTCCTGTTACCGCATCCCTTATCAGGGTGCCGGATGCCTATTCTGCATTTGCCGTCTTATTGAGCAAGTACCAGGAAATGATGACACAGCAACTGAGCGGCATCCAGCAACCGGCTTACATTGCACCGGATGCCGTACTTCAGGAAAATACTTTTATCGCTGCATTCGTTTACATCAGCGAACAGGTGGAAGTGGGAAAGAATTCAAAAATATTTCCGCATACTTTTATTGGGCATCATGTAAAGATCGGAGAGAACTGTATCATTCATAGCGGGGTAAAGATTTACCATGATTGTGTGATCGGGAACAATGTGATCATCCATGCCGGTACCATTATCGGCAGTGACGGATTCGGTTTCGCCCCACAGTCGGACGGCAGTTTTAAGAAAGTTCCCCAAATCGGCAATGTAATAGTGGAAGATCATGTCGAAATAGGCGCCAATGCCACCATTGACAGGGCCACTATTGGATCCACCATCATCCGGTCGGGTGCAAAACTTGATAACCTGATACAGATCGCCCATAATGTTGAAGTGGGAAACAGCAGTGTCATTGCTGCGCAGGCAGGTGTCAGTGGCAGTACAAAGATCGGCAAGGGTGTTATGATAGGCGGACAGGCCGGGATTGTGGGGCATATACAAATCGGGGATGGTGCTAAAATAAACGCCCAAAGTGGTGTCAGCAAATCGATAGAGCCGGGTAAAGCAGTTACTGGTTCGCCTGCCCATGATTATACTTCCGCACTCCGCAGCCAGGCCGTTAGCCGTAAACTTCCGGAACTGGAAAAAAGAGTGAAAGACCTGGAAGTGCTGATAAAACAATTACTGGCCGACAAAGTGGTTTGATACTTCGCAAGGGCTAATGACCCGCCGGGGTGAATCCCTACCTTATCATTCCAAATACACCAGGCTATAGTGTTCCTTCCATCCATCAATGCTGAAATTATATAACACACTTACCTGACCGAAACGGTTATCCCTTAAGGCGGGGAGATAATCATCCTGGATAATGCAATAAGCTCCTTTCCCTGGTTCCGGTTGATACTGCAAAATAGTACCCGAAAGAACGGAATAATAATACGATAACCCGTAAGGAATGAATGGGGGCATCTCCAACAGGGTCTTTGAAAAAACCACCGGTCCCAGGGATGCCTGGACGGGGTAAGCTTGTAAGGGGCCCGTTAGGTAAACCGGATGCTTACCCGAAAATTCCAGGACCTTCTCTGCCACAAACCGGCTTGTGTTTTCAGTTTTTTGGCTGCGGTTGTATACGGGGAAATAAAAAAACGTCATGCCAATCCTCAGAAAAATGACAAAGAGGATAAAAATAAAGATCCGCTGCGCTTTCAGGGTATGATAACCCCAGACCATCCCGCCCGCCAGGATAAAAAGGCCTGCCGATTTAATCCCAATCCCTGCTATGTCGCGCGTAGCCGACAGGAAAGGGAGGATTAAAAAAACCGTTGACACGACGATCATCAGGAAAAAGAATAGTTTTTCCAGGAAATGAATGACCTTCGGATATTCTTCTTTAGCCACCTGGTACCCATAGGCTGCAAAAATGCACAGGAAGGGAAAGAACATATACATGTACCGGCTTTTAACGGAACCGGTGAACCAGTAAACCGGAATATTCACCAGGATAAACAAGCAACAGAATACAAGGAAAGGCTGACCCTTCATCCGCGCCATTACGTTTTTTAAGAATGGCAGGAAAAACAATACCGACCAGGGAGCGAGAAATCGTAAAAGCTGCACCGGGAACGTGATGGCATTGACCAGCAACTTGTTTTGGTGCTCCCCCAGCCCGCTTTTACTGGCCGATTCAAAAAAGAGGTTGGTGAGGAACCCTTCCAGATCTTCCTGCAGGCTATACCGGTAAAAATACAGGCCCACGATGCAGGCAAAAACCGAAAGACCCAACGCATGCTGCCACCGGAACAATAACTTTTTGTCTTTTTGCCAGATGACCAACATGAGCAAGGTGAGCCCCTGGAATAAGAGGGAAGGGAATCCTTTTGTAAGGACCCCCACCGACATGAAAAAGTAAGAAAATACAAAAAGCAGTCCGTAGCGACCCTGCCGGTAAAAATGATAGATGGCTATCACCTGCAGGAAAACCACTAATGCATAAAACAGGTCTATTTCACCGCCGATCAACGTACCGAAAAAAAAGATATCCGCAGAAGTAATAAAGAAGAGAGAAGAAAGGATGGCCGTCTGCCTGTTAAAATACTTTGTCACGAATCGAAAATTCAAAAAGGCCATGACCATCAATGCCAAAAGAGAGGGTATCCTCACGATCCAGTTTGCATAATGCCCCGAAAGGTTAAACATGCCTGCCAGTATCCAGTTAAAAAGGGGGGGCTTGTTATAATAGGGCATCCCGTTGATATGCGGTACGATATAGTCGCCCGAGAAAACCATCTCCAATGCCACCAATGCTCTGCGGGGTTCTTCAAAACGGAGATCGATCGCATTCAGGTACAGGCACAACGAAACCGGGAGCAGGAAAAGTATAAGCGCCAGAACTTTATTCGAAGCAGACATGCTGTGGAAATTAAACAAATATATGGGTATCCGGCAATAAACTCCGGCCCCCTGCGGGGGGAAATAGAAGACCGGATAAACAGATCCTGAAAAGAGTTTTTCAATTATTAACTGTGTCCTAATTGCTATATTTGTTGCTATGAATTCAGTTTCCCAGACAACCGTTAAAAAGACCGAGGGCAACTTTAACCCCGATAAACAACATACCATAAAATCCCAGGTGAAGATATCCGGTACCGGCTTACATACCGGTGTTTTGGTAGACCTGGTGATGAAACCGGCCAACCCCGGTTATGGCATACAGTTCCAGCGGGTTGACCTTCCCGACCAACCGATCATTAAGGCTGATTGTGACCTTGTGACCGACACCAGCAGGGGTACAACTTTGGAATCCAATGGCGGTAAAGTCAGTACAGTTGAACATGTGCTGGCAGCCCTGGTCGGAATGGGAATTGATAATGCCCTGCTGGAAGTGAACGGCCCCGAAATGCCCATCATGGACGGCAGTTCCCAGCCCTTTATTGAGATCATTGAAAAAGCCGGTATTACGGAACAGGATGCCACAAAAAACTGGTACAGTATCGACGAGAACATCAATTACTATGACGAGAAGAAAAGAGTGGAAATGGTAGCACTTCCCTCCACCGAGTATTCTATCACCACGCTGATTGATTTCAACTCACCGGTATTGGGAACCCAGCATGCCGTATTGAAAAAGATCAATAATTTTAAATCGGAGATCGCCCCTTGCCGGACTTTCTGTTTTTTGCATGAACTGGAAATGCTGCTGGATAATAACCTTATCAAAGGAGGAGATGTGAACAATGCGATCGTAGTGGTCGATAAACCCGTTGACGAAATTGAACTGTCGCGTTTACAGAAGATCTTTAAAAAAGACAAGATCGAGGTCAAAAGCGAAGGATACCTGAATAACCTTGAATTGCGATTCCCGAATGAACCCGCCCGGCATAAATTACTGGACGTGGTCGGCGATCTTGCGCTGATCGGGTACCCCATCAAAGCCAGGATCATTGCCAACCGGCCCGGGCACAGTACGAATGTGGAATTCGCAAAAATGATCAAACAGTATATCAAAAAGAACAGGCATATCAAAGATGTACCGACCTATGATCCTACCCAGCCCCCTGTTTATGATCAAACCTATATTGAAAAAAAATTACCCCATCGTTTCCCTTTCCTGCTGGTGGATAAGATCATTGAGTTAACCGATACCCGGATTATTGGCATCAAGAATGTAACATTCAACGAATGGTTTTTCCAGGGGCATTTTCCCGGTAACCCGGTTATGCCCGGTGTATTACAGATTGAAGCGCTGGCGCAATGCGGAGGCATACTGGCCATGAACCTGAGTACCGATGGCGAATACGATACTTATTTCCTGAAAATTGATAATTGTAAATTCAAACAAAAGGTAGTTCCTGGCGACACCATGATTTTAAAAATGGAATTATCGGCACCCATCCGTCGGGGCATCTGCGAAATGAAAGGCACCGTTTATGTTGGCAACAAGGTTTGCGCCGAGGGCGACCTGGTGGCCCAGATTGTGAAAAAATAAAAATTGTTGAGGTATTCCATAAAGAATACCCCAACAATTTGCTGTGTCCCTTATCGCCTTTCCGTTTTATACCGCTTCAGCAACCTGTCGATCTCCTTCTTATCCGGAAGACTGACATGCTTTAATTCCCACATCATTTTACGCCTGGGCACGGTAAAGGAATATTCAGCACCTGCAGGGATTTCGTTATAAATAAATGAAATCCTTTTCAACCGCATCTTTCTTCCTTTTTCAAGCACCGGGGAAAATGAAATTTCCGTTTCGAATTTTTCGGTGGTATAATAACAGTACAGGCTGTCAAATTCCTGGAGACCAGGAGGGAGCGTTTCCTTTTTCCGGGGTATATACACTTCCTGCAATGCCTCCTTTTTCCCGGTATAGGTGAAACTAATCAAGCTAACATTTTCTTTCTGGTAAATTTCCATTCCCGGAAATGTTCTTTTCCTTAAAAATGAATCCACTTTCATCGCATGTCCTGCAGGTGCCGTCAGCGAATCATAGCAGATACCCGTACTGTCGTTTTCATGAAATATCACAATATGGACGAGCCTCCGGTTATACATCAGGCTGTCCCGTATAATGGCCCCCTCCTCATTCTGGAAATACATAATTCCGGGGTTATAATACGGTACCAGGTAAACAAAATAGTCTCCCTTTTTATAGATCACCATACTGTCAACTTCATGAATGATATCGGACCCGGTACCGGCACCCTGTACCAGTTGCCAGTCGATGTTCAACTGTACCGCCTGGGCATGTCCGGGCTTGTCGTAAATGGATGTAAAGGAAAAAAAGACAACCAGGGCAACCATGGAAGAAAATAAAATTCGCATAAGCCTTAATTTAAGTCATCAACTGTTTACATTAAAATATCCGGTTGTGCTATGGTCCCTTTCCCAGGAAATATTGGATATTCCCGGTATGTTGACCACATAGTGGAGCGTGAAATTCAAATGCATGTAAGCATAATATTTACCCACTTCGGCCAGCCCCAGGTCATTGGCCACGGTCACCGTTCCGCCAATCACCACGCCAATGATCTCGACCTTTTCATGCGTCAAACTCTTCCATTGCCATTCGTTGTTCACTTTTTTATGAACGCCTATGTCAAGGCTTTGGGTTTTGATCATTAATCCCTGGCCACAGGTCCATACATAGCGCTTTTTTCTTTCCAGCGGATCCTGGCTGATCAGGTCGATCTTGTCGACGGTAAAAGCAGGATAGATCTCATACTTGGCCTCAAAATCCAGTACGGCATTCTCAATATCCTCAGATGAATATCCCCCACCACCTTCCGTATTGTTCGTACAGGTTGTGACGGGTGTAGTACCCACATATTGCCAATCCGTGCAATAATCTTCACTGGGCGCATCGGGATGGTAATAGCATTCTCTTTCATAGGTATCCACATAATAAGTATAACAATCTTCAATAGCCTCGACCGCCCTGTTATTGCTGGTCGCATCCACCGGCTTTGTTGTAGCGACAATCCTCCCATTCTTATACTCTAAGCCATTGAGGAATGAAAATCCCAGATCCGTAAAGAAGATCATACCGCTAAAATTATTACTGACCTGTTTGTATTGTATACCCGGGTCAATAGTGCCCCCGTAAGCGGTAATATGCATCAATACTGTTTGTAATGAACCATTTTTCTTGTCCTTTAAAACCAATAAGCGGGTCCTGCCATTGATATCATTTCCCTTCGGCGCATTCCCTTTCTTGATCCTGAAACCAGGGGTGACGCCGGATTGAAGCGGGCATTCAACAAAATAATAGGTATCATCTTCAGAAGCCCTTGCTGCTTCCCAATCCGGCCGGATATCGCCGGAAAACCGGAAAACGGTTTTGCTTTGCGGATTGGCGGAATGATGGGGGTGATTGACAAACCATTCCCTTGCGGCATTTACAGATAAACTGTTGGATTCGTTTTTAACGGCGCTGCTCTGGGTTGTTTCCTTCCTGCAACTGAAGCATAACATCATAAGCATGATGGATACACCACTAATGAAAGCTGTTTTTTTCATGATAAAAGGTTTAATGAAGATCACTCATTCATCACTGGAAGATGAATGGCAATCTATTGCCTACTCGATTTAAAATTCCGGTTTTCGGCTTGTCCCGTACACTGGCCAGATGTTGATGCAAATTGAAAAATTGCAAAAGAAAAACCTATTCGAATTATGAATATTCCTATGAAATTTTTGCATAGATTTACGAAGACGCAACCATTAAACCATTTATCCATGCAAACAAACAATTTTGCTTCCGGCAGGCTTAAGCAATTGAGAAAATCCCTCCGTAAAAGCCAGGGGGAACTGGCAGACGAACTGCATATTGAGCAAAGCACCTACAGCCGTTATGAAAGTGGTAAAACACAATTACCCTTATCAGTGATCCAGCTCATCGCCGACCGGTACCATATTGATCCTTCCGAATTTTTCAGCCCGCAAAAACCCCAACCCGGCCTGGTTGAAAAAAACATAGAAAATATACCGGCAAAAACACATTATTCCGTACCCAGGGAACTGATGGAAAAAGTGGTCGATTTACTGGAATCCATCACAAAAAGAATCAGGGTGGACAATTGACCTGTCTCTTCCCCAAAATCCTTAAAAAAGTGGGTAAAAACAGGCATTAAAATCCGCTGTAAAGCCTTATTTTCAGTACATTTGCCAGTCATATATTTTCCATTAAAAAATTAGGGTTCAAGCATCATTATGAGTGTAGAAATCAATGAAAAAATTACCCCGGCAGGCAATAGTTACGGGGCAGACAGCATCCAGGTTTTAGAAGGGCTGGAAGCGGTTCGAAAACGCCCTGCCATGTATATCGGAGATATCAGTGAAAAAGGCTTGCACCACCTCGTTTATGAAGTTGTTGACAATTCAATTGATGAGGCCCTGGCCGGTTATTGTAAAAACATAACCGTCACCATTAATGAAGATAACTCCATTACCGTGCAGGATGATGGCAGGGGTATACCCACAGCCATGCATACGAAAGAAAAAAGAAGCGCACTGGAAGTGGTGATGACCGTACTGCATGCCGGCGGAAAATTTGATAAGGGTTCTTATAAAGTGTCCGGTGGTTTGCACGGTGTGGGCGTAAGTTGTGTGAATGCCCTTAGCTCCAAATTGCAAGTAACTGTTGAAAGGGAAGGAAAGATCTTTGAACAGGAATATCATATCGGTGTGCCCCAATATCCCGTCCGGGAAATTGGCACCAGTGATAAAACCGGCACCCGGGTCCAGTTTTGGCCCGACAGCAGCATTTTTACCACTACGGTTTATAAAAAGGATATCCTCGAAGGAAGATTGAGGGAGTTGTCTTTTTTAAATAAAGGGGTGGCCATCATCCTTAATGACCTCCGGGAAATTGAAGAGGGCAATGGCACCTATACAAAAAGATTTTATAGCGAAGGGGGAATCATCGAGTTTGTGGATATGCTGGATAAGAATGCCGGCAGGAACCCGCTCATTCAAAATGTACTCTTTGTTGAAGGCAGGGATGAAAATACAAATGTGGCTGTTGAGGTGGCATTACGGTATAATGACAGTTACAGCGAACATATCTATTCCTATGTAAACAATATCAATACGATTGAAGGCGGTACCCACGTTTCGGGTTTCCGGCGGGCCCTGACCAGGGTTTTTAAAAGTTATGGCGACCGGGAAGGCATGTTTGAAAAAGCCAAAGTAGAGATCGAAGGCGATGATTTCCGCGAAGGCCTGAGCGCGATCATATCGGTAAAAGTGCCGGAACCACAATTTGAAGGCCAAACCAAGACCAAACTGGGGAATAGTGAAGTGATGGGTGTGGTAGACTCCACCGTATCTAAAGTACTGGAAGCTTATCTTGAAGAGAACCCCCGGGATGCCAAAAATATAATCAGTAAAGTGATCCTCGCCGCACAGGCCAGGGCTGCAGCCAGGAAAGCCAGGGAACTAGTTCAAAGGAAATCTGTGCTGAGTGGCGGCGGTCTGCCGGGTAAACTGGCCGATTGTTCCGACCGTGATCCCAACCGATGCGAATTATTCCTGGTAGAGGGAGACTCTGCCGGCGGCACTGCCAAACAGGGCAGGAACCGAAATTTCCAGGCTATCCTGCCACTAAGGGGTAAGATCCTGAATGTTGAAAAGGCCATGGAACACAAAATCTATGAGAACGAAGAGATCCGGAATATGTATACAGCTCTCGGGGTCACCGTTGGAACCCCCGAGGACCCCAAGGCCCTCAACCTCGCCAAACTCCGGTATCATAAACTGATCATCATGACAGATGCCGATGTGGATGGAAGCCATATCGCCACCCTGATCCTGACATTCATTTACCGTTATATGAAAGAACTGGTGGAACATGGATATGTATTTATCGCACAACCACCGCTTTACCTGGTTAAAAAAGGGAAAGAGCAGCAATATGCCTGGAATGAGGATCAGCGCAAAACCCTGGTGGAAAGAATCGGGGGTGGAAAAGATGACAGCGTTAACGTTCAACGGTATAAAGGATTGGGTGAAATGAATGCCGAACAATTATGGGTGACCACCATGAACCCCGATACCCGGACCCTTAAAATGGTCACCATCGAAAGTGCCGCGGAAGCCGACCGGGTTTTCAGCATGCTGATGGGGGATGAAGTGGCTCCCAGAAGGGAATTTATTGAAAGCCATGCCAAGTACGCAAAAATCGATGTTTAATATATAAGACATTTATTTTCAATATTTTAGTCCTGTTTAAGCAGGACTTTTTCATGCCTGTTGGTAAGATTTAGAGCCCGAAAGCTTCAAAATCAGTAAATTCACGTATTAATAACCCAAAATTTTTCATCATGTCTGACGTTCAACTGACCGCCTATAATGTAAAAACCAAGGAAAAGAATGTTCCTATGCACGATGCCGTTATTACAAAAACTGCCCGCGGTGCTTATATGGCACAGGGAAATGATGGTAAAGGGAATAAGCTGACTACCCTTTTAGGCGAAGAAAAGGCGATGGCTGCCATTAAAGCGGGCATCGCAAAACAAGGCTGGTAATTCAGTTCAATTTACATAAAAAGGGAGATCTTACCGATCTCCCTTTGTTATTTCCGCTATTGCTTAATAAGCCGGAAGCTTTGCTTTATCCCCGGGGCAGTGACTTCTAATAAATAGAGACCGGAAGCATTTATCTTATCACGGAGGTCAATGATCGCTTTGTCTGCAAAGCCAGTGCCTTTCTTTTTCATCTGCTTCACTAACCGGCCTTTAAGGTCATATATGTTGACCCGGACCTCCTCCCCTTCACCCACCTGGTACACCAGGCTAAATAATCCCGTGGAAGGGTTGGGATAGATGTCCCAGGTAATATCATTTGAAAAGATGACTGGTTTTACTGCAGAATAAGAGAAACTTCCATCGCGGTCCACAATTTTCAAACGGTAATACCTAGTTCCCGATTTTCCGGGTTCAATGTCGGTGAAAGCGTAGCTGCGCCCGTTCGCCGAATTACCGGGACTATTGACACGGCCCGCATTCACAAACCTCCCCTGCTGAAAATCCAAACTACCCCTGGCCAGTTCTATTTCAAAATGACTTACATTATATTCATTCCCGGTTTCCCAACGGAGGAGCACATCCTGATGATTCACTTTTTTAGCAGAAAAGCTGATCAGTTCGACCGGCAATGTGGTCAGGTTGTCTGGCCCGCCATTATTCAGCCAGAACTCAGAGAAATCCTTCACTTTGAATTCGGCATAATAACCCTTGTCAAAAGGCACTTTGCGGGCGTTTTCGCTGGCAATAAATAACCAGGTCCCCCCGATATTATCCGTGATATTCCCATTTTCAAGATTATCGTCAGCATGGCTGAACTTGGAAACACCCAGTTCATAAGCCATCGCTGGTTTTGTACAGGATGCGCACCCGGAGGCATTGATCAAATCCTCGGTCTCCGCATCCAGGAAATAAAACCGGACGGTTACCGAATCGGTCAAAACGGTGTTGACCGGCTTGATGGTGATATTCCTGTCATGATAATATTGTTTCCCGTCATTTCTTACTCCCCCGGTATTGATATAGGCCTGTACATCGGTATTCCCCATATTCTCATTGTTAGGTTGGATGGAAGCAACCAGTTTACCGGCCGACAAAAAATCGATCCAGGATACCCCGCCTGTGATATTCTGTGTTACCGGTGATCCCATCGTTACACCGTCATAGATCCCCATTGTGTTATCATAAATATGGATATCATCAACCGCCATACCTTCTCTCGTCACTGCAGGATCAGCCAGCACCACAAACCGTAACCTAAGCGCGGTCAAGCCGGTCGGTAAGGCCGTGGTAGCTACATGCCAACGGGTATAATTCTCCACACTCCAAACATTATCCCCGGATTTATTATACCAGTTGGTACCGGAACCATAGGCGCCGAGCCGGGTCCAGGTAATACCATCGGCGGAATATTCCATATAGGCACCATCGCATAAAGTACCACCACAATCCTCGAGGTCTAGTGCAACACTAAAACTCAGGGTGGGATTGGTCATGCCGGAAATATCATAACAGGGAGAATAGAGATAAGAAGCCTCCTTGTTATTATAATTGCCGTTCAAGCGGGTCTTCCATGCCCTGGTACCGCTGGCCGCCCGGTTGATCTTCGTCGAAGCGGGAGCACCGTATTCCCAGGAATTCACTTTTCCGCTACTGTACCAGTTTCCATTACTGCTTTCAAAATCTTCGAGGTAGGGAAAAGTATTCACCAAGGGTGAATTGATCAGCACAACAGAAAGGGTATCATTATCCGGAAAATCATCCGAAGGATACTGAACAATAGTTTGCACCGTATGCGTTCCCGATACAGACAGGTCTGCGGTCGCAGAAAAAGTATAAGTAAGGGTGGCATCAGCACCGATGCTGGGGATCATTTCCACAACCGTAACACCCCCGTCAACAGAAAACTGAACAGGCACATTACTGACAATGGCGGGTGAGGAATTCCTTACATTGATCCTGACCGGTGTAGCATTGCTTAAATTACAACTGTTCACCAGCGGTGTATCGATACTGATCATCTGTATATCATCTGTTACTGTATACAGCCGTATATCATCAAAACTACTACCCTGGAAATTGGCATTGTCGATGATCCTAACATATCCGAACTGACCAAAGCGGACCTGGAAACTCGAGGAAAAATTCTGGCCATTGGCCACCAGGAGATCGGATACTTCAATGCTTTTCGACCTTTTGAAAATTCCGGGGTCGTTCTGATTGGCTGATAAGGTATAAGCCGGTATCCAGGGAGCTGTGTCATCCCCCCTCACCCAGATCGAATTGTCAGCACTCGGAACACTGTCACCATGTTCCTTGTATTGAAAGTCGAGTCGGATATCCTGGGTGGCAGCATCGAGTCCATTCAGGTTATAGGTGCCTGTTATATAATTTGTATTACCGGCCGCATTATATCCATCCAGGTCCAGCAACAGGGATTTGTTTCCCGAATAGGCCATGCCGGAATTCAGGAAAGTGCTCAACCGGCCTTTCGAAAAGGTATGGGCATAATCATATCGTTCGTCACCGTCAAGACCCGTTAAATCATTATAATAATTGCCGGCTGCAGCGGTTTCAAGATCGTCGGTAAAGGGCAGGATGATAGGGTCATTGGCGATTTGCCTGATCGAATCGGCCATCAAATTGTTTCCACTCACGGGATCTGCAGCAGAAAGATTGATCACTTCGACCCTGAGCTCATAATGCCCGGCTGCAGAAAAATCGTAAGGGGCTGCAAAACTGTGGGTATAGGTAGCCCCCGCTGCCACGACCGCATTAACGGTTTCTGTGACCCAGCCCCCCCCATTAACCGAATATCGCATATCAAAACTGTTCACCGCTGCGTCATCCAGGTTCTTGATGCGCGCCTGTATCGTTGTAGTGGCTGTCAGGGCCGTAGAAGTGGCAATCCTTCCCGAAACGGGTAAGAGGATGGCGTCCATTGCAAGATCATTATCGGAAATAGTACCCGTGCAGGTGCCGCTATTCGGTTGCCGGCTGATGGCACCGCACCGCTTGCCTCCTTTTCCATTGATCCTTGCCCGCACGGCAACCCAATAAAGTGTATCAGGTGAAAGCCCGCTGAATACATAATTGTTGGAACCGGTTGTTGCCAAGGATTGCATTTCATTCCCGATAAGCCGGTACACCTCATAATCCGTTGCTCCCGCCACTGCGGTCCAGTCGAGCGAAATATACCCTTCACATTGAATCGCTGAAAGGGAAGCAGTGGGAACACCCAGAATCGTAAAGGCCTGGCTGGTACTGACCAGGCCCGTGCTATTCCTGGTTATCCGCACCAGGGCCTGTTCGGTCTGTATATTCGGAACAACCCAGTCATATTGCCGCAGTGAAGCAGCAACTGATCCATTGATCGTCGTCCAGCTGCCCCCATTATCGGTTGAATATTCCAGGTTGAAAGTATTAGCAGGATCGCCATATGAATCCCATTGTAGGGTGACGGTTTCTCCGGGTTCAATGGACTCTCCCCCGGTTGGATAGGTAAGGAGGGTGGAAACAGGAATGATATCATAGACCAGGTAATATTCCTGGGGCGGGCTTTGGGTAACGGCCGTCCCCTTTACGGTGGCAGTGAATGTTCCGGCAACCGGGTTATTGATGACCACCTGTTCCATATTGTTGATATGGTCGGCGCCTGTGGTGGCGGTATTGTTCACGTTGGCGGGTACCGTGTCGAGCAGCCAGGGATAATGCACAGCTGCCAGGGGATCCGCCAGTTCCAAATCCAGGTCATTGACCAATGTCGTACTGGCTAAGGCAGCTGCAGCCGGGTCATTCCAGTAAAGCATCACTTTTAGTTGCGCCGTATTGGAGGGGACCGTGATATTGTGGGTATTGGATCCGCTATTGTTGACTGAAGCAGTCAGATAGTTTGCGTTATCCAGCATGTCGATAGAACGCAAGAGGTTCATCGATCCATATCCGAAAGTATAATCGACACCTGTATTGCCCCTGTCATCCGCACCATTACAGATCAGGGCTTTCATAAGCCCGTTTTTGGGATCGGCACCTGCATGGAGCTGGCGGTAACGCTGGTAGAGTAACCCAAGCCCGCCTGCCACCGCCGGCGAAGACATACTTGTACCTGAGCTATAGCCATAGGCATTGTGCGGATAGGTGGAAATCAAAAACCGGCCATAGGCCATGATCTCAGGTTTGGTCCTTCCATCTTTGACCGGTCCGCGACTGGAAAAATCACTGATGGAATAATCCTTTTCCGTGGAACCCACCACCAATACATTTTTTGCGGACTGATAGGAACCCAATACGGTTTGAAAACCGGCAGGATAAGGAGGGCAGTTCACATAATTGCCATCGTTGCCCGCGGCAAACACATGTTGCAGGTTCGGAAGGCTTTCCGATTGCAGATCCAGGATCCTGGAAACAAGATCATAAGTGCCGGCATAATCACAGTCTCCGACAATATCGCCATAAGAATTATTGGCAACAACCATATTATAATCAGTAACATAGGCAGGGGCGTTGGCCACAATGCCCGAATAATACTGGGAGATGATGGTTGAACGGGAAGCATAGCCGCGGTAATCCTGTAATAAATTCCCGGCACCCGCCACTGTACCGGTAACATGTGTACCGTGGATATAATCACTGGCACCACCCCGGTTGATCAGCCTACCCGTAAAATCAATATGATACTGGGGGTCGGCGTCATCTCCCACACCGATGGTGACATCTTCCCCATTCAAATCATATCCCCCGACCGCAGCTGTGGCATTGAGGATATTGCCTTTTGCATTGGTCCGGCTGATCAGGTTCAATTGCTGGTCACCGTGAGGAACGGGTTGCACATATTCAACAAAGGGAAGGGCCGCAAAGGTTGCTAATTGCTGCCGGTTAATAACGGCGCCGGCTATATGATAATTCTTATAAAGTGCTGTGGTCATCACAACAGAGAGGGATGACAGGTAGTTCCGGACCTCCTCAAATGAAAATGACGGATAAAAACTAAACCAGATCTCAATATTCCCGGGAGATTTTACGGCCCATGAAGGCACGATGCCGGAGGCAAGCCGGGGTTGTATCTTTTGGGAGGGCTGTAACTGAAAGATGGAAAGGGCCTGCACCCTGGACAGGATAGTGAAACCGGGATTCCTGGATAAACTGACCGTATAGCTGTTTACGGGTAAATAGTCCACCAGTTCAATCCCTGCCTGCCGAAGTTCCTGACGTTCCTGTACACTGGGTATATGTTGAAACTGGATGACCGCAGATGATTTTCCGTTGATCCAGGTAATCGTTTTCTCAAATTGCCGAAGGGAATCCGGATGAATATTCCTGGAAGGGGTGAAGATGCCTGTTTTCAACAGGATCTTTTGGGGAACAGGATCCTGTGCATAAATGGAAAAGACAACAAAAACGGATAGGATCGAAAAGAGAACCGGGCGTATTTTCATATACTGGATTATCCTTTTAAAAATATAACAAAAAAATGAGAAAAGCGATTAATCCGGAAGCCGTTACACAGGCTTACGCTTGTAATTTTGTGGGGTGATACACATATCGGTGTATGGCGGAAAGAAAGTCATGGAAGGCTGTCATGGAAGCAATGGGCTCGGCTATCAGGATAAATAACCTGCCCGTTTGTTTAAGCCTGGCTTTATTGGTGGCTGTCTGAATAAATGAAAGTATTTCCCGGAATGTGGAAGATTCGAAATAAGGCGAATCCGGCCTGTTGATAAAGAAGCAGCGAAGTGTGGTTTCTTTCAGACTCATTTTTTCAAAACCCAATGCCACGGCAAGCCTGCGACAACGCACCGTAATGAAAAGGTCTTCCACCTGTTGCGGGACAGCCCCGAAACGGTCGGTCATTTCGAGATGCATGGCCTGGAGTTCCTCTTCATTTTCACAGTTATCCAGCCGCTGGTACAACGACAACCTTTCCGTAATGCTTTCAACATAATCATCCGGGATAAGGATCTCCAGGTCCGTATCAATCGTACAATCCTGCACAAAATCATCCTGCCTGGATATTTCTTCGCTGAATAATTCCTTGAAGGAAGTCCGCTTCAATTCACGGATGGATTCTTCCAGAATCTTTTGATAGGTTTCAAACCCGATTTCCGCCATGAACCCGCTTTGTTCGCCGCCCAGTAAATTACCGGCGCCCCGGATATCCAGGTCACGCATGGCAATCTGGAAACCACTGCCGAGTTCGCTATGCTGCTCCAGCGTTTGTAACCGTTTCCTGGAGTCCGCCGGCAGGGTGCTCATGGGCGGGGCCAGTAAATAACAGAAGGCTTTCTTATTACTTCTCCCCACCCTGCCCCTTAACTGGTGCAGGTCACTCAGCCCGAACTGGTGGGCATTGTTGATGATGATTGTGTTCACATTCGCAATATCCACACCGCTCTCCACGATATTGGTACAAATCAGCACGTCGTATTTACGGTCAATGAAATCCAGTATCCGCTCTTCCAGCAAATGGCCTTCCATCTGACCATGGGCATATCCAATACTCAGGTCAGGACAAAGGCCCTTGATGATGGATGCCATTTCGGCCAATCCCTGGATACGGTTATAAATAAAGAAGACCTGCCCGCCCCTTTCGGTTTCGAAATAGATGGCCTCGCGGATGGCGTCTTCATTGTAAACCAGCACTTCGGTTTGTATGGGCTGCCGGTTGGGGGGCGGCGTATTGATGATACTGAGGTCCCTGGCCCCCATCAGGCTGAACTGAAGCGTTCTTGGGATAGGCGTAGCCGTAAGGGTTAGGCAGTCGACCGTCGTTTTGATCGTTTTGATTTTCTCTTTGTGTCCCACCCCGAATTTTTGTTCTTCGTCGATCACCAGCAAACCCAGGTCCTTGTATTTAACCTCTTTACCCAGCAGGGCATGTGTACCAATGATAATATCCACTTTGCCTTCTTCAAGTTTTTTGAGGGTTTCCTTTTTTTCCTTTGAAGATTTAAACCGGTTGATATAATCAACCGTCACGGGAAAATCGGCCAACCGTTCTTCAAAGGTCTTGTAATGCTGGAAGGCCAGGATGGTGGTAGGTACCAAAATAGCAGCCTGTTTTCCATCCACACAGGTTTTGAAAGCAGCACGGATGGCAACCTCCGTTTTTCCAAAACCCACATCACCACAGACCAACCGGTCCATGGGCGAGGCCGATTCCATATCTTTTTTCACATCTGCGGTCGCTTTCCCCTGGTCGGGTGTATCCTCATAGATAAAGGAAGCTTCCAGCTCATGCTGCAAATAAGTGTCCGGTGAATGCTGAAAACCCTGCTGCGCCTTTCTCTTGGCATAAAGCCGGATCAGGTCAAATGCAATCTCCTTGACCTTTGATTTTGTTTTTTCTTTCAGCTTACCCCAAACATCACTGCCCAGTTTATTGATTTTGGGAACGGTTCCCTCCTTGCCGGTAAACTTGGCAATCTTATGCAGGGAATTGATATTGACATATAGGATATCACTATCCTTATAAATGATCCTTACGGCTTCCTGTAATTTTCCATTCGCCTCAATTTTTTGCAGGCCGCTGAACACCCCAACACCATGATCGATATGGGTGATATAATCTCCGGGCTGTAATTCCCGCAGCGTACGCAGGGTCAGGGCCTTATTCTTGTTATAGGCCTGCTTAACCTTGTACTTATGGTAGCGTTGGAAGATCTGGTGGTCGGTATAACAAACGATTTTAAGGTCTTCCTCAATAAACCCTTCATGAATAGAGACCGGAACAGGTGTAAACTGGATTTCGGCTTTCAGGTCTTCAAAAATACTATGCAGTCTTTCCAGCTGTTTTGGATTTTCGGCAAAAAGATAAAGGGAGAATCCCTTCCCTGCCCAGGATTGCAGGTCTTTGATCAGCAATTCAAACTGACGGTTAAAAGCAGGCTGTTCCTTGGTATGAAAATCAAGCTGGAAAGCAGCAGACATACTGGAAGAAAGCTGCGGGCCGAATTCAACAACATGCCGTTTTGAAAACTGTGCTTCAAAATCTGCAGCCGTAATAAAATCGGAGGACTTGCTGTCTTTTCTCAACCCTTTATCCTCCTGGTCATGGGCCGTTTTATCCTGCCCGGACTTCATGTCCTCGAAAAGCTGCCATTCTTCCTCGCAGGTCAGTATCCGTTCTCTGATGAAGTCGGCTTCCTGTACCCAGACTACCGTATTTTCGGGAAGAAAATCAAAAAGGGAAACATGTTTTTCATCCTTTAAATGGGTATCGATATTGGGGATGATGCTTACCTGGAGGAGTTTCCTTTCACTTAACTGTGTTTCGGGATCTATGATCCGTATCGAATCAACATCATTACCGAACAGTTCGATCCGGTAAGGTTTTTCATTACCAAAAGAATAGATATCAAGGATCCCGCCCCGGATCGCAAACTGGCCGGGTTCATAAACAAAATCGGTTCTTTCAAATCCAAAATCGGAAAGTTTCAGCAATAAGGCATCTGTATCCAGCACATCACCCGATTTTATGAAAATAATATTGGCAGAAATGGTTTCTGAAAGCACCACTTTTTCGAAAATGGCTTCAGGATAGGTGACGATGATCTTTCTGTTAATACCGTTTTCATTCCTTGCATGGCTGGCAATCCTGGTCAGCGCTTCCGTTCGCAGCATCACATGGCTGCTGTTCAATAAGCTGTAATTCTTCCTGTTTTTAAAGGAAGAAGGGAAATAAAAGATATCCAGGGCCCCGGTGAGGTTTTCCAGGGTATTATGAAAATAAGCGGCATCCTCGGCATCATTTAATACGATAAGATGGTTGAGCTGGGCGCAGGAGGCATGTTGATATAAAGCGGCGACAACAAAGGGAGGGGAACTGCCCTGAAGACCATTTATATGGATTTGCTGGGATTGGGAAAAAGAGAGCCTGTCCGCCAATTGAAAAAGGCGGGGGGTATTCTGATACATTTCAAGCAAAACATCTATTTGCGTCACCACCCTTTCTGATCTCAAATTATAAAGAACGCAAAGTTACGGCTTCGTAACGGAAGAACGGTTTTATGGAAAAAGAAAGATTAATAAGCGGCATCATAATCGATCCTGACATTCAATTCTGCAAAGGATCCCGGTACAACTTTTACCGATGCAATATTGTTAAACTGGTCAAAAGTATTGGCATAAAAAAGATCTCCTTTTTTGGTGAAAACAGAGTATTCGCCGGCATCCAGCCTGACCTTGAATCTGCCCTCGCTATTACTCCGTACTTCTTTGACAAGCCGGGTATTGATGCTGGTATAAAATGGGCTGCCCTTTTTACCCGTGACCTGACTTATATTAGTAAGTTCAAATATATAAAGACTTGTTTTTATGGGTTTTGGCTCGGGAGTTGGGATGTCTGGAGAAGGCATTTGGTTACCACTGACAAAATATACTTTTCCTTTAATTCCCTGGCGTTTACAAAAATCAACGGCTTTAAACGAACTGGCCGTTATTAAAGTCAAAATGGCTGTAGAGATTATGACACGCTTTTTACTCATGATAACGAGGGTTTGTTTATATTTATGCCTAATTTTTTTTATAAACTTATCAATAATTTTCATAACAACACGCCAACAATAAGTATATGCAGAGATTTTCAATTTTTCTACTGACCATCTTCGCTTTATTTTTATTACAGTTACCTGTTTATTCGCAGGTAACAACCCGCACGGCCCTGCTGAAGAATGCCAGTGTGCAACAGGCGGCTATTGAGAAAAAGACGGCAGAAGAATTGATCAGGTTGTCTGCAGAAAAGGGCTGGCCCATCACTTTAACAGGTTCCAACGGAAAATTTGCCCTGCTTACCGGTGTTGACCTCTGGGGATATCCCATTTATACGGCAACGGATAACAATATCAGGTCGGCCGCTACCATCCGAACCAATCTTTTATGGCCCGGTGGCAGCACAGGTTTAAACCTGAACGGTTCTGACAACAGTGTGAAAGGAAAACTCGGGATTTGGGACGGAGGCAGGATCAGGAATACCCATCTTGAACTCACCGGAAGGATTACGCAAAAAGATAACCCCTCTTCACTCAGCGACCACTCAACCCATGTTGCCGGTACCCTGATTGCCAGCGGCATCAACCCGGTTGCAAAAGGGATGGCCTATGGTATGCAGGAATTAATTGCCTATGACTACAGTAACCATTTATCGGAAATGCTGACAGAAGCCCCGAACCTGCTGGTATCAAACCATTCCTATGGCTCCATTGCCGGATGGAATTATAATGAATCACAAAGCCGGTGGGAATTCTGGGGGCAAGCGGGGGCGAACGAGGATTATAAATTTGGCTATTATTCCAACGAAGCCCAGATGTGGGATTCGATTGCCTATAATGCCCCTTTTTACCTGATCGTAAAATCGGTGGGTAATAATCGCGACCAAAACGGGCCTGCCGTGGGAACAAACTACTGGCGCTTTGATGCCAGCGGAACGATGGTGAATGCAGGCAACCGCCCTGCCGGCATCAGTAATAACGACAGCTATGATATCATATCCACCTATGGAACTGCAAAAAATATTTTAACGGTGGGCGCTGTAAACCCTATTGAAACAGGATATAACAGACCACAAGACGTGGTACTGGCAGGATTCAGCAGTTGGGGACCGACGGACGATGGCCGAATAAAACCGGATGTGGTCACCAATGGCGTAAACCTGGTATCGAGCATTGCTACGGCCGATAATGCCTATGCGAATTATAGCGGCACCTCCATGTCTTCTCCCAGTGCAGCTGGGTCTGTATTATTATTACAGGAATATTATGCAAGGCTTCACTTTGGTAATTTCCTGCGCTCCGCTTCCCTGAAAGGGATCATTATCCATACGGCAGATGAATCCGGTGGTTCTCCCGGTCCCGATTACCAATATGGTTGGGGCCTGGTCAATATGGAAAATGCCGCTTCAGTCATAACGTCGAACAATAACCGGCAAAAGATATTCGAAAATGTCCTGAATAACGGGGGTACGTTCACCCTGCCCGTTATCGCTTCCGGGGAAGGGGAATTGAAAGCTACCCTGTGCTGGACCGACCCGAAAGGGGCTGTTGAAACGGTGAATATCCTGAACAATACAACGTCAAAACTCATTCATGACCTTGACCTGAGGATCAAAAAAGGGGCAACGACCTATATGCCGTGGATCCTGAACCCTGCCACGCCTGCCTTACCGGCCAGTAAGGGTGATAATACCCGGGATAATGTTGAAAAAGTAGAAGTGCCGGATGTCATACCCGGTGCCGCTTATACAATTGAGGTTACCCATAAGGGAACCCTGGCCAGGGGATCACAGGCTTATTCATTGATCGTTAGCGGGGTGGGCGGCGCAGCTTATTGTACCTCATCAGCTACCAGTAACGGTGGTGCAAGAATAGACAGCGTCGCTTTCGGTACCTTCAATAAAGTGAACCCAGCGGGGTGCACCACTTATAACGACTTCACCAGCCAGACTGCAAGTGTGGAAGTCAATACCTCAACACCCTTTTATTTTAAAGTATCCAGTTGTGATGCATCCGTTACCGATAAGATTGTCAAGGCGTATATTGACTTTAACAATGACGGTGACTTTGATGATGCAGGAGAATTGGTCGGGACCAGCCCGGTCATCAACGGAAATGGCTTCTTTTCCGGGAATGCAGCGATACCCGCCGGTCTTACCGTCGGTAATTATTCCTTATTAAGGATCGTCGTCCAGGAAACCAACAATCCTGCCAACGTAAACCCCTGTGGCAATTATGCCAATGGGGAAACAGAAGATTTCCGCATACAATTCAGTAACCCCTCCAAGGATGTGGGTATTGCCGATATAATTTCCCCGCTCAGCGGTGATTGTGCGGATGGCTCCCAATATGTGTCGGTGACACTGCAGAATTATGGAAAATTGCCTCAAACCAATATCCCTGTAACGGTTACGGTGATGGACGGCGCCACCACCATTGCCACCATGAGTGATAATTATGTCTCTACCATTAATGAATATGGTATCGCCACCCTCACACTGCAAACGCCATTTACATCCGTAGCGGGCAAAACCTATACCATCACCGCCTTTACCAGCCTTGCCGGTGACCAGAACAATGCCAATAATCAGAAAGTCAGTACGGTGGTCATACCGGCTGCATCTTCCGGGCCTGCCGGCGAGGCAGAGATCTGCGGCACCAACCAGGTTTTCCTGAAAGTCACAGCTCCGGTGGCTACCGATATCTATTCCTGGTATGATACGCCCACAGCGCCGGTTCCGATTGCCACAGGGTCCAATACCAGTTCCAGTGTGATCACCGGTAACCAGACATATTATGTTTCAAAAAATGACCCGGGTACCACCGTAGGTCCGCTTACTAAAACCGTATTCACCGATGGCGGTTACAATGCTTTCAGCGGCAATTTTGTGAAGTTCACCAACGATGTACCAGTCGTTATCAAAACAGTGAGGTTATATATTGGCAACCCCGGTAAGATCAATTTTATAGTCGCTGATATCTCCAACTTCAATGAGACCACGGGTTCCTATAGTTATTTGCCGCTTGCCAGCACTACTATTGATGTGTATGCTACCGACCCAACTCCGGCACCGGGTGCACAAAGCGGAAACGACCCGGCCGACCTTGGCGCTGTTTACCTGCTTAACCTTCCGGTCACCGCTGTTGGTAACCATGCCATCATTGTGCAATGCCAGGATGGGGCCACTATATTCAGAAACAACAATATCCCCACCAATCCCTATCCTTTTGCGATTCCGGGTGTGTTCTCCATCACCGGAAACAGTGCCGTTACTTCCGGTGACCCGAATTACTACCAGAAATTTTATTATTTCTTCTATGAAATGAAACTGGGTATCGGTTCCTGTCCCAGTTCCAGGGCCTCTGTGGTTGCCACCACCGCCACAGCGCCCACAATCACCGTTAACGGCAATGATCTTACCAGCAGCGTGGCACCCAATTACCAATGGTATTTCAACGGCAGCCCCATCAATGGTGCAAATGCCCAGACCTATAGTGCCACACAAAGCGGTATCTACAAGGTATCTTCCTCTGATGGGTTTGGCTGCCAGCTGAGTTCTAATGAAATCAATTTTACACTGACAGCTGTGGCAGAACTGAATGCAGGTGAAATAGGATTGAAGGCCTTACCCAATCCCAACCAGGGCAGCTTTGTGATGGAATTTGAAATGAAAAAGAAATCCAATATGGTGATCAGCCTGCTCAACGTGACCGGCCAGGAAGTCTACCGGAAATTCTATCCGGACTTTATCGGCAGGTTTACAGAACAGGTGAATACCGGTAAAGTCGCTTCTGGTGTATATATGATCAAAATAGAACACGGAGGAAAGACCTACCTGAAGAAAATACTTATCAATAACTAATTGAAGATTCCGGATCATCGAAGCCGCTGGGTTCAGCGGCTTTTTTTTGAAGATTACCTTTGTTGATAAAATAAAGAATGTATCATCATATCTAAGCCAAATAGTCCATGAAGAATAGCATCATCATCCTGCTGGTTACGATGGTTGCCGGTGCCGGTTGTACGGCACAGAAGAAAAACAGTATCCGGCTATTTCCCTATGTGCAATCGGTGATTCCCGGAAATATTCCCCGGGAAGATATTCCGGCCGACGGTGAAAAAGAAACCAGTGCCGAAGGGCAAAAATTAAAATACCTGATCTATGCAGAAGTGCCCCGTGACAGTAGCTTTAAACTGACCGCTATTTGGATCAAGGGTGTTTATTACACGGCCGTTTCCTACCCGGTGGCCAAGACCCCTGTTACAAAACCCTCTTTTGACCAACAGGACCCTGCTGCTCTGACGGAACTGGTGCCCCGCACACAAAGAAGCGTGATCCTGATCAACCCGGTGGTGGGCAGTCCCGTAATTGCAAACACCGGATTTTCCCTGCCCGAAAAAATGAAAAACCAGGAACTGGTAGTCGGGTATGTCATCCGGGGGAAAACCGGGTTTGCGGCAGCCAGAAGATTTATTCCGCTATCGGCTGATATTAGCCAATAAAATATTTGGACATTTATTTTTTTTAGCTACTTTTAACCGTTCGATTGCTTGCTACAAAGAAAAAGCGGTGCTACGGTGCCGCTTTTTTCGTATGTCATAAACAAACATGATGAAATAAACGATAAATTGAAATAAAATAAGCGGCTATGGCTTTACAACCCTGGAGAAAAGGTGTGATCACAAAAATTGAAAATGAAACGGCCGGAACAAAAAGATTCTGGATCGCTGTTCCTGAACTGGAAGATTTTGATTTCAAACCCGGGCAATTTGTAACCTTAGACCTGCCCATCCATGAAAAACCCAATAAGCGGTGGAGGAGTTATTCAATAGCCAGCTGGCCGGACGGCACAAATATTTTTGAACTGATCATCGTGAAACTGGAAGGGGGATTGGGCACAAGCTACCTTTTTGAAAATGGTAAGGTTGGGCTGGAACTGACATTCAGGGGACCACAGGGCGTTTTTACCCTTCCTGATAAAATAGAGGAAGACCTTTTTTTTATCTGTACCGGTACTGGCATTGCCCCTTTCAGAAGCATGGTGCAGTATATAAAGCATAAACAAATCCCGCACAAAAAACTTTATCTGATATTTGGCACCCGCACGAAAAAGGACCTGCTTTATTTTGAAGAATTAAAAAGTCTGGAAAAGGAGATTGAAGGTTTTGTCTACCTGCCCGTCCTGAGCCGGGAAACCTGGGAAGGTGCTACGGGCTATGTACACCATATATATGAAGGACTTTGCCAGCACAAACAACCCGCAAAGTTTTATCTCTGTGGCTGGCGCAATATGATTGACGAAGCCAAAAAAAGAATCACCGATATGGGGTACGACCGCAAATCAATTCACCAGGAATTATACGGTTGATTTAGAACATGCTGATCGTTGACATCTCTCATATTGATTTTTAATCCATAGTTGCTATATTCGTTGAAACCTTTTTGATTATGGGTGGAGGATCACTCATTGCATTAATGATAGCGGCCATTGCCTTTTCGGGTATGGCCATCCTTATCTCCAAATTCGTTTTAAAAGCAACTACCAATAAACAAAAGGGTGAAGCCTATGAATGCGGCATACCCACCCAGGGACCCAGCTGGATCCAGTTTAATGTAGGTTATTATTTGTTTGCACTCATCTTCCTCATCTTTGATGTGGAACTCATTTTCCTTTTTCCCTGGGCCGTTGTGGTAAAACAGGTGGGATGGCTGGCATTTGTTGAAATTATCATTTTCTTTTTCATACTTTTTATGGGATTCTTATATGCCCATAAAAAAGGAGCATTACAATGGAAGTAACACCCACCCATACAGGAGACCCTTTTCCCGGCGAAATACACCATACCCCGGGTGGTGGCATCCTGGTCAGTAAGATGGACCAGGTCATCAACTGGGCAAGAAGTAATTCATTATGGCCGCTGGTTTTTGGCACCAGTTGCTGTGCCATCGAAATGATGAGTGCCGCTTCCGCCAAATATGACTGGTCAAGATTTGGTTTTGAAGTGGCCAGGGCAACCCCCCGGCAGGCCGATGTCATTATCATCGCCGGCACCATCGTTAACAAAATGGCCCCGGTGTTGAAAAGATTGTATGACCAGATGGCGGATCCGAAATATGTAGTGGCCATGGGTGCCTGTGCCACCAGCGGCGGCCCTTTTTTTTACAATACCTATTCGGTGGTTAAAGGTGCCGATCATGTTATTCCGGTGGATGTTTACATCGCAGGATGTCCGCCGAGACCGGAAGCTCTCATACATGCGCTGATCACCTTACAGGAAAAAATTAAAAGTGGAATGACCCGGGAACAGATAAAAATGGAAAAACCAGAAAACTCATTTTGATGACCAATGAGGAGCTTACGATAAAGATTTCGGCGCTGCAGCCTGCTCTTGTGGTGGAAGAGGGCCAGGAATGGCTCCAGTTTCATGTGGACAATAAAGATTGGCTGGCCCTGGCAAAACAACTGAAGGAAACAGCAGGACTGGATTTTGATTATCTTTTTTGCCTCACCTGTGTCGACTGGAAAACACATCTTTCGATGGTCTACCACCTGAGCTCAACGCTTCACCGGCATACCATTGTCATTAAAATAAAATTAGCCTATACAGACCCGGTAGTGGAGACTGTTTCCGGTATCTGGAGAACAGCCGAATTCCATGAACGGGAGGTTTACGAAATGTTTGGCGTGGATTTTCTTCATCATCCCGACCTCAGGCTCCTGATATTGCCCGATGGGTGGGAAGGAAAGAATCCCATGCGAAAAGATTTTGAAGACCCGGTAAACATGATCAAATTATAGGATCAAAAGAAAAAACAATAAACCAACAGACCCTTGTACAGAGAAACGGCCATAGTCAATGAATCGGAGGTTACAGGTGATCTTGTGATCAATATGGGCCCTCAGCACCCGGCTACCCACGGCGTATTACATTTGGTGGTGCATATCAACGGTGAAACCATCAGGAAAGTGGAACCCCATCTCGGATATATCCATCGTTCGATAGAAAAGATGAGTGAAAGCCTCAGCTACCGGCAGTTTATCTATGTCACCAGCCGGATGGATTATCTTTCTTCCCATATCAATAACCACGCCTGTGCCATGTGTGTTGAAAAAGGTTTGCAGGTGGAAGTACCCCCCCGGGCACAATATATCAGGGTGATCATGGATGAATTGACCCGCATTGCATCGCATACCCTCTGGTGGGGCGCTATGGCCATGGATGTGGGGGCGCTCACCCCGTTTTTCCTGGCCTTCCGGGAAAGGGAAATGATCAATGATATCATGGAAGAGACCTGCGGGGCCCGTTTGACCATGAATTATATGGTGCCCGGCGGCGTGATGTACGACCTGCATCCCCTGTTCCAGCAACGGGTAAAAGAATTTATAAAACATTTTCGGTCAAAAATTGATGAATACGACGAATTGGTAACCGGGAATATCATTTTCCAAAACAGGATGAAAGGTGTTGGTATCCTGACAAAAGAGGATGCTGTTTCCTATGGATGCAGCGGACCCACCGCCCGGGGAAGCGGGGTATCCTGTGATATCCGGAAACTGTACCCCTACGAAGTGTATGACAAAGTGCAATTTGATGAGCCGCTTGAAACAGCCGGCGACAGTTTTGCCCGGTACCTGGTGCGCCTGCAGGAATTAAGACAATCGATGTCGATCCTTGAACAACTGATTGACGATATACCCGAAGGCGATATACAGGCCAAGACCAAGGCGGTATTGAAATTACCAAAAGGGGAATTCTATACGAGGGCGGAAACGGCCAGAGGAGAACTGGGGGTGTATATTGTCAGTGAAGGTGGCACGACCCCCTACCGGATCAAGTACCGGTCGCCGGGGTTTTCCAACCTTTCTGCGCTTGACCATATGGCAAGGGGCGGTAAGATCGGCGACCTCGTAGCCATGATGGGAACATTGGACCTGGTTATTCCGGATATTGACCGCTGAGGATAACGATAAAAACTGAAAATTATAACGGGTATGCCTAGCCTGGAACATATTGCAAATTTGGTTCACGATTGGTTGAATGCCCAGTTTAGCCCGGGGCTGGCTTTATTCTTCGAGTTTTTCATCATCGGTGTGCTGATCATCGGGCTGTTTTCCATACTGGGGCTGGTACTCATTATGATGGAAAGAAAGGTATCTGCCTGGATGCAGTTAAGACTGGGACCAAACCGGGTGGGCCCCAAAGGTATGTTCCAGACCGTTGCGGATACGGTAAAACTGATCGTGAAAGAAGGCATGACGCCCGATGGGGTGGACAAACTGCTCTTCAACCTCGCGCCCTTTATCGTCATGATCGTGGCCATGGTCATCATGGCGCCCCTGATGTTTGCAAAAAACTTCCAAATCTGGGATATCAATATTGGGGTGTTCTTTATTACCGCCATTTCCTCCCTGTCCGTAATCGGAATCCTGATGGCAGGTTGGGCCAGCAATAACAAATATTCGCTGCTGGGCGCCATGCGCAGCGGAGCACAGATCGTCAGCTATGAGCTCTCGGCGGGTTTTGCCCTGTTGACCATCGTTATCCTGACCGGCGACCTGAAAATATCAGCGATTGTGAATGCACAGTCCGATGGCTGGTGGATCTTCAAAGGACATTTGCCGGTGTGGATCGCCTTTGTGATCTTCATGATCGCCGTCACGGCAGAAACCAACCGGGCACCATTTGATATGGCAGAAGCGGAATCGGAATTGACAGCAGGGTTTCATACGGAATATTCAGGCATGAAGTTCGCCTTGTTCTTCCTGGCCGAATATGTGAACATTTTTGTGGTCTGTGCCCTCGGGGCCACCTTGTTCCTGGGCGGATGGCAACCCCTTCATTTTGGAACCGGTACCGGCTTTAACCGGGTCATGGATTATATCCCTTCCAGCATTTGGTTCGCGGGTAAGACCTTCTTCCTGATTTTTGTGATCATGTGGTTTCGCTGGACATTCCCGCGGTTACGGATCGATCAGTTACTGAACCTCGAATGGAAATATTTACTACCCATCAGTATGTTTAACTTACTGCTGGCAACATTAATTACAATAATGGGATGGCATTTTTAAAAAAATATTTCAGCAATATCTTCCAGGCAATCCGGTCCCTGACCACCGGTATGCGGATAACTGCCGGTTATGCCCTGCGGCATGGAAAAGAAAAGATCACCCAACAATATCCCGACAATAAAAAAACACTGGTTCTGCCCGAAAGGTTCCGCGGCGAAGTGGTGCTGACGCATGACGAAAACAATGAACATGCCTGTACCGGGTGTACAGCCTGTGAACTGGCCTGCCCCAACGGAACGATCAAGATCATCACCAAATTTGATGTGAGCCCGGAAGGAAAGAAGAAAAAGGCCCTGGATACCTTTATTTATCATCTGGAATTGTGTACGATGTGCAACCTGTGTATCGAAGCCTGCCCCACCAATGCCATCAGGATGGCGCAGACATTCGAACACAGTGTGTTTGACAGAAACAAGCTTACCAAAAAATTAAATAACCCCGGATCGAAAATCCGTGAAGGGGTGGAATAATAAACACGTATCTGATCCATGTCAGCATCTCAAATCATATTCTACCTGATCTCGGCTTTCATCCTGGGATGCGGAATCCTTGCCATGACCACCCGGAAAATATTCCGGTCGGCCATCTGGCTGTTGTTTTCACTGGTGGGAGTAGCCGCATTATATTTCTGGATGCAGGTGGAATTCATTGCAGCAGTTCAGATCGTTGTTTATGTGGGTGGTATTGTTGTACTCATTATTTTTTCCATCTTCCTGACCCAGCAGTCGGGAAAGGAAATGCCCAAACCGCCCCTGGGAAGAAATATTGCCGCTGTACTGGCCGTTTTGTTTGGTTTTGCACTCACCTTTTTACTGATCAATAAATATGGTTTTACGGACCAGGGAAAAGCGTTTGACTGGTCCGTGAATAAGATAGGAACCCAGATGCTGAATACCGGCGAACAGGGGTTTGCACTTCCGTTTGAAGTGGTCAGTATATTATTGCTGGCAGCTATGGTGGGTTGTATCGTTATTGCCATGAGATCTAAACCTGAAGAAAAATGAGCGAGATACCTGTCACACATATCCTCTTCGTCAGCACGGCCTTGTTTTTTATTGGCATGTATGGTCTTTTTACCCGCCGTAACATGATCACCATGCTGATGGCGATAGAACTGATCCTGAACAGTGTCAACATCAATTTTGTCGTTTTCAACAAATACCTGTACCCGGAAAAACTGGATGGCCTTTTCTTTACCATTTTTATCATCACGATTGCAGCAGCAGAAGCCGCCGTTGCCATCGCGATCATTATTAACCTGTACAGGAGCCATCATTCCATTGATGTGGAAGATGCAACCGAAATGAAATATTAACCCCCTGAATAGAAAGGGGCAACAAAACAGAAATGAATTATTCGTCTTATATAGCACTGATTCCACTGCTTCCCTTAGCGGGTTTTTTGATGCTGGGAATGGGAGGAAAAGACAGGTTTAAAGGATCTGCCGGTGGCATTGGAACATTTTTGCTGCTGATATCCGCAGCGCTCGCCGCCTATACGGCCTACCAATATTTCTTTGTCAACGGGAAAATCCAGGATGTATACCAGCCGGTCACTGCGCTGAAATTCACCTGGCTCTCATTCTCGGAAAACCTGAGTATCGATATGGGAATCGTACTGGACCCCATCTCCGTCATGATGCTTGTGGTCGTAACCTTTGTTTCCCTGATGGTGCATATTTTCAGCCTGGGATATATGAAAGGGGAAGAAAGGTTCAGTACATATTATTCCTTTCTGGGCCTCTTCACTTTTTCCATGCTGGGACTGGTTATCGCCTCCAATATTTTCCAGATCTATATTTTCTGGGAACTCGTGGGCGTTTCGTCCTACCTGCTTATTGGATTTTATTATAAGCGACCCGCAGCCGTGGCCGCAGCCAAAAAAGCATTTATCGTGACCCGTTTTGCCGACCTGGGTTTCCTGATCGGAATCCTTGTGCTGGGCCTGAACGGAGGTTCTCTGGATTTCAATACCCTGGTGGAAAGGTTAACCGATCCACAGTCGCCGCAACTGGTCGACATGACCGCAACCTCTTTCCTGGGCATTTCTGTCATCACCTGGGCTCTAACCCTGGTATTTATCGGTGGCGCAGGAAAATCGGCTATGTTTCCCTTACACGTATGGTTACCCGATGCTATGGAGGGCCCGACCCCGGTATCGGCTTTGATACATGCCGCCACCATGGTGGTGGCGGGTGTTTACCTGGTGGCCCGGTTATTCCCCATATTTTATTTTAATCATCTCGCCCTGCAAATTGTAACCTGGGTGGGTGCTCTTTCGGCCGTGATCGCAGCCATCATTGCCTGTACTCAAACCGATATTAAAAGAGTTTTGGCTTATTCCACCATGTCGCAAATTGGTTACATGATGTTTGCCCTGGGGGTTTCAGGCTATGGCGGGGAAGCAGGCCTGGGATACACGGCGTCGATGTTTCACTTATTTACACATGCTTTTTTCAAGTCGCTTTTATTCCTGGGTGCCGGCGCCGTTATTCATCTTGTACACAGCAATGAAATAAAAGACATGGGAGGCTTACAAAAATTGATGCCGGTTACCCATTTCACTTTTTTGATCGCCTGTCTCGCCATTGCAGGTATCCCGCCTTTTGCAGGTTTTTTCAGCAAGGAGGAGATCTTGCTGGCAGCCTCGCTGCATCATCCCATCATCTATTATATCGCTCTCGTCACATCCGGTATCACTGCTTTTTATATGTTCCGGTTATACTTCTCCATTTTCTGGCATAAGAAAACCGACAAAGAAAAACAACCCCATGGAGAAGGAACGGTTAGTATGAAGATACCCCTGATCCTTTTAGGAGCCGGGACCCTGTTGGCGGGGTTTATCCCGTTTTCTTCCCTGGTTACCACAGACGGCATACCCTATCACAGCGAATTCCATCTTTCCTTTTCCCTGCTGCCGGTCGCCCTTGGCATAATAGGCATTGCAACTGCCTATATACTCTACTTCAGGCAAAATGACCGGCCACAAAGGATCAGTTCCACATTAGGCGGATTGTATCAACTGGCATATAAGAAATTCTATATCGACGAGATTTATCTTTTTATCACCAAAAAAATAATATTCAACCTGGTCGGTAAACCGGCAGCCTGGTTTGACCGGCATATTGTTGACGGATGCATCAATGGTATCGCCACGGTTACGGCAAGCATTTCATCTGCCATCAAAGGAATACAGTCCGGAAAAGTGCAGCAGTATGCATTGTACTTTTTTGGAGGCATCCTGACACTGGCCATCCTGTTTATCTATTTGTGGACTTAACCTTTTGAACTCATACAATGAACCTCCTATTATTGATCATACTCCCGCTGGTAACCGCACTGGCCATCCTGCCGCTCAAAGGGTTGAAGCAGGTGCGGATGATTGCTTTTATCGGTTCGCTGGCGCAATTGCTGTTAAGTACCGGCCTGCTGATTGCTTATTGGAAAGAACGCAGTTCCGGTAATATGGCTGCCATGTTGTTTGAAGACCACTACACCTGGTATAAAGCACTTCTGATTAATTTCCATATCGGAGTAGATGGTATTTCCATCTCCATGATTTTACTCACCGCCATCGTGGTATTGGCAGGCGTCCTGGTTTCCTGGAAACAGGAAAAATGGAACAAGGAGTTTTTCTTTTTACTGATCTTGCTGAGCCTGGGTGCCTATGGCTTTTTTATTTCCCTCGACCTTTTTACGCTTTTCTTTTTCCTGGAACTGGCCGTCATTCCCAAATTTTTACTGATTGGGATCTGGGGCAGTGGTAAAAAAGAATACAGCGCCATGAAGCTGGCTTTGATGCTGATGGGTGGTTCTGCACTGGTATTTGTTGGGTTAGCAGGCATCTATTTTCATACCGACATCAACGGGCAACATAGTTTTGACCTCATGCAAATTGCCGGAACCCGTCTCCCCCTGGAAGTACAGAAAATATTTTTCCCATTTGCCTTTATCGGTTTTGGTGTTTTCACCGCGCTCTTCCCCTTTCATACCTGGGTGCCGGATGGACACTCTTCCGCTCCCACGGCTGCCTCCATGTTCCTGGCGGGTATTTCTATGAAATTGGGCGGTTATGGTTGCCTGAGAGTGGCCACTTTCCTGATGCCGGATGCAGCCCATGAATATGCCTGGATCATCATCCTCCTGTCAACGATTGCGATCATCTATGGCGCACTGGCCACGATGATGCAGACCGATCTGAAATATATCAACGCCTATTCATCCGTCAGCCATGTGGGATTTGTCATTCTGGGTATCGGCATGTTAACGAAAACTTCTATCGCTGGTTCCGTGATGCAAATGGTATCGCATGGCCTGATCACGGCCCTTTTCTTCGCTGCCATCGGAATGATCTACGACAGAACGCATACCCGGGATATGGCCCGGCTGGGCGGCTTATTGAAAATAATGCCCTTTATCTCCACGGTGTTTGTGATTGCGGGTCTGGCCTCATTGGGTTTACCCGGGTTTAGCGGTTTTGTTGCGGAGATGACCATCTTCATGGGTAGCTGGCAGCATGCTGACAACCTCTACAGGATCGCAACGATCCTGGCCTGTGCCTCCATTGTTGTTACAGCCGTGTATATTTTGAGGGCGGCCGGTAAAGCGATCATGGGGCCGGTTGTCAATACCGCGTATGAATCATTGGGGGATGCCCGCTGGAATGAAAAACTTGCGGCCGGTATATTACTGCTGGGTATTGTTGTGATCGGCGTTGCCCCCTTCTGGCTGAGTGAACTGATCGGGCCAGGTACGGAGAACCTGATCCAAAAAATTGCTGCTGTTGTCAAATAACGAAAGATGAACCTATCATGATCAAAGATTTTTTTATACTGCTCAAACAGGAACTTACGGTAACTATCATCCTGTTTATACTGCTTTTTATAAAAATCGGGGTAAAGGAAATGCCGGCCCGTATTGTATTGAACATCATCAACGCCTTACTTTTCCTGAATCTGCTGGCCGGTTTTCTGTTTATTCGCGCAGGTTCCCTGTTTGGGGATATGTTTCAGACCAGCGAACTGATCAGTTTTGAAAAGAATCTGCTCAACCTCGGCACATTGATTATTTCCCTCCAATCCTACCATTGGCTGAAAAATCATAAGCATGCCCTTGAATTCTATATGTTGATGCTGTCCACCCTGCTGGGTATGTTTTTTATGATCTCCAGCAATAACCTGCTGATGCTGTATCTGGGTCTTGAACTTTCCACCATACCGCTGGCGGCCCTGGCAAATTTCGATCTTGAAAAACGCAGATCTTCAGAAGCTGCCTTCAAAATGATCATATCTTCTGCTTTCTCTTCCGGGTTACTGTTATTTGGTATTTCACTTGTTTACGGTATCCATGGCTCCCTGAATTTTGCAATCCTGGCACAGGGTTACAGTGCGTCACCGCTGGGCCTGTTCTCTTTTATCCTATTACTGGCAGGGCTGGGCTTTAAGATCTCTGCCGTCCCCTTTCACTTATGGACAGCCGATGTGTACGAGGGGGCCCCTGTACCGGTCACTTCTTATTTATCGGTGATTTCCAAGGGAGCGATCTTTTTTGTACTCGTTTCCCTTTTATATAATGTGTTTGGCAATATCAGCGATACCTGGTACCATATGGTCTTTGTGCTTTCTGTTTTAACCATGATCGTGGGTAACCTTTTTGCCTTGCGGCAGCAGAATATGAAGCGCTTCCTGGCCTATTCGTCGATTGCCCAGGTAGGGTTTATCCTTATCGGTATCAGCGGCCAGTCTTCAGCAGGCAGCAGTTCGGTCATCTTCTTTATCCTGATCTATCTGTTTTCAAACCTGGGGGCTTTCGGGATCGTATCACTGGTCAGTTCCGTGACCGGCAAGGAAGATATCGATGATTTCAGGGGCTTCTACCAAACCAACCCCCTGCTGAGCTGGGTATTGGCCATTTCCCTTTTCTCGCTGGCCGGCATCCCGCCTACCGCCGGATTCTTTGGTAAGTTCTTCTTATTACTTGCCGGAGCCGGCAAAGGGAATTATATATGGATCACAATTGCTGCGCTGAATATGGTGCTGTCCCTGTATTATTATTTAAGGGTCATCAGAGCCCTGTTTATGGAAAAGCAGGAACAACCCATTCCGAAAATCAATGCAGGCTGGTCACCCAAAATAGCCATGATCATTTGTGTGGGCGGTATCATTGTAACCGGACTGTTCAGCGGCGGCTACACTTATATTCATTCATTCTTTATAAAATAAGAAACGGCATGGCTATCAATAAAAATCATGAGTTTGATGATCTTGAGGGTGTAAAATGTGCCATCGTTGAGAAAAATGTTACCCGGGAAAGGGCTGGCTTTCTTAAACAGCTGCTTGAAGGGAACCACTATACGGTCATCATTGTTCCCTCCCCTCCGCCCAAGACGGCTGCCGCACCCAAACCTGCTGCGGGTGAAGACCTGCCATCGGCAACCCAACCCGAAACCCCGGAAACTTTTACCGTTGGTGTAACCGATGTTTCCTTTAATGCCACCAATGCTATCTTTGGCAGGTTATTGAAAACAGGGAACGGGCATATCGTGACACTGGCCTACTGGCAGCAAAAAGAAACGGTGAGCCATGATGAAATTCCTTATTATGAACAGGCAGAATTATTAATTGAGGATGGAAATAAAAGATTTATTTGATCCCCAGGTGAGGCAGGAAATGCTTGATCGTATCAACCGGCTCACGCCACAAACAAAAAGATTGTGGGGAAAGATGGATGTGGCACAAATGCTGGCCCATGTACAACGACCGATCAATTTTGCTTATGGACACCACAGCATCAAAGGAAGCCCCCTCCTGAAAATCATCGGGCCCCTGTTCAAAACAGTGTTGTACAATGAAAAACCTTATAAACAGGGCCTTCCGACCGACCCCACCTATATCGTTAAAGAGGAAAAAAATTTCGAGACGGAAAAACAGCAATTGCTGGATTTACTGCATCATTTCTCCCCGGAAAACATCGGGGATAAGAAACATCCCGTCTTCGGAAAAATGACCCGTGAACAATGGAGCAGGGCAACCTGGAAACACCTTGATCATCACCTGAAACAGTTTGGCGTTTAAGGCATCTCCGCCTCAGGCCCATTCCGTTTCATTGATGTGAACTTTCTCCAATGCCTGTTCAATATCCCAGAGAATATCTTTATAATTTTCGATCCCCACACTTAGCCTCACCATTTTTTCTGTCACCCCCAGTGCATTCTTTTCGGTTGCCGGTACATCTGCATGTGTCATGGAGAAGGGATGTTCGGCAAGGCTTTCTGTACCGCCCAGGCTTACCGCCAGTTTAATATGTTTCAGGTTGTTGAGAAACGTGAATGCTTCCTTTTCCCCGCCCTGGATATCAAAACTCACCATAGCCCCGAAGCTTTTGTACTGATCTTCCAGAATATGAACCTGTTCAGGATTATTTTCCGCAGTAAAACCGAGGTAATACACCTTCTCCACTTTGGGATGTGCTTTTAAGAACCGGGCCACATGATTCGCATTGCGGGCCGCCTCTTCCATCCTGATCTTTAGGGTTTCAAGGCTACGCATCAATAACCAGCTGGAATGGGGGTCGATGATGGTACCCAGCAGGGTCCTGGTCTTTTTAATTTTTGTAATGACTGGTTTTGATCCCACCGCTGCCCCGGCTATTACATCACTATGCCCCCCGATATACTTGGTGGCTGAGTATAAAACAATATCCGCACCCTGCTGCAAGGGATGTTGCCATAAGGGCCCCATATAGGTATTGTCAACGGCCAGGAGTACTTTCTTTTCTTTCCCGGAATAGGCATGCGCAATGGCGGCACACATTTCGATATCGATAAGGTCGTTGGTAGGGTTGGCTGGGGTTTCCACATAGATCATTTTCAACCTGCCGGCATGGCCGCTATTTTCCAGCATGGCTTCAATTTCAGCTTTACCATCCTTTGCACTGAATCCAATCACTTCCACGCCAAAATGCGTGAGTACATGATGCACCAGTTTATGGGTGCCCCCGTACAAAGGGTTACTGTACAACAGTACATCACCCGGGCTCAGGAAGGTGAAGAGGGAAGTAGCGATCGCGCTCATCCCGCTGGAGAAGGCTGCGGCCGATTCACCGCCATCCCATAACTTCAGTCTTTCCTCCAGGATTTCCATATCCGGGTTATTGATACGGCTGTAAATCAATCCGGGATGCTCACCTTCATGACCTGGCTTACCATGCGCCATTTCAAAAAAAGCCTTCCCCTCTTCTGCAGAACGAAAAACAAAAGTTGAAGTCTGGAAAACAGGACATTTGACCGCACCCTCACTGAGTTCGGGTTGATAGCCATATCCCATCATTGCTGTTTCGGGAGAAAAATCTGTGTGTTTCATATGCCAGTTTGAACCATAAAGGTTATAAAATACCGGCGGATCAGCTATGACATATGTCACATAAAAAAGTTACGGCAGTTAGGTTAAAAAGAGCAGGCATAGATGTACCCCCCCTGCCGGTATACCTTTTCATTTTATTTTACACGCTCCAGGATCCTGATATAATTCGCCCTTTCATAGGCGGTAGGATCTGCAATATGCTGCTGGCTCATGTTGCCCCTGAAGGATTCAATATTGTCAAATCCCATCCGGGCCATCCAATCCCTCAGCTCTTTATTCATCGTTTGTAAATAGGGGATCCCGTTCTTATATAAGGAAGACGCGGTCATCACAACATCGGCACCGGCTAAAATGTATTTAATGACCTCTGTAGCCGTTTGCACCCCCGTGGTCGCAGCCAGGGAGAGATTGACCTTACCATATAATAAAGCTATCCATAACAAAGGCAATCTTATTTCATTAGACTCACTATAATGCATATCCGTTTTTACAACCAGATCATTGATGTCGAAATCGGGTTGGTAAAAACGGTTGAAGAGCACCAGGGCGTCTGCACCCGCATTCTTCATCCGGAGTGCCATATTCCCCATGGAGCTGAAATAAGGATTCAGTTTAACCGCTACGGGAATGCTGACTGATTTCTTGACCGATTCAATGATACCCAGGTACCGGAGTTCCACATCTGCGGAGGAAAGGGAAATATCGGCAGGGATAAAGAAAATATTCACTTCAATGGCATCCGCACCGGCCTGTTCCATCATGACAGCATAATCCACCCATCCTTCATTGGTGATGCCGTTCAGGCTGGCGATCACCGGCATATCTACCCGGTCTTTGGCTTTCCTGATATTATCCAGGTAATCATCAATGCCGACATTAAAATCTTCCAGGTCGGGGAAATAATCAAGGGCTTCGGCAAACGTATAGGTGGTTTCGGAAAAGACACCTTTATACCGGGCTTCTTCCTTCCGGATCTGTTCTTCAAACAGCGAGAATAGGACAACGGCACCTGCCCCATTATCCTCCATCATAACAATATGGTCTGTCTGTTCTGATAACGTACAGGCCGATACCACCACCGGCGAATCCAGTGAAAGGCCCATGTAGTTTGTATTTGTCTTCATGATATTTTTTTTAAGCTACCGGAACAAAATCGCTGGCTTTCTTCGTGGCCAGTTCCTCGTATGTTTTCCATTTTAAGTTGACCAATTCCTGTGCATGCTTCATTAATTCTTCCGCAGCGTTGGGGTTGGTCATGGTCAGAACCTTATACCTTAATTCATTATACGCATAATCCTTCAATGCCAGGGTGGGCCTGGGTGAATCGAGTACAAATGGGTTCTTATTCTTCTTTCTCAGCACCGGGTTATACCGGAGTAAGGGCCAATGCCCGCTGGCCACCGCTTTGTGCTGCTGGTCCAGGCCATTTTTTAAATCATACCCATGGGCGATACAATGGCTATAGGCCAGGATCAACGCGGGCCCCTCATAGGCTTCTGCTTCCCGCATCGCCAGCAGTGTTTGCTGTGGATTGGCGCCAAAGGCTACCCGGGCCACATAAACATTTCCATAAGATATGGCCTGCATAGCAAGGTCTTTTTTACCCCCTGCTTTTCCGCCTGCAGCGAACTTGGCGGTCGCAGCCGTTGGTGTTGCCTTGGATGACTGCCCTCCTGTATTGGAATACACTTCCGTATCCAGCACCAGGACTTTGATATTTCTTCCGCTGGCCAGGGCATGATCGAGACCGCCATACCCGATATCATATGCCCAGCCATCACCGCCAACCAGCCATACACTTCTGCGCACCAGCTGGTCTGCAACAGACAAAAGATGCGCGGCATCTGATGAGGACATATCTTTTAACCGTTTTTTGAGCTGTTCTACCCTTTGTTGCTGTTCTGCAATTTCAGATTCATGAACCTGGCTGGCATCCAGGATCTCCTTCACAAAACTTTCCCCCAATTCTCCGGATAACCCGGATAATAACTGCCTTGCCACCTGCAACTGTTTGTCGGCAGTGATCCGCATACCCAAACCAAATTCGGCGTTATCCTCAAACAATGAATTTGACCAGGCGGGGCCACGCCCTTTTTCATTCACCGACCAGGGGGTTGTAGGAAGGTTCCCGCCGTAAATGGAAGAGCAACCGGTAGCATTGGCAACCAGCAAACGGTCGCCAAACAATTGTGACAATAACTTCAGGTAAGGCGTTTCGCCGCACCCGGCACAGGCCCCCGAAAACTCAAAGAGGGGCTCAAGGAACTGCGCTCCATGCACCGTTGAAAAATCAATCTTTGACCGGTCATTCCAGGGAATGTTTTCAAAGTATTCGATATTCTTTTTCTCCTGTTGCAAAACGGGTTCCTTCTCCGACAAATTGATTGCCTTACGGGTACGGTTAGCCGGATCAGTGGCCGGGCAAACCTCCACACATAAGTTACAACCGGTGCAATCTTCAAGATACACCTGTAAAGAATATTGTGTTTCCGGAAAACCCCGGGCATTGATGGGTGCGGATTTAAATTCTGCCGGTGCCTTTTTCAGATGATCCTTATGATAAAACTTGGCCCTGATAACGCTGTGCGGGCATACATAGGCACAGTTCCCGCATTGAATACAAATATCGGGTTCCCAAACCGGAACCAGGTCCGATACATTTCTTTTTTCCCATTGGGTGGTGCCGCTGGGGAAAGTGCCATCCACCGGCATCTTACTGACCGGTAAATCATCTCCATGACCAGCCATCATCCTGGCCGTCACTTCCTGTACAAAACCGGGGGCCTTTGCAGAAACCGTTTGCAGATCAAAATCGGCCGCCGAAACCTGATCCGGGTATTGCACCTCGAATAAATTGGCCAAAGTCGCATCCACCGCTTTAAAATTCTGTTCAATTACTTTTTGTCCTTTTTTAAAATAGGTCTTTTCAATCGCTTTCTTGATCTGTTGGATCGCATCTTCCCGGGGCAAAACACCGGAAAGGGCAAAATAGCAGGTTTGCATGATCGTGTTGATGCGTCCGCTCATACCCGTATCCCTGGCCACCGTGGTGGCATCAATTACATAAAATTTGAGTTTTTTGGCAATGATATCTTTCTGCACCTGGCCTGTCAGTTTATCCCACACTTCCTCTTTATTATAAGGACTGTTCAACAGAAAGGTGGCTCCTTCATTGGCAAAAGCAAGCATCTCCACTTTTTCAGTAAAATTGAACTGGTGACAGGCGATGAAGTCGGCCCGGGTGATCAGGTAAGGTGCCCGGATCGGTTCCGGACCGAAACGCAAATGAGAGACCGTCCTGGCCCCTGATTTCTTTGAATCATACACAAAATATCCCTGTGCATAGAGGTCGGTATTTTCTCCAATGATCTTGATCGTGTTCTTATTAGCACCCACGGTTCCGTCGGCTCCCAGACCAAAGAAAAGGCCCTGGCGCCAGCCCGACTCATCCAATGAATAATCAGGGTCGTAGTCCAGACTTGAAAAAGTGATATCGTCCTGGATGCCGATCGTAAAACTATTTTTGGGATGTGGTTTTTTCAACTCATCAAATACTGCTTTCACCATGGCGGGTGTAAATTCTTTGGATGACAAACCATAACGTCCTCCGGTAATATTGGGTAATGATTTGATTTTACCCTGTTGCAGGGCTTCGACCATTGTCGCCAATACATCCTGGTACATCGGCTCACCGGCTGCACCCGATTCCTTGGTCCTGTCCAGTACGGCAATGGATCTTACCGATTGCGGAATAGCATTTACCAGGTATTCAAGGGAAAAAGGACGGTATAAACGAACCTGTATAACCCCTGTCTTTTCACCTGTTTTATTCAGGGCCTTCACCGTTTCAGCAACAGTTTCCCCCCCCGATCCCATGATAATGATGAGTTGTTCAGCATCGGCAACGCCGCTGTACTGGAATAATTCGTAATGGCGTCCGGTCAGTTTTTCAAAGTCTTTCATCACAGTATTGACAATGTCCGGCATTTTGTTGTAATAGGTATTGACCGTTTCCCGGCCCTGGAAATACACATCGGGGTTTTGGGCTGTTCCCCTGATAAAGGGATGTTCGGGGTTTAGTCCCCGCTGGCGGTGGGCCAACACCAAATCATCCGGCATCATGGAACGGATCTGTTCATCACTCAGCATTTCCAGCTTATTCACTTCATGGGAAGTACGGAACCCATCGAAGAAATGGACGATCGGGATCCTGGATTGTAAAGTAGCGACCTGTGCGATTAAAGCAAAATCATGTGCCTCCTGCACACTGGCTGCCCCCAGCAGGGCAAATCCTGTAGTCCTGGCTGCCATAACGTCCTGGTGATCACCAAATATGGAAAGCCCCTGTGCCGCCAGTGAACGGGCTGCAACATGAAAAACAGCTGGTGTGAGTTCGCCTGCAATTTTGTACATGTTGGGCAACATCAGCATCAGGCCCTGCGAGGCCGTGAATGTAGTAGTGAGCGAACCCGTTTGCAATGCGCCATGCACGGCACCGGCTGCTCCCCCTTCACTTTGCATCTCCATGACATCGGGGATATTGTTCCAGATATTTTTTATCCCCTTTGAAGCCCATTCATCGGCCAGTTCTGCCATGGTGGAAGATGGAGTGATCGGATAAATGGCACAAACCTCATTGACCCGGTAGGCTACATAGGCGGCGGCTTCATTCCCGTCGATCGTAGAAATTATTTTTTTATGCTTTGACATCATTTGTAAGATTAGCAGGTTCAGGAATCATTTCAATGGCATGACAGGGGCACTGTTCATAACAAACAGCACAGCCGGTACAGGCATTATAATTGAACTTATAACGGTTACCCTTACCCAGTTTAATGATGGCATCTTCCGGGCAGGCCCCGAAACAGCCATCACATTCAAAACAGTTACCACAGCTCAGGCAGCGCTGTGCTTCAAAACTGGCTTCCTCAGCGGAGAGACCCTGCACCACTTCGTCAAAGCTCTTGACTGCCACAGCCGGAGCCAGCTTATCCTGTTCTTGCTGGGGCGCTTCCGTTTTATACCACATGTGCAGTTTCCGGTAACCGGCTGTGGGATGCTTATCCGGTTTCTGGTAGGGTTCCTGCATCAGGTAACCATTGATATACCGGGCGGCTTTTTTACCCTGCCCGATCGCAATGGTGGAGCTCCTGTTTTCGCCCGGCAGCATATCTCCACCTGCAAAAATCCCTTCCTGTCCTGTCATCCGTTGGGCATCGACAGCTACGGTACCATCCTCGTTGATCCGGATCCCAGAAACGGAACGCAAAAAACCGGAATCGGCTTCCTGCCGGTTTGCCAGAATCAGCACGTCGGCATTTACTGTTTCAAACTCCCCGGTACCGGTGGCTTTCCCCTTTTCAACACGCATCTTTTCGAGCGTAACCTGGTTTTTTTCAATCTTCACAATATTCCTCAGCAGTTCAACTGTTACGCCTTCTGCCAGCGCATCCTCAGTTTCATAATCGTAGGCTGGCATCATTTTTTTATCACCCGGAAAATAGACGACGGCCTCGGAGCCAAACCTTTTTATGATCCGTGACAGGTAAAGGGCCAGCTTTCCCCCACCAAAAACAAGTACTTTTTTCCGCACATAAGGCGAGGAATTCAGGTTCGCTTCCTTAAAAAAGGTAAATGCATCAGTAATGGGTACGGAGTGATCATGTTCAAATGTTTCCTGGCGGATCAGTTGTGCGCCGATGGCCAGGTAAACTGCATCGAAATTGCCCGATTCCTTTTCCCGGATCACATCCTGCACCTTATGGTTCATCCTTAACCTTACCCCCATCTTTAATATACGGTCAATTTCAGCCTCGATGATATTGCGCGGCAAACGATATTCGGGTATACCCGTCCGTAATAAACCACCCGGGAATGCCCCGGCATCATACACTTCAACTGTATGCCCCATCCTGGCCAGGTGATAGGCGGCCGATAAACCCGAAGGGCCGGCACCGATCACCAGCACTTTTTTGCCGGTGGGCGGCACATCAAAACGGATGGGCCAGCCTTGTTTGATGGCTTCATCGCCAATATACCGCTCCACCGCATGGATATTGACAGTGGTATCGATATGGTTCCGGTTGCAACCCGTTTCGCAGGGCTTTACACAAACCCTGCCCATGATTCCTGGAAAGGGGTTGTCTTCCACCAGGGTCTGAAAGGCTTCAAAATAATCACCTGCCTGTGCATGTGCCATCCATCCCTGGATATTTTCACCTGCAGGGCAGGCACTGTTACAGGGAGGCATAAAGTCAACATAAACAGGTCGTTGAAACCTTTTTGGTCCTGTCCCTTCCGCATGAACCGAAAGGTCGACAGGTTTGGTAATGTCAAATAAAGACATGATGATCGTTTTTTAGGAGACAACATAGTATCCCCTGTAGATAAATAGGTACAGCAAAGTAGAATTTGATTTGAAAGATCCGGGTGACATAGTTCAAGGGATACAATGATTCCCATCATAATAACCCATTAACTTTCAGCTGCAATGCGGGGCATAAAAAAGCCCCTTACTGTTTGTAAGGGGCTAACTGCATATCTATTGTTTCAGATAATTGCTTTTGTAACGATCGCCTTTAATTGGTCGATGGATACCCGTTCCTGTTCCATCGAATCCCGGTGACGAATGGTGACGGTATTATCTTCCCTTGTTTGATGATCGACGGTCACACAGAAAGGAGTGCCCAACGCATCCATCCTGCGGTAACGTTTACCAATTGTATCTTTTTCTTCATAAAAACAGTAAAAAGAGGAGCGGCAATCTTCGAGGATACCACGGGCGATTTCCGGTAATCCGTCTTTTTTGGTCAGGGGCAAAATGGCCAGCTTGACGGGCGCCAGGCGGGCAGGAAATTTAAGCACCACGCGGTCGTCTTTCTTTTCCGGGGTACTGAGATCCTCTTCGGTATAGGCATAACTCATTACGGCCAGGAACATACGATCCAGCCCGATGGAGGTTTCGATGACATAAGGAATATAATTCCCATAAGGTTTACCGGTGGAAGGATCCGTATCATTATCAAAATACTGCATTTTCTTTTTGCTGAATTCCTGGTGCTGGCGCAGGTCAAAATCCGTGCGGGAATGAATACCCTCCAGTTCCTTGAAACCGATGGGGAACTCAAATTCAATGTCGCAGGCAGCATCGGCATAATGAGCCAGTTTCACATGGTCGTGAAACCGGAATTTTTCTGCCGGGATACCCAGGCTTTTATGCCATTGCAGTCTTTCATTCTTCCAGTAGGCATACCATTCCTGTTGGGTGCCGGGACGGATAAAAAACTGCATCTCCATCTGTTCAAATTCCCGCATCCGGAAAATAAACTGGCGGGCCACGATCTCATTCCTGAAGGCCTTCCCGACCTGGGCAATCCCAAAGGGGATTTTCATCCTGCCTGTTTTCTGCACATTCAGGAAATTGACAAAGATGCCCTGTGCCGTTTCGGGGCGCAGGTACACTTTATTATCTTCATCCTCGGTAGAAACTGTTGACCCGAATTCGGTGGAAAACATCAGGTTGAACTGGCGGATGTCCGTCCAGTTGGAGGTGCCGCTGATGGGGCACTTGATCTTATGGTCTTCTATTAATTTTTTCAATCCTCCGAAATCATCACTGGCCAGCAATGTCTCCATGGATTTTACCAATGCAGCAGCCTCTGAGTCCCGGCCTCCTGATACCAGTTCTTCTGCATATCCTTCAATCAGGTGATCGACGCGGTAACGTTTCTTACTGTCCTTATTATCGATCATCGGGTCGTTAAAATTATCAACGTGGCCGCTGGCCTTCCAGATGGTGGGATGCATAAAAATAGCAGCATCGATGCCCACAATGTTTTCATGCATCCGGGTCATGCTGTTCCACCAATAATCCCTGATATTTCTCTTTAACTCACTCCCCCACTGGCCATAATCATACACTGCCTGCAGCCCGTCGTAGATTTCACTGCTGGGAAAAATAAAACCATATTCTTTACAATGCGAAATGATCGCCTGGAACCTGTTTGAATCGTTTGCCATAGGCGGCAAAAGTAAGCACTAAGCCGTAAACGATGGGGGTGAAAATGAAAATTCATCATACCGGGTGATCATAAAATAGAGAAGCATATGCAGGCAGGCGATACAACGAGTGACATCAGTAAAAGGTCTGATGGCCTTCAGTTCCGGGTGATCCCGGACTGCTTGACCTTGATCACGTCCAGTTCACCGGCTAATTCGGTGATCTGTTTTTGCAGACCCAGGATATCCATATCCAGGGAAGTATTTTTTGCTTCAAGCCCGGAGGCGACCGCTTCCGATTCTTTTCCGGCTTTCTTATTGTTTTTCTGGATGGAACGTTGTTTGGATTTGATTTCCCTTTCCAGTTTTTTGATGTCCTTTGTGATCCTGGCTGCTTCATCGGCATAAAAATCATTCAGGAACTCCATGCTGAAATCGTTCAGGAGCTCTTTCATTCCTTTAAAGGCATCTGGGTATTCGGCAGGCCCGATAAAAAAATCATACCCGAATGACATGAAATATTTCAATTCAGACCCGCCCGACACATCTCCCACCATGGCATAAAGGTTCATGCGCTTATCAGAAATACGGTTGATGGTCACGTCCTCACTGCTGATAATATCTTTATCGGAGAAGAGGCCGATCCCCTTCGTCTTGATCTTATACTTTTTTGATAAGAACTGGCTCCAGGCCTTTTTCACCGTTTTGGCATCGGCATCGTAACCCACAAAAAGACAGGGCCTGAGCTTGTTTTCAAAACTGATTTCGCTGGTATCAATACGGTAGGTCTGGGCCCCCACCTGCATGGCGGCAAAAAGAACGGATACCCATAAAACAATAACCTTATTCATCATCTTGATATTTATTAAAAAGGAGCCCTGGTCTTGCTCCCATCGCTCATGAATTCTTATTTCAATTTATCATTATTTTGATGACGTTGCGCATCCCGTGAATTTTTTTTCTCGAAATTTTTCTGAAGCGCCTCCGTCAGGTCCACCCCGGTTTGATTGGCCAGGCAGATCAGGACCCATAAAACATCCGCCATCTCATCGGCCAGGTCCCTTTTTGTATCCGCCTCCCTGAAGGACTGGTCTCCATAGGTCCGGGCCATGATCCGGGCCAGCTCACCCACTTCTTCCGTGAGGATCGTCATATTGGTAAGTTCACTGAAATACCGTACCCCTGTCGTCCTGATCCATTGATCCACCTCTTGCTGTGCTTTCCGTATCGTCATAACAAAATTTTTTGAAACTGTATGCAATTTAGCATGATTCTTGTCGTTTAGAGACTCCCTGCCCAATGAAGATAGAGTAAGTAACCAATTTCCAAAACCTAATTTTTGGTATCCCATGATGCACCCGGCTATCCGCAAAGCCTTTTTTATACTGGCTTTATTCAGTTTTATGCTCCCATCGCAGGCTCAAAATCCTGCCTTACCCGGTTCCATACCGTCAACGGAGAAGAAAGCAAAAAAACCGTATAAGATACTCACCTCGGGCAAGACCATCACCATCAAGACGGCTTCCGTCAACCTGAAAAACCTGATGATCTGGACCGCCAGGGGCAACAGGATCCTAGAACTGAAGGATATCAACCGTCAGCAATACAGCTATACATCCACCATCAACGAAAACATCTTTTTTATTTTGATGGAAATGGACAATGGGCAGCGTTTTACCGAAAAGATTGGGATATAATCAGGGAAACTTTGCAAATTACTGATGCTACTCCCTTGCCTTTGTGTCGATCAGGATTGTTACCGGGCCGTCATTCTCCAGTTCCACCTTCATATCTGCCCCGAAAATCCCGGTATGAACTGTTTTACCAAGGTCGTTTGAAAGCTGTTTGATCATTTTCTCATATACGGGTTTCGCCACACCGGGTTTGCTGGCCCTGATATAGGAAGGCCTGTTCCCTTTTTTGGTGGAAGCCTGTAAAGTGAACTGGCTCACCAGCAAGATATCGCCCTGCCGATCTTTTACAGAAACATTCATCACCCCCTCGTTATCATTGAAAACCCTGAGGTTGACGATCTTGCCGCTGAGCCACCCGATATCTTCTTCCGTATCGGCATCTTCAATACCGATAAATACCAACAGACCCGGGCCGATCGCCGAATGAACAATACCCTCAACCGTAACACTGGCCCTTGAAACACGTTGTATGACAGCCCGCATATTGCATAACTTTGTTGTTACACAAATATATCAACCATTCACCATTGACACATACCATTACCCTTGTTGCACCATGACCACAATTGACCTCAAAAACGAAATCCTGTTCCAGACCACCAGAAGCGGTGGAAAGGGAGGACAAAACGTGAACAAGGTGGAAACCGCCGTTATCGGCAGTTTCCCGGTATTGGCTTCAAAACTTTTAAATGATGAGCAGAAAAGCATCCTCCTGCAACAACTCAGTAACAGGATCAATAAAGAAGGTGAATTGCAGGTGAAGGCACAAACCTTTCGTACACAACTCGAAAACAAGGAGGAGGTGATCCGGAAGCTCCAAACCCTTGTCGTAAACGCCTTACGCAAAAAAAAGAAAAGAATTGCCACAAAAGCTTCAAAGGCCTCCCGGGAAAAAAGACTGGAAGGCAAGAAAAAAGAATCGGCGATCAAGGCAGGAAGAAAAAAACTGAAACCCGGAGAATATTAATGGCCCCTGACTTTTGTCAGTTCCTCCCCGGCAATATTTTGTAATTTCAAAGGATGAAAAAACTGGTTTTATGGATGGTGATGGCCCCGGTAACCGGATTATGTTTATCTTTTATGTACAGCCCTTCTGCTGTCAATCATCCTTCATCGAAAACGGGAAAGCTGATTATTAGTTTCAGGAATAGTGTGGACGCCCTGCCGCTGGAGCTTAACAAAACCTATATCAACTCCCTCCAGGAACCTTTTAAGGTAACCCGGCTAAAATATTATATCTCCCATATTGAGCTGGATAATACGTCCGCGGTGATTACCCCGGATGCAAACTATTTCCTGGTGAACGAAGAAGCACCTGTTTCAAAAACAATTACAGTCCCTTTTCCTGCGGGTTCCTACCACCGTATCACATTCTTACTGGGGGTGGACAGCCTTCGCAATGTCAGCGGTGCACAATCGGGTGCCCTGGATCCGTTGAATGGCATGTTCTGGACCTGGAACAGTGGATATATCATGGCCAAACTGGAAGGCCGTTCGCCGGCATCTTCCCTGCCCTTACAACAATTCGAGTTCCATATCGGAGGTTTTCAGGGCAGGGACAATGTGCTTAAAAAAATCAGCCTGGCATTTCCCGGTGGGAAACCATTTGTCTTAAAAGCCGGTAAGACCCTGACTATTGACATCAATGCCAATATCCAGAAATGGTTTCAAGGCCCCCGGTCCATTTCCATTGCCACCCACCCCTCCTGCACCACACCCGGAAGCCTGGCCAAACAGATTGCCGATAATTATGCTGAAATGTTTAGCATTGTTTCCGTAACCGATTAATTTTATGAATGTGAAAAGATCAACCCTCAGCCTATATTTCATTATTCTTATTACCACATCTTTCGGGCTGATGGCCGACAGCTGCAGCAAGAAAGTGAAAAATAATATTGCCACCACCCCCCTTCAACCGGATATCCCCGAGGGCTTTCCAAAACCGGTATATGATTTTGAAAACAATCCATTGACAGAAGAAGGTTTTGCACTGGGAAGAAAATTATTTTATGACGGGCGGCTGTCCATCGATGGCAATTTTCCCTGTGCTTCCTGCCACCAGCAGTTTGCTGCCTTTTCCTCCTATGACCATAGTTTCAGTCATGGCTTTAATAATGCATTCACCACCAGGAATGCGCCGGGCCTGTTCAATGAAGCCTGGCAAAGTGCATTTCACCTGGACGGTGGCATCAATAACCTGGAAGTACAACCGCTGGCGCCCATTACTGCCCCCAATGAAATGGCGGAATCCATCGAAAATATCATCCGGAAACTGAACAAGGATGATGTTTACCGGCAAATGTTCCGGTCAGCGTTTGGGGATGATGCAATAACAAGTCAGCGAATGCTGAAAGCACTGGCGCAGTTCACGGTTTCCCTGGTATCTGCCGACTCAAAATATGACCGCTTCAAAAAGGGACTCCTGGCTTTTACCCCCTATGAAGAAAGAGGGTATGCATTATTCAAACAAAAATGTGCCACCTGTCATACCGAACCCTTGTTTACCGACGGGAGCTTTCGGAATATCGGTTTACCGGCTGTTCCGGGCATCGATGACCTGGGCAGGATGAAAATTACGGGTGACCCAGCTGATTCATTGAAATTCAAAGTGCCTTCCCTCAGAAATGTCAATATCACGGTTCCCTATATGCACGATGGACGGTTTGCCAGCCTTGAAGCCTGCCTGCAGCATTATAATAATGGTGTGGTGAAAAGTGCCACCGTAGATCCGCTGGTAGCGGATGGCATACATCTCTCTAACACCGAAGTGGTAGATATGGTCGCCTTTCTCCGTACACTAACGGATACGACCCTTACCAAAAATCCACGATTTGCCGACCCCGAACATAAAGCCATCTTCAGCCCCGACAGGCATTAAGATCAGTTCTTTCTTTTCGCCTTCATGGCTTCGAGTACCAGTTTCTGGTTCTGAATTTCACCGGACTGGTTTTCCTGGTCTTTGGCATTGTCTTCGATGTCTCCCTGTAGCTTTTTCAATTTGCGTTGCAGGTCATCTGCATCATCCTCCAGTTTTTTCAGTTTCTTTTCTGCTTTGTCTACCACATCCTGCTGTTTGCTGATTTCAACTTCCAGGTTGAAAGCCTCCATATAGGGCGCCATATCATTTAGAAAACGCCTGGCCTGGTTCTTCACATCATCTCCCAATAAAGAAAACATATTGGCATCCCCTTTCATGATCAGCATATACACGACAGATTCATCTTTTTCCTTCCGGCTTTTCCTTTCCACCCTGAAAACATAATCCATGCTTTCGGGTGTGATATTTTTAATAACGATCCCTTTATAGGTCCGGAACCCTTTTGATTCTTTGGTTTTAAAACCCATCTTCTCCAGTTTTTCCACCAAAGCATCTTCGACAACCGATGAAGGATAGGGAAAAGCGATTGCAAATGTTTCCTGTGTCTTTTTCTGGTATTCCACTTTGTCGTCATAAGCAGATTCCTGTGAGCGGGCAATACCCGAGAGGGTAAACAACAATATCAATACGGTCAGCTTTTTCATCATCCTGGTTTTTTGTATACAGATAAATTTAACAAATGATTGGTTGCAACGAAGATAATTTCTTTTACCCTTCCTAAAAATGCGTAATACCGGTTTGAAAAATTAAATTTGTCAAAATATCCTCTGTTTTGAGTAGTATAAAAAAACTGGCGGGTCAGACTATCTGGTATGGATTGAGTTCCATTGCCGCCCGTTTTATCAATTATTTACTCACACCCTACCTCACCTACAAATTCCTGGAATGGCAATACGGAGAGATGAGTATTATCTATGCCTTTATTCCTTTTATGAATGTGGTTTATACCTACGGGATGGAAACAGCTTTTTTCCGTTTTTCCAATAAAGCGGATAAAAGGGATGTTTATAACAGTTCCAGTATTTCGCTGATCATTTCCACCGTTTTGCTTTCCGTTCTCCTGATCTTGCTCCAAAACCCGCTGGCCCATCTCTTACAGATCGATCAGCATCCTGAATACCTTTCTATGGCAGCTGCGATCATTGCGCTCGATGCCCTGACCACCATTCCTTTTGCCAAACTGAGACAGGATGGACGACCGGTCAAATTTGCCATGACCAAGGTAGGAGGCATCATCATCAATATCATTTCTGTTTATTTTTTCCTGAGCATTTGTCCCCGGCTGGCGGAAAATGAAAACAGTATTGTCCATCTCTTTTTCAATAAGGACTGGGCAGTAGGGTATGTGCTCCTGGCCAACCTGATCCAGACAATTGTCACCCTGTTATTGCTCACCAAACAGTTCCTGGGTTTTGAATGGAGATTTGATAAGAATCTGTGGAAGGAAATGATGTTTTACGGCATGCCGCTCATCATTGCCGGCTTCGCCGGTATGATTAATGAGACCTTCGACAGGATCATGCTGGGCTGGTGGGCACCGGTCAATTCCGAACAGGCGGCCAAGGCAGAGGTCGGTATCTATTCTGCCTGTTATAAACTCTCTATTTTGATTACCCTCGCCGTGCAGGCCTTCAGGATGGGTGCCGAGCCTTTTTTCTTCAGGCAATCCACCGAATCCAATGCACCCCGGGTTTATGCAAGGGTCATGAAATTCTTTGTGATCACCCTCTGTATCATGTTCCTGCTGGTGATGCTGTACCTGGATATCTGGAAACAATTTATCCGGAATGAAAACATGTGGACCGGTCTGAAAGTAGTGCCGATCCTCTTACTGGCCAATATGTTCCTGGGCATCTATTATAGCCTGAGTATTTGGTATAAACTCAGCCATCGGACAATGGCCGGGGCCTGGATCACCCTGATAGGAGCTGCCATTACGTTGGGCATCAACTATTTCCTGATTCCCTATTTCAGTTATATGGCATGCGCCTGGGCCACTTTCTTCTGTTATGGCAGCATGATGGTGATCTCTTATATATGGGGGCAGAAAGCATATCCTATCCCCTATGCCTGGAAAAAGTTGACTGCTTATATTGTAATAGTGGTGCTGCTTTATTTTATTGACCTTGTATTCATCCGGCTGGGATTTGAAGGTTGGGTCAATTACCTGTTTGCAACGGTGATGCTTGCCCTGTACACGCTTTTCATCATCCGGGTGGAACGAAAAGAGTTCCAAAAGATACCCTATATCAACCGGTTGATCAGCAAGTCCGCTAGCTGACCTTTACAAAGGGATTATGTTGCTTTTCCCAGCCGATTGTGGTAACCGGCCCATGGCCTGAATATACTTTTGTTGATTCCGGCAAAGCGAAAAGCTCTGTTTCGACACTCTCTTTTAAAGTGGCAAAATTACCTCCGGGTAAATCCGTACGGCCGATACTTTCCCTGAAAAGGACATCCCCGCTGATCAGGAAACCCTCTTTTTCATCATATAAACTGATACTGCCGGGGGAATGCCCCGGGGTAAACAACACTTTCAACGCATCCTGACCCAGCCTTATGATATCACCCTCCCGCACGATTACGAGTTTTCCGGAATAATTCTCAAAAGGAAGTTGCCACATCTCCCCGCTCACCGGGGCGAATTCCAAAACTTGTCTTTCATTTTCGTGGATCTGCAGTTCCAGGTTCCAGGTTTCGGCAACGAACTTATTGCCAAAAACATGGTCCAGGTGACAATGGGTATTCAGCAACCCGATCGGCTTCAGCCCCCTTTTTTCTATAAAATCCCTTAATTCATCCCTTTCCTCCGGGAAATAGCAACCGGGGTCAATAATGTAGCAGCTATTTTCTTCGTTATAAAGGACATAGGTATTTTCCTGGACGGGGTTGAAAGTAAAAGCTTTAACATGCAACATGGTCGTTTTTTCGTATTTTAGTTTTTCCGAAAAGCCCTCGGAATGCGAAATTACATAACCTTGGAATTTAGCTTTAATCAGACAAGAAACTGTAACGTTTTCTATGAAACATTTTTTTAACCGATTCGCCACAACCTTTCTCATTATATCCATCATCAGTGGCCTGCCATCTGCTGCACAGGTCAGTTCTGTAGAGTTTGGAAAAAACAGGGTGCAATACCAGAAATTCAAATGGAAATATTACCAGACCAATAATTTCAATACTTACTTCAGCCAGGACGGACTGGCCATTGGTAAATATGTTGCACAGGTAGCGGAAAAGGAGCTTCCCTTACTCGAGGAGTTTATGGAATATGGACTTCAGCGGCGTACCAATATTGTGGTGTATAACAATTTTGACGAACTGCAGCAATCCAATATCGGGCTGGGTATCGACTGGCAAAATACCGGCGGTGTTACCAAACTGGTGAATAATAAGATGCTGGTCTTTTTCGACGGCAACCATAATAATTTAAGGAAACAGATCCGGCAGGGCATTGCCAAAGTGATCCTGCAGAACGTGCTGTTTGGTGATGACCTTGGCGAGTTTGCTGCCAACCAGGCCCTTTTGGACCTGCCCGAATGGCTTACAGACGGGTATATTGAATATGCTGCGGAAGAATGGAACACGGAATTGGACGGTGAACTGAAATCGGCCATCCTATCCGGCCGCTATAAAAATTTCTACCAGCTTGCTTTCGAAAAACCCCTGCTGGCCGGTCATGCATTCTGGAAATATATCGGCGATAAATTTGGTAAAAGCAAGACCACTTATATGCTATACCTGGCCAGGATCTATCGCAGCCTGAATGCTGCCTCGCAGAAAGTGACCAAGAAGAAAAAATTCAAAGACCTGTTGAAAGACTTCATGACCGAAGAGGGGGAAAAATATTTCAAGGATATCCGGGGCAGACGTCCCGTTCCAAAAGGACAACTCGCCGTTACCGAAGAGATCCGTAAAAAAGATTATATCCGCTTTAATGCCAACCCGCTTCCCAGGAGTTTCACCTATGCTGTTGTTGAATTCTTCCACGGCCAGTACTGTGTTGTCCTGCATGAAAACTTCACGGAGAAGAAAGTGCTGCTGAAACTGGGAACCCGTACCCGTGAAAAAGAGATCAATCCCAATTATCCAATTCTGGCATGGGATGGAAAGGGAACCCGGCTGGCCTGTATCTATTCAGAAGAAGGGAAACTGAAGCTTTTTGTATATGATCTCGTAAACCGCTTTAAGCCGGTAAAGAACCGGGAACTGAAAGATTTTGACCAGGTACAGGACATGAAATATATGCTTGATGCCAATACCCTTTTATTGAGTGCCGTCAAAAGCGGGCAGACCGATATTTTCACGTACAAGATCGATAAGGAGACTGTTGAACAGATCACGGATGATGTGTATGATGACCTCGATGCTTCCTTTGTGTCTTTTCCGAATAAGACCGGTATCATTTTTTCCAGCAACCGGCCTTCCGGAACTGCCGTCAGCAATGATGAAACGATTGCCGGCGGACAGTATAATATTTTCCTGGTTGATAACTGGAACAAATCCGAGTTCAAACAGATCTCCCAGCTCACGGACCTGAAACATGGCATGGCCCGGTTCCCTTCGCAGTACAACACCTATCATTTCACCTTTGTGAGCGATGAGAATGGTATCAGTAACCGTTATGCGGGATTCTTTGCCACAGAAAGGGCGGGTCTTGACACCCTCGTCTTTATCGGGGACGAGATTCTCCGGAACCCCGAACCTGCAGAAGTGGATTCCGTTATGAAGGAATGGGGTAAGACTGATATTGACAGTGTAGGATTTTTCTCGGTTACTAATGACTCTTCCTATGTTTTTCCCCTGACCAACTACCAGAATAACCTGCTGGAGACAAGAACAGCAGGGGATAACAGCCAGGTCAGTGAGGTGATCCAGCAGGGGGACTATAAATTTTTATACCGGTTGAGAGTAGACGAAGCTACCCTGCGGAGGAGGAATGTGACTGCCAAGCCCACAGAATACATGAAAAAGGTAATCGATGATGAGAAGGCAGCGACCGGGAGGCTGGTCACCGAAGAAGCGGATAAGTCGGATACCGCCGCAAAACAAAATGATTTTTTCCAGAATGAATTCATGAATGAACCGGCCGATACGGCCTCCAAAGAAGGGAAGGTGGTTATGGTAACTGAGGTGCCGGTAGCTGAACCTTCGGTGCTAAAAACCGCCAAGGTCTTTGAATACCGCCCACCCAAATTCTTTAACGATTATATCGTCAGCGGTTTTAATAATAATGTTTTGGTAACCCGCTACCAGCCTTATGCCGGTGGTTCGGGCCCGATCAGGCTGAGCAACAGCAATTCCTTTAACGGGATGTTGCGGGTCGGCACCAGCGACCTGATGGAAGACTGGAAATTTGCCGGTGGCTTCCAGATCAGTACGGACCTGAAGGATAACCAGTATATTTTCTCCACCCAATACCTGAAAAAGAGGTTTGATTACGGGCTCACTTATTACAGGAGTTCGGAGCGGGCCGTCTTTAGCGATAACACCGGTTCCTTCGCTGCCAATGGCAAGATCTTTACCAACCTGTACCAGGCATCCGTGTCCTATCCCTTTGACAGGGTCAGGAGCCTGAGACTGAATGCGGCTTTCAGGTCGGATAATTATGTGATCCTGGCCGACGATTTCAATAACCCGCCGCTGACCCTACTACTGGAAAACCAGAAAAGAACCTATGGCCTTATACATCTTGAATATGTATATGACGATGCGGTGAATCCTGCACAGAACATCTGGAACGGCTTACGATACAAAGCGTTTTTCGACCTCAATTCACAATTGAATGATAAAGGCACGGCCAATAAGCCCTTCTTTTTTAACCTAGGTGGAGATGCCCGTTACTATGTACCCATCTACCGCAATTTCATCTGGGCCTTAAGAGGGGCAATGGATGTTTCCTGGGGAACCCAGAAAATGATCTATTACCTGGGTGGTGTTGACAATGACCTGTTCCCCAAATTCAATGATGCCAATACGCCCGACCCCGATGGCAATTATGCATTCCAGACCCTGGCTGTCAATATGCGCGGTTTTAACCAGAATGTCGCCAACGGCAACAATGCGATTGTCATCAACAGTGAATTCAGGCTGCCGGTTTTCACAACCTTATTCAATAAACCGATCAACAATGCCTTTATCCGGAATTTCCAACTGGTACAGTTCCTGGACCTGGGCACGGCCTGGAACGGCCAGTTTGATAAGATCGAAAGACCATTTTCCGTTTACCGCGACCCGGGCAATCCCAATGTGACCGTTAGGATAAAAGCGGGTGGCATCGGGCCATTTGTGGGAGGGTATGGTTTTGGGGTCAGAAGCACGCTCCTGGGTTATTTCTTAAGACTGGATGCTGCCTGGGAACTGAATGGCGTGTTCAGGGGGAAACCATTATTGTATTTTGCAATGGGACTTGATTTCTGATCCAATAATATTAATTGTAAAAAACCGCCCCGGAAACCGGGGCGGTTTTTTATTAGTCAATTGACTTTCCCATTCGCTTGATGCTTTCATAGAGGATCACCATCAACAGGGTAAAACAACCGATCATACCCCATTCCTTTATATTCCTTAACGGGTGATGGATCAGGTACAGGATATCACCCGTGAGCCGGATGGGGTTACTGAATACATCCCAGCTGTTGTACCGGAGATACCGGCCAATATAGATCCCCAGTGCATTCAGCCACATCACAGGAAGAACGAAGAACAGGCCATTGAAAAAAGGGGCAATGATCGAAAATATTTTTTCCATCCGCCTTACGGATAATATACCCATCAGGATGCCATTCCAGGCAAAGGAAAAAATAACTGCAAGATCATACCAGCGCGGGGCTTCCGTGCTTTGCCCCAGGTGAAAAAGATCGGTGATGATATAAAAAGCATTGGGGATGAACAGGAGCCAGAGGAAAAAGACCAGGATAAACCGGTACCTGTTTTCTATCCACCGCGGATGGTTCGATACCCATTGGGTGATCGCATAGGGAATACAGGCTAGGAAAAGGTTCCAGGGCAGAAAAAGGAAAAATATTTCACGGGTGACCAGTACCCTTATCGCAACCAGCGCAATACAAAAAAAGGAAGACAGGATCAGTATCCGGTCGATCTCCGACTTTTTGAAATAATATTTCCTGAGATATACATTCTTGAATAACAATTTCATCATCCGTAAAAAAATTTAGGGATAAAAACGATACAACCCGTAACCAGGGCGGTAATGGCCGCCACCAATACCGCTGCCGCGGCAAGGTCCTTGATCACTTTGATTTCCTGCCTTCTTTCCGTTGTTATATAATCCATGATCCTTTCAATCGCTGTATTGATTAATTCGGTTATCCAGACAAAGGCAATGGAAAACAAGAGGGCAATGGCCTCACAGGTATTCACCCCGGCAATAAATGCAAGAATGACACAGACGATCGTGGCCGCCAAATGGATCCAGGTATTATGTTCATGGTATAGAAATTCTGCGATACCATTGAAGGCGTACCGGAAGCTCCTGATCCGGGCCTTCCATGAAAAAACGTCTTTATGCATGATTACAGTTTTAAAAAAGAATATAATGACAGGGACGGGTCCCTGTCATTATATAAGATCTACGGTCATCTTCTTTTTACCATTGTAGTTTTCTTGAGAAATACATGATGATCGCCAAAGCCACAAAGAGCCCAAGGCTACCCATGAGCAAGGCAAAATCCTGCAACTGGATGATCGTGAAAATATAACCATACACGACCGTCAACACGAAGCCGATAAATGTGGCCAGCCTGGCCGACTTCATGATACCACCGACAAACCAGGCCACAAGCCCGATAGTGGCCGTTCCGGCTATCAGGTACGCCAGATTAAAACCCAGGTATTCCGAAATACTTAACAACAAGGTATAAAATAAAACCAGGGCCAGCCCTGCCAAACCGTACTGTATTAAATGCAGGGGCTTTTTATAGATGGATTCGATAAGGAAAAATGCAGCGAAAGTCAGCACGATACATAGCAATGCGTATTTAACAGACCGCTCTGTTTTATCATATCCGTCAACCGGTATGATCAATGCTGCGCCGAACGAAACATCACCCAGGTCATTATAATGGTCTTTCCAAACCATGGGAACCGTCCTGTTCATGTATTTCCAGGAAGCGGTGAAACCGCTATCGGAGACAGTCCTTTCATCCGGCAGTTTAATACCGGTAAAACTGGGGTCTTTCCAGCCGGAAGCCATGGTGATATTCGTTTCCCTGGCACCGGCCTTAAAGAGTAGTTCCTGCGACCCATTGAGTGAAAATTGAAGAGAGAAGCTATGTTGCTTCAGGGCACCTGTTTCCATATCCGGTAGGGGAGCCGCGAGTGCTTCCCCCATGGCCGTTTCACCGGACGATAAAGGGTTGCAAAGGATACGGGTACCATCCCAGACCAGGTACACATCTTCATTGATGCCCCTTGCATGATCAGATACACTGAATACCAGTTTTGCCTCCTTCCAGAGCATCTTATCGGAAGGGATATTGAGGGTTTCCCATCCTAAAGGGTTAAATAAACCCGAGATTGTAATATCACTTCTGTAAACAGCAACCTGGTAAATACTCCTATGCCTTTTTTCAGGTTTGATATCGGCAAAAGCCTTCATCTTATCAGGCATGAACCAGGCACTTCTTTTTACCGTTTCAATGCCACCCTTGTTGTCTTTTATTTCTTCAAAATAAGGCACCCATAATAAGGGACCGGTTACTGACTGGCGGGATGCCCATTTATTGCTGATATCGTTTATGGCATCCTTTTGCCGGGCCGACCTTTCATTGATAATGCTGTTGATAAAAAGGGTGGGGATCCAAAGGCCAAGTGCCATGAAAAAAATAACCACTCCTTTAATAAAAAGCTTGCCCTTGTCCAGGAGGGAGATAAATGTACCGGGGTTTTGAGAACTTGTTTCCATAATTGTTTTTAAAGTTATTAACTGGTTTTATCGGCGATCCATTTCCACCAGAAAGCGGTACAGCTGCCATAAACAAAAATCTGGTACAGGTCATCACTGACCGAATGACCGTTCCTGAAAACAGCTATACATACCGGTACCATAAAAATGATCGCCAGCAGCGTGATGAGCAGGCCCATACCATGAACCGGTATGTAGATCCACCCCGTTCTTTTAAACCAAATTGATTTCATTGTTGATTGATTTTATTTGATTGATTTGATTCCGTTTCATAAAAGAAGACCGGCTCAGTACCCGCCCGGTTTTCCCCGCTGCACCGAAAGCAACAGGGTATTCAAGGTCAGCAAAAGCATTAAACCGATATAGGAAATAATCTCAGGAACTGTCCCTCTAAATCCTTCCTGAATGCCGTTATACAATATCCACAGCACAAAAACCATATTGGCCGTCATGGCACCCCCACGTAAAAGTTTAAAAATCCAGGTTTGCTTTTTCATATCTGTTATTTTTAATAAAAGAATCATGTGTTGCTGCCGGAAAAGAAAATCCTTGTTCAGCCTGTAAGTCGCTGATCCTTTGCTTTGCGATCAGCAGCGGAACCAGACCGAGTACGCCAAATGAACAATCGACCAGGCGCCACCAAACCGGTACCTGGCGGTAGTGACCGGCCACAAAGGCAAAGGGTATGATGAGGATACAGGCAATGATCCCGAAGTCGATCACCCAGGTATTCCTCACCGGGTCGCGGTAGGGACCGATAAAAAGAATCGCCAGGATAAAATGGGCAAAAGCCAGCCAGTCATATCCGTAGAGCAGATTGGGGAAATTCTTTTCCGTGGTGGTGATGGCGATCAGCAATTCTGTAAATTTATTTTTGATACTGCCTTCGAATGGGAAATGGGCGGCCAGCCATTTGAGTTCCGGCACTACGGGTATGGCGGTCAACCCGCTCAGGAAGAGCATGACCATAAAAAATAACAGCGCCCTTTTGACTGTTTTCATAATCATATTTTTAAAAGTACTTTGAATTTCAAAGTGAATATCCAAAAAAAACACTACTTCATCCCCCTGATCATTTGTTCCAGCGCACTGATATGGTCGGCAAATGCTTTTTCCCCGGCCTTTGTGATGGAATAGGTGGTATTGGTCTTCCGGCCGATAAACCCCTTGTGTACTTTAATGTATCCGTTCTCCTCCAGGTTCACCAGGTGGGTGGCCAGGTTGCCATCGGTCACTTCCAGCATCTGCTTCAGGTCATTAAAACTGATCTCCTCATTCACCATCAGGATGCTCATCACCCCGAGGCGGATACGGTTATCAAAAATCTTATTGAGTCCTGTGATCGGATTCTTCATGATGTTTCAGTCAGTTTCTTTCATATTTTACCCACATGATGACGCCATAAATAATATGCAGGACGCCAAAACCCAAAGCCCAGAAATAGAGCCCTTTTCCCACCCACTGGGTATTGAGCAGCCCGATGATGATCTCACAATACCCCAGGTACCGGATATCCGTTACGGTATACTTACTGGCATGGATAAGTGCCATCCCGTAAAATATCAGGCTGGCCGGAGCGACAAAACGCCATTCATTGTATTGTAACATGGTCAGGATAAAGATCCCACCCGATACCAGCGGGATGAGCATATTGACCGTCAGCCGGCGGGATGTACTGTTCCAAACCGGTTGCTGGTCCTGTTTCGCCTTGCGCCAGGTAAAAAAGAAGGCAGTGACCAGGGCGGCGGCCAGTACCGCCAGGGCTATGACAATGAGGCTGTTTTCCAATTCCCGGAATGCCGGAGCCCTGTACCCGTCATTCCTGAATGCGATATAGTAGTTGTTTAATGTTTGCCGCGCAAAATAGGCACCCACCAGGGCACAAATACCGGCAGCAATACCGCTGAGACCGCTCAGGGAAATAAAACGGGACGACCGCTCCATGATCCGTTTGATGTCCTGCAGGGTTTCCAGGGATTGATTTTGCTCATTCATAAAAAGCACTTTGAAATACAAAGTAAATGATCCCTTTTCATATTTCAAAATATTTTCTTTGTTGATTTGTCTGTTTTATTACAGTTGTTAGCCGTTGAATAGCTTATTTTTATTCCCTGAATGTTCCGGCTCCTGAAAATAAAATTTCTCCTTTTCCTCGCAGTAACCGGGGTTACGCAGACCCAGGCACAGCAAAAGATCATTTCAGGCATTGTAAAAGACCAGCACAGTGAAGAACCCATTCCCTTTGCCTCCGTTTACTTTGTGAACACCAGGATCGGTAAACTCACCGATACCGCGGGGCATTTCCAGTTTATCCTGAATGGCTGGCCTTCAGATACCCTGGAGATCAGTACGGTGGGGTACCAGACCTTCCAGTTTGTGATTGACCGGAAAAAAGACAGTTTCCAATTGAATGTAATGATGGAAAGAGGGACTTTTAACCAGGGTGTCATTGTGCGGGCCAAGGTCAACCCGGGTTTATTCTTATGGCGTAAAATAGTTCAGCACAAGAACCAGAACGACCGTTACCGTTTTGAAAATTTTTCTTACGAGCTTTATAATAAACTGGAAGTGGATATGAAAAATATCAATTTCCAGAAATTTTCGCGTTTCAAACCCCTGAAACCGATCAGCGAGCTGATAAAAGGCAGTGTCGACACATCGGAAGGTTTACCCTACCTCCCGGCCTACCTGACCGAAGTGCTGTCTGACTATTATTACCAGAAAAAACCCCTGAAGAGAAGGGAGGTGATCAAGGCCGTCAATACCAACGGGGTTAAAAATGAAAGTATCATCGGGTTCCTGGGAGGAATGGATCAGAATGTCAATATGTATAATAATTTTATCCCGGTCTTCAATAAACAGTTTGTCAGCCCCGTTAGCGATAATGGTGATAATTACTATATCTACCGGGTAATCGACACCCAGATGATCAACCAGCAAAGATTCTACCACCTCAGCTTTGTACCGAAACGAAGGGGCGAAAACACGTTTGAAGGCGACAGCTGGATCCATGCCGGCACTTTTGCCATACAAAAGATGAACCTGCGGCTGGGAAAAGATGCCAATGTCAATTTTGTCGATAACCTGAGCATGATCCAGGAATACCAGCTGCTGGATGATTCCACCACCTGGTTCCTGGCCAAAGATAAATTTGTGGTGGATGTAACGCCGGTTGGCAGCAAGAGCATCGGGCTGATCGGGAGAAAAACAACAACCTACCGGAACATAGTTGTGAATGACAGTTCCGTGGTCCGGGAACTGAATAAGAATAAATTATTTGAGGAGGTCCATACCCTCGACGGCGCCGCCGATAAGAACCGTTCCTTCTGGACTGACAACCGGCATGAGCAATTATCAAAGAATGAATCGGCCATCATTAAGATGATGGACACCCTGACAAATGCCCCGGCCTTTAAAAAGTTCACCAATACCCTTTATTTTATCACTGTCGGGTATGTTAACAAAGGGATCTTTGAATTTGGACCCTGGTTCAATGTCATGACCGCCAATTCCTGGGAAGGCTTTCGTACGCGTTTTGACCTGGGCACCAATACCCGGTTCAGTAAAAAACTCTGGTTGCACAGTTATCTGGCCTATGGTTTTGGGGATAAGCAATTCAAATGGAAGGCAGAAGCTTTTTATCTCATGAACCGGCACCCCAGAACGGCATTAAGGGCATCAGTTTCCGATGACCTTGAATTCGGGCAAAACTATTTTGGGGAAGTGACTGCTGATAATATTTTTGCGCTGGCGATCCGGAAAAACAATATTCCCATCAAGTTCATGCGGGTCAATGAAAAATTACTGGGATTTTATCACCAGACAAAATCGGGGTTTTCAGCCGATCTTTCCGCCACCCACAAGACTTTTACCCCCCTGCAGAATATCCCTTTGAAAGACTCCATCCGTTTTACCGGGAGCGGCAGGCCTTTTACCACATTCGAGACCACCCTGAAACTCAGGTTCGCCTACCTGGAACGCTTCCTCGAAAGTAATTTTAACAGGCTCAGTATCGGCAGCCCCTACCCCATTCCGGAGCTTACGGTTACAAAGGGCATGGCAGGTGTATGGAAAAGCAGTTATAGCTATACAAAAGTTTCGGGCAGCATCTCCGACTTTATCAAGATACCCCCCCTGGGGAGTATCGATTTTTACCTCTATGCCGGAAAAACATTCGGCACCCTGCCCTATGTTTTGCTGGACATTGCCCCGGGCAATGAATTATACTATTACAACAAATATGCCTTTAACCTGATGAACAAATATGAGTTTGTGCATGACCGGTATACAGGCTTCAATTTCGAGCATAATATCGGGAACGGTTTGTTCCGTTTCATTCCGAAACTAAAATTCCGCCAGTTCTGGAACATCAAAATGCTGTGGGGACGCCTGTCTGCTGAAAATAAAGCCCTCAATTTTATCAATGGCCATAATTTCCAGTCGCTCGACGGAAAAACTTACATGGAACTCGGCACGGGTATCGATAATATCTTAAAGGTCCTACGCCTGGACCTTGTCTGGCGGGTATCCCCCTCCCCCATCCCCAAGCAAACCAGCAAACGTTTTGGTATTTTCGGCAGTTTCCGGTTTAGCTTCTAGAAAATTGATCACTTTCCGCAGATAAATTCCCCGTTTTTTTGACCAGACTCAAAGCAGCAAGTGATATTAATCACGTTTTATGCAATTAGCTATCATATCCCAAACGTGGAATGCGGATTAGCTTTGACCGCATTTAATTTTTGATCATGTAAACAGTAAATGATGAGCAAAACGATCCCTGGCCAACCGAACAAGCAATTCCTGCTTTTAATGATCTTCCTGCTTTTCTCCGGTATTATTAATCTTTCCCCGGCACAGATCAATTCATCGGGAGCGGTTTCCATTTCCCTCGAAGGCAGTTCTAATTATCATGACTGGGACCTGTCATCCGATAAAGGTCAGTGTAATGCCACCTATACAATCGATTCTTCCGGCAATCTCACGACCCTGCAAAAACTTGTTTTCAATATCAAGGTTGAAACATTAAAAAGCGGAAAACCTTCGATGGATAAAAACACCTACCGCACCTTTGATATTGACAAGTACCCCAATATCAGTTTTGTGAGCAGCTCCGCCACGATCCGGCATCAGGGGGGGAATGACTATATCATTACCTGCGAGGGCAGGTTAACCATTTCCAGTGTGACCCAAAATATCACGCTGGTGGCAAATACCAGCCTGACCATCGATAAATCCCTGAAAGGAACGGGAGAATATCATTTAAAAATGACGGATTATGGTTTAACACCGCCCAGCATCCTGTTTGGTACCATAAAGACCGGAAATGATGTTACCGTTAAATTCGACTTCCTTTTAAAAAGCTGATTTATTCATTCACCAAAATGACAGTTATGAAAAAAGTCCTGATCGCCGGTTTCACAGCAGGCATTGCCGTATTGCTTGTCAGTCTTGGATTGTTGTATGCTTCCATCTTCCTATTTCCGGACCTGGTGGAAGAATATTTCAGCCCGGTCTTCCGTGAGTCTTCCCGCCAAACCGACTGGCTATTCTACGTACACCCCTTTATCCTCAGTTTTTCCCTGAAATGGTTCTGGGAAAGGTATAAGCAGTTATTTAAGGGTATCCCATTTGTAAGGGCCCTGGAACTGGCATTTGTGTATGGCATCGTGGCGATGGTACCGGTATTATGGCTGACCTTCAGTGCCATTGATGTATCACTCACCGTCACCTTTACCTGGCTTATCTATGGCATTATTCAGGCCTTTGTAGCCGGGTTTATTTTTGCCTGGTTAAACCCATGAAAAATTGAAATGAAATTAACCCTATTGGTACAATAAAAGAAGATGGCCCCGGCATCTTTCTGAAAATAGAATACTGTCTTTCAAGCCAATAAAGAACACACCCTATTTGAATGATAGCTCCAATTGCGGTATAAAAATCCTCTGCTGCGGATTTACATCACTTTATCATTCCCCAACACAATAATGATTCATATCAAAGAAAGAAATCATATCCGTTTCTGATACTGAAGAGGCGGGATAACAAATTGAATACGAAACTGATCGGCATGCATGTTTAATATCGGCAGATAATGTGATTATTATCACATTACATTTTGATGACAGTCATACAGATTCGGTTATTTCCAAAATAATTTTACTCCCGATTAAAAACATTTCTTATTTATTAAAATAAATTTTATGAAACTGCTTAGAAATAAGTCCCTCCTGGTTCTCCTGCTCCTGATCAGTGGCTTTGGGTATATCGTAAGTTGTACCAGAGATAATGACCTCCTGGTGCCCGTTCAATTAACTCCACCCTTTGTTGCCACCAGGGGAAATAATGTTCACCTTCCCGGCAATATGACTGCAGGAGATACCACCCAGTGGAAACTTGATAAAGTCCATTCCAGTACACTTTGGTCTACTGCCTATGTTGGGGCTGCAGGATTACTTACGGGTCGTTTTAACCAGTTTGGGATGCATGACGTCACTGATGCTGAAGCCATCAGTTATAATACGACGGGCCAGCCGCTCCTGGATAATTCATGGGCATTTTATGAAAGTGATCCCACAAAAACATTTTTTAATGGATATGTGCAAATAAACACTTCCAATACGGGTGAACCGGGAAGAGATGCGGGTTGTAATATTTCCGGTATGGGTACCGTACCCATTGTAGCGGGCACTCAAAACCTGGCCTATCCTAACCTGGCAAAAATCAAGACAACAAAAATCGAGCTGGATCCCGCAAGCAACGGATATATTGTGACATTTGATCTTACTTACCAGGGTAAATTATCTGCGCCCCTTACAAAATCAATTATTGGTACATTGAAATATATCAAAAGACAAACCGTACAATTTGGTACTGCAGCGGCTTATGATGTGTTTGGCCTTCAGTTGAAATTCCAGTTTAACTGCCGTGATTATGGTATTGTTAGTACCAGTATTGGAGATGTAATCGATATTGAATGCAATATGAACTTCAACAACAAATGATCACTATTAAACTCAGAGAAATGAAACGACTCCTCATATATACTGGTCTGTTGTTAGCTGTTTTGATTGGCTTAACCAGTTGTTATAAAGATATCATCAAACCAGAGCTGGCGGTTGATCCTGACGGCCCACCGCAACAAGTAAGTTTCGCCAATGACCTCGCACCACTCTTCAATAGCAGTTGTGCACTGGCCGGATGCCATGTGGCAGGTTCCCACAAACCCTACCTGACAACAAATGAATCCTATATACAAATTGTTAACGGCGGCTTTGTTAACACTTCACTGCCCAAAAAAAGCATCCTGTATATCAATGTATTTGGTGAAATGGCTCAATACATGCCCTCCCAGGCAAACAGGCAGAAGGTGTACGACTGGATCCGAAACGGTGCCCCCAATAATTAACTGACTTAAAAAACTAATCAAATGAAACTTAATATATATAAGACAAAAAGTTGGTTAACGGCGGCTGTTACACTAACCTTTCTGTTCGGAATGCTTACTACGCAGGTATTGTGGGCACAAGATGACAGTACGGTTGTTAGTGAAGTGCCGGAAGCACCCGTCAAAGCCAAACCCGTAAAAAACACCTTCCAGAGCGTATGGATTGGCGATAATCAAACAGTCATGGTTCCGGTAAAGGGTACTATGGAAATGGATATTCAGCACCGCTTCGGAACCTGGAATAAGGGATATGAAGATTTCTGGGGATTTTTTGCCCCCTCCAATATCAGGATCGGCATCAGCTATGCACCCATTAACAAATTAAATTTGGGTATCGGTTTTACAAAAACGACAGCAGCTGTGATCCCCGGTTCTACGATTTCATCTGTTTCAGGGCCTGTATGGGATGGAAGTCTAAAATATTCCATCATCACCCAAACAAAGGGCCAGTACCCGGTAAGCGTTACTTATTATGGTAATGCGGCTATCAATACAAAAAAAGATACGGCACATGATATTTACAGGTATGCCAGCGACAGGTTATCATATTTTCACCAGGTTATCATTGCCCGTAAAATCAACAACCATTTATCCGTTCAGCTAGCACCCAGTGTTTCACATCATAATGTTGTGAATGGCTACTTCAGCAAAGAAAATGACAGTACACTGAGAGTAAACCAGGCAATGAAATTTGACCATTTTGCCATTGCGCTCTCGGCCCGTTATAAACTGACAGATGTAACCTCCCTGATGATTAACTATGACCAGCCAATTACCCGGCATGCAACCAATAACCCCAATCCAAGTGTTTCATTCGGAGTGGAATTTAACACCAGTAGTCACTCATTTCAGTTATTTTTCACCAACTATTATTACCTGATACCCCAGATCAATAATATGTACAATACCAATAATCCATTTACCTATACGGACAAAACAGACACCAAGATTAATGGCAATAAATTCCTGATAGGATTTAATATCACCCGGCTTTGGAACTACTAATGTAAAAAAGCAGTTTTATCTTAGCCCTGAACTTAAACCATTCGGGGCTATTTTATTATGAAACAGTGGGCGCATATATTACCAGTATGCCTGATGGCGGGGCTCATATCCTGTGCTGATTCCAATGGAAAAGACAGTCAACAAACAGGCAGCGCAAAACCTGCTGTCGTTCAAAAGGTCAAACCTCCGGCCAGTTTCCAGGATACTTTGACCATCGACAAAAGATCAGCCATCTTCTATATACCTGATTCCCTGCAGCTGGAACGAATAAAAGTCATTACGGAACCGGGGGTATTTGAATCTGCCCAGCATGAATATTATTTCCAGATGCGGAATGCCCGGATTGTCCTGCACAGCAATTGGCCTGAAGTGAAAATAATAGAGGCGCGACAATTAAGATTCCTCCGCTTCAAAAGAGTAAATGGGCGGGACACCCTGATCGATTTGAATACAAAGAATGACCCCTATGGCCTATTCTTATTTACACCCGGAAAAGCCCCCCGGCTCACTGATATGACCAATATTGAGACTGAATTGTACTTTTATTTCAAAAAAACATGATCGTTTTTGCAGAAACCGGTATAAAATGTATGGGCAAGGCATGGAAAAAGCCGCATTCCGGGACAATTCTCAAGGAAAAAGCTGAGTTAAATCAGTATTTCCCGGAAATATTTACAGTTATTTTAATACTGAAATGAAAACAACTATTACCAGTTTAACTCCCTGTCAAATTTATGAAACTAACGATTCCGGTCAACTGGGAAGATGATTATTTTGATAAAATAGACTTTTCACAGACTGAAGAAATTTACGGGAAACTCAATGTAGGCCTCATTGGAGGAGGCAGACCCTCACTTACACTCCCCGGTGTAAAAAAAGAAAAAGTAGGTGAATTTGTAAGAGAAGCCCACCGCCGGAACTTAAAATTCAATTACCTGATGAATGGCACCTGTTTTGATAATCTTGAAATCACCAAAACAGGTTACAGGGATATACGAAAAACGCTGGACTGGCTGGCAGAAAATAATGTGGATGGCATCTCCGTGGCCTTACCCATGGTCATGGAAATCATCAAGAAGAACTACCCCCAGTTTTCAATATCCGCCTCTGTACAGGTGAGGATTGACAGTTTCGAAAAAGCAAGATACTGGGAAAACCTGGGGGCCGACAAGATCAATATCTCCTACGTGGATATCAATAAAAACTTCGAAGAGATAAAAAAGATAAAAGAAAAAACCACTTGCAAAATTCAGACCATTGCTAATCTCATGTGTATGAATAAATGCCCGATGGTAACCCTCCATGCCAATTATAATGCACATGCCTCACAGAAAAACCATGTCAACAACAATTTCAGCTTTGATTATTACCTTTTTTCCTGTGCAGAAAAATTATTATCAAACCCGGTTGAAATTCTCAAATCGGCATTCATCAGGCCAGAAGACCTTCATTATTATGAAGAGGCCGGAGTTGACAATATAAAGCTGGTTGAAAGAAGCATGACCACAGATGCCCTTGCAAGGATTGTTGATGCCTATTCGAAAAGATCATATGACGGCAATATGATGGATCTCATACACGGACTTTCCAAGTACATCATTTATAATAAGGATAAATATTACTGGAAAGGGTTAAAATACCTGCTGCAACCCTCTAAGATCAGCCTCACCAAGGCCCACAAACTCGTCAGCCAGCTAAACACACTGAGAAAAGAAAAGGCATTTAATGAAAGTTTCGACCTGTATATCGATAATAAGAAATTAAATGGCTTTATGGACTTCTTCCATAAAGGGAATTGCCACCGGGACTGTAATGAATGTAATTATTGCCACAAATTTGCCGAAAAGGCTATCAGCTACCTGGTGCCGGTGGAAGAGCACGAAAAAGCTATGCAGTCACTCCGTGATACAAAGAATATGATGATCAAAGGAGATCTTTTCTGAAATTATTCCCCTAAATTGAACGGAGAGAAAATACCGAATAATGAACGAAAGAATAGGGCGCACTGGCTTAGTTGTTATCCTGCTGCTTACCCTGCTAAGCTTCCTGCCCCTTCGCTCGCTGAAATTCGAATTTAATATCGAAAAGCTTTTCCCGGCGGGGGATCCTGAACTTACTTTTTTCCAGCAATTTCAACAAGCATTTAATTCACAGATTGATGATGAATTCATCTTTATTGGCCTCAGGAATAACAAAGGGATTTTTGACAGGGATTTCCTGGTAAAAACCGACAGTTTGTCGCGCTTCCTATCAAGGATGGATCATATCATTAAAATCTACTCCCTCACCACAACCAATATCATTTTCTTCCAGGATCAGGAAATTAATGCACGACCCCTGATCCATATCAACCAGCCTGCATTATATCCATCGGATTCTGTCTATCTCTTTCAGTCAACAGAATACAGGAATTTGCTGATTTCCAATGATGGAAAATCCATTGCAATCGCAGCATTTAACCAACAAAATCTCACCGATGACCAAAAAGATATTATTCTTAACAGTATTCAGAACAAGATCAACCGGTTGGGTTTTGACGAAAGCCACCTGACCGCTAAAATCAGGGTTGAAAGAATTTACATCACCGAAATTGAAAAAAATCTTAAAAAATATTTACTGCTCTCCCTGATCATTATTTGCGCGGCCCTTTATATATTATTCAAATCCATAAAAACGATCATTTTACCGTTGCTGGTTATCCTGGTTTCAATTCTCCTCACTTTTGCACTTATTGCCGTTACCGGTCATTCGATCGATATTATTTCCAGCCTGCTCCCGCCCATACTGGCAGCCATATGCATGTCGGATATCATACACATAACCACCCACTATATTGAACAACTGAGGAATGGCTTATCTAAAAAAGAAGCGCTGCATAAGGCGTACAGGGAAGTGGGGCTGGCCACTTTTTTTACCTGTTGTACGATTGCAATAGGATTTGTCACACTCGGCATTACGAATATCATACCTATCAGAAATTTCGGGTTCTTTGCCGCAGCCGGGCTATTAATCGGTTTTGTCATCACATTCATTTCCCTTTATGTCTTATACTATTACTCGCCTGTACCAAAAATTGTACATGAAAAAAAAGCGGATCATCGCTGGAACAGTTTCCTGGCAACCTCTTTCCGAACAGTTATCAAAAATAAATACCTCGTTTTTACACTGTTAGCCATTCTAACCGGTATATCCGTTTATTACTCCACTAAAATAGAGATCAACTCAAGCCTTCTCCAGGAAATTCCGAAAAACAATCCCATGCTGGATGATTACCGGTTTATGGAAAAAGATTTTTCAGGTACCCGGCCCTTTGAACTTGCATTAACGGTAAACGACCCTTCCTCCAACTTTTTTGATCTCAAAAAGATGCAGCAAGTTGAAGAAATTGAAAAATTCCTGAAAGACAGTTGCGGAATCGGATATATCATTTCTCCCGTATCATTATTCAAGGGAGCCAATAAGGCCTTCCATGGAGGTGAAAATGCCCAATTCAAATTACCTGCATCTGAACAATCCATGAGCCGTTATTATGAAGGGATCATGCAAACAGAATTTGCCGATGAAATGAACCATTATATGGTTGCCAATGGCAGTATGCTCAGGATCAGCGGACGTTTACCCAACCTGAGTGTAAAAGAATTTCAGCCATTAAAAGAAAAAATTGAACATTTCTTTTCTCTTAAAATTAATGAATTCGGGTTTTCGCACCAGGTCACGGGTTCTGCACTTTTACTGGACAAGGTTACCTATTCGCTAACGCAAAATCTTTTCACTGGAATATTCTTTGATGCCCTAATTATCTGCCTGATAGCATTATTTATTCTGAGGAACTGGACAATCATGGTCATTGTAATGATCCCAAACATCATCCCCCTGATTTTTATGGGAGGGGTGATGGGATACATGGGTATTAACCTAAAGGCTGACACTTCGGTGATCTTTGCCATTGCTCTGGGTCTAACAGTTGATGATACGATACATTTTCTAAGCAGGTTAAGACTTGAATTAACACGGGGGCTTTCTTTGCCATATGCAGTAAAAAGAACCTATCTTTCTACGGGGAAAGCCATCATTTTAACAACACTGGTATTATTATCCGGCTTTATGACTCTACTATCTTCCAGCTTTGGGGGAACTTATTATATTGGATTATTGATCAGCCTCTGTATGTTTTGTGCTATGATCATGGAACTCACTATTACCCCACTATTGGTATTATTATTATATAGCCATAAAAAAAGAAAGAATCCAGGCCAGTCCAGATCATAAATCACTCTTAATCAATCTTTAATAATTTTCTAACTTTTTTTGAGTCCTGTCATCATTCTATGTGATTAAAATCACAATGCATTAAGCCCCTTATCATTCTGCCAATGAATGAGCTACGGTACTTTAGTTTCCTGAAACGTTTTTTTTATTGAAAATCAGATTACTAAAAAAAATAAAATGGGCAATAACAAATCAGAAAATAAATCCCGCCGCTGGTTTTTAACCGGTGGGTTAACCGGTAAAGCCAAACAGGAAAAAGTCAAGATGCTAACAGCTGATGGCCAACTGGTTGAAATTGACAAAGCTGTTCTGGATGCTATAAAGACCAGTCAAAAAGCTACCAATAAAGAAATATACGACTGGATGAATAATCCTTCAAAAGAAAAAAAATAGTTGATCTATATAAATCTTAAAAATGAAAAAAGAAGAAGAAATCAACGATAAAAGCCGCCGCGATTTTTTAAAGACGGCTGCCCTGGCAACTATCGCCACTACTGCATGCGGTAGCCTGGCTTGCTCCTGCTCTCCGAAAAAAGCTGAAGTGGCAAAAAAGGTCAAACTTCTCTCTCCGGACGGAGAAATTGTTGAAATCGATTCGGCCTACCTGAACTACCAGGAACATATGGCAATTGTTTCAAAACTGGAAGCCAGACAGGGAATTGCCGGAAAGAAATTTGTGATGGTTGTGGACCTCTCCCGTTGTAAAAATGCCCGCAAATGCGTTGCGGCCTGTCAAAAATGGCATTACCGGCCTGAAGACAAGGAATGGCTTACCGTCAAACTAATGAAAGACAGCGAAGAGGGTGCGCCTTATTGGTTTCCAAAACAATGCTTCCACTGCGACAATCCCCCCTGTGTTAAGGTTTGCCCTGTCGATGCTACATTTAAAAGACAGGACGGGCTTGTGTTGATTGATAATGAAAGGTGCATTGGGTGTAAATTCTGTATGGCTGCCTGTCCCTATTCTACCCGTGTCTTCAACTGGGAAGAGCCTGACATACCCATCGATATTAAAAACCTTCAATATTCACCCGAAACCGGAATCCCAGCCAGGGTCGGTACAGTTGAAAAATGTGATTTCTGCCCGGACAGGTCCAGAGAAGGCAAACTCCCTCCCTGTGTGGAAGCCTGCCCGAATGGTGTATTTTATTTTGGTGATGAAAATGAAGATACCGTAACAAATGGTGATGAAACGGTCAGTTTTTCTCAATTGATCAAAGACAGGGCTGCTTACCGCTTCATGGAAGAATTAGGCACAAAACCAAGGGTCTATTATCTGCCGCCAAAAGACCGTCAATTTCCAGTTGAAAGAGGGTACGAAGATCTACCCGAGAAATTAAAAGACAGGTTTAAATATATTATGGAAGATAAAACAAAATAGGACCAGGCATTTCTTTAATTATCCAAAGAATCAATTATGGAACTCAATACATACCAAAAAGAAATTTTCGAACGCCAGCGACCGGTGATAGAAAAATTTGGCAAAAGAACATGGGGGTGGACCATCTTTTACTTATTGTGGATTGGCGTAGGCGGATATGCCTTATACCTCCAGATAGCAAAGGGGCATAAGGTTACAGGCATGAGAGATAATGTGGTGTGGGGATTATATATTGCAAATTTTATTTTCTTCATCGGGATCAGTTATGCAGGTGCCGTCATATCCGGTATCCTTCACCTTTTAAAAGTGGAATGGCGAAAACCAATCATCCGGATTGCCGAAATGATCACCGTCATTGCTACCATTATTGGGCCGATATTTATTCTATTATGTATTGGCCGTTTGGACCGTTTACACCATTTGTTCCTGTACCCGAGATTGCAATCGCCCATTACCTGGGATGTGCTGGCCATCGGTACCTACTTCACGGGAAGCGTGATATTCCTGTACCTGGCTTTAATAAAAGATTTCGCCATTTACCGGGACGCTAAATTGAATATCCCGAAATGGAAGCAAAAATTCTATAAGATTATGGCTATTGGTTACAGGGGTACGCCCAGCCAGAAACGCCATATAAAAATATCCACAAACCTAATGGCGATCATTATCATCCCCCTGGCCATTATTGTTCACTCTGTACTTTCCTGGATTTTCGGGATGACATTAAGACCCGGCTGGCACAGTACCATTTTCGGACCCTATTTCGTTTTAGCAGCCATTTACTCCGGAACCGGTGTATTAATCATCGCCATGTGGGTGTACAGGAGAATGTATAAACTGAACAGCTATCTTACCGATAAACATTTTATCTACCTGGGTTATATCATGATGGTGCTGGGCGCAGGTTATGGCTATTTCACCTTTTCAGAATACCTGACCGACTGGTTCGCCTCCGAAAAATGGGATAACGAGGTCATAGAAAAATTATTTAACCCGGCAAAATATGGCTGGTGGTTCCTGTTTGCAAACGTTGCGGGAATCATATTACCCATTTTGGTGGTAGCCATTCCAAAAACCAGAAGACCCAATCTCATTACATTGGCTGCCTTCTTTATGGTTTTGGCACTTTGGGTAAAAAGGTACCTTATTATTGTTCCCACACTTGAATCACCCCTGCTCCCCATGCAGGACACAAGGATGGAATATGTAAAATACCACGCTACCTGGGTAGAATGGGCATTAACGCTTGCAGGTGTTGCTACCTTCTTCCTGTTTTTTACCCTGATGTCAAAATTTGTGACCATCATTCCCATTTCAGAATTTGGAGAAAAGGAAAAAGCGATGATACCGGCAAAAGAAAATGAAATCGCAACGGCTTAAAAAAAAAATTATGAAAAAAATATCAGTTCATTGGATAAAAAACCGTCTTTTCCTGGTGTTTGCTGCCTGGCAGGTATTTGCCTTTCTCGCGCCCGGTATCGTCCAGGCCCAACCTGAGACAAAGATTAACCCGGCACAGGAAGAAGTGGAATTGATAAGCCCCTCCCTGGACTTCACCTGCACCCAAAAAAACGACAACACCGTTAACCTGAAAGCCATCCTGCGCGGAAAAGTAGAAGGAACTTTTGTCAAGTTCAGGCAAATGAAGATCACGTTTTACCAGGCATCCCCCTCCGGTGAACAGGAAATGGGTGCTGTTCATACCAACAGCGATGGAATAGCTTTGCTTAATGTAAAATCAGATTCAATCGCCACTGATGAAACCGGCAAATTTCACTTTAAGGCAGTTTTTGAAGGAAATAAATCAATGGAGTCTGCCGAAGAAGAAATCAGTTTCGCAAAAGCCCAATTAACCGTCAATCCCTTAAAAGAAGATTCCTTATTTACGGTGGGGGTCAAACTAACGGACCCCAGTACGGGAAACCCTGTTCCCGAGGCCACCATCGGTATTTATGTGCACCGGCTGTTCAAGCCATTAAAGATTGCAGAGGGAACCACCGATGAAAATGGGGAAATGTCTGTTGAGATTCCGCAAAACCTGCCCGGTGATGCAAAAGGCAATCTCCATTTTTTGGCCAGACTAGATGAAAGTGACGAATACGGCAACCTGGAAACCAGCTTTACTGAAGCCTGGGGAAAACCCGTCTCGGATCAGTTACAGGAGTTACCTAGGGCATTATGGAGTTCACACCCCCCTATCTGGATGCTGGTAACCTTTATTATTCTCATGACAGCTGTATGGGGACATTATATTGTCATTGTTTACGAATTATTCCGATTAAGAAAAGAAGAGCCGGAATCTGTTTAAAATGCAACTATTTCTTAACTTAAAGAATCTATTAAATAAGAAAAAATAAACAACATGAAAAAGAAAGTCTTAATTCTGTTTACCGGCCTATTTGGTTTTATGTTACTGGGTTTTGTGCCCAAAAACACATTCCAGGATCCATGGCCTGTCCCCGATGCTTATAAAAAGAAAGTCAACCCGGTTAAGTCTGATGCCGAATCCCTGACAACCGGAAAAACCTTGTATAACCAGCATTGTAAATCATGCCATGGAACAAAAGGAAAAGGGGATGGATCAAAAGCAGCTCAATTAGATACAGAGTGCGGAGACTTTACAAAAGCCCCCTTCCAGTCACAAACCGATGGAGCCATTTTTTATAAAACCTTTGAAGGCCGCAAAGACATGCCCTCTTTCAAAAAGAAAATTTCAGATCCCAATGATATCTGGGCTGTTGTTAATTATGTGAGAACATTAAAATAAATATCATTTCGAATTTTCAGTTTTTTTGATTGACGATTAATATCTCATAACCGGAGTGGTGTCAAAACCACCCCGGTTTTTTTGTTTTCCATTCAGTTCAAAGTAACTTACCCATGAAATAGATGAACATGGATACTTATATTCTGGCATTAGACCAGGGAACCACCAGTAGCCGCAGCATCCTGTTTAATAAAAAAGGGGATATGATCAGTGTGGCACAGAAGGAATTTAAACAGTTTTTTCCCCAACCGGGATGGGTGGAGCATGATCCTGAAGAGATCTGGAGCACACAATTCGGCACCATGGCAGAAGTCGTGGCCAAAGCTGGGATTGCCATGCAGCAGATAGCCGGTATCGGCATCACAAATCAACGGGAAACCACAGTTGTATGGGACCGTAAGACCGGCAAACCGGTCTATCCCGCCATCGTTTGGCAGGACAGGAGGACCGCTGCCTTCTGTGATGAACTGAAAGCAGCCCACCATGAACCATTCATCCGGGAAAAAACAGGCCTGGTCATCGATGCTTATTTTTCGGGCACCAAACTGAAATGGATACTGGATCATGTTCCAGGGGCCCGGGCAAGGGCTGAAAATGGCGAACTGGCTTTTGGTACCATCGATACCTGGCTGGTATGGAAACTGACAGGAGGAAAAGTGCATGTTACCGATGTGTCCAACGCTTCCAGGACCTTGCTGCTTGATATCCATACCCGGCAATGGGATGATGACCTGTTGAAGCTATTCAATATTCCCAAACAGGTATTACCGGAAGTAAAGCCTTCCAGCTATCCCTACGGGGTAACCGGGAATATCATCCCGGATTCGCAGATCCCGGTAGCGGGAATCGCCGGTGACCAGCAGGCGGCGCTTTTTGGCCAGATGTGTACCCAACCCGGCATGGTGAAAAACACGTATGGTACAGGTTGCTTTATGCTGATGAACACGGGCACCCGGGCCATCCCGTCAAAAAATAATTTGCTCACCACCATCGCCTGGCAAATCGGTGATACAACAGAATATGCCCTGGAAGGAAGTGTATTCATTGCAGGAGCGGTTGTACAATGGTTGCGCGACGGGCTGAAGATCATCCGTCATTCCGGGGAAGTGGAGGCCCTGGCAGCACAGGTCAGCGATACCGGTGGTGTTTATATTGTACCGGCTTTTGCGGGACTGGGAGCCCCCCATTGGAATCAGTATGCCAGGGGCAGCCTGTTTGGGTTGACCAGGGGCAGTACCAATGCCCATATTGCACGGGCAGCGATCGACAGTATTGCTTACCAGACCTATGATGTGTTGAAAGCCATGGAAGCTGATGCCGGTATCAGTATCGCAGAACTCCGTGTGGATGGCGGCGCTACCGTCAACAACCAGCTCCTGCAGTTCCAAAGCGATCTGCTCAATACAAAAGTGGTAAGACCAAAAGTGACGGAAACCACGGCATCGGGTGCCGCATACCTGGCGGGGCTGGCAGTGGGTTTCTGGAAAAATATTGAAGAGATCCAGGAACAATGGCAAATGGAAAGGGAATTCCAACCCGCCATGCAAACGGAAGAAAGAAACGCATTGATCAGGGGTTGGAAACGGGCAGTCCGGGCCACAATCAGCTGGGCAAAAGAATAGCAAGCCGCCAGTTACCCTTCCGGACGGGTCTTGTAACAATGTGAAATGTATAAATTTTAATGAGGATGAATAGAACGGAGCAATTGGATGCATTAGTGAGCACGAAGGAATTTGATATCTGTGTCATCGGTGGTGGTGCTACCGGTCTCGGGATCGCAGTTGATGCTGCCTCCAGGGGATACAGGACTGCCTTATTTGAAAAATATGATTTTGCCAAGGGCACTTCTTCCCGTAGCACCAAACTGGTACATGGCGGTGTCCGGTACCTGCAACAGGGCAATATCAAACTGGTCATGGAAGCGCTCAAGGAACGGGGCTTATTGAAAAAAAACGCTCCACATCTTGTCAAAAACCAATCCTTCGTCATCCCCAATTACAAATGGTGGGAACATCCTTTTTATGGGGTGGGGCTGAAAGTGTATGACTGGATGGCCGGCAGCCTGGGTTTGGGACCTTCCGAATTCCTGTCGCTGGAGGAAACGCTGGCATTGGCCCCCACCCTGGATCCAGAAGGGTTACGGGGCGGCATATTATATCATGATGGCCAATTTGATGATGCCCGCCTGGCAGTACACCTGGCCATGACTGCTGCTGACCTGGGTACAGTGATACTGAACTATTGCGGCGTGGAAGGACTTATCAAAGAAAAAAACAAGGTTTGCGGGGTGATGGTGCATGACAGCCTCCATGACAAGCAATATATCGTCAGGGCTAAAGCGGTTATCAATGCCACGGGAGTCTTTACCGACAGTATCCTGAAAATGGATGATAGCGAAGCCGAACCTATTGTTGCACCCAGCCAGGGCATCCACCTTGTTTTTGATAAGGAATTCCTTCCTTCTGATACCGCTATTATGATTCCCAAAACAGACGATGGAAGGGTTTTATTTGCTGTACCCTGGCATAACAAGATCATTGTAGGCACCACCGATACACCGGTCAGCAAAACCCCCATAGAACCCCTTGCACAGGTAGAGGAGATCGAATTCGTGATGCACCATATTACACGTTACCTGACCAAAGACCCGGAACGCAAAGACATCAGGAGCATCTTTGCGGGATTACGACCACTTATAAAAGGCAACAGCAAGATTACCGCATCCTTATCGAGGGATCATCATATCTCGGTTTCTGAATCCGAAATGATCACCGTTGCCGGAGGTAAATGGACCACCTACCGGAAAATGGCCGAAGACGTGGTGGACATCGCCATCCACAAAGCAGGTTTACCCATCAAGGCCTGCACCACAGATGAACTCTGTATCCATGGTTACAGGGAGAAGGTTGATTATACAAAACCCCTTTACTATTACGGGAGTGATGAAGATGGCATCCATGCATTGGAAAAAAAAGATCCTGGTCTGAAAGCGCTGATCCACCCCCGGCTACCCTTTATCAAGGCGGAAATCATATGGGCTGTTCAACATGAGATGTGCCAGACCGTGGAAGACGCATTAAGCCGGAGAACCCGCGCATTATTACTGGATGCAAAAGCCGCGATCGAATCAGCACCGGTGGTAGCAGCAATCATGGCAAGAGGATTGAATAAGGAAAAGGATTGGGAACAGGAACAGGTGAATGCGTTCAATATTACTGCAAAACATTATCTTCCATCTGTCAACCAAATTACGCAAACTGTAAACTAACGAATATGCTTCCAGCCGTAACGGGTGAATTCTTTGGCACTATGATGCTGATAATCCTGGGCAATGGTGTAAATGCAAATGTTGTCCTCAACAAAACCAAGGGGAATAACAGCGGATGGATCGTCATCGCTTTTGGATGGGCGATGGCCGTATTCATTGGTGTGTATATTTCCACCCGGCTCGGGGGCAGCGGACACCTGAACCCTGCCGTCACTATCGCCATGACAGCCTTTGACGGGTTTGATAAAAGCCTCGCCATCCCCTATATCCTGGCACAGTTTGCCGGCGCCATTGCCGGAGCTATTATCAATTGGATAGCGCATAAACAACATTTTGATATTACGGATGATAAGGATTTGAAGCTCGTCGTGTTCTGCAATGCCCCGGCCATTAAAGGAAAGGGTTATAATATGGCTACGGAGATCATCGGTACCTTTATCCTGGTATTTGGTGCGATGGCCATGTCGCCTGCGGCAACCACCCTGGGTACACTGGATGCCTTACCGGTCGGGTTGCTGGTGCTGGGAATCGGTCTTTCTTTGGGAGGTCCTACCGGTTATGCCATCAACCCCGCCCGTGACCTGGGGCCCCGGATCGCCCACTTCATCTTACCCATAAAAGACAAACGCGACAGTGACTGGGGATATAGCTGGATACCTGTAGTGGGTCCTGTAATCGGGGGTTTACTGGCCGCATATATTTTCAAATTACTATAAAAGGGAAAGTAATACAGATAGCATCTTCATCAACAGTTTAGGTTTTTTTCAATCCATGCTATCCGGAAAACTAACCTCAATGATGCATAAAAAAATGACAATTCGCCCTGTGGTAAAGCCCGTTTGAAAAATACCCATACCCTTCAAGTTACCGCATCACAGGCAGCTAACAGGATACGGCAGGCTTTTTTTATCTGCGCTTCGCTGATGATCAGCGGAGGAGAAATACGCAGACAGGAGGAAGCAAAAAGGAACCAGTCGGTCAGTACCCCATGCTGAATACAGGCATCAATAACTTTTTTGTTCGTATCGAAAGAATCAAATTCCACGGCGATCCACAACCCAAAACTTCTTACTGCTTTTATTTTTTCATGTACCAGTAATGCAACAAAAATTTGAGCCTTTTCATTGACCGTCTCCATCCATCCTTCCTCCAGCAATGCTTCCAGTCCTGCTTTCCCGGCTGCACAGGAAACCGGGTGACCGCCAAAGGTGGTTATATGGCCAAGGACCGGGTTATCCGTAAAGGCATCCATCAGTCGCTTATCAGCCACCAGCGCCCCCAATGGCATACCCCCGCCCAAAGCTTTTCCGAGCAATACAATATCGGGTATAATGCCGAAATTTTCGAAACCCCATAATGTACCGGTCCTGCCAAAACCGGCCTGGATCTCATCGAGTATCAGTAAACTGCCGGTTTCCCGGCATTTCTCCTGTAAGGCCTTCATCCACGATGGCGCAGGGGCTAATATTCCGGCTTCCGCCTGTACCGTTTCCGCAATCACACAGGCGGTCTGTTCATTGATATATTCCAAAGAAGAAAAGTCGTTATAATCAAGATGAAACACATCCGGCAGGAGTGGCCGGAAAGCATTCCGCCAGTATTCATCCCCCATCACACTCAAAGCTCCCTGTGTAGACCCATGATAAGAATTCTTAAAAGCGATGATACGGGTTCTCCCGGTGATTTTTTTAGCGAGTTTCATGGCAGCCTCTGTCGCTTCAGTACCTGAATTGGTAAAGTAAACAGCATTTAAAGTGTCCGGTAAATGCTCCACCAGCAACTGAGCGTACCTGACCTGGGGGCTTTCAACAAATTCACCATAGACCATAATATGCAAATAGGCTTCCAGCTGCTGCTGAATGGCAGCGATGACTTTCGGATGACGGTGACCGATATTGGCCACGCTGATCCCGCCAATCAGATCAATATATTCCCTGCCGGCAGCGTCAAAAAGTGTGGCACAATCGGCTTTCACGATTTCCAGCGCCAGGGGAGCCGGAGAAGTTTGTGCGATATACCTTAAAAATAATTCCCGCTGGTTCATTCTTTCATCCACTTTATCCGATCATTGATATATTGCTCAAAGTAACTGTCGAGCATGTCGCCTGAAAATTCATCATCATAATAAACCCCGCTCAAATTTTTATCCTTCTTGATGCCGATCGACTTTTCATCCAGGTCAAAAGGCCCGGCAATACCGAGGTAGGAAGTAACGACCGGGTCTTCCCCCTCCTCCTGCTCTTCTGTAAAATTAATGCGGAAGAGATAGAATCGTTTGTTTTTGCCTTCGATCATTTTGGTCATCTTCTTGATATAGATATATTCCTGTTCACCATAAAGATCATCTTCATCAAGAACGGACTGGTAAAGATAGCTTTCTGCCATATCCGACTGGTTACGGTATAAGCTTGGGAACAAGGACTGCTTACCCAGTTTGTCAAGCTCATCATACAACTCGGCCCGGTAATACTGGTCTGTGGCAATATCTTTCAATACCTGCTGGCTGACCGCTTTCCCATTCTTCAACAAAGCAATGGCGGCCGGCTCTTTGATACTGACGGGTTTTACCCTGAGATACTGGTTGATCAAAGCATCCGTTTCATCTTTCCTGAGCCTTTGTAACAAATCGATCATATTGACAGCCGTATAATCATAGTCATCTGATTTCAACTTCAGGGACTTGTTGAGTTTTTCCCTGCCCAGATCCCGGATCTTTTCCTGATAGAGTGCAATATCCTGTACATGAAGAAAACCACTATCGAGCATTTTTGTCAGCAGCGGAATTATCATCTCCTGGTGAATGGAATCGTCCATCAGTTCATACAGGCGGGGAAACAACTGTAATGTGAGTGCAAGGGAATCATTCAAATTGCTGTATAAACGATAGGGGGATCCTTTTTGTGGAATATGATCCCGGAGTAAGTCATTGATCAATGAAAAGGATTCCTTTGTTTTGAGGGAAGCGAGGACCCCCAGCATATAAAAGCGGTTATTTTCAATAACGGAATCCTCTTCTTGATATTTCTGCTGAATATATTCGCTGATCCGTTTCCGGTCCTGGTCGTCCAAACCTTTCATACCTATGATTTCACCAAAGATCTTTTCATTCACGGTCAGGTAATTGTTTTCATATTCCGGGTAATGCACCAGGGACTGTTCCAGCAGCAGGGGTAAATATTTTTTTTCGAAATGGAGCCCGTACCAGGCATTATAGGCTGCCTGGAATACTGCACTGTCCTCAGAAACAAGATCCCTGAATAAAACGGAAGGTGTGTTCCCGGTGATGAGGCTGGCATCTGATTCCCGGGTAAACCGGAAGGCATCAAAGAATTTATCTTCATCCACGTCTGATTTGCCTGGGTCATACGTTTCCATTGATAACTGATATTTCCGGTTACCATTCAGCAATAACCTCGCCCGGGTAATCTGGTGCGTGTATTGATCCGTAAAAACAAATTCCCTGCCGGTGATACCGCCATTGGTAACAACTTTCTCCGCGATCAATGAATCCCTGTAAGTTGTGATGACATTCGACTTCCAGTCATTATAGATGGAATCCGTGTTATCGGCCCAGTAATATTTACTGACGGGAGAAACGGCGATGTAGTAATAAGCAAGCGTATGGGGGTCAAATGCATAATAGGATTTAGTCTCATCATCGTTTGAAGTCAGCTCATAGTCCTCCTCTTTATTCAATTTAACCGGTGCCGGCACCCAGGCCGTAAAATCCTTATCGGGTGAAGCCGATGAGCGCCAGGTACTTTTTGCAAAAGGCTGCAGGGCAAAAGATGCCAGAAATTCATCCCCGGCCTTTTTAAAATCGTTTCCCGAATCAAATTCAGTAGTAATAAAATACCCGGTATTGTTCCTTTTAATGATCAGCCCCATCACCTGGTTGCTGTTAACAGGATCGGTAATAAAATATTTTGCAGGGAAGCCACCCAGGACGGTGTCGGTGGTTGTAACCCGGCTCTCTCCATAACTGGAAGCGATATTCTTTTCGTAAGAATCGAAAAAAGTATTCGGGTCCTTTAACATCCCCCCCTCTTTCGAACGGGTAACGATCACGGTATAGTTATTCCCGGTATTGATATCAAAAAAAGAATAAGAATTCAGACTGACCCGTTTATCGGTTTCACTGTTCAATTTGATTGGTTCCTGCCTGGGCTTACCGGGGAACCTGATCTTAAACCCTTCGTCCTCCTGTTCTAAAGCATAGGGTGTAACGAGTGGTTTGGCCAGCACCCTGAAGGAAGAAAAAAACTGCTCTGCCTTTTCTGAAACCAGGTTGTTCTTATTTTCTGAAATCACGATCAGGATATAGAACATATTCTCCGAGAGCAGTTCGCGGTACCGTGATTTTCCTTTGTCTGTATAGGCACATTCCATTTCTTCGCCTTCAAGCCCCTGTTGAGTGATTGGCTTCCTGGAAATCATTTTTCCGCCAACATTTTCCACCATCTCCTCCAGGTGCTGATCGATCACAGCTTTAGCCCCCTTATTTTTATCTTCGGAGGTTAAACGGCCGGAAACAGTCATATAGAACATACCTCCTGCCAGGTCATAATACATCGAAACAAGTCTTCCCTGTGCCCCGTCTCTTTTTTGAGGGATGCCCGGCAGTTCTACCTGGAAACGATGTTCGTCCACCTTCATGACATAGTTCTTGGTATTGAAGGCTTTCAACTGATAATCATCGGCACTGATCCGTTTGTCGGTAAAAACAGGCTCGACCGTGTACCCCCTGTTTCGCAACAGGGATATGATACCTCTTTCCCCGGGCAGGTGTCCGGCGCCTACTGCCGTAAACAAGCGCTGCGTCTGCATGATTTCCTCCATTCCTTTCACCATGACCAGGTTTCGGTCATACAAAAAAGTTTTGAGTGCCGCCTCGCTGAAGAATTCCGTAAAAAAATTTTCAATCCCGTTCAGGTCGCCCTGGTAATAGAATTCCTGTATCGGGGAGTTTTGATTGACGTCCCATTTCTGGATGAATTCAGAAATCTTTTTTTTATTAAATCCCGAACTGAGGGAGGATAATGCCTTTAACTGGTCAATTCCGTTTTCCAGTCCGTTGATCGATTTACCATTGCTCCTGGCCACATCAAACAAATAGGCGTCCATGAAAGTGTTCATCGAGTTGTCATCCTTCTTATCATCGCCCCCGATAATATTATTGAAGAAATATTTGACCAGGCTCCCTTTTTTATTTTTATACTTTTCTTTGACTTCCTTGCTGATATTTTTTTCCAGTTCCTTCATCTCCTTCTCCGAAAATACATCTACGGGTTCCTTATCCATTTCAATATCCCCTTCCATATAACTCATCATCAGGGCATTTGCACTGTCGGGATGGAATTCCATGGCAAAGGCATCCGTATGTTCGATAAAGTAGTACAGCGAATCCGGGAAATTAAAAGCCTTTTTATCCGTTACATGCATGGTGCCAAAGAGGTAGGAAGGCATCGTCATGCCATGGCCGCTGATGCGCCAGAGCAAAGTATGGGCAAAGGGTTCATTTTTTTGTGCGCGGGAACAGAAACTGAAGAATACAGTTACAATTAAGATAAGGTTTCTTTTCATCTGAATGCTATGCTGTTTAATTTTTGAACCGTTAAATTTCTGAAAAAAAATTCATACTTTTTAATCACCCGGCAAGCTAATTTCATCCTGCCCGATCCGTTAATTAACCCCTATTTTTGAATCACAATACTAATCAATTTATGGCGCTAATACTCCCGGTAGAAAATATCATGCCCCAATGGGGTGAAAACTGTTTCCTGGCACCAAACGCAACTGTAGTCGGTAATGTTATCATGGGTGCCGATTGCAGTGTCTGGTTCAATGCCGTCATTCGGGGAGACGTCAATTATATCCGAATGGGCAATAAGGTCAATGTACAGGACGGTGCCTGTATCCACTGCACCTATGAAAAGTATGGCACTACCATCGGGAATAATGTGAGTATCGGACATCATGCTATTGTTCATGGATGTACCCTCCACGACCATGTATTGATCGGGATGGGAGCCATCGTGATGGATAATGCCGTGGTTCATAGCAATACCATCATTGCAGCGGGAGCGGTGGTCCTGGAAAATACGGTTTGCGAAAGCGGGAGTATTTATGCCGGGATACCGGCCAAAAAAGTCAAATCAATATCCGCAGAAAAGATAGAAGGGGAAATCAACCGTATCGCAAATAATTATGTTAAATATGCCGATTGGTTCCGGAATCCTTAATTTTCAATTAATCCCTGTTCAAAATGCGGGGGGTTCGTAAAACTACCTTTTAGACGCAAGAAATCCGTTGTAAATTCGTTATGATAAAAACCCAACCTAATATGAAAACCGTTCGTATAATTACGTTTTGTATGGTGTTGATGTTTATGCTATCCTCCTGCAAGGTCTGGAACAGCATTTTTCCACCGAAATATGGCTGTCCTACCAATGGAAAGAACGTAGGTGCGGAAAAACTGATCAGCGGAGATCCAAAAGCGGAAAAAGCGGCCAGGAAAGCTAAAAAATTCAGATCATAATAACTTTAAGTTTCCCTTAATAAACGAAGATCCTCTATCCTGTTCAAAGCTTTAAAACGTACAACTATGAGTTTAAATTTACGCATTGCACTGGGCTGCACAGAAGCCATCATTGATGATGATGGAGGATTGAAAAGATTCTACCATGTTGCTGATATCTTAACCAGGTATTTCAACATCAACTTTACCCACAAAGAAGATGATTTTGACACGATCGACTGGACATTCAGTTTCCGGGGTCATCAGCTTATCCTGCACTATAATATCTATACGGGCATTTCCCTGTACCCGTCAAAAACAAAAGATGCGGATAAGGCAGAAAATAATGCTGTGGCCGAGCTGGCCAATAGCCTGGAGCATAAACTGAATCATGACGATGCCTACCGGCATACGGCCTGATCAGTAGCCCTTTTGTTCTAATGATGCATGTATATTACAATAGCTGATGTACCGGTCTTCATGTATCCGCCCCTGTTCCACCGCTTCCTTGATGGCACAGCCGGGTTCATTGATATGCTCGCAGTTATTAAAACGGCAGTCATTGATCAGTTTACGCATTTCGGGAAAATAATGCGATAGTTCCTGTTTCTCCAGGTCAACCAGTCCGAACTCCCTGAGCCCGGGTGTATCGATCAGGGTGCCGCCAAAAGGCAAATCAAACATTTCTGCAAACGTGGTGGTATGCAGCCCTTTTCCACTCCAGCCACTGACCTCGCGGGTCTTTAACAACATTTCCGGGATGATCAGGTTGATGAAAGATGATTTACCGACCCCGCTATGTCCGCTGACCAAACTGCATTTGTCTTTGAGCAAGCTTTTCAATTCCTCCACCCCCTGGTTTTCCATTACACTGATCATCATCAGTTGGTAACCGATCTTTTCATACATGGCTTTCCAGGCTTCGAATTTTTCCAGTTCCTTTTTTTTATAGAGATCCGATTTATTGAACACAATGACCGACGGTACATGGTACATTTCGCCCGCCACCAGGAACCGGTCGATAAAACCCTGCGATGTCCTGGGTTCCTTTAATGTAGCGAATAGCAGGGACTGGTCAATATTGGCTGCAATGATGTGATGCTGGTGTTTGTGCCGGGGCGATTGCCGGCTGATATAATTATGCCGGGGATGGATGGCCGTGATGATACCGGTATCCCCGGTTTCATTCTCTTCCTCGATTTCAACGGCATCACCCACCGCCAGGGGGTTGGTGGAGGTGATGCCATCCATCTTGAAAATGCCTTTGATCCGGGCCTGGTGGAATTTTCCTGCCGGGTCTTTTACCGTGTACCAGCTGCCCGTTGATCTGTAGACGACTCCCCTCATAATTTTATAAACACGAAAGTAAATGAATTAGCCTGAATACATCTCAGGGGAACTTTCTGAAAACCGTGAACCGGAGCACCGTTTCGGTAAAGAGCAGGCAGAGGGCAATCAGTATGAAAACCGGGAAATGTTCGCGGATCCGCTTAAAGGAGATATGCTCGATCTTCACTTTCTCCAGTTGATCGATCTGGTCATAGATCTTCTTCAACCCCATCTTGTCCCGGGCACGGAAATATTCACCCCCGGTTTCCGCCGAAATTCTTTTTAGGAGGTCTTCATCGAGTAAAGCCGTATTGGTCTGTTTGATTTCTCCAGACCGGGTTTTCTCCTCAACGGCAACATAACCTTCCAGCGCCATCCCGATCGTATAGACCTTTACCCCTTCGGATTTGGCAATATCCAGCGCCATCAGGGGGTCGATGATCCTGTCTTCTGTGGGTTGTTCCTTTCCATCCGTCAGCAATATGATGACTTTGGACCGGGCCTTGCTTTCCTTTAACCGGGCCACTGCCGTTGCCAGGCCTTCCCCGATCAGTGTTCCGTCCTGCAATAGGCCGCTTTGCAAGGACTGGATTTGGGTAAGCAATGTGTTTTTGTCTGTGGTGAGCGGCGACAGGGTATAGCTTTCTCCTGAAAAAATGACAAGGCCAATCTGGTCAATAGGCCGGCTGCGGATAAACTCACTCGCCACTTCTTTTGCCACTTCCAGCCTGTTGGGTTGAAAATCCCTCGACAGCATGCTGCCGCTAACATCAATACAGAGTACAATATCGATACCATTCCCCTGCTGCAGCTGTTCGTCATTCCGTTCACGGGGACGGGCCAGGGCCAGGATCAGGAAAACGATGGCCAGCAATCTCAGTATAAAAAGGAGGGACCGGAAACGGGTCCTGAAACTCGATACGCGGAAAGGCTCAACAGAGCTGACCAGGATAGAGGATTGCTGCTCATTGCCTTTGCGAAGGTACCAGGCAATCATAAAGGGTATGATGAGCAATAATCCCAATACCTGCGGATACTCGAAACTGATATGTTTGAAATAATCAGGCATTTACTTTTTGCTTGTTATGATCTTCTTCTATCTGACCGATAACTTTCCGGATGATCGTATACGAAGTCATCCTGTCCTCCTGTCCGGGTTCATACCGTGCAAATTTTACCAGGTCCGACATTCTTAAAGCGACAGACAGTTCATGAAAAATTGTTTTATCCAATCCAATCGAATGTAAAGGGATCAACAGGTCGCTGGTGGTTTTTTGCAGTGAATTGATATTTTTCCTATGCGAAAGATAACGCCGGAAAGAATCGGTGAGACGGGTAAAAAATTCCCTGCTTTCCGGTTCAGACTGCAACAGCGCATCCAGTTCGCTGATGGCCCTCGCATAAGGATCCTCCGTGATGGTATGCGTGGATACAGGCAGTTTCTTTTTCCGACCCGTCAAAAAGAAAGCCGCCACGGCCAGGATAGCGGCAGCACCAACAATATAGATGAGCCAGTTGTTTTTTTCCGGCTTTATCTCCACCTCAATAATATCCTTTACATCATGATAGGCCTGACCAGTGTCAAAGGGGGTATAGCTTACCGTTATAGCCATGGAATCGGTCTGAGGACCACCCGACGGATCGAGGGAAAATGCGGGCAGGTAATAACGGCCCGAATCAAAACTGGTGATCACCAGGTCCTGCCGCAGCACAGTACCGGAAGGCGTATTCGCTGTATCGATCTTTCCTTTATGGATAAACTCAAAGTGATTGATCGTATCCAGATAAAAGAAACGGATAGGGGCAGTTTCCGGGATATCCGCTTCCAGAGTAAGCTTTATTCGTTCACCGATCAGGATATGATTACGGTCAATCACCGCTTTTACCTTCGTGTCCTGGGCAGGGGTTTGCACAGCCAGGAATAAGAAGAAGATGCATATGGAGAGACGGCATTTCATTATTGTCATGAAGGATCAGCGGTTACGGCTTAAAAAGAAACGTTGCAGCACTTTTACATAATCCTCGTCGGTACGAACATGTAAAAGGTCGCAACCCGCTTTTGAAAATACATTTTTACTATAGGCCGTTACCCGGAAGAATTCATCCTGGTATTGTTGCTGTGTTTTTTTATTTGAACTGTCCACCCATTTCAACTTGCCGGTTTCGAGATCTTTTACCTGTAACAAACCGGTTGAGGGCAGGCTCATGTCCATTTTATCATAGATCTTGATACCGGTTACATCATGCCTGCTTCCTGCAACCCGCAACCCATCTTCGTAACCGGCATCGATGAAATCGCTGAGTACAAATGCGATACTTTTTTGCCTTGTGGCATTATTAAACCTCCGCAGGGCATTGTTCAAACCAGTCCCTTTTTTCCCGGGCTGCAGGGTCAGCAGTTCCCGTACAATATACAAGGCATGTTGTCTGCCTTTTTTAGGAGGTATCGAAAGTTCAACATCTTCGCTGTAAAAGATAACACCCACCTTATCATTATTATTGATGGCAGAAAATGCCAGTACGGCCGCCAGTTCCGTGATGATGTCTTTTTTCCGTGCGTGAACAGTCCCAAATAAGGAACTGGCGCTGATATCGATCATCAACATCACCGTTAGTTCTCTTTCCTCTTCAAAAAGCTTGCTGTAAGGATGACCAAACCTTGCCGATACATTCCAGTCAATAAAACGGATATCATCCCCCGCGGCATATTCCCTTACTTCCTTGAAGGACATCCCTTTTCCTTTAAAAGCGCTGTGGTACTCCCCGGTAAACAGGTTACTGGTCAGTTTCCTGCTCTTAATTTCCAGGTAGCGTACTTTTTTTAATATTTCAGCGGTTGTTAACAAGACGGGATGATTATTATTTTTTCTGTTTATAATGCTTCCAAAAATGATCAGGGCACTTTAACCTTCTGCAGCATATCATCAATCACATTCTCCACATTCACTCCTTCTGCTTCTGCCTCATAGGTTAACCCGATCCGGTGCCGCAGCACGTCCTTACAGATCGCTTTCACATCATCGGGCACCACAAACCCTCTTTTTTCCAGGAAGGCAAAAGACTTGGCCGCCAGGGCTAGATTGATGCTCCCTCTGGGCGAAGCCCCATAGGCGATCAGGGGTTTTAAACCCGGTAGGCCATATTGGTCCGGGTTTCGGGAGGCAAAAATGATATCAAGGATATATTGCTCAATTTTCTCATCCAGGTACACTTCCCGCACCAATTCCCTGGCATGTGACACTTCCTGTATGGATACTACCTGTTTTACGGCAGGCACTTTTAGCCCCTGCACATTTTGACGCATGATCATTTGCTCTTCCTGCATGGAGGGATAGCCAACCACCACCTTCATAATAAACCGGTCCACCTGTGCTTCCGGTAAAGGATAAGTGCCTTCCTGTTCCAGGGGGTTTTGCGTGGCAAGCACCAGGAACGGCTCCTCCAGTTTATAGGTACTGTCGCCAATGGTCACCTGTCTTTCCTGCATGGCTTCCAGCAAGGCACTCTGCACTTTGGCCGGTGCACGGTTAATTTCATCTGCCAGAATGAAATTGGCAAAAATGGGGCCCTTACGAACCTCAAACTCGTTGCGTTGCTGGTTATAGATCAGGGTTCCTAAAACATCCGCCGGCAGGAGATCTGGTGTAAACTGGATCCTGCTGAATTTGGCATGTATCGCCTGGGAAAGTGATTTGATGGTAAGGGTTTTTGCCAAACCGGGAACACCTTCCAGCAATACATGGCCATTGCTCAATAAACCGATCAGGAGGCGGTCAAGCATATAATGCTGCCCAATGATGACATGTCCTACTTCCCCCCGAAGCCGGTCAGCAAACTGGCCGGCCTGCTCTATACGCTGGTTGAGTTGTTTAATTTCCGCTGCCGTTTTATACATAGAAATGAATTAAATATGTAATATATGATATCCTGCATTGCAAATACTTTGCCGGGTTACGATATTCCCGGCACTTGTTTGAAATAACGGCCCTACCCTGCAATTCTTGCCAAAGTTTGTCTATTTTTAAAGATAATTTTAGTCTATGAAGAAATTATTTTTATCGGTTCTGCCCTTAATGCTCCTGTTCCTAATCTCCTGCAAAAAGAATAGCGGGGCCAAATCAAACGAAGAAAAGTTAATGAGTGGTTCCTGGAAGATCCAGGCAGCTTCGGCGAATGGTTCCGATGTGATGCCACTTGTTCCCTCCTGTGTGAAGGATAACAAGGTTAGTTTTCAGACGGGTGGCATTGGTTTTCTATCTGAAGAGACCGATATCTGCAACCCCTCGAATGAAACGAATTTTCTCTGGAGTTTAATCAATAATGATACCCAGCTCAGTATGAGTGCCAATATCATTCCCGGTGGTACCGGCGCCTTTACCATTGTTACACTCTCAGAGTCATCGCTTGTTTTATCACAGGAATCATCGCTGATACCATCGCCCACACCGGTTACAGTTGTGATCTCCCTGGTTCATTGATCAATCCATCAGGACAGGTATTTTGCAACAATGGGCACCCGCCTGCCTACGCCAAATGCCTTGGTGCTGATGCGGATGATCGGGCAGAACTGGTTGCGCTTATATTCATTGGTATTGACGAGTTTTAAGATCCGGTTCACCAGTGCCGCATCATAACCCGCTGCGATGATCTCTTTCGGACCTTTCCTGTTTTCGATATATTGGAATAAGACCCTGTCAAGGATATCATATTCCGGCAGGCTGTCGCTGTCTTTTTGGTCGGGTCGCAGTTCGGCAGAAGGTGCTTTGCTGATGATGTTTTGAGGAATGATTTCCTTTTCCCGATTGATATATTTCGACAAGGCATACACCTGCATCTTATATACATCTCCCAATACTCCCAAACCACCCGCCATATCGCCATAGAGTGTTCCGTAACCGGTTGCCAGTTCACTCTTGTTGGAGGTATTGAGTAAAATATAGCCAAATTTATTGGCCATGGCCATCAACAGGTTACCCCGTGTACGGCTTTGTATATTTTCTTCCGCCACATTAAAAGGCAGGTCGTTAAATACCGGGTGAAGGGTTTCCATAAAAGCATCAAAGACCTGCTTTATGGGTAATACATGATAGGGATTACCAAGATTTTTGCTCAATTGTTCCGCATCCAGCACGGAATGGGAACTGGAAAAATGGGAAGGCATGAGCACGGCTGTGACATTTTCCTTTCCCAGGGCTGCCACGGCCAATGCCAGGGTCACCGCGCTGTCTATACCACCCGAAGAACCCAGGATGGCCCTGGTAAAACCGAGTTTTTGAAAATAGTCACGGATCCCCATCACCAGGGCATGATAGATCTCATCGATATTTTTTTCATTGGTCAGGTATTCGAGCACATCTACCCCTTTCCCAACATCAGCAGCGGAAAAAAAAGGCGCTGAATTTGTCGTGATGGCTTCCTCTTTTTTACGGGATAAAACCTCCAGGTCAAACACCTGGAAGTCTTCTTCAAAATATTTCATCTCCATCACTTTCTGCCCGTTGATATCATAGACCAGGCTCCCCCCGTCAAACACAATTTCCGTCTGTGAACCTACCGTATTGCAATACAACATCGGAAGCTGGTACTTAAGCGTGTGGGCTTTTACAATACTGTTCCGTACCACATCCTGCGCATAATTGTAAGGAGATGCCGACAGGTTGATCATGACCTCGGGGTTCATCCCGATTAACTGCTCCATGGGGGTAATACGGTACAGGGGGTTATCGCCCATGTTCCAGATATCCTCGCAGATCGTGATGGCCAGTTTCTTTCCTTTAAATTCGAGGACTTTCCAATCAAAGGCCGGTTCAAAATACCGGTACTCATCAAAAACGTCATAATTCGGCAGTAAGGTTTTATGCACTTCGCCTTTGATCTCTTTTTCATACAAAAGGAAAACAGCATTAAAAAGGTCTTTCCCCTCTTTCACAGGGTTACGGGCCGGCGATCCTACCAGCACCCCGATCGTATCGGCATATTCCCTGATCTTGTCCAGTGAATCGTAACAGGCATTGATAAAATCATTGAATTCAAGAAAATCACGGGGTGGATAACCGCAGATACACAATTCAGAGAAAACCACCAGGTCGGCCCCTTCCCGTTTGGCCCTGACAATGGCATCTATCATCTTTTTCCTGTTGTCGTCGAAATTGCCGATATGATAGTTTTGCTGTGCTAATGCGATCTTCATGGAACAAATTTACTGTAGTGTGAAACTATTTAACACTAATTTTTTAGCCCGTAATTTCGCATAAACAACATTCATAAATTTTTGTCGTTTGGGAAACATGAGAAAAATGCTACTGGCGGTTCTGGCTTTACCGATTTTATTTTCCTGTAATAACCATCAGAACCTGCCTGATATATCCGGCATCAAAGTGTCGATCCCTTTTGAGCGGTTTGAAAAAGTCTTTTTTGCAAACGACAGTAATGATATTGCCGGCGGACTTTCATCCGTTTCCAGGGAGTACCCGGATTTTTATCCCGATTTCATGCAGCAGATCCTTGGGGTAAGTGGCAGGCCCGATGATGCCAATACCCAATCGGTTACCCTGAGTTTTCTCCGGGGATATACCTGGGTATACGATACCTTATCGCAGATGTACAGGGATATAACACCGGTAAAAGCCGAATTGGAGAAGAGTTTCCGTTACCTGAAATATTATTTCCCGGAGTATCAGACCGGCAAGGCTATCACATTTATTGGACCCTTTGATGCTCCCGGTGTTGCCCTCACCCGTTCGGGACTGGCTATCGGGTTACAGCAATATGCCGGCAGGAACTTCTCCATTTATCACAGCACGATCGGGGAGCAACTCTTCCCGACCTATATCTCCCGGAGGTTTGAGCCCCAGTATATTTCCACCAATTGCATCAGGGCCGTATTGAATGAAATGTTCCCGGACCATAGTTCCGGTAAACCCCTGGTAGAACAGATCATTGAAAAAGGAAAGCAGTGGTATGCCCTGGATAAGGTATTGCCCGGGATAGCCGATTCCATTAAAACCGGGTACACCACAAAGCAATTGGAATGGTGTGCGGCCAATGAGGGAGAGATATGGAGCTTTGTGCTCCAAAATGAAAACCTGAATTCAATTGAACCCGTAGTGATACAAACCTATATCGGGGAATCACCATTTACCCAGGGCATGCCGGAAGTGTCACCGGGTAATATCGGCCAGTGGATCGGGTGGCAGATCGTAAAAAAATATGCTGAATCTCAATCTTCATTATCATTGAAGGCGATCATGCAAACGGATGCCAGAAAGATACTGGACGAGGCGAAATATAAACCGAAGTAAACGGGGATCAGTTTCCCTTGAAAGGAACGATCATTTCGAAAGAAGGGATATTGACATCAAATAATTGGCGGGTATTCATGTTCTCCATCTGGTAGGTACCAGTCATCTTACCCATCTCGGTACGCAGGTTGCAACCACTGACGTATTGGTATTTTTCGCCGGGTTGTAATACCGGCTGAACACCTACCACCCCTTCACCTTCCACTTCGCGGTAGCTGCCATTACTGTCGAAAATATGCCAGTGGCGACGGTGTAATTTCACCGGAAATGAATTATGATTCTCCATCGATACCCGGTAAGCAAACATGAACTCCGATTGGATCGGATTGCTGTAATCGGATTGATAAAATGTTTCCACACTTATTTCAACACCCTCTGATATTTTACTGACCATAAAATGGCTTTGTGTAAAAATAGACAAAAAGGGGAATCTTTCCCTTTGATAGGAGATTTATAATACTATTTTCTGGCTGTTATAGTAATTTTGCCCACTTGCAGATCCATTATAAGCTCAAATTCAAAGTATTACTATATGAAAATTGCTGTTGCTAAAGGAGATGGGATTGGCCCGGAGATCATGGAAGCCGTACTGACTGTGTTTCGTGCCAATAAAGTGCCGCTCGAATACGAATATGTTGAGATGGGAAAATGGGTATTTGACAAGGGCTTTTCCAATGGGATGACACCCGTTGCAAAAGAGACGATCGAGCAACTGGGGATGTTATTCAAAGGACCCATGGAAACACCCAAAGGCAAAGGTGTGAAGAGTATCAATGTGACCGCCCGTAAAACCTGGAACACATTTGCCAATAAAAGGGTCTTCCAAACCTTGCACGGCGTCGACACTGTTTTCTCTAAAGCGGGTATTCCTATCGATATCACGGTAGTGCGGGAAAATATAGAAGATACCTATGGCGGCATCGAACATATGCTGACCCATGATGTGGCCCTCAGCCGGCGGTTTATCACCCGACCGGGCAGCGAACAGGTGATCAAATATGCTTTCGAAATGGCCCGGAAAAAAAAGACCAGAAGGATCACCTGTGGCCATAAAGCGAATATCATGAAAATCACGGACGGCCTTTTTCTGGATATCTTCTATGAAGTGGCGAAAGATTATCCCGAACTGAAAGCCGATGATGTGATCGTGGATGACCTTTGTATGAAACTGGTTACCCGGCCTGATACATTTGATGTCGTAGTGCTCACCAACCTGCAGGGAGATATCGTGTCAGACCTTTGTGCGGGACTGGTGGGGGGATTGGGATTTGCACCCTCTGCGAATATCGGTGACCATATCTGCATTTTTGAAGCGGTTCATGGCACTGCACCCGATATTGCCGGAAAAAATATTGCCAACCCAACGGCCCTCCTCCTCAGCGGCATCGCCATGCTGCAACACGTCGGACTGACGGAAAATGCCGCCACCATTGAAAATGCATTGTTGTATACCCTGGAAACGGGCATTCATACCGGCGATTTCGGGGATAAAACCATACCGCCTGTCAATACCACGGCCTTTGCTGAAGCCATCATCCAAAACCTGGGAAAAAAACCTAAGCTCAATGCCAAAGAGGTTATTCCGAATATGCCGGGTACTCCCACCCCGCTTAAACTCGAAAGAAATTCCATGATGGTGTCCCAGGAAGACGAAAGCGAAAGCATTGCCGGCGTTGATCTATTCATTGAAAGTGATGAGCAACCGGAAATCATTGCCGAAAAATGTATGCGGCATGCCGGCGTCAAGTTCAAGCTCGTCAGCATCAGCAACCGGGGTACCCAGGTCTGGCCAACAGGATCCTTGTATACCAACCTGGTGAATCAATACAATGTTCGGTTTGAAAGCCTGGATGATAAACCCCTGAACCAGCAGGATATTATTGGTCTGTATGTAAGTATGAGCGGGAACTTCAAAATCTGTTCACTTGAATTGCTCAATTCATGGGGCGGGAAAAAGGCTTATAGCCTTGCGCAGGGTCAATAACACCTGTTTTTCTTGCCTAAAATCAATAATATAGCGTTGTTTTCCCCAAATATGCCAGTTGGCATAATATTAGCTTTATAAATAACTGAAAAACACATTCGGCAAAGACCCGTTTTCTAAAAGCCGTTGATTTCCTTTGAAGAACACCAAATTTATAAGGTCTGATATTGATCTGATTTAACCCCTAGGGCAAAGTTTTAATACAATTTTCCCTATGCAATATCCTAAAGAAGTCCCGTCGAGGCGGGATTTTTTTTGCCCTTTTCTCTGTAAATTCACTCATGCCAAAAGAGACTTTCCATTATTCAAATGATGACATTACCGTTGTCTGGAAACCCCATGTATGCCAGCATTCCACTTTATGCTGGAAAGGCCTGATTCAGGTCTTTAACCCCCAAAAAAAGCCCTGGGTCAATATCGATGCTGCCGATTCAGAACGTATCATCGAACAGGTTAAGATATGCCCAAGCGGGGCACTGAGCTATTTTATGAACAGGGACAAGCCGGGTGAATAAATAGATGCTGCTTGCAAAGCAAATCAGGAGTTTTGGATACCAGTCAGGGGTTTTATGAACCGGTGCTATATTTTCCTTGCCAGTTTGTATTCATGTTTAAGCAGCCAGGACAGAACCTTTTCCCGCTGATCGCCCTGGATAATTATCTCTCCTTCTTTGGCAGCACCGCCTGTTCCGCAAAAATTCTTCAATTGCCGGCAAAGCTCCTGTTGGTCTTCTGCTGTTCCGGTAAACCCTTCGATGAGCGTAACAGCCTTGCCGGCACGGTGTTTGGTTTCCAGCCGGATTTTTAATTTTTGCTGGGAGGGGTGAATGGTTTCGATAGATTCTTTTTCCTCCTCAAAAGAAAAATTGGGGTCCGTGCTATAGATGAATCCTCTTTTATCGGGTTTGTTTTTCTTGGGCATGGCAATCATTTTACTAAAAGGGCCTTTAAGCTGAGATCGAGGCTTTTTGCCTGGTGGATCAGGGCCCCGACACTGATATAATCAACCCCTGTTTTCGCATAGTCTACGATATTCTCCAGGTTAATGCCACCACTGGCTTCTGTTTCAAACCTCCCGCCTATCAGGGAGAGTGCCTCTGTAATCTGGCCGGGGGAAAAATTGTCGAGCATGATCCGGAACACCTTTCCCTCGCCCACCGTTACCACTTTTTTTACATCCTCCAAATTCCTGGTCTCCACTTCGATCCTGAGTCCCGGCTTATGCGCTTGCACATAGGCATAGGACCGTTCAATGGCTTTTTCAATACCACCACAAAAATCAATATGATTATCCTTGAGCATGATCATATCAAAAAGGCCAAAACGGTGATTCACCCCTCCCCCGATCCGGACGGCTTCCTTTTCCAGTAACCTGAAATTGGGCGTTGTCTTTCGGGTATCCAATATGCGGGTAGGATATCCCTGCAACCGGTCAACATATTGACGGGTCAGCGTTGCGATCCCGCTCATTCTTTGCATACAATTCAGTACGATCCGCTCGCAGGTCAGGATGGTGTAGACAGTTGCTTCAATGGAAAATGCTTCTTCCCCTTCCGCAATCATTTCCCCGTCCTTTTTAAAAGCGTTAAAGGTGCAGGCTGGTTCTATATACCGGAATATTTTTTCTGCCACTGCCAGGCCTGCCAGTATGCCGGATTGTTTGATCCTGAGCACAGCCTTTCCACGGGTACCGGGAGGGATGCAGGCCATCGTGGTATGATCACCATCGCCAATATCCTCTTTCATCGAAGCATCGATAAGGGTATAGAACTGCTGATCAAAAACATTCATGCTTCAAAACTATTAAAAAGAAAAATGCACAAAAGAAAAATCTCACCGCAGTGAACGGTGAGATGAATTAATGATTTCGCAGAAGATTATTCGGCCTGTATCCGTATTTCCTGGACCAGCATCTTATCATGCTTGCTTTTCATAAATACGTTCACCCTGTACTTCCCGTTTTTGGTGAGCAAGGTACCAATACAGTATTGACCATTATTGCCATCATTGTCACCTTTATGTTTTACCTCAAAATTCTTAACAGCATTATTGTTGAAAAAATCCCTGATCACCAGTTCAGCCTGGCTCTTGCTATAATTACTACTTTTTTCCGGCATGGTGATATCCACATAATTGTCGAAGTATTTAGCCAACCCGGCACTACTCCCTGTCTTCAGGGCATTGATCACATTTTCAATGCCATCCTGGTAGGTAAAGGAAGATAAAAATACCAGTAAGCTGATCCATATAAAACTTGTCTTTTTCATGTTTGTTATGGTTTTCATAAGGGTATAATCTAAAAACATGCCATTGTCGCCTGCCTGTCTTTCGGGATAACTAAATTACTAAAAATCAAGCTGTTTTCATAGATAAACCTTAAAATCATTTAGCTTTGCAGCATATTTTTGATTGAAAATGAGACCCTTCTGATATACTAATCTTATAGATATGAATAATAACAAAAAAGTTGCATTGATTATCATGGATGGCTGGGGATTAGGGAAGATAAAATCATCTGATGCCATTCAAAATGCCAATGTTCCATTCGTAACCTCGCTGTATTCTCAATACCCGCATACCACCCTTACCACCTGTGGAGAACTGGTGGGGCTCCCGGAAGGACAGATGGGCAATTCTGAAGTTGGCCACCTTAATTTAGGGGCGGGCCGCATCGTGTACCAGGAATTGCAGCGTATTAATGTTGCCGTTAAGGATGGTTCATTTGCTAAAAACACGGTACTGTTAAATGCCATCCGGTATGCAAAAACAAATCATAAACCCCTGCACCTGCTGGGTTTGGTAAGTGATGGCGGTGTGCATTCCCATATCAATCATATAAAAGCGATTACAGATCTCTGTAAGGCGGAAGGGCTGACAGAAGTTTTTATCCATGCATTTACGGATGGCAGGGACTGTGACCCCCGGAGCGGGCTTGGCTTTATTAAAGACTTGCAGCTGCATTTAAACCAAACGGTGGGTAAGATCGCTACCGTGTGTGGCCGGTATTATGCCATGGACCGCGACAAAAGATGGGAAAGGGTACAACTGGCCTATGATGCCCTGGTAAAGGGGATCGGGGAAAAAGCCACCGACGCTATCGCTGCTGTTGAGCATTCCTACGCCCTTGACATTACAGATGAATTTATCAAGCCGGCAGTAATCATAGCCGAAGACCAGCAACCGCTCGCGACCATCAAAGACGGGGATGTAGCGATCTGTTTTAATTTCCGGACTGACCGGTGCCGGGAGATCACAGAAGTGCTGACCCAAAAAGATTTCCCGGAACAGGGCATGCGGAAACTGAAGCTTCATTATACCACGATGACAGAGTATGATAAGACCTTCAGGGATGTTCATGTAATTTTTGAAAACGACAATCTTGTCAATACCCTGGGGGAAGTGCTGGAGCAAAATCACCTGCGGCAGATACGGATAGCAGAAACCGAAAAATATCCGCATGTCACCTTCTTTTTCAGCGGCGGCCGGGAAGTCCCCTTTGAAGGGGAAAAAAGAATCATGATCCCCTCCCCCAAGGTGGCCACTTATGACCTGCAACCCGAAATGAGCGCCAATGAGGTTACGGCTGCCTTATTGCCCGAGATCAAAAACCAGACAGCCGACTTTATCTGTCTCAACTACGCCAACACGGATATGGTAGGGCATACCGGCGTATGGAATGCTGCAATAAGGGCAGCGGAAACGGTTGACCATTGTGTACAACAGGTAGTCACGGCCTGTCTCGAAAACGGCTATACGGTATTCCTGACCGCAGATCATGGCAATTCCGATTACCTGATCAATGAAGACGGTTCACCCAATACCGCCCACACCCTGAACCCGGTTCCTTTGTTCATTATCGACAAGCACTGGAAGGGTGAAGTAAAACCCGGTAAACTCGGTGATATTGCCCCGACCATACTAACGTTTATGCACCTGCCGGTTCCCGGGGAAATGACCGGTGAAATTCTGGCAAATCCTTATTAATTTTAGCAAAAATAAAATTTATGATAAAGAAGATCCTCCTCTTTTTACTGGCTGCATTGGTTGTGATACAGTTTTTCCATCCCAAAAAAAATATAGAGGAGGGGCTTTCGGCTAACGATATCACCACCAAGTACAAAATGCCGGAAGATATTAAGACCATTATGGATAAGGCCTGCAATGATTGTCACAGCAATAATACCCGCTACCCCTGGTATAATAATATTCAACCGGTAGCCTGGTGGCTGGATAATCATATCCGCGAAGGGAAGCAACACCTTAATTTTTCAGAATATACCAACAAAAGACCCCGTTTCCAATATCATAAAATGGAAGACATCATCGAACAGGTTAAAAAAGGAGAAATGCCCCTTGATTCCTATACCTGGATCCACAAAGATGCCATCCTGACCCAGGAAGAGAAAACAAAGATCATCGACTGGGCGAATGCGGTCATGGACCAGATGAAGACCGAATATCCGATCGACAGCCTCGTCAGGAAGCGAAGCTGAATGAGCCACGGGCTCCCTGCCGAATCAGGCTCCCGCCTAAATTGGTGGAAAAGCAGCTCCCTGAAATTCAACCGAATAATCAAAATTTTACAATTCTGTGCAGCATTTGTATCTCAAAAATGTCTAAATTACAGGCAACCAAACGGGATTTATGACCGAGGAAGCCATTTTAAAAGGCTGTTTGAAAAATAATGCGGCGGCGCAACGGGAATTATACAATAAGTATAGTGCCAAGATGCTGTCTGTATGTTACCGGTTTGGGCATAACAGGGAAGATGCTGAAGATATGTTGCAGGAAGGATTTATCAAGGTATTTTCCCAGATACACACATTTGAGAACCGGGGCTCTTTTGAAGGCTGGATCCGAAGGATAATGGTACATACCTGTATCAATATCCTGAAGAAGAACAAGAAGTTCAATGAAAGCGTGGATATTATTCATGCTACGGGTGTACAGGTAAGGGAAGAAACAGTTCCCTCGATCATTCAGGCCAAGCAGGTAGTGGAATGTATCCGTTTACTGCCGATTGGTTACCGGACCGTGTTGAACCTGTATGCTATTGAAGGATATTCACACCGTGAGATCTCACAGATGCTGGATATCGAAGAAAGCACCAGCCGATCGCAGTACACGAGGGCGAAAGCGATGCTGGAAGATGTGCTGATAAGAAAAAGAATATTGCAAAAACCAAAACAAAATATTGAATGGATAGCTGCTGGTAATCGCAGGTAATTCTGATCCGACCCTTAATTGTGACTGGTTATGGAGAGAAATTCTTACAAAGGAGATTTTGAAAGGTTTTTAAGAGATAATGCCAACCAATACCGGATGTACCCTTCCGAAAAGGTTTGGAATGGTGTCTATAAATCCCTTCATACACGCAACTTCCGGTTTCGCGTAGCAGGCCTGGTATTGATATTCCTGGCCGTTTCAACCGGTTTTATTCTTCTCTTTACCAATGGCAACCGCAAATCAATTAACCCTGTTACCGAAGCAACCGGTGAAGGAACCCTCGCCCCGGCATCCACTGGTATAGCCAGGCTGAACACCGCTGACAACCCCGCACAGGGTGCAACGGCAGAACAAGTCAGAAAAAATAGTGGAACCGGAATCGTTTTGACCAGGAACAGTAACCAGCCCCCTGCTCTTGCTGCTGGTGTCAATAGAATTGTTGAAGCCAGTCATACCCTTCCTGCGCGTCAAAATGCCGATCCCGCCTCAACAGATGTTTTGACTGACCTGCCCCTTTTCACGCCAGGGCTTAATGAGACTATTATCGAAGCAATACCGGCTCCGTTCCATTACGGCCCCATAGCGGCCCTGGATATCAATAGAGGATTTTTATCACCCATCAGTGCTGAAAAAGTGTCCGATAGCAGGCTGCAAACCCTGACTACCGGCAGCAATATCCCTTTTATCAACAAAAGAAAATCGAATATCAACTGGCAATTGCATTTTACACCTACCGTCAGTTATCGGAAACTTACTGAAAATAAACATAGCCTCACTTTTCTAACCCCTTCCGGGGCCATCAGTTATACCTCATTACAGAATATCAATGATGCCGTCAATCATAAACCCGATATCGGGTTTGAAGTGGGCATCGATGCCCGCTTGCCGATCACCAGCAGGCTGAAGGCAAAAGCCGGTATACAATCTAATGTTACTAGATATGGCATAAGAGCTTACTCCTATCGTTCAGAAGTTGCGACGATTTCCCTGAATACAGGAAACGGCCTGTCGAATTCGGTCAACGCTATCAGCAATTACAGGAACTTTAGTGGTAACAGTTCCAACTGGCTGGAAAATCTTTATTTACAGATTTCGATACCCCTTGGTTTTGACTACACCTTTGCCAAAACCAGGAAAGATGTACAATTCGGGTTTTCCAGTTCTATCCAACCCACCTACCTGTTGGGTAAATCGGCTTACCTGATCTCTGCTGATTATAAGAACTATGTGAAAGTGCCCGACCTGATCCGCCGCTGGAACATGAATGCGGATATAGAGACCTTTGTAAGTTATTCCACCGGCAAAGTGAAATGGCAGGTTGGACCCCAGGCTCGTTACCAGTTGCTATCAAGTTTTGTGAAAAAATATCCTGTAAAGGAGAACCTGTTTGATTTTGGTCTTAAAGTCGGGGTTTCACTCAATAACAAATAACTAACTCATTTAATAATAAATCATCTTGTATCCCGCCTTTTGGCGGGATACTTTTTTTAAACGGTATTCATTTAATTTTGACGCTATGAAAAAAATTGTATCCATCCTTCTCATTGCCGCGGTCATTGCGGGCTGTAAACCCGAAAAGCAAAATGATTTTTTCCCGGTCCTGTCCTTTATCCAAAGCCAGGTAAAACATGTGGATACCTCGGTATATGCCATCAGGAAGATCACAAAAACAGACAGTCTTTATGACACGGTCTATATAAAAAGGGAGGAATTCCGTTCGGAAGCCGCCGATTTTTTAAATATTCCCGACCTCACCGCTGGCCGCTATACAAAAAAATATGAGGAAAGGAAGAACTATGAAGAGGATTTGAACAGGGCTTCGATCGCTTACTACCCGTTGAAAAAGGGAATGGAAATCACCCGCGAAGAGGTCAATATCATCCCCACACCCGCCGGGAATGACAAAATCAGGAGCATCTATATTGAAACCTTCAGGGATGTAAAAGACAGTATCATCACGAAGAAACTTTACTGGCAGGTCGATGAAAGTTTTAAGACCGTTACCATCATTCAAAAAGAGAATCAGCCCGATAAAGTCTTCCAGAAAGAAGTGATTTGGAACAAACCTGCAGAAAGCAATGAATAAAACCGGAAAGGCATGACCGCTGCAGACTATAAAAAGATTTCAGGATCGATCCCTTCGCAGCCCGGCGTATACAAGTACTATGACCGTGATGAGACCCTCTTATACGTAGGCAAGGCCAAGAACCTAAGAAAAAGGGTCAGTTCCTATTTTATAAAAAAACAGGGCAACTATAAGACCCACGAACTGGTATCCCGGATCAATAAGATTGAATTTACCATTGTCAACTCAGAGCAGGATGCCTTACTGCTGGAAAATTCTCTCATTAAAAATTTCCAGCCCAAATACAATATCGACCTTAAAGATGATAAGTCCTACCCGTTTATCGTTATCAAAAATGAACCCTTTCCCAGGGTCTTCCTTACCAGGAAGAAAATTGATGATGGTTCCGAATACCTGGGCCCCTATACATCCGTTCAGAAAGTGCGGGAATTACTGACCCTGATCAAGCAAAACATACAACTTCGTACCTGTACCCTTGACCTGAGCGAAACAAATATCCGGAAAAAGAAATTCAAGGTCTGTCTCGAATATCACCTTGGCAACTGTAAAGGGCCCTGTGAAAACCTGCAAAGCCCCGAAGATTACCGCCAGGGCATCCTCCAGTTAAAGAATCTCCTGAAAGGAAACCTCTATCCTGTCATTCAGCATTTCAGGAAAGAAATGAAAACACAGGCGGAAGCGCTTGCTTTTGAAAAAGCAGAAATCACGAGGAAAAAGATTGAATACCTGGAGCAGTACCAGTCAAAATCCACGATTGTCAATACCCGTTTATCGAATATCGATGTATTTGCAGTGCTGAAAGAAAACCAGGTGGCCTATGTCAATTACCTGATGGTAGAGAACGGAACCATTGTCCAGACCAAAACCATTAGACTGGAATCCCACCTGGACGAAACCGAAGAAGAGATTTTGATGGTTGCGGTGATGCATCTCCGTGCTAAGTTTGAAAGCAAGGCCACGGAGATCATTGTTCCCTTCAGGATCAGCCTGCCGGAAAATGATATCATGGTCACGGTTCCGAAAACCGGTGATAAGAAAAAGCTATTGGAACTTTCCATCAAAAACGCCACCTATTTTATCGAAGAGATCAGGAAAAAGGAAAGATTACAACTCTCGGATGCTTCCGTCAACCGGGAAGTTATATTACAGCATCTGCAGGAAGACCTATTGCTACAGCAATTACCCCGGCACATCGAGTGCTTTGACAATTCCAATTTCCAGGGTGCGTACCCGGTATCCGCCATGGTTTGTTTCAAGAACGGTGTGCCCAGTAAAAAGGATTACCGCCATTTCAACATTAAAACAGTTAAGGGTATTAACGATTTTGCCAGTATGAAAGAAACCGTTTTCAGGCGGTATAAACGCGTGCTGGCAGACAATGATCCCATTCCTCAATTGATCATCATTGATGGAGGGAAAGGGCAACTGGGGGCCGCAGCAGAAGCCCTGCGTGAACTGGGACTGGAAAATAAAACGACAATCGTAGGGCTGGCAAAAAATGAAGAAGAGTTATTCTTTGCTCATGACCAGGAATCCTTAAAACTTCCCTACAATAGTGATAGCCTGAAATTCATCCGCAGGATCAGGGATGAAGTACATCGTTTTGGAATCGGGTTCCACAGGGACCAGCGCAGCCGGGGTACTTTCAGGAATGAACTGGAATCGATCAGGGGAATAGGCAAATCAAGTGCGGAAACCCTGCTCAAAACATATAAGTCGGTAAAGAATATCCGGTACCAGGATGTTGAGAGCCTTAAACAACTAATTGGAGAAAAGAAAACAGCGATCTTGGTCAATTATTTCAGAGAAAAAGAGTCGGAAAAAGATCCATTAAAGGGCTGAAAAAAAATGGGGCCAGGATAGAAATCCAGCCCCGTTTTTAAAATCCAATATCCTATGAAAAACCGAGGTAAAAGTACAACTAATCTTTTAATAACCTATACCCATTACGTGGTATTTTTATTTTTTTTGATTTTATTTTATTGTGCTCATTATTAGTTTTTTACATAAAAAAAAGGCCCCGAAATCGGGGCCTGGGTATCGTAGTTTTACGATTCTATAGCCTGATTAATAAGACCACAGGTTTTGTTCGTAATCAAATATTCTGTTCTTGATATTGTCACCCTCCAGCAAGGCCAGTATCGGGTCTTTGATATAACTCCTGATCACCTTATCGGAAGCGTTATCCAGGGTCGACTTGGTAATATAGCTGCTGAACATCCTGGCTTCAAATAATTCCTCCCAGGTCATCCTGCCCAATCCCATGTTTTTAGGGTTATAAACTTCATTTCTGGCCAGCAGGGGGCGCAGATCGGGGTAATATAACCAGAACATCACCACCGTACCTCTTTCCTGGCCGTTATCGGCATACCTGATCAATACAGGCGCAATGCCCAGGATCCTGACAAACATACGGCTGGATTCGCGGTCAAATACCCACTCTTCCTTGATACGCAGTTTGAGAACGCTTTTTGAATCAAATGTCTTTAAGGTAACCACACGGGCTACTATCTTACTGGGATCATCAATATCCCTTTTATCAACGGTATCATAACCACCGGCCGTTTGCTTATTAACATCATCCAGGGTCAGCGGTGTTGTAAACCTGTCATCTGCAAAAGCGGTTACTTCACCTTTTCTAACGGCGTTCAGGAGGATATCGACAAATAACTGGCTGCCATTATCATTTTCAGATGCAAACCGGAAGGGCATATTCATTTTTTCCCGCAGGTCCAGTTCGCGCCATACCTTTTCCGCATAAAGGGCATCATCCCAACGGAGATGCTCGTAGGGAAGCGGGTTCCGTTCGTTGATACTGCTTTTATCAAAGGCATTGTCATTACGCATGGATGGTTTTGCCATTCCAGTCTGGGCGCCTGCCGTATCATAGGTGATCGGAATATTAAGTCCCGGATCATACGCTGGTAACTTATTGTTATTATTCACCTCCTGCTCATTGGTGGCAGGCTGATTGGCAGCGGGCTTTTTCTTGGACTGCCTTTGAGCATCGGCTCCGGCAGCCAGGCATAACAACATGGCTACACCGAAAATATTCTTGATAATGCACCTTTTCATTGTCAACATTTTTACTTTATATAATAAACGAGCGAAGGTATCTTTCTATTTTGTCCATCCTCTCCTAATGCCCTGATTCCGTCAATATAAACTGTTTTACCCGTTTTTACATGTGTTTTGATGAGGTTGATCGCCTTATCATCAAACGCATTGCCCGTACACTGAGCTTCCACGATATCACCATCATCACTATCGGTACTGATGGTAAACTGGGTTACTTTATATTTAAGGTCAAAAGGAAAATCTTTAATCCATGCTCCAACACCACCCTGTGCCCTGAAAGTAGCAGCTGGAACGTTTTCACCGCTGGGGAAACCACCAACAGTAGCCACTGCATCCGGGATCTGGCGTACACGGAACTGGGAAATACCGGCTACTTTGCCATCCACCATCACGGTAATCTTACAATCATCTGACTGCTGTTTTACCCGGGCGATATATTTACCGTTGCCGACTTTTTGAATGGTACCGCCTGCACCTGCAATTGAGGGCACAATCTTATCATCACCGCCACCACTCGCAGCAATGGTAATGGGGTTATCGACGCCGATATACAGTACGTTCATCTTATCCAGGGCAATTGAGGCGTTGGACTGGCCAACGGTGTACTGGATCTGCTTTTCTATAACCTGGGGTTTGTTATCCTGGTCAACATAAGAAATTTTCACGGGAATGGAATGGTCGCCCAGTCCGCCGCCGTTTATTTTCATATGTGCAGCGCCATCTTCACCGATCGGCACGTTTGCACCATTAATGGTAATGGTAGGCTGAGCGGCTTTACTGAAAGCGCCCACACCGGCCATCACGTCAATTTCCTGGCCGGGCATAGCATAGGTAGTGCTTTGACCAACAATAGCTGTATAGGTATCGAAGCGAACTTCCACCTTACCCACCTGCTCATGGCAGTAGCTAATGATCTTGTTTTCAGAAGTCTTAACGTCATTCTGGAATTTACTCAGGATCGTTAATGCGGCTACTGAAGGTACCATACGGAAATAAGCAGCTTCCCAGGAATTATTCCCTTTGTTCTTGGTAGGAGGCATGCTCAAATCAATGGGTAAAGTAGTAGCGAACTGCTGTTTGATTTGGGGGTCAATTTCTAATAAATCCGCTTTATACTGCTCCAGCATTTGCTTCAATTTCTTACCCTCACCTTTTTCAACCATAATACGGGTAGGAACATCCAGGTTATCTTCTTTGTAATTCTTAGTCTCTGGATTATAATCAGAAGCTGTCAGTATTTTTGTTTTCAGACCGGAAATATATTCATTTAATGATTTTGTTAATTGCTGCACCTGCTGTGCTTTGGGATACCAAATCTTCGCTTTTTCAGCAGATTCAGGCTTGGTAGTCTTCTCCAGAAGAGAACCCATGACAGTCTCGGTGGAATTATTAACCGTTTTTACAGAGCTTTCCAAACTGTTATTAACAGTTTTAAAGGCATTCAGGATCTCAGCTGATACGTTGAGTGCTAACAGGGCTGTCAGCACCAGGTACATCATATTGATCATTTTTTGCCGCGGCTCACGAGGTAAAGCCATAATATTCTATTTTTTTATCCGCTTTGGGCAGAATGGATTAGATAAAAGGTGACTATGTTCTAAAATCTAAGGATACGGATTTCGTATTTATTTTATAAAACGAAACCATTATGAAAAAATTATCAGGAACGACCCTGCATCGCACTGAGCATGTTGCCATACACCTGGTTCAGGCGTCCCAGATTCGTTGCTAATACAGCAATCTGGTCGTGCGCCTTCTTGGCATCATCCACACTACCCTGCATAGCTTCTGAGGCCGATGTAAGGTTACTGTAGAATTTGTTCATTGCTTTCAGGTGGTTATTGGTATCCTGTAATTCCAGTTCATAAATTGTATTGAGGGAAGACAGGTTCTTAGTCAGCACCTGCACCTGCTCATGGAACTGCTTGGTACCTTCGGCGGCATTATTAAAGTGCTGAACACTGTGGGCAGCGCCAACATATGCATCTTTCATTTGGCCGAGTGCCTGTGCAGCTTCTTTTGTTTTAGCGGTGTAATCTCCGGTGGCAGCCACTACATCAGTAATGTCCGACATCTTATCTACCGTTACACCCAGCTTTTTGAAATTTTCACCCAGTTTTCCAAGATTGGTAGGGGTGATCTCAGCGGCTGACAGCATATCATCCAGCTTGGTCAAAGCAGGATTTCCTGTATTACCAGCTAAAGCCAGCGGGGTAACTTCAAACCTTCCGGTTCTTGCTTTTTCAACATCAGGGTGTTCGTTAATATTAGGAAAATAACGCTCCCAATGGGGTTCTTCTGGAGGAGCAACCATGAAGGCCATAATAAGGAATACGGCAACTTCACAAAGAAGTCCTAATGTGATCATTTCGTCGGCAGCGGGCCAGTGGCGGATTTTGAATAAGGCTCCCAGGATTACCACGGCAGCAAAAAAGCTGAATAAAAAATTAAGGACAACCTGGCCTTTTTTCGTCTTAAAGTAAAGCATAATGGGCTCGTTTAATAGGTGAATTAAAGGATTATAAAATAAAAATTTGCAAGTAGTTAGTCTGGGAGAAATGAGGCCGGAAAACTACCGGCCTCATCTAAAAATATTTTTATATAAATTATCCGCCTCGGCTACCTTTCTGAGGTGCTGCGGGGAGATCAATTACACTCCGGAATCCAATATAAGATTTAGCAGTATCCTGGTACTCGTAAGTCCTGGTACCAGTTTGAAGATAATATCCAACATCTTTCCAGCTTCCGCCCCTGATCACTTTACGCTTCATCAGCGGGGGATCTGTATCTTTTGCATTCCATCTAACATCGGGGTTCATGTCATGCTGGAAGGTGAATCCTCCTTCATAGAAAATGGAAGAAGTCCACTCTGCCACGTTACCTGCCATATTATACAGACCAAAATCGTTAGGCCAGTAGGCATCGGCACGAACAGTATAGAAACCGCCATCTTCAGGATAATTACCACGACCGGGTTTAAAGTTGGCCATCAAACAACCCTTCTTGTTTCGGAGGTAGTAATTACCCCAGGGAAACATGGATTGTGAACGACCGCCACGGGCTGCATATTCCCATTGGGCTTCTGTAGGCAGACGGAAATCAGATTCCTGTGTCCTGTTTTTTGAACTCAGGTAAGAATTAAGATATAAAGTCCTCCAGTTACAAAAAGCATCAGCCTGTTTCCAGTTTACCCCAACCACCGGATAGTTTCCAAAAGCCGGGTGACTGAAATATCTTTTTGTCATGGGTTCATTGTAAGAGTAGGCGAAATCACGGATCCAAACCAGGGTATCCGGGTAAACCTGTACCGGGAACCTTTCGATGAATTTAGACCGGGCTACACCGGCATTTTCCCTTTTTGCTGCTTCTTTCAGGTCAAAACGTTCCACCTGGTAGATGATCTGAGTGGGGTCAATCTCCATTTTACCGAAAATCCTGTCGTCGGGAGGAAGCATCAGTTTGGTCTGTCCCAGCTCTTCGAGCACTTTAGGATCATTCCATTTCAATGTCTTCATTTTAGCCCAATCGACATATTCTTTCCCGTCTTTACCCGGTTTCAGGTATTTCAATTCAGTGGCAGCCACCGAGTCCCTGACCCAGAAAACAAACTGACGGTATTCATTATTGGTTATTTCTGTTGCATCCATCCAGAAACCGCTAATAGAGATTGACCGGTTTCTTGCACTTAATGAATAGGAGGGATCCTCATCACTGGGACCCATGTGAAAGGTTCCCTGAGGAATATATACCATGCCCGGAGGGCGCGGTAAGGTATACTTACTGCCAGGAGAAATGCCATAAACCTGACCATCATTGGGCAAGGCTCCGGCTTTTTTCTTTTTTCCCAGAATGCCGCAACTGCTTACCATTACCATGATAACCAGGGCGAAAAAGACATAGATTGGGTTCTTCATTTTCATACACTTAAAGGGTATTGGACAAATATAAGATTTTGATGAAATCTTGCTCACAAGGTTAATATTTATTTTTTAATATTCAAAGCTCTTTTACGAGGTAAAGTTTCTAACGATTTTTGTTCTGAGTTATTGCGTTTAACAGCAATTATTCAGGTTTATTTTTTGCCAAAAGCGCTTTAAAATCATCAAAATCAGAGACTGGTTGCAAACAGGTATAATCCCGGCATAAATAGATTTTCACAGACCCGCCTCCCTTTTTATCGGATAATAATGGAAATTGGTTGTTTGCTTCCGTTGAACACATTATGATTTTATGTGGTATATATAACCCTAATACCTGATCATAAATGTTTTCGGGATCTTTTCCAACAACAGCGATCTCCTTTGTTCCGTACACGATCTCCTGCAGCAGGCAGGCCCAGTTACCAAACGAAACCGGGTATTTAATAATTGCATTCAGGAGGCTTTTTATTATGCGAAGGGCCCGGTCTTTCAAGTCATCCTTCCCAAAATAATTCGACAACTGGTACAGATTATAGGCCATGACCGAATTGCCGGAGGGAACTGCACCGTCATACACTTCCTTTTTCCTGACAATGACATCCTCTTGATCTTTATGCGTATAAAAGAAATAGCCGGTTCCGGTTTCTTCAAAATTATTGAGCACATAATTTGCTATCTCCATGGCTGTTAGCAGGTATTCCCTGTTTCCGGTGATCTCCTGTAACTGGATCAGGGCCTGGATCAGGAAGGCATAATCATCCAGAAAAGCCGGATACTTCGACCGGTTATTTTTATAGGTATGGAAGTACCCGCCATTCCCGTCCTTAAATTTCTCGAGCAGGAAATCCATATTCCTGACGGCCAGCTCTTTGTAGGGCAGGTGACCGGTTGCTGCAAATGCATGGCACAGGGCGGTATTGGCCAATGCATTCCAACCCAATATGACCTTGTCATCCAACTGGGGTCTTGTCCGTTTATTCCTTTGTTGCAGGAGTTTTTGTTTGCCCTCCTGAAGGAGGCGTTGCAGTTCCCCTGTAGGGATACCTGCAGTTTTACTGAATTCTGCTATCCCCTTTCTTATCCAAAGTATGTTTTTACCCTCCCAGTTACCTTCAGCCGTAATATCATAGAACTGGCAGAATAGCGGGGCGTCATCACCCAGCAGATCTTCCACCTCCTGCTGATCCCACACATAGAATTTCCCTTCTTCTCCCTCACTATCAGCATCAAGCGCAGAAAAAAAGCCCCCCTCCTCACTGAGCATTTCGGCCTCCAGGAACCCGATCGTTTCACGGATGGCATCCCGGTAGCGGTCTTTCCCTGTAACCTGGTATGCCTCTGCCATGACCGTTATTAAAAGCGCATTATCATAGAGCATTTTTTCAAAATGCGGAACCAGCCATTCAGCATCGGTCGAATAGCGGGCAAAGCCACCCCCCACCTGGTCATAGATTCCTCCGTCAATCATCTTATCCAGACTCAGTAATCCCTGCCGAAGGGCCGCTTCGTTTTGGGTTTCGTGATAATTACGCAGCAGGAATTTAATAATCTGTGTTTGGGGAAATTTTGGCGCTTTCCCAAACCCGCCCCAGTCCGGGTCGGCCGTTTTCATGATCGCTGACACTATATCTGCTGTCATGGTATCGGAGAATATCACCCCTTCATGATCACTGCTGAATCCAAATGAATTGGATTGAATGATATGTTCGGTCAGGTTTTCAGCCTGCGCATCAATTTCATGTCGCCGGTTATTGAATGCCTCGGAAACCCCCATTAAAACATCCTGCCAGGAAGGACGGTTATATGCTTTTTGAGGCGGGAAATAGGTGCCGCCATAAAAAGGCTTCCCCTCAGGCGTCAGAAAAACATTCAGCGGCCAGCCCCCGCTGCCCGTCATGGCCTGTACCGCATCCATGTAAATATGGTCCAGATCAGGTCTTTCTTCCCTGTCGATTTTGATATTGATGAAATGACTGTTCATGATAGTGGCAGTCGGTTCATGTTCAAAACTTTCCTTTTCCATGACATGACACCAATGACAGGCAGAATACCCAATACTCACCAGGATCGGCTTTTGCAAAGTCTTTGCCAAGGTTAAGGCTTCATCCCCCCAGGGATACCAGTTTACGGGATTATGGGCATGCTGTAACAGATAGGGACTTGTTTCCCCGATAAGTTTGTTGGTGAATGGATAAGAGGAGTGATCAGACATGCCGCAAAGGTCGCATAAAACCGCGGGGCATAAAAAAAGGGGCTACTGCCCCTGTCAATATCTTTATGGGTACTACTGTCCCTGCAAATAATTTTCCAACGCTGCCACCATGCTGGGCATTTGGGGTTGGGGAGCAACGATACCCAATTTCAAACCGGCTTCTTCCACGGCTTTGGAAGTGTTGCTGCCAAATGCACCGATAACCGTTCCGTTCTGCCTGAATTTAGGAACATTGTCAAAAAGGCTTTTTACACTGCTGGGCGTAAACAGACAGATGATATCATAATCGTTCTTCTGCAACACCTCTTTTACATCGTTACTTTCTGTGCGATACATGAAAGCAAGGGTAAATTCACAATTATTCTCTTTGAGCCAGGTACAGATATCATTGTCCTGCTGGTTTTCCGAGCAGACATAGAGGAATTTCTCATTGGCCTTGTGCTTGCTGAAAGCATCAAAGAGGCTTTTATTGGAGCCATCGGCACCATAAAATACTTTTCGCTTCCGATACAGGATAAATTTCTGCAGGTAAAGGGCAACAGCTTCCGTGATACAAAAATATTTTGTGTCCTGCGATACATTGACCTTGATCTCTTCGCAGGTTCGGAAGAAGTGATCGATCGCATTGCGGCTGGTAAAGATCACGGCCGTATAATTGGCAATATCGACTTTTTGTTTACGGAACTCTTTGGCAGGGATGGGTACCAGACGTATCAATGGATGAAAGTCCAACGTGACATTATACTTCCTAGACAACTCAAAGTACGGCGATTTTTCGCTTTCGGGTCTGGGCTGTGTGATCAGTATCTTTTTCACTTTTTCGGAGGCTCTGGTGGTTGATTCCCTGTTATTTGTCATAAGGCTCAGCTCAAAAGTTCTGCAAAGGTAATGACTTCTTTTAAAAAACCATCAATAACAGCTTGTAAATCAGCAAAAGTGGAATTATTTCAAAGGCCAGGATATAGAGTAGAAAATGGAAAAGGTTGACACTAACCCGGTTACGTGCTATTTGAAAAGAAAGATACAGACGATACAAGAACATAAAACCGATGCCCAGCCATGACAAGGTAAGGACTGAATTGGAAAGACCCGGTTTACAGAATATGATCAGGATAAGGCATGGCAAAAGAAAAATGCCGATCGCTTTATTGATCATAAAAACAATAAAAGTATAATCATCTGTCTGGCTGGAAAGGTTAAACAACCATCCGGCCAGCTTAAGACTTGAAAATTTAGCCAGGTAAATGATTGCCACCCCCATGCTGGCATAGAAAGTCTGGATCCAGAAATTATCGATTTTTTGAAGGCCAAAATAATTTAAGAGGTAGCTGACATAGATACCGGCTGTGATAAAAAAGAAGATATTAAGCAACAGGGAGGGGACAGGCGTCTGTATGATCTGTTCATAAAGTTGCCGCTGTTTGAGTGTTCGCCTGAAAAAGATCCGGGAAAAATCATTGAAATATTTAGGGAAGAATTGCCGGAGCAGTCCAATGATCAAAATCAAAGCTATAAAGACATAAAAAAAGGTATCCTTGCCATAATAAGCCCGTTTGGGAGCATCCTTTCGCAGTTCAACCGGCATCCTGGTTTCTTTTGCTTTTTGCAGGGAATCATTTACTGCGGCCCCTGTCTTCAGGCTATCGGGCAAAGTATCCAAAGAATCAATCCGCGTATGGACACCGGCGGAATCAGCCAAAAGGACCGGTGCGGTTGCGGAAGCGGAAACACTGTCAACGGCAACCGGTGGCAATGAGTCTGAATGGACCTGCGCCGAAAGCGGCTGCAGGATCAATAGACCAATAATTACCTGGATAATGATTCTGTTCATGTGCCTGCAAAAATATTGAACTGGCCCTTGCCTTTTTAAATAATATTATGATCCTTAGAAATAATTGAGGAAACCAACATGCACTTTTGACTGCCGGAGGTTAAAAGGGATATCATCCCTTTTACCCACTGCCCAGGCAAGATTAAAGATCCCTGCTTTTGTTTCAAAGGCCATTCCCAGACCGGTACTGAGATAACTATGCTGAATAGCCGGTTTTACACTTTTATTCCCCCCGAAGCCACCATCTGTGAACACATAGAAATAGGAATTCTGCCCCACCAAATAACGATACTCTGCCGTGGCCACAACATACTGCGACAAATACTGGCTTTCTTCATCAAAACCCCGCAACAACTTAAAACCACCCACCTGGAACAGTTCATTCCGGAAAATATTCTCGCTTTGAAACAAGCCACCGGTGACGGATGTTTTGAACACCCCCTGGCCCTTTAACCTGAAATAACGGGCTATCACACCCGTCACCCTTAACTGGTAGGTTTTCAACCTGACGGTATCATAGAGTTTCCCGAAATCAAAGGAAGGGTCGGCCGGATCCGACAGCTCAAGAATCTCATTGTTTTTCTTTACGTTTTTTGTTCCCACCGTACCCGTGATGTTCATCACCCATCCTTTCCTGGGGTTGTTCCGGTAGTCGGTGGTATTAATATCATATGCCACCCCAATATTCGAGGAACTGACATCAGCAATATCGGGCAACCGTTTGCTTTGGATGACGGCATAGGTATTGATGCCGCCCTGGCTGATGATTGTCTGGAAACGCTGAAAGAATATTTTTGCCGAACGCAGGTTTGTAATATCATAGCGACCGCCCAGCTGCATATTGACATTAAGAAATGAACTGTCTTTCCGGAACATATCAAAAGAAAGGTCGAGACCCAGTGGGGAATTAAAGATATATGGGTGACGGTACAGGATATTCAGCCGGGGTGATTTGACCTGGATTTGCTGCCAGTTAAGCCCGAAAGTCTCTCCCACTCCCAGTGCATTATGAAGATTGATATTGGCTTCACCGGTTACCAGTAATTTTTTCGAAGAAGTCTGGCTGCTATTGGGCAGGAAGCCGATCAGGAAGTTGATCTGGCTGCTTTTTTTTTGTTTTAAATGAAGGTTGAGAACGGAGCCTGTTCCCAGGAGGCTGAGATCATACGGACTTTCTTCGGTTACATAGTTGAGCTCAAGTATTCTTTTGGAGATATTCTCCAGTTTTTGTTTACTGAAATGGCTGCCGTTTTTGATATCCAGGTAGCGCTGCAAAAAATTATTGGAGATCCGGGCATCTCCATATAAGCGGATACTGTCGATCTTATACAAAGGGCCTTTATCAATCATCAGTTCACCGGATATACTGTCATGTTTTAACTGTAGGTTGTCGAAATAAATCTTGGCAAATGGGTAACCGTTATTTTCAAGGTATTCCAGGATCCGTTCCTGGAGTGCCCTGTATTTTTGGGGGTCCAGCCATTTCCCATTATAATCGGACCTGATCCAGCCTGCGGCATCCAGCAACTGGGGATCGACCTTGTCCGTGCCGAGTCTTTGCCAGAAATAGACCTTACCGGTGTACAGCAAAACCCGGGCAGATAAGGAGTCATAAGAAAAACTGTCAACAGAGGCATTGATAAAACCCCTTGATTGCAGCAGAACAGGCAGTTTATAAATATAGGCGGTGCAGTTTTCACGGGACCTGAACTCAGTTTGCAGACCCGCTGCAGCAATCACAGCAGCTGAAACAGAATCTGCAGGCTCAATTTGTAACCGGAAAATATCCTGGGCGGCCAGGAAATTCCCGATAACAGATCCGGCAAGAAGAAAAAACGATACCCGTATTTGCTTTTGTATTTTTGTCATCGCTTATCCGCAAAAGTAATCAGCAGTTGTAAACAATCTAAAACCTATTCTTAGTTGGCTGGCATCTATATCCATATTCCATTTTGCAAACAGGCCTGTCATTATTGCAATTTTCATTTTACAACCTCTTTAAGACGTAAAAACGAACTCATCGCCGCTTTATTGAGGGAAATCGGTATTCAAAGTAATTATTTAGCACAGGAGCCGGTTGAAACGATTTATTTTGGCGGGGGCACCCCCAGCCTGCTGGAGGCGGGAGACTGTCAATCCCTGATCAGTAGCATTAAGGACTTCCACCCGGTTACAAAAAACTGCGAGATTACGATCGAGACCAACCCCGATGATATCAGTGATGAAAGGCTGCAATGCTGGAAAGCGGCCGGCATCAACCGGCTGAGCATCGGTATACAGTCATTTCTTGACGAGGATCTTAAATGGATGAACCGGGCCCATACGGCAAAGCAGGGTTTGGAAAGCCTTGAACTGGCCCTGGCCCATTTTGAAAATATCACGGCAGACCTTATTTACGGAAGCCCTTTTTTATCGGACCCGCAATGGCAAAAAAACGTGGAGAAACTGATTTCACTGCAGGTGCCCCATATTTCCTGTTATGCTTTGACGGTTGAACCCCAAACCCCTTTGTATAAATTAATCCGGCAGCAGCATTCGCCCGATATTGACTCCGGCAAACAGGCCCGGCAATTCTTATTATTGATGGATTGGATGGAGAAGGCGGGTTATGAACATTATGAAATATCGAATTTTTCAAAACCAGGCTTCCGGAGTAAACACAATTCCGCTTACTGGGAAGGAAAAAAATACCTGGGGCTGGGCCCATCAGCCCATTCTTTTGATGGACAGTCCCGTCAATGGAATATTGCTAACAATAATACCTATATCCGTTCGGTGAATCTTGATATCATACCTTTTGAAAAAGAAATACTGACAGCCTCACAGCAGGTAAATGAATATATCATGATATCATTAAGGACATCCGGGGGGCTTCACCTCAATAAACTGGAAGCGGCGATCCGGGAACGACTGGTACAGGAAAGCCGGTCATATATTGAGCAGGGACTCCTGATCAACGATCAGGGGATCCTGAAACTGACAAAACAGGGAAAATTGATGGCAGACGGTATTGCCAGCGCCTTTTTCGAAGGCTAGTGGTGCCGGTGGCGGAAATACAGGAAAGCCTGTCTTATCACCAAGGTGAGCAGCATCAGGAAGATGGCCAGGGGACCAAAACCGCTAAAAGATACAGGCATCGTTATAAATTTAATGACAACAATAAAACCAATTACATCAATCAGACCAGCAACTCTTCAATCCGTTTAAAGCCATCAGCGGCTTTAACATTTTCCCAAAGAATCCTGTATACTGTTTCTGCAATGGGCATTTCCGCTTTCAGTTCCTTATTGATCTCAAACACACATTTTGCCGCGTTATACCCTTCTGCCACCATATTCATTTCCAGTTGAGCTGATTTCACCGAGTACCCCTTGCCGATCATATTGCCAAAACTCCTGTTTCGGCTAAAAAGGGAATAGCAGGTCACCAGCAGGTCACCCAAATAAACACTGGCAGCATAATTGGCGTTTTTCCGGTGGGTCACGGGGTCTTCTGCATCATGGATACCCACTTCGATATGGTGTACTCCCACTTTTCGCAGAAACCCGGCCATTTCATCCGCACTGTTGGCAATCAGTACACTGAGAAAATTATCGCCGTATTCCAACCCGTGCGCGATACCGGCTCCCAGGGCGTAGATATTCTTGAGCACGGCTGCAAACTGCACCCCGTAAACATCATTGTTTACAACCGTATTTAAGTATTCCGTTTTAAAATAGGACGCAATCGTCGCCACCCGTGTTACATCGGAACCGGAAAAAGTAAGATAGGATAGCTTTTCTGCCGCCACTTCCTCCGCATGACAGGGGCCCATGACCGTGAAATAATCATTGCCCGGGAACGCATATTCCTGCTTCAGGTAGTCGTTGATCAGCATATTGTGCCGGGGCAGTATGCCTTTTACGGCAGAGAGGATCAATTTTCCTTCCAGGTCCTTTGCTATGACGGGCAAAAATGAATCGGTCAGGTAAGCAGAAGGGACTGCCAGTACAATCACATCAGACATTTGGATGGTCTGCCGGATATCGGTATGAAGTGATAAGAGGGAAAGATCAAAATAGGCGGTGCTGAGGTAGCTTGGATTATGATGCCGCGTTTTAATATGGTCGACCGCATTGGGATTTCGGATATACCAGTTGATGGGATGACGGTTATCGGTAAGCAATTTTACCAATGCTGTTGCCCAACTGCCGCTCCCGATAATGCCGAATTTCAGATCCAATTCAAAATTTTTAAGCTGATCGTTTCGTTAAAATTAATAAAGAGTTAGGGTTCACTGCAAAAAAATAAAGGAGCGTCGTGGAAGACGCTCCTTTTTCTATGACGGCTGCCGTACTTTATTTATCAAAAAGTTTGTCCTTATCCACCACCTTAACTTTTGTCCCTTCCTTGATCGTCTTACTGACCACATTATAGGGCCCTGTCACCACTTCATCGCCCTCCTTGATCCCGCTTTTGATCTCGATATAATTGATATCCTGGATATCGGTCGTCACCACAGTTTTCCTGACGGTTCCGTCGGCCTGTATAACATAGACCACTTCTTCGAGTTCATCGGATGCAATATCATCATTTTCGGTATCCCCGTTCATGGCCTTACTGGCTTTCTGGTCTTCTTTCTTCTTGTCATCGATCGTCTTATCGCTGCCCCGAACCCTGGTGGTAACGGCGTTGATGGGAACTGCGAGTACATTTTCATGCCGGCTGGTCTTTATATCTGCACTGGCGTTCATACCCGGTCTAAAAGGAAATTTCCGGGGTTTGGCGGGATCGATCAGGTCACTATAGGAGGCTGGGTCCAACCGGATCCGTACTTCGTAATTGGTGACATCGTTTCCGGAGCCGAGGGCGGATGTGCTTTTCACGCTGCTGGCGATCTGTGTTACGACCCCTTTGAATTTTCGGTTATTGTAGGCATCCACTTCAATATCGGCAGAATCACCGATGCTGACCTTTATCACATCATTCTCCCCGACGTCCACCCTTATCTCCATTACCGACAGGTCAGCCACCCGCATCATCTCGGTACCAACATTGAAACTGTTACCGGCCACCCTTTCCCCTTTTTTTACGCTGAGGGATGAAATAACGCCATCCATGGGTGCCGTCAGTGTTGTCCTTCCCAGGTCCTTATTGGCCCTGGTAAGGCTGGCCTGCGCACTTTGAATTCCGGCCATGTTACCCCGGATACTCTCTTTTGCCGCATTATAATTCGCTTTTGCTGATTCGTAAGTACTTTGTGCCTGTTCAAATTCAGCCCGTGAAATCACTTTTTCATCGAATAATTGTTTTTGCCGCTGGTAGGTCCTTTCTGCCTGGTCAAGCGTGGCTTTAAGGGCATTCAACTGTGCCTCACTGTTAGCCACAACGGCCTGTTGCTGGTTCACTGCCGCAGCAGCCTGGTCACGTTGCGTGGCATAAATATCGGCATAGATGCGGGCCAGCAGCTGGCCTTTTTTCACACTATCGCCTTCCTGTACGTTTAATTCAACCACCTCACCCGATATATCCGGGCTGATTTTCACTTCAATCTCCGGATAAATCTTGCCACTGGCATTCACGGATTCAATGATCGTTTTCCGGGACGCCTTTTCTGCAGACACTTTCATCCCGCTATCACCACTGCCCGTTATCATCTTCCCCACCACGAGCAACAGGATAAGCCCCACCATAACGATCAATATCCATCTAACTGTCTTATTCATTGTATTTTATTTGTAGTCCTATAATTTGATCCCCTGGCCTTTATAAAATTCAAGCACTTTCATCTTAAACACATACTCAAACCGGGCAGATAGCTTATTGATATTGGCCCTGAACAGATTATTCTGATTCGTGATCAGGTCAATCGAATTCAGTAACCCGACCTCATACCTTTTACGGGAGTAATTCAGAGCCTTTTCGGCTGCCGCCACTGCTTTATCGGCTGCATTGAATTTCTGCAGGGCGGTAATGGCATCGGTATAGGCATTATAAATATCCTGTTTCAGGTTCCGGTTATCCAGTTCCTGCTGAAGGGCCAGGTTTTTGACATTCAGTCTTTGCTTCTCAAGATTTGTCCGGGCCGACCTGCCGTTGAAGATCGGAACCGACAGATTAATACTAACATTGTTACTCAGGTTATCTGAGATCTGGCGGCCATATTGTTTGGAGAAGAAATCATAAGCCACCTGGTAGTTAGGAGCTATCACAGGCGTATTAGATCCCTGTACAAGCCCGATGGTGTCATTTTTTATAAAGTTGACGCCTGTCACCCTGTATTGGTTCCTGAGATTAGAATAATTGGTCTGGATACTGCCGCCCATACTGATGGAGGGGTACAGGTTTCCTTTAGCGGCTTCAGCGAATTTCCGGGCAGATTGCAACTTGAGGGTATTCACCCTTTGCTGGGGGAGGTTCACCAGGGCCAGTTGGTAAACCGCTTCGGGTTGTAATTCCGCAATAGGGTCTACGGGTATCTTCTCTACGGGTGGCGTAGTGATATCAAATGCTGTTCCGGCATCGATATTAAGGGTTGCCTTTAGCAACAAAAGGGATTTGACTTCTGTTCCGATAGCCGTTACAAGGGTCAGACTGTCCTGTGCCAGCTGTGATTGTAATTCGGCCAAATTGAGTTCGGGAAGACTACCTGCATTTACGAGTTTTTCCGTATTGTCGATCTGTGACAGGGTTTGTTCGATCTGCAGGCGGCTCAGGTTAACCTGTTCTTTTGCCAGTAAAGCCTGGAGATAGGTGGCTGCGACATTCAGGGAAATATCATCTTTTAATTTTTGTACCGAAGCCACTGCCGCTTCTGCCTGAAGCCGGTTACCGGCTATCCCGTTCTTCTTACTGAACCAGTTAAATATATCCACGTTGGATTGCAAACTAAATCCATTATAAAAAATGGACTCTGTAGTAAACTGGTTGGTGGTCCGGTCAATGGAACGGCCTGTATTCACACCCGCACTGGTACCAAAGTTCAGGCTGGGTATCTGGGAAAACTTACTCTCTTTATAGGTGAGGGATTGAATCTGTGCCTGGATATCGCTTTGCCGGATGGAAATATTATTATTCAGGGCATATTCCACGCATTTCCGAAGGTCCCATTTTTCCTGTGCCTGTACAGCTCCAAAAACGAAGAAGGATACGAATAGTATTAAATTCCTTTTCATAATCCCGCAAATTTAATTCAAATCATTTGCAGAAAAGCTGAAATATGATAAACGGGCTGCTAATATTTTTATTTGATAACCCCCAGGGCCTGATCGAGGTCCCGGATCAGGTAATCCGCCTCCTCCAGCCCCGTATACAACCGGATATAACGGTGTTCCACATTGCCGGGATCAAAATCGGCAGGATTGATTCCCGCACAACGGGGTATAACAAGGCTTTCATGACCACCCCAGCTGACGGCCATCATGATATGCTGAAGCGATTCACAGCATCTTACGATATCCTCCATTTTGCGGGTGCGGAGAACAAATGTAAACAGGCCGGGGGCCCCCTTCATCTGTTTTTTCGCCAGTTCATACTGGTCAAAATCCTCGTCAAACGGGTAGATGACTTTTTCCACGCCGGGATGCTTTTTGAGGAACGCCACGACCTGGCGGGTGGTTTTGCCAATCCGTTCCAGCCTGGCAGGCAGGGTCCTTAAGCCCCGGATCAACAACCAGGCATTAAAGGGCTGGATGCCACTGCCAATATTGAGGTACTCACTGTCAAAAATCTTTTTCATCCTTGCATGCGAACCACAGAGTACTCCCCCCAAGGTATCACTATGGCCACTGATATACTTCGTGGCTGTCTGCATGGCCATATCAATACCCATTTTCAGTGGTTGCTGATAAAGCGGTGTACAATAACTGTTATCAATAAGGGTAATAATTCCGTGTTGCCGGGCATAGGCAGCTACTTTTTCAATATCCTGAAGGGCAAAATCCCAGCTGTTGGGAGATTCCAGGTAATAAAAACTGGTATGAGGGTTGGTGGCCCTGAAATAATTTTCAGCCTCGCGGCCATCCACATAGGTAGTTTGTACGCCAAAACGGGGAAGTATATTATCAAACATCCGCTGAACCCAGGTATAGGGGTTTCTGACAGACACGATATGATCGCCGCTTTTTACGTGTGACAGTATCCCGGCAAAGATGGCAGCTGCTCCGTTATTAAATACCAGGCAGTCTTCCGCAGCATCAAGGGCTGCCAGTTTTTTCCGAAGAATATCGACCGTAGGGTTTAAACCCCGGCTGTACAGGTAGCCCCCCATTTCATCTTCAAATGCTTTTCGCAGGTCCGCCACCTTTTTAAAGGAAAAATTACTGGTCTGCATGATGGGCGGGGAAACGGCATTGAAGTACAGTTCCCTGTCTTCGCCAAGTTCGTTGATGATCTGTGAAATATCCATGTAACGATTATTTTTTCTTGACCCTTTGTATGATAAAATAGAGCATGATAAACCCGGCCAAAACACTGATCCCGGTAAGGGCCAGCATGGGCTCGTTGACAGCGATCATTGTTCCTACAAACAGATAGGCCAGGATGAAAATGATGGGTAACAGGGGATAGAGCCGCATGCTGTAAATCCCCGTGCCATTAAGATGCCGGGTCCTTTTTCGCAGGATGAAAATGGTGCCGGCCGATGTTGCCATGCCAATAGAGTCTAGGAAAATGGTAAAGCTCAGTATCCGTTCAAACTTATCGGCGAAAAAAAGCACGATCACACAGATAGCGGCAAAAACAGTCAAACTTACCGTGAGCACACCTTTTTTCTCTTCCTTTTTCCGGAATGCGGCTGGAAGGATCCCATCTTCACTCATGGCATACATGACCCTGGGGTTGCTCAACAATAAAACATTCACATAGGCCAATACGGCGAGGAAAAGCAAAATAGACGAAACATAAAGCCCGGATTTCCCAAACATCTTTTCCGCTACAATGGAGGCGATCCCCGAAGTCTGTTTCAACTCATTAAAACCGATCACTTTTACATATGCGTAACTGACCAGTAAATAAAAACCGATGATCACCAAAATACCCGTGGTAATGCCTTTCGGAATATTCCGTCTCGGGTTCTCGATCTCATCCCCGAAATTGATCGTTTGCTGGTAACCCCCATAGGTAAACGAAGTAGCTTTCAGCGCTACGCCGAATGAAAGCAGCAGGGCCCCTGCAGACAGCTTGTTTTCATCGATTACGACCGGGGCCGTACTGTGAATCGATGGAATGAAAAGTGCCGCAACGATCACCAGCAGCATCCCGATCTTGATGATCATGAGTACATTCTGTGTTTGGGAACTCATCCGCAAGCCCAGCAGGTTCACCCCATAAAAAATGATAATAGCAAACATGGCCACGAAAGGTTTCCAGTATTCCACAGAAGATGCCTCAAAGATCAGGGGGGAAATATATTCGCTGCCAATCAAGGCCACACCCGAGAGCGAGGCAGCATTAGAGATCAAGATGATACAATTGATTGCAAAAGCCAATGAAGGATGGTAGGCATAGGAAAATATTTTATAATACCCTCCCGTTACCGGGTACCTCGAACCAATCTCGGCATAAGTCAGCGCACCACAAATGGCCACCAACCCACCAACCACCCAGGCCCCAAAAAAAATGCCGGGGGTCGATGCCGCCGCAGCTGCATCGCGGGAGGTACGGAAGATACCGGTACCGATTACCAGCCCGATCACAATCATGGTCAGGTCAAAGAGTCCAAGTTTATTTGACTTCATGTGGGGAAGTTAAAGAATAATTGTATCTAACTTTACTTTTCAATTACAGATTCTTTATGCGTTTCCTGGTCCTGCTATTACCGGTAATCCTCATTTCACAAGACCTGCTGTCGCAGGAAAAGACCGACTCCGCGAAAACGCTGGATGAAGTGGTGGTCAGGGCCTTTGAACAAAACAGGAAAGCCGGCAACTCGGTCATGGCGATCCGGTTTATACAAAGAAACAATAGCGACAGGAGTACAAAAACATCACTGGTCAATGAATTCAATACCATTGCCGGTGTCAGGATGGAAGAACGGTCACCCGGCAGTTACCGCATCAATATCAGGGGCAGTTCCTTACGCTCTCCTTTCGGGGTTAGAAATGTAAAAGTGTACTGGAATGACATCCCCTTCACCGATCCAGGCGGCAATACCTACTTTAACCAGTTTGCCTGGAATAATTTTTCATCCATCACGATCTTTAAAGGACCGGCGGGCAGTATGTATGGAGCAGGCACCGGTGGACTGATCATGATCAATACCCTTGACCGCTGGCAACCGGGTAGCAGTATCGACTATGTAACCGGGAGTTATCACCTTCAAAACGTATTCGCTTCGGCGCGTTGGGGCAAAAAAGAAAACAAAAACCAGGTGACCTATGCACACAATGCAACCGACGGTTACCGGGTGCAGACAAAGATGCGGAGGGATAATATTTCCTGGGAGTCCCGTCTCAACTTATCGGACCGGCAGGAATTACACGCGGCCCTGCTTTATTCCGACCTGTATTACCAGACCCCCGGCGCCCTGACAGCAAACGAATACCGGTCCAATCCCAAAGCGGCAAGACCCGCTGCAGGCAGTTTCCCCTCGGCCGTTGCAGCGAAAGCCGCGATCTTTCAAAAAAATATCACGGCCGGCTTTTCCAGTATTTACCATATCAACACGGCCTGGAAAAATACCACCACCCTATATGGAAGCTTTTCACAAATCAAAAACCCGGCGGTCCGCAACTATGAAAGAAGGAATGAACCCGGTTATGGTGGAAGAACCGTATTCCGTTTTGAAAAAAAGAAGGATGAAAACAGTTTCCAATTCGTGGCAGGCAGTGAAATGCAACAGGGATTTTTCAATACCCAGGTTGCCCAAAACAAGTTGGGCCATCCTGATACCCTCCAAACCAATGATGATATCCGCTACAGCACCTATAGCATTTTTGTGCAGGGCGATATCTCCCTCCGGGACAGTTGGTTTTTTAACGGGGGGATCAGTATCAATAAGACCCGGGTAGCATTTACCAGGCGCAGCGATTACCCGGTACAAGAACAGTACCGCAGTTATAAAAACGAGCTCGCACCCAGGATCTCCGTCAGAAAAAATTTCAACAACGATCTTTCCATCAAAGCAACCCTCTCGAGAGGTTTTTCACCACCTACTGTGGCAGAATTACTGCCCTCAACCGGCGTGATCAGCACAGACCTTGAGGCAGAATATGGCTGGAATTATGAAACAGGTATCAGCTATGCGCTTTTCAAGCGGACCCTGCGCCTGGAAACCACTCTTTTTTATTTTAAGCTGAAGAATGCGCTGGTACAAAGACGTGATCTTTCGGGTGCTGATTATTTCGTCAATGCGGGTGACGTACAGGAAAAAGGGATCGAGTCATCTGCCAGTTATACCTACAGTCATTTCCGTGAATTCAGCATCCTGGATTATATCACAGCTGACATCAATTATACCTATAATCATTTCCGGTATGGCAGCTTCCGGAAAGGCACAGATGACTATTCCGGCAAAAAAGTTCCTTCCGTACCCGCCCAAACGGTTTCAGTATTATTGGATATCAATTTCAAAAAAGGCTTTTACACCAACCTCACTTACTACGGGGCCAGTACTATTTACCTGAACGATGCCAATACCGCCGTTGCAAGACCCTATCATTTAGGAGGAGCAAGAATAGGATGGACAAGATCATGGGTAAAAAAATATAAGCTGAACCTGTATGGTGGTATTGACAATCTCTTTGATGAAACATACAGCATGGGGAATGATATCAATGCTGCAGCCGGCCGGTATTATAATGCGGCCCCCCCGAGAAATTTTTACCTGGGTTTGTCTTTTCAATGGTTCAAGTCATAAAAGGATATCACCATCCTGTTGAAAACTCCTGCATCGGTCTCCAACCGAGTCATTACATTTGCAACAGTTTGGTCCCCGGTTATTCCGGGGTTAAAAGGGAAGACCGGTGTAAATCCGGCGCTATCCCCGTAGCTGTAAACCCCATTCCCCTGAAGGGAATTCAAAAACCTGATTCATTCGCCACTGTTGAACAACGGGAAGGCCATCAGGTTGGGGTAAGCCAGAAGACCTGCCAGATCAACAACAACATTCAGCTTTCGGGTGAAAGGCGTGAAATGTAAAAGCCCCAGGGCATTTATGTTTCTTCTCTTTTTATTTTCTCGAAAGCAGTCACAAAAAATTTTTAAAGATGAAAAGAAAAAATTTTATTGTGGCTGCGGTATTGATCAGCAGCCATCTATTCAGCCAGGAACAACCGGATTCCCTACCCTCCCCCAATAGCGCTTTCTCTTTCCTGGACCTGAGCCCGGTCATCATCACTGCCAACAAATACGAGCAGCGGCAAGCGGCAACCGGTAAGGTCCTGCACGTTATTTCAAGAGAGCAACTGGACCAAAATCCCGGCAAAACACTTTCAGAAATATTGAATACCGTTACCGGCATCAATATAAACGGTGCCAATAACACCCTGGGCACCAACCAAACGGTGAATATCCGGGGTGCCTCTGCAGGAAATGCATTGATCCTGATCGATGGGACTCCTGTAAACGATCCTTCCCTGATCACCAATTATTTCGACCTCAACCTGATCAACACCGAACAGGTTGAGCGGATCGAGATCCTCAAAGGCGGGCAATCCACCTTATATGGCTCCGATGCAGTAGCCGGCGTTATCAATATCATCATGAGAAAAGCGGGCAAAAAACAATCGCTCGACATCCATTCAACTGCCGGCAGCTATGGCACCTTTAACAATAGCATAGTGGCAGCCGGATTTAACAGGAAAGCTTCCTGGTCGCTGGGATATACCCATATCACTTCCAGAGGTTTCTCCGCTGCATACGATTCAACCGGCAATAAGGGTTTTGACAAGGACGGATTCAACCAAAATGGCTTATCCGCCAGGTTACAATGGGCCATCAGCAAAAAGTTAACTGCCAAATGGAATGGGATTTACAGTCGTTACAGGACAGATGTCGATGCCGGCGCTTTCAGGGATGATAAAGATTTCAATTCCGGCAGTAAGAATATTCAAACCGGTACCGGGCTTAGCTATCAATACAAGCAGGGCAGACTACATCTCAACTACCAGTATAATGCCATAACACGAACCTATTCAGACGACTCGACCGACCGGTCCAATACCTATGCCTATTTTTCAAATGCCCGCTACGAGGGCCTTACGCATTTTGCCGAACTCTATGGAAACTATAAAGGGGAACATACAGAATGGCTGGCAGGTATTGATTACCGTAATAACAGGACCCGCCAGGATTATTATTCCTTTGGGCCTTATGGGCCTTACAGCAGTACCATAAAGGATTCACTGGCCAGGATCTGGCAGCTGAGCCCCTATGCTTCCCTGGTCGTCAAGACCCGGAAGGGTTTTTCTTTCGAAACAGGGGTGCGCTGGAATCATCATTCCGCTTATGGCGATAATTTCACTTACACTTTTAACCCCTTCTATTTCATCAACCACCAATGGAAATTTTTCATCAATATTTATTCTTCCTACAAAACTCCAACGCTCTACCAGTTGTTTGATGCTTTTGCCGGCAACCGGGAACTCCTGGCCGAGAAGTCAAAGCTCGTGGAAGGCGGCATTGAATATTTCGGAGCTAAGGATTTTCATACGCGTTTGATTTATTTTAACAGGAATACAAAGGATGCCATCCAGTTCCTGCTGACAGACCCAACATTTTATACCTATCAGTATAAGAATATCAATCGCCAGAAAAACCATGGCCTTGAATGGGAAGCCGCATATAAAACAGGACACTGGGCATTTGATGTCAATTATACTTACACCGCCGGGAAGACGATCTCTGCCTATGATGAAACCGGTTCAAAACTGGGCAAAGACACGAGTTATAATAATCTTTACAGGATCCCGAAACACGTCTTCAATATTGCTGCAGGATGGCAGGCGGGCAACAAACTCTTTCTCCGCTTGCTGGCTAAAACGGTCAGCAAAAGGCTGGAGCCCCTTTATGGGAGCAGCCCCCTGACCCTTGCCAGTTATTATACGGTTGACCTGTATGGAGATTACAGGTTGGGTAAGCAATGGAAAATCTTCCTCGACCTGAAAAATATCACCAACCAACGATATTTTGATGTTTTGGGATATAATACCCGAAGGTTCAATTTCATGACCGGCCTTGGGTTTTCCCTGTAACGGGCGGTTTGCTTTGTCAATAGGTCCAGCATCCAAATACTATCTTTGAAAAAAAAGTATGGACTTTACGATAGATTTCAACAGGTTGCTGACGGTAACCTTTACCTTATTTGCGGTGATCGATATTGTAGGCTCGATACCGATTCTTATCACCCTGAAAGAAAAGATGGGAGGAATCCGTGAATTCAGGGCAACCATCGTTTCGGGAGTGCTGATGATCGTATTTATGTTTGTGGGAGAAAGTTTTCTGCGGATATTAGGGCTGGACAAGGAGACCTTTGCCGTAGGTGGTTCGATTGTCATTTTTATCCTGGGCCTGGAGATGGTTTTAGGTATGGAATTTTTTAAAAGTGAGAAGGATGTAAAAGCTGCAACCGTTGTTCCCATTGCCTTTCCGCTGATTGCCGGATCGGGTACCTTAACGACCATCATGTCGCTCAGGGGTGCCAAATTCGGAGAACCCACGATATTAATTGCCATCCTGATCAACCTCGTTATCATCTTTGTAGTGCTCAAATCGCTGGGAAGGATCGCTAAAATTCTGGGGCCGGGCGGATTAATTGCTGTAAGAAAATTTTTTGGAGTAATTTTGCTCGCCATTGCCGTAAAGATCTTTGCAGAAAATGCCCATAGCCTGATCAAATGATATTTCAGGCCTCGTAGTACAATGGATAGTATAAGAGTTTCCGAAGCTCCAGATCCCAGTTCGATTCTGGGCGAGGCTACAAAAAAGCCCCTGCATGCAGGGGCTTTTTCATGTCAATACCATTAAAGTACAGGATCATTTATTATTCATATAAACAGTACGAATCGGGAAAGGAATATTAATACCTTCCTGGTTAAAGCGTTTGTGCAGGGCCTTGATAAACTCGGAAGTGATCAGGAACTGGTCGGCATATTCCTTCACCCGTAAAAATATTTTCAGGTCAATACTGCTTTCCCCGAAATTGTAAAACCGTACAAAGGGTTCGAAGTCTTTTACGCCGCCGTCAAATTTCTCCAGCATCTCTTTGGCAACAGCGATCGAAACAAGTTCAACCTTGTCAAGGTCACTTTCATAACCTACTCCCACCAGCACGTTAAAGGTGATCTGCCGGTCAGTTAAAAAGTAATTTTCAACGATCGAATCTGCCATCTTGCTATTGGGCACAATGATGACATTGCCCTGGGCCGTTTCGATGGTCGTATTCCGCCAGGTGATATCTCGGATAAATCCCTTTTGTCCACCCTCCAATTGTATAAAATCACCCAGGTTGATCTTACCTGATGCGATGATCTGCAAACCTGAAAAGAGGTTGGATAATGTGGGTTGCAGGGCCAATGCAACGGCCAGACCACCTACACCCAGGGCAGTGAGCAGTGGGGCAATGGCGACACCAAAAGTCTGAAGTATTAAAACGAAGCCAAAAACATATACAATGATCTTGGCAATATTTCCGAGGATCGATGTTGTTGGAATGACGGAGTCATCCCTTGAAGAACGGATCTGCAGCATTCCCTTGGCGATCCGAGCCACCACCATGGTCAGGGAAAAAATAAAAGCGGCTGCCAGGATATTTCGGCCGAGTTGGTAATCACCGGCCGTAAAATCAAAATTCTTGTCAAGTGATGAAATGAGTTCTTTTAATATTTCCGGAAGATAAGGCAGGGTATATAAACAGGCAGCCAGGAAGAACCAGAAAATAACCCACCGGCTGATGCTCTCTATCACCAGGTCATCGCCCTTCCATTTAGTCTTATTGGTAAATTTATACAGGAGTGGGAAAATAAACCTTTTCACCAGCCAGCCGATCACCAGACTACCGGCCAGTACACTGATAATCTTAATCTTTTCTTCTATAGTCATGTTGCAATAATACTGAATTAAAAATTTCTACTGCCCCCGCCCGCAAAAACGGAAGGAATGGCATGGAAGAAATGATAGATAGATCACTGCGCAAATTTCCATCATTATTCAAAAAACGTAAAATATCAGAAGAACTATTTTTCCTGAACAGAGATGTGAAAATCTTACTGCCTTTTACCTTTCCGGTCGCCAGTACATTCAATAGGACGCTGTCATAGAAATGATGTTTTTTACTGAAAAAAGATAAATCCTTTATACTGTTATTCAATAGGCCTGTCACCAACTGTTGTGTAAATTCCTGGATGAACCAGAAAGTGTAACCGGATGAACCTTTTGTGAAACCGCCGGCAGTTCCGATATTGATAATATTCCCCTCTCTTTGCCGGAACCGGTGATTGGTCATGGGTATAATGCCAAACTCTTCTTCTTCAATTTCAAATGCCTGCAGTTGCAGGTGTTTTTCAATATAATTTTTTAATCCTTTGTCATAATGTGCAGGTTCCAGTAAGGCCTCGCTGAATAAGGTATACTCTACCAACGCACGATGGGTATCGAAAGGCATTACATAAACAAAAGTGGTTCCCTGTTCCTGCGGCACCCTGAAATCCATCAGGGTGGCTACCCCGGGATCGAAAACTGCATCGCGGGTGTTGATGACCCAGCCCTTAAAATGTTGCAGCAGGTAATGTTCCTTTTTTTTGAGTGCCGGTTTTTGTAATTGAATACTACTAAAGATCAGGGAGGCCCGGATTGTTTTACCATCAATTAGCGCATAAGCCTTCCCGCTTTCATTACCCATTTCGCAGACTTCCCCATAATGAATATCGAAGCTGGTGTCCTGTTGGATGATATCCAGGGAATACCGGTAAAAATCGATCCCCCGGATCATTTTATACAGGTAGGGAGAAATGGACATTTCCCGGGACAAATCTTCGCTGTGAAAAAGCAGTCGTTCCCATTTTTGATAAACAATATTATCAAAGAGCCCGGGTTGGTTTTCCCAAAAACACCAGGTCCGGTCATTCTTATTCTTTTCCTCTTTATCAACCAGCAATATTTTTTTATCCTTCAGCTTACCTGAAAGGGATATCCGTACCGCCAGGCTCAGGCCTGCACAACCCATACCGGCTATGATATAATCATATGTATTGGCTATATCTTTCACAACTTCATGTTAAGGAATAAAGGTAGCGGGAAGAAAACAATTTTTCGGGGGCTTTCAATGGGGAAAACCGGGGAGTAAACAGTTAATCGGCTTCAGGGGCGTATTCAACCTTTTTGTTGCCAGCCATCAGTTTTTTATCGCGGCGGATTTTTTCCCAGTATTTTTTATGTACGTATAACATACCAAAACTTTCGCCCTGGTGTTTGTCAAGATGCTTATGGTGCATCTTGTGCGCCCAGCGAATCGCCCTGACATAGGTATTATTGCTTCTGGTAAACCACTTAAAACGCTGGTGGATGATAACGTCGTGCACCATAAAGTAAGCAAACCCGTAAGCCATGATCCCGAAGCCGATCGCCTGCATCCACCATACATGGTCAAAGGTTCCGAAAAAGATCAACAGCATGCTGGGAACGGCGAATATGACAAAGAAGGCATCGTTCTTTTCAAAAAAACCGGGTTCCACCTGGTGGTGATCCCTGTGCAAATACCAGAGAAATCCGTGCATCACGAATTTATGCGTGGCCCAGGTCACCCCTTCCATCACCAGGAAAGTGGCCAGTAAAACAAGTATAAAAAATAACCAGGTCATCATGAACTGCAAAAATAAGTATTACGCTAAAAGATGTTGATACTTTGTCATCCACCAGTTTTCTACCTCAGGAAATGCAATAATAAACCAGGGGGTAAACTGAGCGGGATCCTCTTCCATCATTTTTTTGATCTTATAGAGATGAAGAAAACGAAAATCCTTAACCTCTTTTTTGTCGGGTTGAACGGGACCCTCATATTCCCCCGCAAATACATGATCATATTCGTATTCGGTAAGCCCGTTTTCAAAGCGGGAATTATAGGTAAAATGAAAGATTTCCTGCAGGGCTGTCTGAAAACCCATTTCTTCATATAACCTCCTTGCTGCCGCCTGTTCTGTTATTTCCCCGGGCATGGGATGGCTGCAGCAGGTATTGGTCCATAACCCCCCGCAATGATATTTTTCATCAGCCCTTTGCTGTAGTAAAAGCTTTCCAGCGGTGTTAAAGATAAATACGCTAAAAGCACGGTGGAGCAGGCCTTTTTCGTGGGCATCCATTTTGGGAGCAGTACCGATCTCCTCGTCCATTTCATTGACCAGGATAATTTCATGTGTTTCCATATTGCTAAATCAGTCCCATTTGGTTTTTTACCCCTGCCCTAAGAACGATCATCAGTTTTTTATAATCGGGTATCCTAACGCGCATTTCCAGGATCTGCGCGGGTTCAATTTTCCTGATCCTTTTGAATAAAGACATGTAATATTTATAGGCAACATATACGCCAAACCTTGCTTTCATGGGTAGTTTCAGGATACCTTCATAGGCATCATGAAAATCGGCTAATATATCCTTTTCAATCTGCTGTTTATCGGTATCTGAAAAATTATTAAAATCACACTCCGGGAAATACACCCTTGAAAGCCCGTTATAATCTGCTTTGATATCCCGGAGAAAATTTACTTTTTGAAAAGCGGCACCCAGTGAACGGGCGGGGGCCTTTAACTGATCATATAAATGCTGGTTCCCTTCGCAGAAAACATAGAGGCACATCAGACCCACCACTTCTGCGGACCCATAGATATATTCTTTATACCCATCTGTGCAATAAGTAGTTCTTGACAGGTCCATTTCCATGCTCTTAAAGAATGCGTCGATCAGTTTGTGGTCGATATGATATTTGTTTACTGTTTGCTGGAAACTGTTCAGTATTGGGTTTAGGCTGATGCCCCGGTCTATGGCCAGGTAGGTCTCCTGTTTAAATTGTTCCAGCAGGGCCGCTTTATCATAATCATGAAAAGTATCTACAATTTCATCAGCAAACCTAACAAAACCATATATGTTATATACCGGCCCCCGAAGATCCCGGTGCAATAACCTGATGGCAGAAGAAAACGAAGTGCTGTATCGCTCCGTCGTGATCTTGCTGCATTGCCCGCTGACGGTATGAAAAAGTTCAATCATATATACCCAATATAAGAATAATTTGATTTTAATATTGCTGTGTCAAAGTTTATCGATGCGACTATCCAAATTCTTTCAACACTTCCCCGGACACCACTTCCCCACTGATCAGGCTGGGGGGCACGCCCGGCCCCGGCACGGTAAGCTGCCCTGTATAAAACAGGTTTTTTACTTTCCGGCTTTTACAGGCTGGTTTAAAAACAGCCGTTTGCAGTAAAGTGTTCGCTAACCCATAAGCATTTCCCCTGAAAGAGTTGTAATCGCTGGTAAAATCGCTTACCGAATAGGTTTTCTTATAGATTACAGCGTCCTCAATGGATTGGCCGGTATGCTGTTCCATCCTTTTAACGATCCTTTTAAAATAATCTTCCCGCAGGTCTTCCGTATCATTTTCCAGACCCGAGGCTACCGGCACCAGGAACACGATATTATCGCAACCCGCAGGAGCAACCTGGCTGTCGGTAACGGAATTAACGCTTACATAAAACAAAGGCCGGGTGGGCCATTGGGGATGATCATAAATTTCACCGGCATGCTGGTCAAAAGGCACATCAAAGAACAGGGAATGGTGCAGCACATTATCAAGTTTCTTGTTCAGGCCCACATAGTACAGCAAGCAGGAGGGCGCCATAATCTTCTTATCCCAGTAAGCCTCCCTGTAACTACGGTATGCTTGCGGCAACAGTTTTGTTTCTGTAAAGTGATAATCCGCACCGCTGATAATGATATCGGCCTTAAAAGAATCATGTTGGGTAATGAGTTTTGTCGCCTGGTTATTTTCAACAACGATTTCCCTTACTTCCTCGTTAAAATGAAATTTTACGCCCAGTTCCAGGGCCAGTTCATACATGGCGCTGACGACCGCGTACATCCCTCCTTTCGGGTACCAGGTACCTCCCACAATATCCGCATAATTCATCAGGCTATAGAGTGCAGGGGTATTTTGGGGCAGGGCTCCCAGGAACAAGACCGGGAATTCCATCAGTTGCCGCAATTTTGGGCTTTTAAAATGTTTCCGGATATGTTTTTGGATAGAAGTAAATACATCCAGCCTGAAAATACCTTTGAGGATATCCCTGTCCATGAATTCGGTGACCGAGCGCCCGGGTTTATAGACCAGTTTGTTGATCCCGACCTGGTATTTAAATGCAGCCTCCTGTATGTATTTATCCAGGAAGGCTGCACTGCCGGGTTCTTCAGATTCAAAAACCTTTTTAAGTTCTTCATAAGAGGCCGGTACATCCATATATCCCTTTTCCCAGTAAACCCGGTAGGACGGATCCAGCCTGATAAGTTGATAATAATCTTCTGTTTTCTTTCCAAAAGCATTGAAATAATGCTCGAACACATCGGGCATCCAGTACCAGCTGGGACCCATATCGAACGTAAATCCTTCTTCTTTTAACTGTCTTGCCCGGCCACCAGGCTGGCCATTTTTTTCAATGACTGTTACGTCCCAGCCTGCTTTTGCCATGAAGGAGGCTGCGGATAGGCCGGCAAATCCACTACCGATTACTATTACAGATTTTGACACTTGCTTTTTTGAAAATATTAATACCTGCTTATTTGTTCTTTCAGCAATTTACGGGCAAAATGGATACGGCTCTTGATGGTTCCCAAAGGCTCATTCAGTGCCTCGGCAATTTCATGATATTTGTAGCCATCAAAGTATAAAAGAAAGGGTGTTTTAAAAATCTGTGGTAATTCATGGATGGCCTTATTAACAGCTTTTATATTCAAACCACTCTCTGCCGTATTGGCCACCATGGTTTGATTATTATTCAATAAAAAATCATTGGGAGTATTATCAAAAATAGTATTCTGCTTGGCTTTTCTCCGGTAATTATTGATAAATATATTACGCATAATGGTGAATAACCATGCTTTTATATTGGTACCCACATTATACTTTTCATGATTGGCCAAAGCCTTATACAATGTCTCCTGATAAAGGTCTTTGGCAGCTTCATTATCCCTGGTAAGATTGATGGCAAAGGGTTTGAGAAATTCTGCATTCTCAATCAGCATCTCGTTGAACTCTATGGTTGACATATATTACTGTTTAATTATTAATACCCCGAAGTTAAACAGTATTTGATGTTTAAACAAATAATTTTGTTTAATATTTTATTAACAATACTTAAACAAGTAGAAACCGTTGGTTATCACTATTTTGGGAGATCAAAGGCGGGAAAGATATTCCATCACTTCTGAGAGGGAGTATTTAAAAAAGACATTTTCAGGTATCGCTTTTTTGTATTGCTGGGTCAGCATCCCGGAAATGACAAAATTATACTCCCCTAAATGATCATGCAGATTTTTCAAGAATTTTTCAAAATTGAAATTACGGGAAGGCGAGGTCAGGTGGAGGTAAACTACATCCGGTTGTTTGTATTTAACAACGTATTCCAGGTCTTTGTATGGTAAATTGGCTCCGAGGTAAATGGTTTGGGCACCCCTGCTTTTCAACAGGTAATATATAAATAAAAGACCCAGTTCATGATGTTCCCCCTCTGGTAAGAAAAGGAGAAAGGTTTTTTCGATCCGAACAAGGGAACGGGTATTTTCTATACCAACGATCAGTTTTTGCCTGATAAAATTGGTAACCAGGTGTTCCTGGGCAGGATTGATATGACCGGTCTGCCAGAGGATGCCAATCCTTTCCATAAATGGGAATATAATATGGATGATGGATTTTTCAATTCCCTTGAGGTTGATATATTTTCCCAGCACATTTTCAAAAGCATCCATATCCATATCAATCATACATTGAATAAGGTCATTGATGACCCTTTCCTGCTGGGCCTCCGTACTGTTCAGCATCAGGATCTTTTCCCTGATCTCGGTGGGCATCATTTTATTGATATGGGAAATCTTATAGCCATACTTATTGAGCAGCGAGATATTCAGAACGGTTTTCAGTTCATCGCTGCTGTAATACCGGATATTGGTATCGGTTCGCTGGGGCTTTAGAAAGCCATACCGCTGTTCCCAGATCCGGATGGTATGGGCCTTAATCCCGGAAAGGTTTTCTATATCCTTGATGGTAAATCCACTCATGACACATCAATTACAAATACATCTTCATTTTGTTCAGGGAAGCAAAAAATCAAAGTGAGGGGTTCAACAACCTGCCCTGCCCCAGTAACCGGGAAAGGGGGGCTGCGATAGCAGGATGGGATAACATCTCGAGGTGTCTTTCGCTGTGGAGGTCCGACCCGGCCAGGTCGTAATAGTCGTTTTTAAGGAGATAGGAAGAAAGGTCCTGTACCGCCTTTCCATAGAAACCGGCAAGGGATAAGAGATTGAGCTGGAAAAAATAGCCGGCCGCTTTCAGCTCCTGAAAAAAAGATTTATTCCTTTCCTGATAAACATACCTTTCAGGATGGGCGATTACAGGCTGATAACCCTGTAACTGCATTTCAAAAAGTAATTCCTTCAGGTCCAGCGGTGGGCTGGCCATTGAAAACTCAACCAATACCAGGTTACCACTGATCGTGAGCAGGGGCTCTTTGCGTTTCAGCATATCCTTTACATGGTCGTCCAGAAAATATTCTGCACCAGCCGTTATTTCCATTTCAATACCTTCTGCATCAAGCCGGTTTTGAAGCTGCTGAAGACCCGATAAGATGGTTGCGGATTCATTCTTATACATATCCCACATTACATGGGGGGTGGTAATGATCTTTTTAAAACCGAGTTTTTGCATGCCCCTGACCAGGGATAGGGAGGTTTCCATATCCTGGGCCCCGTCATCAATACCCGGTATCAGGTGTGAATGCATATCGGTTTGCAGCATAGCATAATCTGCTGCCTGCCTGTTTTTATTACCAAAAAGACCAAACATCATTATAAGTTCCTCCCTTTCTTATTTTCCAAAAGCCGGTAATACAATGCTGCCATGTCACCTACCAGCCTTTTATAACCAAACTTATTAAGTACAAAATCTCTTCCCGCTTTGCTCATTTCCATTCTCATCGCATCCGACTCCACCATTTTTAATAACTGACCGGAATATTCTTCTACATTATCTGTCGCTGCCATTAAACCTGTTTTCCCCTCTATCACCACATCGGCAATCCCCCCCACTCTTGTCGTCACCACGGGTTTGCAGGCTGCCTGTGCTTCGATCAGGCTCACCGGGGTGCCCTCATTCAAAGAAGTTAAGCAAATAATATCAAGCCCTGCGCAAATAAAGTCCACATCGGTTCTCCAGGAAGTAAAAATCAAAGTTTTCGTATACTCCTTTTCTCCAACGGCACAGAAGTCAATTCCTGCAGCAGTGGCCCATTTCTCGATCTGGGTACGGCTCTCCCCATCGCCAATGATAAATGCCTTTACTTTTTTATTGGTTTTAGCCAGCACGTTCCTCAGCGAGCTGATAAATAAGGTATGGTTTTTCACCGGAACCAGGCGGCCAATGATCCCCACGGCAATGGTATCATCATCCAGGTTAAATTCCGCCCGGAAGGATTTCCTTTTTTCTTCCTGGTGTTCGACAAAAGGGTCAAGGTCCAGGCCCAGCGGTACCACATGAAACTTTTCTGCTGCGGCTATCCTGAATTCATCGGCCAGTTCATGACGCTGTTTTTCACTGATAGCAATGATCCCGTCCGTGAATCCCGCCAGGTATTTTTCCGCCCGGATAAAAAAATTGGTTTTTAAGGAATTAAAATAGGAATGAAAAACATGTCCGTGAAAGGTATGTACAATCACCGGCACCTTACAATTCCTGGCAGCCAGCCTTCCCAGGGCCCCGGATTTTGCAGCATGGGTATGTACGATATCGGGTTTAAATTCCCGGATGATCTTTTTCAACTGCTTATAGGCTTTCCAGTCATCATTGAAAGAGATAGCCCTTTTCATTTCCGGAATACAATAGGGTATCACCTGGTGGTCTTCCGCCAGGTTCTCTGCATCCTGTTCATGGTCCTCTTTTCCCCCAATGATCAATAAGGTCTCAAATTCGGATGGCATATACCGGGTAAGGTATACGGCATTTTTGGAAGGACCACCGATCACCAGCCGGTTCAGGATTCTAATTACACGGGGCATTTATAGATGATAAATTAACATTTTTACAAAATAACATAAAAACAGGGTCCTTCCCAGGTTCCCCATCCATTGAAAGAGGGTGGGATGAAAACGCAGGGGCATATTTTCACAGACAGGCTGCTTTTCGGGAATTTTACCAGTAGAGATGAATGTATCAATAACTGAAACCAGGGATTCCATGATGATGGCATGCTGCAGGATGGGATAAGTGGAAAAATTATCATTCCGTGAAGGTTGGATAAAAACCTGATCGATGATCTTTCCGGTATCAATTCCTTTATCCACATAATGAATAGTTGTACCAAACAAATCAGGCCTGCCGTTGGCGATGGCCCAATAGCCCCCATGCACCCCCCTGAAAGCGGGTGTAATCCCATCATGAATATTTATAAACGGCGCCGTTACGGACCTGATTGTTTTTTCAGCAATGATACGGGTGCCATTTACAATGACGAGGTCTGGTTCGAGGGCTTGCAGCAAGGAGCGGCAATCCTCCGTATTCACAGAGGGAACCTTTTTAATCTTATCTGCAGGTATGGGACTCATGTCAAGCCGGTACCCGGATAAAATCGCCTTTTTTCTTTTTTTGGAAACCAAAGAAAGACAGGGGCTCACCAGTAAGATAAACATTACCTGGCTCAGCGATGTAAAAAACCCAATACGTTTCACCCTTTTCCAGAACATCGTACTGGCAGGTATCGGGTCTTCAACGATTATGGCGTGGAAATGGTAATACCTGCTTACATAATTATACAGCATGGCTGCCGACTCTGAATTCCGGGCCAGCAGCACAATTTTACGACCCTGATTATTGACCGGAACTTCTGTCATAAATCTCATTAAGGGTTAAAGACTCCATTGTTCTATCATCTTGCAACTTCTTATACACCTGTAAGATCCTTTCCAGGAATTGAAAATTCTCTTCAGTATGGTTCCCGAAATTATGCGGATGCCACCAGAGATGGAATATCAGGCCATTGGCTGCCGCATATTGCAGGCTTTTTCTGATTCGTTTAAACTTCAAATGGTCAAGCCACTTGAAACGCGGATGATAGGGCCGTAAAAATCGGCTGGCCGGAATATTGACAATACCCTCCTTCCCCGGAAAAGGATGACAATGGTAACCCGTAAGGTTGAGATAAGCATCCACCAGCCTGATGGCACGTCTTGCCAGATGCTCATCAGCCCTTGATAAGGGTTTATACACTACAGAGGACTCATTCCCTCTATAGACCTTTACCCCAAGTTCCCGGCAAATGGCGATATGTTCTTCTCCATACTGGTTCCTTGGAAATACGATACTCTGCAGGGAGTATCCTTTCTGGCTGGCTACTTCCTTTGCCATTTTGATATCGGCCCTGAACTGGTTTGCATCTGTGTTTTTTTCCAGTGTATAGAAGTGCGAATAAGTATGCGTAGCGATCTCCTGGCCGGGACATCCGGCAATGGACCTGATCAGGTCCGGGGCGAAATGAAATTCCTCCGCCAGTTCATTTTCCCGGATATATCCATAAGGGTCATATTCCTTTTTAACATATTCCGGTAACAGGGTTGGCATTGCCGATAAGAGGGCCGCTTTATTTTCATGAAAAAGAAATCCAACAGTGGCCCAGGTGCAATGAACACCATATTTTTCAAAAAGCGTCAGCAGCCGGGGAATGATCTCGTGTACCTTGCTGATAGAAGCTCCGTAATCAGCAAGGGAACGATGATCCCTGACACCCCAAAAAAGTTCAAAATCAAGCGATATCGTAAAAACTCCTTTTTGCATCCATTAATTAATCGATAAGAAATATTTATTGTACCAGTACTGGAAAGATAAAACGATCCATATTTTCTCCACCGTATCATGTGTGGTGGAAGATTGCAATTCCTGTTTCAGCTTCAAAATATATTCATAATTGAATATACCCTGCTCTTTGATTGTCTTTTCCTTCAGCAAATTCGCAAAGAGGTATGCGTTCAACTCATGCTGAAACCAGTTCAGCATGGGGACATCAAAACCTTTTTTTGGCCGGTTATACAACTCAGCAGGAAGGTGTTGCCGGAAAGCATCCCGCACGATCTTCTTTCGGTGATGATAATCAATTTTATACCGCGAAGGGAGTGAAAAAGCAAATTCAACCACCTGGTGGTCTAAAAACGGGGACCTGACTTCGAGTCCGTTGGCCATGCTCATCCTGTCGACTTTCACCAACATATCGCCGGTTAAAACAAGATCGATATCGGTTCTGAGCATAGAATTAAAATCGGTTTCATTTAAGTTGCTCAGGATGTTTTCTTTAATCGTTTCTATTTGGTCCTGCCTGACCTTTTCCAAAATCGCCGGGGTAAGTATTTGTGAAATATCATCCGGGGCGTTGATCGAGGCCCATCGCCAATACCGGTCATTACAGGAGAGTTTAATCCCATCAGCATAACGGTCGAGTTGTCGAACCAGGTTGCCGATTTTACTGCTCCGGTTTTTCGGCAGCTTTTTCCATAGTGGCGCGCCTGTCCTCACAAATAAGCTCACAAGGTCCTTTTTCCTGGCCCTCCACTCTGCATAATGTTTATTGTAACCGGCGAAAACCTCATCCCCTGCATCACCCGAAATGGCAACAGACACATATTTTCGGGTTTGCTGACTCAGGATAAACTGTGGTAGGACAGATGGGTCGGCAAAAGGCTCATCAATATAATCCAGTACAGGAAAAAAAGCATCCAGGTAATCCTTATGATCGAGGTAAAAAACGGTATGATCGGTCTGGTATTTTTTGGCAACCAGTTCGGCATAATGTGTTTCATCAAAAAAATTATTCCCCTTATACCCTACCGAAAATGTCTTAAAGTGTTTGACGTGGCGACTGGCCAGGGCCACAATGACAGAGGAATCGATACCACCACTTAAGAAAGCTCCGAGCGGCACATCACTGATCAGTCTTTTCTGGACCGCCTCGTCCATCAGCCTGACCAGCGTATTTTGTGCCTGCTGGTAATCAGGAATATTTTTGTAATCACCCTGTGCCGGTATGGTATACCATTTAATCTCATTGATAATCCCTTTGCCCGGGCTCATTTCAAGATAGGATCCGGGGGTTACCCTTCTCACACTTTGAATAATACTTTGTGGCTGGGGAAGGTAAGACAACTGAAGATAGAGGTACAGGGAATTCAGGTTCAGTTTCCGGGGTATCTCATAGGCCAGTACTCCTTTCAGTTCGGAAGCAAAAAGGATACAATCGCTATCCTCATATACATATAACGGTTTCTTTCCAAAACGGTCCCGTACCAGGAATAAATGGTCCTCCCGGGTATCATATACGGCGAAAGCGAAGAAGCCTTCCAGCAAGGGTAAACAGGCCACTCCCAACTGAATAAAAAGTTTGAGCAGAATTTCCGTATCGGAGCCGGAAATCAATGCATCCCTGTCTTCGGGAGAAAGATGATTATCCCTTAAATACTGGTAATTGAGGATTTCCCCATTAAAAAGGATCACCCATCGGTTGGAAGCATCCCACATCGGCTGGTGCCCGGCGGGGCTTGTATCGATGATCGATAACCTCCTGTGGCCTAAACCAACATTTTCGTTGACATATATCCCTTCATCATCCGGTCCTCTTTTTTCAAGTGAACGGACAGATTGTTGTATTTTTGAAATTCTTTGCCGGCCGGTTGCTGAACGGGCAATGATTCCGGTTATGCCACACATCTGATGTCTTTATTTTATGCAATATATCACTATAAACGACTATTTATTACTCCCCATCTTCCTTTTTATTGTATATATACTGGCAGCTTATTACCGGAACAAATACTATCCGATCAAACATCCCCTGAGAAAGTATTTTTTCCCGGCCTTCACCGTAAAAATTGTCGGGGCTATCTTTATCGGGATTATCTACCAGTATTATTATAAAGGAGGGGATACCCTGAATTACTGGGATCATACGGTAACAATCAATTCATCCCTGCATGATTCATTCAATACCTGGTTTAAACTGATCACGGCTTCTGCAGACCCATATGATACAGATGTATTTCCGTATACGGCAAAAATGTACTGGTACACAAGCCCCCCTGAATATATTATTGCGAGTATTGGTGCTTTCATCGGATTATTCACGTTAACAACATACCTGCCTACCTCGATTATTTATGCAGCCATTTCATTCATTGGCATTTGGAAAATGTTCGTGGTCTTTACAAAACTATATCCCAGGCTGGAGAAACAGATGGCGATTTCATTTTTATTCATACCCAGCGTTTTTTTCTGGGGATCGGGGTTCCTGAAAGACACGCTTACCCTCAGTTGCATTGGTTGGCTGGTCCACTATTTTTACCTGATCTTTTATGAAAACAAAAAAATCGTCAGTAACACTTTTAAAGCTTTTTTCTTCCTTTACATCGTATTTATTGTAAAATCATATATCGTAATGGCTTTCTTACCTGCTGCCCTGTTATGGGGTATGGGCCTGCTTTCTTACAAGATAAAAGATACCAAATGGATCATCGTATCCAGATATATGCTTTACGGGATCAGTCTAGTTGGATTACTGGTGGTTGGAGGCAGGATGCAGACACAGGTATTTGGGGAGTATAATGTGGAAAGCCTGGCGTATAAATCAACCGTGACCAGGGACTACCTGCTGCGGGTATCCCAGGAGCAGGATGGTTCCTCCTATTCACTGGGTGATATTGATCCCACACTCGCTGGTATGATACAGAAAGCCCCGGCAGCAATCAATGTAACCTTGTTCAGGCCTTATTTCTGGGAGTCCAGGAAACCCATTGTATTGATTTCAGCCGTGGAATCTCTGGCGTTTCTGCTTTTTACGATTGCCGCTATTTTAAAAAATAACCCGCTCCGGGTTGTATTGAGGATCCTGGGAGACGAAACCCTTCAGTTTTGCCTCATCTTCACACTGGTATTTGCCTTTGCTGTTGGTATTTCCACCAACAATTTTGGTTCCTTGTCAAGGTACAAGATACCCTGTATGCCATTTTACCTGGCTTTTTTATTCATCCTGTTCAACCCTCCAAAAGTGGAGTTGATTTCAAGAAAACAATTCCAGAAAAAGAAAGGAAGCACTGCGCAAACTGTAGGCTGATTCGATATATTCTCTTCCTTTTTTCCCCATGGCAGTCCGGAGTTCCGGATCCTGGATGAGTTTAAGTAAATTATTTTTCCACTCTTCTTTATTGTTAGCGATGAAACCACATGTTTCCTGATTCAGGATCCGGGGGTTCACACCAACAGGAGAAGCCACCGCCGGTATCCCACAGGCCAGGTATTGTATCAGTTTAAACCCGCATTTCCCCTCAAACCAGGGTCCCTTTTTCAAAGGCATGACCCCAATATGCATTCCCAGCAGATCTTCCAGTTCCGTTTCGGCATTCCACTTCTTAAAAATAAAATCAAAACCCCATGCGGGTGGTACATTTGAAATGACCAGGATATCACATGCTCCTTCTTTTTTGAGTTCCGCCAGCACCTCTTCAATCTCTTCAAGGTTGTGCAATGTGGTATGCGAACCCGTCCAACCCACCACCACTTTTTCACCTTCATACTGGTTTCGCATGATATGGTGGCCATTGTCCGTATCAACAACTGTCGGGATACAGATGACAGAAGGATTATACCGGAGGGCATAGGCACAGAGAAAATCATTGCCCCCAACAACCTTATAAGACCAGCGAATTATATATTTGATCTTCCAGGTAGCCTTCAGCCATTTCTTTATAAAAGAAATTTTTTCGCCTCCGGGTATCCAGATCGCATCATCATATTCATGAATGATTTTCTTCCTGAGCAATTTGGCGAGCAGCCATTCAAATACAGGAGGACCGATGGGGGTGGCTTCCCGGTGGATGAAAACATAATCTGCAGTCATAGCTTTATACAGGTGACCAACCCTTCTAAAATACCCATTTAAAGTGCCGAGGGCTTTTTGAATCGCACTCCCTTTCTTATATAAGATATCCCAGGCTTTTTGATCCAGGAATGAATACATTTCAAAATGAATATCATTCCTGCGCAATAAAGGGAAGAATAATTCTACCCGGAAACGCTGGGATGGTGCCACCCCTTCCGGATAGGGCACCCAGAAATGAACCACTGTCTTTTTATCGGTTTTCATAAATCAAAGGATAAATTTTACGGGCAATCGAAAAAGACCGGTATTGTTTTGCCACTTTGAAAATCCGTTCCTGTAATTGACTCCTGTCCTCATGTTTCAGGATCCCGTCTATTGCCATTATGGCTGAAGGATAGTTGTCCCTGTTCTGCAGGTCTGTCACCACGCCGATCTCTTGCGCGGCGATAATATCAGAATCATCCGAAATACCCGGGCTGATGACCACCGGCAACCCCATTCCCCAATATTCCCCGGTTTTGATCGGGGCCCCATACCGCTTTGAGGGAACCGGTACCTGTGGGTTGATGGCAAAATCGCCCAATGACATGTATACCGGAACCGCCTGATGTGCTACAAATTTCGCGATAACAACATTTGCAGGAAGGCCCACTCTTTTTATCTGATCCTGAATGGAGGATGCCGTTTCGCCTGTTAACATCAAAAACCGGAAATCATCCTGCCAGTATGCATGACAGGCTTTTATAAAATCAAAGACCTCATCTTTCAGATAGGTTCCGCCAAGCTTCCCGGCATAGATACAAACGATCTTTGATTCCAGCCCCAATGAATGTAATAATCCGGGATCTTTTTCCCGGGGATAAAAATGAGTGAAATCAATACAGGCCGGCTTGACAGAGAAATGATTGAGTTCAACACCGTAGTTTTCTTTTGCATACGTTCTCATTCCTTCCGTGGTGGCAATTACATATGATGCATACCGGCTGATCTTTTTTTCCAGGTAGAAAAGGATGCGATAGGCCCATCCATTTTTTTTCCAGGCGCCCGTTTCAAGCATGGCCGTTGCATGGGGTTCATAACTATCGATGACAAGTTTTAGGCGTAAGAATTTTGCCAGCATATACCCAATCCCCCCTGCCGGCATACAAAAAGCATGAATGACATTAATATTGTTTTTACGGATCAGCCGGATCAGTTGAAAGAAATGTACCGGATACATCAGCAATTTACGCCAGCCAAAACGCCTGTAGGTTTGTCCCACCCATTGCATGTTCTGCCTGGCTAAATCCCGGTTGATCGTCGCTTGTTCGGGTTCCGACAAGGTGATATCTGATTTCTCTGCCGTTACCAGGATGATTGTCGTGGCAGCAGGAATCACCTCCCTGATGATCTTTACATACGGTAAAGTATAGGTCTGCACCAATGCATCCTTATAACTCCACTGGGTCAGTACCAGTATATTCCCATTTATCTTCACTGCCAGCTATATATTTCGCTGTAAACTTTTTTTGTAATATCATAGGAACGGTATTGCTCCGCTATCTTTCTGATGCGCTCCCTGATCCCCTCTTTCTCTTTGAGCTGGCTGTCCAATTTCTCCAGTTGCTGGTGAAACCCGGAATTTTGCTTATAGTCGATGATGATTCCAATACCTTCTTTAATGATAATATCCGAATCATCGGAAATGCCGGGACTGATCACTACCGGCATTCCCATCGCCCAATATTCACCATCCTTGATGGAGGTGCAATATCGTTTAGAGGGCACCGGAATCACCGGGTTGATGCCGAAATCGCCCAAAGACAGGTAAGCCGGCATTTCAGCATGTGGAATATAAAGACTGATCACCACATGATCGGGTAAACCCACTTTCTGCATCACAGCCCCGATCTCTTTTCTTGAGCTATTGGAGAGCATCAGGAATCTAAACGCATCGCCCCAATATATCCATGCGGCTTTGATAAAACTGAAAATTTCATCTTTATAATAAATCCCTCCCATTTTACCTGCATAGACCGCCACTACCTTCTCCTTAAGCCCCATTTCCTGCAGCAGTTGTGGATCCTTCCCCCGGAAAGCAAAAGCCTGCAGGTCCACACAGGCCGGTTTTACAAAAAACCGATCTTTCTTTACCCCGTATTTTTCAAAGGCATAATTTTCCATCCCGGCCGTTGTCCCGATGAGAACGGTTGCCCTTTTGCTTTGCCATTTCTCCATTAAAAACAATAAACGAAAAGCGGCACTCCCTTTTTTCCAGGACCCATTCTCTACCATGGATTCTGCATGGGGCTCATAACTGTCAATGACCAGGGGCTTTCCGGAAATGCGACTCAACAGGTAACCTATACTCCCTGCCGGTGTTCCAAAAGCATGAATCACCGATACCTGCTCTTTTTTCAGGGTCTTCCAGAGAAAAACAATATGGTTCACCCATGACAGCATCTTCCTGGCGCCAAAAAAACGGTAAGGAAATCCGATAAGCCGCATGTTTTTGCTGTTCCATGAATGGTTGATCGCTGCCATTTCTTTTGGCGATAATGCCAGGGATTCCTGTTCTTCCGTAACAAGGATGATCCGATGGGAAGCAGGCAATATATTGCGGATCATTTCAAGATAGGGCAAGGTATAGGTTTGTACCAGCGCGTCTTTAAAACTCCAGGACGTCAAAACAAGTATATTGCCACTTAAATTCATTTTATCTTCTGTATGAATTTCCTGCCTACTATTGATTTAAGCAATAAGAGGATAAATTTTTTATGGACGCCTCCCTTCCTGATTGCCCTTAAGGCTTCCTGGATGGAATTGCTTCGTTTACCGTCAAGATATTGATGGATCCCGCAAAAATAATGGGACCAGGCGATCAATGATCTCTTTTCGGCCGGTTGAAGCGCTATCGCTCTGTTGATCCAGTCAACTGCACGTATCCTGGCGGCGATCACTTTTTGGTTGTCGCCCATTGAACGTTCATCGTGCTGGCGCATGCTGAGGCAAACCTTATCCCTGATAAAAACTTTATCCTGTTCCGTATTCAGGAGGATGAATAACCAGTCTTCCATGGAGGCCAGTTCCCTTTGCGGAGGAAATGGCTGACAGGTATGTCCTTTGATCCTGATACAGTAATTGGCAGCCAGGATATTCCCCTTGAGAAAGAAACTTCTGTCATACCATCCCTCTTTTACAGACTGGATGGGTGCGGGTTTTATATTCCCATCCCGATCAAAGAAATCATACTTACAGGCCAGGAAATGAATATCGGGGTGTTTAAGAATCGTTTGGTAGAGGGTTTGCAGGTAGTCCTCCTTCATTAGATCATCGGAGTCAAAAAAAACGGCAAATTCACCGGTAGCCTGTGCCATCCCATAATTTCGGGCGGCTCCCCTTTCTTCATTGTTTTTTTTGAAATAACGAACCTGGAGGTTCTCGGAAAAATGGGCCCGGACCTGTTGTTCAGTATCATCCTGGCTGCCATCATCTACAATGATCACTTCAAAAGAGGTAAAGCTCTGTTGTAAAACGGAGCCGATCGTCTCCTGGATTAGATGACCCCGGTTATAGGTAGGTATGATCACAGAAAAATAGGTCACGATTGCAATTCATTGTATAATTTAATATGGAGTCTTGTCTTTTCTGCTACACTGAACTGCAGGGCATCTTCTTTTGCCTGCCGGGCCAGTTCTTTTGCTTTTGCAGGATTTTCTTTCATCCACAGGATAGCATCGGCGATGGCCTGAGCATCCTTAAAAGGAACCACATAGGCATTCTGCATATGTTTGGCGGTTTGCCAGGCATAGCCCGACAGGGTCAGCACCTGGGGTATGCCCGCCATCATCCCTTCGATGATGGTGATACCGCCGGTTTCAACATGTTCATCAACCGGTACATGCAAATGAACATCAAACAACTGGTATAAAGCAGAGGTATCGTTCACAAAACCGGCATAGACCACTTTATCCTCCAATCCCTTCTCCCTGATTTGTTTCATCGCCTCTTCAAAATAGGACCCCTTGCTACCAAATACATAAAATTTTATTTCAGGAAATGATTTCAATAAATGAGCCGCTTCAATAATGTATTGATGTCCTTTCCAGAATTCAAAGCGGGATACCACGCCTACAACAAATTCTGTTGTTGACCGGATAGGCACAAGGGCATTCACCGCTTCCACTCTTTCCGCCGATACTTCATAATCGGCGGGTTTAAGTCCATGATATATCGTAAACAGTTTTTTCTTGTCGAAATGCCAGTTTTTCAACAAATAATCAGCCGCGATATCAGAAGTGGCAATGATTTTCTTTGACAACCGGAAGGTATAATTATCCAGCCTTTCCTGTTTGCTATTGTTAAAATCATGGGCCCAGCTCACATTTTCGCAGGTGGTGACCCTGGCTTTTAATCCTGCCCATACAGCAGCGGTCTGTCCAACCAGGTTTCCAAAAGGCAATGAAGTATGTACGATATCAACCTTATGTTTTTTTATCAGCCTTTTTGTAAACCAGATATTTTTTAGATGAGCAGTCTTTCCGGTATGCGCAAGTTTATACACCGGGATATCCAATAGACGAAGATCATCGAACAACAGCAGATCGGGATCCTTATTACTGTCAATGATCACATATACCTGGTTGATCCCTGCCTTTTTCAAGGCTTCGGCAAACCATAACCATTGTAATGATTTTTTTATGTGGGAAAGGCAAAAGAGTATTGTCATCATTTACCCCTTATTTTTCGTATGGCGATCAGTACAAAATCAGGCCAGAATAGCCTGGTGGTTATGAATGGAATCAGTTTTTCCGATTGCAGCCATGCTCCCGGAAATTCTTTTTTTATTCGGGCAAGCATTTTGCGGGAGGCGGCAATCTTTCCGCTGGCAAACAATGACCGAACCTGGTAACAGAGGTGATAGAACAGTGCTTTTTCCTTATCGATGGATGAGAGTATACCCGGATCCGGTTCGAAATTGAAGGGCTGGAAATAAGGAATTGCTTCCTGTAATGGAGACACGGATGACAGTTTTGTTAATGTATCGTCCCATCCTGCATTTTTACAAAAATTGACAAACACCCGGCACCAGTCAATAATGAATTTGTCCTGTTGCGAAACCGACTTGCTGGCATCATGTAAACGGTATTTCGCGTACAAGTCTTTCACGGGATGAAACTGGCAAACTGTGGCTAACCGGGAAAAAAGGTCATAATCCATCCCATAATGAAGTGTTTCCGAAACCTTGCCCCCGATCCTGTCCAGGTAAATTTTCCTGAAAAAAGCGGCCGGCTGTGAAAAAGCCATTCCGGAAATATTTCTTTCCGTACAGGGATTTTCATATCCATAGTCAATTTCCAGGTCTTTGTCGCCTTCAAACATCTGCACCCCTCCGTGAATGACACCCACGGTGTCGGGTAGTGCGTTAAAATGGTCATTGACAGATTGTAAAGTACCTGGCAGGAAAAGGTCATCACTGCACAACCAGGTTACGATATCGCCTGTTGCCCGGGCAAAGCCCTTGTTAATGGCATCACTCTGTCCCTTATCTTTTTCACTGACCCAATAGCTGATCTGCTTTTCATACTTTTTGATGATATCGACAGTATTGTCCTTACTGCCTCCGTCAATTACTATGACTTCGATATCCGGGTAGGCCTGTTCAAAAATGGATTGAAAGGTCTCTTCTATAAATTGTCCCTGGTTATAGGAAGGAACAACGACTGAAATCTTTAACATTAATGCTTAGGGTTTTTTAGTGTTAGGTCTTTCCGGATGGCGATACAATCGCTTTTGGACAGGCGCACCCTGAATCCCTTTTTTCTAAGGTAACGAACACTTTCCCTGGCTTCGGCTTTTGCAAGATGTTTTTGTTCGTAAATGATGATTTCCGGTTTGTATTTGTCCAGGTCGATGCTTTTCAGGATTTCAAAATCATGGCCTTCGGTATCAATATGGATAAGGTCAACATTTTCCATCCCGTTTCTTTCCAGCATCTTATCGAAACTGTCTGTTTTGATATTAATGACTTTTATATGATCAGCGATCCGGGGGTAATAATCGGCATGTTTAAGGATGACTTCCCTGTTAAAACTTGACAGCTGGCTCAGCCATTCGGGCAAGTCCTTGTTGTCCGGATCCACAAAGTAGAATGGGAAATAGCCGGGAGCTCGGCTGACAGCAATATTTTCAAAAAACAACCTCTCCCGGGAAGCTGCATAATTGTTTACCAGCTTTTCAAAAAGCGGGGGCTGGGGTTCCGCCAGGATGCCTTTCCAGTTATGGCTGACAATAAATGGATGTAAGGGGTCGCCCTGTAAACCATCATTTGAACCGATCTGAACAAAATGAACCTGGTGCCCTTTCTGCAGATCATAGGATTCTAGGGTACGAGCCATATTTTTTTCGAAAGGAGGCTTGAAGAGACCAAACCTGTCAATGGCTTTTAGATACTGATAGAGATAGGCATCTCTTTTCATTATCTTTTTCAGAATTTTTTTCATAGCTGTTCAATATCCCGCTTACGGGAAATTATTTTCAGTTAATCCCCCTGCTCATATAGGAAGGCAGCGGTATATTGAAATTGTTCAGGAGGGAAGGTGCGATCTCGGTCGTGGCAAGCGTGGTCATGCCTCCCTTCTGCAGGCCCCGGGCGGGTTCATAGATGATCAGCGAACCCTGTGGTATATGATAAGCCGTCGCCCCGCATTTATCCTGTATTTTGATATTCTGCATGCCGGATTTTGCCACTGGAATTTCCTCGTTCATCAGTTCAATCTTAATGGACCCTTCATCAAGGTTGGGGAAACCAATATCGATACTGTAAAAATGATCGCCTTTATGGCGAAAATGCACCTGTTGCCCATTTATTTTCAGGGTCTTCAGCCTGGTCTCAAATTCGGTTTGTACACCTTCTTTTACCTCTACATTAAACTGGGGGATCATAGATGGCTTGAGTGTATAATTACCGGGACCCAGGTTAAACATTTCCATAAACCGCTTCCCGTCTTTGACGATAAAATCCGTTTCAATCTCCCTGGCTTCTACGGCAAATTGTCCCATGCTTGAAGAAATCCAAAGCGCATATTCCGGATGCCTGTCAATAAATTTCACCAGCCTGCCAATCATTTCGTCGGCTTTCTTCATGGTAAAAACGATCTCCTTATTATAAGTTTCTATCCATTCTCTGCCCAGGGCCAGGTTTTCATAATCTTCCGGAAAAGCAGCGGCCCAGTACCGGTGCATGGAAGAGGCAACATGGTTGGTAAAAAATGTAGTAAAAGCTGGTTGATGGGTAACCAGTTGTTTATAGAACAATTCAAAACCAATCACCGACTGGTAAGTGCGGCGCCTGACCACCTTCCATTTATTGACCCTTTCATCCACCAGCTGACCGGCCAGTTCAACAGCCGTTTTAAAACGAAATCCAAGGTCGGGAAGTTTCAAAAGAAACTGTAGGGCTTCCCTGGCCGGGATCTTTGAGTCCACCACCCGACTGGATTCTCTTGCCATCGTTAAATTAAACCGCTGGAAGGTCTCCAGTTTTTTAGGAAAGCATTCACTTCCGGCTGCAAAAGTATCTGGTACATAAAATGAAAACTTCTCAATATGCTCCGGCGGCGGGTAGGAATGCAGGGATCCAAAGAGTCCGACCGGGATCCCCTGGTCGGCCAGGATATTCCAAACAGCCGGGTATTGTTCTTCCTGGTCGTTCAGATCCTGCCCGAAATCCGATATAAAGTGTTTTTCATTGGTTACCCCCCGGTGCAAGGTTGGCCAGGTGATCCATGGAGAAAGATGACCCTTATCTTCCGTATAGGTTTCAAATTGACGGCTGAAAGGAAGAATTTTTGCCAGGGAAGATTCGGGGTAAAGCCTGCAAAAATGATGGATAATTTTATAGGGGACTTCGTTAAGTTCGAAAAATATGATTTTCATTGAATGGATATTTATTGCTCAAAAGTAGTTGCAATTAGCAGTCATACAATCCATAACGTACCATGAAGACCAAAAGTATCAGCCTCTTATGCATGAAATCGCTTCTCAAAGTACTTATAACTGAGGCCTGAAACCCAAACCAGTAATGCCATAAGGATAATGGACAAAAAGACGATTCCGGTTTCATTGAATTTATAACCGATCTCATATAGCACCTGGATAAAAAAGACCTGCAACAGGTATATGGAATAACTTCTGTTCCCTAACTCATTCAAAAAACGGTTACTGATATTATACTTTTTACTTATAGAGAAATACGATAAGAAAAAAAACAATGCCGGTATTCCCCAAATCAAAAATCTTTGATAGGCCACATGATCGTATATAACCATTTCCCTGGTAATACCGGTATGTTCATACCCATAATCCCTGCCTAACATCACCAGGAATAGTACATATACCGATGCAAAAAAGATGACTTCCGAAAAGGAAGCGAAAAAATTGCTGATCCGGTCCTGGTAATGGCCAATAAGCAACCCAATACAAAAGTAAAAAAGAAAAGAAGAGGTAAAAAAATCAAGATAAACATTTTCAAATCCACCAGCGATTAAGCCTGTTACCGGAAGCAGTATCAATAATGATAATAAAGGCAGAAAATATTTTTTACGGAAAACCAATAATACCGTGAAAGTCATAAGATAAAAAAACATTTCAAAATTTAAGCTCCAGCCAAGGAATACCACAGGATCTTTATATACGCCATTTTCTGATATCGGAATAAATAAAAAGCTTTTGAGTATGTCATATATGTTATAATGAGGGGCTATTGAAGATGACCTGAGGGAATTGAGTACCAGATGCATCAAAAGATAAAGGCCAAGCACGGCAAAGTAAAGAGGCACAATACGCAGTAACCTTTTTTTAAGAAATACAAGCGGCCTGTTATAATACCCGGTCCGTTCAATACTGATATAAATGATGAACCCACTAATAAAGAAAAAAAGATCAACCCCAATGGAACCACAAAACTTTTGTAGTGCTGTTGGAAAATGAACAAATACCACCATCATGGCAGCTATTCCCCTTAAATGCTGGATATTTTCAATTCTTCCTTTCATGAATATTAAATTGCTTTCTTAATCCTGAAACAATTGTATTGATGTTTTTTTTAGTATGCCAGAGCTGGTATGCATATCCCCTATTGTAGGAACGCTTAAATAATAGTGCCCATTTTTTTTCTTTTGCCTGAACAAAAAAGAGCTTCCCGGTTGATACAAGCATATTTTTTACCGCTACTGCCCATTCATACCACCAGGGATGAAGTATAAACCGGGGCATCAGTAAAACCCGGTAACAATTCAGAAAAAGGTTTGCGCTTCCAAAACCCCTTGCCATCTTGCCCAGGTACGCCAGGTTCATTCTCCCGGCAGGCATATAATGTTTTAAAACGAGCTCATCGTCATAATATAATGAGTAACCCAGTAGGCGAAATGCGTAACATAATTCAGAATCTTCGCCGGCAGATATGATTTTCCCCTGTCTGCCAACTGTCAGGTTGGTAAATCCCTGTTGGAGCAATGTTTCCCATAACGATTTCCGGAAGGAAAGCCCGGCACCCCATAAAAACCCCTTTTGCTGGTCAATGATGCCGCTTTTATCCATCTGCCTGCCCACGGCAAAATTATTCTCATACAATGGGAACCATTCAGGCGGTGGCGTTTCAAATACCGCTTCTGACCTGCCGCCACAGGCGCCCACCTTACTATTGGCGGAAAAAATCCCTGCTATCCTGGTCAACCAGTCGCTGGCCACCCAGTTATCATCGTCTATGAATGAAACAATATCATATTTTGCTTCCGACAGCCCCCTGTGCCGGGCATGCATAAGACCGGGCCGGGGTTCTGACACGATCCGGCATTCCGTGACCGGTTGCTGCTCCCATATCCTCCTGGCTACATCAGCAGTATTGTCAGTGGATGCATTGTCCACGATAATGACTTCCCACCTGCAAGACAGCGAAAACAGTACCTGTTCCTGTAAAGCCAGGAGGGTGGGCGCAATCCTGTTTGCTGCATTGTAACAACAGATGATAACCGATATGCCGTCAATCTGCATGATGAAAAAATTACCAGGTGGCATGTATGTCTACCCAAAAACCATAGTCCTTTTTATTGGGCAGGTTATGAAACAGGTCGTGGTAAAACTGATAGATCTGCTTTGCTTTATCGAGTTCATGCCATTTTCCACCCAGGTTTTCTCCAAAAGTACCTGATGTTCCCTGTTTAAAGGACTGACTGTACGCCGGAATGGAACGGCGGTCAAGAAAATGAATGAAATGCCGGCCACCCAGCTTCCTGAAAACTTTTATAAAGGATGAATTCCATTGCCGGAGCCGGTATGCCCAAAGCCAGCGGTTAAAATATTTATTGGCCGGCAGGTCGAGATGAGCAAGGTTATATTGAAAAATGAGTTTGAACTTTGTAAATCCCTTTCCTGCAAGATGCTCAAAGAGTGTAATGTCATTGGCCTCAACGGATATATATTTTGGGAGATTAGCCTTATCAAGGCCGTCTATGCATAAATAATCATGTCCTTCAATATCCACTTTCAGGTAGTAAGGCACACCCTGTTCCTGGATGACACTACTGAATTTGCTGGCCCTGATTTTAATAGCATGCCAGGGCAGACCATCCCTGCTGGTGATAGAAAGGTCAAATGAATTCCATTCCGGCTTCTCTTCGTTGATATAAAAATCAAAATCGCCGTCCTTATCGGCAATACCAATATTCAGGATTTTCAAAGTCCCTTTATCAATAAACTGTTTGAAGCGAACGGCTCCATTTGCTGCCTGCACCGGATCGGCTTCAACGGAAATGACATTATAACCTTTGCTGAGATAGTAAGCGGTGTCATCACCATTATGCATACCAACATCATATATCAGATTCTCTTTGAACATAGCTATTTATTTGTTTTTTTCCAGCAATAATTTCTTGATGACCCGGAAATAAAAAGTTCCATAACGGCCATAGCGCATCAAAATGAAGGCCAGTATTGTACGTTTTATAAGCCCGTATTTTGCAGCCCGTATCGCCTCTTCGAAAAAACATTTCATCACACTGTTGGTAAACGCCCGGCTGGATGCAGCCTTTCGCGCCAGTTTGATCAGCGCTGAAATGCCCAACCATTCTCCAGCATAAAAAACGGCATAAGCATTCAGTTCAACATCCCGGAAACCCGGATCCAGCCAGGCAATATATTTCCTGGCGAGATTTTTTTCCTGTGCAGCTATCCACGCCCTGTCGGGTACGATTTCCCGGCCGCGTTCAATGGTGGCCCTTCCAAAACATAAGGGTTCATTCATCTCAAAAAAACGGTCGCTGGTCAGGCGGATAAGATTTCCGTTGGTTCTTTGAATATAGACCCTGAGCCCTTCCGGAACGCGGGTCGCAATCTCCATTTTTTCGATATAAACTTTAAGGGCCAACTCGGGAACCAGTTCGGTATATATTTCCTTTTCATATTGCTTCAGCACTTCCGGGAAGCGTTCATAAAAGCGCAGGTATTCCCGCATCAGTGTTGGTGACCCCATCGCAAAAATATCGGCACAGGCCCCCGTGAGTTCGTAAGGATTGGTATTGGGTATGAACAAGACCTGCTGTGTAACGGCGGAAGAAAGAGTTTCCTGGAACCTGGGCGCCAGTTCATACCCAAGGTCATATCTTGTTTTCACCACCAGGTCATAACTAAGTTGATGTTGCCGGCTATAATCTTCCATGATCTGGCAGGCCCTGTATTGGGAATATAACATAGAGAGTATACCGGAAACCGGTATGATCGACTTTACTCCTACGGGTAATTCTTCAAATTGCCGGGAAGCTTCGATAGCAAAGGCCTTAGGAGCGAAAAGACTGCATAATTCCTGCTCATTGACATTGGCAGGCGGGATTACATTCTTATGTTCTTTCCACCAGGATGCCGTAACCGATTCTTCAATATCCCAGGTATGACAAAAAACATCGACCGTACCCAGTTTCGACATAGCGTCAAGCAGTTGCTGAAAGGAAGGGTGGGTGTCTCTGAAACTTCTTAAATGCCCTGTAATCAGGATGGCAATCTTCATGATCCGGTTCGGGAATTGAATTAGATGTTTACGGCTTTCTGTTGCAGATAACCCAGGAATAGATCCAGGTCGCCCGGGGTACCCAGGCCATGCATGGATTCGAATGCAATATTATAAATTCCAATATTTTTTCCGGCCCGGATCATCCAGTTATACACCGGGCAGGTATAAAATTCATTATTCACCCTGTCGTTGTGGATGATCATATCAATCGCAGCATTCACAAAGTCTTTCCCTTTGCTGAAATAATAAATACCCACTGTTGCAAAATCGGAAATAACCTCTTTTTCTTTTACCGCGGTCACCCTCCCCTTTTCATCCGTTTTCGCAAATGACCATTTAGGGTTTTTTTCAATATCGGTGAAGGTAAGAATCGAGCCGTCGAGATTTCTTTTTACGGCATCATTCAGCATCTCGGAAAACCGGAACTCCACCCACTGGTCAGAGTTGGCAATAAGAAGCGGTATATCCGTGTTGATCTGTTCCCGGGCAAAGAGTACAGTGCAGGCGGTCCCTTCCGTCAGGCGGTCCACCGCAATAAACTGTAGCGGGAGCCTGCTTTCAAGGGCATGTACCAGTTCCTGTTCTGCCTGCAGGTGTTCTTCCCTGGCAATTAATATGAAGCGGGCGCCCGGTACCTGCAGATTTTCGATCACCCATTCAATCATCGGTTTACCCTTAACATCGATAAAGGGTTTGGGCTTTTCATATCCTGCTTTTTTAAACCGGCTGCCTTCCCCGGCCATCGGTATAACAATATTCAATAAATGCTCCATCAATAAGAATTAATCTTCATCAATATATTTATCATCGGTGGCACCGGGTACTTTTAAGACCGTGGTTACGGCTTCATCACTCAACACATAAAAATCGGTAGCCTCACCTGGATCGATCCTGATGATATCGCCGGCTTCATATTGCATATTGTTCATCCGGACAACCCCGGAAACAATAACCGTATATTCCGTCGCGATCTTATGATAATGCTTCTGATCATAATCTCCCTTCTTATACCGCTTCACGGCGAGTTCAAATGCTTCCGTTTTCAAAAGGGTAGGGTTAAAGTTTCCGGCAAACCAACCCCCTTTCATATCCCTGAGTTTAAAGACTTCCACTTTACTTATTTGGTACTATTTTCAAATTCCTTGATTTTCTGGGGCGAATAGAAAGAATGGTAATGTTCATTCCGGATCCCATAGGCCCCCACTCTCTTATTATGCAGGATCAGTTCATTGATCGTAGCGGAAACAAAGAAGATACCGTTGGTATTCGTATTCTTTTTGATAACTTCAAAGCCCCCTTCAATAAAGTCGATGGCTTTCCGGAAATAATATACCCCTGCGATCGCTTTTTTACTGATCGGTCTTTTTTCGGCGGTCTCCACGACCTGGTTATTTTCCATCCTGGCATAAGACCATTTGGGGTGTACGGATTCAAAGGTGATCACCCCCCCGTCCTGCTGGCCATCCATGAAGGAAATAACAGCATCCGAAAGTTCCTGCTCAATGACCTGGTCGCCATTAGCAATCAATAAAGGACTATTCATATCCAGCAGGTCAATTGCCATGAGGCAACTGCAAACCGCACCTTTTGTTTCCTCTTTCAGCCTGACCACCGATGCTTTCCCGTCTGTCAGGATGGCCACGGTCTGGTCCAGGTGAAAACGGGTACAATCCTCATCCCGCAGGATGAAGATGAATTTCTTGTCTTTTACATCGATACCCTGCAGGTTTTCATAGACCAGCTGGATCATGGGTTTCCCGTTGATCTCTACCAGTGGTTTGGGGAACTGGTATTCCGCATGATCGGTAAAAAATGCATTCCCGCCTGCAATCGGTACTAGTATTTGTAGCATATTAATTTTCTATTTCCTTTATTCTGTTGGTAACGGACTGGTAGTGCACATCATTGACACCAGTTACTTTCATCAGGTGAGCGCCGGAAGCCAATGCCGCCTTGATGCCGTTTTCATTATCCTCCACCACCAGGCATTCATCCGGCCGGAGAGCCAACCTTTCAATCGCGTTATTATACATTTCGGGGTCGGGTTTCCCTTTTTTGACATCCTGGTTGGACAGGTAAAAATCAAAATAATCGATCACCCCGGCTTTGGTGAGCATGATCGTGATACTATCCTTGATCGAATTGGAGCAAACCACCAGCTTATACCCTTCATTTTTTAAACGCGCGAGTGCATATTGATGATGAAAGACCGGTCTGCATTTCAGAATCACCTCTTCGATGGTATATTGTTGTTTCAATTCGTTGATAAAACCATGCAGTCCCTGGGGGAACCCTTTTTCCATCGTCAGCATTTTCAGTTTCTCCTTTGTGGGCAACCCATCATAGGTCACCAGATGATCAAACCGGCTGATCGCCATCCCAAATAAGCCCAGGGCCTTGTTCAGCGCTTCATAATGCCAGTCGCGGGCATCGATCAAAACGCCATCCATATCAAAGATGACTGCCTTAATTTTTTTACTCATAGGTTAAAAAAGTTTTTTGCTGCTGCAGGATAATCCGTACAAAGCATCACCCCTTCCAGGCCAAATTTATTCATTATATAGCGATAATGCTCCCATTCTGCCATGTATTTTCTTTTATGCAGTTCCGGCGATACGATACAAACTTTCTTGCCATTCCGGATATGTGCTGTAATGGTTTCATCCGTAATCCAGTGCCCTTTGAACTCATCCAGCCATACTCCATCGGCTTCATCATATAAATAAGGGTGTTCTTCATACTCGCTTTGCCGGGTAAAAAAGCTGAGGTCATTTTTGCAATAACCCAATGCATCGGGGAGTGACATATCAAAAAAGAAATAATTGCTAATGCCATGCTGTTTTAACAATAAAGACATCGCCTGTTGTAATCCATCCGACTTTACATTTAAGGCGAGGGGAAGCGGGTTTCCGTATCCTTTGTAGATCTCCAGAAAATCTGCGATGGGCAATTCATCGCCCGCAGGCATGTCGTGCGACACCAGAATTTTCCTGCCACTGTCCCGCAGGTCTGTTTCAACACCAAATCCTTCCGAAAAAGATCTTTCAAATGCCAGTACAGTATTTTTTTCTTCCGGCGCTAACCAATAGCCCCTATGGGATAGAATGTCCATATTTAAAATTTTTCGGATGACCAGCCCGGACGGAAAAGGCTCCTGAAGCCTTTTGCATCGGTCAGGTATTTTCTTCCGATGCCAGCAATATTCTCAACGGTGAATTCAAGATCGCATTCATTATTGATGATTCTTTTCTGGTTATGAATACCCACATCCAGTTGGATCCGGTAACTCCCGGAAGCCAGTGTATTAGCCGGAATCCTAAATGATTTTTTAAACCGGCCCGGCACTTGTGTCACGATTTCGGTGGAAGGGTCCGTATCATCAAACAGGCTATAGGCCAGTTGGTAATCATACTGTGACCATAATGTAAAACCCATGATCATGCCGTAAACAGGTTGTAACAATTCACCCTCAATTTCCAAAACGATATCCTGGTGAGTAAAAAACCCGGTAGGATCGGCAGGGCTGTATATTTTTGCAGCTGTCACCTGAATATGTTCATCTCCTGCCAGGCCCTGCCACTGGCTTAAATGACTTTCCATACCCTCCTTACTATATGCCGATAAAACATCTTCAATCATTCCCTGCTTTCGCAGTTGGCCATTCTTCAGATAGATTCCCTTTGAGCAGAGACTCGATAAGGCCATCAGGTTGTGGCTGACAAAAAGTACGGTCCTTCCTTCATTGGAACTCACATCCTTCATTTTTCCCAGACACTTTTTCTGGAATTCCGCATCCCCCACGGCCAGGACTTCATCCACCACCAGTATTTCTGGTTCCAGGTGTGCTGCCACCGAGAAAGCGAGCCGTACATACATACCGCTACTGTAGCGTTTAACCGGTGTGTCCAGAAATTTTTCCACCCCTGAAAAATCAACGATCTCATCAAACTTCCTTTTGATCTCTGCGCGCCCCATCCCCATGATTGCACCGTTGAGAAAAATATTTTCGCGGCCTGTAAGTTCCGGGTGAAAACCGGTACCCACTTCCAAGAGGCTGGCCACACGGCCCCTGATGGCAATCCTTCCGGTGGTGGGTTCTGTGATCCGGCTCAATACTTTTAAGAGTGTGCTTTTCCCGGCACCATTTCTGCCGATAATCCCAATCCTTTCGCCCTGGCCTACTTCAAAATTCAGGTCTTTCAGCGCCCAGAATTCTTCCACTTCGTCACCTTCTACCACCTGCTGACCGGAAATCATTTGGCTGGTCTTGGAAAATACGGACCTGACACCCTGCATCACCTGTTCCCGAAAGGTTCTGTACCCACCCTTCCCCTGGTGACCAATGATATATCTTTTACCGAGATTTTCTACTTTAATAACAGTATCGGGCATAGACAATATTATAATGATAAAATAGCTGCTTCCTTTTGGGTACAAAGCAGATAATTGAGACTTTTCCGTTTGGTGATGAGATCGACCTTCTCTGTGCTGGCATTTTCATCATCGATATAATAATAAAGGTATCCCAACCCCGACAATTGCTGATTTAAGGTGTCGGCAATTTCCTGTGTAAGAATTTCAATTAAAATTACCGGTTTAAATGTTGCGAGAAAACGCCCCATGCCTTTCAGTACCTCCGGTTCATGCGTTTCCACATCGATCTTCATCAAATCAATACTTTCAATATGGTGTTGGTCAATAAAAGTCTTTAATTGTACGGTATCAATCTCTTCATTAAGTTCATGGGCTGTACCCGAAATATTTTTGTTGACAGTCACCGAAAGGATATGTTCCTCATGTGAATCATAGATCATCGCCTTGCCGTCATAATCAGATGCCGCTTTCTCAATGCAATGGACATCGTAGTTATTCAGCTTCATGTTGGCAACCAGCCGTTCATATACACGGTGCACCGGTTCAAACGCATACACGGTGGCCAGGGGATGGACCGCTTTTGCCGCCAAAGAATAGATACCCGTATTGGCCCCTATGTCAAATATGGTTTTGCTGTTCCTGCACAGTTGGACCCATATTTCCATCGATTTCTTTTCCCATCCGCCATAAAGTCCTTTCCAGAAAAGTTCGTTTTCAATAACCTGTCCAAAATGATGGATCCGGAAAAAAGCCCTGTCACCCGCTTTTACCCTGAACACCCCATTGAAATATAAATGCCTGAAAATGCTCTCCGGGAGGTTTACCACAGACCTAATGGCGGTAAATATCTGTTGCTTAAAGGGAAAAACCTGATATATGCTTTTCAATAATTTTTTCATCAGTTGGCCTTAGATGATATCTGCAAAACTTTTTTCCATACGCCTGAAAGTCCGGATGCCCATAAATACCAGGAAAATAATTACGGCTAAAGATATCAATACCCCATTCCAGTCGGGTGGCAGTGTTCCGCCGAAAATGCACCACCTGAAACCATCGATAATCCCTGCCATGGGGTTCAGGTAAAAAAGAAACCTGATTTTTTCCGGCAACAATTCCGCCGCCTTGGAAGATAGGTATCCAACCGGCGACAGATAGAATCCCAGTTGTATCATGACCGGGACCACATATTTAAAGTCCCTGTATTTTACATTCAGTGCCGTAAGCCATAAACCGGCCCCAAAACTGGCCGCAAAAGCCAACAGGATGAACACAGGCAATAATAAAATATTCCAGGATGGAATAACCCCATAGATAGCCATCAGCACCGCCATGATCCCGAATGTGATGAGCAGGTCAACAAGGCTGGTAATGACAGATGCAGCAGGAATAATCATCCTCGGGAAATATACCTTTGAGATCAATCTTTCATTACCCACCAGGCTGTTGCTGGCTTCGGTCAATCCATTGGCAAAAAACTGCCAGGGTAATAAACCCGCAAAAACAAGTATGGAATAGGGGATACCGGCAGGCGCCTTCAGCCCGGCTACTTTCCCAAATACGAATGTAAAGATCATCATGGTGAGCAAGGGGCGTAATACACTCCAGATGACACCGATGGCCGTTTGCTTATAGCGTACTTTTAGGTCGCGCCAACTGAGTATGTAGAACAATTCACGGTATCGCCAAAGGTCCTTCCAGTAATTTTTTTCTGACCGTCCGGATTCAATAATAACTTCAAATGACATATAGCTGATTATACGTTGATGTATTCAAAATGATCCCTGTACATTTGTTCCAATCCTTTCTTCAAACGAATTTCAGGTTTCCAGCCCATGGCGCTGATTTTCGATACGTCGAGTAATTTTCTGTCAGCACCATCAGGTTTAGTATGGTCCCATACGACCTTTTCGGAATATCCAACAATCTCCCTGATCATGGAAACAAGATCCCTGATCCTGATATCCTCTCCCGTTCCAATATTAATCCGATCCGGCAATTCCTTTGATTGCATCAGGAATATACAGGCACTGGCCAGATCCTGAACATGGAGAAACTCGCGGTAGGGATTACCGGTACCCCAAACAACAATTTCCTGATCACCACGGACCTTTGCCGTATGGAATTTATTGAGCAAGGCCGGGATGACATGCGCATTATCTAAACTGTTCTTTTCGGTATACCCGTAGAGATTGGCCGGGATGACAGAAAAGAAATTACACCCATACTGCTTTCTGTAACTTTCACATAAACGGATACCCGCAATTTTAGCGATGGCATAAGGTTCTGTGCTGGGTTCCGGGATGCCTGTCAGCATTGTTTCTTCCCGAAAAGGGAGTGGCGCCGCCCTGGGATAAATTGCAGAAGAGGCAATGAAAACAAGTTTTTTAACCTGGTGCAGGAAAGACTGGTGAATAATATTGGACTGGATCATCAGGTTGTCATAAAGAAAATCGCCCGGGTATTTTGTATTCGCCAGTATGCCCCCAACTTTTGCGGCTGCCAGGAACACATATTCCGGTTTTTCTTCCTGGAAAAAATTGGCAGTTGCCTGCTGGTTCCGCAAATCAAGATCAGCAGAAGATCTTGTCACCAAATGCCGGTATCCTTCTTTTTGGAGACAATCTGAAATTGCCTTTCCGGCCAAGCCGGCATGGCCTGCGATATATATCTTACTTTCCGCTTTCAAAAAAAAATGACAATTTACCTGTTTTATTGACTCCTATGACCGGGAAGCATAAAGGTTATTGATAAACCTGGTCAGTTTCACACGCCGGGTAAATTCTTTCCATTCGTCGGCAGGAATTTCTTCCTGGCAATCCTTCAGTTGAAAACAGGAAGGGTAATCATATTTCTTCACGGTAATACAAACCTTTCTTTTGTAATCCATCTTAGCGAATTCCGCAATCAGGTTTTCCGTACAACCGTCCCGATCACTGAATTTCACGATCAGGTTATCATAATTTATCCTTTTTACCCTACGCACCCATTTGTCTTCTGCTTCAGCCGGATCTTTATAATGAAGGAAATGAATCTCGATATCGCCTAACAAGCCAACCGGGTACTTCCCCAGTTCACCCGAAGCATCTGCCAGTGCTGCATACCTGGATTCCATTGGATTGATAAAAATGAGTTTTTCTGAGAGGTAAGTCTTTAGGTCTCGAAGCATCTTTATGTAGTCCGGGGCAAAAAGATATAAGCCGGCAAAAGGAGAAGCATAGGGCATATCATAATACTGGTAAACAAATCCGCCCCAGCAATTATTGGAGATGATTGAAAAATCCTTTTGTTTTAAACCCGATCTTTCTGCTTTTCTTTTAATTTTCTCCAATTGTGCCCTCAAGCCCCTGAACATACAAATGATAAATTAAATACTGTTTTTTAATCCCTCTGCCACCTTCCTGTCAAAACCAGACCTGGAGAGGATGATTTTTGAAAGCCCCTCTTCAAGGGAGGTAAACGGCCTTTTCAGAAGGTCCTGCATTTTTTCTATATCCGGTTGCCTTCTTGTCATATCGCCCTCCTCGAGCGGATCAAGATGCAGGATCTTTGATCGGGAAGATGCCAGGCTGATGATAACACGGGCAAGTTCTATCACCGATATTTCCTGGTCATTTCCAATATTAACGACGTCATTCACAAATTTATTCTGCAATAAGCAGTTCACCGTAGCTTCAAGATGGTCATCGATATAACAGAAGGTCCTGGTTTGTTGCCCATCGCCGTAAATGGTCACAGGTTCATCTTTCAATGCTGCATCGATAAACCTAGAAACGACAAAGTCGGGGCTCTGGTTAGGACCGTAGGTATTAAAGAAACGGAAAATCGTATACTCCAGTCCGAACTCCTGGTAATAGGAACGGCAAAATGCCTCTCCGGCATTTTTTACTACCGCATAGGGCAACCTTGAATTCAACGGGGTCGTTTCTTCGTGCTGGGGAAGATGCACCGGCTCACCATATACTTCGGAAGAGGAAGCATAAAAGACCCTTTGAACACCGGTATTTTTACACAAAGACAAAACATTCCGGATACCCAACAGATCATCGAGCACCATTACGGGATTGTCCAATGTTCTTTTCACACCGACAACAGCAGCATAATGAAACACATAATCAAAACCGAATGCGTTGAAGATAGAAGAGATATCATTGAAATTATTCACATCCGCTTTTATAAAGCGGCAACGGTCTGATTGAGGCAGGTTGACCTGGCGCCCTGTAAGATAATTGTCAACGATCACAACAGAGGCATCAGTATGCGTCAACAAATAATTGGCCAGCGAACTGCCAATAAAACCCGCACCCCCGGTAATAAGAATTTGCATATTATGTTTTTAAACTTTCACGATGTGTAAGCTGAATATACTTTTTATGAAACCTCCTGCGCCGCTTTTTGCACGTTCGCATGAATCCATTTAAAAGTGAGCTCCATCCCCTGGCGAAGGGTTTTTTGAGGTTCCCAACCCAGTTTTTCCCTGATCAGTTTATTATCAGAATTTCTTCCGCGCACCCCTGTCGGGCCCGGAATGTTCTTTATGCTGAGTTTCTTGCCGCTGATATCAATGGCCATCCGGGCAAAATCATTAATAGAGATCATCTCTTCCGAACCGATATTGACAGGTCCGGAAAAATCCGATTCCATCAAACGTCTTACCGCTTCCACACAGTCATCGATATATAAAAATGATCTTGTTTGCTTTCCATCTCCCCACACTTCAATAGATGATCCTTCTTCTGCTTCTGCCACCTTACGACACATGGCAGCCGGCGCTTTTTCTTTTCCTCCCGTCCAGGTACCCTGCGGGCCGAAAATATTATGAAACCGTGCAACTTTTACATCGATGCCTGTGTTACGCTGGTAAGCAAAATACAGCCTTTCGCTGAATAATTTCTCCCAACCATATTCACTGTCGGGAGCAGCGGGATAGGCAGAATCTTCTGAGCATTTCGGGTTATCGGGATCCAGCTGATTATATTCAGGATACATACAGGCTGAAGAGGAATAGAATATTTTTTTAACCCCGGCCTGTTCTGCAGCATCCAGTACATTCAAATTACATAAAGCGGAATTATGCATTACCCCGGCATCGTGTTCCCCGGTAAATATATAACCTGCACCCCCCATATCAGCAGCCAGTTGATAGACTTCTTCAATGCCTTCCACCACTTTCCGCGCTACCGAAGGTTCCCGCAGGTCGCCAAGGATAAATTCATCGCACATATTATTCCCGTATTCATTCTCCTTGAGGTCAACACCCCTGACCCAAAAACCTTCCGCTTTTAATCTTTTGACCAGGTGGCCGCCGATAAATCCTCCGGCGCCACAAACAAGCGCTTTTTTCATAGTTCTGTTTTTTGACTTTATAATAAATTCTTTTCAGCAATCGCTTCCAGGTATTTACCATACCCGCTTTTCCTCAGGGCCGCTGCCATATCCAGCAATTCTTTTTTTCCAATAAATTTTTTACGGTAGGCAATTTCTTCAATACATCCAATATTGGTGCCCTGCCGTTTTTCAATTACGCGTACAAATTCACTGGCATCACTCAACGATTCGAATGTACCGGTATCCAGCCAGGCGGTGCCCCTGTCCATAATGGCGACTTTCAGTTTACCCTGCCGGAGAAATGTCTTATTAACGTCAGTAATCTCATACTCCCCCCTGGCAGAAGGGGCCAGATTTTTGGCAATGTCCACAACCGTATTATCATAAAAGTACAGGCCGGGGACGGCATAGTTAGATTTCGGGTTTTCCGGTTTTTCTTCAATTGACTTTGCAATCATCTGTTCATCAAAATCCACAACCCCATACCGCTCCGGATCAGAAACCTCGTATGCAAACACACATCCTCCCTCTATATCGGTAAGGGTGGGTAATAAACTGTCCAGCCCTGTTCCGTAAAAAATATTATCACCCAGTATCAATGCCACTTTATCTTTCCCGATAAAATCTTCACCGATCACAAAAGCCTGCGCGAGGCCATTGGGTTTTTCCTGGATGGCAAAATGAAAACTGCAACCCACCTGGCTGCCGTCGCCCAACAAACGGATAAACTGTGCATTATCTTCCGGAGTAGTGATAATCAGGATTTCCCGGATACCTGCCATCATCAGGATGGACAGGGGATAATAGATCATCGGTTTATCATATATCGGCATCAGCTGCTTGGAAATCGCCTTGGTTATCGGATATAACCGGGTTCCTGATCCGCCTGCTAAAATGATTCCCTTCATAAAATAATTTCAGGTTGGTTAACCCTCTTTATGATATTGTGTTTGATAATATTGCTGATAGGCACCGGATGTAACATGTTTCAACCATTCTGTATTTTCCAGGTACCAATCGATGGTTTCTGCCAATCCCTCTTCAAAGGTAACACTGGGTTGCCATCCCAGTTCATCCTTTATTTTGGTGGCATCAATTGCATATCGCCTGTCATGCCCGGGCCGGTCTTTTACATAGGTGATCAATTGTTCGCTGGTACCGGGCGGCTTGCCCAGTTTTTGATCCATCAGTTTACAAAGCAGTTTGACCAGTTCAATATTCTGCCATTCATTAAACCCGCCAATATTATAAGTTTCAAAATCCTTCCCTTTATGAAAAACCATATCAATGGCCCTTGCATGATCCTTTACATACAACCAGTCCCTGGTATATCTGCCATCCCCATAAACCGGTAGAGGTTTGCCTTCAATAATATTGTTGATGAATAGTGGTATGAGTTTTTCGGGAAAATGGTTAGGCCCGTAATTATTGGAACAATTGGTTACGATAACCGGGAGATGGTATGTTTCCCCATAAGCCCGCACGAAATGATCTGAAGAAGCTTTGGATGCAGAATAGGGAGAATTGGGATCATAGGCAGTCGATTCCGTAAAATATCCTTCCTCCCCCAAAGAACCATAAACCTCATCCGTAGAGATATGATAAAATCTTTTACCTGCAACATCCTGCCAGTGCTGTTTGGCTGCATTGAGTAGATTGACAGTCCCAATGACATTGGTATAAACGAAATCAAGCGGTGAAAGTATCGAACGATCTACATGCGATTCGGCTGCCAGGTGAATCACCGCATTGATACCATACTTGCTGAACACAGTTTCCAACTCCTCCGGATCAAGTATATTCCCTTTTTCAAAATAATAGTTTTCCGCATCTTCAATATCACTCAAATTTTCCAGGTTCCCGGCATAGGTCAGGGCATCAAAATTGATGATTCTGTAATTGGGATATTTATTGACAAAAAGCCTTACGACATGACTGCCGATAAATCCTGCGCCCCCGGTAATCAAAATGCTACGCTGTTCACTCATTTGTAAAAATTAAACTGTTTTGTTCGTACCATTGGTATGTTTTCTTTAAACCTGTAGCAATGGATGTGCCCGGATGATAACCCAGAAGCCGGCTTGCTTTTGAAATATCCGCATGACTATGCAGCACATCTCCTTTTCTTTCCGGTCCATGTTTGGAATGAATGCTTTTACCGGTAATCTCCTGCAACAGGGTGATCAGGTTATTCAGGGTGGTCCTTTCCCCTTTGGCAATATTATAAACCTGGTTGACTGCTTCTTTTTGATGGGTGAACAAAGCCAGCATATTCGCCTGTACCACATCCTCCACAAAAGTAAAATCCCTGCTGTGTTCACCAGTGCCATTGATCACCGGCTGGCTGTCGTTTATAAATGACCTGATAAAAAGGGGAATAACAGCAGCATAGGGCCCCTTCGGGTTTTGCCGTGGACCATACACATTAAAATAACGGAGACCGATCATCTCCATATCATATAAGCCTCCAAATATTTTAGCATAAAGTTCATTGACAAGTTTCGTCACCCCATACGGTGAAATCGGAGAACCGATCCTGTCTTCTGTTTTAGGCAGACCCGGATGGTCGCCGTAAGTGGATGAAGAAGCCGCATACACCACCCTTTTGATTTGATTGATGCGGGCCGCATTGAAAATGTTAAGTGTGCCCGTAATATTGACATCATTGGTGGTCAGGGGGTCGGCTATTGACCGGGGAACGGAGCCCAGTGCAGCCTGGTGAGCAATAATATCTACCCCTTTACTGATGCGTTCACAGGTAGCAAAATCCCGGATATCCCCTTTCACAAACTGAAATTTCGGATTACCCTGAAGATGTTCAATATTGGAAAAACTACCGGTTTCAAGGTTATCCAATACAATCACCCGGGAAACCCTGTCATCCTGCACAAGAGCATCTGTAAGATTGGATCCTATAAATCCTGCACCACCTGTAATCAGTATTTTCATGTTCCGACTGTCAATCTTAAAACGACGACAGCATTTTTATTTTTTGTTAAACAATCGTGCAAACCATGTAAAAGAGAAAATCCTTTTAAATACAGACCTGTTGTCTTTCTCAAGGTCATAATAACCGCCGCTATACCCATACCCATAGCCATACCGGCCATATCCGTAATATCCGTAACCGGGCCTGAGTTTAACATCATTAATGATAATCGAGATCTTGGGTAAGCGGTTACCCCTGTAGAATTCATCTATCAGGCCTATTTGCTTTTTATAGGTATACCCCTGTCTTACTATATACAAGGTTGCATTGGCAAATTTTCCAAGGGTCATGGCATCACTGACCATACCGACCGGGGCCGTATCGATAATGACCACATCAAAATTTTCCTTGAGCCATGCAAAAAGGTTGGCCACGCTTTTTTCCAGTAATAATTCAGAAGGGTTGGGCGGAACCGGTCCGCAACTGATCACAAAAAGGTTTTCACAACCGGGTACTTCTTCCGGCAGTTCTTCCAATGTGGCTTTCCCGACCAGGTAATTGCTGATACCCACTTTCTTATTCATCCGGAGACCGGAAAGAATCTTTGGATTCCTGATATCAAATTCAAGAATAACCGTTTTTCTGCCAGCCAGTCCCATCACACCCGCCAGGTTGGTAGTCACAAAAGACTTACCCTCACCACTGAATGAAGAAGTGACCAGGATAACCGGCTTTTCCACCTGGTTCAAAACATATTGAAGGTTGGAACGGACAATTCTGAATTGTTCGGCCACCATGGAACGGTTTGTTTTGCTCACCACCAATACAGAACTGCTGTAGGAATGACCTACTTCACCCAAAACAGCGGCATCCGTGATCTTCTCAATATCGTAGCGGGTATATATTTTATCGTTGATCAACTCCAGAAAGAATATCAGCATGGCCGGCAAACCCAACCCGATAATGAAGGAAAGTAACTGGATACCCCTTCGGTTCGGTTTTATCGGTGAACCTGAGCCAACCGCCTCTTCCAGGATCTTTGAATTGGCCAGGTTTGACGCCTGCTGCATGGAGGTCTTTTCTTTTTCTTCCAGTAAAAACTTGTACAGGTTTTCCTTGATCTCCAGGTCCCTGACAATTTCCTGCTGTTTCTGTTCCTTTTCAGGGATCTGTTTGACCTGGCTTTCGGAAAGGTCGCTTCTTCGCTGGTTGTCGTTAATGATTGCCTGGTATGATTTTTTTACATTCTTAATGTTTTCCAAAAGACTCAAACGGCTTTGTTCAATGGCCCTGGTTGTTTGCTGGACAAAAGGGTTTCCAGCCGGCACATGAGAGTCGATATATTTTTTTCTTTCAAACTGGAGCTGGTTATATTGTTCGATCAGGCCGTTGAGTGTCAGATCTTCGAGGTTCAGGGCTGAGGGAATGGCATCGTATGAATTTTGTTTATCCAACAGATAATCTTCGATCATTTTTGCAATTTCCAGCTTTATGCCTGTTTGGTATGCCACGTTCTCCGCTTCCGTCATTGTCGCAAAATAATTTTCCGACTGCAATTCAATATTCGTGATTCCATTCTCTTTTCGATAATTCCGTAAGCGTGATTTGATGGAGTCAATATCATTTTGGAGAAATTCCAGCCTGTCGTTCACAAAGGCCAGTACCCCAACAGTTGCCCTGTTTTTTTCTTCCAGGTTAAAACCCTGGTATTCTTTCATTAACTGGTTGATGATGTCTATACCCAGCTGTTGGTTGGAAATATCGATAGCAATATTATAGATATTCGATCCTACGATTTTAGGCGACACCCTGATCATTGGTGCATACCAGGAGGCTACCTGCAGGGAAGGGTTCCAGGAAACATTGAACTCTTTACCTTTTATTGAACCCATACCAGGCACTTCTTCCAGGACAAACCTGCCGTAGGCATTCTTGAATTGCTGGCCAAACGAATACAGGGAAGGTTCATTGTTGATCTGAAATTTTTGTTCCTCCGCAAACTTAATATTGAATGAATACGAGACAGCCGAATCAGTGACCTCCAGGATATCCAGCCGGAAAGGACAGTTTTTATAAATATTGAGGGTCTTGATCTTACCCACCGCATTATAGGTGGTTTGCAGGTTCAGGGATTTCACAACCCTGTCCATCAGTGGTTTTGATTTCAGCACCTCTATTTCGGCCAGTACATCCTGGGTCTTGTTACTGTTGAAAATTTCATCCAGTTTGTCGCCCCTTCCTTGTTCTTCTATGAATGTAATGGTACCTGATGCCCTGTAGATAGGAGTGGTATACCGTAAATACAGGAAAGCCCCGAGCAAAGAAACAGCGATGGAAATAAGAAAAACGGGGAGAAACCTGACATATTTGAAAAAAATGTCGCGTATGGAAAGACTCCCTAGTTCTTTATTTACTACCTGACTTTCTTCCATTAAACTGAATTGTGTTTTTTAAAAAGGATAAGCTGCTATTTAAAGATATTATAGAGGATTGCCAGAGATGTTACGATGCTTAACCCCAATGATATCCGCTGTGCAGTGATCTGTTCGTTCAACCGGTTCTTGTTCTTATTGGCATTTACAATGACCACATCATTCTGGGATAAAAAGTAATACGGAGAACCTACAATATCCTTTGAGGAAAGATCGATGTTCCCATATTCCAGCTGACCATCTTTTTCCCGGACGATCAACACGTCATTCTTTTTTCCAAAAAGGGTAAGGTCACCGGCCATACCAATGGCTTCCAATACCGTAACCCTTTCATTAGGGATCTGGAACCTCCCCGGGCGGGAAACCTCTCCCAGTACCGTTATGGAATAACTCAGAAACCGAACAATAACATTTGGATTGGTCAACTCCCCCGTGGCTTCCAGTTTCTGTTTGACCAGATCGGTGAGCTGCTCCTTTGTAAGCCCCTCCACTTTTATCACCCCGATGCGGGGCAGGCTAATATTCCCATTGGCATCTACCAGGTATCCTTCATCACTCCGGGTAGTGGGCAGGTTATACAATGCATCAGTTTCCGGTATGGTACTGGCACTGTAAACCAATACGGAAAGCAGGTCATTTTTCTGTATGACCGGATCCACAATACCTGTCCTTAACGAATCTTTTTTGGTTGAATCTGTATAGGATTGCAAATAGCTAAATGCTTTTTCCTGCGTAGAACAGGAAGCCAGATAAACAGTAATCGTAATCAATAGTGATAAGGGGGCAAATCGCATTAATTTACTTTTAGTTTTAACATAGTGAGTTGTATATTAGCTCATTGGCGAACCGAAGTTAGCTTTTTACGGTCAATAAAAGCTATCAAAATATAACCCAGGCTTTCAATCGCCACCTGCACTTTTTTATTCCTGACATTCAATACCTGCCCTTCATAATCCATCAGGGGACCCGAAACAATCTTGACCCTTTGCAGCGGCCTTACCGAATCTATTTCTACCACGCTCACATTATCAAACTCATCCAAAAATTTCCTGATCCGTATGATCTCCTTTTCCTTAATGATGGCCGGTTTACTTTGCCAGTATACAAAATTGACAACGCCGTCTAACATTCTTACGGCAGTCCTTTCGTTCTCTGTAATCTTTACAAAAACATAGGACTTGAATAATGGCTCTTCTACGACTTTGTACCGGTCACTCCATTTACGGGTCACTTTATTTAAAGGACAATAGCTTTCATAACCGTTTTCAGACAAAATCCTGTTGACCTTTTTTTCCCACCGGGGCCGGGTGTAAACTGCATACCATTTTAATGTTGATCGCATTTTTTCCAAAGCTTCGCCACTTCAGTCACATATTTTTATCGCAACTGACTGAAATTCAATCATTAAGAGTAAAAAATACAAGATTCTTTACTTTGGATGCAAATATAATAGCTAGAATGTGACTGACAAGAGAATAAAATGCACACATTCTGAATAAGTTAAAAATGGATAGACACTAAATAAGTCTGCAAAGCAAATTATCTACAATTTGATATTGTATGCCCGATTCGGGGCAGGAGGCGATATTGTTTTTATCAAATCGCAACGTACAGCCGGATTCACTTACCCAGCCGGTCTGGCGCGCCGGGTTCCCTTTCATCAGGGCATGGGCCGGGACATTCCTGGTAACAACGGCACCGGCAGCGACCATGGCAAAGCTTCCAATTTCAACACCACAGATAATCGTGGCATTGGCACCGATGCTGGCACCTCTCCTGACAATTGTTTTCCGGAATTCGTGTTTTCGCTCTATAAAACTTCTTGGATTCAGTACATTGGTGAATACCATCGAGGGGCCCAGGAAAACATCATCTTCGATCAGCACCCCGTTATAGACGGAAACATTATTCTGGATCTTTACCCCATTACCCACCACAACCTGGTTATCGATAAATACATTCTGGCCGATAATGCAATTTGTACCAATTGTGCAGGATGGCATCAGGTGGCTGAAATGCCAGATTCGGGTGCCGGCTCCCACCTGCGCGCCTGGGTCGATAATTGCAGAAGGATGTGAAAAATAAACAGGAACTGCCATACCGCAAATTTCAACTTTTCTTTTTAAACTGCTGATTGTATTTGTACATTTAACCTGAAAACCAACTACTTTGAAAGAAAGATTTTATTCGCTCGATGTTTTCCGCGGGGCTACGGTCTGCCTGATGATCCTGGTGAATAATCCCGGAAGCTGGAGTCATATTTATCCGCCTTTTGAGCATGCCCCCTGGCATGGATTGACTCCCACCGATCTTGTTTTCCCATTTTTCCTTTTTGCCGTGGGAAATGCACTCTCATTTGTCATGCCCCGTTTGCAGGAAGGCGGCAATAAAGTGTTTTGGAAAAAAGTGATCAAAAGAAGCCTGCTGATTTTTGGCATCGGGTTATTCCTTACCTGGTGGCCATTTGTTAAATGGATGGATGGCGAACTGGTTTTTAAACCCTGGTCTTATATTGATGGTGACGGAAACTCCCAGGGTGTGAGGATATTGGGTGTGCTGGCCCGGATTGCCATTTGCTATGGGCTCTCGTCTATAATGATTTATTTTCTCAAACCCCGTGGTGCCTTTTATGCGGGATTAGTTATTTTACTGTTATACTGGGTGCTGTGTTTTACCCTGGGCGATCCCAATGACCCCTATAGCATGACGGGCTGGTTTGGCAATTCCGTAGATAAAGCTATTTTGGGAGAGGCCCATATGTATAAAGGAGAGGGCATCCCTTTTGACCCCGAAGGGATCATGAGCACCTTGCCTGCACTGGTCAATATCATTTTCGGTTTCCTGGTCGGTGATTATATCCGGCAAAAAGGAAAAAATTTCGAAATGCTATCCGGGCTTTTTGTGGCGGGTGCCGCCATGATCCTTACAGGTTTCTGCTGGGATATGGTTTTCCCGATCAATAAGAAGATCTGGACCAGCTCCTATACGATTTATACCTCCGGGCTGGCCACCATGACAATTGCTACCCTGATCTACCTGATCGAGTTTAAAAACCGGAGGGGCTGGCTGAGCCGTTTCTTTGATGTGTATGGCAAGAATGCATTGTTTGTTTTTGCCCTGAGTGCATTTCTACCCAAGGGTCTTGCCCTGCTCAGGTTTGAAGACGGGCTGAATGCAAAAGGGAAGATGACTTATTATAACCCCTGGAACTGGCTTTACCAGAAAGTACTGGTACATATTCCCGGTGATCCCCGTTTGGGTTCGCTTTTGTATGCCATAGCCGTGATCATATTCATGTGGGCGATCTGTTACTGGCTGGATAAAAGGAAGATCTATATCAAGGTCTGAGGAGGCTTTGTGCCTTAAAATAAATTTGGGCAGTTTGATCCAGTCGATTGTTTTCCTTATTAATTTTCGGTTAAATTATACTTTATGCAACCGATAAAGCAATTGCTTTTGACCCTGGTGACCTTTTTGGTCACTTATTTTTTGTACGCCCAGCAGCAAACGGTGACCGGTAAAGTTACCGATGCCAAAACCGGCGAGCCGGTTGCAGGGGTGTCCATCCAGGTCCGTGCCAGCAAAGCGGGTACGACGACAAATGATGATGGTGTATTTTCCATTCAGGCAGGAGCTAATGATATACTGGAAATAAGCCGGGTGGGTTATAAGACCCTTTCCATAAATATTAATGGCCAGTCGACGATTAATATCAATTTTGAAAGTTCCGCACAGGAGCTGGGCCAGATCGTTTTAGTCGGATCCAGACGCGGGGGCCGGGTGAAAACAGAAACGGCGGTTCCTGTAGATGTGGTTAATGTTGCCCAGGCAACTTTATCTACCGGCAGGATGGATATCACATCCATTCTAAATTATGCTGCCCCTTCGTTTAATTATAATAAGCAAAGCGGGAGTGATGGTGCCGACCATATTGACCTCGCTACTCTCCGGGGTTTGGGACCCGACCAGACATTGGTATTGATCAATGGGAAACGCAGACATCAAACGGCCTTTGTGGCCGTGTTCGGAACAAGGGGACGGGGAAATTCCGGGACAGACCTGAGTGCAATTCCGGTTGCTGCCATTGAAAGAGTGGAAATATTAAGGGATGGTGCCTCTGCACAATATGGGTCGGATGCCATTGCCGGGGTGATCAATATCATTCTGAAAAAAACCACTCATGAATTTACCGGCAATATCGGTTACAGTGGTTATTACGATCATCGCTACAATCCCTTTTTCAAAAAGGAACAGGGACAATATATTTACGGGAAAGCGATCGACGGCAATGCCATCAATTTCAACGGAAATTATGGATTGACCCTTGGAAAGAAAGGCGGGTTCATCAATTTCACCGGAAACTTTCTGCGACAGGGAAAAACTTACCGGCAGGCCCTCGAAACCGATCCTTCCAAATCGGATTTCATGTATACCAATATTTACCGCCGTGCCCACGGGGATGGGTCGGTGACAGGTGGTGGTATATTCTACAATGCAGAACTCCCCGCCGGAAAGGGAAAAACAACCCTCTACTCCTTTGGCGGCTACAACTATAAAGCTTCTGATGCGTATGCCTTTACCCGTAATTTCTCAGCCAGGCCCGACCGGTTTCCCACCCAACCCAATGGCGACCTGATCGAAGTGCCCGGTATCATCATGACAGCCATTGACGGGGAAAAATATTTTAACCCCCATATACAGACCCATATCGGTGATATTTCAGTTGCTGCCGGTGTCAGGGGTGTTTCAAAAGATAACTGGAACTGGGATGTCAGTAATACCACAGGGAACAATAATTTTCATTTCTACGGCGACAAAACCTTTAACGCTTCCAAAGGGGCGAGCCAGACACATTTTGATGATGGCGGTTTTGCCCTTTTACAGAACACCACCAATATCAATTTTAGCAAAGAACTGTTTAGTAATTTCAACCTCGCAGTAGGGGGTGAATACCGTTATGAACGCTATAAGCTGTTTGCCGGTGAAGAAGCTTCTTACACAAATTATGACCCCAATGGCGATAAAGCCACCGGATCACAGGGTTTTCCGGGCTACCAGCCCAATGATGAAGTAAAGGCTGATCGTTCGGTACTGGGATTTTACCTGGACGGTGAAATGGATGTAACAAAAAGTTTTCTCCTAAACGGAGCGGTTAGGGTGGAGAGCTATAGTGATTTTGGCCTTACCCGGAATTTCAAACTGGCCACCCGGCTCAAAGCTACAAACAATTTTAACCTGCGCGGTTCCGTTAGTACCGGTTTCCGGGCTCCATCGCTGGCCCAGATTAATTTCAGTTCCACCTTTACCACCGTCCAGGGCGGTAATATCGCGGAAGTGAAGATCGCCCCCAATTACAGCCCGATCACCAAGGCAGCAGGTATACCCAAGCTGAAACAGGAAAAGTCAACCAATGTGAGTATGGGATTTGTGTGGAAACCCTTTAAGGATGTTACGCTGACAGTTGATGGCTACTGGGTAAGGGTAAAAGACAGGGTGGTTTTATCCGGTCAGTTTAGTGTGGACGACAATACACTCGACCCGGCCCTCATCAACGCCATGCAAAACCTGAACGTAAGCCTGGCGCAATTCTTTGCCAATGCCGTTAATACCACCAACAGGGGAATCGATATTGTGCTCGAGAATAATAATAAGACCGGAGTGAACAGTTATTTTAAATGGGTATTCACCGGTAATTTCCAGGAAATGAAAATTAATAAAGTGAATGTGCCGGCTAAACTGAGTGGCACAGCCGATTTGCGGGCCACTTTCTTCAGCGACCGGGAGCGTGCTTTTGTGTTGGCATCCGCCCCTAAATCAAAATTTGCCATTAACCTGGAATACGGAAAAAATAAATTTTCTGTGGGGACCCGCTTCACTTATTTTGGAAAGATCACCTTACTGGGATATGGTGAAGATGGACTTGGAATCAACCCAATGGTTCCCAGCGATGCCAACGCAAACGTGTATGTTCCTGACCAGTATTTCTACAATGGTAAAATGGTCAGTGACGTATATCTTGGTTACCAGCTTTCCAAAAAGATCAACCTGAATATCGGTGCGGATAATGTATTCAACATCCACCCGGACCTTGGTATTAATCCCCTGGCCAGGGGTTGGGCCTTTAATAATGAAACCGGCGGACCCTGGGATGCCGTACAGATGGGGGGAAATGGTATCCGTTTCTTTGCCAAGATAGGTTTCAAATTCTGACCAATCAATTTTCATCATAAAAGCCAATGACAGTTCAGTCATTGGCTTTTACTATAATTTTAACGATCACGGTCAGAATAATTTCCCCTGGGAACCCGGTACCCGGAATTGGGTTCTGTCCAAACTCCATTCTTCTGCATTCATCCCGTAAAGTTTTCCATACTTTTTATATTGCTGGGCCACCATTTGTGCGATATTCCCTTCGCCCCGCATCCGCACCCCCCAGCGGGTATCATTGACCTTTCCATCATGGCTTTGTTCCACCAGGTGCCAGACCTTATCGGCCCGGTCGGGAAAATTTTTATACAGCCAGTCCTGAAACAGGAATTTGATGGCGCCATTTAACCGGATAAAAGTATAGGCTGTAAACGTAGCGCCATTATCCCGGGCGGCTTTCATGATCCTTTGCATCTCATGCTCATTCAGACCCGGTATCATCGGACCCATCATGATGCCCATCCTCACCCCGGCACTGCTCAGTTCCTGAATCACTTTTAGTTTTTGCTTCGCCGTGGTAGTACGGGGCTCCATGGTTCTCCGCAGATCTTCGTTGAAGGAAGTAATGGATACCATCGCGGAAACAATTTTCTTTTTCCCCATTTCCTGTAATACATCTTTGTCCTTCAGGATCCAGGAATTCTTTGTCAGGATTCCCACCGGCTGGTTGAATTCATTGCATACTTCGAGCAGGCCCCTGGTGAGGCGGTATTTTTGTTCGGCAGGTTGGTAACAATCGGTATTGCCACTTAGCATGATCGGTGTGGCATCCCATTTGGGATGCAACAGGAATTTTCTCAGGAGTTGGGGTGCATTCTTTTTTACCAGGATCTTCTGTTCAAAATCCAGACCCGCGCTGTACCCCCAGTATTCATGAACATTACGGGCATAACAATAAATACAACCGTGTTCACAACCGGCATAGGGATTCATACTGTAGCTCATCCCCACGTCGGGGCTCTCGACCTTGTTGACGATGGTTTTACTATGCTGTTCGATATATTGTGTGGGCAGGTTTGTTTCCTGCCAGTCATCAATCCCTTCGATATGTTCCCGGGTTTTTTCATTTTTCAAAAACCGGTTGGGGGTATTGAACTGTGCCCCGCGACCGGGAAGATAAGTACCCTTCGGGCCACCCTCCTGCGGGGAGGAAGCAGGGTTGGCAGGACCGCTTGCCGGTTTTACTTTATAATGATCCTGTTGCAGTTTATCGGTCATGAGACTGAGTTGTTGGCATAAATGGTGAGTAGAATGGGTGGCGTACAAGTGTGCGACGCAAGCGGTGCTGAACAGCCTGATAAAGCCGGTTACATAAATAATTCACCCTGTTTCGTCAATACGGGCAGGTTCATGAATTCAAATCGCTGGGCCACCTGGTATTTCATTTGCCCGACCGGACGCTTCAGCAACAGCATGGCCTCTGCAATGAACCGGCCGGTAAAATGTTTATGGCTGTATTCCAGCCACCCCTTTTCATATTGCCAGGGTTTCAGTTTACGCGCCAGGGTGATATGGGGTTCCAGGATAAAATGCGGTTTGTTGTCATCATTCAGTTTCATCAGCCGCTGTGTTTCCGTCCGGATCGATTTGACCAGGTTTTGCAGGGGCAGTTTCGAACCCACCCCGATATAGATCGTATGGGAAGGGAAACTGCCAAAATCTTTCAATTCTACCTTGAACGGGCGGTGACCCATGCCGATGGTCTTTAGCCGGTTGATGATCCTTTCTTCGGCTATTTCATATTGCAGGAAATTTGCCAACGCGATATAGGGCTTGCCGCCAAGGGGCATTTCGGTCTTATACATTTCATGGAATTCTTTTCGCTGTTTCATGATCCTGTTCCGCAATTCTTCATGCGGGCTCAGTACGAGCTGGTACTCATAGACCCGGTACCCCGGAATTGTTGTCGTTGTCATGGACTGTAATTGCATAATACTGTTTTTTTATGGTGATATTGAAAATGCGGTTTGTACCGGCCATTCCTGCCCTTCGCCTGCACAGATTCTCTTCAACAAAATTTTGAACAACCAATTTATTTAGCATAAATTTACTAAATATTTTAGTTTTTAGTTATTTTTACTCAATTTATTTTTTAATAATTTTTTTATGGACGGGGAAGATTTTTACGGAGCCGCTTATAAAGGCTCGAAAGATTTTACGCAGCACAATATCCGCACAGCCAATGCCACCGGTTTTGGCGCCGCTGCCGACGATTATGCCGAAAGGGGTATTGACCTGAATGAACAACTGGTGCGTAACAAACCGGCCACCTTCTTCTTCCGGATGAAGGGGGATGCCATGCAGGAAGCCGGCATCTTCGACGGTGACACCCTGATCGTGGACCGTTCCCTGAAACTTGCCAACGGAAAAGTGATCGTAGCCATATTAAACGGGGAACTGCTGGTGCGGCGGTTTCATAAAAACTTTACATCAGCCTTCCTGGTGCCCGATAACCTGCGCTATAAACCCATCAATCTTTCCGAGTTCAGTGATTTCACCGTATGGGGTGTAGTGGTCTATTGCATCCACCCCCTGGGATAAGGACGATTAATATAAACGTATGTATGCCATTGTCGATTGTAACAGTTTCTATTGCTCCTGCGAGCGTCTTTTCAGGCCTGACCTGGAAAGAAAACCCGTGGTGGTGCTCAGCAATAACGACGGCTGCATCATTTCCCGCAGCGATGAAGCGAAAAGCCTGGGGGTGGAGATGGCAGGGCCCTATTTCAAAGCCAAGCCCCTCATCGAAAAACACAAGGTGGCCACCTTTTCCTCCAACTACAACTTATATGGCGACCTGAGTATGCGGGTAATGGATACCCTGCGGCACCTGGTGGGAGAACAGCGTGTGGAGGTCTACTCGGTTGACGAGGCCTTTCTGCTCCTGGACATGGTCCCCCCCGGCGAACTGGATAAGGTCGCCAAAGAGATCAGGGAAACGGTTGAGCAATGGACGGGCATTTCTGTGTCTATCGGTGTAGCACCAACGAAAGTACTATCCAAGGTGGCAAACCGGCTGGCAAAAAAAAATAAAAAAGCGACCAATTGCGTACTGGTGCTTGACAACCGCGAAAAGCTAACGGCCGCCCTGAAAAAAACAGCTGTCGGCGACGTATGGGGCATCGGCGGTCAGTATGCTCATAAACTGCGGGAGCAATGGTGCATCTATGACGCATTACAACTCAGCCATATGCAGGAAGAATGGGGGCGCAAATATTTAGGCGGGGTGGTCGGCATGCGGCTCTTACGGGAATTAAAGGGCATTCCTGCCATCGGTCTCCACGATGAACTGGTCAACAAAAAAATGATCGCCACCACCCGTATGTTTGGGGTACCGGTTACAGATATCCGGGATATTCGCGAGGCGGTAGCTACCTATACATCAAGAGCAGCCGAAAAACTGAGAAGGCAACATTCCGCTGCACGGGTGATCACCGTATTCGTGGTGCCGAGGGAAGAAAGCCCCGCAGCCCAGTTCCGCCACGGGCCTACCCTCGCCACGCACTGGGTCTTACCCAAAGCCACTTCCTTTACCCACGAACTGATAAAGCCTGCCCTGGCCATGGTAAAACAATTGTACCGGCAGGGCGCTGTGTATAAGAAAGCCGGGGTCATGCTGAGCGGGCTGGTGCCGGATGTGTCGGTGCAGGGCAACCTGTTCACCCCCGAAACGAAGAACAAGGGCCGCCTGCTGATGGATATGATCGACAATGTGAATTTCAGCCAGCGCGATGACCTGCTGAAATTTGCATCGAGCGGCACAACCCGCGACTGGAAAATGCGGCAGGAACTTCGCAGTGGTCGCTATACCACCAGGTGGAATGAATTGTTCCAGGTAAGCTGACCGCAAAAAGGCGAGAACAATCTAAAAGGGGTCTACCGGCTTTGAAAAGCCCGAAAGCAAAGAGATCATTTTTATTGTAACTTTCTGTCATGAGGATCCTCTTAATTCTCTTATGGTTACCGGGCAGCGTCCTTGCACAGCAACATCCCAATATTATCTATATCATGAGCGATGACCATGATGCGGATGCCATCAGTGCCTATAATAACTCCTTGATCCAAACACCCCATATCGACAGGCTGGCGAAAGAAGGGATGAAATTCAATAAAGCATTTGTCGGTAATTCTATCTGCGCACCCGCCCGGGCCACCCTACTGACCGGGCAGCACTCACACAAGAACGGGGTACGGGATAATTTTACTGCTTTTGACAGTACCCGGCCCACCATCGGCCACCTGTTATCCCAAAACGGTTATCACACCGGTATCATCGGGAAATGGCACCTGCGGACCTATCCCGCCGGGTTTGATTACTGGCGTATCCTGCCGGGAATGGGACAGTATTTCGATACCCGTATGATCACGATGGGCGGAGATACAATAACAGAAAAGGGATACGCTACCGACGTCATTACCGATGATGCCCTTCACTGGCTCGACAGCATTGATAAAGAGAAACCTTTTGCCCTGTTCCTTCACCACAAAGCCCCGCACAGGAATTTTGTCCCTTCCCTGCCATACCTGGAAAAATATCACCAGCAAACATTTCCGGAACCGGCAAGCTTATTTGAAGATACAAGCGGCCACGGCAGCGCCTGGCGGATACAAACGATGAGCATCCTTTCTGTCATGAGACTTTGCGGTGACCTGAAAGTGGACCCGGAATACCTCAGGGATATCCCCGGGCTCAGCCCCACCCCCGATGATCTGGCCACCTACTATGCTACCCTGAAAAGAATACCTGAAGCTGACCGTTCACGCTTCAAAGCCATCTACGCTGAAAGGGGGAAAATCATCGCAACAGAAAAACCAACGGGGATCACATTACTCAAATACAAATACCAATGGTATATGCAGGACTATCTTGCCTGCATTGGTGCAATCGATGAAAATGTAGGCCGGGTACTCGACTATCTGGATAGCCATAACCTTACCCGCAATACCCTTGTCATCTATACCAGCGACCAGGGATTTTACCTCGGCGAAAATGGCTGGTTTGATAAACGGTTTGCCTATGATGTTTCGATGCAAACACCCCTGCTGGTAAGATGGCCGGGGCATATCCCGGCTAATTCGGAAAATAATGAACTGGTGCAGAACATCGATTTTGCCCCCACAGTCCTGGACTTTGCAGGGGGGAAGATCCCAACCTGGATGCAGGGCATCAGCCTGGAACCCCTAATGACAGGAAAGGTTAAAAAACTGAACAGGAAATACCTGTATTACCATTATTATGAATTCGGAAATGACCATACGGTGATCCCCCACCTGGCCCTGAGGGGAAAAAAATATAAACTGATCTACTTCTACACGGTCGATGAATGGGAATTGTATAATCTTAACAAGGACCCGGAAGAACTACATAACCTCATGAAAGAACCCCACCATAATAAAATCTTTAGGGATCAGAAGAAAAAGCTGATGGGTCTCAGGAACAGGTATGATGACCATGAAGTAGCGGGGGAGCTTCACTGATATTTCTTTTCCAGGTCTGAAAGTATTTTTCGGTCGGCTTCATTGATGGACCTTGTGCTGTCCTGCGGCACAAAATGGATCTTGTACGACTGGATCGCGGAAGCCGTGTCTTTGATATTATAGCCGATGACCCTCAAAGCCTGAACGGCATTGAAATCTGGCGCCACCGAAACACGGGTGGTGTCGTACCAGTAACCAAATCCGCTCATGGCCAGTGTTTGCCAGGGGAAATAACGGCTGGGATCAACTTTTCTGCCCGGGGCCACATCGGCATGACCCACAAAATTGGCCTGTGGAATATTATACGCTTTTTTTAACCGGTCCAGCAATTGCAACAGACTCGACATTTGCGGGTCTGTAAAGGGTTCAGTCCCGTTATTATCCACCTCGATCCCGATACTCATTGAATTCAGGTCGGTGGCATTACCCCATTTACTCACCCCGGCATGATGGGCCCGCAGATAATCGTTCAGCATATGGAAAACAGTTCCATCCCGGCAGATGACATAATGGGCACTGACCTGCGTCCTGCGTAATGTGAATGTTTTCAGGGTCTGGTCACAACTGTTCTGTGCCGTATGATGGATGACTACAAAATTGGGCTTGCGCATGGAGAAATTGGTAGTACCGGCAAAATAGGGGGCATTGTTTACCGAATCATGAAGCGGATACTCTTTAAGGACTTTTGAAAAAGCCTTCGCCTGTTTTTTATATTCCTTGTTGGTGAGCCGATAAGGATGGGCACAACTGGTAAAAACAAACAGAACCCAATAAACAAGTGTCTTTTTCATGAACGTACCGGAATCATTTTGTTGTGCATAAGTTTGTCTTTATCACCAGCCGACCAGGTCTACTGGACCGTAAATATGAATTGCGAAGATAGGAATTCACCCTTTTCGTTCATCCCTTCAACAACAACCCGGTATCTTCCCTTCCGGTCTCCCGTAAAAAAATGAAAGGCAGCCGTACCGTCTTCACGGGTATTGATATCCGGCAACCAGAAAAGCGTATGCCGCAGATCCGGCAAACGGCTTGCTTGTAAAGCTCCCGTTGAATAATCGGGTGAATAGAATTCCCTTTGCAATTGTAAACCCTCATAATCAATGGCAACCAGTTTAGGGTTTACATCATGGTTATCAAATTCGCCCTTGTAAGTTGAGAAACTGGCAATACCGTTGAAAGCAGCCGAACCCAGGATATATCGGCTTTGCAGGATATCAAGTTTTTGGATGGTCAGGGGGTCAATGTCAAATATCTTATCCGGATCTGTGAGCGGCACCCCATCGAGCATTACCATCACATGGCCTTCATAAAAATCATGTAAATAGGGGCTGAACATCTTCAGCGTCAGTTTACCCTCCCGGGTTCCCACTCCAATTTCACGAACATATTCCCGCAACACCTCTTCCATGGTTTTGAACCGTTTATAGTCATCAAGCCTGTATTCCATCTCATACTTACCGTAAAATGGAAGGGTGTCTGTGACGGGAGGTCTTGAAAACCGCCGGAAACTATCTGCATAAAATATTTGCTGTACCTGGGTACTGATGCTGTATTGAAGCAATTCACTGCTATCCTTCTCTTTAAAGAGCGGCCAGGGTCTGTTCATGACAGCATCTGCTTGTACGAAGGGCGACTGGATATTGATCCTGTAAAATGAATCGGCAGCAGCGGCCGTCTGCACATAAACCGGTTCATTACCAAAATAATCCCTGGTCTCAAAATGTACCAGGCCGGCAGCATCGCTTTTTGATGTATAAAACCCAAATGGCGATCCGGTTATAGATAAATAAGCAGTGACACCGGATACTGGTTTTCCGGTCCTGGTATCTGTCACTAACCCGGTAATAATATGTCCACCCAGTTCCGGCAAATACTGCAAATACTTTTTGTTGTTCTGAAAAACCTGATCCCAGTTAAACCTCCGCCATCCCTGTATGATCATCAGGTTTTCAAGCGCCTTTTCCAGGCCCTCCTCCTTTGAAAAATAATAGCCAGGCGATTCAACAATGCCAGATAAATAAGAGGTGAGCCACATGTATTCGAATATCCCCGGGGTCCTGTCCTGTTGAAGGGAATCATCCAGATACACAGATGCCGAAAGATTGGATGGCCTGTTTTGTTTCTTTTCATCCCGCGAGGTTATATTGATCCCTACATTTTCCCTGGGTCCATAGGCGGGGTTGTCCGAACGGATCTCCAGGTTAACACCGGGAGATACCGCTGTAAAAAATAATCGTTCGCAAACCGGTACTTGTTCTTCGTTAAACACCGTAAAATAGCTGATGCCTGCCGGCAATTGATCTTTTTCAATTTCAAAACGGGCAATACCCTCACTGCTCATCCCGGCTGTTTTCAGGATCACCAGTTTATGTCTGTTTACCACTGCCAAACTGATCAATTCACCGGCAGGGCCGTTCATGACGGAGCTATTGTTAACTAAAATCCTGATGGGGTTGTTGTCACTTTCTTTGATCACACGCATCACATATCCTTTCTCATAAATCCCGTTTACTATTTTTGAAAGGAGGCGACCTTCCTTTGTGATGGCAATTACTGTATAAGTATGCCCCTTTTTCGGCGTAAAGGAAAAAAGACCCATTCCGAACTTAAAGGAGGCGAAGGAACTAACAGTGTCCCGATCATCCTCCAGGATACAACCCCGGAAATCAACCCCGTATCCGCGTGGATCCTTTACAGCAACCCCAACCCTGCTTTCAAGGCCATATACGAGGTTGCCCCCTTCAGGATATACACCCAGGATAAAAGGATCCTGTTCATCCGTTTCTACGCGGTTATTTGTTACCGATAGTGTATTGGCAATAACAATCGTTTTCTCAAAAAATAATGCCTGGTCAAAATTCTTCATCCAATTGGTATAGGCCCTTAACCGGTAAGAACCCGACTGCAAGGATACGGGCAAATAAAATGACCCATGGTCCTCTCCCGACCTTAAGGAAATTCCAGCCTGCAAAACCGGCTGGTTGTCTTCATTGAGTAACTCGACATAAGCTACTTTGCTTTCCTGCAACCTTTTCCCGGTCATGGCTTCCGTGTAATAGATCTTGAACCACAGGATATCACCGGCGAGGTAGAAATTCTTATCTGTATGCACATATAATTTTTCCTGTAATACCTTTTCGTTGAAACCTGTAATGGCCGACTGCAATTTCCCCTGTCCCTGGCGTTGGGCATGAACAGTTTGCACAGCCATCTGCAGCGAAAAAAGGAGAATGCAATAGTATATCCTTGTACGTACCATAGAATTATTCATATCGGCGATTACCAGAAAACAGGTTTGGTTAAAGTTCCTCCCCTTTTTGTACAGTCAATACACCTGGGGGAGGAGAAAAAAACAATATTGGTAGCGGGGTCAACCGTATACGGCTGCAGCCCAGCCACCTGGTAATAATATTTGATGCTGTCTTTTTTCCTCGCAGTGGTGGTAGTAGGACAATCCTGGCCAAAGGGCCAGTCCTGGATTTCAGCCCTGTTGATAAAGATCCTCTTCCTTTCAACCGACGAAAGGGTGATAAACCCGATAACATATTCCCCGGGATCCGTGATACATTTTATATTCCCTTTTAATTCGGAGGGTTGTGGGCTGAACAGGGAGCCAATATCTTCTGTATTCTTCTTCATGATCTCAAAAAAACTATAAGCATCGGGTTCCAGTGCATATTGCCTGACAAGGATACTGTACCGAACCGCAAGCCTTTCGTCAGCTTTCGGGATCCTGAGTAAGGGAAATTCTGAGATAATATCTTCCTGGAGACGATTTGAATTAGCAATCAGGATATTTGAAGAGACTCCGCTTTTCCAGCAAACATTAACATTCTCACCGGGAGGTATACGGTAACGTATACTGTCATTTTCATAGATTACATCTGCATTATAATAGGAATGGATCTCCCAGGTTTCCTCGTAGTCCCACTTATAATACCGCGTGGCATTGGACGGATCCTTTGCATTGACATAAAAATCGACCCCTTCATTGGTCTGTCTCCATCCCACACTGTCCACCGGAGGTGTTATTTTGGGTTGGATAAACTCAGATAAATATTCCTTTCCATTTACCGTTTTTATGTGCAGCCTGTATTTATTCATGGTTGGCAGGTTTAAACCGCCCGTATAAAAGCCATTCCCGGTACTGTTAAGGGAATACACGGAATTATCGTCCCCTTCTACCCTCACCTGTGCATTACTTTCGGAAACAAGTGTAGCGCTGGCATCCAGTTTAAAGGTCCTTGTCAAACGGATCAGGGTTTGACCGTTGACCGGATCAATATTGCCTTCCACCACCAGGAAGCTATTGGCCAGGGAAGCAAGCGGTGGTTCATACTTTTCCCGGCACCCGGAGATAATGACCAACAGACCCATGATCGGTAAAAGAATATTTTTCATTTAAAACCTGATATTATAGTTAATGAATGGGATCACATTTCCAAAGATGGAGATCTTATACCCGTTGATCAGCCCGTTTTCAGTGACAAAATAAACGGAATATGGATTTCTTCTGCCAAACATATTATAGACCCCCAGTGTCCAGGAATTATGAGTTTTCTGGTTTACCTTATGGTTGCCTTCAATATTCATGGAAAAATCGGATCGGAAATAGTCTGGTATCCTGTAAGCATTCCTGTCTGAATAGAGTACGCGCTCTGCACCGGCATAGAAATACCTGCCAACGGGTACTGTTATCGGTCGCCCGGTACTGTAAGTGGAATTCAAAGAAAAACTGAACCGGTGATTGACCTTAAAATTCCCCGTAATCGTAATATCATTCGGCTTATCGTAATTGGCCGGATAAAAATCACCATTGTTCACGACAGCTCCCTGTGTGGGGTCATTGGCCTGCAGCAGGATCCTTGAATAGGTATAGCTTATCCATCCGTTTAATTTCCCACCGGGTTTTTTGATCAGGATCTCCAGTCCATAGGCTTTCCCCCTGGTATTGATGACCTCCGTTTCCACATGGTGGTTCAGGAACAGGGTGGCCCCGGGTTTATAATCCAGATAATCATGGATCTTTTTATAATAGAACTCAATGGAAGTTTCGATCGTATTGGACTTGAAATTCTTATACAATCCTACCGAAAACTGTTCCCCCCGCTGCGGTTTGATATTCGGGTCACTGAGTTTCCAAATATCCGTCGGTGCCACGATCGTGGTGTTGGAAAGCAAATGTATATACTGACGTAATGAGTTATAGGCAGCCTTCATGGAAAAAGTGCCGGAAAAAGCATACCGGGCCGAGAACCTGAATTCGGGTCCCAGGTAGGTCTTAATGAACTTACCTTTACCATACTGCTTTGTTTCGACCCGGTTTGATTCGGTAATTGGTTGTCCGGGTGGATACAGATTGATAGCATTGGGACCCAGGTAATTGAAAACAGAAAGACGGATGCCGCTGCTGAAAGACAACTTTGCATTGGCATTGAATTTATGCGTCAGGAAAAGACCGCTTTCCAGCGCCTGTTCAGTCCTTATTTCGTCACGCTGCACCACCGAGGAGGCTGCGTTTGGTTCTATATAGCCGGGATGGAGCTGATACCGGATTGAACTCAGACCGAAATCAAAGGAATGTTTTGAATTGATGAAGTAGTCAAAATTGGCTTTGAAATTTAATTGTGCAATATCAAACCCCAGTTTGAAAGCATTCACTTTATTCCGGTCTGCATCCACTGTATAGGCATATTGATCATAGCCGGTTATGAATATTCCCACCAGCCGGTTTGAGAAATTATGTTTCCATTTTAGGTTGACATTCCTGTTACTGTATCCATACGTGGTATCGCCATCCAGTGAAAACCGGTCATTACTGAAATACCCGGTAAAATAAAGGTTGTTATTACTGTCAATCTTATGACTGGTAGAAAAGTTAATATCCTGGAAGGAGGCACGGCTGTTTTTATATTCATCCGGTAAAAGTTTCAGCAGCCAGTTTGCATAGGTGGTTCTGCCCCCGAAAATAAATGAAGACCTGTCTTTTTCAATGGGTCCTTCCAGGTGCACCCTGCTTGTCACCAGCCCGATACCTGCAGAACCGCTGATGCGTTTCTTGTTGCCCTCACGGCTGGTAATTTCAAGTACCGAAGCCAATCTTCCGCCATATTTTGCCGGTATGCTGCTTTTGTATAATTCGATATCCTTTATTACTTCGGGGTTGAAGGCCGAGAAAAGGCCAAAAAAATGAGAAGGGTTATAGATGGTCGCATCATTATATAACACAAGGTTCTGATCAACGGAGCCGCCCCGTACATTGAAACCGGTACTGGCCTCCCCAACTGTTTTTACCCCGGGCAAACTGACGATAACCCTTAAAACATCTGCTTCGCCAAACACCGTCGGGATATTCCGGATATTGTCAATGGTTAGTCTTTCGACCCCCATTTGAACATTCCTGATATTGGATGTTTTCCGGCCGGAAACAATAACCTCCTTAAGGGTCCTTACCTCCTCATCCATTTCTATATCGAGGTTCCCATCTGCATAGACGGCAAGCTGCAGCCTGATATCTTTCATACCGATAACCTGTATGCTGAGCTGGGAATTGCCGGAGGGGATGCTGAGTGAATAATGTCCATAGGCATCTGTAGTGGTGGCGTGCAAACTATCTGCATAAACCGATGCATTCAAAACCGGTTCGCCTGTTCTGGCATTGCGGACATAACCAGTAATAATATTGTTTTCCGGGTTTTTCTTCCCTGACTTCATCCCAAAACTGATCAATTTGCTTTCGGTGGCTTTAGCCCTCTTTACGGTAGTGAGAAGTGTATCCGTTATCAAATTAGTGGGCTGGTTTCTTTCCGTACTGTTTTTTGAACCAAAGAAATCTTCGGGGAGGGAGGTGGCAATCTGCGTACCCTTTGTAATGAAGACCCGGTTTCCGCTGACAGCAAAAAAAAGTCCCGAGCCTTCGAGTGCTTTTTGCAATACATCGGAGAGGCGCATATTGTCAACCGTTAAATGAACGGCAACCGGATCAAGCTGGCTTTCCTTATAATAGAAAATAAAGGAGCCCTTTTTTTCAAGCTGGCGGAAGAAATCAGGGAGCGATGCTGCATCAAATTTGCCGGTGACCCTTTGCTGTCCTTCCTGGCCCATGAGTATTGAATTGAGTAACAGGGTAAATAGGAAGAGGAAAATAAATTGTTTACCCATAGATTAAAAACCTGATTGGTTGTAAAAATTTACGACCGCCGCAATCGTTCTTTCGGGGTCTTTTCTAAAATTTAGTTGGTTATCCCTGATAAAACGCTGTATTTCCTTTTTGTGATTATCAGTAAGACCCAGGAGGTCATTTTTATTTTTAACCGGTACAGCCACCCCCTTTTTTATTCCATAAAATTTCCGGGTAGTGAGAAAACTCCTGCTTAAGACCGAACCGTCAATGTGCTCTTCAATATCACATTTGTTTTTTACCAGGACCGTCAGGTTTCCACGCACCAGTACCTGAAAAAAGCCTTCTGGTAAATGAGCAGACGGCATGTCTGCAGCCTGTACGAAAGGGATGCCTGCCAATAAAAAGCTGCTAACCCTATCGGTGTTGAGGGCAATATAGACCTGGTCATCACCTTCCCGTACTATGATCAGTTCATCTTTTACGAGGTCATAACGCATCAAAATATGTTTGTAGCCGACGTGCTCGTATACTATATCTCCGTACATCCAGTCAAAAGAATTAAAATAAGGAGAACCTTCAATCGAAGAAGGATAAGCAAAATGTTGTTTGCCATTATAGAGGGGCAGTTCATTCCCCCGTTGGGAAAAATAGATCTGCCGTATATTTTCTTCCGCTTTAGACAGGACCGGATCAGCCTGTGCCAATGCCCTGGCAGGAAACGCAATAAAGACCCCCGTAAAAAAGGTTATGGAAACAAAAATCCTGAACATTCGTAAAGATATACATTATGCAATGCCGGCAATACTATACAAGTACCATTCATCAAATTTTCCGGTACCGGTTGAAAACTCAGGCATCGGTCTCTTGCGAATTTTCCACATCGCCTTCCATCAATTCCTCTTTGGGGATTAAATGACTGCCAATAAGTGTAGCGACCAGGGCAGTCCATCCGGTCTGATGACTGGCACCCAAGCCCTTGCCGGAATCACCGTGAAAGTATTCATAAAATAAAACGAGGTCCTCATTACCCGGCTTCTGATAGAACCAGTTGTATTCATCATAGATTTTCCGTTTGCCGGTATCATCTTTGGTGAAAAGCGAGATCACGCGTTTTGTCAAAACATCTGCCACCTTAACGAGGTTAAGCTTTTTGCCCGAGCCCTCCGGACAATCGACCAGCAGGTTGTCACCATAAAATTCCCCATAACTGCGAATGGCCCTTATGATCAGGTAATTGATCGGCATCCAGACCGGGCCGCGCCAGTTCGAATTTCCTCCAAACAGGTTGGAGGTAGAATCACCCGGGTCATATTGAATGGTATACTCACTGCCATCGATGGTTACAGAGTAAGGGTTTTTTTCATGGTATTTCGATAAGGCCCTTATCCCGCCTCCGGAGAGGAATTCATCCTCATTCAGCAAACGCTGCAACAGGAAGATAAGCCTGTCCTTTTTTACCAGCGACAAAAGGATTTCCTCTCCGTCACTCCGCTCCTCATTCGGCCAGTATTTGTTATTCCTGAGCCGGTAGTTTTCAAACCAGGTGATCCTTTTCTTAAAATCACTCAATATATCCAGGGTTTCTTTATCGATGGCAGAAACGGCAAATAAACTGGTCAGCCCTACGATCGATTGGATCTTGAGCGGCAGGGGATCCGAGCCCGCTATACATAATGTATCATAAAAAAACTTATCGTCTTCGTTCCACATAGCATGCCCGTTCAGGGCTTCCGCAATCAATACAAAATGTTCAAAAAATTTGGTGGCGGTATCTTCAAACGCCCGGTCCACTTTGGCGATCTCCAAAGCTATATCCAGCATATTCAGTGCATACATGCCCATCCAGCTGGTACCATCGGCCTGTTCCAGCTGCATTTCACCGGGCAGGTGAAAACTCCTGTTAAAGACCCCGATATTATCCAAACCCAGAAATCCGCCTTCAAATATATTGTTGCCATTCCTGTCTTTACGGTTGATCCACCAGGTAAAATTGATGAGCAGTTTTTGAAACACTCTTTTCAGGAAGGGTATATCGCCCTGGCCGGTTGTTTCTTTTTCAATCCTGTAAATCTGCAGGGCCGCAAATGCCTGCACCGGGGGATTCACGTCACTGAAGTTCCATTCATAAGCCGGTAACTGTCCGTCAGGTTTCATATACCATTCCCGCATGATCAGTTGCAACTGGTGTTTGGCAAATACGGCATCCACCATGGCCAGGGAGATACAATGAAAGGCGAGGTCCCAGGCTGCATACCAGGGATACTCCCATTTATCCGGCATCGCAATAATATCCTGGTTCTTCAGGTGGGTCCATTCATTGTTACGGCCGTTTTTCTTTCCTTCATTGACCGGGGTGATACCATCACTGGTATTCAGCCAGCGCTCCACGTCAAAATGGTAATATTGTTTGCTCCACAATAAACCAGCCAGGGCCTGTCTTTGTATTTTTTTCAGGTCCTCCGGGTGATCTGGCGGGAGCACCATGTCATAGAACGCATCGGCTTCCTCCTTTCGCTGTTCAAAGATCTTTTCGCATCCTGCAGAAAAAGGTTTTGATGTGTCTTTATTCGTTAACCGGCAATAGATCGTTTTTGTTTCGCCCCCCCTCACCTTCATATTATACACCGGCGAAAATTTAGTGCCTTCCTTTTTGGAACGTAACTCATCTATATGGAGACCACTGATGACCGCTTCATGAAAGGCGTCCTTGGTAAAACAGTCTTTATTGGTCTCCCCTTTTGCTTTAAAGAGGTTGGTTTCATTTTCCGTAAAAAGAAGGTCATCGGGCTTGAGGAAATAGAAATAATAGGTCCCCATCCGTTCATGTTCCGCTTTCACAGTTGTCCTGCTTTTATAACTGATCTTTGGCCGGGGTTCTTCAGGCGTGTATACCCATCGGTTATAATACCACAGGGTAGGGAGCAAGGTGAGGGGAGCGGTCTTGATACCCCGGTTAGTGACATCAATTTTGATAAAGATATCCTGCGGGCCCTGCTTGGCATAGGTCACTTTCACATCAAAATAATCATCATTATCAAATACGCCTGTGTCAAGGATCTCATATTCAGGCTCCAGTTTTGAACGTTTGCGGTTCCCTTCTATCAGATCATCATAAGGAAATGCCTGTTGAGGATATTTATACAAATATTCCATGTAATAATGGGTAGGGATATTATCGAGATAATAATAAAGCTCTTTAACATCCTCACCATGGTTACCCTGGTAATTTCCCAAACCAAACAGCCTTTCTTTTAAAATATGATCTTTCCCATTCCACATCGAAACAGCGAAACAGAGGTTCTGGAAATAATCAGAAATACCGGCAATTCCATCTTCGCCCCATCGGTAAGTACGAAAATGTGACTGGTCGAAAGGCAGGTAGCCCCAGGCATCCCCGTTAGTACTATAGTCTTCCCGTACGGTGCCCCACTGTCTTTCACTCAGGTATGGGCCCCATTGCTCAAGGGGAATCGGCTTTTTATTATTCGCTGATAAACGCTGATGTTCTGCTGTCATGATTATGTTGGTATAAAAACTCCTTTTGCTTTTTTATCATCTTTCCGGGGCTGCAATCTGAAAAGCAAAACAAACAATCGTTTGTAGTATTTTATTTCCTGATACAATACCAAGAACATAAAATTAACCAATAAAGTTCGAATGAAGCCCACCCGGTTTCCTGATGCAATTTTAACCAATACTACCAATCTTTTTTTCAGGCAGGTATTCTCCTTTTTTTATCCAGTAAATTTATCCTACTTAAAACTTGCCAACAATGAAATACGTTCTGCTCATTTCTATACTGCTGTCCTCTTATTGCTATTCGGGCGCACAGCAGAACAACTCATTCCAAAAAGAAGCTGATGCCATCATTAAGAAAATGACCCTGGAGGAAAAAGTGGGGCAGATGACACAGCTAACCATGGCTGTCGTTGCAAAAGGCGGCTGGAGCAACCAGGACGGCACACTTGACCCGGCGGCTTTGAAAAAAGCAGTCATCGAGTACAAGGTAGGGTCCTTACTTAATACAACAGCGCATGCACTCAGTGACGAAACCTGGAGAAATATCCAGACGCAAATACAGGACGAAGCCATGATGACCCGGTTAAAAATTCCGGTGCTGTACGGACTGGATGCCATACATGGTGAAACCTATACTTTAGGTTCCACCCTTTTTCCGCAAAACCTGGGGATGGCAGCGACCAGAAATACGGGCCTGGTCAAACAGGCAGCACAGGTTACCGCCAAAGAATTAAGGGCTTCCGGTGTGCGATGGAATTTTGCACCCGTTCTTGACATTGGTCGTCAGCCACTTTGGTCCCGCTTCCCGGAAACCTATGGTGAAGACGTATTGATTGGTAAAACCATGGGAGCGGCTGCAGTTACTGCCTACCAGGAAGATGGTCTTGACCAACCCACTGGCGTGGCAGCCTGTATCAAACATTATCTCGGGTATTCGGCTCCAAGGTCGGGGAAAGATCGCACGCCTGCCTATATTCCGGAGATTGAATTAAGGGAATACTATCTTCCGCAATTCAGGGAGGCTGTAAAAGCCGGTGCAGCAACCGTCATGGTGAATTCGGGCGAAATTAACGGGGTTCCGGTACATGCGGATAAATACCTCCTGGAAGATGTTTTGAGAAAAGAACTGGGCTTTGAAGGTGTCATCGTTACTGACTGGGAAGATATCATCCGCTTACATACGCGACACCTTGTAGCAGCCAGTCCCCGTGCAGCGGTTGTGATGGCTATCAATGCCGGCATCGACATGAGTATGGTGCCCTCCGACTATTCATTTCCGGAACTCCTGAAAGAAGCAGTTCAGAAAGGAGAAATAAAAATGAGCAGGATCGACGATGCCGTCCGGAGGATTTTGATCCTGAAAATGAAGGTTGGGCTCTTTAAGAATGCCTACCCGGAAAAGGAGGCCGCTCTCAACTTTGGCCTGCCGGAATATCCCGCAATTGCCTTACAGGCCGCCAGGGAGGCTATGACGCTTTTAAAAAATCAGGACCATATCCTTCCCCTTTCAAAAGATAAAAAGGTATTGATCGCCGGTCCGGCTGCGCAAAGCATCTCTGCGCTCAATGGTTGCTGGTCCTATGTTTGGCAGGGCAACGAAGAACAATGGTACCCTTCCGACAGTAAAACCATTGTTCAGGCGATCACTGAGAAGATCGGGAAAGACAGGGTTTCCATTGTGGGAGGAAAAGGTTTTGACAACCCGATGAATTACGACCTTGAACAATTGAAAGAAAAAGCAAAATCGGCCGACCTGATCATTTTATGTCTTGGTGAAAACGCATATGCCGAAAGCCCGGGTAACACAAGGGACCTTGCTTTACCCCCCGCTCAGACGGAACTGGCAAAAGCAGCCATCCTCACCGGCAAACCCGTGATCCTCGTGCTGACAGAGGGGCGGCCCCGGTTTATTACTGATATTGAACCATCCATAAAAGGCATCTTAATGGCATATTGGAGCGGACGTAAAAGTGCTGAGGCCATCAGCGATGTGCTTTTTGGCGATTATAACCCTTCCGGGCTATTGCCCTTTAGCTACCCTAAAAGCATGGGTGAGATAGTTATGTACGACAGGAAGTATACGGAAGATGTTCGAGAGGTCTTCAATGAAAACATGGACTGGAGCGGTTATGACCCTCTTTTCCCCTTTGGCTACGGGCTCAGTTATACGAGTTTCAGCTACTCCCCCCTTCGGCTCAGCAGCACTGTTTTATCAGGAGATGAACAGCTGACCGTTTCGATAACCGTCACCAACAGCGGTAACAGGGAAGGCATGCATACTGTTGAATTATATACGCATGACCAATATGCAAGCATCACCCCCAGCACCAAAAGACTGAGGGCCTTTCAGAAAATAGATTTAAAACCCGGAGAAAGCCGGGAACTGGTCTTTCACCTGGACAGGAATGACCTTGCTTTTGTCAATGCCCGGCTCCAAACCATAACAGAACCCGGAGATTTTGACATCCTGGTTGGGAATCAAAAAGCCAGTTTCCGGTACCAGTATTAGCCCGAAAATATTATTTAAAGCGATTGTTTAATAAATCAGCAATCTTTCCTTAATTTGTGGGACAAAAAAAAGCCCCCTTGAGAACAAGGCGGCCTCTAACGATTGCTTGCCATATGAAAAAACTTAGAAGTAAGTTTTGTGCTGATTCACAGCTTGCTTTTTAGAAATGAGCCTCTCACGATATCTTGCTTAACGATTGCTTGCCTTTTGAATTCTCATTTGCTGGTACGAAATTAGCATGTGTTTTTATTACACAAGAATCAATTTACCGGGGATTTAATTACGTCAAAAACTAAAATGAATAGTTAAAACCCTTGCCAGCATTGAGTTTCAGAAAATTTTTTCCATTATGCCCAACCGTTTTTCCGATGCTTTATTTCAACTGATCCGGTCGTTGGAGAAGTCAGAAAAGAGGCATTTTAAACTATATATCAACAGAAGTTCTTCCAACCAGGACTTGAAAATCGTAAAGCTGTTTGACGCGCTCGACAAATTATCCGAGTATGATGAGGATGTTTTGCTGAAAAAGCTGAGCCCTATCACGAAACAACAGCTCTATAACCTAAAAACCCATCTCTACAAACAATTGCTGGCCAGCCTGCGTTTGCTCAAAACCCATGAAAATATTGATCTCCAGCTGAGTGAACACCTTGACCATGCAAGGCTGCTGTACAACAAGGGTTTAAAAATACAGGCGCTCCGCATCCTGGAAAGGGCGAAGGAACTGGCCAAATCCAACCAGAAATTCAATACCCTTGTGCAACTGCTTTCCTTGGAGAAAAAGATCGAGACCCTTCATATCACGAGAAGTACCACCGATAAAACTGAACAGCTCACTAAAGAAGCCAACGATATCAGCGACCACGTGGTGAGGGTTACCAAGCTGTCCAACCTGGCCCTCCTGCTCTATCGCTGGTATGTGATCAACGGGCATGCCCGGAATGTAGAGGATGAAAAAGATATCAGGGCCTATTTCAAAGAAAACCTGCCCAGGGATGTGAATGCCATCCATGGTTTTTATGAAAATCTTTATTTATACCAATCTTATTGCTGGTATGCCTTTATCCGGCAGGATTTCCTAATGTATTACCGTTACAGCCAGAAATGGGTAGACCTGTTCAGGGAAGATCCCCTGATGATCAAAGTAGAAACAGGACACTATGTAAAAGGGATGCATAACCTTCTGAATGCACACTTTGATCTGCGCAATTTTAAAAAATTCGAGGAAACCCTCAACGCGTTCGAGGCATTTTCGAAAACACCCGAGGCGGAAAGCCATGATAACTTCAGAACACATACTTCCATTTACATCAACAGCGCCAAACTGAATTTACACCTGATGAGGGGTACTTTCAGGGAAGGGCTGGCCCTGATCCCCGAGATAGAAGAGAAACTGAGTGAGTATGCACTTTTTGTCGACCAGCACCGTATCCTTGTGTTTAACTACAAGATCGCCACATTATATTTTGGCAGTGGCGACTATGCCAAATGTATCGATTACCTCCAACTGATCATCAACAACAATGTTGATTTACGATACGACCTGCAGTGTTATGCACGTCTCATGCATATGATGTCGCATTATGAAATGGGGAATTTAGATATCATGGAATCCCTGATAAAATCAGTTTTCCGTTTCATGGCCAAAATGAAAAACCTCACCGTTGTGGAAGAGGAGATGTTCCGCTTTCTCAGGCATTCCTTTAACCTTTCCCCCCACAAACTGAAACCCGAACTGGAAAAATTCCTCGACAAGATCAAACACCTTGAAAAAAACCGTTTCGAGACCCGTGCATTTGCCTATCTCGATATCATCTCCTGGGTGGAAAGCAAGGTGCAGGGTAAAACGATGGCAGAGATCATCTACCAGAAATACAGGAAAAGCAAACGATAACCTGTTTTAGCAGCCTTATAGAAAAAGGAACCAAAATCATCTTCACCCGTGCCGGAAATCATAATTGTTTGCAGTTTACCGGGGTAATTTGAGATGGTCATATTTCATTCTTCACTTAAAAAAAGGTTAAGATGAAAAAGTATTTTGCAATCCTGCTGGCATTTTGGGTCAGTGCCGCATATGGTCAGAACTGGGCCAGGCAATATGATCATGTGAATGATTTTCACAATGGTCTTGCGGTGGTGGAAAAAGACGGGAAACACGGGTTTGTCAACGAAAACGGGAAATTAGTGATCCCCCTCAAATTTGAGGAAAGCCTTGGTTTTAATGAGGGGCTGGCGGCCGTCAGACTAAATTATAAATGGGGTTTTATCGATACCCTCGGCAATGAAGTGATCCCCTGTACTTACCAGGAAGTGTTCTCCTTTAATGAGGGCCTGGCCATTGTGGAAAAAAACGAAAAATATGGCTTTATCAATAAAGAAGGGAAAATGAAAGTTCCCGTTTCCTTTGATTATGCCGAAAATTTTACGGAAGGGCTTGCAGCGGTCAGCAATGACAAGGGCTTATGGGGTTTTATCAACCCCGAGGGCAGGATGGTGATTGGTTTCCAGTACAGCTATGCAAAATCATTTTCCGGAGGGGAAGCCAAAGTCATGAAAGGGGGGAAATGGATGTATATTAACAAAGAGAATAAAGTGCTCCGGGAGGAATAACCCGTTTATTCTTTAAATGTCTTTTCCATGCTTTTCCCGATAGCATAGCCAAGGGCGGCGCCAACCACCGCACAAATCACCAGAACAATAATATTCGTCCCCGCTGCCATTAATCCTATGATGACGGCAAAAACCGCCATCAGTACCGACCAAATAAGATGGCCGCTGAGTTTTTGTTTGGGTGCAGTGCTCAGGCCCTGTTGCTGGTGATGATGGTGTCCTTTTCTTTTACGGCTGTTTGGCATATAGTATCAATTAAGTAACAACACAAAATTATCGAATTACCATCACATATTACGGCGGTATTGCCCACCCACTTCATATAATGCATGTGTGATCTGCCCGAGCGAACAGTATTTTACAGTTTCCATCAGTATTTCAAAAATATTATTGTTCTCAATGGCAGCTCTCTTTAGTTGTTCAAGCATTTCTGCAGACCGTTTTTCATTCCGTTTCCAGAATGCTTTCAGGTTCTGTATCTGCAGCTCTTTTTCATCCTGGGTACTCCTGATCACTTCACCGGGTAAAATAGTAGGGCTTCCCTGCTTATTCAAAAACGTATTCACCCCCACAATCGGTAATTCACCTGTGTGTTTCAGGTGTTCGTAATGCAGGCTTTCTTCCTGGATCTTATTACGCTGATACATCCTTTCCATGGCACCCAGCACCCCTCCCCGTTCCGTTAACCGGTCAAACTCCGCCAACACGGCTTCCTCCACCAGGTCGGTCAGTTCCTCGATCAGGAATGAACCCTGGTTGGGGTTTTCATTTTTGGCAGTGCCCAGTTCCCTGTTGATGATCAGCTGGATGGCCATCGCCCTCCTCACACTTTCTTCGGTAGGGGTAGTGATAGCCTCATCATAGGCATTGGTATGCAAAGAATTACAATTATCGTAGATAGCATACAGGGCCTGCAGTGTTGTTCGAATATCATTGAAATCAATTTCCTGCGCATGCAGACTCCTGCCGGAAGTCTGGATATGGTATTTCAGCATCTGGCTGCGCTTATTCGCCTTGTATTTATATTTCATGGCTTTCGCCCAGATACGCCGGGCCACCCGGCCGATCACACTGTATTCGGGGTCCATACCATTGCTGAAGAAAAAGGAAAGATTGGGTGCAAAATCATCGATTGCCATCCCCCGGCTCAGGTAATACTCCACATAGGTAAATCCGTTTGACAAAGTAAATGCCAATTGTGTTATAGGGTTGGCGCCTGCTTCGGCAATATGATATCCACTGATACTGACACTGTAAAAGTTTCTGATCTGGTTTTCGATAAAATAGGCCTGAACGTCACCCATCAGTTTGAGGGCAAACTCGGTGGAAAAGATGCAGGTATTCTGTGCCTGGTCTTCTTTCAGGATATCCGCCTGTACGGTTCCCCTTACCTGTTGCAAAGCCTGTTGCTTGCATTCCTCGTAAACCGCTTTGGGCAAAACCTCATCACCACTGCATCCCAGCAGCCTGAGGCCGAGGCCGTCGTTTCCTTCGGGCAGGCGTTCCGGAGATGAGGGGTTGTAATAACAGGGTTTATTAAGGGACTTATATTTTAGTTTTAATATTTTTTTAACCTCTTCCCATTTGTTGTGTGCGGTGATCCATTTTTCACACTGCTGATCAATGGCGGCATTCATGAAAAAGGCCAGCAGGATGGGGGCAGGTCCATTGATCGTCATGGATACGGAGGTCTTGGGATCACAGAGATCAAAACCACTGTACAATTTTTTGGCGTCGTCTACGGTAGCAATACTCACCCCGCTGTTGCCCACTTTGCCATAAATGTCGGGCCGGCTGTCAGGATCTTCTCCATACAGGGTAACGCTGTCGAATGCGGTCGATAACCTTTTTGCCGGTTGGCCCAATGAAACATAATGGAAGCGTTTATTCGTTCTTTCCGGGCCCCCTTCGCCTGCAAACATCCTTGTGGGGTCCTCCCCCTCCCGTTTTAAGGGGAAAACGCCTGCCGTAAAGGGAAAATGACCGGGTGCATTTTCCTGTGCCTGCCATTTCAAAATATCGCCCCAGTCCCTGTACCTGGGCAATATCACCTTCCTGATCCTGGTGCCGCTCAGGCTTTGGGTGGTCATGGGTTGACGGATGATCTTATCACGGACCTTATACTCAAAAAAGGATTTTTCATATTCCTTCAGTTTCTCCGGCCAGTTCAGGATGAGCTTTCGGCTTACCGGTGTCAATTGATCATAATAAAAATCGATCTGTTGCTGGATGGTGTCCAGCAATTCATTTTCAACCTTACCCTGTAAGGTTTCCTTTGTGCCCTCAAGCTGGTAGAGCTTACTGGCAATGGCCGACTGGTCTTCTACAAGCTGGTCATAATCCCTGATGGTTGTGGTGATCTCGCTCAGGTAACGAACCCTTGCCGAAGGGATAATGGCTGGCGAAAACTTGGCCGTGGTGCCCATCCGGTAATTGCCAAAAGAAATATTGAGTTTATCCTGTATGGCTTTCAGTAATAATTGAAACAAATGATTGATACCGTCATCATTAAACTTACTGGCCATCGTACCGATGACCGGGATCTCCTCATCCTTAACAGCAAATAATTTATGGTTCCGTTTATATTGCTTTCTTACATCCGCCAGGGCATCCAGCGCACCGGCCTTATCAAACTTATTGATGGCGATCACATCAGCATAATCAAGCATATTGATCTTTTCCAACTGGGTCGCAGCTCCATATTCAGGAGTCATCACATAGAGACTGATATCACAATAGTTCAAAATACTGGCATCACTCTGACCTACCCCCGCACTTTCCAGAACGATAAAATCAAAACCAGCTTCCTTACAAATGTCTATGGCGTCCTGAACGTGTTCGCTCAGGGCCTTATCGCTTTCCCGGGTTGCCAGGCTCCGCATATAAGCCCGGGGATGTGCAATGGCATTCATCCTGATCCTGTCACCCAACAATGCGCCCCCTGTCTTTTTCTTACTGGGGTCCACAGAAATAACGGCGATGGTCTTATCTGAAAAATTTTGCAGAAAGCGACGCAGGATTTCATCAGTTACGGAAGATTTCCCTGCTCCCCCGGTTCCGGTGATACCCAGCACGGGTATGGTCATTTCTGGTGGGGCAGAAACTGCTCCGGGTAAATCATTTTCTGCATTGGTGATCTTCCTTGCTACCTTCCTCACATCCTTCACTTCGCCAAGCCCCATGGCGCCTGAATATTCCGGATTACCATTTAACCGGGTATCACATTTCCTGATAACGTCTTCAATCATCCCTTCCAGTCCCATTTTCCGGCCATCATCAGGTGAATATATTTTGGTGATGCCATATTTATGCAGCTCTTCCATTTCCTGGGGAAGGATGGTCCCGCCGCCACCGCCAAATATTTTTATATGACCGCATCCATTCTCCTCCAATAAGTCCTTCATGTACTTAAAGAATTCCACATGCCCCCCCTGGTAAGATGTGATGGCAATACCCTGCACATCTTCCTCGATCGCTGCTTCCACGATTTCCTTGACACTCCTGTTATGTCCCAGGTGTATGATTTCTGCCCCCAGGCTCTGCATGATGCGCCGCATGATATTAATAGCAGCATCATGACCATCAAATAAACTGGCGGCTGTTACGATTCTAACCTTATTGGCCGGTGAATAGCTCATATACGATTTCATTTCAAAGGGATGACAAAGTTAGCTTAAAAAACTAATGCCTGTTAGTAAGATCAACTTCCTCATTTCTACTACATTTGTAAGATGCAGTTGGCGATTGATTCCATCAGGGAGCTATACAGGTTATGGCAGGGAAAAGAACCCGGGGGACTGGATGTCTTACCACAATCAGGAAGCGAGAGAAGGTACTTCCGGTTATACGGGGATCATGGATCTGTCATTGGCACTTATGGTTCCAATATTAAGGAAAATGAGACCTTTATCTATTTCTCCGAACAGTTCCGGAAAAAAGCCCTGGCCGCTCCCGAAATATTGATCGTGAGCCAGGATAAGAAGTTCTATTTACAACAGGACTTTGGTGATATTTCATTATTAAATATCCTCGAAGCAAAAGGATATACCCCCGAAGTTTATGCGCTTTTTAAAAAAAGCCTCGAAGCCCTTGCCCGCTTACAGGTAAAGGGCGATGAAGCAATGGACTATACCCGCTGCCTGACCAACACGGAATTCGGGAAACAGGCCATTATGGCTGACCTCCTTTATTTCAAATATTATTTCCTCGATGCCCTGCGAAAACCCTATGACAAACAAAAACTCATTGATGATTTTGAAGCCCTGAGCAATTACCTGACACATACGGAATATAAATTTTTTATGTTCCGCGACTTCCAGAGCAGGAACATTATGATCAAAGACGATGAATCTGTTGGATTTATCGATTACCAGGGCGGCATGAAAGGAGCCCCCCAGTATGATGTGGCCAGTATGCTCTGGCAGGCGCGGGCAAATCTTCCCGACGAATGGAAAAACAGCCTGCTCCATGACTATATGAATTCATTTGAACAAATGACCGGCCACCCGGTTGACCGGAATATCTTCAGCACCCAATACAATGGATATGTATTGATCCGTTTATTACAGGTGCTGGGGGCCTATGGTTTCCGGGGATTGTTTGAAAGAAAAGCTCATTTTCTGACCAGCATCCCCCTGGCCTTGAAAAACCTGCGATGGTTTATCGAAAACCAGCAAATCGGGATTTCCGTTCCAGAGTTCCGGAAAGTGCTGGATATTTGTATTGATGATGAAATCATCAACCATTTCACACCTGTACAGGCCACCCCGGAAACACCGCTGCTTGTCAGGATCAACAGTTTTTCCTATAAGAAAGGGATACCCGAAGATAATGCAGGGAATGGAGGAGGATTTGTTTTTGATTGCCGCGCCATTCTCAACCCGGGAAGGATCGAAGTCTATAAAACACAAACCGGGCGGGATAAACCTGTCAAAGATTACCTTGAACAACAAACACGCATGCCCGAATTCCTGAACAGTGTTTTTGATATCGTGGATATCACGATAGAAGATTATATCAACAGAAAATTTGAAAACCTGGTGATCAGTTTTGGATGTACAGGTGGCCAGCACAGGAGTGTATACGCGGCAGATGCATTGGCCCGGCATCTCAGGAATAAATTCAAGGTGCCCATCCTGCTCCACCACCGGGAACAGGCCATCACCGAACAAAAAGGTTGAACATGCAAGCAATGATATTCGCAGCCGGTTTAGGTACCCGTTTTAAACCCTGGACGGATCAGCACCCGAAAGCGCTGGCTGTCGTTAATGGTAAATCCCTGTTACAAAGAAATATCGAATACCTGAAGGAATATGGGATTACAAACCTTATTATCAATGTTCATCATTTTGCAGAACAGGTGAAAGAGGCTGTCAGGGAAAATAAGGGCTGGGGAAGCCATATCAGCATCAGTGACGAATCGGGTGAATTACTGGAAACCGGGGGCGGATTGCTGAAAGCAAAACCCTTTTTCAAGGAAGGACAAAAATTTATGACCTGCAATGCAGATATTCTTACCGACCTGGACCTGCACCGGCTTATTGCATTTCATGAAAAGAACAAACCACTGATTTCATTTGGCATTACCAACCGGGTGACCTCCCGCTATTTATTGTTCGACAAGGATATGCGGTTATGCGGATGGCGCAATACAAAGACCGGGGAAGAAAAAATCAGCATCCCGCAAAAAGGGTTGGTGCCGATGGCATACAGCACCATCGCCCTATTTGAATACAAGGTGTTTGATCTGATGGAAGCGGCTGGTTTCAAAGGCAAGTTTTCGTTGGTGGATGTTTACCTGGAACTGGCGAAAGACCAGCTTATCATGGGTTTTGATCATTCCGGCGACCGGTTTGTAGATGTTGGAAAAACTGAAAGTATTGGATTGGCCGCTTCAATATTTACATAACTTTTACAGGAATTCCATCAACGCCTGACAACTATTTCTCAACTTCGTATATCTATCTATTGTTTTATCAAATACAAAATATGAAAAAAATAATCTTGACCCTTTCGGGAATTCTATTCCTGTTCATAGGGTTTGCACAGGATTCAAAGTTCAACCAGCACGATGCCTTTAACCCTCAATTTTATCCCTACCCCGGAAATGATTTTCGCAGTGCCAGTGGTGAACCGGGACCCAAGTACTGGCAGAATCATGTAAACTATACCATCAGCAGCACCCTGAACCCCGACAATCATTCCGTGCAGGGCAAGGTCCAGATCACCTATACCAATAACAGTCCGGATATCATGAAATTTCTCTGGTTGCAGCTTGATCAGAATATTTACAGGAAGGACTCCCGCGGAACCGCCACTACTACACAGGCGGGGGGTCGATGGGCAAACGCCGCTTTTACCGATGGAGATGTAATCCAATCAATAAGTGTCATGAAAGACGGGCAAACCTACACTCCTAAGTTTAATGTTTCAGATACCCGCATGCAGGTGTGGCTGGATAAGCCCCTGGCCGGGAACGGGCAATCCATCAGTTTATCCATTGACTTTGGATTCACCATCCCGGAATACGGCACCGACCGGATGGGCCGTGTAAACACCAAAAACGGATGGGTGTATGAAGTGGCGCAATGGTTCCCCCGTATGTGTGTCTATGATGATATCCAGGGTTGGAATACCTTACCCTACCTGGGACAGGGCGAGTTCTACCTGGAATATGGGGATATCGATTATAGTGTTACCGCTCCATCCGATCTTATTGTTGTGGGTTCCGGCGAACTGGTAAATCCTGCTGAATGTATGACCAGTGAACAATTAAACAGGTGGAACGAGGCCAAAAACAGCGATAAGACCGTAACGATCCGTGGAGAAAAAGAAGTCACAAAAAAGAACTCAAGACCTGCACAACCAAACTGCACCTGGCATTTCAAGATCCAAAACACCAGGGATGTTGCCTGGGCCGCCTCAAAAGCATTTGTCTGGGATGCGGCGAGGATTAATTTACCCAGCGGGAAAAAATCAATGGCCGTTAGTGCCTATCCTGTTGAAAGCATCAAAAAAAATGGGTGGCAGCGCTCCACAGAGTTTACAAAGGCTGCCATCGAGCATTATTCCAATAAATGGTATGAATTCCCTTACCCGGCTGCTACCAATGTAGCGGGGATCGTGGGCGGAATGGAATATCCCGGAATTGTATTTTGCAGTTACCGGTCAGCAGGTGCCGGTCTTTGGGGTGTCACTGATCATGAATTCGGTCACACCTGGTTCCCGATGATCGTGGGGAGTAATGAAAGAAAATATGCCTGGATGGATGAGGGTTTCAACACCTTTATCAATGGCCTTTCCACCAAGGCTTTCAATAATGGTGAATTTGCCGATGCCAGTTTTTTCCCCGGTGATATGACAAAATATGTGTTCAACGACAAAATGGACGTTCTCTTCAACCAACCGGATGTGATCGGGCAAAACAATCTGGGTGTGGCGGCCTATTTAAAACCCGGGATGATGCTGGATGCCCTTCGGGATGTTGTGCTGGGACCCGAAAGATTCGACGCGGCCTTCAGGGAATATGTGAGCCGGTGGGCTTTTAAACATCCCACACCATGGGATTTCTTTCATACCATTGAAAATGTATCCGGTGAAGATCTTGGATGGTTCTGGAGGGCCTGGGTGTTCAATAACTGGAAACTCGACCAGTCGGTAAAAGAAGTTAAATATGTGAAGAATGACCCCTCAAAAGGTGCCAATATCACGATAGAAAATCTTGAGCAGATGGCGATGCCGGTCACGGTTCTCGTAAAAGAAGAGAATGGCAATGAACAAACCATCCAGCTGCCGGTAGAAGTCTGGCAACGCGGACCAAAATGGACGTTCAATGTACCCACCACGAGTAAGATTACCGAGGTGGTGCTGGATCCTGACAAAAAATTACCCGATATCAACAGGGATAACAATAAAATGCCCGAAAAAGGATTTTAATGATGCAAAAAAGAGGCTGTCCAAAAAGGGGCAGCCTCTTTCAGTTTTCAGGGTTGGTTTATTCACAATTGAACTGTATAAAAAGCGGTTGCAAAATGTTTATCAGTTTTTGAATTTTGCTGTATAAATTTTTTGTATGGCCAAGCC